>NZ_JBXAQA010000002.1:0-877503 GCF_058806755.1 Sphingopyxis sp. GW821-FHT12F08
TTGCCCACCGAATACAACATCACCGGAGCCACCGCATCCGCCAAAACCTCACGCATTATGTGAATGCTCTCCGACTCCAAACGGTCAAGGTGGGTGTGCATTTTCGGGGCCGCAGGCATGCGCGGACTATGGAAGGTCGCCGGTCTCATGCCGCGTTCTTAGGCAGGCGACGCGCCCGGCTCTTGACGAATCCTGCTATTTTGTAGAATCCTGCTAATTAATCGACTGACTAGGTGACGCCCATCGCGGAATGGGCGATAGCTGGATCGGGGACCGTGCAGCAAAGCGCGGCCTCGCGGGAGGTGAGGATGCTGGGAAGCTTCTTTAAGAGCGATCGCGCCATTTATGCGCGGCACCAGTCGGACCTGGTCGTCGAACGTTGTTCGGCCGAAAAGGGCTGGCGCGGGCTCCATCTCGAGATCGGGCACAACCGCGGCTGCGACGTCCGCTCGCTGATGCTGCAGGGCCATCTGATCGGGATGCAGATCACCGGCCAGCCGATCGCGGTCGAGATTTACGAAGACGGCGAATGGGTCCCGGCCGCCCTGCCCTCGCACCAATTGTTCATCCACCCCGCGGGCACCCCGCTCAACATCCGCCACGACCTGTGGACGCGCTGGGCCTTTGCGATCGTCGACCATCCGGCGCTGGGGTCGCGGCGGGGTCCGGCCGACACGGCGGGCTGGTCGGACCATGACCAGATGCTGACTTTGCTGTTCCGGGCGCTGATCGAGCAGCTCTGCCACGAACGGCGCGACACCAGCGGCGACCGCGCGCTCGCGCAGTCACTGATCGACAGCTTCATGATGGCGCTGCACCAGCGCGCGCCCGCGCCCTCCGCCGCCTCGGCGCGCGGCGGCATCGCGCCCTATATGGTCGCCGACCTGCGCGTTTGGATCGAAAACAACCTCGAGGCGAAGATCGGGGTGCAGGACATGGCCGACCGGCTCGGCTATTCCTGCGCCCATTTCGCGCGCGAGTTCAAGCGCGAGGTCGGGGTCACGCCGCACGGCTTCCTGCAGGACATCCGCCTGTCGACCGCGATGGACCTCGCGCGTCGCGGCGCGCCGCTGATCGACATCGCACACCGGTGCGGCTTCGCCGACCAGGCGCATCTGTCGAACGCCTTCAAGAGCCGTTTCGGCTTTTCCCCTGCAAGCCTCCGCCAACGCAGCAATTAGCGGCACCTTCTCGCGGCCGAGGGCGATCGTCGCGTCGATGGCGGGCATCATGGTCGGCGCAAAATCCTCGACCGGATCAGCGAGGCGCATTTCCGTGGCTGCCGCCGCTGGATCGTCACGCTCGTCGGGCTCGGTTTCCTCGTCCAGGCGATCCGGCTCGCCTGACCCACCGCGGTCGGCGGCAGCCCGGGGACCGCCGCCTTCCTCACATCAGCGCTTCTCTTCGGCGCCCGGGGCGGGCGCCTTGCGCATCGCCGCCATTTCGGCCTTGTCGACCGCGCCATCGCCATTGGTGTCGAGCCGCTTGATCATCTCGTCGATCTTCGCGCCGTCGACCGGCGTCTTGTCGCCCTTCTCGGCCGCCTTGGCCTCATGCGCCTTGGTCAGCTCGGCCTTGTCGATCTTGCCGTCGCCATTGGCGTCGAGCTTGACGAACAGGGCGTCGCCATCGCCCGCCGGTTCCGCCGCATAGGCGGCCGATGTGGCCAGCGCGAGCGGGGCCGCGATGAGTAGCAATGTCTTCACGTCAATTCCTTTCGGTAGGGCGGCGTGGCCGCCGTCACCCCCCGGCGCCGCTATGACGGTCCGATTGTCGCAAGGCCATAGGACGCCCGCGCGGGTCGCCGCGATTGCACGGCGGCTCGTCTGCAGGCGGAGCCCGGCGTCAGACGGTCAGAATTACCTTGCCCACCACTTCGCGCCGCTCGATCATCGCAAAGCCTTCGCGCCAGTCGGAAAGGTCGAGCGCGGCGTGGACGTGCGGCCGGATTTTCCCTTCCGCCGCCAGCGCGTCGATCGCTGCGATATTCTCCGCCCCGCGCGCGGGAAAGCGGCGGCCATATTCGCCCGCGCGCACGCCGACGACCGAAAAACCCTTGATCAGCGGCATGTTGACCGACACCTCCGGAATCCGCCCCGACGCGAAGCCGATCACCAGCAGCCGCCCCCCGAAGGCGATGCAGCGCGTCGATTCGTCGAATATATCGCCGCCCACGGGATCGAAGATGACATCGGCGCCCCTGCCGCCGGTGAGCGCCTTGACCGTCTCGCGAAACCCCGGCGCGCCGCCGATCACCGCATCGGGCGCGTAGAGTTCGGTCAGCATTGCGCGCTTTTCTTCGCTGCTCGCCGCCGCGATCACCCGCGCGCCCAGCGCCTGCGCCAGGTCGACCGTCGCCAGCCCGACGCCCCCCGCCGCGCCGTGCACCAGCACCCATTCGCCCGCCTGCACCTGCCCGCAGCGGGTGAGCGCCACCCAGGCGGTCAGATAGGCGACGCCATAGGCTGCGGCCTCCTCCCAGCTCAGCCGCGCGGGCTTCGGCCGCAGGTTCGCCGCGGGGACGACGATATACTCGCCCATCGCGCCGAAGCGGTTGCCGCCGATCACTGCATCCCCCGCCTGCCAGCCGTTCACGCCCGCGCCGAGCGCATCGACGTCGCCAGCGAACTCCAGCCCCGGCGTAAAGGGCAGTTCGGGTTTCAGCTGATAGGCACCGCGCGTCATCAACAGGTCGGGAAAATTGATCCCCGCCGCGCGCACCCGCACCCGCACCTCGCCCGGTCCCGGCTCGGGGACGGCCAGGTCGACGAGCGCGCAGCCGCCATGGTCTTCCGCCAATTCGCTGACCGACAATGCGCGCATGGAGAAAAACCTTTCCTAAAAAACACCCATATGGTTCATTCACACCGAATCATCAAACCGGAGACGCGAATCATGCCCAGACCCCACCGCGCCGATCTCGACGCCGACGCGCTGATCGAAGCCGTCATCGACCGCGAAGGCCGCTATGTAAACCACCCCGCCGACCGCGGCGGTCCGACCTGCTGGGGCATCACCCAGGCGGTCGCGCGCGCCGAGGGTTATGGCGGCACCATGCGCGACCTGCCGCGCGAAGCCGCCGCCGCCATCTACCGCCGCCTCTATTGGCAGCGCCCCGGCTTCGACCGCGTCGCGCGCCGCGCGCCCGACATCGCCGCCGAACTGTTCGACACCGGCGTCAACATGGGGTGCGGCACCGCGACCGGCTTCCTCCAGCGCGCGCTCAACGCGCTCAACCGCGCCGCGCGCGACTATCCCGATATCGCGGTCGACCGCGAACTCGGCCCACGCACCCTGTCGGCGCTCGACGCCTTCCTCCGCGTGCGCGGCGCCGGCGGCGAGACGGTGCTGCGGCGCGCGATCGAGGCGCTGCAAGGCGAGCGCTATATCGCGCTCGCCGAACGCCGCCCCAGCCAGGAGGCCTTTCTCTACGGCTGGCTCGCGGGCCGCATCGGACAGAGCGACGCGTGAAAGCGCGTCATTGGGCTGAACTTTACTGAACTTTGACATCATGGAGCATAAAATGAGCATTATCGAAGGTCTGATCGGCCCCGTCGCCAAGCTGATCGACAAGATCATCCCCGACCCCGAGGCGCGCGACCGCGCCAAGCTCGAGCTGCTGAAGCTCGAGGGCAGCCAGGAGATGGAGGCGATCCGGACGCGCATGGCGGCGATCGTCGCCGAGGCGAACAGCGCCGATCCCTGGACCAGCCGCGCACGGCCGAGCTTCCTCTATGTCATGTATGCGCTCTTGCTCTGGGCGATCCCGATGGGGCTGATCGCCGCCGCGCGCCCCGACATGGCCCGGGGCATCGCCGAGGGCATGAACGCCTATCTCGCGGGCATCCCCGAACCGCTCTACGCGCTCTTCGGCACCGGCTATCTCGGCTACACGGCCGCCAGGGCGTGGGGGAAGGCAAAGGGGGTGGAGAGTTGAGGCAAAGCCCTCTCCCCTTCAGGGGAGAGGATACGCAGGCTTGGCGCAAAGCGCCTAGCCGGAGTTGGAGAGGGGAACGCCGGCCCGAGGCCAAGCCCCTCTCCGAGCTTCGCTAGCTCCTGCCGGAGCAAGCTGCGCTACCTCTCCCCTGAAGGGGAGAGGACGTGCCTCAACCCGCTTCCACCACCCGCGCCAGATTCGCCAGCGACGAGTTCAGTCCCTCCAGATGGTCCTTCGCCGAAATTCCCGGCGGCACCTGATGCGCGTCGATCGTCACCAGCGTGCCGCCGCTCTGCCGCGACAGATACCAGTGCATCGCCATCGTCCCCGAAAAGCGCGGGTCGTCGGATATGAATTCGACCTCCCACACCACCAGCCGCCCGTCGTCGAGGGTCGGAATATAGACTTCCACGACATCGCTATCGTCGTCGCTCTTGGTCTCGACATCGGCGTCGTCGAAGGTCAGCCGCATCAGAAAGCCGCCGCCCGCGCGCAGGTCGATATGCTCGAACGTCCCCGTCGCCCCTTCGGGCGGCAACCACTGCGCGAGCTTTGCCGCGCTGGTGAAGGCCGCAAAGACGTCGACCAGCGGCGCCGCGATCAGCCGCTCGGCATGGTCGGTGCGCCGCGTCTTCTTGGTGGGTTTCAAGCGAGCGCGGCCTTGACCGCCGCGACGGCGTCATTCGCCGCGTCGCCGTTCGGCCCGCCGCCCTGCGCCATGTCGGGGCGCCCGCCGCCGCCCTGCCCGCCGAGCGCCGCGACCGCTGCCTTGACCAGGTCGACGGCATTATGCGGCACACCCTCGGTGACGCCGACCGCGACCGAAGCGCGCCCGTCGTTGACCGCGACGAGCATCGCCACGCCGCTGCCGACCTGCTTTTTGAGCCCGTCGACCGTGCCGCGGAGTTCCTTGGGATCGAGCCCGTCGACGACCTGCGCCAGGAAGGCGGTGTCACCGACCTGCTCGACCGCCGGACCCGCCGCGGCACCGCCGCCGCCGCCCCCAGAACCACTAAGCGCGAGCGCCTTCTTCGTATCGGCGAGTTCGCGCTCGGCCTTCTTGAGTTGCTCGGCGAGCGCCGCGACGCGCGCCGGCACCTCGTCAGGCGAGGTCTTGAGGGCTGCGGCGGCCGCCTTCAGCGCCTCGTCGCGGCCGTTCAGCCACTGCCGCGCCGCTTCGCCGGTCAGTGCCTCGATGCGCCGCACACCCGACGATACCGCCGATTCGCCGACGATCTTGAACAGCGCGATATCGCCCAGCGCGCGGACATGCGTCCCGCCGCAAAGCTCGACCGAATAATGATGATCGTCGCCATGCCCCATGCTGAGCACCCGCACCTCGTCGCCATATTTCTCGCCGAACAGCGCCAGCGCGCCCGCGGCGACCGCGTCGTCGGGGGTCATCAGCCGTGTCGTCACCGCCTCGTTGCTGCGGATCTGCGCGTTCACATCGGCCTCTACATCGGCGATTTCCTCGGCACTCAGCGCCTTGGGGTGCGAAAAGTCGAAGCGGAAACGGTCCTCGGCGACCAGGCTGCCCTTCTGCGTCACATGCCCGCCGAGCCGGTTGCGGAGCGCCGCGTGCAGCAGATGCGTCGCGCTGTGATTGGCGCGGATGCGGTCGCGGCGTTCGGCGTCGACGCTAAGATGAATCGTGTCCCCCACGCGCAGTTTGCCGCTGGTCAATTCCGCCTGATGCGTATGGAGTCGGCCGAGCGGCTTGCCGGTGTCACTGATGATCGCCCGTGTTCCATCCGACGTATAGAGCGATCCGGTATCGCCCATTTGCCCGCCGCTCTCGCCATAAAATGGTGTCTGGTTCGTAAGCACGACCAGTTTGTCGCCGGCCTCCGCTTCCTGGACCGGAACCCCGTCCTTCACCAGGGCAACGACCGTCGCATCGCCTTCTGTCGACCCATAGCCAGTGAATTCGGTGCTGCCGTTGGCCTCGGCCAGGTCGAACCAGATTTCTTCCGACGCCTTCTGCCCGCTGCCCTTCCACGCCGCGCGCGCCGCCGCCTTCTGCTGCGCCATCGCCGCGTCGAACCCCGCGCGGTCGACCGCGATGTCCTGCGTACGCAGCGCATCCTCGGTCAAATCATAGGGGAAGCCGAACGTGTCGTAGAGCTTGAACGCGACGTCGCCGGGCAGCGTCGCGCCGGCGCTCATGCCCATCGTCGCCTCGTCGAGCAACCGCAGGCCCTTGTCGAGCGTCTGGCGGAACCTGGTTTCCTCACGCTCCAGCGTTTCGGCGATCAGCGGCTGCGCGCGGATCAACTCGGGATAGGCGGCGCCCATCTCGGCGGTCAGCGACGGCAGCAGCCGGTACATCAGCGGATCCTTGGCGCCGAGCAGATGCGCATGGCGCATCGCGCGGCGCATGATCCGGCGCAGCACATAGCCGCGGCCCTCGTTCGACGGCAGCACGCCGTCGGCGATCAGGAAGCTCGACGCGCGCAAATGATCGGCGATCACGCGGTGACTGGCCTTGTGCGCTTCGTCGGCGGGCACGCCGGTCTGGTCGACCGACGCCGCGATCAGCGCCTTGAAAGTGTCGGTGTCATAATTGTCGGTGACGCCCTGCAGCACCGCCGCGACGCGCTCGAGCCCCATGCCGGTGTCGATGCTCGGCCGCGGCAGGTCGACGCGCTCGCCGCCCGGCAGCTGCTCATATTGCATGAACACCAGGTTCCAGATCTCGACGAAGCGGTCGCCGTCTTCCTCCGCCGACCCTGGCGGGCCGCCCCAGATATGGTCGCCATGGTCGTAGAAGATCTCGCTGCACGGCCCGCACGGCCCGGTGTCGCCCATCGACCAGAAGTTGTCGCTGGTCGGAATGCGGATGATCCGCTCCTCGGGCAGCCCCGCGATCTTCTTCCACAGGTCGAACGCCTCGTCGTCGGTGTGATAGACGGTCGCGGTCAGCCGGTCGGGGCTGAGGCCCCAGCTCTTGGTGATCAGCGTCCAGGCATGGTGGATCGCCTGTTCCTTGAAATAATCGCCGAAGGAGAAATTCCCCAGCATTTCAAAGAAGGTGTGGTGGCGCGCGGTGAAGCCGACATTGTCGAGGTCGTTGTGCTTGCCGCCCGCGCGCACGCATTTCTGCGACGACGCCGCGGTGCTGTACGGCCGCTTCTCCAGCCCGGTGAAGACATTCTTGAACGGCACCATCCCGGCGTTGACGAACATCAAAGTCGGGTCGTTGTACGGCACCAGCGGCGCCGACGGCTCGATATGGTGGCCGGTCCCCGCGAAATAGTCGAGGAACGAGCGGCGAATGTCGTTGGTCGAAGTCATGCGCGCGATCTAGTGCGCTACGCGGCTTTTCTCAAGCGTGATGCTTGCGTTGGACCGGGCCTAGCGCTGGCAGAGCCGGTTGAGCTCCTCGTCGCTATAGCCTTCCTCGTCGATCAGAGCCTGCGAGACATAGCGCACGTCATATTGCGAGATTTTGTAGACACCCGTCCGCTCGCGATAGAGCAGCAGCCCGCCGCACGTCCCCGCGATCCCCGGATGGCTGCTGATCACCGCGAAAAAAGCATAAGCACCCGGATAGGCGGCATCCTCGGGATTGTTGAGCCAGCCGTCGAGCCGCACCGTGAACGCGCCGGGCCCGGTCTGGTGCATTTTCGCTTCCTCGCTGAAGCGCTTCATCTCGGCGGTCGTCGTCTCGAGCGCGGGATCCATCATCGCGGCCAGCGCCGCGCCATTGCCGGCGTCCAGATTGTCGACGAATCGTTTGGCGAATGCCGTCGCCGCGGTAACTTCGGCGGCGCTCGCCTTCCAGTCGGCGGGGACCGGCTTGTACGGATCGGTCGCGGGGTCGAAACACGAGAAATTCTGGCGAAAATCCTTGATCACGGTGACGCCGCGATCGACGTCGATCTGGTTGTCGAAATAATAGCGCCCGAACCGCACCTTGAGGCTGCCGCAGCGCTGGGTCGCCAGTATCTTGATGCGGTCGATGGTCGCGTCATATTGATCGGCGTCGATCAGCGCGACCGTCGCGACGAAGCCCTTTCCGGGCACCGGCGCGACCTTGATTTCGGGCTGGCCGGCCGCCGCCGCCAGCAATGCCAGTGCCATCATCGCCATCGAATTTCCCCCACCGCAAGCCGCCGGGCGGCAGCGCGCGAACCTTGCCGCGCCGCGTTCGGCGCGGCAAGCCGAAATTCCTTGGGTTTCAGCGCGGTCGGATCAGAGCGCGGTCGCGACGCCCTTGCCCAGGTAACAGGGCAGCTGGCGCAGCACATCGGCCTTGGGCACGCCGTCCTCGATCAGCTCGGGCGGCACGATCGACACATTGCTGCTGGCCACGGCAAAGGCGCCGCCGGGCGCGGCGCGGTGGGCGACGATATAGCCGCAATCCATCGTCCCGTCGGGCCGGTCGCCGCGAAAGTCGAAGGCCGCGTAGAGCCCGGGGGTCTGCGCCGGCGGATCGAGATACCATTGCAATCGCAATATCCGGATGCGGCCGTCGGCCCACAGCCCGTCCTGCTTGCGCAGATTGCCCTCCCATTCGAGCCGCGGCGTCGCGGCCTGCCGCGTCAGGCTGAGCATCGCATAGGCGGTCGCGAAATCGCGCTTTTCGAGCGCGAGCGTATAGTCGGCGAGGCGGGCCATCGCGGCGCTTTCGTCGTCCGCGGTCGGGGTGAAAGCGGCCGCGCCGAAGGTCTCGACGCTGCGCTCGACCGCGGGATCGAGCACTGCGGGCTCGGCGGCGGCGGGTGCTGCCAGGCCGAACGCCAACATCAACGCCGCGATGCGCAAGCCGGCCTCAGAAGACAAAATAGGCCCCGCCCTTCGCGCGCGCCGCCTGCCAGGCGGGGCGCGCGTGCATCGCCGCGACGAACGCCGCGAGTTTGGGATAGCGCGCCGCGCCGCCCATCGCCGCGACTTCGGCGGGGAAGCTCAACATGATGTCCGCCGCCGACAGGCTGTCGCCGATGAAATGACCCGAATCGCCGAGTTCGTCTTCGAGATAGGCGAAATGCGCGCCCAACTGTTCTTCGATGCGCGGCTTGACCGGCGCGGCGGCGTCGCCGAGGCGGCCCAGATAGATGTTGAGCAGGATCGGCGTCATCGCCGACCCCTCGGCGAAATGGATCAGCTCGAGGTGGCGGACATGGTCGTCGGTGCCGCGCGCCGGGACGAACGCCTCGCCGCCGTAATTTTCACACAGATATTCGGCAATCGCGCCCGATTCTTGAATCACCCGCCCCGAATCTTCGAGCAGCGGCGATTTGCCGAGCGGGTGGATCGCCTTGAGCTCGGGCGGCGCGAGGTTGGTCGCGGCGTCGCGCTGGTAGTGCCTGATCGCATAGGGCGCGCCGAGTTCCTCGAGCAGCCACAGGATGCGCTGCGAGCGGCTGTTGTTCAGATGGTGGACGATCAGGCTCATGTCGCTCTCCTGTTAGGGCTTATAAGATCCGTTGCGGTCGATCAGCGCCGCGAGTTCGCGCACCAGCTTGGCGCCGAGGATCGCGGTGACGTCGCCGATGTCGCGGCCGGGATGATGCTCGACGATGTCGGCGCCGACGATCGGCGCAGTCTGTTTGTGCAGCACGGCGAGCAGTTCGCGCACGGTGAGCCCGCCGGGTTCGGGATGCGCGACGCCGGGCGCCGCCGACGGGTCGATGCCGTCCATGTCGATCGAGATATAGAGCGGCCCATCCAATACCGGCACCGCTCCGGGCGCGAAGCCCGTCATCGGGATGATCTCGACCCCGAAGCGGTCGGCCTGCTCACGGCAGTGGCGCGTCAGGGTGCGAACGCCGACCTGCACCAGCCGCTTGGCGTGGCCGCCGTCACAGATGCGCGCGAAGGGCGAGGCGTGGCTGCGGGGGTTGCCGGCGAAATCATCGTAGAGGTCGGGATGCGCGTCAATGTGGAGGATATTGAGCGGGCCGAAGCAGGCCGCGGCGGCCTCGACGAGCGGGAAGGTCACCGCATGGTCGCCGCCGAGCGCGAGCGGGATTTCGCCATCTTCGTGCACCAGCGCGACGTGACGGCGGATCATCGCGTCGTCGCGCGGGGTGTCCTCGGTCAGCGCGAGGTCGCCGTCGTCGGCGAAGGCGATGTCGGTGCCGAGCTCGGGACCGAGCTCGCTCGCCATATTGCCGCGCTCGCTCCACAATTGCGCGCGGATCGCCGCGGGGCCGCGCGCGGCGCCGCGTTCGAAGCTGCTGTTGATGTCGGTGGGCAGGCCGAAGAGGCGGATCGCGGGCATCGCCCTTCTGTAGCCGCTCGCAGGGGTCGCGCAAGGCCAACGGCGGGCGGGCCGGTCACGAGAGGGCGCAGACCGAGGGGCAAGGAACCCGCCGCCGTTGGTGGGCCGCACCGGTCATAAGGACCGGGGCGGCCGAGGCTATCAGTCGTCGTCGCCCTCGTCGTCGGGGCCGGCCATCATTTCCTCGGCCACCGCGTCGGTGCGGCTGCGGATCGCGGCTTCGAGCCGATCCATCAGTTCCGGATTGTCCTTGAGGAAGGTCTTGGAATTCTCGCGACCCTGCCCGATGCGGATCGAGTCATAGCTGAACCAGGCGCCCGATTTCTCGACGATGCCGGCCTTGACACCCAGATCGAGAATCTCGCCGATCTTGGAAATGCCCTGCCCATACATGATGTCGAACTCGACCTGCTTGAACGGCGGCGCGACCTTGTTCTTGACAACCTTGACGCGCGTCGTGTTGCCGACGATCTCGTCGCCATTCTTGATCTGGCCGGTGCGGCGGATGTCGAGACGCACCGACGCGTAGAATTTCAGCGCATTGCCGCCGGTCGTGGTCTCGGGATTGCCGTACATAACGCCGATCTTCATGCGCAGCTGGTTGATGAAGATCACCATGCAGCGCGAGCGGCTGATCGAGCCGGTGAGCTTGCGCAGCGACTGCGACATCAGGCGCGCCTGCAGGCCGACGTGGCTGTCGCCCATCTCGCCCTCGATTTCGGCGCGCGGGACGAGCGCGGCGACCGAGTCGACGACGAGCACGTCGATCGCGTTCGAGCGCACGAGCGTGTCGACGATTTCGAGTGCCTGCTCGCCGGTGTCGGGCTGCGACACGATCAGTTCGTCGATATTGACCCCGAGCTTCTTGGCATAGACGGGGTCGAGCGCATGTTCGGCGTCGACGAAGGCGACCGTACCGCCGCCCTTCTGTGCCTCGGCGAGCGTGTGCAGCGCGAGGGTCGTCTTGCCCGAGCTTTCGGGACCATAGATTTCGATGACGCGGCCGCGCGGCAGACCGCCGACCCCGAGCGCGATGTCGAGCCCGAGCGAGCCGGTCGAGATCGACTCGACCTGCATCGCTTCCTTCTGGCCCAATTTCATCACCGAGCCCTTGCCGAAGGCGCGATCGATCTGCGCCAGCGCGGCGTCGAGCGCCTTCTGCCTGTCCGAGCTATTCACTGATTTCCCCACATCCACGAGTGACAATTGACCGGCCATGACCGTCCCTTTCCTGCTCTATCGCGAAGGCAGAAGCATCGCAACGCCGGACCTGTGTACGGCATTTGTTCCAGTGGAACAAGAGTAGAACAAAAATAATCTGGATGCGCGACTGCGCGCAGCTAACCGCCAAAAAACCCACCCAGCACCGCCTCGATCTCGCTCAGCCGAAACGGCTTCGACACCAATATGCGATGCGCGTGCGCCGGGGGAATCACGTCGCCCCCGCCCGAGGTGAAGGCGAAGGGGATCTCGCGCGCCGCAAGCGCGTCGGCGACCGGCCAGCCCTTGGCGTCGCCAAGGTTGATGTCGATCAGCGCCGCGTCGAGCGGCCCGGCCGCGATCGCCGCGAGCGCATCCTCGACGCTCGCCGCCTGCGCGGGTTCGGGATAGCCGAGCGCGTCGAACATGTCGGCGAGCATCATACCGATCAGCACATCGTCCTCGACGAGCAGGATGCGGCGCTCAGCCATGCGCGGCCCGCTGCGCAGCGGCGTCGAGCGCCGCCGAGGTCGCCTCGGTCAGCTGCGCGACCGAAAAGGGTTTGGGGAGGAAGGACACATGGTCAATATCGATCGACTGGCGCAATTGTTCCTCGGCATAGCCCGACATGAACAAAACAGGCAGGTCGGGACGCTGGCCGCGCAGGATGCGGACCATCGCGGGTCCGTCCATCGTCGGCATCATCACGTCGGTCAGGATCAGGTCGACCTTGTCCATCCTGCCGAAGCGTTCGATCCCCTCCTCGCCCTGCGACGCGGTGACGACATTATAGCCCGCGCGGGTCAGCGCGCGCTCGGCAACGGCGCGTACCATATCCTCGTCCTCGACGAGCAGGATCGTGCCGGTGCCCCACTGGCTCTTCTTGGGCTTGGGCGGCGGCGGCGCGGCGGCGGGCGCATCCTTTTCGGCGCGGTGCACGGGCAGGTAGATGGTGAAGCTCGCCCCCTCGCCCGGCTTGCTGTCGGCGAAGATGAAGCCCGCCGACTGCTTGATGATGCCATAGACGGTCGAGAGGCCGAGCCCGGTGCCCTTGCCGACGTCCTTGGTCGTGAAGAACGGCTCGAAAATCTTGGGCAGCACGTCGGCGGGGATGCCGCTGCCGGTATCGCTGACCTTCAAGGCGCTGTAATCGGCGGGGGGCATGATATCGCTGCCCATCGCGCGGACTTCGGCGGCGCTCACCGGATAGGTCTCCATCGTCAGCGTGCCGTGCCCGCCCATCGCGTCGCGCGCGTTGACCGCGAGGTTGACGATCACCTGCTCGAGCTGCCCCGGGTCGGCGCGCACCGCGCCCAGTCCGCGCCCGTGGCGCACCGACAATTGCACCGACTCGCCGATCAGGCGCTTCAGGAGGTGTGACACCTCCGAAATCACGTCGGGCAGCTGCAATATCTGCGGGCGCAACGTCTGCTGGCGCGAGAAGGCGAGCAATTGCCGCGTCAGGCTGGCGGCGCGATTGGCGTTGCTGCGGATCTGCTGGATGTCGTCATAGTCGCTGTCGCCCGGCGTGTGGCGCATCAGCATCAGGTCGCAGCTGCCGAGCACCGCGGTCAGGATATTGTTGAAGTCGTGCGCGACGCCGCCGGCGAGCTGGCCGACCGCCTGCATCTTCGACGCCTGCGCGACCTGGCGCTTCAGCCGCGATTCCTCGCTCGAATCCTTGAGACTCAGCAGCACCGCCGCCTCGCCCAGCCCGCGCACCCCGACGACGCGCATCGACACCGGCTCATCGCCCTGCCCCGCGAGGCGGATCGACAGGTCGCCGCCGACCTGCTGCCCGCTGCTGTGGCGGCGGATCATGTCGGCGAGCGGGCCCTTGTCCTCGTTGACCACGATATCGCCGGGATAGCGCGGCATCCTGGCCTCGTTGAGCCCGGCCGCGCGAACGAAGGCGCGGTTCATATAGAGGAAGCGCCCGTCGCGATCGACCATCGCCAGCCCGAAGGGCAGCAGCGACAGTAAAGTCTCGACATAGGTCTGCGCGGTGCCGCGGTCGGCCACGCCGATTTCCTCGTCGATCAGCGCGAGCAGCATCGGGCCGTGGCTGTCGGCGGGGATCAGCGGGATCTGGATCAGCCGCACCGGCGGTGCGCGATCGCCCTCGCGCCCGAAATAGAGCGTCCCGGCATCGTCGAGCCGCAGCAGCGGCGCGACGTCGCGCCCGGCATAATGGCTGGCGTCGCCCTCGCCGAGCGCGCGCAGCAGGAAGGCCTGATTGGCGACGCGCAGTCGCCCCTCGGCGCTGACCAGTGCCGCCATCACCCCCGCCTGCGCCAGCGTGCGGCCCGCGGGGCCGTCGAGGTGGCGGCTGATCTCGGTCACCAGGTCGAGCCGCTCGACCGCCGAAAAGCGCCACACCAGATAATCTTCGGACAGGCCGGTGCGGATCACCTGCGCGCGCAGGTGCAGCGTGCCGACCGCGAGCTCGTCGACCCCGCCCTCGCCGTCGCGCCACGCGGCGCGGCCGGCGTTCTTGAGCAGTTCGGCGCCGCGCCCTTCGAGCGGCAGCCCCGGCGGGGTGACGAAGCCCCCCATCCAGGTCGCGAACAGGTCGTTGGCGCAGACGAGCCGCCCGGCGCGGTCGGTCACCGCGACGCCGACATCGTCATGGTCGACCGCGGTGCGCAGCATCGTCCAGTCGGGCAGCACCGCCTCGCCGGCGGCCGCGGCGGGGAACAGGCGGCGGAACAGGATCGCGCCGCCCGCGGCGAGTGCGAGGCCGCCGAGGAACCCCGCGGCGAGCACCGCGTCGCGCGTCGCCCAGAACAAAAGTCCGACCGACAGCAATGCGAGCCCGACGAGCAGCGCCGCGTCGAAGCGCGACAGCCCGCCCACCACCGGCAAGACTGCGCCGGAACCCGCCCCCCTGCCGATGTCGGGATCAGCGGAAGGCAGGCTCGTCGCGGTCAATGCCAGACTTTCTCTTTATCGCGTCACCAGATGCGGACGCGTTCCCCGGGCTTCAGATAGAGCTTCTGCCCTTCCTGCACCTGATAGGCCTTATACCAAGGGTCAAGGTTGCGCGAGACCCAAGTCCGCTGGATCGAGGGCGAATGCGGATCGGTCGTGATCCGCTGCGACAGATTCTGCTCGCGATAGTTGCGCCGCCACACCTGCGCCCAGCCGAGGAAGAAGCGCTGGTCGCCGGTCAGCCCGTCGATCACCGGCGCTTCCTTACCGCCGAGCGACTTCTTGTAGGCGTCGTAGGCGACGGCGAGGCCGGCGAGGTCGCCGATATTCTCGCCCAGCGTGAACTTGCCGTCGAGATGCTCGCCGGGCAGCACCTCATAGGCGTTATACTGCGCGATCAGCGCCTGCCCGGCTGCCTCGAACGCCGCGACATCCTCGGGCGTCCACCAGTCGGCGAGCTTGCCGGTCTCGTCGTACTTCGCGCCCTGGTCGTCGAAATGATGGCTTACTTCATGACCGATCACCGCGCCGATGCCGCCATAGTTGATCGCCGCGTCGGCATTGGGATCGAAGAAGGGCGGCTGCAGGATCGCGGCGGGGAAGACGATCTCGTTCATGCCGAAATTGGCATAGGCGTTGACCGTCATCGGGGTCATCCCCCATTCCCAGCGGCGGATCGGACCGCCGAGGCGGCTGATATTGTCGTCGTGTGCGAAGTGGTTCGAACGCAGTTGGTTGCCGAACAGATCGTCGGCCTTGATCTCGAGCTTGCTGTAATCCTTCCAGCGGTCGGGATAGCCGATCTTGGTGGTGAATTTTGACAGCTTGGTCTTCGCCTTGGCCTTGGTCGCGGGCTGCATCCACGCCAGGCCGTCGATGCGGTCTCCCATCGACGCGAGCACATTCTTGACCAGCACGTCCATCGCCGCCTTGGTCTCGGGCGGGAAATATTTCGCGACATAGTCCTGGCCGACGGCTTCGCCCATATTGCCGGTGGTGAAGTCGACCGCGCGCTTCCAGCGCTCCTGCATCTGCGGCGTGCCCGACAATGCAGTGCCGTAGAAGGAGAAGGCCTCCTGCGCGACCGCGTCGGGCAGCACACCCGAGAAGCTGTCGAGGCTGCGCACGATCAGCGCGTCGCGGATGACGCCGATCGGCGCGTCGGCGAGCAGCTTGGCCTCGCCCGTGAAGGCGCTCGGCTGCGACACGAGGAGCGAATCCTCCTTGACGCCGATACCGCGGATGAAGCTCGTCCAGTCGAAGCCCGGCGCGGCCTGTGCCAGCTCGCCGATCGTCATCTTGTTATAGACCTTGGTCGCGTCGCTGCTGTCGTTCTTGTCCCAATGGACCGTCGCGACCTGCTTTTCGAAATCGTAGATCGCCTGCGCGCGCGCCGCGGCATCGCTCTCGCCCGCAAGCGTCAGAACATTTTCCAGATGCTTGAGGTACGCCGCCTGCAGCTTGGTGTTGCGCTCGCCATCCTTCAGATAGAAGTCGCGGTCGGGCATGCCGATGCCGCCCTGGAACATGGTGTAGATATAGACCTCGGGGTTCTTGTCGTCCTGGCCGACGAAGCCGCCGAAGAAATGCTGGATGCCGCTGCGGTCGGCCTCGGCGAGCAGCTGCGCGAGCCCCGCCTTCTCGACGCTGCGGATCTTGCCGAGCCAGGGCTGGATCGGGGCGAGGCCCTTATATTCGACCGTCGCGCCGTCGAGATAAGAAGAGTAAGCGCGGCCGATCATGCTGTCCGGATCGGCCTTGGCGACGTCGAGGATTTCGCGGGTGCGTTTTTGCGACAGGTCGCCAAGCGCGGTGAACATGCCGTAATTCGACTTGTCGGCCGGGATCGCGGTGTTCTTGGCCCAGGTGCCATTGGCGTAAGCGTAAAAATCGTCGCCCGGCTGGACGCTCTTGTCCATGCCTGTCGAATCGAAACCGAAGTCGCCGAGTTCGGGCTTGTGCGCGGGCTGCGTGGGGGCGGATGCCGCAGTCCTTTCCTTGGCGGTCGCGGGCGCGGCGGCGAGCAGTAGGGCGCCAAGCGCCACGGTCGCCAGCAGGCGCGATGTTTGCATCGAACGAGTCATGATTTTCCCCGGTGTTACTGGCCCAGCGACGCGCGCGGGGCGATCTGCGATGGGGAAGCTATAAACCCGCGTGCGGGTGGTTCAACCGGCGGCCGTGTCGCTCGTCGATGCCTCAAGTCGTTTGTCGCGCGCGCGGTGCAATTTGCGCCGCCAGCGCAGGCGGATCCAATTGTCCCAGATCACCGACGCGAGGACATAGCCGATCACCGCCGACACCGCCGAAATCACGAACAGCCCGGCAAGTCCGCCGAGCAGCGCGGTACCTGCATTGGCGGTGAACCAGTGCCACCACTCGATCAGCGAGGCGCCCTCGTCGTAGAGGATATAGAGGTTCGACACATTGGTGTGCAGCCCGAACAGGAAGCTGCCCAACCAAATCGACGCCGCGAGAATGAAAGGCGTGGTCACCGGATTGGAGAGGAAGGTCATCGCCGCGCCGATCGGGATATTGGCACGGAACGGCAGCGCGAGCAGCGCCACCCCCAATATCTGCACCCCCGGGATCAGGAAGAAGATGCCGACGAACAGCCCGAGCGCGGTGCCGCGCCGCACCGAGGTGCGCGAAAAGCGCCACAAATGGCTGTGCGCCACCCTATGGGCAAACGGCTTCACGAACCGGCTCGCGAGCAGTTCCTCGCGCGTCGGCGAGTTGCGGCGGATCCAGTTCATCACCGTCGCCTTGTCCCGGGCTTTTGGATCGGGATGCGCCTCGCCGCTCATCCGCGGTCCTTCATCAGGCGCTGCTTGTCGCGCTTCCAGTCGCGTTCCTTGATCGACTCGCGCTTGTCATGCGCCTTCTTGCCCTTGGCGAGCGCGAGCTCGACCTTGGCGCGGCCGCGGCTGTTGAAATAGACGCTCAAGGGAACGAGCGTCATGCCCTGCCGCGCGACGCCCGCGTGCATCTTGTTGATCTCGCGCCAGTTGAGCAACAGCTTGCGTGGGCGCTTCGGCTCGTGGTTCAACCGGTTGCCGTGGCTATATTCAGGGATGTTGGCGTTGATCAGCCACACCTCGCCGCCGGTCACCTCGGCATAGCTCTCCGCAATCGTGCCCTCGCCGAAGCGCAGCGACTTCACCTCGGTGCCCTGCAAGGCGATACCCGCCTCGAACACCTGTTCGATGCTATAGTCGAAGCGAGCGCGCCGGTTTTCGGCGACGACTTTCTTCTTGTCGAATTCGGCGGCGGACTGCGGACGGGCCATAACGAAAGCTTAAATCACTCCTGCCGACGACAGCGCGGCGTCGACGGCCGCACGCGATGCATCGGACGCCGGGATGATAGGTAGGCGCACTTCGGGCGAAAACCAGTCGTGGATGCGCGACAGCGCATATTTTGCCGGCGCGGGCGACGCGTCGGTGAACATCGCCTTGTGCAGGTCGAACAGCCGGTTGTGCAGCGCGAGCGCCTTCGCCCAGTCGCCCGCGGCGCAGGCCGCGGCGAAATCGGCGCAGAGCCGCGGCGCGACATTCGCGGTGACCGAAATGCAGCCCGCGCCGCCGAGCACCGCATGCGGCAGCCACAGATCGTCGTTGCCGCTGAGCTGGCAGAAATCGGCGCCCGCCCCCGCGCGGTGCATCGTCACGCGCGCGAGGTCACCGCTGGCATCCTTGATCGCGACCACGCTCGGCATTTCGGCGAGCTTGTTCATCGTCTCGGCGGCGATGTCGGCGACGGTGCGGCCGGGGACGTTATAGACGACGATCGGCAGGTCGCACGCGTCGGCGAGCGCCGCGAAATGCGCGAGCATACCTGCCTGCGTCGGGCGGTTATAATAGGGCGCGACGACGAGCGCCGCGGCGGCGCCCGCCTGCTGCGCATAGCGCATGTGGCGGACCGCGGTCGCGGTGTCGTTCGACCCGCAGCCCGCGATCACCGGCACGCGCCCGGCGGCGGTCTCGATACAGCTGTCGATCACCTCATAATGCTCGTCGAACGACAGCGTCGGGCTCTCGCCGGTCGTGCCGCACGGGACGAGCGCGCTCGTCCCTTCGCCGATCTGCCATTCGACCAGCCGTTTGAAAGCGGCGGCGTCGAACGCCCCATCGCGAAATGGCGTCACCAAGGCGGGAATCGACCCCGAAAACATGCTCCGCTCCTTTACAAAGCCCATGCCGCGCTCGATAGCTGCGGTCGGCGCGCCGCCTCATGGACGCCTATTCAGCGCCCCGCAAGGAGTTTGCCGCTAGCATGGCCCGCATGATTTCGCTGCCTTCCGTTTCCCGCCTCGCGCTCGCCGCCGCGCTTTTCCTTCCCACCATCGCCCATGCCAGCGAGCTCACCCCCGAACAGATGGCGTGGTACCGCGCGCAAATGGGGCTCGCCGCGGCATCGAACAGCCCGCCGACCAGCGGCAACAGCGTCGGCGACGCGGTGCTCGAATGGCGGCGGCTGACCGCGAACACGGGCGCCTCCTTCGACCAGTTGTCGCGCTTCCTGCTCGCCAACCGCGACTGGCCCGACGCCGCCAAGCTGCGCACCCGCGCCGAAAAGGCGATCGCGCTCGACAGCTTCGACCCGCCACGCACCCTCGCCTATTTCCAGGCCTATGCGCCGCAGACCGCAAGCGGCCATTTGCGCCAGGCGCTCGCGCTCAACGCCAGCGGGCGCCGCGACGAGGCCTATGCCGCGGTGCGCCGCGCCTGGACCGGCGGCCCGCTCGACGATTATGAAACGAGCCGCGTCCTGTCGCTCTTCCCCGGCGCGCTCTCGGCCGCCGATCATGACGCGCGCATGGATCGGCTGCTCTGGTCGGGCGCGACGAGCGCCGCGGGGCGCCAGCTTGCCTATACCTCGCCCGAACGGCGCGTGGTCTTTGCCGCGCGCCTGGCGATGCGTAGCGGCGCGGTGGATGCCGCGCTGCAGGCGAACGCGGTCGAGACAGCCAACCCCGGCCTGACGCGCACCGACGCGGGCTATATCACCGACAAGGCGACTTGGCTGCGCAAGGCCGGCCGCGCCGGCGAAGCGCGCGCCTTGCTCGCCGCGCCCCGGTCGCTCGCCAAGGCGCCGACCGACGCCGAGGAATGGCTCGCGACCCTGCTCACCAACGCCAAGGGCGCGTCGGAAAGCGGCGACAAGCGTACCGCCTATAATATCGCGAGCCAGCTGGGCGACGCGCTGCCGCCGGGCACGGTGGTGCGCGAAACCCCGCTCAGCGTTCGCGACGATTATACCACCCTCGCTTGGCTCGCAGGACAGATCGCGCTCAAGGACCTTCGCCGTCCCGCCGACGCCGCGCGCATGTTCCGTCAATATGGCGAGGCCGCGCGCTCGGCGCAGACGCGCACCAAGGGCTTCTACTGGGCCGGCCGCGCCGCGCTCGCCGCGGGCGACAATGGCAGCGCCAACGCGCATTTCGCCGACGCGGCGCAGCATTACGACCAGTTCTACGGCCAGCTCGCGCTCGAACGGCTCGGCCGGCCGCAGCCCAAACCCGCGCCGGTCCCCTCGATCCAGGTCGGCCCGGCCGAACGCACCGCCTTCAACGACGACCGGCTCGTCCGCGCCGCGCGTGCGCTGGGCGAGATCGGCGCCTGGCGCGAACAGTCTTTGTTCCTCCGCGCGCTCGCGCAGCGCGCGACCTCGCCCGCCGACCATGTCCTTGCGGGCCAGCTCGCAACGCAGATCGGCCGCCCCGACCTCGGCGTGATGATCGGCCGCAGCGCGCAGGCGAACAGCCTCGACGCGGTCGAGGTATCGGGCTTCCCGACCGTGCGCGTGCCCGCGGGGCATGAGGGCAACTGGACCTTCATCCACGCGATCACGCGGCAGGAAAGCCAGTTCGACCGCGCCGCGATGAGCCACGTCGGCGCGCGCGGGATGATGCAGCTGATGCCCGCCACCGCCAACGAGGTCGCCGGCAAGCTCGGCCTTACCTATAACCGCGAGGCGCTGACCACCGACACCAATTATAATATGACGCTCGGCTCGACCTATTTCCAGCAGATGCTGAGCTATTTCGGCGGCAGCTATCCGCTCGCGGTCGCGGCGTATAACGCCGGGCCCGGCAATGTGAACCGGTGGCTGCGCGCCAACGGCGACCCGCGTTCGGGCACGATCGAGATGGTCGACTGGATCGAGGCGATCCCGATCTTCGAGACCAAAAATTATGTCCAGCGCGTGCTCGAAAATGCCGTCGTCTACGACACGCTGCGCGACCGCCCGCTGCCGCAGGCGCCGCTGAGCTTCTACCTCGGCAAGCGCACTCCCGGCTGACACGCCCATGGCGGGGGACAAGACCAACATCATCAGCCCCGCGGGCTTCGCCGCGCTGCGCGCCGAATATCACGCGCTGCTCGGCGACGAGCGGCCGAAGCTGGTCGAGGTGATCAGCTGGGCCGCGGGCAATGGCGACCGCAGCGAGAATGGCGATTATATCTACGGCCGCAAGCGCCTCCGCGAGATCGACCGGCGGCTCGGCTTCCTCGCGCGGCGGATGAAGGCGGCGCGCGTCGTCGATCCCGCCGAGCAGCCCGACAAGAGCCGCATCTGGTTCGGCGCGACGGTCGAGCTGGCCGACGACGACGATACCCGGCGCACCGTCACGCTGGTCGGCGACGACGAGGCCGATGCAGGCGAAGGCCGGATCGGCTGGAACAGCCCCCTCGCCCGCGCGCTGCGCGGCGCCGCGGTGGGGGATTTGCGGACGGTGCAGTTGCCCGCGGGCCCGAAGGAGTGGGAGGTGATGGCGGTGGGGTATCCGGGGACGTAGGGGCTCGCCTCGCCATTGCGCGGCGGCGGGTTTCGGGCGGGAACGGGCAAAAGCGATCCTCCCCCAACGGGGGAGGGGGACCACCCGAAGGGTGGTGGAGGGGCACATGAGGTTTGCGCAGCGCTATACCGAAAAGCCTCACATGTCCGGCGACGAAGCAACAGTGCGCCACCTTACCGGCAAGGCAACCCGCCTGTACCCCTCCACCAGCTTCGCTGGTCCCCCTCCCCGTTCCGGGGAGGATCGGTATGCCTATTTCCCAACAATCCCCTCCATCTGCGCGCGCAATTCGCTGCGCAGGTCGGGATATTCGACCGCGCGCATCGCCCATTGCCGCGCCATCGCCGGATTGGCCTCGACCCCCTGTCCGGTCCGATAGGCGAGCGCGACGATCGCCATCGCATTGGCGCGCGCGGTTTCGGCGCTTGAGCCGTCGCCTGCCAGCACCGAACTGCGCGCCGCAATGGCGCAGTCGTCGAAGGCGTCGGCGACGCTGCTGTTGAAAACGCCCAGCTCGCACAGCCACAAATTGCCCTCGACATCGCCGTCCTTCGCGATTCCGCGCAGCCGCGCGACCATGTCGCCCCGCTTCGCGGGATTCAGCGCGGCCGCAAAGAACATCGCCGCGGGGTGCCCCGCCTCGGCCGCCTCGACGAACAAACGTTCGGCACCCGCCAGATCGGGCTTGCCGAAGCCGCCTATCCACAATTGATGTGCGAGGTGCGTCTTCGCCTTGGCATAGCCGCTCGCCGCCGCGGCGCGGTAGAGCCGCTCGCCTTCGATACGGTCGGGGGTGCCCGGCGCGCTGCCGATCAGCAGATAGCCATATTCGAGCTGACCCGGCGCATAGTCGGCCGCCGCCGAGCGCGCGAGCCATTCGCGCGCCGCGCCCATGTCGCGCGCCACCCCGACCCCGAATTCGAGCATATAGCCCAGGATATGTTGCGCCACCGGGTCGCCGCCTTTGGCCAGCGCGGCGATGTCGGCGGTCGAGCGGCTCGCGAGCAGCTTGGCGACGACGATCGGCTCGTCCTCGACCGCGAGCCGCGCGAGCGGCAGGTCGAGCGGCGCGATCGGCGCCGGCGCACCACGCGTCGTCGCCTGCGCGGGCGCGGCGGCAACAGGCACCGCGGCGCTGGCGGGCGGCGGCGCGGCCAGTGCGGGGTCGAGCTTCGTGGGCTCGACCAGATACAGCCCGCTCAGCTTGCGGCCATAATGAAAGGGTTCCTGCTCGCCGCGCGGCATGCCTTCGGTGAGTTCGGGCACCTCGCTCTCGATCGCGCCGAACATCGCGGTCAGCGGCACCGGCATCGCGAGGTAGCGCCCCGCGGCGGTCGCAAAGGGGCTGAGCCGCGAGCCGATCGGCGCGTCGTCATAGGCCGGCGCGCCGATCGCGGTCGAATAGAGCACCGCCCCGCGCGGCAGCGACAGGAGGCCGATCGGGCCGACCCCGCCCTCGGTCGCGACGGCGGGCTGGTCGGCGAGGCGCACGACCGGGTCGGCGGTGCGGCACGCATCGACCAGGAACAGCGCGACCGCGCCGTCGGGGATCACGCGCTTCGCAATCGTCTCGAGCGACACGAAACGCAGGTCGAGGTCGCTGCGCCGCGTCATCGGCGGCGCGTCGGTCGGCACGACGTAATTCTTCTGCGCATATTGGAAGCCGTGCCCGGCGTAATAGACGACCACCGTCCCCGCCCCCACGGCCTCGGCCGCGAAGCGGTCGAGCGCGGCCATCAGATCGGCATGCTCGGCGTCGGCGACGACGCGCACCGCATAGCCGGCGTCGGTCAGCGTCGAGCAGACATGCGCGACATCGTTGCGGCTATTGGCGAGCGCGGCCCAGCTGTACCCGTCATAGGCGCTGTTGCCGATCAGCAGCGCGACACGGTCGCCACGCAGCGGCGCATTGCCGCACGTACCGCCCGTCTGCGCCGCTGCCGTCCCCGCCGTGCCGAGCAGCAGCACGAACAGCGCCGCCACCGCGCTTCGCCAGATCGTCCTCGTCATCGCTTGATCGCCCCCGCATCATCGTTCGATTCTGCGACCCGGGGCGATCCTAAGCCCGCAAAATCGCATGGCAAAGCGAAAAAGACCGCCTGTGCGCCCCGTCACCGCGGCACGCTGGACGATCGGGCAACAGCTGATAATCTGATCGACCAGAACCAGGGGATATTATGAAGGCCTATCTTGTCGCCGCCGCCATGCTGCTCGCCGGAACCGCGCACGCCGCGGAGCCCTCGCCGCTGACCATACCCATCCCGCGGATCACCGACGAACAGCTCGATGCGGGGCTGGAAATGGGGCAGGAAATCGAGGCGCGGGTCGACGGCGACCTCAATGGCGATGGCGAGCCCGACACTGTCTATGTCGTCGCCAGCCCCGACGAGCGTATCGTCAACGTCGTGCTCAGCGTCCGCAACGCCGAGATGGCGGGCCAGACACTCGGCGGCCGGCTGACGCTCCAGCCCGACCGGCTCGGCGACGTGGGGCTGTCGATCAGAAAGGGTGTGCTGGTGATCGAGGACCTGACCGGCGGCACCACGGCGATGTCGACCACCTATCGCTACCGGGTTGCCAAGGCGCAGCCGCGCATGCAGCTGATCGGGATGGACGTCACCCTCTACAGCCGCACCTATGCGCATGACGGCGACGAGATGAGCTGGAATGTGCTCACCGGCGACACCGTCACCTCGCTGCTCAAGGTCAGGGGCGACGGCGAGGATCGCAGTTACGACACGCTCTACACGCGCAAATTCAAGCGGCCGGCGCGGACGATCTTCATGGACGACACGCCCGAGCCCGAATTCGAGCTGATCGGCGTGACGAAAGCAAAATAAGCGGCGGAATCAGGGCTGCAGCAGCGCAGGCACGATCCAGATCGCCGACAGCACGATGATCACCGCGATCATCGAAAAGGCCAGGACATAACGTACATTATGGCCCTTTACCCCGCTGCTCGCCTCGGTTTCGGTCACCTCGACATGGTCATCGACGACTTTCATGGTTCGTCTCCTTTTCTGGTCCACCTAATACGCGGGCCGTCGCGGCGCGGTTCCCGCGCCGCCGATAGGGAGAGTGTGCCAGAGGGTCTGTAAGCCGGGTTCTGTCCACCCCTTTTGACGGGGGATGGGCGATCATTCCTCTAGGCGGCCGGTTGCCCGGACGCTCAAGCAGTCAACCCGGACGGCGGGGCCGGAACCAGCCCTGGATAAATCCGTGCCATCCCTATTCGACCTTGCTCCCGGTGGGGTTTGCCATGCCGCGTCCGTTGCCGTCCGCGCGGTGCGCTCTTACCGCACCCTTTCACCTTTCGCCGGGCCGAGGCCTTTGGCGGTCTTCTCTCTGTGGCACTTTCCCTTGCTCCGGCTTCCCGGAGCCGCCGGACGTTATCCGGCACCGTGATTTCCGTGGAGCCCGGACTTTCCTCCCCCTCGCTTGCGCGAAGCGGCGATCGCCCGACCCTCTGGCGGGGGCGAGTATAACAGGTTCCATCACAATTTGTGATAATTCGTCGCCCCCGCGAAGGCGGGGGCCGCTGGCAATCTTGCACCACGCCCATAGCGGCCCCCGCCTTCGCGGGGGCGACGGACTATCAATCCCCCTCGGGCTGCGGCAGCAGCAGCGCCAGCAGGATCGCCCGGCATTCGCCGCAAATCGTGCCGTCGATCAGCTCGGGCCGGAAGCGCCGCTGGAAGGCGACCGTCGCGGCGAAACCGTCGGTGACGTCGTAACCGAAGCGTTCGAGCGCGAGCAGGAAACCCGCGTCGGTCCACAGCGGATCGGTCAGCTTCTTCGTCGGGCGCGGCAACGCGAGGCGGCGGCGCGCCAGTTCCTCCCACGGGAAGAGCTCGCCCGGATCCTGCTTGCGCGTCGGCGCGATGTCCGAATGGCCGACGACATTGCCGCGCGTGATCGAATGGCGATCCTTGATCAGATGGACCAGCCGCACGACCGCAGCGACCTGCGGGTCGGGAAAGGGCACATAGCCCCATTCGTGCCCGGGATTGACGATCTCGATCCCGACGCTCGCCGAATTGATGTCGCTGACCCCGCGCCAGTGCGAGCGCCCCGCATGCCAGGCGCGCTTCTCCTCGGGCACCATATGGGTGACTTGGCCGTCCTCGCTGACGACATAATGCGCCGACACCTTCGATTCGGGATCGGCAAGCCAATCAATGGCTTCGGCGCCGCTCTTCATGCCGGTATAATGGAGGACGATCATCGAGACGTTCAGCGCGCGCTCGTCGAAATTGGGGGACCAGCGTTCGATATATTCGCTCATGCGTGTCGCGGCCCGATCCGTCCAAAACCCGTCCCCACCTGCGCCACCCCCGCACAAAATGCAAGGCGGGTTCAGGCCGCTTGCGGACGGCGCACCTGCTGGTCGGCGGGTTCGTAGAGGCCGCGGAGGCGCGGACTCGCGACGAACTGGTCGGTCTGGCCAAGCACCGTCTCGCCCGCGCCGAGCACGAGGAAGCTCTGCGGCGCGGCGGCCATGCGCAGCCGCGCGAACGCCTTCTGCCGCATCGGCAGCGAGAAATAGAGCAGCAGGTTGCGGCAGAAGATCAGGTCCGCGGGGCTCGCGAGCGGCGGGCGGTCGGTCAGCATATTCTGCACCGAGAAGTCGATCCGGCGGCGCAAATCGGCCTTGGCGAGCCAGCCGCCCTCGGTCTGGTCGAACCAGCGCACCATGCGCTGCACCGGCAGCCCGCGCTGGATCTCGAACTGGCTGTAGAGGCCGACGCGCGCGCGGCTGATCGCATGATAGCTGACGTCGGTGCCGATGATGTCGACCTGCCACCCCGCCCAGCGCGCCTCTTGCTCGGCGAGCAGCATCGCCATCGAATAGGCTTCCTGCCCCGTCGACACGCCGCAGTGCCAGATGGTGAGCCGCCTTTTGTCGGCGTTGATCACCCTCAGCTTTTCAAGCGCGGTCTGCGCTATGTCGTCGAACACGCTGTGTTCACGATAGAAAAATGTCTCGTTGTTGAGCATCGCATCGACCGTGTCGTCGAGCAAATGGCGACTGGTCGAGGTCACCAGCGCCGCGACGAGCCCGTCGAGGTCGGCGATGCCGTGGCGCTGCATGACCGGCTTCAGCGACATTTCGATGCGCCAGATGCGGCTCGGCGACAGCGTCTGGCCGGTCCGCGATTCGAGGACCCCCATCAGCACGCGGTAGGCCGATTCGCTGGCGCTCCCCTCCATCATGATTTCGCCCGCCCCTTGAGGAGGCTGCCGAGCATCAGCGCGATCGCGTCGGGGTTGAGCGTCGCGGCGGCGATCCCCGCCTTGGCGACCGCACCGGGCATGCCCCAGATGACGCAACTTTCGGGCGCCTGGGCAAAGACCGTCCCGCCTGCTTCCTTCAGCCGCGCCGCGCCGTCGGCGCCGTCGCGCCCCATGCCGCTCAGCACCACCGCGGCGGCGCGCGGACCGTAGACCTCGGCGAGCGAATCGAACATCGGATCGGCCGAGGGGCAGCAGCCGTTGGCGACGGGCCGCCGGTCGAGCGCGATCTCGCGGCGGCGGCCGTTGGCCACGACGACCAGATGCGCGTCGCCCGGCGCGAGGTAGATATGGTTCTTCTCGACGATCATCCCCGCCGCCGCGACCACGACCTTGCGCGCAGTCATCGTTGCGATCTGCTTCGCGTAGAATTCCATGAAGGCGTCGGGCAGATGCTGGGTCAGCAGGATCGGCGCGGTGATGCGCGGGTCGAGATGCGTCAGGAAGCTGGTGAAGGCGGGGATGCCGCCGGTCGAGGCGGCGACCGCGATGCATTCGAGCGGCTGGTCGGTGTCGATCGCGACCGGCGCGGGCGCGGCCACCGCGGGCGCCGCCGCGCGCACGATGGTGATGCCGTGCTGCGGCTGCTGCCCCAGCGTCCGGATGCGCTCGGTCAATATCTCGGCGAAACGCCCCGAAAAGCTGCCGCGGCCGGGCTTGGCGAGCGTATCGCTCGCCCCCAGCGACAGCGCCTCGATCGCCGCGGGGCCGCCTTCGACGCAGTTCGACGAGAGGATCAGCACGCGCGCCCGTTCGGCGCGTTCGAGGATTAGCGGCAGCGCGGTGATGCCGTTCATCCCCGGCATTTCGATGTCGAGCACGACGACGTCGACGGGTTCGCACGCGAGATAGGCGAGCGCGTCGTGCGCCGAGGCGACCGAGGCGCAGACCGTCAGCCCCGCGCTCTGGTCGATGATCCGCTCGAGGATGCTCCGCACGACGAGGCTATCGTCGACCAGCATGACGCGCACGTCGCGCGGTGCCGGCAGGACTTCGTCGGTCGGGGCCGCGCGGGCCAGGGATCGGGACGCCGCCACCCGCGCCGCCTCAGGCGACGCCGACGAGCTGCAATTTTCCTTCGAGCGTTTCGCGGTCGAACGGCTTCATGACATATTCGTCGGCACCCGCCTCGATCGCGGCGCGGATATGGTCGATGCTGTTCTCGGTCGTGCAGAAGACGACGCGCGGCCGTTCCTCATGCCCGTAATCGAGGTCGTTGAACGCGCCGAGGAACTCCATCCCGCTCATCACGGGCATGTTCCAGTCGAGCAGGATCACGTCGGGACGATTGGCGCGGCAAAAGGTCAGCGCCTCCTGTCCGTCGGCCGCCTCGTCCACCGAAAAGGCCATGCTTTCCAGAATGTGGCGCGCGACCTTGCGGATCACTTTGCTGTCATCGACGACCAGACAGGATTTCGACATAATATACTCCGTCCCCCGGGGATTGCGTGGGGATACCGCAAGAAACGTATTCAGCGCGTTAATGTCATGCCGCCTTGGCCACGGGCAAAGTGACGAAATGCGACGGGTCGACGACCAGCAGCGAAGCGCCCTCATGCTCGATCATCGCGTCGGCGACGCGCGCCCAGCCGGGCAGCAGCTTGCCCGCGACGCGCGTTTCGGGCGCCTCGATGAAGCACACATCCTCGATCGCGTCGGCGAGCAGCGCATAGCCATGTTCGGCGACGTCGACGACGATCACGCGCTGCCCCGGCGCGACGGGCACCGGCGGCAGGCCGATCACGACATGCGGATCGATCAGCGTGAAGACGCGGCTTCTGAGCGCGAACAGCCCCGCGACATGCGGCGGCGCGGCGGGAACATGGACGGGCGTGCCCACCGTCACCACCGAATTGATCGCGCGGCTGCGCAGCGCGACGCGTGTGTCGGCAATGCGCGCGATCAGGTAAAGCTTTTCCATCATGAGCGGCCTCCCGCGACCTGTTTGCGCAGCGCTTCGAGCAGCGCGGCGCGGTCGTAGCGATAGATGCTGTCGTCCCCGGGCCCCGTCGCGGCGGGCGAAGCGCGCAGCCGGACCAGCGGGACATCGGTAGCGATCGGACCCGACGTCGCTTCGGTCAGGCAGAGCTGGACGTCGGGGCGTTCTTCGGTGGCTTCGTCGCCGCCGACGACACGGTAGCCGGCGCCCCGCAGGATCGGGGCAAGGAAATTGCTGGCCCAGCCGTCGGCGTCCGCCGCGATGCGGCAGAGCGGCTGGCGATCGGCCGGCACGGCCTCGCCCGCCTCATATTGCGCCATCAGCCAGAAGGGATCGATCAGTTCGACCGGCTCGCCGCCGACGATCGCGACCCCGGCGATCAGCCCCGGATGCGCGGCGGCCTGCACCGCGTCGGGCAGGCGCACGATGTCGATCACGGCATCGATCGGATAGCAGAGCACCGACCGCCCGTCGTAGAGGCGGAGCAGCTTCACCGCGCCCGCGCCTTCGGGCACGGCGCCGGCGTGCACGGGGAAAATCGTCTCGCCGATGCGGACCTGCACCGCCCCGGCGCTTTCGAACAGCGCGCTCGCGGGCACTTCCTCGACGCGCTCGATCACCGACAGGCGCACGCCGCGCGTCCGGCCGCACGCTTCGCGGAACAGCAGCAATTGCACCGCGTCGCGCGCCGCCGCGGCTTCGGCCGCCGCATCGGCATTGGCGTCGCTGAGCCGGCCGGCTTCCGAGGCATCGACCCCGGCGGCAGCGAGCAGCCCCTGCACGTCGAGCAGCAGCACCGGACGGCCGTTGTCGGGCAGCGTGGTGCCGGCGTAGAGCCCGGTCGCCATGATCATCGGCGCCGCGGGCTTGATCACCAGTTCCTCATGGTCGTGGATCGCCGCGACGCTCAGCGCATAGCTCATCCCCTGCCCCGGCCGGATCAGGATGACCGCACGGTCGTCGCGATCTTCGCTCGCGTCGATCGCGCCGCCCAGCGCCTGTTCGAGCCGCAGCAGCGGGAATTGTTCGCCGCGCACGGTGACGAGCTCGCCGCCGCCGACGCGGTCGATACGCACCGAATCGCTCGTTTCGAGCAGGATTTCGCGGACGGATCCGCGCGGAATCGCGAAATATTGGCCGACGGCGCGGACCATCAGCCCCGAAATGATCGTCAGCGTCATCGGCACGCGCAGCACGATCGACAGCCCGCGTCCCTCGTCGTTGCGCAGCTCGACCACGCCGCCGATCTTTTCGAGGTTCGCCTTGACGATATCCATGCCGACCCCGCGGCCCGAGATCGCGGTGATCTTGGCGGCGGTCGAGAAGCCGGCGCGGAAGATGAGCTCGAGCTTTTCGCGCGGGGTCAGCGCCTTCGCCTCGGCGGCGCCGATGACGCGCGCCGACAGCGCCTTGGCCACCAGCGCGTCGGGCGACAGCCCGCGACCGTCGTCGCGCACCTCGATCTCGATCTGGTTGCCCGACTGGCGCGCCGACACCGCGATATTGGCCGTGATGCCCTTGCCCGCCGCGACGCGCTCGTCGAGCGGTTCGATACCATGGTCGATCGCGTTGCGGACGATGTGGATCAGCGGGTCGCGGATATTCTCCATCATCTCGCGGTCGAGCTCGACCTCGCCGCCGCTCGTCGAGAAACGGATTTTCTTGCCCAGATCCTGCGCCAGGTCGCGGACGATGCGCGGCAGCGGCGCGAACAATTTGTCGATGCGCTGCATGCGCATCTGGCTCACCGACTGGCGCATGCCGGCGATCGAATCGGACAGGCGGTCGAACGACGCGATCACCGACGCATCGGCGCCCGATTCGCGCAGCAGCCGCGCAAACTCGTTGCGCGCCAGCACGATGTCGGTGACCCCGGTCATCACGCTGTCGAGCAAAGGCAGCGGCACCCGGATCGAGCGCCAGCTCTGGAGCAGGTCGGTGTTGATATCCTCTTCGCCGGCTTCGGTTTCGGCGGGCTCGGCGGCCGCCGCCGCGGCGGGGGTGTCGTCGTCGAGGGCGAGCGCGCCGATGACGTCTCCGTCGTCGCCCTGCGGCTCGCTCCCCGTGTTGCCGAGCGACGTGCACAGGCCCGACAGGCGGTCGACGATCGCAAGCACCGCGGTGACCAGCGCGGCATTCGCCGGCCGGTTGCCGCGCCGCACCTGGTCGAGCGCATCCTCGGCGGCGTGCGACAAGGCCGTGACGCGCGGCAGCGACAGGAAACCCGAGCTGCCCTTGATCGTGTGGACGAGGCGGAAAATCGCGTCGAGTTGCGCGCGGTCGGCGGGGTCGGCCTCCCACGCGACCAGCGCGCCGCCGGCCTCGGCCAATATTTCCGCCGTCTCGGCCAGAAAATCGTTGAGCAGATCGTCGATCACGGTGTTGGCGCGCCCCCAAAATCAGGCCGCCACCATGGAGGACAATGGTTAAGGAGGGCTTTACATATCGGCGCGAAAGCCGCCGGTTCCAGCGATTTTCGGGCGCACGTCCCCGCGTCCGGACGAAGACCGCCGAGGGTTTGAGCCCCCGGCGGCAGGTCTGCCCAATCGGAAGGAGCAAATGGGTAGACGCGCGCTGCGCGATATCGGGGGGATCGGGCCAGGCGTGGGCGGGGTCAGCCGCGCAGGACGGCGCCCACGAGCAGCGAGGTCGGCGTCTCGCGCGCGAGCATCACCGTGCCGCCATTCTGCGCCGCGACCGCCTGCACCAGAATCGCGGGCGCGGTGCGCGAGGTCATCGGACTGGCGCCCTCGCCCTCGGCCAGGATGCGCTCGACGTCGGCGTCGAGGAAGAGGCGCTCGGCCTCGACGTGCAGCGCGATTTCGATGGCGCCCCCGCCCTGATTCTCGCACCCGATATCGAGCCGCCCACCGCGCACCAGCGCATCGACGAGCAGCAGCGACAGGTTGAGGATGATCTTCACCGCGGGCTTGGGCAGCGGCTCGGCGCCGATCATCCAGTTGAGGTCGATCGCGCGGTCGCCGATGATCCCCTGGATCGCCGACTTGGCCTCGTCGGCGGGCACAAGCTCGCCGAACCCGCCCGCCGACCCGAAGGCGAGGCGAAAGAATTTGAGCTTGTTCGCCGAGGTGCGCGCGCTCTGTTCGAGCAATTCGGTCACACGCGCGCGCATCTCGGGATCGCGCTCGTCGGCGAGCAGTTCGAGCCCGTTGGCAAAGGCGCCGACCGGGCTCAGTAGATCGTGACACAGGCGCGAAGCCAGCATGGAGGCGAAATCGACGCGATCGTCGGACATGGATGGTAAAGCTCCCCGCGGTCCGGCAGTTTCCGGATGGCGACGCTGTTAGGGCAGGCGGCACGTAGAGGGCAAGAGCGATCCCTCCCCAGCGGGGGAGGGGGACCACCCGAAGGGTGGTGGAGGGGCACAGGCGGTTTGCGCGGCGGCAAAGCTCAACGCCCCTCCTTTCCAACAACGAATCTGTCGTGCGCTACCTCACCGGCAAAGCAAACCGCCTGTGCCCCTCCACCAGCTTCGCTGGTCCCCCTCCCCGTTCCGGGGAGGATCGGCGGCGGCCTCACCTTGAATTTCCGCCCCCCACCCCCATATCGCGAGCAATGCAGGGGGATGACGAAGTTCTGACCGTGGCGCTCGATGATAGCGTCCTTGGCCTGCGCCTCGACCGCGCGCTCGCCGAAGCCCTGCCCGACCTTTCGCGCGAACGGCTGAAGAGCCTGATCAAGGGCGGCCGCGTCAGCGATGCGCGGGGCACCACGCTGTGGGATCCCTCGGCGAAGGCTATGCCCGCCACGCTCGAACTGCGCCTGCCCAAGCCCGCGCCCGCGCATAATGTCGCGCAGGACCTCGATCTCGTCGTCGCTTATGAGGACGAGCATCTGATCGTCGTCGACAAGCCCGCGGGGCTCGTCGTACACCCCGCGGCGGGCAATCTCGACGGGACCCTCGTCAACGCGCTGCTCCACCATTGTGCGGGGCAATTGTCGGGCGTCGGCGGGGTCGCGCGCCCCGGCATCGTCCACCGCATCGACAAGGACACCACCGGGCTGATCGTCGCCGCCAAGCATGACAAAGCGCACGAAGGGCTCGCGAAGCAATTCGCCGCGCACAGTATCGACCGCCGCTACCTCGCGCTCGCGACCGGGCGGCCGATGCCCGCGAACGGCACCGTCGACGCCGCGCTCGGCCGCTCGGCGACCAACCGCAAGAAAATGGCGGTGGTCGCGACAAGCCGCGGCAAGCATGCAGTGACGCATTATCGCACGATCGAGCCGCTCAAGGGCGCGACGCTGGTCGAATGCCGGCTGGAGACGGGGCGCACGCACCAGGTGCGCGTACACATGACCCACATCGGCCATCCTTTGGTCGGCGACCCGGTCTATGGCCGCGCCAAAAGGCCGCTGTCGGACGTCCTCAAAACGCTGGGTTTCGCACGGCAGGCATTGCACGCGGCCCATTTGGGCTTTATTCATCCGGTGAGCGGTAACGCCATCGCGCTCGACAGCGAACTACCCGCCGATATGCGGGAACTGATCGACAAATTGCGCGTTTAAGTTTCGAATGAAAATCTATCTCGACCGGCGGAGCCAACCGCGGCATATTTTCTCCAAAGTTTGTTAGGGAAGACGCTCTCCTATGGCTAACAAAAGCAATGTTCCGGCAGTGGTGCCCGCGCTCGGCGGTGAGGCGAGCCTGAACCGCTACCTGGCCGAAATCCGCAAATTTCCCCTACTCACCCCCGAGCAGGAGTTCATGCTCGCCAAGCGTTTCCAGGAACATGGCGACAATGAAGCCGCCGCGCAGCTGGTGACCAGCCACCTCCGCCTCGTCGCGAAGATCGCGATGGGGTACCGCGGCTATGGCCTGCCCGTCAGCGAGCTGATCAGCGAAGGCAATATCGGGCTGATGCAGGGGGTGAAGAAATTCGACCCCGACCGCGGCTTCCGCCTCGCCACCTATGCGATGTGGTGGATCCGCGCCTCGATCCAGGAATTCATCCTGCGCTCGTGGAGCCTCGTGAAGATGGGCACCACCGCGGCGCAGAAGAAGCTCTTCTTCAACCTCCGCCGGATGAAGAACAGCCTCGATGCGTTCGAGGACGGCGACCTGTCGCCCGAACATCTGACCAAGATCGCCACCGACCTCGGCGTCACCGAGGAGGAAGTCACCAGCATGAACCGCCGCATGGCGATGGGCGGCGACACCTCGCTCAACGTGCCCATGGGCGAGGACGGCGACAGTCAGTGGCAGGATTTGCTCGGCGACGAAGGCCCGCTGCAGGACGAGCGCGTCGCCGAGACGCAGGAGCGCGACATCCGCCATTCGCTGCTCAACGAGGCGCTCGAGACGCTCAACGAGCGCGAACGCCACATCCTGACCGAACGCCGCCTGACCGACGATCCCAAGACGCTCGAGGATCTGAGCCAGGTCTATGACGTCAGCCGCGAACGCGTCCGCCAGATCGAGGTCCGCGCTTTCGAAAAGCTGCAAAAGGCGATGCTCAAGCTCGCCGGCGACCGCCGCCTGGTGGGCGCCTGATCGGATAGCGGATGCCGGCGATCCGCCTTCGCGCGCCCGCGGGCCCGCGCGGGTGGATTGTCGTCCTCTTCCTCGGCTGGAGCCTGATCGCGCTCGTCCAGGCGGCGCAGGGCTATGCCGTCGCCGCCTGGCGCGGCCAGCCTCAGCTCTGGTGGCCGACGCTGGGTTATAGCGCGGCAATCTATTCGGTCTGGGCGCTGCTCAGCTGGCCGATCGTCCGCGCGGCCCTGACAATCGAACGCCGCATCCGCCGCTGGTGGGCGCGCATCCTCGCCTATCTCGCGCTGTGGCCGCTCGTCGCCGGCGCGCATGTCCTGCTCTTCGGCCTCCTCTATTGGCCACTCTACCGCGGCGAAGCCGTGCCGACGCGCGGCGCGATGATCGAGCTGATGTTCGTGCGCAATTTCGACAGCAATTCGCTGCTCTACGCCGCGCTCGTCGCGCTGGCGATCGGCTGGACGCGCTGGCCGCGCCGTGCTGCGCCCGAGAACCGCGCAGCCCCCGAGGAAGACGCGCTGCTGATCCGCGGCCGCGGGCGCGTCCACCGCATCCCCTTCGACACGATCGACTGGATCGGCGCGGCAGGCGACTATGCCGAAGTCCATAGCGAGGGCCGCGCTTATCTGATCGAGGAATCTTTGACCTCGCTCGCGGCGCGCCTCCCCGCCGGCGACTTCGCGCGCATCCACCGCGGCGCACTGATCCGCCTCGACCGCGTCCGCGCCATCGACCCGATCGGACGCGGCGACGCGCAGGTCCGCCTGGCGACGGGTCAGGAGCTGCGCCTCAGCCGCCGCTTCCGCGACAATCTGGCCGCGCTGCTCCACCCGCCCGCCCAGCCGGCCGAATAGTCCCGCTCGCAGATCGGCGCTCGCGGCGCCCCCGCGATTTGGCGCAACCGGCGGTCCCGTCCCACTGGAGATTGTCCCATGCCGCTACCGTTCCTCGCCATCCTGCTCGCCGCAACCCCCGCCACCGCCGCTCCGGCCGAACCAACCGCCGATATCCGCCCCTATCAGTCGCTCCACCTCGAACTGCCCCACACGCCGCCGATCGCACGCATCGATGGCGCGAACCGGCTGGTCTACGAAGTGCACGCGACCAATTTCTCGGCGCGGACGCTGGCGATCACCGCGATCGATGTCCTCGCCGCCACCGATGGAACCCGCATCGCCCGCGCCGACCCCGCGGCCACGATGCGCCGGATCGGCGCCGCGGCCGGTCCCGCCAGTCACCTCGCCCCCGGACAGCGCGCGATTATCTACCTGTCCGTGCCATGGACCCGCGACCGTCCCGCGCCGCTGGTCCATCACATCACGTTCGTCCCGCAGCGCGACGGCGCCGCATCCGACCCGGTCACCATCGCTGGCGCCGCCTTCACCCCGCGCCCCGCCTATGACGCCGCGTTCGGCGCCCCATTGCGCGGCGGGCCCTGGGCGGCGATCGCGCTGCCCGACGTCGACAACGGCCACCGCCGCTATCCCTATGCCGTTCGCGGCCGCGTCCATATCCCGGGTCGCCACGCGATCGACTGGATGCCCGTCGCGGGTTTCGATCCCGCATCGACCGGCACCGGCGTCGCGCCCGACGGCTCCGGCGCCGATGTCCTCGCGGTCGCCGATGCCAAGATCGTCATCGTCAAGACAGAGCCGGTCCCCGGCGCCCACCCCAATGTCGAGGACGAGACCGGCGCGATGATCGTGCTGCGGCTCGCCGACGGCCGCCACGCCTTCTACCAGCATCTCGCCCCCGGCCTCAGCCTCCGCCCCGGCCTGCGCGTCCGGCGCGGGCAGGTCATCGGCCGGGTCGGCGCCTCGGGCCATGTCACCCAGCCGCACCTGCATTTCCATGTCGCTGACGGCCCCACCCCGCTCGATAGCGAGGGATTGCCTTACCGCTTCGGAGCGGGCCGCATCGCCGGACGCTACGCCGACATCGCCGACTTCGACGCAGGCAGACCCTGGCAGGCCGAAACGCCGCGCCCCATCGATGGCCTGCCGCCCGCCAATGCAGTGATCTTCTTCGATCCGGCGCACCCATAGACGCGGCGGCTTGCCGCATGCCGCCAAGCGGCTAAGAAACGGGGATGACGACCGCCAAAGCAAAACCCAAGCGCCGCAAGCTCCCCTGGTATCTGCGGCCCTTCAAATGGCTGCTGTGGTTTATCGCCATCTCGGTCGTCTGGGTGCTGATCTATGCCGTCGTGCCGCCGCCGGTGACGGTGACGATGCTCACCGACGGCAACGGCATCACCAAGGACTGGGAAAGTCTCTCGAACATCGACCGCAACATGGTGCGCGCCGCGATCGCCGCCGAGGACGGCAAATTCTGCGCCCACGACGGCTTCGACCGCGACGCGATCGAGGAGGCGATCGAGCGCAACGCGAAGGGCAAGCGCCTGCGCGGCGGTTCGACGATCAGCCAGCAGACCGCGAAGAACGTCTTCTTGTGGCAGGGCAGCGGCTGGACGCGCTATGTCCGCAAGGTCCCCGAAATCTGGTTCACCTTCCTGATCGAGACGATCTGGGGCAAGCGCCGGATCATGGAAGTCTATCTCAACGTCGCCGAAACCGGGCTCGGCACCTATGGCGTCGAAGCGGGGGCACAACGCTATTTCGGCCATGGCGCGGCGAAGCTGACCCCGACCGAGGCCGCGCGCATTGCCGCGATCCTGCCGCTGCCCAAGAAGCGCGAGGCGATCAGCCCCTCGGGCTTCACCCGCCGCTACGGCAATACGATCCGCGCGCGGATCGGGGTTGTGGGCCGCGACGGGCTGGATGGGTGTATCTATAAATAGCAGCGGTTTTGAGGTGGTCCCGCGACCGCCTCCATTTCCGTTCGTGTCGAGCGAAGTCGAGACACACTTGCGAAGCGCCTGCCTTCGGGTGTCTCGACTTCGCTCGACACGAACGGGATTACAGGGCGGCTTGTCGCCTTCCGCCCGAATCAGCCCCTATTCCGACGCGTCGCGCGCCGCGTCGGCGACCAGCAGCCCGCCGATCACGAGGACCGCGACGACGCCGATCGCAATCCCCGCCTCGGTCGAGAGATTGTTCCGCGGCTTCCGCTCGAGCGCGCGGCCATTGAGGAGCAGGCTCTGCTTGCCGTCGAGCGCGATGCCGATCCGGCTTTCGAAGCGCCGCGCCTCGCGATCCGACTGGCGGCTGCCGTCGATGTTGACGGTGTCACGCGCGAGACGCAGTTCGAGGCGCGGTGCCTCCGCCTTGCGCCCGCCACCCAAGGGGAGCGTGAAGCCGACGCCGACGATGCCCTCGGCGCGGCCGAGCCCCTGATCGCGAAAGCCCGCCGACTGGGCCAAGCCGGGCGTCGTCAGCGCGGCAGCGAGCAGCAACGCCATCATCGTTCGCATATCGTTCATCCCCCATGTTTGTCCTACATGACTCCATGTTAAAAATATATAACATAGAGTCAATTATAATTTACATCGCCGATATGGGCTCGCCAGCGGTCAGGCCGGTTTCCAGCTCTTTCGATCTTCGGCCTGCTTGAGCACCTCGAACGCCGCCTGCCCGGCGGCAAAGCGCTTCGCCGCCTCGGCATCGCCCGGCTTGACGTCGGGATGGCATTCCTTGGCGAGCGCGCGCCACGCCTTCTTGGTCGCCTCGAAATCGGCGTCGGGTTCGAGGTCGAGGATTTCGAGCGCGCGCATCTCGTCGGCGCTGCGGCTGCCGTCGCCCGATCCGCCCCAGCTATAATGCTGCGCCTTGGCATAGCTGCGCGCGCCGCGCGCCTCCTCGGCGGCGCGTTCGGCGGCGTCTTCGGCGCTCAGCCCTTCGAAATAGTCCCAGCCGCGATTATATTCGGCCGCATGCGTTTCGCAGAAATACCAGCGTTCGGGGCTGTTCGGCGATTTGGGGGCGGGACAGTTGCCGGGTTCGGTGCAACCGTGCCGGTCGCACAGCCGGACCTTCTGCGCTTCGCGCGACGATCCATAGGGGCGCCAGCGGGGAAATCCCCAGTCGTCGGATCGCTTCGCGCGGCTCATCCGACCCATGTAGCGATTGGGGGTGAGAATGGCTAGCCGAGCCGGGCGAATGCCGCAGAAAAAAGCGCTTTCCTGAAAAACATCGCTGTGCCAGCCTTCGACGTCAGGCTCTTTCCATCGTCCATATCCCGATGGTTTTCACGCGCCGCGCATCGCCGCTTAAAGCGACAAAGGAGACAATTTCGACGCGCACATGCGTATCTTTTGTCGCTTTAAGGCTTCAATCCTTCGGTTCGAACCCGAACGCCTTGTGCGCCAGCTTGACCGTCGCGGGGTCGAGTCCCGGCGGCGTCATCGGCACCGCGGCCTCCAGCGTGTCGGCGATATGCGTCAGCGCGGCGATACGCGCGGCCTTCTTGTTGTTGCCGTCGATCACCTTCCACGGCGCCCAGCGCGTGTCGGTCTGCGCGAACATGTCGTGGAGCGCGGCCAGATAATCCTTGCGCTTCGACCGGTTGCGATAATCCTCGGGCCCGGTCTTCCACCGCTTCCACGGGTCGTTCAGCCGGTCGGCGAAGCGCTCGTCCTGCTCGTCCTGCGTGATGTGGACGAACAATTTGACGAGGTGCGTCGACGACCCCGTCAGCTGCGCCTCGAACTCGTTGATCTCGTCATAGCCCTTGCGCCACTCGACCTCGCTCGCGAAGCCCTCGACGCGCTCGACCAGCACGCGGCCGTACCAGCTGCGGTCGAAGACCGAGATTTCGCGATTGCCCGGCAGCCGCTTCCAGAAGCGCCACAGGAAATGGCGCGCCTTTTCCTCGTCGCTCGGCGCGCCGATCGGCCACACCTCGAAATAGCGGGGATCGAGCGGCGCGGTCAGGCGCGTGATGATCCCGCCCTTGCCCGCCGCGTCCCAGCCCTCGAACATGATGACGCTGCGCTGGCCGTGGGTGATATGCGCCGCCTGGATGCGGCCCAGCCGCTCCTGCAGTTCGGCGAGGTCGTCCGAATAATCGCCGTCATATTTGGCGCCGGTTTCGAAGTCGGAGAGCGATATGGTCATCGCACGACCCTAGCCCAAGGCACGCGCGATCACCAAGCGCCAGATCGTCTGCTGTCGCCCTTTGGCACAGCGTCGTAGCTGTTCCTTACCGCTCGCCGAGCAGCGCCCGCCGCGCATCCCAGTCGGCGAGCGCGCGGCGGTGCCGGTCGATGCGCGTCAGCCCTTCGCCGATGTCGCGGTTCTTCGACCCCAGCCGCTGCGCCTGCCCGTACCAGTCGATCGCGGCGACGAAATCGCGCCGCGCCTCGGCGCAAAGCCCCAGGTTGAAGGCGAGCGCCGCGGTCGGCTCGGCGTCTCGCGCGATCGCCGCCCAGCTGTCGCAGGCGCCCGCCTGGTCGCTCTTGGTCTGGCGGATCGCATTTTTGAACGCCTCCGCCGTGTCCTTGGGCAGACCTTTGCGATTCTCGTCGACGCGGACATTGTCCGAAAAGCCGCTCGGCGCGAGATCGTAGCGGATCGTGCGCACCTGCGCCTCCAGCGTCTGGTCGACGAAGGCATCGACCGTGCGGTTCGCCTTGCGGTCGGGGCAATAGCTCTGCTCGTCGCGCGCGCTCAGCGGCCGGGTGTAGCGGATGCTGCCGTCGCCCAGCGCGACCAGCCGGACATTGGTGCTGACCGTCGCGACGCGGCGGCGGCAGCGCAGGTCATATTCCTCTTCCTTCAGGCACTTGCTCTTGTCGGCGGGGTCCTGCTCGATGCAGCGCTTGCGCTTTTCGGTATAGCCCGCTTCCTCGACGCCCGTCCGCACACTGCCGGTCACCAGCGCATCGGTCGGCACCCCCGATTCGGGTGCGACGACGCGGAAATAGGGCTGGCCGCCGAAGCGCACACCCGTGAGTTCGCCCTCGAGCGCCTGCGACAGGACGCCGCCGTCCTCGCCCTCGAAGCGGTCGACCGCGATGCTGATCAGGTCGTTGATATTGCCGTTGCCCGCCGGATAGCTCCCCGCAACGGTCAGCGTCTCCGCCGCCGCCGGCACCGCGCCGCACAGCAGCGCCGCGCCCAGCATCCATCGCACATGGCCCATCTCGTCCCCCCGATGCCCGTCAACCCCGCTGGCTGGCTATCGCAGCCCGGCGGACCTGTCAAAGCTCCGCGGCGATGAGGTCGGCAAGGCGCCGTGGCGCCTCCATCGGGATGAAATGGCTGCGCTCGCTCCACTGCTCGTCCCGCTTCGCGCCGAGCGCGTCGCCAAGGGCCGGCCAGGTCGGGCTGAGCGAGAAATCGAGCGCCCCTTCGCGCTCGCCGGTCTTCGCCCGGATCACGCTGACCGGCGCGGCGATGCGCCCGAGCCAATCGTGCGGGCTGGTCCCGAGCGCGCCGAGATAGATCGAGGCCTCGACCGCCGGCGGACAGGCCAACTCCCATCCCTCGCCGTCTGTCGCAGGGAGCAGCCCATAGCGACAATAATCGGCGAGGACCGCGTGGTCCCAGTGCATGTACGGCGGCCGCTTGCCGAAATGCGCATGCATCGCCTCCCACCCCTCCCAGCGTGCGCGCCGCCGTGCGACGGGATGTTCGCCAGGATCGGGTAACGGCTGATCGGCGGCCCCGGCATACAAGACCGGATCCATGATCACCGGATCGACGAGGAACAGGTGACGGAACGCCTGCGGCCGCTCGGCGGCGAGCCGGGTCAGCAGGTAACCACCCATGCTGTGCCCGCAACCGACGAGCGGCGTGCCCGCGAAACGATCGACCAGCGGCAACAGGAAATCGGCGGTCTTCGCCCAGTCGAACAGCGTTTCCGGCTTGGCGCTACGGCCATGCCCCAGGCTGTCGGGCGCCACGACATTCGTGCCCGCGGGCAGCGCCGCGACGACCCGGTCCCACAGCCGGGCGTGGAAACCCGTCGCGTGCAGCAGCAGCACCGACGGCCGGTCCGACGGTGCCCCCCATTCGAACCAGCAGAGTTCGCCATCCGGCGCGGCGAGCCGGTGTTCGCGCGGCTCGCCCATAAGGATCAGCCCTTCGGCCCATCCACGATGCGGATGCCGAGTTCCTTGAGCTGCTTGTCGCTGACCGGCGCGGGGGCGTTCATCATCAAATCCTCGGCCTTCTGGTTCATCGGGAAGACCACGACCTCGCGGATGTTCGGCTCGTCGGCGAGCAGCATCACGATACGATCGACGCCCGGCGCCGACCCGCCATGCGGCGGCGCGCCGAACTTGAACGCGTTGATCATGCCGCTGAAGTTGGCATCGACATCGGCCTGGCTGTAGCCCGCGATCTCGAACGCCTTGTACATGATGTCCGGGCGATGGTTCCGGATCGCGCCCGACGACAGTTCGACGCCGTTGCAGACGATGTCATACTGCCAGGCAAGGATGTCGAGCGGGTCCTTGGTTTCCAAAGCTTCAAGCTCGCCCTGCGGCATGCTGAACGGGTTGTGGCTGAAGTCGATCTTGCCGGTGTCCTCGTCAGCCTCGAACATCGGGAAGTCGACGATCCAGCACATCTCGAACTTGTTCGGGTCGATCAGCTCGAGCTGCTCGGCGACGCGGGTGCGGGCAAAGCCAGCGAGCTTCGCCGCGACCGCTTCCTTGCCCGCGGCAAAGAACAGCCCGTCGTCGGGACCGATGCCGAGCTCGGCGGCGAGCGCGTCCATCTTGTCGCTGCCGTGGTTCTTGGCGATCGGGCCGCCCCATTCACCACCCTTGCGCGTCGCATAGCCGAGACCCGCAAAGCCCTCGCCCTGCGCCCAGCTGTTCATATCGTCGAAGAATTTGCGGCTCTTCTCGGCGGTCGCCGGCGCCGGGATGGCGCGCACGACATCCCCCGCCGCCACGATATCGGCAAAGCGGCCGAAGCCCGAGCCGGTGAAGTGCGCCGAAACGTCGGTGATGATCAGCGGGTTGCGGAGGTCAGGCTTGTCGTTGCCGTACTTCAGCATCGACTCACGATAGGGAATGCGCGGGAAGGAGCCCGCCGGGGTCACCGACTTGCCGTTGGCGAACTCCTCGAACACGCCCGCGAGCACGGGCTCGATCGCGTTGAACACATCGTCCTGCGTCACGAAGCTCATCTCGAAGTCGAGCTGGTAGAATTCGCCCGGGCTGCGGTCGGCACGCGCATCCTCGTCGCGGAAGCAAGGCGCGATCTGGAAATAGCGGTCGAAGCCCGCGACCATCAGCAGCTGCTTGAACATCTGCGGCGCCTGCGGCAGCGCATAGAATTTGCCGGGATGGACGCGGCTCGGCACCAGATAGTCGCGCGCGCCCTCGGGCGACGAGGCGGTGAGGATCGGCGTCTGATATTCGGTGAAACCCTGATCGACCATGCGGCGGCGCAGGCTGGCGATCACATTCGAACGCAGCATGATGTTGGCGTGAAGCCGCTCGCGGCGCAGATCGAGGAAGCGGTATTTCAGGCGGATATCCTCGGGATATTCCTGCTCGCCCGCGACCGGCATCGGCAGTTCGACCGCCGCCGACTGGACCGAGACTTCGCGCGCGCGCACTTCGATCGCGCCGGTCGGCAGGTTGGCGTTGACCGTCTCGGCCGAGCGCGCGACGACATCGCCGGTCACCGTCACCACGCTTTCGGCGCGCAGCCCGTCGAGGATCGCGAAGGCGGAATCGCTCGAGTCCGCGACGATCTGCGTGAGGCCATAATGGTCGCGCAGGTCGACGAACAGCAGCCCGCCATGGTCGCGCTTGCGGTGCACCCAGCCCGAGAGGCGGACAGACTGGCCGACGGTCTCGGCGCGAAGCTGGCCGCAGGTGTGCGTGCGATAGGCGTGCATTATTTCGTCTTTCAATATTCGGGGGAGCGTGGGCAAAAGCCGCGCCGATATGGCCGCGCCTAAGGCAGGCCGGCGCGCCATTTGTCAAGGGTCGACGGGCGATTCAGACCGTCAGGCCCAGTCCGTCGAGCACCGGACTGCCAAACAGGCCGCGGTGGGCCGGGTCGGGCAGCAGTCGGTCGCGTGCGGCACGCCAGCGGCGCAAGTCGTCACCATAATCGGCGGCGATCCGCGCCGCGTCGAGGTGACAGCTCTTCGCCCAGTGGCGCGTGAATACCACGCCCTCGCGGTCGAGCAACTCCACGACGCGCGCATAGGCATCGGCCGTGCGCTGGCTCCGCGGCCCGTCGAAGTCGATCACCGCATTATGCGCGAAGCGCGCGGGGGCGAGCAGCCCCTCGGCGCGCTCCATGAAGCGGATCGTCACCGCGGTCGAGCCGCCATGCTTCGTATAAACGGCGCAGATGAGCTCGAACACGCGCGCCAGTTCGGCGCGGTCGACAGTGACCGAGGCGTTGAACAGGTCGGCGAGCGGCCGGTGCGTGTCGAGCCCCTCGCCCCACGTTCCGAATACCGGCGGGTCGTCGACATCGGGACCCGCGGCATAGCCCTGTTTCATCGCGAACTGGAGCAGCGCGCCGCGCGCCCAGGGATAATCGTCGAGGAGCTTGCCGAGCAGGCTCAGCGCGTCATAGCCCGCGCCCATCTGGCCTGGCGTAGCGTGCGGATAGTCGGGCCGCCATTCCTCGCGGTAGAGGAAGCGCAGCATCGCGGGCCGTTTGAAGGGCTTGAAAGGGTTGACGATCATCTGCACGAAATCGGGCTCGCGATCGAGCGCATAGGCTGCCGAAAAGCGCCGGAAATCGCCCGCCGCCAGCCAATCGAGCGCAGCGCAGTCCACCTTGCGCAGATTCTGGATCGGGCGGACGAGGAATTTGGGGACGCTGTCGACGACCAGCGCGGTGACGATGCCCAGCGCGCCAACCGGAAGCTGGACCGCCGCGAACAGATCGTCGTCGCGCACCGGCACCGACCCGGTGGCGGCGATGAAGGCGTCGCTCATCAGTCCCGCGGCCGGCTCGATCCAGTGCACGCCCGCGGGCGTCACGACCTGCACCGCGCGGATATGGTCCTGGATGCCGCCGCGCGTCACCATCGATCCGTGCGTGCCGGTCGCGGCGGCGCCCGCGAAGGTCTGCCCGTTGCCCGCGCCGCTGGTCCACAGCGAGCGGCCCTGTTCCTCGAACTTGTCGGACACTTCGTCGACGAGCGTGCCCGCTTCGACGAGCATCAGCCTCGCGGCATCGACGCCCGGGCGCACGTCGTCAGGACCGATGCGGAAGCAGCGGTTGAAGCGGCGCGTATGGAGCAGCCAGGCCTGCGAACAGATGTTGACGTTGGAGGGCGACCAGCCCGCGCCGAGCGGCCGCACGCGCTTGCCTGCCGCCTGCGCCTCGACCAGCCATTGGTGCACCGCCGCCGCCGAGGCCGCTAGTTCGTCACGCCCGCGCGGCGCGGCGCCGCTGCGCAGCGCATAGCGGACCGCGCCTTCGCAAACCCCGGTGCCATGGTAATTGGTCCAGTCGGTCGCGTCGCCGAGCCTCACGATCGGCATCACGCGTCTCCCAGCGGCTGGATGCCGGCGTGAGCGCGCCAGGTGACGGTGACCGGGCGCATCGCGCCGAAGGTAACGAGCGCAGTCAGCACCTGCTTTCGCGTCGCATAGACGCGCACGTCGCACAGGCCATGATCGGATTCGGGCGTGACGAACGGCTGATGCGACTCGGCGGCGAAGCCCCACCAGCGCATCGTCACCGTCATCCGCTCCTCGTCGAGCGGCCGCGGATTGGCGATCGACACGAAAATGTCGGCCTGCCCCGCCAGATATTGCCCGAAAAGCAGCGCGAATCCGAGCGCTGCCAGCCCCCAACCGACCCAATGCATGTCGATACCCCTTCGCGTTTCCGGCCGGTTTTCCGGCTCCACGACCCCGAAGAGCTTGGGCAAATTTTCCTGCCCGTCTGCATCAACTAGCTGTATAGGCGCGGCATGCAAGTCCATCCGCTCATCGAAACCAGCGCCGCGCTCGTCGACTTCTGCAATTTGATCAAGGACAGCGATTTCATCGCGGTCGATACCGAGTTCATGCGCGAGAATACCTTCTGGCCCGAACTCTGCCTGATCCAGGTCGCGGACAGCGAGCATGCCGCGGCGATCGATCCTATGGCGAAAGATATGGACTTGGGTCCGCTGCTCGACCTGCTCGTCGACAATGAGGAGATGCTGAAGGTCTTCCACGCCGGCGGCCAGGATGTCGAAATCATCTTCAACCTGACGGGGAAGACGCCGCACCCGATCTTCGACACCCAGATCGGCCAGATGGCGCTCGGCCAGGCCGAGCAGGTCGGCTATTCGAACCTGGTCGAGGCGTGGATCGGCCTCCATCTCGACAAGGGCGCGCGCTTCACCGACTGGAGCCGGCGCCCGCTCGACAAGCGCCAGATCGACTATGCGATCGGCGACGTCACGCATCTCGCAAAGATTTTCCCGATGATGCTCAAGAAGCTGGTCAAGACCGGGCGCGGCCACTGGCTCGACGAGGAAATGGAAAAGCTCGCCGATCCCGCCAACTACAACATCGATCCCGAACAGGTGTGGCACCGGATCAAAATCCCGTCGCGCAAGCCCGACGTGCTCGGGCGGCTGAAGGCGCTCGCCGCATGGCGCGAGCGCGAGGCGCGGACGAAGAACCTGCCGCGCGGGCGCATCGTCAAGGACGAGACGCTCGCCGACCTCGCGGCGCATCCGCCCAAGGACCAGGACGGGCTCGGCCGCGTACGCGGGCTGTCGGCGACCTGGCGCTCGAACGACATCGGCAGCCGGCTGATGGACGCGCTGGCCAACGCCCAGCCGCTCGGCCGCGACGACCTGCCCGACCGCGCACCGCGCGGGCCGGGGCTCGGCAAGGAGGGCGTGCTCGTCGCCGACCTCTTGAAGCTGCTGCTGAAGATTCGTGCGCGCGAGCTCAATGTCGCGGCGCGGCTGATCGCGCGGAGCGACGACCTCGAGGCGCTCGCCGCAGGGCGACGCGACGATATCCCGATGCTCCAGGGCTGGCGTAACGACGTGTTCGGCCATGCCGCGCTCGACCTCGTCGAGGGGCGGATGGGCTTTGCGGTCGTGAACGGCAAGCTGGTGATGAGCGTGATCGACCCCGCCGCCGCGACGCCGATCGACGACGCCGTCTAAAAACTAGAGCAGCACCAGTTCGGGTTTCGCGCCAAGCGCCTGCGCCAGCGAGCGCAGGCGGCGATCGACCGATTCGCCCGCCAGATGATGCCAGCCGGCGTCGAGGCGGAGCACCAGCTTCCCGTCTTCCTGCGTGATGCGGCTCGCCTTGAGCGGTGCCTCGACCCCGCCGGTCAGCCGCTGCGCGAGGCGAATCGCCAGCCCCCATTGCCGCGCGCGCGCCAGCCGTTCGGCGGACACCAGGCTGCCCATCGCCGGAAAATCGCCGTCGGCGCCGCCGAAGCCCGCATGCAGCGCGCGCGCGAGCAGGATGCGGCCGGGAATGTCGATGCCGCGCCAATTGCCGTGCAGCCCGATCTCGGTCCCGCGTTCGGCGCGGAAATCGGGATTTGCCGACCAGGCGACGTCGCTGAGCAGGCTCGCGGCGAGGCGGATGCGGCTGTCGGCCTGGTCCTCGGCCGCGAACAGCGGTGCGATCCAGTCGGCGAGCGCGGGGCCGTGCGGCGCGAAGCGCGCGAGGCGGCGCCCCTCGAACTCGGCGGCGACGATCAGCGGGTCCTGTCCGCGGGTCGCCGCGTCGAGCGCCTGATAGAGCAGCCCTTCGCGCAAGCCCGACGACGAGATCGTCATTTCGGGCACGTCGATGATATTGGCGAGCGCGGCGAGCAGCGCGGCGGCGTCGGGCAGCGACGCGGCGCGGTTCGACGCCATGCCGGGGATCGCCCTTAATTCCTCGAAACTCAGCCGCTGCGTCGCGCGCGTCAGCCGGCGAAGTGCGGTGCGCGGCAGGCTGTGCTGGTCGAGCACGGCAAGCGGATCGTTGGTGAGTTCGAGGTCGAGGCGCGCCAGCGCGCGCCACGAGCCACCGACGAGATAGAGCGGCAGTCCCGCGCAATCGCCCGGCCAATCCTTGGCGCGCAGCATCTTGCGGATCGCGCGCTCGAACGCCTGGTGCCCGTCCTTGCGCAGCGCGGGGAGCCGCAGCACGCCGAGCGGGAAGCTGTTGCGGCGCCCGACCTGACCGTTCGACACCTGCGCGAGTTCGAGGCTGCCACCGCCGAGATCGACCGCGATGCCGTGCGCGTCGGGGATCGCTGCGACCACCCCATAACCCGCCGCCTCGGCCTCCTCCTGCCCCGACAGCAGGCGAATTGTCAGGCCCGCTTCGGCCGCTCCGGCGATGAAATCGGGGCCGTTGGGCGCGTCGCGCACCGCGGCGGTCGCGACGCATTGCAGGTCCTGCACCTCCATGTGCCGCGCGAGCAGCGCGTAACGGCGCAGCGCATAGAGGCCGCGTTCGGCGTCTTCGGGCGCGATGCGGCCGTCGATCGCGAGGCCACGGCCGAGGCCGGCGGCGACTTTTTCGTTGAAGATCACCGCCGGCGCGCGTGGCGGGCCTTCATAGACAACGAGGCGGACCGAGTTTGAGCCGATGTCGATGACCGCCGAGCGGTGGACCTTGGTGACGGGCGTTCGGCGGAAGGGCAATGGCTCAATCTTCGCGCATGTCGAGGATGAGCGTCGGCACGTCCTGGCGCTGATGGAGCGCGGTGCCGCGGCCCGACAGCGACGGGTTCGTCATGAAATAATGATGCAAGTTAAAAGGCTTGTCGTCCGGAGTTAAGCGCATGTAGGTGCCATCGGGTTGCAGCACCCAGCTTTGTTCATTGTCGATGAGGTTCGCGACGAGCACCTGGTCCAGAATCTGGTCGTGGACGGTCGGATTCTCGATCGGGATCATATATTCGACGCGGCGGTCGAAGTTGCGCGGCATCCAGTCGGCGCTGGAGATATAGAGCTTGGCGTTGCGGTTCGGCAGCGCCGCGCCGTTCGCGAAGGCCCAGACGCGGCTGTGCTCGAGGAAGCGGCCGACGACCGACTTGACGCGGATCGTCTCCGACAGGCCGGGCACGCCGGGGCGCAGGCAACAGATGCCGCGCACGACGAGCTCGACCGGCACCCCCGCCGCGCTCGCCTCGTAGAGCCTGTCGATGATGTCGGGGTCGACGAGGCTGTTCATCTTCGCCCAGACCCCCGACGGCAGGCCCGCCTTCGCCGCCGCGGTCTCGGCATCGATCAATTCGCTGAGATGCCGGCGCATGTTGAGCGGCGACATGGTGATCATGTCGAGCCGCTCGGGCTCGACATAGCCGGTGATGTAGTTGAACAATTGCGCGGCATCGCGCCCCGCGCGCGGATCGGCGGTGAAGAAGCTCAAATCGGTATAGATGCGCGCGGTGACGGGGTGGTAATTGCCGGTGCCGAAGTGGCAATAAGTCTTGTACCCCTGCCCTTCGCGGCGCACGACCATCGAAATCTTGGCGTGGGTCTTCCACTCGATGAAGCCGTAGACGACCTGCACCCCCGCGCGTTCGAGCTGGTTCGCCCAGAGCAGATTCTGCTCCTCGTCGAAGCGTGCCTTGAGCTCGACCACTGCGGTCACCGACTTGCCCGCCTCCGCCGCCTCGATCAGCGCGCGGATTACCGGTGACTGGTTGCCCGCGCGGTAGAGCGTCTGCTTGATCGCGACGACGTCGGGGTCGGCCGCCGCCTGGCGCAGGAAGGAGAGCACGACGTCGAAGCTCTCATAGGGATGGTGGACGAGGATGTCCTTCGAGCGGATCGCCGCGAAACAGTCGCCGCCATGTTCGCGGATGCGTTCGGGGAAGCGCGCCGAGAAGGCGGGGAATTTGAGGTCGGGGCGGTCGACGTCGACCAGCGCCGACAGCGCCGCGAGGCCAACGAACCCGTCGATCTTGGCGACGATCGCCTCATGCCCCTGGATATCGGCGTTGAGCACTGCGGCGAGTTCGCCGGGCATGTCGGCTTCGAGTTCGAGCAGGATGACGCGGCCGCGGCGGCGGCGGCGGATCGCAGTGCGGAACAGCCGGACGAGATCCTCCGCCTCTTCCTCGAGTTCGATGTCGCTGTCGCGGATGATGCGGAACACCCCGCGCGATCGGATTCGATAGCCCGGGAACAAGGTGTCGCCGAACAATTCGATCAGATATTCGATCGGGACGAACGCCGACGGTTCGCCCGGCACCGGCACGAAGCGCGCCAGTGCCGACGGGATCATCACCAGTTCGCGGATATTCTCGCCACCCGCCTTGCGTTCGAGGTCGAAAATAACCCCGAGGCCGCGGTTGGGGATGAAGGGAAAGGGATGCGCCGGATCGAGCACCTGCGGCGTCAGGATCGGGAAAATCTGGTCGATGAAATATTGGCGGAGCGCAGTGCGGAGCCTTTCGGCGTCCGAGCCGGTGCCGTGCACGACGATCCCCTGTTCGCCGAGCAGCCGGTGCAGCCGCTGCCACTCGCTCTGCTGCTGATCGACGAGGCGATTCACCTCGGCCTCGATCTCGGCGAGCTGTTGGCCGGGCGAACGGCCGTCGGCGCTGGGATCGTCGATCCCCTGCAATTGCTGGCCCTTCAGCCCCGCGACGCGGACCATGAAGAATTCGTCGAGGTTGCTGCCCGATATCGACAGGAAGCGGAGCCGTTCGAGCAACGGATGCGCGGGGTTGCGCGCCTCCTCCATCACCCGCCGGTTGAAGGCGAGCCAGCTGAGTTCGCGGTTGAAGAAGCGTTCGGGGCCGAAACCGGGGCCCGCCGTATCGGCGTCATTGTCGGCGCGAAGCGGCTGTCCGGAGAGGGTCATATATCATTATCCTGTCGTTCGAGCAGATCGGGATCGATCAGCCCCTGTGACAGTAATGTTTCACGCGTGAGACGAACGCCGATCCCGCCGCCGCGTTCGAGCGAGGCAGCGTCGAGCGCGGCGACGATGCGGTGGATCGTCGCATAGCTGCGCTCCATCCGCGGCACGATATAGGAGGCGACCCCCGGTGCGAGCGCGATGCCGCGCTGCGCGAAAAGCGCCTCGATCAGGTCGCGCGCGAGGCAGTCGTCGGGCTCGCCGATCGTCAGCACGGGCACTGCGCGAAGCCGCGATGCCAGATCGGGAAGCTGGATGTCCCAGCCGGCGGGCGGCGCGTCGGCGACGATCAGCAGCGGCGTGCCGCTCGCCTGCGCGGCGTTCCAGGCGTGGAAAATCTCCTCTTCGGAGACGCTGGCGTGCCCGTCGATGACGCGGCCGCCGGTCTCGCGCGCGAAGAGCCGCCCGATCAGGCTGCGCCCCGAGCCGCGCGGGCCGGTGAGCACCGCGGTGCGCACGGGCCAGGTTCCGACATGGCGGAGGTAGCGCACCGCATCGGCATTGCTGGTGCCGACGATCAGCGGGCCGTCGTTGCTGCCCCCGGCGCTCCAGTCGAGCGGGAGCGCGATCTGTCCCGACGGGCCTGCCATCAGCGGCTGATCCGCAGCGTGCTCCCGCCCGCCTGCACCTTGTAGCCGCGCGCTTCGAGCGCGGCCTTCAGTGCGGCAAGGTCGCCGCGGAAGGTCACGCGCATCACCGAGGTGCCGCCGAGCGCGAGGCTGGAGGTCGCCGCCGACTGGACCCCCGCGATGCCGCCGACGGCGCGCTCGGTCGCCGACACCGATTCGACGTCGGGCGAACTATACTGGACGGTGAAGCTTTGCGCCCCCGCGACCGGCGCAGTCGACACGCTGTTGTCCACTTCGGTCGGCAGCGCGTCGGCGTCGGCATCGGCCACTGCGGGCAGTTCCTCGACCGCGACCGGCTTTTCGAGCACCAGATAGGTGTCGGTGCGCAGCACCCCCGCGGCGAGCGCGTCGGTGTAGAGGCGGTCCATGCGCGCGACGGCCTTTTCCATCATGTCGGGCAGCGCTGCGGGGCTGGGCCCGGTCATGGTGAAGCCGCCGATCAGCTTGTTGTCGGGGCCGAAGCGCGCGGTGAAATGGCCGGTGATCGGTCCGCCGGGATAGCTGTATTCGACGCGCGCGATCGGTACGAGCACGTCGGCGGCGCCATATTGGTCGAGGATGACGCGCCACCAGACGCGGCCGCGGCGCCCGATCTGGCCCGAATTGAGCAGCAGCGTGTCGGCGCCGGTGCCCGCGGTGCGGACATAGTCGATCGCGCTCTGCCCCGTATTATACTCGGCCCAGGCGCGCTGCCAGGCGCTGCGCTGTTCGAACACCTGCTGCATGCCGTCGATCGAATAGACGGGGATGACGAGCAAGGGGGGCGAGCGCAGGGTGCGGCCGCTAACGCCCAGAATCTGGCCGGCGCGGACGCGGTCGAACTGGACGCCGAGCCTGGCCACATAGCGGCGCGGGCCGATCTGTTCCTCCTCGACGACGATCGCGGTGACGATGCCGTCGAGCACCGAATCGCCGAGCGCCGGGCCGTCGCTGCCGTTGGTCGCGCGATAGAGCTGCGCCCAGCCCTTGCGCTGCGCCTCGCGCCAACCCTTGGTCCGGGCGTCGTCGGCATTGTCGCCGGTGACGTCGACCAGGATGCCGCTGGTCAGGAAGTCGCCGCTGCTGTTGATCGGGGTGATGCCGCGATTGCCGCGGCCGATCTGTCCCTGCACCACGCCGACGACGAGCGCGAGGGCGAGCAGCGCCAGAAGCGCGACAATCCGCCGGTCGCGGCCGAGCAGGCGGGCGAGGTCGAAGCGGGGAGCGAAACGGGAGGGCGCGGCCGAAATCATCACTTCTCTATGCTCTGCCCCGAACCCGCGTCGGGGACAAGGAAATCATGGCATTTGTCGGCTGGAACCGTTAGTCGCGCGTGCCATGGATTCCAAGCACAACAAATCGGACGGGCAGCCCGCCGGCTACACTTATGCCCAGGCGGGCGTATCGATCGACGCCGGCAATGCGCTGGTCCGTGCCATCGCCCCGCTCGCCCGTGCGACGCGCCGCCCGGGCGCCGACGCCGACCTAGGCGGATTCGGCGGCTTTTTCGACCTGAAGGCGGCGGGATTCAACGATCCTTTGCTCGTCGCGGCCAATGATGGCGTGGGCACCAAGCTCAAGCTCGCGATCGAATCGGGCAAGCACGACGGGGTCGGCATCGACCTGGTCGCGATGTGCGTCAACGACCTGATCGTGCAGGGCGCCGAGCCGCTCTTCTTCCTCGACTATTATGCGACCGGCAAGCTCGACAACGCCATCGCGACCGCCGTCGTCGCGAGCATCGCCGAGGGGTGCAAGCAGGCGGGATGCGCGCTGATCGGCGGCGAAACCGCCGAGATGCCGGGCATGTACGGCGAGGGCGATTACGACCTCGCGGGCTTCTGCGTCGGCGCGGTCGAGCGCCACGAGGTGCTGACCGCCGACAAGGTCGCGGCGGGCGACGTGATCCTCGGCCTCGCTTCGTCGGGGGTGCATTCGAACGGCTTCTCGCTGGTGCGGCGGCTCGCGGCGGACAAGGGCTGGAAGCTCGACCGCCCCGCGCTGTTCGACCAGGAAGTGCTGCTGATCGAGGCGCTGATGGCGCCGACGCGCATCTATGTGAAAAGCCTGCTGCCGCTGGTGAAGTCGGGCAAGGTGCACGCGCTGGCGCATATCACCGGCGGCGGGCTACTCGAGAATATCCCGCGGATTTTGCCCGCCGATCTGCACGCCTTCGTCGATGCCGACGCGTGGGCGCAGCCGAGGCTGATGGCGTTCCTGCAGGCGCAGGGCCATATCGAGCCCGAGGAAATGGCGCGCACCTTCAACTGCGGCATCGGCATGGCGGTGGTCGTCGCCGAGACCGACGTCGCCGATGTGACGGCGGCGCTGGAGGCGGCGGGCGAAACGGTGCTGCGCATCGGGCGTATCGCCGAAGCGCCGAAGGGCTGCACGGTGTCGGGCAGCGCCGATACCTGGAGCGCGATGAGCGCGTGGAGCGCGACGCATCATGGCTAAGGCGCGGGTCGCCGTGCTGATCTCGGGCGCCGGGACCAATATGGCGGCGCTGCTCTATGCCGCGAAGGCGGCGGATTGCCCCTATGAGCTGGTGCTGGTTGCGAGCAACGACCCCGATGCCCCGGGACTCGCGATCGCCGCGGCCGAGAGCATCCAGACCTGGAGCCTCTCGCACAAGGGACTGAACCGCGACGCCTTCGACGCACTGGTCGACGAACAGTTGCGCGCAGCGAAGGCCGAGTTCGTCGCGCTCGCGGGCTATATGCGCATCCTGAGCGACGATTTCGTCGCGCAGTGGGCGGGGCGGATGGTCAATATCCACCCCAGCCTGCTGCCACTCTACAAAGGGCTGAACACCCACAGCCAAGCGATCGACGCGGGCGACAAGTTCGGCGGGTGCAGCGTGCATATCGTGACCGCGGGGGTCGATGACGGCCCGGTACTCGCGCAGACGAAAGTCGCCATCGTCGCCGGCGACACGGTCGAAAGCCTCGCCGCGCGCGTGCGCTTTGCCGAACATCAACTCTATCCCGCCACCCTCGCCGCCTTCGTTTCCCGCGAGCGCTCGCCCGATTACCTCCGCGGCCGGGTGCGCGACCTCGCGCTGGCGCTGCCCGAGGCCGACGAGGTGACCTCGCACGGCATGCCCTGTTTCGGGATCGTGAAAGGCAAGAAATTCGCCTATTTCACCGAGGATCATCACGGCGACGGCAAGATCGCGATATTGGTGAAGATCAGCGGCGCGGACGAGCAGACCGCCTTGATCGAGATGGACGAGGCGCGCTATTATCGCCCCGCCTATTTCGGCGACGGCTGGATCGGCATCCGCCTCGACCTCGGCGATACCGACTGGGATGCGATCGGCGAGTGGCTGCGCAAGAGCTGGCTCGCGGTCGCGCCCAAGAAGCTGGCGGGGCTGATGGGGGTCGCGGAGGAGTTTTGACGATGCGGTTTTTCGCGGCGCTGTTGATCCTGTTCCTCGGCGGCTGCGGTATCGCCGTCTCCGACAAACCGATGCTGACCGCCGCCGACACCGCCGGCGCGCCGCAATTCGAGGACGGCGTCTGGCTGATGCCCGAATTGGACGAAGAGGCGGATTGCGCCGTCGACGCCGCACGGCCGGTTTCCGAATGGCCCGACTGCGCGACCTGGGCGGTGCACCGGGACGGCCAATGGTTCGCGCGTGACGGCGACAGCGGCACCGCGACCAAGACCGTGCCGCGCACGGCGGTGGTGGTGTCGAACGGCGACATCGCGATCGTCCAGCTCGAATCCGAACCCGGCGACGACGGCAAGGTCGACCCGACGCCCTTCACCTTCGTCGCGTTCGACAACAAGCCCGCAGCGACGGCGAAGCTGCGCGCGATCGGCTTCTGGATCGTGATGTGCGGCCGCTACGAGCCCGTCGACGGCGCCGACGACGACGAACCCGACACGCTGGTGCGCTTCCCCGGTTTCGACGAGAAATGCCGGCCCGAATCGGTGCAGGTGCTACGCGACGCCGCAAAGGCGAGCCGTCCCGCCGCGGATGGCCCGCTACCGCAGTTCAACTGGGTCCGCCCCGCGCTCGACTAGCGCCCTCAGTCGATGCTCTTGATCTCGCGCCCCGAATGCGAGCGGATCAGCGTCAACGCATCCTCGAGCGAGCGCGTCTTGCCGATGTCGGACTTGTCGTTGAACAGCAGATTGACCTTCACCCGGCGCACATAGAAGGTGCCGTCATATTCGCCGATCTCGTAGAGATTGCCGCCCTGTACCGCGACCGATCTTGTTCTGGCCATGATCCCCTCCCCATGCGGTCAGACTAACCGCGGCGCGAACCAAAGAAAAGGGCCGCCGGATCGCTCCGGCGGCCCCTTCTATTTGCTATCCCGGCGGGATCAGCCGACGATTTCTTCGGGCTTGAAGAAATAGGCGATTTCGATCGCCGCATTTTCGTCGCTGTCCGAGCCGTGGACGGTGTTCGCCTCGATGCTCTCAGCCAGTTCCTTGCGGATCGTGCCGGGTTCGGCGTTCGCGGGGTTGGTCGCGCCCATGATGTCGCGGTTGCGCTGCATCGCGTCCTCGCCCTCGAGGACCTGGACGACGACCGGGCCGCTGATCATGAATTCGACGAGCTCGCCGAAAAAGGGGCGTTCCTTGTGGACCGCGTAGAAACCTTCGGCCTGTTCGCGGCTCATGTGGATGCGCTTCGACGCGACGACGCGCAGGCCGGCGTCTTCCAGCATCTTGGTGACCGCGCCGGTCAGGTTGCGGCGGGTGGCATCGGGCTTGATGATCGAAAAGGTGCGGGTGACCGCCATGGGAAAGCTCCTGCGTGGTGTGTTATTTGATGCGCGCGCCTCTAGCCGCGCTTTCGCCGCACCGCAAGGCAAGCTTGTCTAGGGGCCCTCGCTCCAGCGGCCATTTTCGTCCTGTTTCCAGAAGCGGTTGTCGACATCATCGCGCGCCGCGAGCGCGCGCCAGAGCGCGCGGGCGTCGTCGATGCGGCTGTTGTCGAAGAAAAGGAAAGTGCGTTCGAAGCCGAGCGCTTCCTCGCGCCATTCGCCGTCGGCGAGTGCGAGATGCGTCGCGCGATTGGGCGGCGAGGCATTGAGCGTGCCCGAAATCAGGATCGGCTCGATCTCCTCGTCGGGCGAGCCCGCGGCGCCGTGCGGCAGGAAGCTTGGCGGCGCGAGCGTCCACAACGCGTCGTCGATCGCCTGCCGCTGCATCGCCGGGCCCGCGACGACGAGCAGGCGGTCGCCATTACCGAGGACGCGCGTCGCGATGGCGGGGAGCACGCGCTCGACCGGGTCGCGGGTCAGGCGGTAGAAGTCGACGCGGGGCATGCTCTCCCTCTCATCCTCACCGTAGCCCCGAGCCTGTCGGAGGGCGTTCACGACGATAGGCGCCCTTCGACAAGCTCAGGGCTACGGTCTTATGGCGTCCTTTAGCCCTCGAAATTATCCGCGACGAAGCGGTCGAGCAGGCGCACGCCATAGCCGGTCGCGCCCTTGGCATAGACCGGGCCGTCCTTGTCGTGCCACGCCATGCCCGCAATATCGAGATGGGCCCATTTGACGCCCTCGTCGACGAAGCGCTTGATGAACTGCGCCGCGGTGATCGAGCCGCCCTCGCGCGGGCCGACATTCTTCATGTCAGCGATCGGGCTGTCGATCAGCTTGTCGTAGGCCGCCGACAGCGGAAAGCGCCATAATTTGTTGTTGCTGGCATCGCCCGCGGCGATCAGCTGGTCGGCGAGGCCATCGTCATTGGCGAAGATTCCCGCATATTCGTGGCCGAGCGAGATCACCATCGCGCCGGTCAGCGTCGCCAAGTCGACGATGATCGAGGGTTCGTAGATCTTCTGCGTCCAGGTCACCGCGTCGCAGAGCACGAGGCGCCCTTCCGCGTCGGTGTTGAGCACCTCGACCGTCTGGCCCGACATGGTGGTGACGATGTCGCCGGGGCGCATCGCATTGCCGTCGGGCATATTTTCGACGAGCCCGACGATGCCGACGACATTCGCCTTGGCCTTGCGCCCCGCGATCGCCTTCATCGCGCCCGCGACCGCGCCCGCGCCGCCCATGTCCCATTTCATCATGTCCATGCCCGCGGCGGGCTTGATGCTGATGCCGCCGGTGTCGAAGGTCACGCCCTTGCCGACGAAGGCGATCGGCTTGGCGCCCAGCTCGCCGCCGTTCCAGCGCATCGCGAGCAGCCGCGGCGGGCGCGTCGAGCCCTGCGCGACGCCGAGCAGCGCGCCCATGCCGAGCGCCTTCATCTGGCGCTCGTCGAGCACTTCGAGTTCGACGCCGAGGTCGGCGAAATGCTGGCAGCGCTCGACGAAGCTTTCAGGGTAAAGGATGTTCGGCGGCTCGGCGACGAGCGTCTGGGTGAAGGCGACGCCTTCGGCGATCGCCTGCGCCTCGGCCCAGCCCGCGGGCGTGCCGTGCGGCGAGGCGATGACGATCGCCTGGAGGCTGGGCTTTGCATTGTCGGCGAGCCGCGTGCGATAGGTGTCGAGGCGCCAGCCCCGCAGCAGCGCACCGGTCGCGAAGGCGAGCACATCCTGGGCATCACTCTCGCCCGCGCTGGCGAAATCGACGTGCACCGTCGTCACGCCGCTGGTCTGCAGCTTCGCGGTCAGCGCCGCGCCGCCGCGCTCGAGATCCTGCACCGAGCCTTCGCCGATGCCGATGAGCAGCAGGCGCTTCGCCTTGTCGCCGTCGATCGCCGCGGTCTCGGCGATCGTCCCCGTCGCGCCGTCGAAACGTGCCTGCGCCGCGGCCGCGCCGAGCAGCGCGCCGAGCGCGGCGGCACCGCCCTTGCGGACGGGAAAGGCGACGACGTCGGCAGACGCATCGATTTGCGCGACAAACTGGATGTTCATGCCTTAACTTTCTTATGCGGTGATTGATTGGAACGTGCCGGACCGATAGGGGTTTCGCTTGCGAGTTGCAAAAACAAAGCGGGCGGTCCAAGCGGGCCGAAGGCTGCAATATATGGGACAAAGGCGGTAAATGAAGGGGACTTTGTTCCAAGGGGGTAGGGCCCGGCCCCGGTGGCTCGCGACGGCCAGCGCGTTCGCCCTGTTCGCGGTGCCCGCCGCCGCGCAGACCGGTGCCGAACCCCCTGTTGTGCCGGCGCCGCAAGGCGAACCCAGCCTCCAGACCCCCGACGTCGCGGCCCCATCCGGCGGAGCGCCCGTTGTCGCAAGCGCGGATCAGGTCGGCTTTGCCGCCGACAACCTCAACTACGACAGCGACACCGAAATCGTCGTCGCCGAGGGCAATGTGCAGATGAATCGCGAGGCGATCCAGATGCGCGCCAACAAGGTGACGTGGAACCGCAAGACCGGCGAGGTCGTCGCCGAGGGCGACGTCGCGATCGCCAACCCCGAGGGCGATACGGCGTACGGCGAGCGCATCGTGCTGACCGACAGCCTGCGCGACGGGATCGTCGAGGACATGCTCGTCGTGCTCGACAACGGCTCGCGCTTGGCCGCGGTCAAGGGCCAGCGGTTCGAGAACGGCAATATCGAGCTCGAGAATGCTGCCTATACCCCCTGCCCCGTGGTCGACGACGAAGGCTGTCCGAAGAACCCGAGCTGGCAGGTCCGCGCGGTCCGCGTGATGTACGACAAGGCGAAGAACAAGGTGCGCTACAAGGGCGCGCGGATCGAGCTTTTCGGCCTGCCGTTGATCCCGCTGCCGGGGCTCAGCCACCCGCTGGACAACCAGCCGAGCAGCGGGCTGCTCGTCCCCGAAGTGCGCTTCGACCGCACCAACGGCTTTGAGGTCGCGGTCCCCTATTACCTCCGCATCGCGCCCGACCGCGACCTGACGATCACGCCGCATGTCTACACCGGCGCCGCGCCGATGGTCGAAGGCGAGTTCCGCGCGCTGACCGACGTCGGCTCGTTCCGCATCAACGGTTACGGCACCTACAGCTCGGTCGTGCCGCTGGGCAGCCCCAACACGCCCGGCGAAAACGACTTCCGCGGCTATCTGGAAAGCGCCGGCAAGTTCCAGCTGAGCCCGCGCTGGAGCGTCACTTACTCGGGGCGCATCGCGAGCGACCGCACCTTCCTGCGCCGCTACGACATCACCCGCGACGACCGGCTGCGCTCGACCTTCGAGGTCGAACGGATCGGCAATCAGAGCTATCTCTCGATCGCCGGCTGGGCGACGCAGACGCTGCGCGCGGGCGACAAGCAGGGGCAGCAGCCGATCGCGCTGCCGATTCTCGACTATCGCCAGCGGCTGACCGACCCCGTGTTCGGTGGCCAGTTCGAGCTGCAGGTCAACACGCTCGCCATCGGCCGCACCGCGGGGCAGGACACGCAACGCGCCTTTGCCGGGGTGCGCTGGGACCTTCGCCGCCTGACCTCGCTGGGGCAGGAAGTGACCTTCACCGCGATGGTGCGCGGCGACGTCTATCACAGCGACGAGAATCTGCTCACCGCGATCCCCGGCTATCGCGGCAAGTCGGGCTGGGAGGGCCGCGGCATCGCCGCCGCCGCGGTCGACATGCGCTGGCCCTTCGTCGGCGAGTTCGCCGGCGGCACGCAGACGCTGACCCCGCGCGTGCAGTTCGTCGCGACGCCGCAGATCAAGAATCTTGACATCCCGAACGAGGACAGCCGCGCCTTCGACCTCGAGGACAGCAACCTCTTCGCGATCAACCGCTTCAGCGGCTACGACCGCTTCGAGGACGGCGCGCGCGTCACCTACGGCCTCGAATGGAACTACAGCCGCCCGGGGTTCAACATCAACAGCATCGTCGGGCAGAGCTATCGCCTGTCGGACAAGCCCAGCCTGTTCCCCGACGGCACCGGCCTCACCGACCGCACCTCCGACGTCGTCGGGCGCACCACCGTCGCCTACAAGGATTTCCTGCGGCTGACGCACCGCTTCCGGCTCGACAAGGACAGTCTGGCGGTGCGGCGCAACGAGTTCGACGCGACGATCGGCAGCCGCTCGACCTATGCCGTGCTCGGCTATTCGCGGCTCAACCGCGACATCGTGCTGCTCGGCGAGGATCTGCAGGACCGCGAGGAAGTGCGCGTCGGCGGGCGCGTCGCGGTGGCGAAGAGCTGGTCGATCTTCGGCTCGGCGATCGTCGACCTGACCAGCAAGAACGACGATCCGCTGAGCGTCGCCGACGGCTTCGAACCGATCCGTCACCGGCTCGGCGTCGCTTACGACGACGACTGCCTGTCGATCGCGCTGACCTGGCGCCGCGATTATATCGACACCGGCGACGCGCGGCGCGGCAACAGCTTCTCGTTCCGCGTGGCGTTCCGCAACCTGGGCTTCTGATGGGCGCGCGCCCATCCTGCTCAGCTTGCGTTCAGCGTCGGATCGCCAGTATAGCGGCCGTAATGATGTGCAGAGGCGCGTTTGCGCTGGACCATGGGGCGTCTCCGCTGATACGGAGCGGGCCGAAACCTACTTTATAGGGTAAAAATGACCAAATTTTCGACCTTGATCGGCTTCGCCGCCGTTGCCGCCATCGGCGTGACCCCGGTGCTGGCGCAGACCGTTTCCGACAGCGACGTGCCGACGACCGCCCTCAACATCCCGGGCAATGTCCAGATCTACGGCGACACCAAGGCGAACGTCTATCGCCCCTCGGCGACGGTGAACGGCGAGATCATCACCGCGACCGACATCGAACAGCGCATGGCGCTGATCCGCATCGCCAACGGCGACGCCGAACTGCCCGCCGAACAGATCCAGGCACTGCGCCAGCAGGTTTTCAGCAACCTGATCGACGAGAAATTGCAGATCCAGGAAGCCAAGGCCGCCGACATCGAGATCGACGAGAATGTCATCAACGAACAGTTCGCGCGGCTCGCGACGCGCTTCAAACAGACCCCCGAGCAGTTTTCGACCTATCTCGCATCGCGCGGTTCGGCCGCCGCGGCGGTGAAGCAGCAGATCCGCGGCGAATATGCCTGGGACCGGCTGCTCGCGCGCAACGTCCAGTCGACCACCAACGTGTCGAAGGATGAGGTCGACGCGATCTACAAGCGGACGATGGAAGCCAAGGGACAGGACGAGTTCCACCTCGCTGAAATCTATCTGACCGCGACCCCCGAAACGATCCAGTCGGTCGCCGAAAACGGCCAGAAGATCGTCCAGGCACTGCAGGCCGGCGGCAGCTTCGCCGCCTATGCGCGTCAGTTCTCCGAAGCCTCGACCGCGGTCGTCGGCGGCGACCTCGGCTGGGTGAAGGCCGGGCAACTGCCCGACACCATGGCCGACGCCGCGCGGCAGATGCAGCCCGGCCAGCTCGTCGGGCCGATCGAGGTTCCGGGCGGCGTGTCGATCATGTTGCTGGTCGACCGGCGCCAGGTGCTGACCGCCGACCCGCGCGACGCAGTGCTCAGCCTGAAGCAGATTTCGCTCGATTTCCCCGCGGGCACCAGCGAGGCCAAGGCGTCCGAACTCGCCAGCCAGTTCGCCGATGCGACGCGCGGCATCGCCGGTTGCGGCGCCGCCGATGGCATCGCGAAGAACCTGGGCGCGACGGTCGTCTCGCGCGATGGCATCGCGATGCGCCAGCTGCCGCCGCCGCTGCAGGCGACTTTGGTCAGCCTGCAGGTCGGCCAGACCACGCAGCCTTTCGGCGCCGCGAACGAAGGCGTCAGCGTCCTCGTGCTGTGCGGCCGCGACCTGCCCAACACGGTCGCCGAACCCAATCTCGAGGAAATCGAGAACCGCCTGCTCGAGGAAAAAGTGCAGAAGCGCGCACAACGCTATCTGCGCGACCTGCGCCGGGACGCGGTGATCGACTTCAGCTGATGCCAGATAGCCAAAACCGACGCCCGATCGCGGTCACCCTGGGTGACCCGGCCGGCGTCGGGCCCGAAGTCGCCGCGCGCGCCTGGGCAGCGCGGCACGAGCATGAGCTGCCGCCCTTCGTCGCGATCGGCGACATCGCTTCGATCGGCGCGGTGTGGAACGGCCCGGCCGCGCGCGTCGGCGACATCGCCGAGGCCGAGCGGCTGTTCGACAGCGCCCTGCCCGTCTGGCACCTCGAGGACAGCGGACCGGTGGTGCCGGGATCGCCCACCAAAGCAGGCGCGACCTGTGCGCTCCACGCGCTCGAAACCGGCATCGGCCTGACCCGCGGCCAGGCAACGGGCGCGCTGGTCACCGGGCCGGTGTCGAAGGCGCAGCTCTATGGCGTCGGCTATACGCATCCGGGACAGACCGAGTTCATCGCCGAACGCTGCGGCGTCACCGCGACCAATGCGGTGATGATGCTGGCGGGGCCGCGCTTACGCGTCGTGCCGCTGACCGTGCACATCCCGCTGGCCGAAGTGCCCGAGCGGCTGACCGGCGAGCTGATCGTCGCCAAGGGGCGCATCGTCGCACGCGCGTTGAAACGCGATTTCGGGATCGAGCGTCCGCTGATCGGCGTCGCGGGGCTCAATCCCCACGCCGGCGAAAGCGGCGAGATCGGCGACGAGGAGCTGCGGATCATCCGGCCCGCGATCGAGCAATTGCTGGCCGACGGCATCGCGATCGAGGGGCCGCTCGCCGCCGACAGCCTGTTCGCGCCCAACGTCCGCACACGCTACGACGCGCTGCTCTGCTGCTATCACGACCAGGCGCTGGCGCCGTTCAAGGCGCTGCATTTCCACGACGGGGTCAACCTCACGCTCGGGCTGCCGATCGTGCGCACCTCGCCCGACCATGGCACCGCGTTCAACATCGCGGGCACCGGCGCCGCCGACCCCGGACCGACGATCGCGGCGATCCGCATGGCGTCCGATCTCGCGGCGATGCGCGAGCGCGCCTGCGCCCCTGCCGCGTGAACCCGCAGCTTCCGCCGCTGCGCGAAACCGTGCGCGCGCACGGGCTGCAGGCGAGCAAGGCGCTGGGGCAGAATTTCCTGTTCGACGAGCAGCTTCTGGATCGCATCGCGGCGCTGCCCGGCGATCTTAGCGGCGCGACGGTGTTCGAGGTCGGGCCCGGGCCCGGCGGTCTCACGCGCGCGCTGCTCCGCGCCGGGGCGAAGGTGATCGCCGTCGAACGCGACGACCGCTGCCTCCCCTTGCTCGGCGAGCTCAGCGAGGCCTTCGGCGGGCAGCTGACGGTGATCGCCGACGACGCGATGGCGATCGACGCCGATGCCCTCGCGGGCGGGCCGTACCATATCGTGGCGAACCTGCCCTATAATGTCGGCACCGCGCTGTTCACGCGCTGGCTGGAGCCCGCGGCCTGGCCGCCTCTATGGTCGTCGCTTACCCTGATGTTCCAGCAGGAGGTCGCCGAGCGGATCGTCGCCAAGGTCGATACCTCGGCCTATGGCCGGCTCGCGGTGCTCGCGCAGTGGCGCGCCGTCCCACGCATCGCGATGAAGGTCCACCGCTCGGCCTTCACCCCGCCGCCCAAGGTGATGTCGGCGATCGTCCATGTCGTGCCGGGCGCGCAACCCGAAGGGGTGAACCCACGCATATTGTCGAAGCTCACCGAGCACGGCTTCGGCCAGCGGCGCAAGATGCTGCGCCAGAGCCTGAAGGGCATGCCGGGCGCGATCGAGGCGCTGGAGGCGTGCGGGATCGAGGCGACGCGGCGCGCGGAGACGGTGAGCGTGACGGAATGGGTCGAACTGGCGCGGGTGTTGAGCCGGTAGCGGCGCGACGCGAACGAAACGCACGCTTTATAACATCGTCACCCTGAACTTGTTTCAGGGTCCATGGCCTGCCGTTTCATCCCGCGCTGCGTCACATTCGAGCTCCGGCCATGGATGCTGAAACAGGTTCAGCATGACGAGAATTATAGGGCAGGTCCCCGCCCGGCTCGTACTCAATTCTGGCTGGTCGTCACCACCGTCTTCGGGATCAGCGCCTCGGCCGCGACGACCTTCTTTTCGGCGCTGCTGCTGATCGTCCGTTCGAGCGTCGCGACCTGCGGGCATTTCTCGGTGCAGATGCGCTTCGCTTCGGCGAGCTTTTCGCGCGCGAGTTCGAGCGCGCCCTTGTCGGCGAGCGCTTCGCCCTGCCCGGTCAGCGCGACGATGTCGTTGGGTTCGAGGATCAGCGCCTCGCGGTAGAGGCCGATCGCCTTGCCCGGCAGCCCCTGCGCGCGCGCGACCTGCGCCAGCGCGACGATCGCGCTGCGGTTGCGCGGGTCGGCGGCGAGCGCGGCCTCATAGGCGTCGACCGCGGCATCGAGATCGCCCGCGCCCTGTGCCTTCACACCCTGTTCCTGGAGCGCGATCGAGACCGGCAATATGTCGTTGTCGGCGCGCTGCGCATCGGAGGCCGTGGGCAGGCTGGCAAGGACAAGACCGGCCCCAAGGGCCAGGAAACTGATGCGCATCGCATTCTCCCATCGCTTCATCGCCGGCGAAGCTAACATGGTGAAGTCAATCGGGCGAGGAAAAATCCGTCGCAGCGGTCATGCCCCGGGGTAAGCAGAAAACCGCCGCCCGCGGCACGTCCGACGCCCGCGGGCAAGATGTCCGTATCGGCGGTCCAGCCGGGATGGCGGGTCAGAAATTCGTCCACCTGGGCGCGCCCCTCGCGTGCGATGATCGAGCAGACGGCATAGAGCAATTTGCCCCCGGGCGCCACCAGATCGGCGCCGAGATCGATCAGCTTCGCCTGGTCGGCGACATGGCGGTCGAGCCGCGCGGGGGTCAGCCGCCAGCGCAGTTCGGGACTGCGCCGCCAGGTGCCGCTGCCCGAACAGGGCGCGTCGACGATGACGCGGTCGGCCCTGCCCCTATGCTCGGCGAGCATCGCGGGTTCCTGCCCCGGGTTGAGCAGCAGGGTTTCGATGCGCGTCGCGCCCGCGCGGTTGGCACGCGGCGGCAGTTGCTGGAGCCGCGCGCGGTTGGTGTCGCAGGCGAGGATGGCGGCTTCGTCATTGGTCGCCGAGGCGATGGCGAGGGTCTTGCCGCCCGCGCCCGCGCACAGATCGACAATGGCCTGCCCAGCTTCGGCGCCGAGCGCGATGGCGGCATATTGGCTCGCGGCGTCCTGCACCTCGAACTGGCCCTCGGCATAGGACGGGTGCTGGACCGCGGCGGTCTCGCCGGGCAGCCGCCAGCCGTCGGCGAGGCCGTCGATCGCTTCGCCATCGGGGAAGATCGCCGCGAGTTCGTCACGGCTCGAGCGCAGCCGGTTGGCGCGCAGGTCGAGCGGGGCGCGGGCAAGCATCGCTTCGCCCTCGCCTTTGCCGACCAGCGGGTCGAACAGCTTGAGCAGCGCCTTCGACGCCAGTCCGGTTTCGGCGCGCGGCTCGTCGGCGGCGATGACGGCCGGCCCATAAGCCGCGCCATCGAACAGCGCCGCGAGATCGGGGTCGGCATCGGCGAGGACGAGCATCGCCGCGCGGCCCGATAAGGGCGCCGATCTGATGCTGCGGATCGCATCGTAAACATGGTTGCGGATCGCGCGGCGGTCCTTCGACCCCGCATAACGGCGCGCACGCATCGCTTCGGCAAAGATCGCGTCGGCGGGCGGCCCGCCGTCACGCGCTGCGACGGCGATGGCGTCGAGGATCTCGATCGCGGTCTGGACGCGGGCGGCGGGTGTCATGGGCTTCGGCCTTCCTCGGAGTCTGACGACATCAGGTTGGACCGTAGCCCTGAGCCTGTCGAAGGGCGCCTATCCGAGAAGCGCCCTTCGACAGGCTCAGGGCTACGGTTTTGTTTCGATTCTGTCGCCTGTAATCGGGTGTAGTTCGTCATTGCGAGCGGAGCCACGCAATCAGGCAGAGTGTGCGCCGCTCTGGATTGCTTCGCTACGCTGCTCGCAAGGACGAAACCAGGGACTCAACCCACCGGATAATTCGGCGCCTCGCGGGTGATCGCGACGTCGTGGACATGGCTTTCGCGCAGCCCCGCGTTGGTGATGCGCACGAATTTGGCGCGCTCGCGCAGGTCCTTGAGCGTCCGGCTGCCGGTATAGCCCATTGCCGCCTTCACCCCGCCGACGAGCTGGTGGATGACGTCCTTCGCCGGCCCCTTGAACGGCACCTGGCCCTCGATGCCTTCGGGGACCAGCTTCATCTGGTCCTTGATGTCCTGTTGGAAATAACGGTCGGCCGAGCCGCGCGCCATCGCGCCGACACTGCCCATGCCGCGGTAGCTCTTGTACGTGCGGCCCTGGAACAGGAAGGTTTCGCCCGGCGCCTCGGCCGTGCCCGCGAGCAGCGAGCCGACCATGACGCTCGACGCGCCCGCCGCGAGCGCCTTGGCGATGTCGCCCGAGGTGCGCAGGCCGCCGTCGGCGATCACGGGGACACCGAGCTTCGACGCCGCCTCGACGCTGTCGAGGATCGCGGTGAGCTGTGGCACGCCGACCCCCGCGACGACGCGCGTGGTGCAGATCGAGCCGGGGCCAATGCCGACCTTGACGCCGTCGGCTCCGGCGTCGATCAGCGCCTTGGTCGCGTCGCCCGTCGCGACATTGCCCGCGAGGACCTGCACCCGGTTCGACAATTTCTTGATCCGCGCGACGGTCTCACCGACGCCCTTGCTGTGGCCGTGCGCGGTGTCGACGACGATCAGGTCGCATTCCGCCTCGAGCAAGGCCTCGGCGCGTTCGATGCCGCTGTCGCCGGTGTTGGTCGCGGCGGCGACACGCAGGCGGCCGCCGGCATCCTTGGTCGCGTCGGGGAAATTGACCGCCTTTTCCATGTCCTTGACGGTGATCAGCCCGATGCAGCGATAATCGTTGTCGACGACGAGTAATTTCTCGATGCGGCGCTGGTGGAGCAATTTGCGCGCCTCGTCCTGCCCGACGCCGGGGCGGACGGTCGCGAGATTTTCGGCGGTCATCAGCTCGCGCACCGGCTGGCCCGGATTGGCGGCGAAGCGCACGTCGCGATGGGTCAGGATGCCGACGAGGCGGCCGCCGGTCTCCACCACCGGAATGCCCGAAATCTTGTGCTGGTCCATGAGCGCGGTCGCATAGGAGAGCGGCGCGTCGGGGGTGATGGTGATCGGATTGACGATCATCCCGCTTTCGAAGCGCTTGACCTGGCGCACCGCCGCCGCCTGTTCCTCGATCGTGAGATTGCGGTGGAGGACGCCGATGCCGCCAATCTGCGCCATCAGGATCGCCATGTCGGCCTCGGTCACCGTGTCCATCGCCGAGGAGAGGATCGGGATGTTGAGGCTGATCTCGCTGGTCAGCTGGGTCTGCAGATTGGCATCCGACGGCAGAATATCCGACGCGCCGGGCACCAGCAGCACGTCGTCGAAGGTCAGGCCGGTGATGATTTCCATGAAGGTGCCACTTTCTGCTCTTGGCGGCGCCTGGCTCCCGAAACGGGGCGGCACACGCGATTCGTTTGGTGGCGGCCCATGTAACCAGTCGGCGCCGCGCGCGCCAGTGGGCGGGGCGCGATTATTTCGCGGCGCCCGCACGGGGAATAATCGGCACATAGTATACTAACTGAGGGTTGCGGAGCGCCCGCGTTCGGTGCATCGCCGCCGCGACGAACGGGATGATCGAATGAGCGATTTGAGGCAGGCGCTGGCCGCCGCGCAAGATTATAGGACCGCGGCGCAGGCGGCGCTCGCGGCGCGGCTGGAAGCGGCGCCGATCGACGCCGAGCAGCGCGCGGCGCATGGCTTTGCGTGGGTGGCGACGACCGTCGCGGCGCTCGAAGCGACGCTCGGCTGGTATGAGGTCGGCGACAAACCGCGTATCGACGCGCTGGTGACCGAGCTCGCCTTTGCCGAGGGGATCGCGCAGCTCGTCGGCGGGCTGCCGATGGGGCAGAACGAGATATTCCGCCCCGCCGACCTGGGGCTGGCCTACGCCGCGGCCAAGCTGGCGGCGGACTGCGCCGCGTTGCTCGGCGCCGACCAAGCCCCGGCGCGCGCCGAGCTGACCGCGTTGCTCACGGGCGGCCAGTGGCCGAGCGAGACGCTGCGCGATGCCGATCTTGACGCGATCCGTGCGCAATATCGGCGCTTCACCGATGCCGAGATATTGCCGCACGCGCATGGCTGGCACTTGGCCAACGCGCTGATCCCCGACGCGACCGTCGTCGCGATGGCCGAACTCGGCACCTTCGGCGTGTGCATTCCCGAGGAATATGGCGGGCTCGGGCTCGGCAAGCTGGTGATGTGCCTCGTCACCGAGGAATTGTCGCGCGGCTGGATCGGCACCGGATCGCTCGGCACACGCTCCGAGATCGCGGGCGAGCTGATCGTGCTCGGCGGCACCGACGCGCAAAAGGCCGAATGGCTGCCCCGAATCGCGAGCGGCGAAATCCTGCCCACCGCGGTGTTCACCGAACCCGACGTCGGCTCCGACCTCGGCTCGCTGCAGACGCGCGCGCGGCGCGAGGGCGACTATTGGATGATCGACGGGGCGAAGAACTGGATCACCCACGCCGCGCGATCGGACCTGATGACCCTGCTCGCGCGCACCCTGCCCGAGGCCAAGGGCTATGCCGGGCTGTCGATGCTGCTCGTCCCCAAGCCGCGCGGCAGCGACGAGACCCCCTTCCCCGCCGAAGGCATGAGCGGGAGCGAGATCGAGGTGCTCGGTTATCGCGGGATGCGCGAATATGCGCTGCAGTTCGATGGCATGGCTGCCCCCGCCGACGCGCTGCTCGGCGGCGAGGAGGGGCAAGGCTTCAAGCAGCTGATGCGCACCTTCGAGGGCGCGCGCATCCAGACCGCCGCGCGCGCGGTCGGGGTCGCGCGGCGCGCGCTCGAACTGGGGCTCGACTATGCGATGACCCGCAAGCAGTTCGGCAAGGCAATCGTCCATTTCCCGCGGGTGTCGGACAAAATCGCGATGAGCTTGATCGATTTCGTCACCGCGCGCGAGCTGAGCTACGCCGCCGCGCGCGCCAAGGACGGCGGCAAGCGCTGCGACATCGAGGCAGGCATGGCGAAGCTGCTCGGCGCGCGCGCCGCCTGGTCGAACGCCGACGCCAGCCTGCAGATCCACGGCGGCAACGGCTATGCCATGGAATATGAGATCAGCCGCGTTTTGTGCGACGCGCGCATCCTCAACATCTTCGAGGGTGCGGCCGAGATCCAGGCGCAGGTGATCGCGCGCGGACTGGTCGGGGGGCGCAACTGATGGCGGACGGCAGCGAGCCGCGCCCCGCTCCGGTGTCGCCGCTCGCGCCCTTTCAATTCCCCGCCTTTCGCGCGATCTGGATCGCCAATCTCGCGTCGAACATGGGGTCGATGATCCAGTCGGTCGGCGCCGCCTGGCTGATGACCGAGCTGACCCAGTCGCACCTGCTGATCGCGCTGGTCAACGCCGGGGCGACGATCCCGATCCTGATGCTTGGTGTCTTCGCCGGCGCGATCGCTGACAATTACGACCGGCGGCGCGTGATGCTGTGGGCGCAGATCGGGATGCTGGTCGCCTCCGCCGCGCTGGCAGCGACGACTTGGTACGGTGCGATCGGGCCGCTGTCGCTGCTCTTCTTCACGCTCGCGGTCGGCTGCGGCACCGCGGTCAATTCGCCGGCGTGGCAGGCATCGGTGCGCCAGCAGGTCGGGCATGCGCATGTGCCGCAGGCGATCGCGCTCAACAGCATCGCCTTCAATCTCGCGCGCAGCGTCGGGCCGGCGCTTGGCGGATTGCTCATCTCGCTCACCGGCCCGGCGCCCGCCTTCGCGCTCAACACGTTGAGCTATCTGGTGCTGATCGTCGTGCTGCTGCGCTGGAAGCCCGAAACCGAGCCGCCGAAGCGCAGCCCGATGCTCGCCGCCATCGCGACGGGCCTGCGCTTCTGCGCGCAGTCGGACCCGGTGCGCCGCGTGCTGATGCGCGGCTTTTCCTTCGGGTTCGGCGCCGCGGCCTTTCAGGCGCTGCTGCCTTCGCTCGTCCGCGATCAGCTGAGGGGCGGCGAACTCGACTACGGGCTCTGCCTCGGCGCGTTCGGGCTCGGCTCGATCGTCTGCGCCCTGTGGGTCGGCGCGGCGCGGCGGCGCTGGGGCAGCGAGAGTGTCGTCAGCGTCGCGACGCTGGCCTTTGCGGCGGCGCTGGTCCCGGTCGCGCTGACCGGTCAGGTCGCCGCGGTGCTCGCCGCCGCCTTCATCGCCGGCATGGCGTGGGTCGGCACATTGACCTCGCTCAACGTCGCGATGCAGCTCCGCTCGCCCGACGCGATCCTCGGGCGCTGCCTGTCGATCTATCAGGCGGTGACCTTCGGCGCGCTGGCGCTTGGCGCATGGATTTTCGGGATGATCGCCGACCTGTGGACGCTGCCCGCCGCCGTGCTGGCCGGCGGCGGCTGGCTGGCGCTGTCTGTGCCGATCCTCCACGCCGTGGCGCCGATGCCTGGCCGCGACGAAGGGCGGATTGCCCCCTGACCCATTACCGTAGCCCCTGAGCCTGTCGAAGGGCGCCTCACCGAGAAGCGCCCTTCGACAGGCTCAGGGCTACGGTTTTGCTACGCCCTAGCTGCACGCCTCCGCGCTCGGCGGCGGGGCGTCGTAATGCGCGTTCCACCAACCCCGCCAGCGCGCGTCGAGTTCGGCGAAGGCCGTCTCGGACAGGCCATAGGTCGTCAGGATCACCATGCCGCGCCCGTGCGGCGCCGTGTCCTTCACCGACTTGTCGGTGACGATCAGCAGGCCGTTCCCCCACCCCGGCACGGTGAGCCCGAGCTGCCACGGCGTGCGGTGCCACGCCTGCCCCTCGACCACTTCGCCGGTCGGCAGGTCGGCGACAAAGGCGGCGCCGTCGGGCACGTCGCGCAGCCCGGCGAGGCCCAGTGCCGCGATCGGCCCCGAACCGCCTTCTTTCGCATGACCCTCGAGATAGAGCGTCCGGCGCGGCGCGATGTCATGCTGCTCGATCGCGAGGCGGAGCTGCTGGACGAAGCTGATCCAGCCCTCGACCATATCCTCGTAAATGCCCTCCCAGCTCGATCCCGCGGGCGAGGCGCGCACGACACGGAGGATACAGCTCTTCGCACCCGTCGGCTCGACCTCGAACCGGTCGGGCACGCCTTCGAACCAGAGGATTCCGGCGTCCTCGTCGGGGCGGGTATATTTGAAGAAGATATAGTCGACCTCTTCTTCGAGGCTCGGCGCGTCCCAGCCGAACCATTGCAGCAGCTTGTCGCGGTCGCGCAGCGCATCCCACACTTCGGCGGCGGGCGCGGCGATCGTCATTTCGACCAGGATGCGGTCGACGATCGGCTGGTCGGCGGGTTCGGTCATCTTGGGCTCTCCCTCAATTGATCGCTGTTTTCGTGCGGGTGCCGGCGGCGGGGTGCCCGGCAACGGTGACGCGGTAGCTGCGCCCCTCCCCCGCGGGCGCGAAATCGGCGGCGATGGCGGCGAGCGCATCGGACAGGCGCGCGGTAAAGGCCTCGATGTCGGACGGACGTGCGAAGGCGACGTCGGCCTCGACGGTGAAAGTGAGGAGGCGGCTGCCCTCGCCCGCCGCCGCCGCGCGCATCCGCGACACGTCGCGCACGATCCCCGCGGCGGTGCGCACCAGATGCTCGGCGGCAAAGCGGTCCTGCTTGTCCACCGCGTCGGGACCCGGCGGCGCGAGGATCATCGGGTCGATCAGCAGCGCGTCGCTGCGCGCCTCGAACAAAGTCTCGGTAAAGCCGCGGCGCCGCCGCGTCTCGACCGCGGCGATCAGCCCCGCCTTTTCGAGCAGCCGCAGATGATAGCCGATCTTCTGCCGCGGCATGTCGAGCGCCTCGGCGAGCCCCGCGGCCGACGCCGGGGTGCGGAGATGCGCGAGCAACTCGCGTCGCAACGGCGACAGCGCGACGCGGGCGGTGACGGCATCGTCGAGCAGGGCAAGCGACTCGCTCATGGGGATTGGGTATAATGGACAAATTATTTTGTCAATTTTGCGACAAAGGTTCAGCCGGCCATCGCCGCATGCCTGGGCGTCTGCTTTGGGGTGGGAAGCTGCCGTTGCCCTGTCCAAAGTTCAGGAAAGTTCAGCCCTGTGCGCCCCGCAACAGGACCTCGGCAACCGCTTCTGTCGACCGAGTGAAAGAGCCGGAATCGACGCTTGCATAGCCGGATAATGTAGGAAAGCCTTTTTTGAAGACGGCGGCAGCTTTGGGGTGGATTTCAGACATCAAACCCCTCCTCTTCAGAGGAGGGGCAGAGAGACTTGGTCCGGCGCAGCCGGGCCTTTAGTCGAACGGGGTGGTGGCCGCAGGCTTACGCCACGCCCGAGAGCACCACCCCGCTGCGACTAACGGACAAGTTCGTAAGTCTCGCTGCCCCTCCTCTGAAGAGGAGGCGCTGGGGAACGGCAGCAACCACCCAAAACCGGCCCTGCCTTCCCCGGCAGATTATCCCGCGTTGGCGTTCTTCCAGTCGCGCTTGATCTTTTTGGCGAGGCTCCATTTGTGGACCTCGGTCGGGCCGTCGTAGATACGGAAGGCGCGCACCTCGCGGAACACCTGCTCGACGATCGTCTTGTCGGTGACCCCGGTGCCGCCCATCACCTGGACGCAGCGATCGGCGATGCGCATCAGCGCCTCCGACACCGCGACCTTCGCCATCGAGCTTTCGGCGGTGCCGAGGTCGCCGGTGTCGAGCACTTCGGCGCACCAGCGGATCATCAGCTCGGCCTGTTTGAGGTCGATCAGGTTCTCCGCAAGCATGAAGCCGACGCCCTCATGGTCGATCAGCGGCTTGCCGAAGGCCGTGCGGCGGTTGGCGTAGTCGGTCGCGATCTCGTGCGCGCGCTGGCAGGCGCCGTGCCAGCGCATGCAGTGCGAGAGGCGCGCGGGGCTGAGGCGGATCTGCGCATATTTGAACCCCTCGCCCGCCTCGCCGAGCATCTGGTCGGCTGGGACGCGCAGGTTGTCGATGATCACCGTCGCATGGCCGCCGGGCATCGAGCTGTCGATCGTGTTCGGCACATGCTCGATGCGGATCGCGGGGTCGGGCAGATCGACGAGGAACATGCACGCGCCGCCGCCCGCGGCGACATCCTCGGCCTTGGCCATCACGATCCCGACCTTGGCGCCGTCGGCGCCGGTGATGAAGCATTTGCGGCCGCTCACCACCCAGTGGTTGCCGTCCATCCGGCAGGTCGTCTTCATCATCGAGGGGTCGGACCCGGCACCGCCCTCTTCGGCGGGCTCGGTCATGAAGAAGGCCGAGCGCGCATGGCCCTGGACCAGCTGGTCGAGGAAGCGCGCCTTGAGTTCGGGGCTGCCGACCTTGCCGAGCAGGTACATATTGCCCTCGTCGGGCGCCGCGGTGTTGCACGCGAGCGGGCCGAGCGGCGACAGGCCGGTCTTTTGCAGCACATAAGCCGTCTCGACCTGCGTCAGATGGTCGCCGTCCGCCAGGATATGCGGGGTCAGCACCCCCGCGGCGCGCGCCTTCGCCTTGAGTTCGTCGACCAGCTCGTCGGTCGGCGCGCCATGATGGTCGCGCCGCGGGTCGCTCTCATAGGGGGCGACGACGGTGCGGACGAAGGTTTCGACGCGGGTGCCGATGGCAAGGGCGCGCTCCGAAACGGTTGCGGCGGCGGCGGTCTGCTGATGGCTCATCTCGGGCTCCCCTGTCTGTCGGGGGACCCGTTGGATCATTTGCGCCGCAGGGGCAAGCGCTTCGCCGCCCATTGACGGAAAACAGTGAACGCCCCGGCCGTGGGGGGCCGGGGCGCTCGATCAGGCTACTTAAGGGACCAACCAAATATAGCCTGAGTCTCGGGTACTCTTACTTAGCGCAGCAGGTTCATCACGCCCTGCTGGCTCTGGTTCGCCTGAGCGAGCATCGCGGTCGATGCCTGGGCCAGGATACCGGCAGCGGCGAGCTTCGTCGATTCCGCCGAGAAGTCGGTGTCTTCGATGCGCGACTTAGCCGCCGACAGATTCGTGACGGTCGACGTCAAATTGTCGACGGTCGATTCGAGGCGGTTCTGCTGCGCACCGAGGTTGGCGCGCTGCGTGGCGACCGTCTGGATCGCCGTGTCGAGCAGACCCAGCGCGGTGCCCGCGCCGCCGGCCGTCGACAGGTCGACCGCGCCGACCGCGAGACCGGTGGCGGTCAGGTTGCCGATCGCGATGTTGACGGTTTCGCCGCTGGCGGTGCCCGTCTGGATGTCGATGCTGGCCGAACCGCCGAGCAGCGCCGTACCGTTGAAGGTCGTGCGGGTGGCGATGTCGCCGATCTGCGCGAGCAGGGCGGTGACTTCGGTCTGGATCGCACCGCGGTCGGTGGTGCTGTTGGTGCCGTTGGCCGACTGAACAGCCAGTTCGCGCATGCGAACGAGGATGTTCGAGATGCCGCCCATCGCGCCTTCGGCGGTCTGCGCCAGCGAGATGCCGTCGTTGGCGTTGCGAACCGCCTGGTTCAGACCGCGAACATTGGCGTCCATGCGGGTCGCGATGGCGAGGCCGGCAGCGTCGTCCTTGGCGCTGTTGATGCGCTTGCCGCTCGACAGGCGTTCCATCGCCTGCGACTGCGCACGTTCGGCAACACGCGAGTTATTCTGGGCGCGGAGCGCGCTCACATTGGTGTTGATAACAGTCATAAGTTCCCTTTCCGGCCCCCCAAGGGCCATTCCCATGGTGTGCGGCTCGGCGAGCTTCACGATTGCAGTAACGGCGGGCGGTGGCGGGGCTTAAGCGCGGCACGTCAAAAAAACGCCGGACAGGGTTAATCCCACAGCGCGCTCATAATTATATCCATGTTTTTCAAAGATAAAAACTTTTGGCACGCGCTTTGCATTACTCTTTGCGTGCGGCGCGATGCCGCGGTGAGGACGGATGATTTATGAGCACGATTGACCAGAGCCGGCTGCTGCAGATGCGCAGCTCGATCCTCAATCAGAACGAAGCGCTGCAACGTGCCGCGGGGCGCGGCGGTGCGGGCGGCGTCGACAGCGCCGCCGGCACCCCCGATTTCGGGTCGGCAATCTCGGCCGCGCTGCAGCAGGTCAACGCCCAGCAGTCGAAGGCGAGCGAGATCACCGAAGCCTATGAGCGCGGCGACACGCACGACATCGTCAGCGTGATGATCGAGCGCCAGAAGGCCTCGCTCGGCTTCGAGACCACGCTGCAGGTGCGCAACAAGCTGCTCTCCGCCTACCGCGACATCATGAACATGCCGGTCTGACCCGATGGCCGATACCCAGATCCTGAGCCCCGTCGACGACGGCAGCGACCGCCGCCTCCCCGTCCCCGCGATGGGCGGCCGCTTCGCGCCGATCCAGCAGGCGCTGCGCCAGCCCGCGTTCCAGCGTGCTTTGCCCGCGATCGCCACCACCGCGGCGATCGGTATCGCCGCGCTCGCTTATTTCGCAACCGCCGCGGCGCCGCAGACGCAGCTCTTCGCCGGACTTGCCGATGCCGACAAGGCCGCGGTCGCCGACGCGCTCACCGCGCAGGACATCAATCATACGATCGACCCGGCCACCGGCGCGCTGACCGTCGACGCCGACAAGCTGCACGCCGCGCGCATCGCCCTCGCCGGGCAGGGCCTGCCCAAGGCGTCGGCCGACGGCAGCGAGATGATCGGCGCGCTCCCGATGGGCGCCAGCCGCGCGATCGAGGGCGAAACGCTGCGCGGGGCGCGTGAGGCCGACCTCGCGCGCACGATCGAGGCGATCGACGCGGTCAAGGGCGCACGCGTCCATATCGCCGCCGCCGAACCCAGCCTGTTCGTGCGCGAGGACAAGCCCGCCACCGCCTCGGTCATGCTGACGCTCCAGAACGGCCGCACGCTCAGCGACGGCCAGGTGCAGGCGATCCGCTTCCTCGTCGCCTCGTCGGTGCCGGGGATGAACGCCGACCAGGTGTCGGTGATCGACCAGCGCGGCGCTTTGCTGTCGGACTCGGCGACGTCGGGCGACATGCAGGCCTTCCAGCTGCAGACCCAGATCGAGGACCGCTTCCGCCGCGCGCTCGACAGCATGCTCGGCCCGATGCTCGGCGCCGGCAATTATACCGTCGAGGTCCACGCCGACGTCGACATGTCCGAAAGCCAGGCGACGCGCGAGAGCTTTCCCGAGAACGACCGCGCGCTCACCAGCGAGATGGTCACCCGCTCGGTCAGCGGCCAGGGCGAAGCGCCCGCGGTCGGCGTCCCCGGCGCGCTGTCGAACCAGCCGCCGCCGGCCTCGGCGCTGAACCAGACCCCGGGCGGCACCGCCCCCGGCGCCGCCGCGCCGACGACGCAGAGCAACGAAAATGCCCAGCGCGCCTATGAAGTCGGCCGCGAGATTTCGGTGACGCATCGCCCGCAAGGCCAGCTGCGCCGCGTTTCGGTCGCGGTCGCGCTCAACCAGGGCTCGAAGGCGCTGACCCGCGCCGACATCACCAAGATAGACGGCCTGGTGAAGGGCGCGGTCGGTTTCGACGCCGCGCGCGGCGACCAGGTCGCGATCAGCCAGCGCCCCTTCGCCAAGGTCGAGGACGCGTCGCCCGCCTTCTACGAACAGGGCTGGTTCCTGCCGCTGGTCAAGCAGATCGGCGCGGTGCTGGTCGCGATCCTCGCCTTCTTCTTCATCGGCCGCCCGCTGATCAAGGCCACAAAAGCACGGGCAGCCGCGCGCGCCGAACGCGACGCCGCGCTCGAGGAATCGCTGATGGCGGCCGCCGAGGGCGGCAACCCCGCCCTGCCCCGTCCGCGCAGCCGCGAAATCACCCTCGAGATGATCGAGGCGGCGCCGAGCTACGAAGACCGCGCCAACCTGGTCCGCGCCTTCGTCCGCCAGGATTCGGCGCGCGCCGCGATCGTCGTGCGCCAGCTGATGCAGGAGGGCGCCCGTGGCTGATCTCGACACCGACCTCGGCACCCCGCCCGCCAAGGCGCCGGTCGAGGGATCGGCGGCCGCCGCGATCCTGCTGATGCTGCTCGACGAAAGCGAAGCCGCGACGATCCTGAAGCATCTCGATCCTGCCGAAGTGCGCCAGCTGGCCAAGGGCATGTTCGACGCCGCCAATGCGACCGAAGTCCAGATCGAGCAGGCGCTCGACCGCTTCGTCACGCGCAGCCGCTCGGTCAGCGCGTTCAGCGTCGGCGCCGACACGCGCATCCGCACCGTGATCAACCAGGCGGTGGGCAATGTCCGCGCCGACAATATCCTGGCCGCCGTCGCGCCGCAGTCGAGCGCCGCATCGCTCGAAATGTTGCGCTGGATGGACGTCGACGCCATCAGCGGCCTGCTCGCCAGCGAGCATCCGCAGGTCGGCGCGCTGATCCTGTCGGTGCTGGTCCCCGACATCGCGGCGCGCGCGATCGAGACGCTCGACGAAGTGCTGCAGGCCGATCTGGTGCTGCGCGCGGCGCAGCTGTCGTCGGTCCCCGCCGCGGCGATCGAGGATCTGGAATCGGTGCTCGCCGCCGCCAATATCGGCGGTCAGCGCGTCGCCAAACAGCCGATCGGCGGCCCCAGCGACGTCGCCAAGATCATGAAGAAAATGTCGAAGTCGGCCAGCGAGCGCGCGATCCGCAACCTCAAGAAATCCGACCGCCAGCTCGCGCAGACGATCGAGGAAGAGATGTTCATCTTCGAGAATCTCCGCGACCTCGACATGAAGAGCCTCGGCATGATCCTGCGCGGCGTCGACGCGGCGCAGCTCGCGGTCGCGCTCAAGGGCGCCGGCGACGAGATGGTCGACCTCTGCCTCTCGACGATGTCGCAGCGCGCATCGGAAACGATCCGCGACGAAATGGCCGAGATGTCGATGGTCAAGCGCACCGACGTCGACGACGCGCAGAAGGCGATCATGACGATCGTCCGCCAGATGGCCGCCTCGGGCGAGATCATGATCGCGGGCGCGGGCGACGACTATGTCTGATCCCGGCTTCGCCCCCACCCCGCTCGCGATGGCGATGGCGCGGCAGGGCGGCTTCCGCCCGATGTCCTTCGACCCCGCCGTGCGCGAGCAGGAGGCCCAGCTTGCCGCTGCACAGGCATCGGTCGAGATCGAGCCCGGCGAAGACCCGTTCGAAAAGGGTCTCACCGAGGGCCAGCGCCTCGCCGAAGCCGGGTTCGTGGTCGAGCGCGGCCAGTTGCTCGCGCTCGTCGCGGGCGCCGAGGCGCTGCAGGACGAACCGAGCGAGGAACTCGCGCAGCTGATCGCCGAGACCGTCGAGCGGCTGGTGCGCCAGATCGTCGCCGACGCCCCGATCGACGCCGTCTGGCTCAAAGACCAGGCCGAAACCGCCGCTGCGCTGGTGTCGGAGGCCGACAAGGCGCGCACCCTGTGGGTCCACCCGCAGGACGCCGCGCTGCTGATCGACAGCGACATCCGCCTGCCGATCGAAGCCGACGCGGCGATGATGCGCGGCACCGTCCGCGTCGAAACCTCGGCCGGCTGGATCGAGCACGGCCGTGCGGTCTATTTGAACGAATTACGCGCCGCATTGGGCCGCGAGGAAGACGCCGCATGACGCGCCGCCTCGCCCTTTCGGCGCAGCAGCTGCTCGCCCCCGTCGACATCGCCAAGGCGAGCCCGCGCCGCATCGGCACGCTCGTCGCGCACGAGGGGATCATGCTCGAAGTCTCGGGTTTCCCGCAGCCTTTGGGCAGCAACGTCCGCATCAAGTCGGCCGACAACGACTATGTCTATGGCGAGGTCGTCGGCTTTCGCGGCCACCGCAGCCTCGTCCTGCCCTTCGACATGAACAAGCCGCTGGTCACCGGCGCGCCGGTCGAACCGCATGGCGCCAGCTCGATGGTCCCCGTCGGCAAGACTTTGCTCGGCCGGATCATGGATGCGCAGGGCAACCCGCTCGACGGCCGCCCGCCGATCAAGTCGCAATTCCTGTGGCCGCTCGCCGGGCGCAAGGCCAATCCGCTGCGCCGCGGCCGCGTCACCCGCCCGCTCGACATGGGCGTGCGCGCGATCAACGGCCTGCTCACCGTCGGCGAAGGCCAGCGCGTCGCGATCATCGCGGGCTCGGGCGTCGGCAAGTCGGTGCTGATGGGCCAGATGATCGCGGGCACCGACTGCGACGTGATCGTCGTCGGCCTGATCGGCGAGCGCAGCCGCGAAGTCAGCGACTTCGTCGAGACCAAGCTGCCCCCCGAAGTCCGCAAGAAATCGGTCGTCGTCGCGGTCCCCGCCGACCACCCGCCTTTGCTCCGCCTCCGCGCCGCGATGCGCGCGACCGCGATTGCCGAGGCGTTCCGCGACGAGGGCAAGAAGGTCCTGCTCCTCATCGACAGCCTGACCCGCGTCGCACATGCGCAGCGCGAGATCGGGCTGACCTTGGGCGAACCGCCGACGATGAAGGGCTATCCACCCTCGGTCTTCGCGCTGATCCCCTCGCTGTGCGAACGCGCGGGCATCGACAAGGCGACCGGCGGCTCGGTCACCGCGCTCTACACCGTGCTCGCCGACGGCGGCGACATCGACGACCCGGTCGTCGACTCTGCCCGCGCGATCGTCGACGGCCATATCATCCTGTCGCGCGCGATGGCCGAGCAAGGCGTCTATCCGGCGATCGACGTCGCCCGCTCGCTGTCGCGCACGATGGTCGACTCGGTCGATGCCGAGCATGCCGCCGCCGCCGCGCGCTTTCGCCAGCTCTGGTCCGCCTATGAAGAGAATCGCGACCTGATGCTGATGGGCGCCTACGTCGCCGGCGGCGATCCGGTGCTCGACACCGCGATCGCATGCCGCGCCGAACAGCTCGCTTTCGTGTCGCAGGGCGCCAAGGCCCGGGTCGATTTCACCACCTCCCGCCAAGCTCTAGTTGAAGGATATAGTGCATGACCTCTCGCACCGCGCGCCGCAAACGGATCATCCGCGTGCGCAGCGTCGAACATCAGATGGCGGAGGCCAATCTCGCGCGCGCAACCAGCGAGCTCGCGAACCTCGTCGAGCTCGGCAAGCGGCTCGAGGTGCTGCGCTCCGACCTCGCGATGGCGAAGGGCGCGGTCGCCGGGCGCGCGCTCAACACGATCGGCGAGCTCGGCATGCGGCTCGACATGGCGAAGGAAAATCTCGTCGCGCCGACGGCGGGCGCCAGCGCGCGCCGCGACCAGATGGGGGCGCTCGCGCAAAGCGCGATGGTCAAGGAAGAATCGGCGGTGCGCCTCTACGAGCGCAGCCGCAAGAGCGCCGAGCAGGAAATGGAACGCCGCGCCGACGCCAACCGCCCGTTTCGCGGCGGCATGCGCCTGCGCCTGATCGACGGCGGCATCGCATGATGCCTGCCCTGCCGCAGACCTCGACGGCGCCAACGCCCTCGCTGCTCGCGATACTGATGCCCGCGCAGCCGGGCGAGGCAGGCGAAGCGGGCACGTTCGACCAGCTCGTCGCCGCGCAGACGAAAGCCGCCGTTCCGACGGCGCCGATCGCCGACGCCATGCGCCTGCCTGCACCGGTTGTGGTGGCGGCGATTGCCAGCGTGCAAGCGGCCCCCACTGCGGCACCCGTCGCCGACCAGATGCAGGCCGTCCAAGCCTCATCCACCAAATCCGTTTCGTCACCTATCCCCGTTCGTGCTGAGCTTGTCGAAGCACCGTCCTTCTCCTCGACGCCGCAAGACGAAAATACGGCCCCCTTCGACTGCCTTGCAGGCGCCCAGGGTGGAACGAGGCACGTGACTCGTTCCACGCTTCGACAAGCTCAGGGCGAACGGCTGTTGGATATGCGACGCTTCATAAACGAGGCGATGCCGACCACGCCTGAAGCTGGCACGGATGCTGAACCCAAGGCGGTCGAACTGCCCGACGCGCACATCTCCGGTCCCGCACCCGAAGCAAAGGCCGAGGCGGCATCGCCCGACAAGGCCATCGTCTCCGCGAACGAACTGCTCGCGACGCTGGCGCAGTTCACGGTCCCGACAGGCAAGCCCGCCGCCGCCAAGCCGACGGTCGCTGTATCCGCGACCGAAAGCGAAGCAACAAGCGAAGGCGAACCCCGGGTCGCCGCCGAAGCCGCGCCCGCCGTCGCCTGGCTGACCCCAGCCGCCGCGCCCGCGGAGACGCACCCCGTCGGCAAGCCCGCCGCCGAAACCGCGCCGGCCGTAAAGTCGCGCCGCGAAGACGCACCCGCGCTGTCGGCCGCTGCACCCAGGGCCCGCAACAACGCCCCCGCCCCTCCCGCGCTCGCCGCGCTCGCTCCAGCCGCCGCGCCCACAGAAGCGCGCCCTGCTGCCAAACCCACCGCCTATGCTGCACCGGCCGCCAAGCCGCGCCGCGACGATGCGCCCGCGCTGCCGACCGCCGCGCCGAAAGTCCGCGACAATGCGGCAACGCCGGCCCTGCCGGTCCTCGCCGCGCTCGAGCCGCTGGCGGCCAAGCCCGCCGCCGAGCCGTCGATGACCGTGCTCTTCGCCCAGCCCATCGCCGCAGCAACGACCGCCATCGGCGCCCCCGCCCCCGTCGCAACGATCGCCGAACGTACGCTTGACCTCAGCAGCGACGACGCCTGGATCGAACAGCTCGCCGCCGATATCGCCGCGACCAAGTCGGCGTCGGGCGACATCAGCTTTCGCCTGATGCCGCGCCACCTCGGCCGCCTCGACGTGTCGATGATGGCGGGCGACGAGGGCGTGTCGGTCAAGCTCGACACCCAGCACGAGGCCACCGCGGCGATCGTCACCGCGGCGCAGACGCGCCTCGCCGACGACCTGCGCCAACAGGGCGTGCGCGTCGCCGACACGCAGGTGACCTGCACCCCGAACGAGACCGGCCGCCAGTCGCAGCAGGGCCAGGGTCGCAGCGGCGCGCAGGATGCGAGCCACCTGATCGAAACCGCCGATGACCGCGCCGAAGCGCGCACCGAAACCCGTGACGAGCGGAGCGGCGAACGCCGCGGCCGCTTCGCCTGACCAATCGCCTTAACAGGAGCCGACCGATGACCAAGGACAAGACCGAAGCCGCCGCGCCGAAGAAGGGCGGCAAGATGAAGAAGCTGCTGATGATCAGCGTCGGCGCCGCGGCGCTGATCGGCGCCGGCGCCGGGGCGGGCATGTATTTCGGCGTCGGCATGGCCAAGACGGCGCCCAAGCCCGAGGATTTCTATCCCAAGCTCGTCGTGCGCAGCGAGAGCGAGGAAGAGCCCGCCGCCGAGGGCAAGAAGGAAGAAGCCCCGCCCAAGGTCGGCACGGTGTCGGTTCCCAACGACAAGTTCAAGGTCGACCCGCGCAAATACGAGATCACCTATTATCCGATCGAGCAGAGCTTCACCACGAACCTCGCCGACGGGTCGGGTTTCCTGCAGGTCGGGATCAGCCTGTCGACCTATTATGACGGCAAGGTCATCGCGAACATCCGCCGCCAGGACGTGCCGATCCGATCGGCGGTGCTGATGGTGCTCGCCGAGCAGGATCCCGCGCTGATCTCGACCTCGCACGGCAAGCAGCAGCTCCAGCGCCAGCTGACCGGGGCGATCAACGGCGTGCTGCGCGACAAGGAAGGCTTCGGCGGCATCGACAATGTCTATTTCACGAACATGGTGATCCAGTGAGCGCCAAGACCAACCCTTTCAAGGCGCCGAAAGCGCCCGCAGCCAAGGCACCGCCCGCCGCCAGGCCGGCCGACGACGCGAATGCGTCGCTGCTGCTGCGCAAGGCCGAGGACGGCTATGCCTTTCCGCTGCTCGACGGCGTCGCGAACCAGTTCGCGCGGAGCCTGCGCGACCTGATCCGCGCGCTCGGTGCGCCGACGGTGCAGGTCGAGCGCGAAGCCGCCGAACGTGTGCGCTTCGCCGACTGGTGCGCCGCCGCCGCGCCCGCGATCTTCTGGCGCTACCACGCGCCGCCGCTCAAGGGCCCGGTGCTGCTCGCCGGCGCGCGCCCGCTGATCCTCCAGCTCGTCGACATCTTCTATGGCGGCAAGGGCCAGCTCGCGAGCGAGCGCGAAGATCTGACCGACGCCGAAGACCGCTTCGCCGCGCGGCTCGGCCGCGACATCGGCCTGCAGCTCGCCGCCGCCTGGGGCGACAGGATGGCGCCCGAACTCGACTGCGTCACCACCGACGGCGCCAAGCTCGCCGCGGTGCGCGCCGACGACGAACTGCTCGTCCAGCGCTTCACTTTGCGCGGCGGCGTGCTCGACGGCCGGACGATCGCCTGCGCCTATCCGGTCGCGGCGCTGCGCGGCATCGCCGACGTCGAATCGGGTCCCGATCTCCGCGACGAGGCGCCCGCCGACGCCGAATGGACCGCGACGCTCAACAGCGCGCTGAAGACGGTTCGCCTGCCCGTGCGCTCGGTCCTGGCGCGTCCCGAAATTTCTTTGGTCAAACTGCTCGGTTTGGAGGTCGGTGATATCATTCCGTTAACCATTCCACGCAATGTTCCGGTAACCGTCGCCGGTCGGCATTTCGCCGCCGGAAGCATCGGCGAAGCGAATGGAAATGCGGCCATAATGATCGAGCATATCGAAAGAGGATCCGGTGATGAGTGATCTCAGCGAAGCCCCCGCGCGCGGCGAACGCCGCGGCGCCAAGGACATGGCGGCGGCGCCCAATTTCGACTTGCTCGCGGGCGTGTCGCTGCGCGTGTCGGTCGAGGTCGGATCGACCTCGATGACCCTCGCCGAACTGCTCGCCATGTCGGAAGGCAGCGTCGTCGAACTCGACCGCGCCGCGAACGAGCTGCTCGACATCTATGCCAATGGCACGCTGATCGCGCGCGGCGAGATCGTCAACGTCGACGGCCGCTACGGCATCCAGGTCGCCGAAGTCGTCGCCCCCGACCGCGGCCTCGCCGGGTTCGACCGGAGGGCCTGATGTTCGAATATATATTGCGCCTCCTCATCCTGCTGCCGCTCGTCGGCGGCATGGCGTGGGGCAGCCTGTGGCTGTGGAAAAAGGTCCAGATGGGCACGCTCCAGCTGCCCGGACAGGGCGCGAAGCGGACGCGCGCGATCGAGATGATCGACGTGCTGCCGCTCGGCCCCGGCACCAAGCTGACCGTCGTTGAGTTCGCCGGGCAGCGCATCCTGCTCTCGGTCTCGCGCGGCGCGGTCACCCGCCTCGCCGACAACAGCCAGGGCGACTTCCATGTCGACTAGGAAAAACTGGCTGCGCGCCGCGGTGATCGCCGGCGGCGTGGCGCTGCTGGTCGCGGCGCCCGCGGCCTATGCGCAGGAGGCCAATGGCCTCAGCCGCGCGGTGAACGAACTGGGCGGCGATGGCCGCCCGCTGTCGTTGTCGCTCCAGATCCTCGTCCTGATGAGCCTGCTGACGGTGCTGCCGTCGCTGCTGCTGATGATGACCAGCTTCACGCGCATCATCATTGTGCTGTCGATCCTGCGCCACGCGCTCGGGCTGCAACAGACCCCACCGAACCAGGTGCTTGTGGGTCTCAGCCTCTTCCTGTCGCTGTTCGTGATGGCGCCGGTGATCACCGAGGTGAACCGCGTCGCGATCGAACCCTATGGCCAGGAACAAATCGATATCGGCGTCGCGGTGTCGCGGTCGGGCGATGCGTTGCACGGCTTCATGCTGACCCAGACGCGCAAGTCCGATCTGATGATGTTCGCGAAAATTGCGAAAGCGCCGAGCTATGCGAGCCCGAAGGACGTCCCCTTCTCGATCCTGCTCCCCGCCTTCGTCACCAGCGAACTCAAGACCGCCTTCCAGATCGGTTTCCTGATCTTCCTGCCCTTCCTGATCATCGACCTGATCGTCGCATCGGCGCTGATGTCGCTCGGTATGATGATGCTGTCGCCGACGATCATCTCCATGCCTTTCAAGCTGTTGCTCTTCGTCCTCGTCGACGGGTGGGCGCTGACGATGGGCTCGCTCGCCGCATCGTTCGGGACCTAGCAGGGGTCTACCAACATGGGATTGATCCACCTTGATTGCGCTGTGCAGCCCGCTGACAAGGAGCGGGGCGCAGCGCGGGCCGGTAGCCCGTGCAAGACCCGCGACGCTGCTCAGCGGGCTGCACAGCGCAACCCCTTCGGGGCGGGCCGATTTTGGCCCATTGCGGCGTTGCTCGTCGGGCACGATGAACCACATCGCGCCTCTCCTCGCGCCTTGCACTGGGCCAAAATCGGCTCCGTCAAGGCGGTTCAATCCCATGTTGGTAGACCCTAATGGAAGCCGATTATTTCGTCGGCGTGGCGCAGCAGTCGCTGTGGATCCTCGCGCTCGCGACCGCGCCTTTGCTCATCCCGATCCTGATCGTCGGCGTGCTGCTCGGCATGGTGCAGGCGGCGACCTCGATCAACGAGCAGACGCTGACCTTCGTGCCCAAGCTGATCGTCGCCGCAATCTGCCTCGCGATCTTCGGCGGCAGCATCCTCGTGCTGCTCACCGATTTCACCCGCGAGATCTTCGCGCAGATCCCGACGCTCGTCCGATGACCGGCACCTCCCCCCTTCCCCTCCCCCTTGATGGGGGAGGCAGCGAGACTTGGCGGCGAAGCCGCCTAGTCGCAGCGGTGGGGGTGCGCTCGCGGCCTCAAGCTGCGGTGCAAGGGCGCACCGTCACCCCCATCCAACTCCGCCTAGCCGCTCCGCGGCAAGGCTTCGTATCCTTCCCCCATCAAGGGGGAAGGTAAAGCCGCCCGGACAAGTATGAACCCCGCCGACATCCCCAATGTGGAGGCGATGCTGCAGCTGTGGATGCTCGGCATGATCCGCCCCGGCGCCTGCTTCCTCGCGGCGCCGGTGTTCGGCGCGGCGAACGTCCCCGTCCAGCTCCGCCTCGTCATCGCGCTCGCGGTCGGCGTGCCCGCGGTCGCCGCGTCGGGCATGACCCTGCCCCCCGAAGGCATCGTCTCGGTCCCGGGCTTCTTCCTCGTCATCGGCGAGGTCGTCATCGGCCTCGCCATGGGCTTCGTGCTGCAAATGGGGCTCGCCGCGGCGCTGCTCGCGGGCGAGACGATCAGCAACGCGATGGGTCTCGGCTTCGCGTCGATGATCGATCCCTTGAGCGGTTCGTCGAGTTCCGCGATCGGCCAGTTCCTCTCGATGCTGGCGACCGCGATCTTCCTCGCCGCCGACGGCCATCTGGTGCTGATTTCGATCATCGTCGACAGCTACAGCGCGCTGCCGCCCGGCAATGCCTTTCCTTCCTGGGAGACGATCGGCGGCATCATCCGCTTCGGCAGCCTGATGTTCGCCGCGGGGCTGACCATCGCGCTGCCCGTTGGTTTCGTGCTGATCCTCGTCCAGATCATCATGGGCGTGATCGGCCGCTCGGCGCCCGCGCTCAACCTGTTCGCGGTCGGCATCCCGGCGACCCTGCTCGCCGGCGTCGTGCTGCTCGGCGTCGCGACCCCGGTGATGGCCGAGGGGCTAGCGCAGATATTGTCCGACGCGCTCGACGCCGCGCGCATGGTCGCGGGGGGCTGAGCCATGGCGGGCGCGACCGAGAAGGACCAGAAGACCGAACTTCCGACGCCCAAGAAGCTCGCCGATTCGGCGCGCGAGGGCGACGTGCTGCAGTCGCGCGAACTCGCGACCGCGCTGATGATGCTCGTCGCGGCGGGCTGGCTGGTCGCCGCGGGCGGCTGGTTCATGCGCACCGCAGGCGAGCTCGTCTCGCGCGGGCTGACGCTCGATCGCGGCGACGTCACCGACTTCGCGCCCGGCGAGGCGCTGCTCCGCAACGGCGCCGAGGTGCTGCTGCCGCTCGCCAGCCTGTTCGCCGCGGCGCTGCTCGCGGCCTTCGCTGCGCCCGCGCTGCTCGGTTCGATGGGCTGGCGCGGCAAGGCGCTCGCCTTCAAGGGCAATCGCATGAACCCGCTGAGCGGCCTCAAGCGCATGTTCGGGATGCAGGGCGCGACCGAGCTTGCGAAAGCGCTCGCCAAGGTGCTGCTGCTCGGCACGATCGGCTACTGGTTCGTCGCGAATAACCTGCCCGCGATCCTGCATCTCGCGTCGAGCGACCTCCATTCGGCGATCGGCCTTGCCGGAGAGGCGGTCGGCCGGGCGGTGCTGACGATGGCCGGCGGCCTCGTGATCATCGCGCTGATCGACGTGCCCGTGCAATGGCTCCAGCGGCGCAAGCGGCTGATGATGAGCAAGCAGGAAATCAAGGAAGAGATGCGCCAGTCCGACGGCGCGCCCGAGCTCAAGCAGGCGCAGCGCCAGCGCGCGCACGAGATGCTGAGCGGATCGGCGCGCAAGGCGGTGTCCGAAGCGACGGTGATCCTGACCAACCCGACGCATTTCTCGGTCGCCTTGCGCTATCGCCCCGGCATCGACGCCGCGCCGGTGGTCGTCGCGCGCGGCCGCGGCGAGGTCGCGCTCGCGATCCGCGAACTCGCGCGCGGCACCGACGTGCCGATCCTCGAATATCCGCAGCTGGCGCGTGCGATCTATTTCACCGCGCGCGCCGGTCGCGTGATCCCCGAGGAACTCTTCGTCGCGGTCGCGACGATCCTCGCCTTCGTCTTCCGCCTCGAACGCGCGGCCGCCGAGGGTCCGGCGCAGCCCGACATCGAGGTGCCGGCAACGCACTGGTTCGATGCGGATGGGCGGAAGCAGGCTTAGGTCCGGTTTTGGGCGTTAGCGGCCGTTCCCAGCCCCTCCTCTTCAGAGGAGGGGGTGCGAGACTTACGAACTTGTTCGTTAGTCGCAGCGGGGTGGTGTTCGCGGCTGGGCGTAAGCCTTCGGCCACCACCCCGTTCGACTAAGGCCCGGCTACGCCGGACCAAGTCTCTCTGCCCCTCCTCTGAAGAGGAGGGGTTTTAGGTCTGAAATCCACCCCAATCCCGCCTCCTGCGCACAAAACCCACACCCAACCCGCTTAATCTCCCCCACGCGCTGCCGTTAACAGCTTCGAAGGATAGCGCGCATGGTCAGCTCAATCGCCAACAGTCTCGGCTTCGGATCGGGCATCGACACCCAGCAATTGGTCAAGGACCTCGCCGCCGCGTCGCGCGAGCCCAAGGTCGAGCGGGTCACCGAACTCGTCAATAAGAACCAGGTCAAGATCAGCGCGGTCGCGCAGGCCAAGTCCGATCTCGAGGGCTTCGCAAATTCGCTGAGCCAGATGGTGTCCGACGGCACGCTGCGCAGCACGCCCACGGTCTCCGACGACAGCGTGCTGAGCGCCACCTCGCGCGCCGGCCTGTCGGCCGACAGCTTTGCCGCGACGATCGAGGTCACTCAGTTGGCGCGCGCGCAGACCGCCTATTCGGCCATCGTCGCCGACAAGACGGCGGCAATCGGCCAGGGCACGATGACGCTGACCGTCGGCGGGGTCGCGAAGACGATCACCATCGACGCGACGAACGACAGCCTCGACGGCCTCGCCAATGCGATCAACGCCAGCGGCGCCGGAGTGAGCGCGTCCATCGTCGCCGACGACGGCGGGTACCGCATGATCCTGAAAGGCCCGACGGGCGCCGCGAACAGCTTCACGCTGGAGACCGCGACTCCTGCGCTGAATGCCTTCGCTTATGGCTCGGGCGGCGGCATGACGCTGGGCCAGAGCGCGACCAACGCCGAATTCACCCTCGACGGCGTCACCTTCAGCCGCGCCTCGAACATCGTCGACGACGTCGTCCCCGGCATGTCGCTGACGCTCAAGAAGGCCGCGCCCGGCCAGCCGGTCGACATCGGCGCCAGCCGCCCGCTCGACATGATCAAGCAGACCGTCGCCGACTTCGTCGACGTCTATAACCAGGTCAAGAAGAGCCTGCAGTCAGCATCGAGCATGTCGGGCGCGACGACCGGGCTCCGCGAACTCGAACGCGAGCTGTCGGCGCTGATCAGCAAGGCGCTGACCAGCCACGGCAGCATCAACAAGCTTAGCGACATCGGCATCTCGTCGACCCGCGACGGGCTGCTGTCGCTCGACAGCGCCAAGCTCGACAAGGTGCTGGCGTCCGACGCCGGCGCGGTCGAGGCGATCTTCAACCCGCGCCGTGACGCGACGCACACCGAAACCAGCGATCCCGGCATCGCCTTCGCGCTCGACGCGATCCGCGACAGCGCGCTCGCGACCGACGGCGTGCTCGAGCGCGTCACCAAATCGCTCGCCGACCGCGGCGAGACGCTCACCGAACAGCTCGAAAAGATCGAGGAGCGCGAGGAGGCTTATGCCGCGCGGCTCGAAAAGCAGTTCGGCGGGCTCGACGCCAAGCTCGCAGCGCTCAAGGCGACCCAGACCTATCTCGAACAGCAGATCGAGATGTGGAACAACCAGAATAACAATTGAGGGTGTCCGCCGTGCCAGCCACCGCCTCGACCGTCCGCGCGACCGGCCTCTATCGCCGCATGCAGAGCGAAAGCCGCGCCGCGGCCGCCGACCCCGTCGAACTCGTCACGATGCTCTACGACGAGCTGGAGATCGCGGTCGGCGTGCTCGCGGCGATGGTGCGCCAAGGACAGCGGATCTCGGCGACCGAACCCGCGCACCGCGCGCGCGCGATCCTGATCGGGCTCGATGCCGGGCTCGACCATGAGGCCGGCGGCGACGTCGCGGCGGCGCTGACGCGCGTCTATGGCAGCATGCGCCGCAAGCTCGACAAGGCGGTCGCGGCGAACGATGCCGAGGGGCTGGGCGAGCTGCTCGAGGGCATCCAGACGGTAAGCGGCGCCTGGCGGCAGTTGCGATAGATTCTCGTACGATAGCGGAGCTTTGTCTCCCCTCCCTGCAAGGGAGGGGCTGGGGGTGGGTTGCCGCCGTAGGCGGCGCTCTTTCTTTCGGCTCGCTACGCTCGCACCCACCCCTAACCCCTCCCTTTCAGGGAGGGGAACAACAAAAAAAACGTCGGCACCGGCTCGCTCCCCTGCCCCGCGACCAAGGTGGGGACTGGTATGGGGTGGGAAGCGAACCGGTGCCGATTCAGCGGCACTGAGACGGGTGGGGACGCTCAGGCTGCCTGTTGCTGAACTCCATATTTGCGCATCTTTTCGATGAGCGTGGTGCGCTTGAGCGTCAAAAGGCGCGCGGCTTCCGAAATGATGCCGTCGGCGAGGTCGAGCGCGACGTGGATCTGCTCGAGCTCGATCGTCTCGATCTCGCGCTTGAGGTCGATCGGGCGGCCCGGTGCCGGCGCCTTGGCGAAGGGCATCGCCGGCGTGCTGTCGTCCGCGCTGGCCTCAGCCGCGACATAGCCGGTGGGGATGGCCTGTCGCGGCTGAAGCGCTGCGGTGGGGTTCAAAAGAATAACGACGTCCTCGGCGCCGAGCGTCTCGCCGCCGTGCAGCACGCTGGCGCGCTCGACGAAGTTGCGGAGCTCGCGGACATTGCCCGGCCAGCGGTGCCGCATCAGCAGCGCCATCGCGGCCTCGTCGAAGCGGCACTTCGCCTCGCCGGGCATCTTGCGCTGGAAATGGCGGATCAGCGCGGGGATATCCTCGACGCGGTCGGCCAGGCTGGGGACCTGGAGGACGACCACGCCGAGCCGGAAGAACAGATCTTCGCGGAACTTGCCATCGGCGATCGCGGTGCCGAGATCCTGGTGGGTGGCCGAGATGACGCGGACGTCAACGGCCTTCACGTCGCTGCTGCCGACGCGGACGATCGTCCGCTCTTCGAGCACGCGGAGCAGTTTGACCTGCATGTCGAAGCGCATGTCGCCGATTTCGTCGAGGAAGAGCGTGCCGCCCTCGCTCGCTTCGAAATGGCCGATGCGGCGGGCATGGGCGCCGGTGAAGCTGCCCTTTTCATGCCCGAACAATTCGGATTCGATGAGGTCGCCGGGGATCGCGCCGCAGTTGATCGCGGAAAAGGCCTTGCCCGAACGGACGCCTTCGTCGTGGATCGCGCGGGCCACCAGTTCCTTGCCCGAGCCCGACGGGCCGCAGAGCATCACCGAGGCGTTCGAACGCGCCACGCGGCGGATCATGTCGCGCAGTCGCTGCGCCGCGGGGCTGTGCCCGATGATCAGCATTTCCAGGGCAGCCTGGTCGCTGCCGTTCCCCACCTTGGTCATTTCGGTCTCCACCGCGCCCCCCGAATTCGGCGCTTCTCGATGACCAGAGAGATTGCGGAATCTGGTAAACAAACTGCTAACCAAACAGACCTAACTCTTTCAAAACAAATAGTTATTGCCAATCTGGCGGCAACGGCGACGGAACTGCGTCGTTAAGGATTTCGATGCTGCCAGATTGGCACCAATTCTTGCCGCTACTGGCCGCCGGTGTCCCAGCCGAGGGTGACCGAGATGCGGCGGTTGCGCGGATCGAATCGGTCCGACGGGACATAGGGCTCGGTATCGGCGGCCCCCTCGATGCGCGCGAAGCGGTCCGAACCGATGCCGCGATAGGCCAGATATTGCCGCGCCACTTCCGCGCGCTCGACCGACAGGCGCCAATTGTTCATCCCCGTCTTGGCCGACCAGGGGCTGGCGTCGGTATGGCCGCGGATCATCACCTGGTTCGGAACCTCGGCGACGATCCTGGCGATCTCGGCGAACAGCCGCGTCGCGTCGGGGGTCAGCTGGTTGGTGCCGACGACGAACATCGAGAAATTGGCGTCGTCGACGATGTCGATGCGCAGCCCCTCGCGCGTCTCGGTAAAGCGGATGTTGGGCGCCAGCCGGCGGATCTCGCTCTTCGCCTGCACCTCGCGCAGCAGCGATTTGGCGAGCTTCTGGAAATTGGCGCGCTGCATCTCGCGCCCCGATGCTTCGCGCGGCCCGCCCTCGGCGTCGCGCGGGATGGTCATCGACTTGGTGCCCGTCTGCGCCGCGCCGTGCGGATATTTGTCGGCGGCGACCAGCGAGTCGCCCCCGAACAGCCCGGTCGCGCCCGCGGTATCCTGCTTGGTCTGGACGATCGTCGGCGCGAAATAGTCGGCGAGCGCTTTGCGCTGCTTCTCGGTCGTCGCGCCGAGCAGCCACATCAAGAGGAAGAAGGCCATCATCGCGGTCACGAAGTCGGCATAGGCGACCTTCCATGCGCCGCCATGATGGCCGGCGTGCGGCGCCTCGATGACCTTCTTGACGATGATCGGCCGTAAGGGCGTATTCGGGCGCGCGGCCATCAGCGACCTCGCATGCCATCAAAGACTTCCGCGAAGCTCGGCTGGTTGTCATGGTCGACGCCCGAGCGCGCGGCTTCGATCACCAGCGGCTGCGGATGGCCGTGGAGCGAGGCGATGATCAGTTGCTTGACGGTGTGATAGATGGCGGCGTCGCTTTCGATCACCGCGCGCGCGCGGCTGGCGAAGGGACCGACGAAGCCATAAGCGAGGAGCACGCCGAGGAAGGTCCCGACGAGCGCCGAGCCGATCATCGCGCCAAGCACCTCGGGCGGCTGGTCGATCGATCCCATCGTCTTCACGACGCCGAGCACCGCGGCGACGATGCCGAGGGCGGGCAGCGCATCGGCCAGGCTCTGCAGCCCGTCGGCGGGCTTGATCGCATGATGGTGGTGGTTCTTGATCGCGCTGTCCATCACCTCCTCGACCGCATGCGGATCGAGCGTGCCCGACGACACGACGACGAGGCGCAGCGTGTCGCAGATCAGGTGGACCAGTGTCTGGTCCTTGAGCAGCCGCGGATATTGCTGGAAGATCGGCGAGCTCGCCGGATCCTCGATATGCGGTTCGACCGCGACCGGCCCCTCGGTGCGCATCATCTTCATCAGCGTCGAGACGAGCAGGATGCAGTCGAGATAGTCGGCCTTCTTGTAGTTCGGCCCCTTGAACACCTTGGTGAAGCCGCCACCCAGCGCTTTCAATTCCTTGCCCGAATTGCCGATGATCAGCGATCCGACCGCAGCGCCGCCGATGATCAGCATTTCGTGCGGCAGCGCGTGGAGCACGGGCTCCAGATTGCCCCCGGTCAGCGCGAATCCTCCGAAAACCAGCAGGATCAAGACGATGATGCCGATGACGGGGAACATGCTGAATAACTCCAGTCGGGGGCTTATGCCCCCGGCAAAAAAAACGGGACGTCTTGATGCTTAACGACAGCGGCGGCGAAAGATTTAGGGGATCGGGCGAAATTGCCCGTGCGACCCAAAGCCCTCTCCCCTTCAGGGGAGAGGATAGCGAAGCTTGCTCCGGCAGGAGTTAGCGGAGCTTGGAGAGGGGGATGCCGTCATACCCCTCTCAACTTCGGCTAGCCGGTAAACCGGCAAGCCTGCGTATCTCTCCCCTGAAGGGGAGAGAGCGGAAAGTGTCCGCCCAACCGAAATAATCAGCTCAACAAATCGAACAGCGTCTGCCGGTTGATCCGCGCGAAGGCCGCCTGCGCGGCGTCGAGCGTCAGTTTCTGCGCGTTGAGTTCGGCGATCGCGACCGACAGGTCGGTGTCCTCGACCACCGACCGTTCGTCCGCGAGCGTGATGCCGCGCGCCTCGAGGCTGTCGCCGATCCGTTCGAGCCGGCCGGCCGAGAGGCCCATCGCGCCGCGCTGGTCGGCGACATGCGTGATGGCGCTCTGCAACCGGTCGAGCGCGGTGTTCATTCCGGCCTGGTCGTTCGCCGCGATCGCCGTGGCGGCGTCGCGCAGCCCGGTCGACAGGCTGTTGCCGCCTATGACGAAGGCGTCGCCCGCCGACGGGATCGGTGCGAAGCTGATATCGGCGTCGAAGCGGACCTGCTTGGCATTGGCGGCGAACAGCGGCTCGCCGTTGGAATCGCGCGTCGCGGCGAAGCCGTCGATCTCGTCGGCGATCGCCGACAGTTCGGCGGCGATGCTCGCGCGGTCGGCGGGGTTGGTCGTGCCGCTCGCCGCCGACAGCGTCAACTCGCGCGCACGCGTCAGAAGATTGCCAACCGAACCCAGCGCGGTGTCGGCCTGCGACACCTGCGCCGAAGCGGTCTTGACGTTCGCGGCCCAGGTCACGGCGCTCGCCTGCGCCTTGCCGATCGTCGCGATGCGGCGCGACACGACGGGATCGTCGGAGGCGCGGAGCAATTTCTTGCCGCTCGAAATCTGCGTCTGGATGCGGTCGAGCGCATCGGAGAGCTTCGACTGGCGCGCGATCTCGCGCGTCATGCGGTTGCCAACGGCGTTGATCATCGTGGCGCCCTTTCCTTAAATCGCGCTCAGCAGCGCTTGCATCGTCTCGCGCGCGACCTGGATCGTGCGCGCGGCGGCCGAATAGGCCTGCTGAAAACGCAGCAGGTCGGCGGCTTCCTGGTCGAGGTCGACCCCGCTGACATTGTCGCGCGCGGCGGCGGCGCCGTCGGCGCGCGTCGCCACGGCGGCGGCCTGCGCGCCCGCCGAGGCGGTCGCCTGCGCCTGGTCGGCGAGGCGGCCCGACCAGGCGGCTTCGGGATCGTTCGCCCCGCGCATGCCGCCGATGGCGAGCATATTGCCGTTCGAACCGCTCGCATTGGCGGCGGCGACCTGATCGGGCGACAGCGACGTCGCGGTCAGCGTCGCGGCGGTAGTGCCGCTGAACAAGGGCTGCCCCGCATTGCCATTGGCGTCGGTGCCCGCCTGGTGCGCGGCGTTGAGCTGTCCCGCGAACGCTGCCGCCGCGGCGTCGAGCCCGCTGCGCTGGCCCGCGACATGGTCGGCCGCCTGCGCGAGGCCCGCGAGATTGCCCGACCCCGGGTCGAGCGCCGCGCCGCCGGCGGTGAAGCTCAGCCGCCCGTCGGCGCCGGTCGCGACCGCGACATGGGTCACCGTCGCATTGCCGACGAGCATGTCGCCCGACGAGGCCGCGCGCACGGTCACCGCACCCTTGGCGTCATAGCTGGTAGTCACCGGCATCTGCGACGAAATCTGGTCGACCAGCCGGTCGCGCTCGTCGAGCAGGCTCGCCTCGTTGGTCGAGCCCGGGCGCGCCTTGCGCAGCCCGTCGTTGATCCGCTCGAGCGCGTCGAGATTGGCGTTGAGTTCGCCGACCGCGGTTCCGGCGGCGCCCGAAATGCCCTCGGACATGCCCGCCAGTTCCTTCGCCGTGCTCTGGAACCCCGTGGCGATATCCTTTGCGGTCTGCAGGAATTCGGCGCGCAGCGTGCGGTTGTTCGGATCGGCGGTCAGCTTGTCTGCGGTGGTGAACAGCTTGGTGAGGCCTGTCGAAATGCCATTGCTGTCGTCGCTCAGCGCATCTTCGGTCCGGTTCATCCACGACAGCCGCGTCGCCGCGCGTTCGGCCTCGCCCGACGAGGTACGCGCGTCGTCGATCAGCCATTTGTCGACCGAGCGGCTGAGCCCGCCGATCGCGACGCCGCCGGCGCGAACATTGGCGCGGATCAGCGGCGAATCGCCCGCCCCCGCCGCCTCGCGCAGCGCAAGGGTGCGGCGCGCATAGCCCGGCGTCTGGGCGTTGGCGATATTGTCGCCGATCGTCGTCATCGCACGCGAATAGGCCTTGAGCCCGCTCGCGCCGATGCTGAGGAGATCGCTCACTGCACGCCTCCACCAAGGTTGCTCGGGCCACTGCCCGTAAGCCCACGGAACTGGCGTTCGACCATGTCGGCGATGCCGAACTGGCGCATCGCGGCGATGCTGTCGGCGGTCTTGGCGTCGGCCATTTCGCGAAAATTGTCGGTCGCGCTCGATCCGAAGATATCGTCGCCGAGCTTCGCCTGGCGCATCGACGCCATCAGCTGACGCAGGATCACCGCTTCGAAAGCCTCGGCCGCCTTGCGCAACCCGCCGTCACCGCCGCCGGCGGCCGCGGGCGTCGGGGTCGCCGACGAGAAGGAGATGGGCGTCGTCATATGATCACCAGTTCAGCCGTGAGCGCGCCGGCCTGGCTCAGCGCCTCGAGGATGGCGACGAGGTCGCCGGGGGGAACGCCCATGCGGTTGATCGCATCGACGAGTTCGGAGAGCGACGCGGTCGGCTGGACCAACATCATCGGACGATATTCCTCGGTGACCTCGACGTCGCTCGACTCCTCGACCGCGGTCTGGCCGCGGCTGAACGGCGCCGGCTGCACCACCGTCGGCGATTCCTTGATCGACACGGTCAGCTTGCCCTGCGACACCGCGGCGGTGCCGACGCGCACCGCGCCGTTGATGACGACCGTGCCGGTGCGCGCGTTGACGATCACCTTGGCGGGCGGCTCGGTGCGCCGGACGCCGAGGTTCTCGATCTGCGACATCAGCCGCATCCGGGCGTCTCCTCCACCCGCGGCGCGGATCGCGATGCTGGCGCCGTCGATCATCGACGCGCTGCCCGGGATCGCGCCGTTGATCGCGTCGGTTACCGCCTTGGCGTTGGTTGCGTCGAACTGATGGAGGTTGAAGGTCAGCATCTCGCTGCTGGCAAAGCCCGTATCGACCGCGCGCTCGACGGTGGCGCCATTGGCGATCCGCCCGCTCGACGGCACATTGACCGTCAGCTTCGACCCGTCGGCGGCATCGACCCCGAGCCCGCCGATGACGAGATTGCCCTGCACCATCGCATAGATCTGGCCGTCGGCACCATAGAGCGGCGCGAGCACCAGCGTGCCGCCGCGCAGGCTCTTGGCCTTGCCGATCGCCGAGACGGTGACGTCGAGGCGCTGGCCGGGCTTGGCGAAGGGCGGCAACTCGGCGGTGATCATCACCGCCGCGGCATTCTTCAGCGCCGGGTTGACGCCCGCGGGGAGCGTCAGGCCGAAACGCTGCACCGCGCCCTTCATGCCCAAGGTCGAATAGTCGAGGCTGTCGTCGCCCGTGCCCGCAAGCCCGACGACGAGGCCATAGCCGGTCAGCTGGTTGGCGCGCAGGCCCTGGAACTGGCCCATGTCCTTGATGCGCTGCGCCTGCGCCGGCACCGCGAAGGCGAGGCTGGCGATCAGGAGCGCGAGGAAGGTGAGAAAGGCGTGACGCTGGCGCACTGGTTGGTCCCTTTGCGGCTGTCAGAACGGGCTGATGATCGAGAAGAATTTCTGCAGCCAGCCCTGCTGGCTGGCGCGGGCGATCTCGCCCTTCCCGGTGTAGCGGATGTGCGCGTTGGCGACGCGGGTCGACAATATGCGGTTGTCGGGGGTGACGTCGGCGGCGCGGACGAGGCCCGCGATCTGGACGCGTTCGTCGCCGCGGTTGAGCGTGATCAGCTTCTCGCCCTTCACCAGCATCGTGCCGTTCGGATAGACCGCGGCGACGGTGACGGTGACTTCGCCCGACAGCATGTTCGACTGCGCGGCGTCACCCTTGCCCTTGAATTCGGACCCGCCGCCCATCGCAACATCGCTCGGACTGAACAGCGACAAGGGGCCGGTGGTCGGCGGGGTCAGCCCGAAGCTGCCGTCGCGGTTGGTTCCCGCGCTGTTGCTCTTCGCCCCGATCGTGCGCTCGACGAGCTGGATGGTGAGAATGTCGCCAACCTGCCCCGCCCGCGCGCCCGAGGTGAGCGCGACATAGCTGCCCTGGAAGATCGAGCCATTGGCCGGCGGCGCCGGCGGCACCGGGTCGGGCAAGGTGACCGAAAAGGCGTCGGGCGCGATCTTGTCCTTTTTCGCCTCGGCCGCGGCCGGAACCGCGAGCAGGCCGAAGAAGAGCGCGCCGGAGACGAGCTTAGAGAGTCTGGGTGGCATTTTTCAGCATCTCGTCGGTGGCCTGGATCATCTTCGAATTGACCTCGTAAGCGCGCTGGGTCTCGATCATGTCGACGAGCTCCTCGACGACATTGACGTTCGATCCCTCGAGCATCCCGCCGCGCAGCGTGCCGCGGCCTTCCTCACCCGCGGCGCCGACCAGCGGCGCGCCCGACGCAGCCGTCTCGACCAGGATATTGTCGCCGATCGCCTGCAGCCCCGAGGGGTTGGCGAAGCGCGCGATCTCGATGCGGCCGAGTTCGGTGGGCTCGGCTTGGCCGGCGATCGTGGCGGAGACCGTGCCGTCGGCGCCGATCGCGACGCCGGTGGCATCCTCGGGGACCTGGATCTGCGGCTGGATCGGCTTGCCGTCGGGGGTGATGATCGTGCCGTCGGCCGAGCGGTTGAAATTGCCCGCGCGGGTATAACCCATGCGCCCGTCGGGCATCTGGACCTGGAAATAGCCGGCACCCTCGATCGCGACGTCGAGCGCATTGCCCGTCGTCTGCAGCGTGCCCTGCGTATCCATGCGCGAGGTGCCCGCGAGTTCGACCCCGGTGCCGAGGTTGAGCCCGGTCGCATAGCGGTTCTCCGCCGACGAGGGCGCCCCCGCCTGCGTCATGATCTGGTATCCGAGCGTCTCGAAATTGGCGCGGTCGCGCTTGAAGCCCGTGGTGTTCACGTTGGCGAGGTTGTTCGCGATCACCTGCATCCGGAAGCCCTGGGCATCCAGACCGGTTCGTGCGACGTGCAGGGCACCATAGCTCATCTATTTTCTCCTTAACGGGGCAGCGCCATCAAATTCGCGGTCGAACTGTCCATGTCGCGCGCGTCCTCGATGAGCTTCAATTGCGAATCCCAGGCCTTGCTGGCCTCGATCATGTCGACCAGGGCGACCGTCGCGGTGACGTTCGAGCCCTCGATCGAGCGGGTGATGACGCGGGCCTCGGGATCGTCGGGCAATATGCCGCCACCCTTGACGCGGAAGAGATTGTCGAGCCCCTTGACGATGTCCGATCCCGTCGTGGTCGCGAGCCGCAGGCGATCAACCTCCAGCGGATTTTCGGGATCGCCGCCGGCGGGCACGACGAAGACGCGTCCTTCCTGGTCGATCTTGATCGAATCTGCGGGCGGGATGGTGACCGGACCCTGCGCCCCCTGCACCGGATGGCCGTCGCCGGTGGTGAGCAGCCCGCTCGGCGAGACCTGCAGGTCGCCGCGGCGGGTATAGGCTTCCTCGCCGTTCGGCGCCTGGACGACGAGCATCGCTTCGCCGGCCATCGCGATGTCGAGGTCGCGCCCGGTCGCGGTGATCGTGCCGGCGCGCATGTCGGCGCCGACGACTTCCTCCGACGCCATCGCGCGCCCGCCCATGCCGCTGCCGTGCAGCCACAAGGACTGCGCCTCGGCCATGTCGGCCCGGAAACCCGGGGTCTGGGCGTTGGCGAGGTTGTTCGCGATCGCCGTCTGCCGGGCCATGCTGCCCCGCATCGCGGTGAGGCTGGTATAGATGACGCGGTCCATGGGGGTCCTTCCGGCAGGCGACGACTAAGCTTGGATCAGCGCAGGCCGATGATCGTCTGGGTCAGCGCGGACGCGCCCTCGATCGCCTTGGCATTGGCCTGGAAATTGCGCTGCGCGGCGATCAGCATCACCAGTTCCTCGGTGATGTCGACGTTCGAGCGTTCGAGCGCGCCCGAACGGATCGTGCCCATCGGGCCGTTGGTCGCGGCGTCGATCGTCGGGGCGCCGCTGTCGCCGGTCGCCTGCCAATGCGCATCGCCGACAGGGCGCAGCCCCTCCATCGCAGGGAAGGTCGCCATCGCGACCTTGCCGAGCATCTGGGTCGATCCGTCGGCAAAGGTCGCGGAGGCGAGGCCGTCGAGACCGATCGCGACGTTGACCAGCGCCGCGTCAGGGTTGCCCGCCGCGTGCTGCGGCACGACGAAGTCGACGGTCGAGGCGAGGTCGCGGCTGGTGACATTGCCGTCGGCGTCGACGGGCAGCAACTGCAGCGTCGCGCCGGTCGAGTCGATCACGCGCCCGTCGTCGAGCGGCGTGAAGGAGCCGTTGCGGGTGTAGGTGACCTGGTTGCGCGGCGGCTCGCCCTTCACGACGAACATGCCGTCGCCGATGACCGCCATGTCGAACGTCTTCTCGCTCGATTCATACGACCCCTGCGTAAACTGCTGGGTGATGCCGTTGAGGCGCGTGCCCTGCCCTACGACCGTCTTGGTCGCCTGGTTCGGCGACGCGGCGAAGATGTCGCCGAACTGCGCCTTGCTGCGCTTGAAGCCGATCGAGCCGGCGTTGGCGATGTTGTTCGATACGACCGACATTTCGGTCTGGGCACCCTTGAGGCCCGAAAGCGAGGTATAGAAAGACATGCTGTTACCCTTCCTGCGTGGTGGTGTCGGTGGTGGTGGCGGGCGTGGTCGCCGCCTTGATGTCCTTGAGCAGCTGGGTCTGCGCCGTCAGCTGTTCGGAAATCTGCTGGAGCGTGGTGTTGGTCTCGGTGATCCCGGCGAGGCTGGAGAATTGCGCCATCTGCGCGACCATCTGCTGGTTATCGACCGGGTTGAACGGGTCCTGCTGGCTCAGCTGCGCGGTCATCAGGCGCAGGAAATCCTGCTGCCCCATCTGGTTCGCGGTGCCCGGCGCGTTGAGCACCGGGTTGCTGTTGTTGCTGATGCTGTTCACGGCCATCTTACTGTCCCATCCTGAGGGTTTCGTTGATCAGGCCCTTGGCGGTTTCCAGGACCTGGACATTGTTCTGATACTGGCGCGCGGTCTCGACCATCTCGACCAGCTCGGCCGCGCTATCGACCGCGGCTTCCCAGACATTGCCGTCGGCATCGGCCAGCGGGTTGTTGGGATCGTGCCGTTTCGAGGGCGCCATCTTGGTCTGTGTGACCTGGTCGACCTGGACCGTCGCGCGGCCTTGCTGATCCATCACGGTGCGGAACACCGGCTTCATCGCGCGATAGGCGGTGCCTTCGCTGCCCGCGACGGTCCCGGCGTTGGCCAGGTTCGACGCGGTGGTGTTGAGGCGGACCAGCTGCGCCGACATGGCGCGGCCGCTGATGTCGAAGACCGAGAGGGCGCCGTTCATGGTCATTCGCCCTTCAGCGCGCGGGTCAGCGTGTTGACGCGCCCCGACAGGAAGGACAGGCTCGAACGATAGGCGAGCGCATTTTCGGCGAAGGCCGTCTGCTCGGTCGCCATTTCGACGGTGTTGCCGTCGAGCGACGCCTGCACGGGCACGCGATAGGCGATCGCGCCTTCGATATCACCGCCCTGTTGCGCGAGGTCGAGCGCCTTGGAGAAGTCGATGTCGCGCGCCTTGTAACCGGGCGTCGCGGCGTTGGCGATGTTCGACGCCAGCATCATCATCCGCTGGCTGCGCAGCTGAAGCGCGCTGGCGTGGATGCCAAAGAGCTTTTCGGATGCCATAACCTTCGTCCTTCTTCGGCGGTCCCGTCCGGCACCGGCCGGCGCAAACGCGCGGAAACACCAAGGCATGATGCAATCGGCGTGCCAAATCGGATTATTCCCCGGTTTTCCGTGCCTTGCATGGGGCCATGCCAAAAGGAGGACGGGGGCGCACGGGTGCCGGTCAAAAATCTGACGGCGGTGGTCCGGCGGACGCCGAACCCCGCGGCAAAGCGCGACTGGCACGCATCCTGCAGTCCTGCGAGCGACCATTTTGGACCGAAGGAGATGGGTCGTGAACCGCAAGATCATAACGGGCATCGCCGCTTTTGCCGCATGCATCCCCGCCGCGTCGGCGCAACAGGCCAGCGAGGACTGGCAGACGATCGATGTGCTCACCGCGATGGTAGCCAATGCGATGGGGCGCACCGCGACCCCGATCGACCGCCGGATCAAGCTCGCGCGCTGTCCCGAACAGGCGTCGGTGACCGCGATCGATGCCCAGACCCTCGCGGTCCGCTGCCCTTCGCTCGGCTGGCGTCTGCGCGTGCCGATGACCGCGCCCGCCGGCGCCAGCGCAGCGGGCGGCTTCGTCGCCAAGCCCGCCGCCGCCGCGCCGGTCATCCGCCGCGGCGACAATGTCCGCGTGACGATCGAAACCGAAAGCTTCGCGATCAGCTATGCCGCGACCGCGACGCAGGACGGCCGCGTCGGCGAGTTGATCGCGCTCAAGGGCAGCGATGCCAAATCGAGCCTCAGCGCCGTCGTCACCGGCCCCGGCCGCGCGCGCTTGGCGGACTGACCAAAATCACGCCCTCCCCTTCAGGGGAGGGCAGCGAGACTTACCAGCTTGCTGGTTAGTCGCAGCGGGTGGGGGCCCGAAACCTTGCGCAAGGTTTCGAGCCCCCACCCCAACCCCTCCCCTGAAGGGGAGGGGCTTTAGACAAGAACCCTGCCCGGGCCCGGTGGCTGTCGGTTTTCCGACGCCGCCGGGCCTTTTCTCATCTTTTTCGCGAGGGCCCGCTTAATCGCCCGCGCTTCCCGCCGTTAAAGCCCTTCGAACGCCGCGTCGATTTTCCGACGGCGGGCATAGGAAGGAGGCGCATATGACGGGAGACGGCAAGATTGGATTGCAGGTCGGCAACGTCGTGCGCCTCGGCGCCGTGCGCAAACTCGCGTCCGCCGCCACCGAGGATAAGGCCGTGCCGGCCCCGCGCCGGGCGCAGGATGCCGCCGCCGCCGGCGCCAGCCTGATCACCCTCGCCGCCGATATCGCGAACCAGCCGGTCCCGGTCGACCATGGCCGCGTCGCCGCGATCCGCGGCGCGATCGCCGACGGCAGCTACCGGCTCGACCCCGCCGCCACCGCGCGCGCGATGCTGCAGTTCCACGCCGGCGGCGCCGAATGATGATGCAGATGGACGAGGTACGGGCGCAGCTCGATGCGCTGGTCGAGGCGCTCGACGGGCACGACGCCGGCGCGATCGTCGCCGCGACCGAGGCGCTCGCGACCGCGGTGATCCTGTTCCGCAGCGCGAAGGTCCCGCCGGGGCGCGAGGAGCATGCGCGGATGCTGATCGACAAGGTCTTGCGCAAGCTCGAGGCCGCCGCGATCCGCGTCAACGTCCTCAAGGACTGGACGCGTCAGAGGATTGACAACGGCCATGCGCTGCGCGGCACCCGCGTCCAAGGGATCGCCCTGAGCTATTAATTAACCAAAGAAAGCCGTGCCTTTCCAGCGAATGGCACGATGATTGCTTTTGGTCTGCCGAATGCAGCGGGACCGAAAGCCATGACGACGATCAACAGCAGTGCAGCCGGCGGCAGGGCCTCCCCCGTGATGACGGCGGTGCAGGATGCGTCGGCGCGCACCGGGATCGATTTCGATTATCTGGTCGACGTCGCGCGCGTCGAAAGCGGGTTCAACCCGACCGCCCAGGCCGCAACCTCGTCGGCGCGCGGCCTCTATCAGTTCACCCGCTCGACCTGGCTCGCGACGCTCGACCGCCACGGCGCCGACCATGGCCTCGGCTGGGCCGCGAACGCCATCGGGCGCGACGCCGCGGGCCGGCTCTCCGTCACCGATCCGACGCTGCGCCAGCAGATCATGGACCTGCGCGACGATCCCGCCGCAGCAGCCGCGATGGCCGCCGCCTTCACCTCGGACAACCGCGCCCATCTCGAAAGCCGCATCGGCCGCGCCGCCGAGCCCGTCGACCTCTATCTCGCGCATTTCCTGGGCAGCAGCGGCGCGGTCAAATTCCTGACCGCGATGGCCGCCGACCCCGACCAGCCGGGCGCGGCGATGCTGCCCGACGCCGCCGCGGCCAACCGCTCGATCTTCTATGCGTCCGACGGCAGCATGCGCAGCCTGCAGGACATTCGCGAACGCTTCCGCGCCAAGCTCGACGCGGGCGGCGAACCCGGCTTCGTGCCCGGCGGCGCCGCCATGCCGCCCGCCAACCCCGGCTGGCGCATGCAGATGGCCAGCGCCAGCGGCACCCAGGGCGGCCGCCCGCCGCTCCCGATGATGGATATTCAACCGATGCCCAGGAAACTCTCGATGGGCTTCGCCGCCCAGGCCTATCAGCGCCTCGCCGCGCTCGGAGGCAGCGCATGAATCTGAGCTTCAACCTCCGCGACGCGGGCCGCTTCGCCGGCGCCGCCGCGCTGCCCGCGGGGATGCTGATCCTCGTCGCGCTGATGGTGATCCCGGTCTCGCCGCTGATCCTCGACATCAGCTTCGTCGCCAACATCATGATCAGCCTCGCGGTGCTGATGGTCGCGCTGTCGGCCGCCAAGCCGCTCGATTTCTCCGCTTTCCCCACGGTCCTCCTGCTCACCACCCTCTTCCGCCTCGCGCTCAACGTCGCCTCGACGCGCGTCGTGCTCGTCCACGGGCACGAGGGCACGCACGCCGCGGGCCATGTGATCGAGGCGTTCGGCCAGGTGCTGATCGGCGGCGACTATGTCGTCGGCCTGTTCGTCTTCGTCGTGCTGATGATCATCAACATGGTCGTGATCACCAAGGGCGCGGGGCGCGTGTCCGAAGTGTCGGCGCGCTTCACCCTCGACGCCCTGCCCGGCAAGCAGATGGCGATCGACGCCGATCTCAACGCCGGGCTGCTCACCCCCGACGAAGCCAAGGCGCGCCGCCAGGAAGTCGCGACCGAGGCCGATTTCTACGGCTCGATGGACGGTGCCTCGAAATTCGTGAAGGGCGACGCGGTCGCGGGCCTGCTCATCCTGTTCGTTAACATCGTCGGCGGGCTGATCCTCGGCGTGTTCAGCCATGGGCTGAGCTTCTCCGAAGCCGGCAGCACCTATGTCACGCTCGCGATCGGCGACGCGCTCGTCGCGCAGATCCCGGCGCTGCTGCTGTCGATCGCCGCCGCCGCGATCGTCACCCGCGTCACCTCGCCGCTCAACCTGTCGGACCAGATCGGCAGCCAGTTCGCGGCGCCGCACATCTGGTTCGCGGTCGGCGGCGTGCTCTTCATCCTCGGCCTCGTCCCCGCGATGCCGCAGATGCTGATCCTGCCCGCCGCGGCGCTGTCACTGACGATGGGCTGGCAGCTGCGCAAGGCGGCGGCCGCCGCCGCGGTCGTCGCCGCCGAGCCCGTCCTCGCGCCCGCCGACCCGCACCGCATCGACTGGGCCGACGTCAGCGAAGGCAGCGCCTGCCAGCTCGAGATCGGCTATGCGCTCGTCGCGCTGGTCGATGAACGCAAGGGCGCCCCGTTGATGGGCCGCATCACCGGCATCCGCCGCCAGCTGTCGAAGGAGCTCGGCTTCGTCGTCCCCGCGGTGAAGGTCAGCGACGACCTGTCGCTGCCCGGCAACGTCTATCGCATCTCGGTCGCCGGGGTGATCGTCGGCGAGGACGAGGTCTTCCCCAACGAAATGCTCGCGCTCGATTCGGGCGACCTGATCACCAAGGTCGCGGGGCGGCCGTGCAAGGACCCGACCTTCGGGCTCGACGCGCTCTGGATCCCGCGCGCCGCGCAAAACGACGCGATCGCCGCGGGCTATACCGTCGTCGATCCCGCGACCGTGGTCGCGACGCACCTCAACAACAGCATCGTCGGCTCGGCCGCCGACCTGTTCGGCATCGACGACGCGCAGGCGCTCATCGACAATCTGAAGGCGCATTATCCGCAGCTGGCCGCGAGCCTGACCCCCACCGGCTTCACGCTGCCGCGCATCGCCAGCCTGTGCAAGACGCTGCTGATCGAACGCATTCCCTTGCGCGATTTCCGCAAGATCGCCGAGGCGATGGTCGCGATGTCGGGGCAGCAGCTCGGCGAGACCGAGCTGGTCGAGGCGGTGCGCCAGCGCATCGGCGCGCTGATCGTCCAGACGATCGTGCCCAGCCGCATGCCGCTGCCCGTCGTCACCTTCACCCCCGAGATCGAGATGCTGCTCAACCAGGCGGTGCGCGCCAACCCCGGCGCCGAATGGCCGTTCGAGCATGGCCTCGCGATGAAGATCATCGACCAGGTCGGCCTGGCGGTCGAACCCCTGCTGCTCTCGACCCGCAGCTTCGCGCTCGTCGCGTCGCCGATCTGCCGGCCCGCGCTGTCGCGGCTGGTACGCGCGACCTTCCCTGACGTCGCGGTCATTTCCTACCTCGAAATCCCGGCGACCAAGGCGACCGAGATCGTCGCGACGATCGGCGCCGAAGTTCCCCGCCTCACGGGCGAGAGCGCCGACCAGATGAAGGACCATCATCATGAGAATTGAGCCCGCCGAGCAGTTCGCGCGTGCCCAGAATCGCGCCACTTCGCCGCAGGGCTATGGCGCGAGCGCCGAGGAACTGATCGACGAATATGCGCCGCTGGTCCGCAAGATCGCCTGGCAGGTCTTCTCGCGCGTGTCGCGCACGAGCGACCTCGACGATTTGATCCAGACCGGGCTGATCGCGCTGATCGAGGCGAGCCGCCATTATGAGGATCGCGGCTACGCCTTCGCCACCTATGCCTCGACGCGCATCCGCGGCGCGATGATCGACCAGCTCCGCCGCGAGGCCGATATCGGCCGCTCGGCGATGGTCGCGAGCAAGCGGATTTCGGCGGTGCGCGCCGCGCTCGAACAGAATCTGATGCGCGCACCGACGACCGCCGAAATGGCCGAAGCGTTCGACATGACCCCGCAAGAATATTTCGCGCTCGAACGCAGCGCGACCCACGGCCGCTCGACCTCGCTCGACGCGCTGGTCGACGAGGGCAGCTTCCTCTTCGCCGACGAGGGCGAGGGCGCCGACGACCGCATGGAACAGGACGATCTGCTCGAAGCGCTCGGCGCTTGCATCGCGCGGCTGCCCGAGCGCGAGCAGCTGGTGCTGCAGCTCTATTTCTTCGAGGAACTCAATCTGCAGGAAATCGGCCTGACCCTCGACGTCAGCGCGGCGCGGGTGTGCCAGATCAAGGCGGGTGCGATGGCGAAGATCGACCGGATGCTGCGTGAGATTACCGAATAGGGGGATAGGGCGGTTTTGGGGTGGTGAGCTGTCCTAAAGATCCTCCCCTTGGCGCAGCCATGGGGAGGGGGACCGCCGCCGCAGGCGGTGGTGGAGGGGTCTGGCCTTGCCCCGACGCCTGACGGCGTCGCCCCCTCCGTCAGCCCTGCGGGCTGCCACCTCCCCATCGCTGCGCGTGGGGAGGATCTTCAGGTCCGCTCCCGCCCGCTACCTTCGTTTCGCGATCACATCGCGTACCGCTGCCGGCCGCTCCATGCCTGCCCCATTTTCTCGAAATAGCGCGTCATGCTGTCGACGCCATTGTCGGTGAGCCGCACGATCGAGCGGCGGCGGTCGCGTTCGTCGATATAGCGTTCGGCGAGGTCGAGCTGTTCGAGCAGCGCGATCATCCTGAGCCCCGATGACAGCGGCACCCCCGCGCCGGTCGCGAGGTCGCTGGCGCTGAGTTCGCGCCCGTTGGTCTTGGCAAGCATCAGGTCGAGCAGCATGTCCCAAGTCGGCCCGGTCAGCTGAGCGCTGCCGAAGTGCGACTTGCGCGTGCGGCGCATCTGCAGGCTGAAGTTAAGCTGCTCGATCAGGCCCGGGACCGGCGCGTCGATACGGCCCTGCTGCGACGCGTCCGGCGCGTGCACACCAGCCCCCGTCCCCAGCATCTCCTGTATCTGGTCGATCCGCGATTTGATTTCCGCAATTTCAACATTCGAAAATTGCTGCATGACTGGGACCCCTGGGGGCGCCGCTACGCGGTCGCCCTCACGTCACCCTTTCCTTTCGTCGAACCCGCCGCGTACATGATCACGAACAGGATCGGGTAGGACACATATATCGAAAGCAGCGAATAGGGGCGCGCCAATATCTCCGAAAACATCAGCTTCTGAAGATGTCCGAAAATCGCAATCAATTGCCAGCCGGTGATCCAATAGGGCCAAAACCGCTCTGTTTTGAAGGCGATGTACCAGAAACTTCCCAAGACGATGAGGTCGATGACGAAGATATTGATTTCGATATTCGTCCATTCCGGAACGGGTGACACCAATGTGGAGCAGACCGAGGCGATCAGCGCAGTGTATGCCGCCCACCGTTCCAAGGGGCCGCCGCGCCTCATCGCGACGGCCACCGTGGTCAGCAAAACAGCGTAATAGATCGCAACGGCCCACATGTGGCGCTCTTCAACCCTTCGCGGTCATCACGAAGCCTTGGCCAGCGGCATCTCGACGATTTCGGCAGCGACCTGGTCGTTGCTGCCCTCGTCGAGCGTCGCGCTGGCGGGCTTCACGCCGGCGCCGAACATGCGGGTGCCGAGGCCGACCTGCTTCTGGGTCACGGTGAGCGCGAGGTGCGCGTCGGTGAGCAGCTGGCGGACTTCGCCGGCGGCGGCGAGCGCATGCGCGACCTTGGCCATCGCTTCCTGGCCGACGATCGCCGACATATTGGTGTCGCGGCGTACGGTGGGCAGCGTCACGGCAAGGTTGGCGATGCGGATCATCGCCTCGTCGATGGCGTCTTCGGCCTGGTGCAGCTCGGAGGCGATCCTTTTCGCGCCGGAAAGTCGTTGGTTCAGCATTTTCTTGGTCCTTGAAAGAGAATGCTACCGGTTCCCCCCCGCAGCATTCGGATCGAACGTCAGGTCAACCGACCAAGTCCGACAAGGATCGAGTAGAGAGCGGAGAAGGCCAAAATCGTCACGAAGGCGATCAAGATTGGCCAGACAATCCTTTCCAACAACCCATGCCGATTGACCGGCTGGGACTTGGTCGGGAATGGCAGTCCGATGTTCAGGACCTGCCAAGGCGACCGTTGCCCCGGCTCGCCATCGGCGGCTGCGGGGTCCTCCGAAAGGTAAAGCGATTGATATGTCAAAGGCTGATAAGGGGTAACATCGTCGAAGACACCGTTACGAGCCAATATCGTTGCGGCCTCAACACGATTGGAAACATTGAGTTTTTTTAGCGCACGCCGGACGCGCTCATCGACCGTGTGCGGCGACACGTTCATCAGCCGGGCGATTTCCTTGGAATTTTTATGCTCGAAAACATGCCGCAACGTTTCGATTTGCGCGGCAGACAGGAGACTGAGGTAATTATCAGGATCGCCTTGCACGGATCGGGAATAGTACATCGCGAGTCGAAATCAAGCTGACTAACTAGGTGCAACGGGTCGCACGCGCCGCGATCGCCGCTGCGACCGCGCGGCGACGCCGCCCGCCTCTTCCAACCCTGCATAATATGTCTTCATGCCAGTCTCCGCTCGTTGCGACCCGATCGGCGGAAGCCGATGTAATTATGCTCTCAACCCCGTGAATCACGAAGGGCGACCGAACGCAAGCCCGTTCTGACACCGGGTGTCCCGCTTCGCGCCGCTTCCGCGGCCAGTAAAATGGCTCCGAGCGGGCCCGCATCGGCGCCCAGCGACGGGGGCACGACGATGGTCGACAGGATATCAACGTCATAGTCGGGGATATAGTTTCGCAAATTTGTCGCCGCGATGACGGTCGCGCGTTTCACCAGCGCCGGCTGGCCGAGCGCGATGCCGCCGCCGACGACGATACGGTCGGGCGACAGCGTCAGCATGATCGCGATGAACAGTTCGGCCAAGTCCGACGCGACAGCTTCCCAGTCTGCATCGCCCTCCGCAACCGTCGCGGGATCGCGCCCGAAGCGTGCCCACAGCGCGGGGCCGCTCACCAGCCCTTCGACGCAGTCGGCGTGGAAGGGACAGGCGCCCGCGAAAGCGTCGCCCTCGGCGCGGCGCAGGCGAAGATGCCCGAGTTCGGGGTGGAGTCGGCCGTGTACCGGCCGGCCATCGACGATCACCCCGCCGCCGACCCCGGTGCCCAGCGTCAGATAGACGATCGTGCCGCAGCCGCGCCCCGCCCCCAGCGCCGCTTCGGCGATCCCCGCGCCATTGACGTCGGTATCGAGCCCGATCGGGCACCCGAAGCGCGCCGCGAAGGGCTGCGCGATCGCCGCGCCCGTCCATCCGGGCTTGGTCGTCTCGAGGATATGACCATGGTCTGCCGCGCCGCTGTCGACGCGCACGGGACCGAAACTCGCGATCCCGATCGCGGCCAGCGCCGCCTCGGCATCCCAGTGCGCCAGCGCATCGAGCACGCGGCCCAGCGTTTCGGCGGGGTCGGTGGTTGCGAACTGCTGCCGCGCGACCATCGCGCCGCCGTTGGCCAAGGTGACGATCACCTTGGTACCGCCGAGTTCGACCCCGGCGAAACGGCCGGCCGGCAGCGCCGCGCCGGTCATCAACCCGCGTCCCGCAGCCGCTCGCCGATCGAATTGGCGAAATGCTGTTCCATCGCGACCCGCGCGCGCGCGGGCTCGCGCGCGGCGATCGCGTCGGCGACCTCGCGGTGGAGCGTCAGCGTTTCCTCGCGTTCCTCCGCCGTCGTGCGCTCCTGCCACGCGCGCGGGATGGCGAGCGCCATCAGTTCCTCGAACGAGCGCACGATCTGGTAGAAGAGCGGATTGCCGCTCGCGGCGGCGATCGTCTGGTGAAACTCGGTGTCGGCGGCGGTGCGCGCCGCCTCGTCATGGTCGACCGTCAGCCCGTGCGCCGCGGTCAGGATCGCGCGCGCCTGCTCCTCGGTCCGGTTCAGGGCGGCCAGTTCGGCGGTGCGCAACTCGAGCGTGCGGCGCACGTCCCACACATCGGCCAGGCTGACCTGCGCGGTGTTGACCGCGTGGCCCATCGACGCCGCCATCACCGACCCGTCGATCGCCCCGACGCGCGGGCGGCGGCCATTGCCGACGTCGACGAGCCGCAGCGCGGCGAGCGCGCCGAACGCCTCGCGCATCACCGGGCGGCTGACCCCCATCTGCGCCGCGAAGCTCCCCTCGCCCGGCAGCGTGTCGCCGACCTTCAGGTCGTTGGTCCGGATATGGTCGCGCACGAACTCCATCGCGCGCTCGACCAGCGACCCGCCCGCGGCGGCGTCGAGCAGCGCGCTCATGCCGCCACCCCGACGCGGCGCATCGCGGTCGGCGCCATGCCGAAGCGGCGCGAGAAGGCGCGCGTGAAGCTGGCGTTGTTGAGATAGCCGCAGCGATAGCCGATGCTCGCCACCGGCAGGTCGCTCGCCGCGAGCATCTGCCGCGCCTGACGCAGCCGCCGCTCGCTCAGCGCCTCGGCGACGGTGCAATGATAGAGCTCGCGAAAGCCGCGCGTCAGCTTGTCGCGGTTGATGCCGCAGCTCTTCGCGATATCGTCGAGCGTCAATTTCTCGTGCCAGCGCTCGTCGACGATACGCCGCGCCGCGGCGATGCGCGCGATGTCGCTTTCGCAAAGGCTCGGCTGGCCGTCGACGGCGACGAGACGCCCGGCGCGAAGCGCGGCGAAGAATTGGCAGAGCAATTCGATCGAGCGCGCGAGACGCAGCATGTCGATCGCGGGCCCGTCGCCGTCGGGCGCGAGGATCGACTGGCCGAGCGCGCGCAAATCGGAAGGCAGATACCAGCGCGCGTCGGGATCGGGCAATTCGCCGAACAGGCGGCGGCACACGCTGCGCGACACCGCGAAGACGAGCAGATGATCCGCGGCGGCGCTTTCGAGGTCGCGGAAGGCCAGCGTGCTCACCACCGGTTCCTGGATCCCGCCGAAGCCGAGGATCAGCGCATCGGGCGGCAGCAGGCGGCGGTCGCAGCCCCCCTGCCCGACATAAGTCGTCATCTCGTGCGAAACGATAACCGGATGCTTGGTGGCCATGGCTTTTCTCCCACGGCCGCCGTACACCTGTCTTACAGCTTAAACAAGACCTGTCTGACAGGTTTGGGGCGGCTGACGGTCCGTGGCGCGGGCGCCTATTTCGCCTTGCCGCAGATCTGCAGGAAGCCCGCCGCCATGAACGACGCCATGCGCGCCTTGATCGCCCCGAAATCCTCGGACTTGCAGATGCCGCCCGACAATTTGTCGATGCGCCCGGTGCGCGCGAGGGTGACCATCAGCGCGCCGGTGACGAAATGATAGCCCCAGAAGATGTCGCGCTCGGCGCAGTCGGGCAGCGCCTTCTTTAAGAGGTCGATCAGCCGCAGCACGACGGGGTCGAAATGGCTGTCCATCAGCTCGGCGCCCCATTCGGGGGTGTTCGCGACGAGCGCGCCGAGCGCGCCATAATTCTTCCACCCCTCGCCGCCGTGGATATAGAGGTCGAGGTCGGTGTCGAGGAAGGCGTGGAGCGCGCCCTCGACCGTCGGCTTGCCGCCGGACGCCTTTTCATAATCGTCGAGCGCCTGCATCCGCCGTTCGCTGGTCACCACCGCGCGGCGCGCGAAGACCGCGTCGAACAGGCTCTTCTTGTCCTCGAAATAATAATTGAGCAGCGTGTGATGCACGCCGACGCGCTTCGCGACATCCTTCAGCGTGACGCCGTGCAGCCCGTGCTTCGAGAAGAGATATTCGGCCTCGTCGAGAATCTGCTCCATCGTCTCGGCGCGCTGTTCGGCCTTGGTCGAACGCCGCCGCGTTTTCGCCTGATCCGCCACTGGTCCCAAATCCGATCCCCGTTCTTCGCCGCCGCGCGGCGATGCTCTTTCAATACGCTCCATAGTCGTTCCGCAGCCGAATCTTATCGATTTTTCCTGTCGGCGCCAGCGGCATGGTGTCGAGCCGCACCACCGCATCGGGAATCCACCACGGCGCCACGCGCCCGTTCAGCGGCGCGAGCAGCGCCGCGTCGTCGATCGCCGCGCCGCCGCGCATCTCGACCAGCAGCACCGGGCGCTCGCCCCATTTGGCGTCCTGCCGGCCGATCACCGCCGCGAGCGACACCTGTGGCAGCGCACCCACCACCGCCTCGATCTCGGCGGGATTGATCCATTCGCCGCCCGACTTGATCAGATCCTTGGCGCGGCCGGTGATGATCAGGTTGCCGCGCGCGTCGATGCGCGCGAGATCGCCGGTCGCGAACCAGCCCTCGGCATCGGTCGCGGGCGCCGCTTCGCCGAAATAGCGATCGACCACCGACGCGCCGCGCACATGGAGATGCCCCTCGCCCCCGCGCTGTTCGGCCAGCGGTATGCCGCCCGCGTCGGTCAGCCGCAGGTCGACGCCGATCGCCGGCCGTCCCGAAACAGCGGCGCTGCGCAAAGGATCGTCCGGCGGCGCGATGACGCCCAGCGGCGACAATTCGGTCATCCCCCAGCTCGTCTGAACGGCGACGCCGAGCCGGCTCTCGAGCCGCTCCATCAGCGCCGGCGCCATCGGCGCGCCGCCGACGATGAGGCGTTTGAGCGTCGGCAATTCGCCCCCTACTGCCTCGAGATGCTCGACCAGCCCGAGCCACACCGTCGGCACCCCGACCGCGATCGTCACGCCCTCGGCGGCGATCAGCCGCGCGAGGCTCGCGCCGTCGGCCTGCCGCCCCGGCAGCACCAGCCTGCCACCGACCGCGGGCAGCGCGAAGGGCAGCCCCCAGGCATTGGCGTGGAACATCGGCACCACCGCGAGCACCGCGTCGCGGCTGGTGAAGGCCATGACGTCGGCCTGCAAACAGCGCAACGTATGGAGGAAGCTGCCGCGATGCGTATAGGTCACGCCCTTGGGGGCGCCGGTCGTGCCCGAGGTGAAGCAGAGGCCCGCCGGCGCACTCTCGGCGAAATCGCCCCAGACCGCACCGCGCGGCGCGCCGGCGATCAGGCTTTCGAGGTCGGCGACGGGCACGCTCGCGCCGCCGCCGTCGACCGCCGTGCCATCGATCACCAGCAGCCGCTCGATCCCCGGCGCACGCTCGGCGATCAGCTTCGCCAGCGGCAACAGGTCGGCGCTCGCGACAAGGATCTTCGCGCCCGACTGCACCGCCATCGACGCGAGCTGCGGCCCGGTGAGGCGCGGGTTGAGCGTGTGGCACACCGCGCCGATGCCCATCACCGCATACCAGAGCTCGACATGCGCCGCGCTGTTCCACGCCAGCGTCGCGACGCGGTCGCCCGGCGCGATCCCAAAGGCGCCGAGCAGCGACGAGATCGCCAGACTACGCTCGCGCAGCATCGCATAGGTGACGCGTGCCACGCTGCCGTCGTCGCGCGCCGTCACCACTTCGGCCTCGCCATGCCAGCGCGCGGCATGGTCGATGAAGCGGTTCAGCGTCAGCGGATAATCCTGCATGCTGCCATCGATCATGGGCAATCGGCGCCCTTGGCCAGTATCGGCGAGAGGATACCGGTGTTCCAGTTCCATGCCACATTGCCCGCGGCGCGGCGGCGGCACATCGCCGCCTCGTGCAGCGCATACATGCGGGGCATCAGCCGCGCGCCCGGGCGCGGGATATCGGCGAAGGCGAGGAAAGCGGCCTCCTGGCCATAGGGCTTCCACACCGCCTGCCCCGCCGCCTCGGGCTTGCCGGTCTTGGCAAACGACACCCAATAATCACCCATCGCGGCCGCGAAACGCTTTTCGGCAACCGTGTCGGGGATTTTCGGCCAATAGGGCGGCGTGTCGGTCGCGGTGCCGAACACGTAGGGGATTTCGGCGGCATGAAAGCCGTGCAGCCCCGTCTCGCTCGCCGCGGGATAGCCATGGTCGAAGAGGTAGAGATAGGCGTTCTGCCCGAGCGCGCTTTGCTTGACCGCGAGCCGCTCCGACGTCCAGCCATAGAGCGCGTCGCGCGTCGTCGCGAGCACCGCTTCGCCGAGATCCTTGGCGGGATAGAGCTCCAGCCAGCCGTCGGCGAGGTCGCCGTAACGTTCGCGGATTGCGCCTTCATAGGCCGCGGCATTGGCGGGCGGCGGCGGCGCGAGAATGCGCAGCGAGCGGATCTCGCCGATATTGAACCCCGCAATCATCGGCACCGGCGCCTGCTCGCCGCGATCGAAGCTGTCGACCAGCTGGCGCGGCAGGACCTTGCCGTCGACGGTACCCCAAGGGAAATAGCCCGCCTTGAGCGCGCCGTCGTTGAGAGCGGTCGCGTCCATCGCGCGCAGCCCCGCCAGGTCGGCGGCGCCAAGCGCGGCGGCGACTTTCGCCCCCATCGTCTCGGCTGGCACCTCGCCGTGCCGCGCATCGCGGAGCGACGGGGTCGAGATCATATAGGCGCTGTGCGCGATCGCCTTGTGGAACAACCCGCGCGCCTTGGGCGCGGTCATCAGGTACATCACGCTCAATGCGCCCGCGGACTCGCCCGCGATCGTGACATTGCCCGCATCGCCGCCGAAGGCGCCGATATTGGCCTTCACCCATTTCAGCGCCGCGATCTGGTCGAGCAGGCCGTAATTGCCCGACACGCCGTCGGGCGATTCCTTGCTGAGCTCAGGGTGCGCCAGATAGCCGAGCGCGCCGAGGCGGTAATTGATCGACACGATCACCGCGCCACGCGCCGCGAGCTTCGCACCGTCGTACATGCCCTCATGGCTGTAGCCGTTGGTCAGCGCGCCGCCGTGGATCCACACGATCACCGGCGCGTCCTTCGCGGCCTCGGGCGCCCAGATGTTGAGCGTGAGACAGTCTTCGGAAACCTTGGCGGGTGGGTTGGTGTAGATGCCGATCGCGGTCGGACGCGGTTGGATGCACGCGGCGCCGACGCCCTGCGCCTTGCGCACGCCTTGCCATGCCGGCAGCGCCATCGGCGGTTTCCAGCGTAGCGGGCCCACAGGCGGCTGGGCGAAGGGAATGCCCTTGAACACGCGCAGCTTGCCGATGCTCTTGCCCTCGACCGCCCCCGCCGGGGCCTCGACCACCGGCGCGGCGGCCATGGCGGGCGTTGCGACGAGCATGGCGGCGGCGAATAGCGAGCTTATCTTTTTCATGCCAAAGCCTCCTCGCGGCGCAGGCGCCGTGCGAGCCAGAGAAAGAGGCCGATCGCGACCAGATAGAAGGGCGTCAGCGTGTAGAGCGCCGTCTGCAACCCATGCAGGTCGCCCTGCGCCTTGAACCAGTCGCTCGCGAAGCCGACCCATGTCGGTCCGAGTCCCAGCCCGATGAAGTTCATGATCAGCAGCAGCAGGGCTCCCGACAGCACACGCTGGTTCGGCTTCACTTCTTCCTGCACCAGCGCGACCGAGGCCGAGAGGTAGAAATAGTTGAACACCATCACCACGGTCAGCAGCGCAAGCGCGAGCGGCCAGCCCGGCGCCCGTACGAACGCCAGGTAAAAGGGCATAGCGACGACCAGCGACAGCGCCGGCGCGATGGCATATCCGGCGCGCGATTTGCGCACCATCTTGTCGATCACGCGGCCCGACACAATCATCCCGCCGCCCATACCGATCAGCAGCACCAGCGCATACCAGATCGCGACCTCGCCCAGTTCCATGCCCTTTTCGCGCATCAGGAACAGCACCGCGAAATTGCCGAGGCCATAGGTCACGAACTGCGTCGCGCCCCCGCCCAATGCTGCGAGCATCAATATCGGGTGCGACAGGAACATGCGCACCGTCGGCCAGAAGTCGGCTTTGTCGTCCGAAGGCGCGCCGGAAACCGCAGCTGCGACATCGGTCGCGCCGCGCGCGGGCTCGCGCACCGTCAGCCACACGACCAGCGCGGTGACGATCCCGATCGCGCCGACCGCGATGAAGGGGATGCGCCAGCCGAATTTCTCGGCGATCGCCGCGCCGAACGCCACCCCGGCCGCGGCGCCGATCGCGGGGCCGAGGTTGAAGATGCCGAGCGCCGCCGCGCGCTTGCCCGGCGGATAGGTGTCGGTGATGATCGCATAGGAGGGCGGCACGCCCCCCGCCTCGCCGAACCCCACGACCATCCGCGCGACCGCGAGCTGGGTGTAGTTCGCGGCCATGCCGCATGCGATGGTCGCGCCGCTCCACACCGCGCAGGCGACCGACAGCACGCCGACGCGGCTCGTCCGGTCGGCGAACCAGCCGACCGGGATCGCGATGAAGCAATAGAACATTGCGAAATAGAGTCCGCTGATCAGCCCCAGCTGGCCGTCGCTGATCTGGAGCGCGTCCTGGATCGGCTTCGCGAGGATCGACAGCAGCTGCCGGTCGAGGAAGTTCAGCACATAGACGAAGCAGAGCATGCCCAGCACGAAGCCGGGCCGCGCGGCCGGCCGGGTGGCGAAGGGCGGGAGAGTGCCGGTCGCCACGATTAGAGGCTGTAACCGAGACGGATGCCGAAGGTGCGCGGCCGCATCGTGCCGAAGCGGCTGACGAGGAAGGCCTCGGGGTGGATGTAGGTGATCGAATGATCGTCGAAGAGATTTTCGACATAGAGCTGCCCCGACAGGTCACCTTTCTTCAGCCCGAGGCTGAGGTTGACGTTGCTGTAGGCGTCGGTCTTGCCGAAGGTCGACAGCGGCTGGTTGGGCCGCCCCGGGGTGTTCGGGAAGCTGCTGTTGTACGACCCGATATGCTGCGCATTGACCGCCAGCATCGCGTCGACGTCGGACCCGATCTTGAAATTATAGGACATATAGGCCGACCCCTGGATCCGCGGCGCCGACAGCCGGTGCCCGAGCACCGCGCCCGAAATCGCCGCCTCGGCGGGCGACAGCTTGGTGATCTTGCTATCGTTATAGGCGCCGTTGAAGCCGATCGACACCCCGGTCGCGGGGATCACGGCGACCTCGAACTCGAACCCCTTGCTGCGCGCCGCGCCGATGTTGGTCGCAAACTGCACGGAGTCCGACACGCGGTTTGCCTGCGCCTGGATATTGCTCCAGTCGATCAGGTAGAAGGCGGTGTTGATCGACACGCGCCCGCCGAGCCAGCGGCCCTTGGCGCCCACTTCATAGCTCTTCAAACTGTCCGACGTCGCGCCGAACGGAATGATGATGTCGTTCGGATCGACAAGGCTCGGCGCGCCCGCGCGCGCGTTGACGATCGGGGCGCGGAAACCGGTCGAAAAGGTCGCATAGGTGGTGAGGCTGTCGCTCGGCTTGAAGGTCGCGCTGGCCTTCCACGACGGTTTCGATCCCTTGGCCTTGATGCCTTCCGCCGCCGCATAGGGGGTGAAGGTCGTGAAGGTCGTCGGAATGCCGAACAGCGCATAGGTATAATAGTTGAAACCGGCTGCCGTGGCGAGATAGCCCCCCGCCTCGGTGAAGCTCTGCGCCGAGGTTTCGCCATAGCGCAGGCCGCCGGTCAGCCAGAATTTGTCCGAGAAGCGATAGGTCAGCTCGCCGAAGCCCGCGAGTTCGGTGCTCTTCGAATGGGTATAGAGCTTCTGGAAATATTTGTCGGGCAGCCCGGTCAGCCCGCGCGCCGCGAGGAAAGCGAGGTTCGAGCGATAGAAGAAATCGACGTCGCGGCGGCGGTTCAGGTAAAAGCCGCCAAGCACGAACTCGAACGGACCGTCGAGCGTCGAGGCGAGCCGCGTTTCCTGCACGAACACCTTGTCATAGCCGTCGGCGTCGAGCCCGAAAGCGATCGGCGCGCCGGGGAAGGACCCCGGCGCAAAGGTGCCCGCGAGGTCGACGTAGAAACGCTGGTCGAAATCCGAATAGGTCGACGAGCTGGTGAGCTTGGCGAAGTCGAACTCATAGTCGATCGTCGCATTGGCGATCGCCTGCTTGCCGGTAAAGCGGTCGGGCTCGTCCGAGACGCGCTTGTTGCGGCCCAGCGACGGGCTGGTCAGCGAGCTGTCCTTGGGATTGCTATATTCGTACGAGCCGAGCAGCTTGACCGACAGCCGGTCGGTGGGTTTCCACTGCAGGATCAGCCGCCCGCCATAGTCGATCAGCGTGTTCGAATTTTTCACACCGGTCCCGACATTGTCGAGATAGCCTTCCTCGTCGCGGTAGAAACCGACCGCGCGCACCGCGAGGCGGTCCTCGACCAGCGGTATGTTGACCATGGCATTATAGCGCTGGCGAAAGCTGTCCGACCCGGTCAGCCCGAAATCGACGAGCGCCGCAGTGTCGAAATCATTGAGGTCGGGACTCTTCTGCAGGATGCGCATCGCACCCGACAGCGAACCCGACCCGAACAAGGTCCCCTGCGGCCCGCGCAGGAATTCGACGCGCTCGACGTCGAACAAATTCGGGTCGACGACGGTGGTGTTGCCGATCGTCGAAACCGGCAGTTCGTCGATATAGATGGCGACCGAGCTTTGCAGGTTGGCGTTATAGCCGTTGGTCGCGATGCCGCGCGCGGTGAAATTGTTGAAGTTCGCGGTCGGCCTGTTGAGCACGACTCCCGGCGTCTCGCGCCCGATGCCTTCATAACCGACGATGCCCTTCTCGGTCAGCTCGTCCTGCGAATAGGCCGAGATGCTGAGCGGTACGTCCTGGATGCGCTCGGCGCGGCGCGTCGCGGTGACGATGATCGATCCGTCGTCGTCGTCGCTTTCGGCCTGCGGCGCGGCGCTCCCCGCTTCCTGGGCCATGGCCGAAGCCGGAATGGTGAACAGCGCGCCCGCACATACGGACGCCAACATCATTGCCCTCATCACGCTCTCCCATGCTGCGCCGATCGGATGTCGGCATCGCGGGGTTTATGCCCATGGTTCGGGAGCGAGTCAATATTCACTCTCATGAGTGTGAATATTATGCACAAAAGCCGTTTGCGAGTGAAGTTAGCCGGAAATCAGCCGTGAAACGGGGTTAACGGGGCCGCGCTCCATCGCTGCACGACCGAGCTGGACGCCAGGATTGCCGCGCGGATTCGGCTTGGAGACTATCCCGATAAAATAGAACCATAGCCCTGAGCCTGTCGAAGGGCGCTTATCCGAGAAGCGCCCTTCGACAGGCTCAGGGCTACGGTGATGATCGACCCATGGGTTCTAGTGGTCCGACGCCCCCGCCGCGCCGATCCCGGTCTCGGCGCGGACGCGCTGCGCCGGATAGCCCGCCCGGTCGACCGCCGCACGCCCGCTCTTGTCGGCGAGCGAGATGAGCCAAATCGTCAGGAAGGCCGCGGACATCGAGAAGATCGTCGGCGAGCTGTACGGGAAAGGCGCGCCCTCATATCCCAGCACCGCCTCCCAGATCGCCGGCGACAGGATCGTCAACACCAGCGCCAGCACCACGCCCACGAAGCCGCCGATCACCACGCCGCGCGTCGTGCAGCCTTTCCACAACAGCGACATCACCAGCACCGGGAAATTGCCCGACGCCGCGAGCGCGAAGGCCAGGCTGACCATGAAGGCGACATTCTGCTTCTCGAAAGCGATGCCGAGGATGATCGCGATCAAAGCGAGCACCGGCACCGTGTAGCGCGAGACCTTGAGCTCGTCGGCCGAGTTGGCCTCCCCCTTCTTCACCACCGACGCATAGATGTCGTGCGACACCGCCGAAGCGCCCGACAGGGTCAGCCCCGCGACCACCGCGAGGATCGTCGCGAAGGCGACCGCGCTGACGATGCCGAGGAAGATGTCGCCGCCGATCGCCGTCGCGAGGTGGATCGCCGCCATATTGCCCCCGCCTCTCAGCGTCCCGTCGGGCATGAGATAATCGGGGTTCGACGCGACGAAGGTGATCGCGCCGAAACCGATGATGAAGGTCAGGATATAGAAATAGCCGATCCAGCCGGTCGCCCACAGCACCGACTTGCGCGCTTCCTTCGCGTCGGGAACGGTGAAGAAGCGCATCAATATGTGCGGCAGCCCGGCGGTCCCGAACATCAGCGCCATGCCGAAGCTGATCGCCGACAACGGGTCCTTGATGAACCCGCCGGGGCCCATGATCGACAGGCCCTTCGCCGCGGCTTCCTCGGGCGCCGCGCCGGTCGACACGGCGATGCCGGTCTTGATCTCGACCGCTTTCGCGAACAGCGCCTCGGGCGAGAAGCCGAAGTTCCACAGCACCGCGAACGCCATGAAGCTGGCGCAGCCGAGCAGCATCACGGCTTTGATGATCTGGACCCAGGTCGTCGCGACCATGCCGCCGAACAGCACGTAACAGGTCATCAGCGCACCGACGATCAGCACCGCGTAGCTGTAAGGCAGCCCGAACAGCAATTTGATCAGCTGCCCTGCGCCGACCATCTGCGCGATCAGGTAGAAGAGCACGACCGCGAGCGTGCTGAACGCCGCGAACAGCCGCACCGGCGTCTGCGCGAAGCGGAAGCTCGCGACGTCGGCGAAGGTATAGCGGCCGAGGTTGCGCAGCCGCTCGGCGAGCAGGAAGAGCAGGATCGGCCAGCCGACGAGAAAACCCGTCGAATAGATCAGCCCGTCATAGCCGTCGGCGAAAATCTGCGCCGAAATGCCGAGGAACGAGGCCGCCGACATATAGTCGCCGGCGATCGCCAGCCCGTTCTGGAAGCCGGTGATGCCGCCGCCCGCGGTGTAGAAATCGGACGCGCTGCGCACCCGCCCCGCCGCCCAGCGCGTGATGCCGAGCGTCGCGAGCACGAAGGCCGAGAACATCAGGATCGCGGGCCAGTTCGCCGCCTGCTGCTCGGTCTGGCCGGTGAGCGCATCGGCGGCGGCGACCGCGGGCCAGCCGAGCGCGAGCAGGATCGGCGCGGCGCGGGTGATCGGCAAGCGGCTCATGCGCCATAATCCTTGCGCAAAGCGTCGAGGTCGCGGTCGAAGACCTTGTTCGCGCGGCGGACATAGAGGGCGGTCAGCACGATCCCCGCGACGATCACCCCGAGCCCGAGCGGAATGCCGAGCGAGGTGACGCCCGACCCGAGCGGGCGCGCGAGGATTTGCGGCTCGAAAGCGATCAGCAGGATATAGCCGAAATAGATGACGAGCATCAGGATGGTCAGGCGCCAGCCGAAGCGCGACCGCGTCGTCACCAGCCGCTGATAGCGTTCGTCCTGTTCGATACCCTGCGTCGCGGCGGCGGCTTGTGCCCCCTGCCCCTCTCGCTGCTGTTCCAAAGCATGTCTCCCGCTTGCTGCGCCAGCTATGCGGTGGGGCGCTGGAAAACCCAAGACCTAATCGGGTGTCCAATCGGAAGGGAGCAGGCCGTCCGGGCCAAATAATGCTTGCCGCTGGCCGGGACCCGCCACCGCCGCGCGCAACCTGTCGGCGAGCGGATCGTCGATGGGGTGCGCACCACCCTGCAGGAAGTCGATCCAGGCGTCGATCGCCGCCAGCAGCGACGGACAGTGCTGCCCGCGCCGTTGGTGCCAGGCGAGCGTTTCGAGCCAGCGCTGCGGGATCTTCTGGCTGCCGTCCATCGCGATCTGGATCAGCCGGTGGTGCAGCGCGGGATTGGCGAAACGCTCGAGCAGCGCCTCGGCATAGGCGACGAGGTCCTGCCCCGGCGCCGCGTCGATCGTCGGCGCGGCTTCATGGCGCATCAGCGTCTCGATCACCGGCCGGATCGCGGGATCGGCGATCGCCTGGTGGACATAGTCATGCCCCTTGCCGAGACCGATATAGGCGAGCGCCGAATGCGCGCCGTTGAGCATGCGCAGCTTTGCGGTCTCATAGGGCGCAACGTCGGCCACCAGTTCGGCGCCGACCTTTTCCCATGCCGGACGCGGCCCGGCGAAATCATCCTCGATCACCCACTGGCTGAAGCCCTCGGTGACCACCGCCCCCTCGTCGCGCATGCCGAGTTCGGCTTCGATCGCGGCGCGGTCGGCTTCGGTCGTCGCGGGGACGATGCGGTCGATCATCGTCGCGGGGCAGCGGCACTGCGCGTCGAACCAGTCGGTGAGGTCAGGATACTCCGACGCAAGATATTCGTGCATCAGCCGGCGCAGCACCGCGCCATTGTTTGCCAGATTGTCGCAGCTGAGCAAGGTCAGTCCGGGCAGCCCGGCCGCATGCCGCGCCGCGAGCGCGGCACCGACGAAGCGGTACAGGCTTGAGGGTCCCTTCGCCGCGACGATGTCGAGCGAGCCGTCGGCGGCGCGCAGATAGCCCTTCTCGGTCACGGTGAAGCTGACGATATGCGTCGTCGGCGCCGCGATGGCCCCGATCACCGCCTGCGCGTCTTCGGCGGCGACGAGCACCTGCTGCACCGCGCCGATGACCCGCAATTGGCTGCCCGTCACGTTGCGCGTCGCGACCGTATAGAGCCCGCCCTGCGGATTGAGCTGCGCCGCGACATCGCCCGAACGCAGCGACACCCCGACGATGCCCCAATTGCCCTCGCCCGCACCCATCGCATCGTCGGTGTAGACCGCCTGATGCGCGCGATGGAAGGCGCCGATGCCGATATGGACGATGCCAGCGGCTTGCGCGGCGCGGTCATAGGCCGGGCGCCCGATCGACACGGGCAGGACGGTCTCAGGCGACAGTCTCACAGCTTGTACGCCGCCTTCGCGAGATTGTAGCTGAGGTCGGTCGCGAGTTCGGCGGCCTCCCACTCCTCGAGTCGGTGCTCGGCGACGAGCTGCGCGAGGAAGCCGCAGTCGATGCGCCGCGCGACATCGTGGCGCGCGGGGATCGACAGGAAGGCGCGCGTGTCGTCGTTGAAACCGACCGTGTTGTAGAAGCCCGCGGTCTCGGTGACCTGGCCCCGGAAGCGGCGCATGCCCTCGGGGCTGTCGTGGAACCACCAGGCCGGGCCGAGCTTCAACGCCGGATAATGGCCCGCGAGCGGCGCGAGTTCGCGCGCATAACTCGTCTCGTCGAGCGTGAAGAGGATGATCGTCAGCTCCGCCTCATTGCCATAACGCCCAAGCAGCGGGCGCAGCGCATGGACATAGTCCGTGTTCGTCGGAATATCGGCGCCCTTGTCGCGCCCATAATGGTCGAACAGCCAGCGGTTGTGGTTGCGGAAGGCGCCGGGGTGGATCTGCATCACCAGCCCGTCGTCGAGGCTCATCCCCGCCATCACGGTCAGCATATGCGCGCGGAACAGTTCGGCGTCGACGGCGCTGACAGTGTCGCCCGTGACGCGCGCGAACAGCGCCTCGGCCTCCGCGTCCGACAGGTCGGCGGTCGCCGCGGTCGGATGGCCATGGTCGGTCGAAGTCGCGCCCATGCTCGCGAAGAAAGCACGGCGGTTGCGGTGCGCGGCGAGATAGCCGGCGTAGGACAGCGCATCCTCGCCCGACAGCTCGGAGAAGCGCTCGAGGTTGCCCCGGAAACCCTCGAACTCGGGATCGACCACCGGGTCGGGGCGATAGGCGGTGATCACCCGGCCGGCCCATTCGCCGCTTTCATTGGCGGCGCGGATCACCGCATGATGCTCGAGCGTATCGATCGGGCTTTCGGTCGTCGCGATCACCTCGATCCGGTAGCGGTCGAACAGCGCGCGCGGACGAAAGGCGTCGGTCGCGAGCTTTTCGGTGACCAGGTCGTAATAATGGTCCGAGGTCGCGGCCTCGAACTGCACGTCGATCCCGAACGCCTCGGCAAAGACCCAGTCCATCCACATCCGCGACGGCGTGCCGCGGAAGAGATGGTAATTCTGCGCGAACAGCCGCCAGCTTTCGCGCGGGTCTGCCGCCTTGTTGCGGATCCCGAGCGCATCGAGGGGAATGCCCTGCGAATAGAGCATCCGGAACACATAATGGTCGGGATGGAGCAACAGCTCCGCCGCGTTGCCGAACGGCGCATTGCCCGCGAACCAGCTGGGGTCGGTGTGCCCGTGCGGACTGATGATCGGCAGCTCGGCAACCTCGGCATAGAGCCGCCGCGCAATGTCGCGCTGGACGGGGTCCGAGGGAAAGAGCCGGTCGGGATGGAGGGAGAGCGGGCGGGTCATGAGGTCTTGGCTTCGCTTTCGACGGTGACGGGGGTGAGGCGCGGGCTCAGCAGGTGGATCGCCGCCACCGCGAGGAAATAGACGGTCGTGCAGACCGCGAAGATGATCGTGTAATTGCCGTTCGTCGCGTCGAGCACGAGCCCGGTCGACTTGGCCATGATCATCCCGCCGATACCGCCCATGAAACCGCCCAGCCCGATCACCGATCCGACCGCACGCTTCGGAAACATGTCGGGCGGGATCGACAGGATCGTCGACGAAAAGGCCTGATGCCCGGCGAGCGCGATGCCGATCAGCACCACCGCGAGCCACATATTCTCGAGGCCGGTGACGAACAGCAATGGCAGGACGCAGCAACCCGCGCCAAGCATCGTGACCTTGCGCGCGAAATTGACGCTGTGGCCCTGCTGGATCAGCTTCGACGACACCCAGCCGCCGAGGATGCTGCCGACGTCGGACAGCAGGTACATGATGATCATCGGCAGCAGCACGACCTTGAGGTCGACATTGTAGGTCGAGCTGAAATATTTGGGCAGCCAGAAGAGCATCAGGAACCACACGGGGTCGGTCAGGAACTTGCCGATCGCAAAGGCCCAGGCCTCGCGCTTGGTGACGATCTTGCTCCAGCCGATACGCTCGATCTTTTCGGGCGGGTCGTGTTCGATCCACGCGAGCTCGGCCTCGCTCACCTTCCCGCTCTCGCGCGGGTTGCTGTAGAGCCAGAGCCAGAGCAGCAGCAGCACGGCGCCGAAGGCACCGGTGTAGATGAAGGTCTCGCGCCAGTCGAAGCCCAGGAACCGCATGAACAGCGCGATCGTCGGCGCGGTCAGGATAACGCCGATCGTCGTCGCACTGTTGACCCAGCCGATCGCATAGGCGCGTTCCTTTTGCGGGAACCACTCGCTCGACGCGCGCACGACCGAGGGGAAATGCCCCGCCTCGCCGACGCCGAGAATGACGCGCGCCATCATGAAGGAGATCACCGACGAGGCGAAGCCGTGCGCGACATGGCCGACGGTCCAGATGCTGATCGCGATCGCATAACCGACCTTCGGTCCGAAGCGGTCGATCAGCCAGCCCATCAGCAGGAAGCCCATCGCATAGGCCGCTTGGAACGCGGTGACGATATTGCCATAGTCGTTCTCGCTCCAGCGAAGCTCGTCGCCGAGCGTCGGCGCGAGCAGGCCGAGCATGGTGCGGTCGATATAATTGACCGTCGTCGCCGCAAAGAGCAGCGCGACGATCATCCAGCGATAACGCCCCGAGCGTGGCACCGGCGCCCCCGCACCTCCGTCCGCGATTGCCTGTGCCATTTTTTTCTCTCTCCCGTGGTGGCCTTAGTAGCCCGTAATCGAACAGCCGACGCGGATTTTTCCGTCGAACAGCGCCTCGCCCCTCTGGCCGGGACGGATTTCGTGAATGCCGGTGATCGCGCCCGCCGACACCCAGGTCCCGGGCGGGATCGCGATGCCGCGCGCGCGCAGCGTATGGATCAGGAACAAGGCCGATCCGAAGGGCCCGTCGAGCATCGCCTCCATCGTCGCGGCGCCGACGCGCGCGCCATCGATGAAGAATTCCACCGGCATGCGGATCAGGTCGGCATTCTGCCAGTCGGGAATGACGGGCCCGAGCACTAGCCCCTTGTTGTTGCCATAGTCCGACGCGGTGACCGCGGGCCCGTGGCGGTTGATCGCGGGAAAGGGCGAACTGGCGATCTCGATCCCTGTGCGGACCTCATCAATGCACGCCCGCACTGTGCCGATATCATAATCGCCCTCGCCGATGTCGCCGAAGCGCAGCAGCACCTCGGCCTCGGCGGCGCCGAAACCCGCGGCATAGACGGGCATCGCCGGCTCGGCGCCGACGCTGCCGTCGAAAATCTCGTCGGTGAAGATCGGGCCTGCGAGCCGGTTGTCGCCATATTGATCGACCAAGCCGGCGGCGATGCGCCCGACCTTCCAGCCGCCGATGCGGCGCCCGTCGAGCGCGATCGCGCGGTCCTGGATCGCATAGGCCTCGGCCATCGTCTTCGGCATCGGCCCGGGATAGGCGGTAAGCGGTGTCTTTTCCGCGCGCGCCGCGATGAACGCCCGGGCGACATTCTCTTGTTCGTTCGATGCCGACATCTTTGCCATTTCCCTCTTCCGGAAAATCCTCTATGAGACACCGGTGTCAAAAGCAAGCGCTTAGCCGTCAAGCCCGGTTGATTTTATGACGGAGTGCGCTCACTAGGAAATGGCATGCCGGACCAACCGCGCATGCACAGGAAAAGTCGAAACTCCATGGCGCCACGCACAAGGGAAAAAAGCGGCAAGCAACCGACGATCAACGACGTCGCGGCGCTCGCCGGCGTATCGAAAAAAACGGTCAGCCGGGTCATCAACCGCTCCGAATTCATTACCGACAAGACACGCCAGGCGGTCGAGCAGGCGATCAAAATGCTCGGCTTCGTTCCCAATCCGCAGGCGCGCGCGCTGGCATTTCGGCGCAACTTCCTGATCGCGCTACTCCACGACAACCCCAATGCGCAGACAGTGCTCAATTTCCAGCAGGGCGTGCTCGACGCGATCAAGGACAGCGACCTCGCACTGCTCGTCCGCCCGGTCGACCGCGGGTCGGACCGGCTGCTCGACGATGTCCGCACCTTCCTCGAAAAGCAGCGCCCGATCGGCGCGCTGCTGCTGCCGCCGATTTCGGAGAATGACGATCTCGCCGCGCTCTGCGAGGATCTGGGGGTACGCTACGTCCGCGTCGGTTCGGCGCCGCTCGACGACACGCGGCACTGCGTGTCATCGAACGACCGCGAAGTGGTGGCGGAAGCGGTCGGCAAGCTCGTCGAACTCGGCCACCGCCGCATCGGTTTCGTCCGCGGACCCGTCGGTTTCCGTTCGGCCGCCGAGCGCGAAAAGGGGTTCCATGAGGCACTGACCACCGCTGGACTGACGCTGCCCGACGAACTCTTCGCGCCCGGCAACTACCGCTACACCGCCGGGATCGACGCGGGCGAAGCGCTGCTGTCGCTCGCCGAGCCGCCGAGCGCGATCTTCTGTTCGAACGACGAAATGGCGGCCGGGGTGATGAGCGTCGCGCATAGCAAGGGCATCGCCGTGCCGGCCGATCTGTCGATCATCGGGTTCGACGACAGCCCGACCGCGACACATATCTGGCCCGCGCTCAGCACGGTGCGCTGGCCGATCCGCGAGATGGGCATGCGCGCCGCGCGCGCGCTGGTGCCCGATTTCCTCGACATCAATGCGCGCTCGGCCGACGAGGAGTCGTACGTCCTGCCCTCGACCTTCGTCGAGCGCCAGTCGGTCGCGGCGGCGAAACGATGACCGGAACAGCCACCCTCGCCGACGCGATGACACCGGTAACTGCACTCCGCATCCACGCCGGCGACAATGTCGCGACCTGCCTCGCCGACGCGGCGGTGGGCGATCGCGTCGCGATCGACGGCGATACGATCGCGCTGACCGATACCGTCGGACGCGGGCATAAATTCGCCCTCGCCGCGATCGCGCGCGGCGAGCGCGTCGTCAAATATGGCTTCGAGATCGGCCGCGCGACCGCCGACATCGCGGTCGGCGCGCATGTCCACACGCACAATCTCGCGACCGCGCTCAGTGGCGACGGCGACTATCGCTATACGCCGCATACGGCCGGGAACGCAGCGCCCTCCCCCACGCCGCGCAGCTTCGCCGGCTATCGCCGCGCCGATGGCCGCGTCGGCACGCGCAACGAGATCTGGATCCTGCCGACCGTCGGCTGCGTCGGCAATCTCGCCGCGCGCGTCGCGCGGATCGCGGGCGAGCGCCACGCCGGGCGCGTCGACGGCATCCACGCCTTCAAGCATCCCTTCGGCTGCTCGCAGCTCGGCGACGATCTCGGCCATACGCGCGGCGTGCTCGCCGCGCTGGCGCAGCATCCCAATGCCGGGGGCGTGCTGATCGTCGGGCTCGGCTGCGAAAGCAACCAGCTCGCGCCGCTGCTGGGCGGCATCGCGCCCGAGCGCCGCGGCCATATCCGCACGCTGTCGGCGCAGGCGGTCGAGGACGATCTCGAAGCCTGTCTCGTGCTGGTCGACGAGCTTGTCGACGCCTGCGCGGACATCGAACGCACGCCGGTACCGCTTTCGGAACTCACGCTCGGGGTCAAATGCGGCGGCTCCGACGGCCTGTCGGGGCTCACCGCCAACCCGCTCGTCGGTCGCATGGCCGACGCGGTTTCCGCAGCGGGCGGCAAGGTGATCCTCACCGAAATCCCGGAGATTTTCGGTGCCGAACAGATGCTGATGGACCGCGCGGTGTCGCGCGAAGTGTTCGACGAAACGGTCGAACTGGTGAACGACTTCAAGCAATATTTCATCCGCAACGGCGAACCGGTGAGCGAAAACCCCTCCCCCGGCAACATCGCCGGCGGCATCACCACGCTCGAGGAAAAGTCGCTGGGCGCAGTGCAGAAGGGCGGCCAGGCGCCGCTGGTCGACGTCCAGCGCTACGGCGGCGAGGCGGCGCTGCCCGGGCTCACGCTGCTCGAGGCGCCCGGCAACGACGCGGTATCGTCGACCGCGCTGACCGCCGCGGGCGCGACTATGATCCTCTTCACCACCGGCCGCGGCACCCCGCTCGGCTTTCCGGCGCCGACGCTCAAGATCGCGTCGAACAGCGGGCTCGCGGCGCGCAAATCGGGGTGGATCGATTTCGACGCCGGACAGGTGCTGAACGAAGGCTTTGAAGCTGCGTCGGGCGCGCTGCTCGACCTGATCGCCGCCACCGCCTCGGGCGCCGAAACGCGCGCCGAGGCCAATGAGGAACGCGAGATCGCGATCTGGAAGTCGGGCGTGACACTTTAAGGCGCCGCCGCGTAGGGAAAAGTTTCGCGCAAAGACGCAAAGACACGAAGAGGAATGCGCCATGGATCGGCGCGCCGCCTTCCATCGCGCGAAGCGCCCTTAAAGGCCGCCTGCGGCGGCAAGAGACTTCGGAACCTTGCGCGCCTTCTTTGTGTCTTTGCGTCTTTGCGCGAAACAAAAAATCGCTACGCCAGCGCCTCGAACCGGAAGTCGCGGAAGCGCGCCTCGCCCTCCCCTGCCGAATAGAGCCCGGGGCGCAGCATCAGGAAACCGCCGCGCACATTATGGTGGTAGCCCGACACCTCCATGCCGCGGTCGAACCTTGCCCAGGTCTTCCCGCCGTCGCCGCTGGTGTCATAGGTGACGATATGCCGGTCGTTGGTGACGCGCATGCGCATCCGCCGGCCGTGCGGGTTGGCGGGCCGTGCGCGCTCGATGCCATATTGGTGGGTGACGAAGCGCTCGCCGTCGAAGCCGAGCCCGCAATAGAGCCGATCGTCGTAGAAGAGGATGAGCCCCGCGGTGCCGCCCGGCGCGATCTCGATATCGCATTCGAACCGGTAGGCCTGGTCGCCCGCGATCAGCAGCAAGGGCGAGGAATCGGACGGCGCCTTGCCGCGCGCCTTCAGCACCAGCGCGCCATCCTCGACCCGCGCGCGCGTCGCCTCGTCGGGGGCGGGCTTGAAGAAATTCCATTTGGCGCCCAGCGCCAGCGCCTTGAAATCGTCGGACAGCGCCATGCCGTGCGGCCCGGCGATCGCGCCCCTCTTCGGCTTGGCGATCGGCGCCGACAGGTCGCCGCCCTTCATCCGGAACCAGCCGTCGGCGGTCCATTCGATCGGATCGAGCAGCGCCTGGCGCCCCAGCGTCCAATAGCCATTCTCATAACCGTGATAGACGCTCCACCAGTCGCCCGCGGGCCCCTCGACCAAAGTCGCATGGCCGCGCGACCACCATTTTTCGCTCGCCGACTTCGTATGGACGAGCGGGTTCTGCGGGCAATTTTCCCACGGCCCGTGGATCGATTTCGACCGCGCGGCGATCACCATATGCCCCGTCGGCGGCCCCGCGGTGCCGCCCACCGCGGTGACCATGTAATAATAGTCGCCGTGCCGCGTGATCTTGGGTCCCTCGGGCGCGAAGCCCTCGACCACCCAGTCCGACGGATAGCGCCACGGATCATAGACATGCTCGGGCTCGCCGATCCGCGACAGCCCGTCGTCGGACAGCCGCACCCGGTCGCCGCCCGACAGGAACAGCCAGCGCGACCCGTCCTCGCCGACCGCATGGCCGGGGTCGATATGATTGGGCAGCTTCAGGTCGAGGGGATCGCTCCACGGCCCCTCGATCTTGTCGGCCCAGATCACCCAGCTGGTGTTCGGCCCCTTGGTCGGGATGTAGAGGTAGAAGCGCCCCTCATGCTTCACCAGTTCGGGCGCCCAGACCGAGCCGATATTCCGGTGCAGCGTCGGCCCGATCGGCCGCCAGCTCACCAGGTCGCGCGAATGCCAGATGACCAGCCCGGGATAGCTCTCGAAGGTCGAGAAGGTCATGTAATAATCGGCGCCGTCCTTCAGGATCGATGGGTCGGGATGGTCGCCCGCCATGATCGGGTTGAGGAAGCGCCCGTCGCCAAGATCTGCCTTGCGCTGCCCGTCGAAACCCTTGGCCCACGGCGGGGTATCGGTAGCGGATGGCTTTCCGGCCGCGAGTCCCGGCACCGCCGCAAAGCCCGAAAGGCTCGCCCCGAACAGCCCCGTTCCGGCCAGTTTCAACAGCGCGCGCCGATCGGTCACCTATCTCTCCTTCAATCGAAAGGCCCGGCCCCCGCAAGCGCAGGCCGGGCCTCACCGGGACTAAATCTTCACATCAGATCTTGACGCGTGCACCGAACAGGAAGGTGCGGCCGAAATGGTTATTCTCGTAATTGCGGTCGGCATCGAAATCGGTGAAGCGATAGCGATAGGTGTCGAGCAGATTATTGCCCTCGATCGACAGCTCGAGCCATTCGGTCAGCTTGTAACGGATCGACGCATCGACATTCCACGTCGCGCCATAGCCTTCGAAGACATTGCCGGTGCCGCTGTTCGCATCGACGTAGCGGCTGCGATAGCTCGCCGACGCGCGGGCGCTGAAGGCGCCATCGTCATAATAGAGCGTCCCGTTATACGCGCGCCGCGACACGCCGAACAGGGTCGAGCTGCGCGGGCCGCTGATCAGCGGTCCGAAGCTGCAGGCGGGCAGCACGCAGTCGGTGATCGCCGGCCCCTGGACCGTGTAATCAGCCGTCGAGCTGATGAAAGTGGCATTGGCGAGCACACCGAAGTGGCTGAACAGACCGTCTTCGACGAACGCGCTGAACGGTATCTGCGCGGCGAGTTCGATACCCTTCAGCGTTGCACCCGTACCGTTGACCTGCGCCGAAACCGTATACAACTGGTTGGGGTCGTTCGCGATATAGGCGGGCGAGCTCGGCAGCAGCACGCTCCGGTCCACGCCGAGTTGCGCCAGCGTCGCCTGATAAGCGCCGGCCACCGGGAAGCTTTCGACCTTTTTCACGAAGCCGGCGACCGACAGCAGTGCCTGCGGCGCGAAATACCATTCGATCGCAGCATCGAAATTGGTCGCGCGATAGGGGTTGAGATAGGGATTCCCGTAGGTCGCACGATAGTTGAAGCCATCGAATGTTCCGCTGGGGTTGAGGTTGCCGAAGCTCGGCCGCGTCATCACCTTCCCGATCGCGCCGCGAACGACGACATCCTGCGAAGGATAGAGCGCGACGTTGAACGACGGCAGCCAGTCGTCATAGCGGCGCCTCACGCTCACGCCATTTGCCGCCGACGAGATCTGCGCCGTCCTGACATAGCGGATACCGGCATTGGCCGCATATTCGAGGCCGAGCAGCTCGCCCTTGGCATCGAACTGGAGATAGCCTCCCGAGGTGGTTTCCTGCACCGAACGCGTGTTGGCGGCATCCACGGCGGGGTTACGCTCGTAGAGGCGGGTGAAGTCGGTCGCTGCCGGGAAGGCCGGAATCAGCCACTGCGTCGTCGTGCCCGCCGGTTGCCCAGCCCTGCCGAGCGTGAACAGCTCCGACAAGGCCGCCGTGACCGGGAAGCCATAGACGGCGTTCGGACCGAAGAGGCTCGTCGGCGTACAGGCGATCGTCCCCGCGGTGCTGGTCACGAGGCTGGTGCCGCCATTTCCGCACACCGCGGTGTCGCGGGTGAAGGCCATGGTGTCGAAATTGAACCGGCGCCACATGCCGCCGGCCTTGATCTGGAAACCGTCGGCGACGTCCCATTCGGTGCGCAGCTGCGCCGTCTTGAACTTGTTGGTGACATTCGACGGACGGTCGCGAATTTCGGCAAGCTGGAAATTCGCCGGATTGGTCACGCTGGTGCCAAAGGTCAGCACCGGGCTCTTCATGTCGCTGTAATCGAACGAATAGCCCTGTGCGTCGCGATCATCGAAGACGACCGTCGTTTCCACCGGAATATCGGCGTCCGACTTGGAAAAGCCGCCGAGCAGGGTGAAGCGGAAGCTGTCCGAGATATCCTGGTCCCACGTGCCGCCGAGCTGATAGAATTCGGTTTGCGACTTGCGCAGATAATGTTCGGTGCGGACCCAGGCGTCGTTCAGCGTCGCCGAGATCATATTGTTGTTCGCGTCATAGACCGGGTTGATGACGTTGATCGACCGCTCGTTCGACCGCAGCAGCACCTCGCCCCATTTCTCCTCGCGGCTCTCCTTGAAGCGCGAATAGAGGCCATCGATCGAAACGCGCGTGCTGTCGGTGGGCTCGAACTGGATCGATCCGGTCAGCCCCAGACGCTCGCGGCGATGCTCGATCTCGCCATAACGCGGAATGCGCGGGTGGAACGCCAGCGCCGCCTTGGTGCAGCCCGGGCTCGGGATATAGGATCCGCCGCTGTTCGCGTTGGTCCAGCAATTCGTACCGTCGACCGAGTCGAAGCGCGCCTGCGCCCAGCGCACCGTGTTGTTGCCGAGTTCGAGCGTATCGCCCTTCGAATAGGCGGCCGACACCGCGACGCCGAAGGTTCCATCGACGTTGCGCCAGCTGAGCAGGCCCGCAACACGCGGCCCCAGATCCTTCGACAGATCATTATAGGACCCGACGACCGAGAGCGCGCCATGCAGCCCATCCTTGCCGCCCAGCGGATTGCCGGTGTTGAGATCGACCACCGCGCCGAGCGAGCCTTCGTCGAGCGAGGCTTCGGCGGTCTTGTGGACGACGATGCTGCTGAACAGCTCCGACGCAAAGACGTTGAAGTCGAACGAGCGATCGCGGTTCGACGAAGCGCCGTCGGTCGAGGTCGCGATGGTCTCCAGGCCGTTCACGCGAACGCGGGTGAATTGCGCGCCGAGCCCGCGAACGGTGATCGCCCGGCCTTCGCCGCCATCGCGCTGGATCGAGATGCCGGGAATGCGCTGCAGCGATTCCGCCAGATTCTGGTCGGGGAATTTGGCGATATCCTCGGCAACGATCGCGTCGACCGCGCTGACCGAGTCGCGCTTCACGGTAAGCGCCGCTTCGAGCGATGCGCGAAAGCCGGTGACGACGATTTCGTCCTCCGCGGCGACTTCGTCGGCGGGCGCGGCGGCGTCGACCGCGTCCTGCGCCCGGGCCGGCGACACCGCCAGCACCGCGAGCGAAACCCCGCACGCCAACCTCGCCAGATTGCGGACGCCCTGCATTGCGTGAATAGCCATTAAAATCCTCCCTTTGACCAGCCCCATCCGCGCTCGTTGGCGTGAATGACACCGGTTACTTTACGTGACAAACGAAAGCGCTGCGCTTTCTTGCCGAATGATTTTCGAGAGGGGTGCAATGCCGCCGCATATCTGCGGCGAGCCATCCATTGACCTCTCCCCGTTCGAATTTTCTCGTTGACCGGTTGGGGTAACCGGTGTCAGGAAGATTGAAGGATATGGGCAGAACTGTCAATACCCCAATGAACAAGGAGAGACGGATGCTGAAAAAGCTGTGGCTTGCGGCGCTTTTGCTCGCCCCCACGCTGCCCGCGGCGACGACGCTCGCCGCCGATTCGCCTCCCCTCGCCTTCCCCGGCGCGGTCGGTCCTGCGGCGCACACCGTCGGCGGTCGCGGCGGCAAGATATTGCGCGTGACGACGCTCGCGCCCGACGGTCCGGGATCGCTGAAGGCGGCGATCGAGACGCCGGGCCCCCGCATCATCGTGTTCGAGGTCGGCGGCGTGATCGACATGGGACGCCAGGGCATCGAGATCAAACATCCCTTCCTGACCATCGCCGGCCAGACCGCGCCCGGACCCGGCATCACGCTGATCCGCACCGGCATCGACGTGAAGACGCACGACGTCGTGATTCGCCACCTGCGCGTCTTCACCGGGGTCGACGGCCAGCCCAAGCGGAGCGGGTGGGAGGCCGACACCTTCTCGACCGTCGCGGCGCACAATGTCATCGTCGATCATTGCACGCTGATGTGGGGGATCGACGAGAATATGTCGGCATCGGGTCCGCGCTTCACGGGCACGAGCGTCGAGGAGTGGCGCGCCGGCACCAGCCGCAACATCACCTTTTCGAACAATCTCGCCGCCGAAGGTCTTGCCGACGCGAGCCATCCCAAGGGCGAGCACAGCAAGGGATCGCTGATCCACGACAATGCGACGGGCATCGTCTTCTACCGCAACCTCTGGGCGCATAATGTCGAGCGCAACCCGCTGATCAAGGGCGGCGGGCAGGCACTGATGATCAACAATCTGATCTATAACCCGCAGCACCGCGCGGTGCACTACAACCTCATGGCGCTCGAATGGATCGGGCATGACTATGTGGCGGGGCAGATCACCGCGATCGGCAATGTGATGCGCGGCGGCAACGACACCGATGCGCGGCTGCCCTTCCTGATGCTCGGCGGCGACGGCGACCTCGAATATTATGGCAAGGACAATCTGGCGGTCGACCGCCACGGCGAGGCGCTCCCCGAATTCGGCCGTTACGGCGAGACGCGCGCGCAGCTGATCCGCGCCAAGGCGCCGCTCGCGCCCTTGGCCGGCTACAAGATCCTGCCGGTGCGCGACGTCGAAACCTCGGTCCTTGCGACCGCGGGTGCGCGGCCGTGGGCGCGCGATGGCGAGGAAATCCGCGTACTCTTCTTCGTCGCCGAAGGGCGCGGCGAGGTGATCGACGACGAGAAGCAAGTCAGCGGCTATCCGCCGGTCAAGGAAGCGGTCCACGCGCCCTTCGTCGAGGCCGAATGGGACCTGGCGACGATGGAGCCCAGATCGGGCCTCTATCCCGGCCAGACCGCGCCGATGCCGCAGGAAGCGCTCTCGCCGCGCGACCGCGCGTCGCGGAGCGCGCCATGACCATGCTGCTGGCCGCGCTGCTCGCCGCGGGCGCGCCCGCGATGGTCGTCATCGACGAGGCCGCCACGGTGCGCGAGGAAGCCCCGCCGCACGGCGCGATCGGTATGTCGACGGCGTACCGGATCAGCGACGCGGTGCCCGCGCCGCGCAGCTTCGAGTTCCGCAAGCGCGCGCTGCATATCGACGCAGCCATCGGCGTCCACCCGATCGACCATGACGAAATCTATTATGTCCTGTCGGGCACCGGCGTCGTCCATTCCGACGGCGAGGAGAAGGAATTGCGCGAAGGCATGGCCGCGTGGCTCTACAAGGGGGCGAAGGTCGGCATCCGCCAGACCGGCGACGCGCCGCTGGTGCTGATCATCGCCTATCCGAACAAGCTGGCGGAGTAGCGGCGTGACGTTCGATCGCCGCGCCTTGCTCGCCGTCGGGCTGGCGCTGCCACTCGCAAGCGCGGCGACGGTGCAGGCGAAGGCACCATGGACGCGGCCCGCCGGCCTCGTGCCCGACGCCAGCATCGCTCTCTGGCCCGACGGTCATCTCGCCATTCCTCCGGGCCTCGTCGAAAGCACCGTCCAGCGCAGCGACGACCCTGACGCCAGCGACCGCATGCTGCAGGGCATCACCCGCCCGCGCCTCGACATCTTCCGCCCCGCCAAGCCCAATGGGGCCGCGGTCATCCTCGCCCCCGGCGGCGGCTATCGCTATGTCGTGATCGACAAGGAAGGCTATGAACTCGCACGCTGGCTGCGCGACCGCGGCGTCACCGTCTATGTGCTTTTCTATCGCCTGCCCGGCGACGGCTGGGCCGACCGTTCGAACGTCCCGCTCGCCGATGCGCAGCGCGCGGTGCGGCTGGTGCGCAGCCGGGCCAGCCTCGATGGGATCGACCCTGCGCGCGTCGCCTTCGGTGGCTTCTCGGCGGGCGGCCATGTCGCGACGAGCCTGCTCACGCGCTTCGACGCGCAGGTCTATACAGCCGTCGATGCCGCCGACACTCTGTCGGCGCGCCCCGAGGCGCTGACGGCCATCTACCCGGTCGTGTCGATGGACCCGGCCATCGCGCATGCGGTCAGCCGCGAGAAATTGCTCGGCCCCGCCCCCGACGCCGCACAAGAGGCGCTATACTCGCCCGAGCGGCAGGTCCGCGCCGACATGCCGCCACTGTTTGTCCTCCACACAGAGGACGATGCGGTCGTCAAGGTCGAGAACAGCCTTCGTCTCCACGCCGCCGCGCGCGTGATCGGTGCCCCGTGCGAAGCCCATTATTTCGCCGAGGGCGGCCATGGTTTCGGGCTGATGAGGACCGCCGGCCTTCCCATCGCGATCTGGCCCGAGCTGCTGTGGAACTGGCTCGGCGCGAGGAAGATCGTCTAGCTGCCCGGCTGGATATAGGGCACGCGCGCAAACAATTCGCGTTCCCACCCGCGCGGATTGTCCTCGACGCGGGCGTAAGCGTCGAAGATCATCGTGCGGCGGCGCTTCAGGTCATAAGCGGGCCAGCCCGGATTGCCCGTCTTCGCAAAACGCGTGAAGGCGGTCATCATCGCCGCACTCACCTGATGCTTGCACGTCGACTGGTCGGGACCCGTGCCGAAGACCAGCGCGATATCGTCGGCATGCTTCGCGTCCATATAGTCGAGCTGGTAGACGAAGGCCGGCGCGCCGGCCCGCGCGCGCGCCTCGGCCTCCTCGACCTGCCCGCGCCAGCTGCGCGCCGCGGTGACGATGCGGTGGAACAGCTCGAGCGGCTGCGCGCCGGGATAGCGCGTCCGGAACTGGCCGACGACCCACACCGGATCGATATCGACGCGCATCTCGGGACCGATGCGCACCGCGAGATCGTCGTAGGTGAGGCCCGAAAGCTGCTTGCCGTCGGCGGCGTAGAAGGCGCGCGTCTCCATCGCCGTGTTGCCGAGCATCATCGGGATCGCCAGCGACTGCGGCGCCGGATCGGGCCAGAAGGGATGCCGCGCCAGATGCTTCATGTCGAGCACCGGCCCCATATAGACATTGCCGCCGATGACCGGATCCCTCGCCGACAGCGCCGCGACCAACTGCTCGACCGGCGCAGTCGCGGGATCGACGTCCCTGCCCAATTTGGCGAGGAACGCCTCGGCGCGTTTCGCCGCGTTGATCGGCCCCGAAGCAGTGACCTGCTGCCCGCTCATCGTGATCGCCTTGTGGAACAGCCCCGCCGCCTCGGGCATCGCCATCAAGGTCGCAATCTTCGCGCCGCCGCCCGACTGGCCGAACAGGGTGACATTGGCGGGATTGCCGCCGAAGGCCGCGATGTTGCGCTGCACCCATTTGAGCGCGAGGATCAGGTCGAGCTGCCCGGCGTTGCCGCTGTCGGGGAAACGATCGGGCAGATAGAGATAGCCGAGCGCGTGGAGGCGGTGGTTGACCGTGACGACCACGACACCCTTGCTCGCGAGATGCACGCCATGGTTGAGCGGATCGGCGACCGAGCCGCTCGAATAAGCGCCGCCGTGGAAATAGACCATGACGGGCAATTTCTGTTTCGCGAGCGGCGTCATCCCGGGAGTGAAGACGTCGAGGAACAGGCAGTCCTCATCCTGCTGCGCATAGTGATCGCCCGCCTGCGGGCAGCTGGGGATCAGCTTGCCGGCCTGATAGACGTCGCCATGATCGGGCGCCGCGACCGGCGCCTCGAAGCGCCGCGGTTTCTGACCGTAACGGATCGCGGTGAACTCGGTGGGTGACACCGAAGAATAGCGCCCTGCCGGCGCCTCGGCCCAGATGTTCACGGGCATGTCGGCCCGCGCGGCGCCTGGCCGCAGGAAGGTTGCGGCGGCAAGTCCGCCAAGGATGGTGCGTCGGTCGAACCCGTCAGCGCCGGACATCGAGCCCTCCCCCATGAAACGCGTCGATATCCGCTTGGCTAAAGCGGCTCGCATCTCCGGGCAAGCTATGTTTGAGGCAGGTGAGCGCCAGCCCGCTGTCGGCCATTGCCCGGGCGTCGCCGCCACGCAGATGCGCGTGGAGCACCCCCGCGGCGAAGGCATCGCCCGCCCCGATGCGGTCGACGATGCCGGTGACGTCGATCTCGTCGGTCTGATGCGCCTCGCCGCGCAGGTCGACGCGCGCGGCGATGCGGTGATGGTCCGCCGACACGGTGTGCCGCGCGGTCGAGGCGATCAGCTTGAGGCCCGCGAAAGCCGCAAAGCCCGCGTCCGCGGCTTCGCGCCGCCGGTCCTCGCCCTCGCCGCTGAACTCCCGGCCCAGCACCAGCGACAGGTCGCGATGGTTGCCGAAGAGGATGTCGGCGAGGCCGATCAGCTCGGACAGGACCGCGCGCGGATCGCTGTCCCATGCCTCCCACAGCATCGCGCGGTAATTGCCATCGAAGCTGACCGGCACGCCGAGCCTTTTCGCTGCGCGCGCCGCCGCCAGCGCCGCCTCGGCCGAGCGCGGTCCGAGCGCGGGGGTGATGCCCGACAGGTGGAGCAGCTTCGCGCCGGCCAGCAACGTATCGAAATCATAATCCTCGGGCCCGGTCGCCGCGAAGCTCGACCCCGCGCGGTCGTAAACGATCTCGGACGCGCGCAGCCCTGCGCCGACGCTGAGGAAATAGAGGCCCATGCGCCCCGGATAGGACGTGACGGCGGTGCAATCGACGCCTGCGCCGCGCACCGCCGCCACTGCTCCGCGACCCAGAGCGTTGGAAGGAACCCTGCCGATCATCGCGCAATCATGGCCGAGATGCGCGAGCCCGATCGCGACATTCGCCTCGGCGCCGCCGACATGGAGCGACAGCGCGGGCGACTGCATCAGCAATTCGTTGCCGGGCGCGGTCAGGCGGATCAGCAATTCGCCGAAAAAGACGAGTTTACCCTCCGCCATCCCACTCCCTTCGCCGCCTGCCGCGGTCCATATCATTCAAATTTAGCGTGCGAGCCAGCCGCCGTCGACCGCGAGGATATGGCCCTGCACATAATCCGACGCGCTGGACGCAAGGAACACCGCGGCCCCGCCGATATCCTTGGGATCGCCCCAGCGCCCCGCCGGAATGCGCTCCATGATCTGGCGGTTGCGCGTCTCGTCCGACTGGAGCGCGGCGGTGTTGTTCGTCGCGATATAGCCAGGCGCGATCGCATTGACCTGCACGCCCTTTGCCGCCCATTCGTTCGCGAGCAGCTTGGTCAGCCCGCCGACGCCCGATTTCGACGCGGTATAGCTCGGCACGCGGATGCCGCCCTGGAAGGTCAGCATCGAGGCGATGTTGACGATCTTGCCGCTACCGCGCGCGATCATGTGGCGACCGACGGCCTGGCAGAGGAAGAAGAGCGTCTTGAGATTGGTGTCCATCACCGCGTCCCAATCTTCCTCGGTGAAATCGACCGCGTCGGCGCGCCGGATGATGCCGGCATTGTTGACGAGGATATCGATCCGCCCGAACTCGGCAAGCACCGCATCGACCAGCGGCTGCACCGCGCCGAAGCTCGACAGGTCGGCGGCGAAATTCTCGCCCTTGCGTCCCAGCCCGCGCACCTTGCCAACGGTCTCGTCGGCGGGCGAGCGGCCCGCGGCGGCGATGTCGGCGCCGGCTTCGGCGAGCGCGAGCGCGATGCCCTGCCCGATGCCGGTGTTGGCGCCGGTGACCAGCGCCACTTTTCCTGTCAGGTCGAACAATTGCATCGTTCGTCTCATCCTCTCGTTATGCTGAACTTGTTTCAGCATCTATGGCCTGCCTTCTCGTCCGGCGCGGCGCTTTTGAAAAGGTCCGGCCATGGGCCCTGAAACAAGTTCAGGGTGACGAAAAGAACGGGAGCGCTCCTTACGACAGCTGGCAGATATCGAGGACGTTCATGTCGGTATAATCCTGATTCTCGCCCGCCATCGCCCAGATGAAGGCATAGGCCTTGGTCCCCGCGCCCATATGGATCGACCAGGGCGGCGAGATCACTGCTTCCTCATTCTGCATCACGATGTGGCGCGTGGCTTCGCCCTCGCCCATGAAATGCATCACGCGGTCGGTGTCGACATTGTCGAGCTCGAAATAGAAATAAATCTCGCTGCGGCGCTCGTGGATGTGGGGGGGCATGGTGTTCCACACACTCCCCTCCTTGAGCACGGTGAGCCCCATGACGAGCTGCGCGCTGTCGCAGACGCCCGGGATGACGAGCTGGTAGATCGCGCGCTCGTTCGATTCGGCGAGGCTACCGCGATCGAGCTTGTTGGCGTCGGCAATGCCTAGCTTGCGCGTGGTGAACGCCTTATGCGCCGGGCACGACGCGAGATAATAGCGCGCGCCTTCGCCGGCGAACTCGACGTCGGTCGCGCCCATCGTCACGTAGAGGCAGTCCTTGTTGCCGAGCGTGAAGCTCTCGCCGTCGACGGTGACGGTGCCGGGAACCGACGAGACATTGACGATCGCGAGCTCGCGTCGCTCGAGGAACGGATGCCCCGCCGCCGACGGCGGCTCGGTCTGCGCCGGCAGCTTGACCGGTGCCGAACCGACGGCGACACCGCCGATGACGAAGCGGTCGGCGTGGGTATAGTTGAGCACGCATTCGCCGGTGCGGAACAGATCCTGGATCAGATAGCGGTCGCGCAGTTCGGCGTTCGACACCTCCTCCATCATCACGGGATGGGTGGCGTAATAGGTCTTGGAAAACATCGGGGGCATCCTCGCTGATGTTGCTGGTTGAAGATCGTGCTACGGATCATGGTAACCGGTGTCAAGATCAAGATAGACCGGACGGTGAGAGTCTGGGCAATTTGCATGACGGTGCGATGAAGCTAGGATCGCGCGACGTTCGCCGGGAGAGGTCCATGAGTATCGCCAGCATCGCCCTGCCCCGCATTTTGCGCATCGGCGGCGGCGCGTCGAAGCAGCTGCCAGAGGTGCTGGCCGCGCTCGGCCTGTCGCGGCCGCTGATCGTCACCGACAGCTACCTCGCGACCAGCGGGCGCGTCGCGGAACTCGCGGACGAACTGGCAAAGGCAGGGATCGCCGCGCGCGTCTTTGCCGACACGGTCCCCGATCCCACGGTCGCCTCGATCGACACGGGCCTCGCCTTCCTCCGCGAAGCCGAGCACGACTGCGTCGTCGGCTTCGGCGGCGGCAGCCCGCTCGACAGCGCCAAGGCGATCGCGCTTCTCGCGAAGCACGGCGGTGCGATGGCCGACTATAAGGCGCCGCACGTGCAGGACGAACCCGGGCTGCCGATCATTGCCATCCCGACCACCGCGGGCACGGGGTCGGAGGCGACGCGCTTCACGATCATCACCGACGAGGTCACCGACGAAAAGATGCTCTGCCCCGGCCTCGCCTATCTGCCGGTCGCGGCGCTGGTCGATTATGAACTGACCTTCACCAAGCCCAAAAGGCTGACCGCCGACACCGGCATCGACTCGCTGGTCCATGCGATCGAGGCCTATGTGTCGAAGCGCGCCAATCCGTTCAGCGACGGCATGGCCTTGCTCGCGATGCGCGCGCTCGCGCCCAACCTGCGCCGCGTCTGCGCCGACCCGCTGGACGCCGCCGCGCGCGAGGCGATGATGCTCGGCGCGACACAGGCGGGCATCGCTTTCTCGAACAGCTCGGTCGCGCTGGTGCACGGGATGAGCCGCCCGATCGGCGCGCATTTCCACGTCCCGCACGGGCTGTCGAACGCGATGCTGCTGCCTGCGGTGACCGCTTGGTCGGCGCCCGCGGCGCTCCACCGCTATGGCGACTGCGCGCGCACGATGGGCATCGCCGACGAGGCCGAAGGCGACCAGTCGGCGGTGGCGCGGCTGCTCGACGAGCTTGGGGCCTTGAACCGCGAGCTCGAAGTGCCCGGGCCCGCGGCCTGGGGCATCGACGCCGCGCGCTGGGAGGCGCTGGTCCCGACGATGTGCGCGCAGGCCGCGGCGTCGGGATCGCCCGCGAACAACCCGCGCGTGCCCGACGCCGACGAGATGGCGATGCTCTATGCGCAGGTCTGGGACGGCTAGGGCAGATTTTCGCCCATCGAGGTCTGTAGCACGGCGTACCATTCGGCGCGCGTCCAGCGCGGTTTGAGTGCGTCGGCGATCGCGCCGATCCGCTCGGGTTGGCGCGTGCCGACGATCGGGATCGGGCGCGCGGGATGTGCGAGGATCCAGCTGCAAGTCGCCGCCACGCGCGACACGCCATGCTCGGCCGCCTTGGCGTCGAGCAGCGCCGCGACCGCGCGGCCGCGTTCGTCGCCGGGATCGCCGAGCCGCCCGCCGCCCATCGGCGACCAGGCGAGGAAGGCCATGCCGCGTTCCATCGACTGGTCGAAGACGCCGTCGAACAGCGGGTTCAGCGTCAGCGGCGAAAATTCGCTCTGGTGGCTGACGATCGGCAGCGACAGATGCGCCGCGAGCGCCGCGGTCTGCGCCGGGGTGAAATTGGACACGCCGATCGCGCCGATCTTGCCCGCCGCATGCGCATCTTCGATCGCGCGCGCGACCTCCTGCGGGTGCGTCAGCAGGTCGGGACGATGGACCTGCCACAGGTCGACATGCTCGACGCCGAGCCGCGCCAGCGACGCGTCGATCGCCCCGGCGAGATAGGAGGCGCTCGAATCATAGGGAGTGCCGAGGATGATCCCGCCCTTGGTCGCCAGCACCATCCGGTCGCGCAGCCCCGAGGCTTCGGCGAAGACCTGCCCCAGCAATTCTTCGGCGGCGCCGAAGCCGCCCGCGGTGTCGGCGCCATAGACGTCGGCGGTGTCGAACAATGTGACCCCGGCTGCGAGCGCCGCCTCGACCCGCGCGCGGCCCGCCGCGACGTCATTGTCGGCGAAGCGCCACATGCCCCAGGCGACGGGGAAGACGGACAGGCCGCTCGCCCCGATGGGCAGCGTGGCGGGGACGGGAGGGAGAAGGTCGGACATCGCCCTCGCCTACTATGATTCGCGCGAAGATGCGCCGCCGCCGTGCAAGAATAGGTAGTCGGCAGCGCTCAGGCCGCGGCGATGATGCAGCCGACGCGGATATGTCCGTCGAACAGCGCCTCGGCGCGCTGGCCGGGGCGGATTTCGTGCACACCGGTGATCGCGCCCGCCGAGACCCAGGTCGCCGGCGCGATCGCGATGCCGCGCGCGCGGCGGTTGCGGATCAGGAACAGCGCCGAACCGAAGGGCCCGTCGAGCATCGTCTCCATCGTCGCAGCTCCGACAACCTCGCCATCGATGCGGAACTCGACCGGCATCGCGATCAGATCCCGGGTGCGCCAGTCGTGGATCGGTGGCCCGAGCACCAGCCCCTTGTTGTTGCCATAGTCCGACGCAGTGACCGCGGGACCGTGCCCGTTGATCTCGGCGAAGGGCGAGCTGGCGATCTCGATCCCGGTGCGCACCTCTTCGATGCAGCAGCGCACCGTATCGATATCGTAATCGCCGTCACCGACCTCGCCGAAGCGCAGCAGCACTTCGGCCTCGGCGGCCGCGAAGCCGTCGGCAAAGACCGGCATCGCCGCGCCATCTTCGGCGATCTCGTCGGTGAAGATCGGACCCGCTATCCGGTGGTCACCGTAGGTCTCGACCAGCTCGGGTGCAATCCGCCCGACCTTCCAGCCGCCGATCCGCCGCCCGTCCCGCGCGATAGCGGCGTCCTGGATCCGGTACGCCTCGGCAAGCGTCGTGGGCATCGCGCCCGGATAGGCGGCGAGTGCACTGCCCGCCGTCCGCGCCGCGACGAAGGCCCGCGCAATGCTCTCCTGTTCGCTGGCCGCCCCCATGTCGATCATCGGCGGCGGCGCGCCAATTGCCAGTCGTAGAGCGACGGCACGGCGCCCAGCGCCTGCCCGGTCGCCTCGATATAGGGCGCGGGGTTATATTCGATCGTTATCTTGCGGTTCGCGTGCAGCCCGACGATGCGCTCGCCCGGCCCTTCGAGCCCGCTCGAAATCGTCACCGTCGCGTCGCCCGGCACGTCTTCGGGCATCACCAGCCGCGCATTCCACAAAGTGTTGTACAGCCCGTGCCCCGGCTTCCAATAAGGCGCGCCGCCGCCGACCCACAGCTGATAGCCCCACGCGCCCTTCGCCTGCTTGGGATCGATGTGCATCACGATCTGGTCGAACAGATTCTGGTGGTTCGACCCGCTATGCTGGTCGATGATCGCGTCCTTCATCACCTCCGGCCGCAGGAACACCGCGCGCGTCGAGCGCGTGTTAACGCTGAGCGGATGGATGACGGGGTTCTCGACCCTGAGGTCCTTGACCAGCACATTGTGCGCCGACCCGACATGCACCGAATAATGCGCGCGGCGGTCGCCGGTGGTGGTGACATTGGCGATCGTCAGGCTCGCCGCATTGTCGGTGAGGATGCCGCTGTCCGAGCGATCGATGACGAGGTCGCGGACCCAGCCGTCGAACACCCCCGTCATGTAGATGCCGTTGTAGCCCTGCTCCAAATGATGGCCGAAGGACGGCGCCTCGGGGAATTGCAGGCGGAGGTTCTGGATGCCGACGTTGGTCAGATGCTGCCACTGCGCGAGGACCGCGGGCTGATCCGCGCGCACATCGTGGAGCAGCGGATCGCCGAGCGTCACCTTCCTGCCCTTGATCGCGGCGATGCGCGTCGATTGCACCACCACCGGCCGGTCGGGCGAGGTCCAGTGGTGCGAGCCGATCGGCAGGTCGGTGTCGCCATAGAGCGACTTCAATATCTGGCTCTTCGGCCCGTCGACCGAAAACCATTGCAGCTGGACGACGTTGCCGACGCGCAGCTTCGACGCATCGTCGACGGTCAGCTCGCGCGTGAACTGCTTGCCCGCCGCGCCGTTCGCCAGCACCGGGTCGCGCACATCCTTGCTGCCGTCGTAGGACACCGGGCGGCTGCCCGCGGGCGCAACGAAGATCATCCCCCCGGCCCAGCTATATTCGGTGAACAGATAGTCGATATTATGCTCGGGCTCGACCTGCTGCTTCTTCTCGCGCACCAGATAGTCGCGCAGCTCGTCATAGTCGGCGGTCTTGTCGATGATCTTTAGCGGCCGCGGGAACCAGAGCTCGCTGCCGCCCTGCCCCGCCCCCGCGCCATCGAGGACGATGTCGCTGCGCGAAATGCGCAAGATTTCGGTGATCTGCGTGCGCCCCTTGGGGAAACGGAGAGTCACCTTGCCCTTGACGGCATTCGCGGCTGCGAGCGCGCGCAGCACCGCCTGGCTGTCGTCGAGCCCGTCGTCGGAGATCGCGCCATATGCCGTGATATCGACGACAGTGCCCGCATCGTCGGGGATCGGTGCGAGGCCGAAACCATATCCCGCATAGGAAAAATCGGGCAGCGGGTTCGCGGCGATCGTCGCGCGGTCGGCCAGTATCTTCGGCAGCGGCTCGGCCTGGGCGGGCAACACGCAAAGCATCGACGCCGACAGGGCAAGGCAGCTGGCGCGCCGGAACGGCTTCATCAAATCACTTCCTCATTTGCCCGGCCCGGCAGCACGGCGGCGCTCCAGTGGAGAAGGCGCCGCCGTGCCGCGCGGATCAGAATTTCGCGCGCAGCCCGACCGAGAAGCGGCGCTCGGACAAGGCATAGCTGTTGAGCGCCGTCTGATTGAAATTGCTATACTCGCTCGTCGCCGACTTCCTGGGCATCAGGTTCTGCGCCTGCAGCGACAAGGCGAAATTGTCGGTGATGTCGAACCCGAGCTGCGCGTCGAGCTGCGAGCGCGACCCGACGAAGCTTGGCCGCCCTTCGGAGAATTCGAACACCGCCTCGTCGCGGTAGTTGTACGCGAGGCGCGCCGAGAAGGGCCCCTTCTCGTACAGCCCGACGAGGTTGTAGCTGTTCTTCGACACCGCGACGAGCGGAAAGCCCGCGGCATCCTGCGAGTCCGAATAGGTGTAATTGGCGATGATGCCGAAACCGTCGAGCGGCGACGGCAGGAAGTCGAAGAATTGCTGCACCCCGACCTCGAACCCCTTGATCCGCGCGCTCGACAGATTTTCGGGGCGCGAGAAGGTGAGCTCGCGGCCTTGCGGGTCAAGGTTGGTGTCGACGCCCGTGGTCACGAAACTGGCGATGAAATTCTGGACGTCCTTGTAGAAGAAGGCGCCCGAGATGAGCGAGCTTTTGCCCGTATAATATTCGAAGCTGATGTCGGCCTGGGTCGAGATCGGCGGTTCGAGATTCACATTGCCGCCGGTGACCGAAAGGTTCGTCGCGTTGAAGAAGGTCGAGGGCGCGAGGTCGGCGATCGACGCGCGCTGCATCGTCTGCGACGCCGAGACGCGGACAAGGAAATCATCGGTGACGGTGAAGGCGATGTTCGCGCTGGGCAGCACATTGGTGTAGCGGTTCTGGTCGTTGCGCAGCGTGCTGACGGTGCCGACATTGACATAGGAGTCGACCGACAGCCGCGTCGACGCGATGCGCACCCCGGCATTGGCCTTGTACGGGATGCCCGCGATCTCGCCCTCGCCCGACACCATCAGATAGCCCGCGAGCGTCTTTTCGCTGAAATCATAGTCGCGCTGGAGGTTCGGCAGCAAGGTCGACAGCCCATTGGCGTTGGGGTTTGGCTCGGCGGCCTGCGCGCGGGTGAAGACATAGTCGAAGGTCGGCGCGGTGCTGAGGAAGCTGCGCGGGAAGGTGCCCGCTATGTCGGGCAGGAAATCCGCCATGTCGATCGGCTTGAGGAACGGCTCGATCTCGGCGCGCGTCGGGGTGACCTGGCTGCGGAAGGCGTTCGAGCGCGCGTGGAGGTCGGTGTAGCGCGCGCCTGCCGAGATGGTGACGCCGCCCGCGGTCTCGTAGCTGACGTCGAGCTTGCCGGTCCATTCCTCGAGCAGCCCGATCAGCCGGTTGCTGCGCACGCCATTGTTGGCGGGATTGTAGGACGCGTAGTTCGTGGGGTCGAAGGTCCCGCCGAGCGTCAGCGACGGAATGGTCTGATCGCGGAAGTCGAAGGCGCCGGGGACCGGCGCGGTCGCCTGCAGCGTGATGATCTGGATCGTCTGGTCGATCGTGCCCTTGCTGTAATAGCCGTCGGCCTCGATCGTCAGGCCATTGTCGCCCTCATATTTGCCGTTGAGGCCATAGAGAAAGCTTTCGGTCGGCTCGTTGCGGATCTGCCCCGCGGTGGTGACCGTGCCATTGGCGTTGCCCGCGACGACCATGCCGTCCTCGACGACGCGGTTGGTCACGGGGTTGCTGCCGGTAGGCAGGCGGAAGGCGAAGAAGTCCTGGCGGCGCCCGGTCTTGAGCTTCGAATAGAGCGCGTCGGCGGTAATCGTGAACTCGGGGGTCACCTCGAACTGGATCGCGCCGTTCAGCCCAAGCCGCGAGCGGTCGACGGTGAACTGCTCATATTGCAGCAGCACCGGGGTCGGGAACGCCCCGCCGCCGGTACCGGTGTAGGTGCGGCCCAGGAAATTGTTGCGCTCGAAGGTCTGCGTCGTCGAAGTGCGCTTCTGATATTCGCCCGCGAGCATGATGCCGATGCGCCCGTCGGCGAACTTCGTCGTCGCGAAGCCGGTGATGGCGGGCTCCAACTTGTCGCTATTCTCCGAATAGACGCCCTGCGCGCGGACCGATATCGTCGGTTCTTTGAAGCTCAGCGGCTTGGGCGTGACGAGATTGACCGTGCCGCCGAGCCCGCCCTCGGCCTGGCTCGCGAGCGGCGATTTGCGCACTTCGAGGCGGCCGAACAGGCTGGACGGCACCGAGTCGAGGCCTGACGAGCGGCCGAGCTGGTCGTTCTCGGGCGGCGACAGGCGGGCGGACCAGCCGAGCAAAGTGCGCCCGTCGACCTCGACGCGGACCTGCTGCAAACCGCGCACCGACACCGACTGGCCCTCACCGAAGACGCGGGTGATCTGCACGCCGGTGACGCGCTGCAGTGCCTCGGCGACGTTGGCGTCGGGCAGCTTGCCGACATCCTCGGCGGTGATGACGTCGACAACCTGGTCGGCCTCGCGCTTGATCTCGGCCGCCTGTTCGAGCGAGGCGCGGATGCCGCTGACGACGATCTCTTCCTCGGGCGCCGGCGCCGCGTCCTGCGCGAAGGCGGGCGCCATCGTCAGCGCCGCGAGCGAAACCCCGCAAGCCAGCCGTGCCAGGAAAAATGTGCCGCGCGTCGCTCCGATAGCCATGTCGTCTCTCCACCCTCGCCGCTCGATTCCGCGTCACGCGCGCGGCGGCCCTTTTTGGTTTTCAGTTTCTTGTGCCCCGATCTTGGTAACCGGTGTCAGCATGATCGAGTTTCGCATCCATCCTGTCAAGAAAAAACTTGTATGACAACCTCGAAGTTCGGCTGGCCGGGCTAAGGGGCTGACAAGGGATCGCTATTCGGATCGGGCAGCCACAGGATCGGCTGGCGAACGGGGAAGTTGCGCACGACCTCGCCCGTTGCCGGATCGGCATCGAGTCGGTTCCACAGCGCAAGCCAATCGTCGCGGCCGAGCGCGAGCCCGGCGAAGAGCAGGCTCGGCTGGCGGACCGGGAAGCCGTCCCAATATTCGATGTCGGGCGGCAGCAGCCATGCGCTCTTGTCGGCGATATAGGGCGCCATCCACGCCGCCGCCTTACCGATCGAGCGGCCGTCAGGCGTCGCCCAGGCGATCAGGTCGCCCTTCCCTCCGTCCAGCAACCACGCGGTCGCGGCGAGCACGTCGAGGTTGAACAGCGCATAGGCATAAGGCTTGGTGCGCGCGAGTTCGAGCGGCTGGCGCCCGTCGGGCTCGACCTGGTTCGGGATGATCACCGTCTGGAGCCGCTGCCGCGCATCGGCCAGCACATCCTTGCGGCCGAGCAGCGCGGCAAAAGACGCGGCCTGGAGCAGCCAGCAGCTGCCATGGTTGTTTTTCTGGTCGCGCTCCTCGATCCCGAAGGGCGAGGTCAACAGCCAGTCGAGATAGGCCGCAAACCACCCCTCGACCCCTGCGCGGATCGCGGCGTAGCCCGGCGCCCCGGCCTCGGCGAAGCATTGCGCCGCGCGCGCGACTTCGACGATCTGCAGCGTGTCGATCACCCCGATGGCGCGGCCCTGGTTCACACCGATGATCGCCTGCGCATGGTTCAGATCGGGGTTCATCCGCGTCGCCGGATCAACAAACCATGCCTCCAGGTGGCGTATCGCCGCTGCGACGAAGCGATCCTCGCGCGTCAGCTTCCACGCGGCGGCGAGCATCGGCACGGTGCGCCCGAATGCGATCAGCGCATCGCGATGCCCGTCGAACTTGTCAGGGTTCGACCGCCCGTCGCGGCGGATATAGCGACCGCCGGGATTGGCCGGGTCGGGCCACCAATAGTCGCCCTCCGAATAATAATCGTGCCGTCCCGCCGGGCTGCGCGGCGCAGGGACAGCGGCAATCGTGCGCGGCTCTTCGCCCAGCAGCGCCAAAGCCCGCGGCACCACCCGCGCGCGCTCGATCGCCGCGATATCGAAACCGCCCCCGCGCGCCATCACCGCCGCCGGCCAAGCGAGCAGCGTGGCGAACAGCAAGGCGCGGCGCGCGATCATGCCCTGCCCTAGCGCGCCCGATGACGCAGCGCGAGGTCGCCCGCGACCGCGCGCGGATAGGCGCCCGGCCCCCACGCCGCATCGGCGCGCACGAGCAGTTCGTCGAGCGCCTCGGCGGGCCAGCGCCCTTCCTTGTACGGCCAGTCGGCGGCGCGCCCGCGATATGCGGCGACATAGTCGGTCGCCCGGCGCAGCGAGCGCCCCTTTTTCTCGGCGCTGTAGAGATCGACGCCGAGGCAGGCGGCGCTGTCGGCGACGCCATAGGCCGCGTCCAAGGCGTAGAGCGAATAATGGAAGCTGCGCGTGCGCGTCAGCTCCTCGGGCAGCGCGCCCTGCGCATCGACCTGCCTCGCGAGGCGCCCTTTCGGAAAGGCTGCGACGACGCGCTGCGCGACATCGGGCCGGCGCGCGAACAGCGCGAAGCGCGCGACCTGCGCGTCGTACCACAGGCCGTGGTTGTTGCGCTTGGCGCCCTCGGCCTTGCCGTTCGCACTCTTGAGCATCCAGTCGAGATGCCGCCCGAACCAGGCTTCCAGCGCCGCATTTTCCTGCACCGTCAGCGCGCCCGACGGCGCGAACAGCCCGACCGCGTCGATCACCCCGATAAAGGCGGCGCCGTCGAGCACGCCCTCGGGGCGGCCGTTCGACACGCCCGGCACCGCCTGCGCATAGTCGAGCCCCGGGTTCATCGCGGTCGCGGGGTCGAGGAACCAGGTGCGCACGACGCGCGCCGCACCAGCGGCATATTTCGCCTCGCCGCTGTAATAATAAGCGAGCGCGAGCGTATCGGCCTCGCGCGCCATGCGACTGAGTGCCACGCGGTCGAAGCGGTTCGATTCGACGTCGGGATTGGTATCCCCGTCGCGGCGCACATAGCGACCCTCGGGATTGGCGGGATCGGGCCACCAATAGCGCGCGAGACTGACATAGTCGTGGCGGTCGCCCGACACCGGAATACTGCGCTTGTCCATCACCGAGGCGGGTTTCGCCGCCAGCGCCTTGTCGGCGCGCGCGATCAGCTCGTGATAGGCCTCGGCAATCACCGGGTCCGACGGCAGGGCCGCCTTGATCGCGGTCAGATCGTCGGGGCGCAGCGCAAAGATACGTCGCCCTTCGAACGCCGCCGCATAACCTTCTTCGCCCCGGCAGACGGCAGCGCCGCCCTCCGGAGAAAAAGCCGCCGCCGCGGATGGCATCGCGGCGGCGGCGGCGGCCAGGACCAGCGGGAGGATCTGCCGGCCCGGCCTGAAGCGCGTTCGGATCACAGGCGGACCCGGAACCCGAAGAAATATTGCGTGCCGCCGCGCGACACCTCGGCGATGCTGTCGTATCCGCCCTTGACCATGATGTCGGGGGTGCCGGTGACGTTGAGCGCCTGCAGCTTGAGTTGGACGTTCCTGGTCAGGTCGTACTGCGCCGACAGGTTGAGATGGGTGCCGCCGCGGATCTCGCGGTTGGTGCCGCCGTTGGGCTTGTAATAGCCCGAGCGGTAGCGGAGGTTCGCGCGCAGCGAGAGGCCCCATTTTTCGAACCACAGCGATCCGCTCGCGGTCCATTTCGACAGCCCGATCAGATTGGCTGGATCGACCAGCGCGGCGATCGGCGAGGTGTCGGGATATTCGAAATTGGCGAAGGCGCGATTGACCGACCCCTGCACCCCGAAACCGTCGAACGGGTCGGGCAGCCAGGTGAAGGCGTGACTTGCGGTCGCCTCGACCCCGTAGAGGTGCCGCGTCTCGAGATCGTTCGACGGCGCGACGGGATTGATCGTGATGTTTTCGGTCACCGGCGCGCCGCCGTCGCGGATCGTCGTTGCCGCGATGTCGGTCGGGATCGGTTCGGAGCGGCCGATCACCGTGCCCTTCGCCCATTTATAATAGCCCGCGACCGACACGAGCGTGTCTTTCGACGCATAAAGTTCCAGGCTGGCATCGACGTTCCACGCGCGCAGCGGCTTGAGCTTCGGGTTGCCGGTGGTCGCGTTGAAGATGATATTGTCGACGCCGATGGCATCGACCGTCGGGGTCAGGCTGATCCCCGCGCCGAAGCTTTCGATGCCCGAGCGCGCAATGGCGCGATAGGCCGCGAGGCGCAGCTTGACCTCCTGCGACAGGTCGAAGCCGATGTTCGCGCTGGGCAGGAAATAGTCATAGCTGCCCTTGGCGATATTGGTCGACAGCGGCTGCGTCGGATCGATCGCGATCGAATAATCGTCGCCCACCGTGTCGATGGTCAGGCGATAGGCTTGGCGAAAGCCGGTCGAGCTGATGTCGGTCTTGACCCAGCGCAGGCCGACATTGCCGCTGACCGGCACGCTGCCCATGTCGGCCTCGAAATTGGCCATCGCATAGACGGCATAGATGCGCTCGGTCACGTCGATGTCGCTCGGGTCACGGCCGTCGGCGGGATAGGGCAAAGCGTCGTCGCTGCCGGTGAAGGTGCGGAACAGGCAGTCGTTGTCGAACGTCGCCCAGCGCGTGACGTTCGTCCCCATCCCCCGCATGTAGGACGAGGTGGTAAAGGGCACGCGGCAGTTCTGGTTCGCTTGCGCGATCAGCTGCGCCGGGCTGACGCCGTCGATCGCGACGAGCGTGTTGAGGTCGCGGTTGCGCGCATTGTCGTTGGTGCGGTGGTGGTCCGACACCCGCCCGCCGAATTTCACCGAGGTCATAAAGCCATCGAGTTCGCGTTCGAGGTCGAGGCGGGCTGCCCAGATTCTGTCCTTGCGGTCGGTGACGAAGCGGTTGCGCGCATAGACCGCGTTCGCGGCGTTGGCGAGGAACAGCCCATGGTCGGCGATGTCGAAATTGTCGAATTCGACCACCGGCACGACGTCATCCTCGACATAGGTCAAAGTATAGCCGACCCGCCGCGTCGAGCGCATGCGCGTCTGCTTCTGCGTCTCGGTGCGGTGGCTGTTCGAATAGGAGCCGTCGAAGGCGATGTTCCAACGGTCGGGGGTCCAGATCAGGCTGACCCCGCCGCCGATATATTCCTCGTTGCGCTGGCGCGTTTCGAGCTGGTTCTCGAGGTTCGAATTACCGCGATAGCTCATCAGCGCGCCGGGCGAATAGCCGTTGCTGCCGTTGCCGATGAGCAAGGGCTGGACGCCGCGCAGCCCCTCGGTGATCTGCAGCACGTTGCGATCCTCAAGGCTGGCGCGCTTCGAATATTGGCCGTCGATCGCGATCTCGAAATCGCTTGAGGGCCGCCACTGGATCGCACCGATCAGCCCGTCGCGTATCTCGGAAGTCGCCTGGGTGCGAAAGCTGCGCGACGAATTGGCGAAATAGGGATCGCCGCGCGTCTCGCCCACCACCACCGGCGGCGTGCCGGCGCTGCGCGGGCCGGTGGCGTTGGTGCAATTCTGGTTGGCGCCGGCGCCCGTCTGCACCGCGGTCGATCCGGTCAGCTGGAAGGGATTGTTCGCCGAGGTGTTGCAGAGCTGGAAAGTGGAATTCGCGTTATAATAATCCTCGGGCGCCGTCGTGTCCTGCCGCTGATAGCCGATCGACACGCCGATATCGCCGAACCCGGTTTCGAACTGGTCGGTGTAGGAGAAGTTCGCGCGATAACCGAGCCCGTCGTGCTGATAGACGTCATTGTCCTGCGGCTGGAAATCGCCGCGTATCTCGAACTGGATGCGGCGCTTGCCATAGTCGAGCGGTCGCATCGAACGCAGCTCGATCACCCCGCCGACGCCGCCTTCGAGGAAGTCGGCGCGCTGGGTCTTGTAGACGAGCACGCCGTTGACGAGTTCGGACGGGAATTGCTGGAAGGCGACCGAGCGGTCGGGACCCGCGGTCGACACCTCGCGCCCGTTGAAGGTCGAGAAGCTGAGCGTCGGACCAAGCCCGCGCACCGACAGCTCGTTGGCATTGCCCTTGAAGCGGTCGGCCGAGACGCCGACGATGCGTTCGAGCGTGTCGCCGATCGAATTGTCGGGGGTCGCGCCGATCTCGTCGCTGACGAGGCCGTCGACGACGACGTCGGCGGCGCGCTTGAACTCGATCGAGCTGCGCTGCGTCGCGCGCACTCCCGTGACGAGGATCGCGTCATCTCCGGTCGCGGCCACCGCGGCAGCGACCGGATCGACCGGCTGGCTTTCAGCCTCGCCGCCCGCGGGCGCGTCCTGCGCCGAAACCGGCACGGCGGCGAACAGCGCGGCGGATGCCAGAAGCGCCGCGCGCATGACCGGTAGCGACGATGACCTCATTTTGCTCTCCCCTTGTGGTGCCGCCGCGGGCGACGCGACCCGGTTGATACCGGTGTCAAACTTAAATGTATGACAACTTAGTAGTTATCATACAACTTGGAGTCAACGCGGGATGTTGGGGGTTGTGAGGGATCGGCACGAATGTCGGGAAACGGGCGGAACGCGACATAGGCTTAGTCCACAACCGTCACCCCGGGCTTGACCCGGGGTCTGCCTTGTCTTGAAGAAAAAGGCGGATCCCGGATCAAGTCCGGGATGACGAAGAAGGGGCAACGGCAATTCACCACCCTGCAGCGGTCATACCGACCGCTAACCCCCTCAATACCGCCCGCGCTTCCGCGCCAGGTCGTACATCGCGCTGCCCGCCAGCAGATACGCCCCGCTGCCGTAGAATTGCGTCTCCTTCGCCGAGACGCTGTCGGGCCGGTCGCCGACCTGTTGCACCCAGCCGAGCATGCCGTCGCTCTGCACCCCGCGCACCACGGCGCTCCAGCCGCGGATCGCCGCGGGCTCATAGGCCGCGCGGTCGAGCAGCCCGGTATCGACGCCCCAGGCGAAGGCATAGGTGAAAAAAGCCGTCCCGCTCGTCTCGGTCGGCGTGCCCGGATCACTGTCGAGCAGCGAGGGCGACCAATAGCCATCGGGTTTCTGCAAGGTCAGCAACTTCGCCGCCATCGCCTTGAACAGCCCTTCATAATAGGGCCGCTTGGGGTCCCCCCGATCCATCGCCTGCAGCATGCGGACCAGCCCGCCCATCACCCAGCCGTTGCCGCGGCTCCAGAATAATTTCCGTCCCTTGGCATCGCGCATGTCGAAGAAGCGGCTGTCGCGGAAATAGAGCTTCTCGCCCGGATCGTAGAGATAGTCGGTGGTCGCCTTGAACTCCTCGTGCGCGAACTCGGCATAGCGTTTGTCGCCCGTCGCCTTGCTCATCCGGAGCAGGGTCGGCGGCGCCATGAAGATCGCGTCGCACCAGCACCAGCGGTCGGTGCAGTCCGACGTCCCCTTGCCCGGCGCGTGCGGCACGAATTCGAGCCCGATCGTCGGGCGGTTGGCGAGCACATGGTCGAAATAGGCGCGCGCGGGCGCGATCGCCGCCTTGCCCCCACCGTTCTTCGACGCCCAGATCCATGCCTGCGCGATCAGCTGGTCGTCGGCGTGGAAAGGCTTGTCGCCGAGCTTCCATCCCTGCTCGCGCCCGAGGTCGAGCAAGGGCGCCGCATACTTCTTGTCGCGCTTGGCGAGTTCGGTCAGCGCGACCCAGAAAGTCGCCTGCTGCCAGTCGCGCGGGTTCTGCACGCTCTTGCGCGCCGCGGGCATCGTCGCCCAATTGGTGCGGTTCGCGAGCTGCCAGTCGGCGACGCGGCGCGTGTCCGCGAGGATCGCGGCGGCGCGCGGCATCTGCGGCTCGGCTTCGGCGACGACGGCGGGCGCGGAGGCGAGCATCAACGGGGCAAGCAGGATCAGGGACATGGCATTTCCTTTGCGGGCGAAAGGGCGACGGAAGAAAGGGTGAGGCGCATCGCGCCGCTTGTCGAGAGAACCGCCGGCGCGGTGACATGATCGAGCCGCGCGCCGGGCAGGCAGGCGGGCGGGACCGACAGGCGGCGCGTGCCGGTCGGACGGCCGCGTTCGAACAGCGGGCCGGTGAGCACTTGCTCGACCGCGCTGCCCGGCTCTTCGGGCAGCGGCGCAGCCGCGCTGCGCTCGGCGAGCGTCAGGCCGTAACCAAACGGATAGAGCGGGCGGTAATCGGCGTCGCCGATATTGAGCGGCGCGCCCTTCGCGTCGGGGGGCCAGGAGAAGGGCAGCCGCCCCTTGAAATCGCCCTTGCCGAACAGCAGGTCAGCAACCCAGCCGCCTTTCGACGCCGGCAGCCAGGCGGCAACAAAGGCATCGGCAGCGTTGATATGGCGGTTCACCCACAAGGGCCGCCCCGAGAGGAAGACCGCGACCACCGGCACGCCCTCGGCGCGCAGCCGCTGCAGGATCGCAAGATTGCCGCGCATATCGTCGAAATACAGCCCGGCGCGCAGCTTGACGCGCAGGACACGCCGCACCGCATCGTCGAGCCGAGCCATCAACACGCCCGCCATCGCCAGCCTCACGGCTCGATCCACATCCGCCTCCCTGCCATATTTGTCGTACTTTTTATTCTTGACACCGGTGACAATATCTTTCCTTTTCCGGCGAGCGTGTCAATAAGGTTGTCAGACAACTGCGCCAAAAGGGGATGGAATGCCGAAGATCGTGTCAGCGCGGGTGATCGTTGCCAGCCCGGGCCGCAATTTCGTCACGCTGAAGATCGAGTGCGACGACGGCACGACCGGCGTCGGCGACGCGACGCTCAACGGACGCGAGCTGGCGGTCGCCGCTTATCTCGCCGAACATGTCGTCCCCTGCCTGATCGGGCGCGACGCGCACCGCATCGGCGACATCTGGCAGTTCCTCTACAAGGGTGCCTACTGGCGTCGCGGGCCGGTGACGATGACCGCGATCGCCGCGGTCGACATGGCGCTGTGGGACATCAAGGGCAAGGTCGCGGGGCTGCCCGTCTACCAGCTGCTCGGCGGCGCGGCACGCGACGGCTGCATGGTCTATGGCCATGCCAATGGCGAGACGATCGCCGACACGATCGAGGCCGCGCTCGATTACCAGCGCCAGGGTTACAAGGCGATCCGCCTGCAATGCGGCGTGCCGGGGATCGCGTCGACCTATGGCGTCAGCAAGGACCGCTATTTCTACGAGCCTGCCGACGCCGACCTGCCGAGCGAGAATATCTGGTCGACCGAAAAATATCTGCGCGTCGTGCCCGAACTCTTCGCCGCGGCGCGCGAGGCGCTGGGCTGGGACGTCCATCTGCTCCACGACGTCCACCACCGGCTGACCCCGATCGAGGCCGGCCGGCTCGGCAAGGATCTCGAACCCTACCGCCCCTTCTGGATCGAGGATGCGACCCCCGCCGAGGATCAGGACGCCTTCCGCCTGATCCGCCAGCACACCACCGCGCCGCTCGCGGTCGGCGAGATTTTCAACAGCATCTGGGACTGTAAGACTCTCATTGAAAACCGGCTGATCGACTATATCCGCGCGACGGTGCTCCACGCCGGCGGCATCACCCATATGCGGCAGATCGCCTCGCTTGCCGAACTGCACCAGGTGCGGACCGGCTGCCACGGCGCCACCGACCTGTCGCCGGTAACGATGGCGGCGGCGCTGCACCTGGGGATCAGCATCCCCAATTTCGGCATCCAGGAATATATGCGCCACACCCCCGAAACCGACGCGGTCTTCCCACACTCCTACAGCTTTGCCGACGGCATGCTGCATCCGGGCGACGCGCCGGGGCTCGGCGTCGACATCGACGAGACCCTCGCCGGAACCTTTCCCTATGCCCGCGCCTATCTGCCGGTGAACCGGCTCGAGGACGGGACGATGTGGAGCTGGTGATGCGCGCCGCGCTGCTTGGCCTGCTGGTGTTCGGCACAAGCGCGGCGGCGCAGGAGAAGGCGCCGCTGCGCCCCGCCACCGCCGAGCAGCAAAAGGCGCGCGCGGCGGTCGTGATCGCCGACTATCGCTATGGCGATCTGCTCTGGGAGAACGACCGCATCGCGTTTCGCATCTATTCGCGCGCGCTCGAAAAGGCCGAACCGCCATCCTCCTCGGGCATCGACGCGTGGGGCAAGGCGGTGCGCTGGCCCTTCATGGACCGCCAGCTGCGCACCGGCGACCAGCATACGAACCATGGCGAGGGCATCGACTTCTACAATGTCGGCACCGGGCGCGGGACCGGCGGGCTCGGCATCTGGTACGACAACAAACTCTGGACTTCGCGCAACTATGTCCGCCCACAGATATTGAGCGCCGGGCCCGACGTCGCCGACTTCACCGTCGACTACGAACCCTGGCCGATCGACACGCGGCGCACGGTGCGCGAGACGCGACGCTTCACCCTGCCCGCCGGCACCAATTTCACCCGCCTGACCTCGACCATCGCGTCGAGCAGCGACGAGGAACTGATCGTCGGCATCGGCATCTCGAAGCGCCCGATCAACGGCGCGAAGCTCGGCGATGTCCAGAAGGACGAGGCGGGCGCCCGCATGAGTTGGTGGGGACCCGCCGACGGCGACAAGGGCCGCATGGCCGCCGCGGTGATCGTCGATCCCGCCGGTTTCGCGGGCTTTGCGGAGGACGCGGACAATGTTCTGATCCTCGTCCGTGTCGCCCCGGGCAAGCCCTTCGTCTACTATAGCGGCGGCGCGTGGGACCGCGGCGGCGACTTCGCCACGCAGGCCGACTGGACCGCCCATGTCACGGCGCAGCGCCCCGACTTCCACCCCTAGCCAGCCCCGCACCGCGATGATAACGCTATCGCCATGAGGGTAACCAAGGCGGCATCGCTGGCCGACGATCTGGTCCAGCGCTTCGAGGAGCAGATCGAGACGGGCGACATGCCCGCCGGTTCGCGCTTCCCGACCGAAAAGCAGATCACCGAAAGCTTCGGGGTCAGCCGCACCGTGGTGCGCGAGGCCTATTCGCGGCTGTCGGCGCGCGGGCTGCTCGTCTCGCGCCGCGGCTCAGGCGCCTATGTTCCCGACGGCGCGCAATATCGCGCTTTCCAGATCGCCGCCGACGAGGTCGGCGAGATCGAGGACGTGCTGAAGCTGCTCGAGATGCGCATGGGGTTCGAGGCCGAAATGGCCGATCTCGCCGCGCGCCGCCGCACCGATGCCGACCTCGCCGCGATCCGCGACGCGCTCGACGCGATGGAGGACAGCAGCGACGTCGACGCTTCGGTCAATGCCGACGCCGCCTTCCACGCGGCGATCGCCGCCGCGACCGCGAACAGCTATTTCCTGCGCTTTACCCAGTTTCTCGGCGTTCGCCTCGTCCCCTCGCGCAAACTCTATCTGCAGGGCAGCGACCGGCAGCGGCATCAGAAGTATGCGCGCACGATCAATCGCGACCACCGCGCAATCTACGACGCCATCGCGGCCGGCGATCCGGCGGCGGCGCGCGATGCCGCGCGCGCGCATATGGACAAGTCGATCGCCCGCTATCGCGCGATGCAGCAGGGCCTGCCGCCCGAGAGCGTCGACGACTGACCAGCCCCGAGCTTGCGCCGCCGGGCGAGACGCCTATGGCTGGGCCATGACCATAAGCGTCCCCCTCGCGATGCGCCGGATCGGTTTTGCCGGCATCCCCGACGACGCGCTGGTTCGCGACGTCGCGGTCGAAGCGCCGGTCTCGGTCGAGGTAAACGGCATCGGCTATGCCGTGATGATGGCGACGCCCGCCGATCTCGAGGATTATGCCACCGGCTTCGCGCTCGGCGAGGGGCTGGTCGAAAGCGCCGCGCAGATCCGCAGCGTCGACGTCCACCCGCTCGAAGGCGGCATCGCGCTCCGCATCTGGCTGTCGCCCGGGCATAGCGAAAGGGCGCTCGAACGCGCGCGCAAGCGCGTGAGCGAAAGCAGCTGCGGTCTCTGCGGCATCGAGAATATCGAGGAGGTGCTGCGCCCCCTGCCCCCGATCACCGCACGGATCGCGACGACGCGCGAGGCGATCGCCGCGGCGCTGGCGGCGCTGGCCAGCCATCAGCCGCTCGGGCTCGCGACCGGCGCTGCGCACGCCGCCGCCTTCTGCGTCCCCGACGGCGCGATCCGGCTGGTGCGCGAGGATGTCGGACGGCACAATGCGCTCGACAAGCTGATCGGCGCGCTGGCGCGGGCGGGCATCGACCCCGCGACCGGTTTCATCCTGCTGTCGGCACGCTGCAGCTATGAACTGGTCGAGAAGTGCGCGCGCGCGGGATGTCCGATGCTGGTCACCATCTCGGCGCCGACCAGCCTCGCCGCCGAACGCGCCGCCGCGGCCGGGCTGACCCTGGTAAGCCTCGCACGACCAGATTCGGCGCTGATCATGAGCGACCCGCACGGGATGATCGCATGAGGACGCTCGGCGCGGTGCTGGCGGGCGGCCGCTCGTCGCGCTTCGGATCGGACAAGGCAGAGGCGCTGCTGGCGAGGCAAAGCCTGCTCGATCATGCCGTCCTTGCGCTCGCGCCGCACGTCGACGCGGTCGTGGTCGCGGGGCGCGCCGTCCCCGACCAGCCGATGATCGCCGACTGGCCCGCCCCCCACCTCGGCCCTATGGGCGGCATCGCCGGGGCGCTGCGCTATGCGGAAAGCGAGGGCTTCGACCAGTTGCTCTGCATATCGGTCGATTGCGTCCGACTCCCCGAGAACCTGCGCGCGCTGCTCGAACCCGCACCCACCTATCTCGAAAGCCAGCCGGTGATCGGACTCTGGCCGGTGTCGGCGCGCGCCGGAATCGAGGCCCAACTGACCGGAAGCGACGACCGCTCGGTCCGGCGCTTCGGCCGAAGCATCGGCGCGCGCGCGGTCGTTTGCGATTTCATGCCGCCCAATATCAACACGTCCGCCGACCTCGACCGGCTGACGCGCCTATAGCCCGCCGAGCGCATTCACGGTGAACGCCAGGATTCCCATGTTAAAGACGAACGCCGCCAGACAATGGCCGAGCACGACGCGCCGCATATGCGCGCCGGTCACACTCACGTCCGAGGTCTGGAAGGTCATGCCGAGCGTGAAGGCGAAATAGAGGAAATCCCAATAGTCGGGCTCGTGTGTGCCCGGCACGTCGAGCCCGCCTTGGTCTTCCCCTTTCACCTGCAGGTAGAAGAGATGCGCATAGTGGAGCGTGAACATCATGTTCGCGAACAGCCAGGCGAGCGCAAGCGTCGCGACGATCAGCACGACGTCGTTACGCCCGAGGCTGCCGGGATCGGCGATCAGCGCGCCGACGGTGAACAGGATCACCAGCGACAGGAGCGCCGAAATCGCAAGCAAACCGGCGCGGTTGGCGTCATTTTCCTCGGCATGCCGGCGCATCGTGTCGGCGTCGGACGACAGCAGCGACGCCACGGCGCAGAGAAAAATCGCCGCCGCGATATCGAAGCCGATCAGAAACGCCGTGCGACAATCGCAGCCGAACGCCTTCGCGCCGATCGTTGCGACGATGAGCGCGACGACGAAGATCAGGAAACGGATCGGGGCGATATGCCGTCCGGGCGCGAATGCCTTATGCCGCGCCATCGCTCGCCGCCACGCTCTGCTCCATCAGCACCTTCGCGGTCGCCGCCGCGGCGCCCCATCCGCCCGCGGGCTTCGTGTAGCTTTGATACCGTGGCCGATTCCCTGACATGACGGCGCCTTCGATGCGGATATTCGAACCTCAATAGACCCGGTTCGGTGCGGTCGGCAATTGCCCGGGGGCGCAGCCTAGAATTTCTTGCGGAGCGCCAGGCGGACGGTGCGGCCGAGCGGGTCGATCTCCTCGCGGCTATAGCCGGGGGGGACACTCCCGTCCTCCAGCGTGACGCGGCGATAGCCGTTGAAGAGATTCTGGACATCAAGCGAAAGTTTGAGGTCCTTGGTCAGCGCCCCCTTTGTCGACCACAACCGGGCGGGCTCGAAAAACATCGAAACATTGAACAGCATCGGCGGTTTGAAGCGGAAGCTCCGGTCGCCGTTGGTCACCTGCGCTGGGCTGCTCCAGTTTCCATTGAGCGTCGCGCCGACCCCCCGCCTCCCCGCGGTGACCTGCAGCGAAAGATTGTGGCGCGACTGCCCGCTGTCCGCGAGCTTGTCGATCACCGGGACGCCGGGATGGGTCTGCAGTTCGTCTTTCAGCTGCCAGCGATGGTTGAGCGAGAGGCTGAACTGGAGCGGATCGGCCGACGCCTTGCCCTGCCCCCCGCCGCCCGGGACGAGACGCAGCGCCACGCCGCTCGACAGGTCCGCGTTGGCATCGCGCGCGATATTGATCGCGCGGGCATCGACCACGACGAGCCGCCCCGCCGCATCGCGCGTCACGCGTTCGGGAAAGGCCGCCTCGATCGCCGGGGTGATCTCGGGGAAAAAGGCCACGCCGTCTTTCGCGACCGACTGGCGATAACCGAAATCGAGCGTCAGCACATCGTCGCCCAGCGGGCGCACCACGGCGGCAAGCGCCAGGCTTTGCCGGCTGCCGCGCTGCAGATCGGGATTGCCCCCGGTGATCCAGAGGGGTTCGGCGACCTCCTGCCGCGCATAATCGAAGACGCGGCCGACCGTGGTGACGATCGGCGCGTCGAGCTGGTCGAAGGACGGCGCGTCCTCGGCGTGGTCGATCGATCCACGAAGCTGGACGATCGGCGATGGCGACCAGCTGATATTGGCGCCATAGCGCTTTTGCGGGCGGCTGCCCGTCATCGTCTGCGCGCTGACGGACAGGTCGAGCGACAGGTCGCCGAGCCACGCCGGCGCGGCCTCTCCACGGCGCGCAATCGGCAGGCTGAGCGTCATCTGGCCGTTCATCTGATGGCGTGTCGTGCGCCGCGCGTCGCCGCCGCCCTCGCCCCCGACACCGTCGTCCCGCCGGCTGTGCGAGCGGTTTCGGCTGGCATTGGCGGTGAAATTCCAGGCCAGCGGTCCGGCCGGCAGGTCGATGATCGTCTTGCGGACGTTGAGCCGCGCGCTGAGATTTTCGCTGCGCGTCCGGCTGCGCGTGCCGAGCAGCAGCGATTCGTCCCACGGGCCATAGGGGTTGAAGCCTGCGTCGGTGTCGATCATCTGCCGGATGCGCGCGATGTCGACGCCGGTCTCCAGCAAATTTCTCGCCCATCCCCGCGCATAGTTGACGCCGAAACTGGTCTGCCAGCTGCCGATTTTGCCGCCCAGCGTCAACGAACCGCTCAGCGAGGTCGCGCCGTTGTCGATGCTCAGCGCGCGCTCGCCCGCGAACGGTCGGGTCAGCAACACATCCTGCGCAAAGGGCGACCACGCGTGCCCCGCCGGGATCAGCACCGAGGCCATCGGCAGGCCGCGCAGCCCCTCGCTGCGGTTCCGGCTGGCATTGAGGTTCAGCGCCACGGAAAAATCGCCGACCGGGCGTGTGACCCCGATGGTGAGCGCGGCGTTGCGGCGCGTCGATTGCAACGTTTCGAAGCGATTGGGATCGACGGGGTGAAGCAGGTTCGCGGTCGCCGCGAAGTAGTCGAGGCCAGGCATCCCCGTCAGGGCGCCCGACGGGATGCCGGCGGCGGTCACCGGCCGCCCGGCGGCCTGGCTGAGCGCCGGGTCGATCTCTCCGCCGTCGGGTGCGGAAATGAAACCGACCCCGTCGAACACGCCTGCGCGGGGGGGAATATTCCGCGCGCTTTTGCGAAAGGCGCTGTCCGCGCCGAGCCGCGCCTGGGCGCTCCAGCGAACGTCGCCGCTGATCGCCGTGCGACGCGCCGACAGGGTACCGCCATATTGGCCGCCGGCGGTCGCGAAATCGACCGCCGCGTCGGCATCGAGCATCGAGAAATTCTTCTTGAGCACCAGGTTGACGACGCGCCTGCCCGCGGGTTCGCCATAATGAGCCGCCGCCTCGGGCTTCAGCACGGCGAGCCGGTCGAGCGCTTCGGGGGGATAGGCGAGGATCGAGCGGTCGAACCCGGCGGGCTTGCCGTTGATCAGGATGACGGGGTCTTCGCCGCCACCGTCGATGAAGGGCGCGAGCCGCGTCAGCAGGTCCTCGATGCTCTCGGCGCCGTGGCTGGCGATCTCGTCCTCGCCGAATTCGCTTTCGGCCGCGACCTCGGCTTCGCCGCGGCGGGCCGCGGTGACGACGATCTCGCGCGGATCCTCCAGCGAAGCGGACGCACCCTGACCCATATTCGCGGGAGGCGTCACATTTTGTGCATCGGCACGGCCGGCCCCCGCGATGAGCAGAGCCACGGCCGCACCCCACCGCGCCGGGCGACAAGAGGGTCCCGAGCGGGATTCGGTCATGCCCTTGCTATGCACCGGATCCGGTCGGGCAGCGCGGCGGTTCAGCGGCAAATGGCGGCCTTGATCGCATCATCCTGTCGACAGAAATGGCGGGCACCCGTGAGAGTGCCCGCCGGTTCTCGAAGCCCATTCGATTGAAATGGCGCTTCCAGACGAGCGCGTCAGGGGGTGATGACAAGGCCCCCGGCCGCGCCCGAAATCTGCACGAGCGTTCCCTCGATCTTGCAGGGATTTTCCGTTGCCCCGAAATTGTCGGGCGGTCCATCGGGAACATCGGACAGCGGCGTCGTGAAGTCCAGGAAACGCGGCGACGCCGAATTGCCGCCCCATTCGTGGGTCAGGCTACCGGCACAACCATCGGCCGGGAAAATGGAAACCGGCGGAATCCCGATGGTCACACCCGAAATCGACAGCCGGATCGGAGACACCCCGGTATTCGCCGAGACCGCATAGGGCGCACTCGCGAAGCTCGCCGTATTGATGTCGTCGCACAGCGTACTACCGCTCAGGGCCGGATCGGCCGTTGCGGCGGACCCGCCTCCCGTCACGACGATGGTAACGGTCAACGTGCAGGCCGTCGGAAAGGGCAGATTCTTGATAACGGAAACATCGCCCTCGAACACATAGGTGCCGTTGTCGCCGAAATCGGTCGCGTGGGCGATGCCCGGAGTCATCAGAGTCAGCGCGGTTGCGCAAAGAGCAACAATCTTTCTCATTTCATCTCTCCTGTTGACTGTTTCAATTATTATTCAACATCGACCGAGTCGATGCAAATAAACATTATTGTCATTTCAAATTTCGTCAACACAGAATAGAAATATTGATGGTTTATTTATTGTTTACTTGTTCTGATAGAGCAAAGTACAAGTAATGAAATAAGCGCAATGACGCCCATTTCTACTTGTAACGGAAGTTGATGTGCCGATTTTTTAGATCGGGGGGATAGATTTACTCCACAGTCGCATAGGGACAACAAAATCTCCTCTGCTTTGCCGACCGGCACCCCGCTCACCGCAAGGGCGCCGATCTGCCGCTCCCGTCAGAACCGCTTCATCGCGCTGAACCCGATGATCCGCGGGTCGAGCGTGAAGACGTTGGTGCTGAGCAGGGAATCGTCGCTGTTGGTGAAGAAGTCGGTGATCGGCGCGTCGTTGAACAGATTCTTGATATAGAGCTGGAAGGTCAGGTCTGAATCCGGACGCGCCAGCGTCACCGCCACATTGACATTGTCCCAGCCCTTCAGCCGGTCATAGGTGGTGTTGTAGATGCGCGCGAAGCTCTTCGACTGGCGGTAATAATCGCCGCGGATGGTGAGATCCCAGTCGCCGAGGAAGAAGGTATATTGAGCCCCGGTGTTGAAGGTGACCCGCGGCGAATTGGGCAGTTCGTTCCCGCCGAGATCGGCATAGAAGCCGCGCCCGCCATTGGGCGCACCGCTGACCAGGCTTCGCCAGGCATCGGGGTTGGCAGGGTCATAAGGCACCAACGCCCCGGCCGTGGCGGGATTATAGGGTGCAAAGGGATCATAGGCGAAACCGAAGCGTGTTGCGTTGCCGACGCCCAGGGGGTCGGCAGGGTTGAAGCTGCCAAATCCCCTGGACTGGCCACATAGGGAGTAGAAGCTGTCGCCGTTGTTGGCCGTCGGATTCAGCCGCAGAATCTGTTCGACATAGGCGCGCGGCGCAATGCAGTTCGACGGCACCTGCAGGAAAGGACGCAGCAGGACCCAGTCGGGATTGCCCTGCGTCCGGTTCATGACGTCGATCGATTGCGAACCCTCTTTGAGCCGCGTCTTCAGATACCCCAGATTGGCGTCGACGCGGAAGGCACGCGATGGTCGCCAGGCCGCTTCGAATTCCAGCCCCCAGACCGTCGCATCGAAATTTTCGTTGAGCGCGATGCGATCGACGATCTGCGAGACCTGATAATCCTTATAGTCATAGAAGAAGCCGGTGGCGTTGAAGGTCAGGCGCCCGCCGTCGAAGCTGTTCTTGGTCCCGATTTCGAAGGCGTTGATATATTCGGGCTTGAAAGTCGGCGAAATATCGGAAAACTGGACATTGCCCTGCGCGATACCGGGGCGCGCCGGATTGGCGCCGCCGCCCTTGTATCCGCGCGACGCCGACGCGTAGATCAATGTATCGTCGGTAAGGGACCAGTCGGGTTTCCAGTCGACCACCAGACGTCCGGTCGGTTTCGACCAGCGCTGAATGATCGGATCATTGGCGGGATAGCCGCCGCTGACGGTGCCGCCGCTGGCCCCGGTGACGCCCCCGCCCAGCAGGAGCTGGCTAGGATAGAGCACCGCGCGCTTGCTGTCGCGCGTGAAGCGTATGCCGGCGGTGATTTTGAGCCGGTCCGTGACGTTCCAATAACCTTCGCCGAAGATGGCCAGCGATTTGGTCCGGACATTGTTGCGGCTGCGGAAATAATTATGCCCTAGCTCGTCGAGCGAGCCGATCGGGTTGGGATCGACATAGACGCAGTCGCGCGTGGTCTCGTCGGGCGGGCAGTCGCGATACCGGAAGAACGACCCGGGGGTGCCGTCCGACAGTCGATTGTTCCGGTTATAGGCGATGAAGGTGTAGAGGTTGTTGAAGACGAAATAATCGTCCTGCGATTTGAAATCGAGATAATTGGTGCCCAGGTTGAAATTGAACGGGCCGTCGAACGACGACTGGAGCCGGAACTCCTGCGACCATTGCCGGTTGCGCGACCGGCTGAGATCGGCCGAGAGTATGCGGTCCGAACAGCCGAGTTGCGGGTCGCAGAATATCCCGCCCGGCGCGGCATGGGTCTGGTCGATCGGCTGCGGCTGCGGCGAATTGGGATTCAGGACTCGCGGCCGGTCCAGCAGGCCCGTCGTATCGTTGAATATCGGCGCCGAGACGTAACGGTTGTAATCCTGCATCGAGAAATAGCGGTCGCGCGCATAGGCCGTTTGCGACACCAGCTTCAGCCCGTCGGTGACATCGAAGTCCAGATTCGCCTGGAAAACGTCGTTCTTTGCCCGGAAGACCGGATCGATGCTGGTCGCGATTTCGCGCAGATTGCGCGATTGCTCCGAACCCGCAAACGGATCGCCCGGCCTGAGGCCGAGCACGACACTGGCCACCGTCCCGCCCCGCGGATAGCCCATCTGGACATATCGCGCAGGGCCATTGCCCGCCACGACGGCCGCAAAGCCGGTGGCATTGGGGGTTCCATACGCCGCATCGTCGTAAAGCGAACCCGGCAGGCACCCCTGGCTCAGGCGCCCGCGGAGGAATTCGGGGATCGTCGTACTGCCCACCGTCGTCGGCCCCGGATCGCGCGTACACAGCTGCTTGCCGGTGCGCGAACGGTTGTCGTCTTCCTCGAAATGCTGCCAGATGGCGTTGATCTTGAGGCGGTCGGTCGGTTCCCATTGCACCGACGCGCGGCTCGACCACAGCTCGCGGCCATTCACGCGCTTTTCGGTGAAATTATTGTAATCGAACCCGTCGCGACTGGTCAGCGCGCCCGCGACGCGCACCGCCAGCGTGTCGGTCAGCGGCACATTGACCATGCCCGACGCGCGCATGGTCTTGAAATTTCCGACCTCGACCTTCGCGTCGAGCCCGAAATCCTGGGCATCGGGCAGCGCGGGAATGATATTGACCACGCCGCCGGTCGCGTTGCGGCCATAGAGCGTGCCTTGCGGCCCGCGCAGCACCTCGACGCGCTGCATGTCGAAAAATTCGGATTCGAACAGGCGATTGCGGATCAGCGGCGTATTGTTGAAGCTCACCGCGACCGCGGGGTCGCTCGACGCCGAAATGGCCTTGGTCCCGATCCCGCGGATCGAGAAATTATACATGCTGAAATTGCTCTTCGAGAAGCTGACGTTCGGCACCGCGCGCAGCAGTTCCGAGCCGCCCTCGATCTTGCGGTCGTCGAGCGCCTGCGCCGACATCGCGGTCATCGCGATCGGCACGTCGATGATCTTTTCCTCGCGCTTCTGCGCGGTCACGATGATTTCGTCATTGCCTTCGATCTCGGCGGCGGGCGCTGCGCTCGCCGCCGGGCTTGCGTTTCCCGATTGGGTGACCACGAAGACATCGCCGTCGCGCCGGTAGCTGAGGCCCGTGCCCCGCAGCAGCGTCCGCAGCGCGGTTTCCGGATCGGAGCGCTGGCTGAAACCCGCGCTCGTCTTGCCGCTGATGACAACCGATTCCCCCATGATCGTCATGCCGCTCTGCAGGCCGAAGTCGCGCAGCGCGCGGTCGAGCGACTGGGCCGGAATCTTGTAGGCGGTGACGCGATCCCGCGCCGATGCCGCATTCGCCGACAGGGCGAGGCACCCCACCGCCACGCCACTCAGAAATACCTTACGCAAAGCACCGGTCCGGAAACGCATTCCCCTCTCTCCCCTGTTTTTCCACGGGAACTTTCGTCCCGTTGTCTCGCGCCGCGATACGGCGTCACTGGATCAGACGCCACAATCCCGGCGCCGGGGGGATGGTCCCTGCAATTTTCATCGATGTTAATGAAAATTGCGGTTTGCACAATTTCGATCGGGTGCGAAAAGCGATCCGGTCGAAAAATGCATGTGCAATCCCCCCTTTTTCGCCGGCCATGCGTCTATCCGGTCAACTCCAGCAAAATGGAGAGCGACGATCGAGAGGATGCTGCCGGAATGACGCCTGGATTGGGGAGCGGCTTGCTATGCCTGCAGTATCGGCGCCTGCCTTGTCGGGATATCGGCTGACGATGGCGCTGCCGCGGCAGGACCGGGATCTGGCGGACTGGATGACCGCCTATGGCCCGGGCCTGCGTCGCTTCTTCCGCCGCCGCGTCGGCGATGCCGATGTCGACGATCTGGTGCAGGACGTCTTCGTGCGGTTGCAGGCGGCCGAAATCAGCGCGCCGATCGACAATGTCGAACGCTATCTCTTCACCACGGCGCGCAACGTGCTGATCAGCCGGCACCGGGCGCAGACCGCCCGCTCGGCGCTGCTGCACGACGAGTTCGAGGAAGCGCTGGAAATCGCCGACCAGCTGTCGCCCGAACGCATCGCGATCGGTCAGCAGGAATATATGCGCGTCGTCGACGCGATCCTCCGCCTGCCGCCGCGGGCGCGCGAGGCGTTCGAACTCCACCGCTTCGAAAATCTCACCTATCAGGCGATCGCGCAGCGCATGGGCATTTCCAAGGAATCGGTGAAGGAGCTGATGCACCGCGCGCTCGTGCGGCTCGCCGAAGCGATGGAGACCGACGCATGAGCGGCGGCCAGCCTTCGGCGCGCGCCGCAATCCGCTCCGACGCCGCCGGGTGGTTCAACCTGCGCCTGTCGGGCGACATGACGGTCGACGACGAGCAGCGCTTTCAGGACTGGCTCGGCCTGTCGGTAAACCACCGTGCGGCCTATGACCGCATCGGCCGCGCCTGGGCGATCGCCGGGACCGCAGTCGAGGATCCCGAACTCCGCGCCGCCGCCGATCCCGCTCCGGCCGAAGAGGCCCCGTCGCCGCAGCGCTGGCGTTTCCTTGCGATGGCGGCTTCGCTCGTCCTGATGGTCTCGCTCGGCTGGACAGCGCTGCCCAAGGGGCTGTTCGGTCCGGCAACCCCCGATCGGCAGGAACAGGTGTTCAAGACCGGCACCGGCCAGCGGACGATGATCACGCTTCCCGACCGGTCGGTCGTGACGCTCGACGCCCAGACCATGGTGCGGATCGACCTGAGCGGCGCCGAACGGCGTGTGCAATTGGTCGGCGGACGCGCCTTCTTCCGCGTCGCCAAGGATCCCGCGCGCCCCTTCGTCGTCGTCGCCGGCGGCAAGAGCGTCCGGGCGCTCGGCACCGCGTTCGAGGTCAGCTTCGACCATGGCAACATGGTCGTGACGCTGGCAGAAGGAAAAGTTCGCGTCGCCGAGGCCGTGCCGGGGCGGGGTTCGGGCAACAGCACCGACATGGTGCCCGGCGGCCAGCTGTCGATCGGCGCCGACCATAATTGGACCCTGAGCCGCGTCGATGTCGAAAAGGAAACCAGCTGGACCGACGGCCGGCTGATCTTCATGGGCGATCCGCTGGCCGATGCCGTCGCCGAAATGAACCGTTATTCGGACCGCAAGCTCGTCTTCAAGGACGGCGCGATCCCCGACAAGGAGGTCGTGGGGGTCTTCAAATCGGGCGACGTCGACGGTTTCGTGAAGGCGATCGAGCTCAACGGCATCGCGCACCGCGTCGAATCATCGGGCAACGAGATCCTGCTTTCGGGCAATCCCTGACCGCCCTTGGCCGTCACGCCCCCGCGGGCGGTATCGCCGGCGGGATGCCGCTCGGGATCAGGAACAAAGGCAGGATGCGCGCGATCAGGTCGCGCATCGCATCCTCCTTCTGGTCGAGCATGCCGCGCACGCTGGGTCCGATGACCGCGTCGCCGAACGCCGTGACCGCCATCAGCAGCACCGCGGTGCGCACGCGCTCGGGCGCCGCATCGTCCCTCGACTGACCGACGATCGCATCGACCAGCGCACGCACCGCGTCGCGCACCGGCTCGAGCTGGCCCAGGTCGCCCGACAGGATGATCCATGCCGCCAGCGGTCCGGCGCCGCCCTTGTCGAAGGCATCGAACACGCGGTCGGCGACGGTCCGCGGCGCCGCGGCATCGGTCTTGAGCAAGGTCACGACATCGTCGAGCGCGACATTGAGGTCGTTGATCATCGACCCCATCAGCGCCGACTGCAGCGCGGCCGCGGAGCCGAAATGGTGCAGGACATTGGCGTGCGACATGCCGATCTCGTCGCCGATATTCGCCAGCGTCACCGCTCCCGGCCCGCCTGCGAGGAGCAGCCGCCGCGCCGCCGCAAGCCCCTCCTCGCGGACCTCGGGACCCAGCCGCTTGCGGCGCTTCTGGTGCGGGCGCGCCTGCTTGTACATGATATTCGTCCCCTGCAGCCTGCATGGCGATGCGCGTCCCGCTCACGGCCTTAGCGCAAAGCATGCGCCCGCCACAATCCACACGGCTCGCCGCACCCGGCGAACCCGCCCCGCGCGCCGCGACACCCTTCGAAATCCGCCGCAAACCGCACTTGCGCTCCGGCCCGACAGTCTATATAAACATTGATGTTAATGTCATTTGATTCGCCAGGAGGTGTTGCATGCCGTCGGCCGTTCCCACCCCGCCCGATCTCCATATCGAAAAGCGCGACCTCAAATTCGGGCGCGAGGCGCCGCCGCCGCGCTGGTGGCACAGCGGCGATCCCGGCCGCACCGCTTTCTTCAACGCGCTCTCCTCGACCTTCCCGGTCGGCGAGAAATTCTTCATGACCTCGGTGCGCCACTATCGCGACGATACGGCGCAGCCACTGCGCGGCCAGATCGACGATTTCCTCTATCAGGAATCGATGCATTCGCGCGAACATGTCGTCTTCAACCGCCAGGCCGAGGATGCGGGTTTCGATATCGCATCGGCCGAGGATCGTGCGCGCCGGACGATCGCGTGGGTCAAGCGCCGCTCGCCGATCCAGCGGCTCGCGGCGACCTGCGCACTCGAACATTTCACCGCGACGCTCGCGCACGACGCGCTCGCCAACCCCGAGCATCTCGGCGGTGCCGCCGAAGAGGCGCGGCAACTCTGGCGCTGGCACGCGATCGAGGAGATCGAGCACAAGGCGGTGGCGTTCGACACTTATCTCCACGCCGCGCGGCGCATGACGCCGTTCCGCCGTTGGCTGAAGCGCTGCACGGTGATGGGCGTGACGACGATGCGCTTCCACTATGTCATCTTCCGCAACACTGCCGACTTGCTCCGCCAGGACGGCCGCAACGACCTAGCGACCTGGCGGGTGCTGCTCCGCTGGCTCTATGGCCGCCGCGGGCTGATGCGCGCGCTGCTCAAGGGGGTCTTCGCTTATATGAAGCCCGGCTTCCATCCGTGGGAAGTCGACGACCGCCCGCTGCTGGCCGAAGCGCTGGTGCTGCTCGAAGCCGCGAAGCCGAGGGGGCTCGCGGCATGAAGCGGCCGATCCTCCTGCTCGTCGCCACGACAGCGCTCGCGGTGCCGGCCGGCGCATCGGCGGCCGACATCACAGGCGTCTGGGCGACCGGCAGCGAGGGCGGCCGCGTCGAAATCTATCGCTGCGGCAAGGCGCTGTGCGGCAAGGTGATCGACGCGAAACGGCTGCGCGCGAACCCCGAGCTGCGCGACGTTCGCAACGGCGATCCCAAGCTGCGCCAGCGGCGGCTGAAAGGCCTCGTCGTGCTCCAGGGCTTCACCGGCGGCCCGCGCGAGTGGAAGGGCGGCCCCGTCTACGATCCCGAATCGGGCGACGGCGCCTCGCGCGGCCAGCTGACACTGCTGCCCAACGGCACGCTCGAGCTCAAAGGCTGCGTCGCGGTCTTCTGCCGGACCAAGATCTGGACCCGGCCCGCCGGCCGCTCAATCGACTAATTCGAATATCTGCACCGTCGGCCCGCTGCTCTGGCCCGGAACGGCGCGCGCGGTGAAGCGCAGCTTGCCGCCCGCCAGCAGATGGTCGTAGCGCGCCAGTTCGGCGCGATAACCGATGCGATCGGCGCGATAGCGCAGATGGTTGGTCACGATCGCGAAATCGGCGCGGCAGCTTTCGATCCGTGCCATCGCGACATGCCCGACGTCGACGATCGCGCCGCCGCGCACCTTGTCGACCTTCGAATTGCTCACACGCCCGGCGAGCAGGTCGCGCACCTCGACGCACCCCCCCGATCCCATCGGATAGCGCAGCGCGAACGGGTCGCCGAGCAGATCGAAGGCGGCATGCTCGATCAGCACGCTGCTTCCCGGCGGCGCATGCGCGCGCAGCCAGGTCGAGGCGATCTGGCGCGTGTCGTGGCGGCGCTCGGTCGCTTCGCTTCGCGCGGTGCCGACCATCGGCGCCAGCAGCAGGAGCAGCACCGCGGGCAAAGCCGCCCCGCGCAGCCGGTGCGCGGGCAGCAGGTCGGCGAGCCCGCACAGCGCGCGCGCGGCAGCGAGCGCGGCGAAGGGCAGCAGCGGCACGATCCAGCGCTCCCAGCGCAGCGACTGCGCGCTGATCATCGCGAGGAACAACAGGCAGAAGGGCAGGATCACGATCGTCCACCGCCGCGCATTGCCCGCGCCCCAGACGCACCCAAGCACGGCCAGCGCCAGCCCGCCGATCCCCAGCGACGACAGCAGCGGGTTCGCCACATACCAGCCGAGGTTGCCAAAAAACCCCTCCCCCGTCGCGCCGGGGTGCAGCGGCCGCGCCTCACCCGACAGATTTTGCACGACGGTCGCATGGTCGAACAGCAGATAGGGCGAGGTGACGAGCAGCGTCGCGGCCGCGGCGATCGCCAGCAGCAGCGGCCCCTGCCAGTCGCGATCCCCCTCCGCCCGGCGCCCGGCCCAGGCGCAGAGTGCGGTGACCCCGACCGCGGCCGCCGGCCATTTCGTCGCGCAGGCCAGCCCGGCGCAGACGCCAGCCAGCAAATAATCACGGCGGCGCCCGTTGTCGGCGATCGCCAGCGCCGCCAGCGCGCCGAGCAGGATGAAGACGCTCGCCTGCACGTCGGTCCGGATGATCTGTGAATATTCGATATGCACGGCGTTGACGGCGAGTATCGCCGCGGCGACCAGTCCGAGCCGCACGCCGCCCAGCCTTTTGCCGAGCCGCCAGGTCAGCCAGACGCACAGCACCCCGCACGCGACGATCATCAGCCGCGCGGGCAGGAACAGGATTCCCGGGTCGGCATAGACCGCGGCCGCCAGCGCCTCGGCGTCGGCGAAACGCCCCGTCGCGATGCCGATGCCGCCGACGCCGGCGATGACCAGCGCGAGCGAGTAGAGCGTCGTCGTGCCCGGATGGCCGAACCAGCCGGGGTTGAGGCTCTGCCTTTCGAGCATCTCGAGCGCGGTCGTCATGAACAGCGCCTCGTCGGGGTCGTTGAGCGCCGGCAGGCCGAAGCCGACGCCGTCGAGGCGCAGCCACAGCGCGAGCAGCAGGATCGCGAGCAGCGCCGCCGTTTCGAGCCAGCGCTGCCGGGAGGCGGAAGCGGCCACGTCAGTCGGCGCTGGCGAGGGTGAGCATATTGCCAAGCCGCAGCCCGACCGGCCAGCCCGGCAGCGGCAACCGCACCTCGCGCAGCCCCGCCGCCTGCAACGCCTGCCGCCCCAGGAAATCGACCGGAAAGACGTTGCGGCTGCGCTTGACGCGGACGGTGCCATAGCCCGCCTGCCGCAGCTGGCGCCGGATCGTGCGCGGATTATAGAGCTGCGGATGCTGCAGGCAGAAGACCGGCCAGCGGCGCCCGAGCAGGCGGCGCATCGCCGAGCGTTCGTTGTGCGTGACGATCATCAGCACCCCGCCCTGCCGCAGCTTGGCGCGCACCGCGCGCAGCATCGGCGCGGGGTCGAGCAGGTGATCGAGCACATGCACCATCGCGGCAAGGCTCACCGAGCGGTCGGGCACCGCCGACAGGTCAGTCATGTCGGGATGGATCGTCGTCGGCATCGCGCCGACCGCGCGGCGCAGCAGCGGATGCACCGCGCGATTGGGCTCGAACAGCCAGAAATGGCGAAAATGCCCGCACCGCGCCGCCTGCCCCGCCAGATGCCCGACGTCGGGGCCGATCTCCAGATAGGCGCCGCCCGCGACGACATGCGGCGCGGCATCGTCATAATAGCCGCGCTGCGTCGCGACGATCGCGCTTTCGGGGACGACCGCCATGTTCGGCAGCATCGCCGAATAGAGCTGGGTCAGCTGGCGCTGGTCGAAGAAGTCGCGGTTGTAGAGTTGCTCGCAATGCGCGCAGCGATGATAGGTGAAGAAGCGCCGCTCCTGGTCGATGCCGTACCAATAGGGGTGCAGGTCGCGGAACGAACAGGCCTCGGCGCGCGGCGCGCTCGCGACTTCTTCCTGCGCGTCGTGCGACCCGCACAGCGGGCAGGCGCGGCCTCGGAGCGCGGGGCCGCTCATCGCACGCCATGATCGCGAAAGGTGACGCGGCTGTGCCAGAACCAGCTGCCGGCGATCAGCACGAGGGTGAAGCCGATCTGCGCGATCGCCGGCGGCACCCCGCCCAGCTCGACGAGCAGGGGCAGCGCCGCCCAGTTGGCGGCATAATTCACCGCATAGAAGCTGGAGAAGGTGCCGAATTCGCGGAGCAGGTCGCCGCGCGTGCGGAACACGCCGAGCTTGTAGGTCGTGAAGGCGAAGCAGAGGCAGACGATCTGCGCCACGCCGAGCGCGACCAGATAATGGGTGCGGAATTCGGGCACCGCCCACAGCAGCAGCGGATAGAAAGCGAGCCCGAAGGCGGTGTTGAGCGCCCCCGCCGCCAGGAAGCGAAAGGGCTTGCCCAGCCGCAGGAAGCGTATCGTCATGATCTGGCTCATCCCTCGTCCATCAGCGCGATGCGCATGTTCGCCGCGAGTTCCTCGCGCGGCAGGAAGGGCGAGAGGTCCTCGAGCGCAGGCGAGGTGATCCGCCCGTCGGGATGCTGCTTCGCGCCGAGCTTGGGCGCAAAGGCGACATGCTCGTCGACGAAGATCTCGCAGAAGGCGGGGCCGTCGGTCGCGAGCGTCGCGGCGATCGCCCCCTCCAGTTGGCCATGATTTTCGGCGCGGGCGTAAGCAAAGCCGAAGGCCTGCGCGATCTTCGCGAAATCGGGGAAGGTGACATTGCTCTTCGGCCCACCGCCGACCTCGACCCCGTTGAAGAAATTGCGCTGGGTCTGGAATATCGACACATAGCCGCTGTTGTTGATCAGGATGATTTTCACCGGCAGGCCGTAACCCGCAATCGTCTGCATCTCCTGCAGGTTCATCATGATGCTGCCGTCGCCGGCGATCGCGACGACACGCTGCTTGCCCTTGGTCGCGGCGCAGACGCCGATCGCGGCGGGAAGGTCGTATCCCATCGTCGCGCAGCCCGAATTGGTCCACAGCCGCTGGCCGCGCTTGAGCTGCGCGGCCTGGAAGCCGATCACGCACGCGCTGCCGTTGCCGGTGACGACGACATCCTCCTCGCCGAGCTGCGCGAAGAGCTCGTCCATCGCGACATAGGGGTGCACGAGCGTCTCATGGTCGCGATATTCGGGCAGCACCGCGGGGAAAGCGGCGACGCGTTCGCGCGCCCAACCGAGCCATTCGCGATGCCCGTCGCTCGGCCCGGCATAGGGCTGCGCAAGCAAGGCCGGGATCAGGTCAGCGAGGTCGGCGGTCACCGGCATGTCGGGCACGACATTGGGCTTGGCGAGCTCGACCGGATCGATATCGACCCAGATCTTATACGCCTCGCGCGCAAAGCTCTTCCAGTTGTAGCTGACCTGCCGGATGTTGAGCCGGCTGCCGAGCACCAGCAGCAGATCGGCGCTCTGCGTCACCATATTGCCACCGCGGTCGCCGACGGTGCCGGGCTTGCCGCAGTTAAGCGGGTGGTCGGTCCACAGCGCGTCATGCGCGTTCCAGCCGGTGACCACCGGCACGCCGAGCCGCTCGATCAGGGTGAGGAAGGCTGCATGCGCGCCGCTCAGCCGGACGCCGCTGCCCGCGAAGACCACCGGGCGTTTGGCCTCGGCGATGCGATCGAGGATGTCCGCCGCCACCGCATCGAGATCGCCCCGCCTCCACGGCTCGTCGAGTTCGGCAGGATCGAACCCCGGCAGCAAATCGCCCGGATCGATCTTCGCCGCCTGCACGTCGAGCGGAATGTCGAGCCACACCGGCCCCGGCCGGCCGCCGGTCGCGAGGTAGAGCGCCTTTTCGAGATGATAGCGGATCGAAAGCGGGTCGGTGACCATCGTCGCATATTTGGTGATCGGCCGCACCAGTTCCTCGATATCGAGCTCCTGGTCGCCATATTGACGCAGCGGCAGGCCGGTCGCGCGCACCGTCGTCTCGGTCTTCACCTGTCCCGAAATCACCAGCATGCCGATCGAATCGACAAAGGCGCCATAGACACCGGTGATCGCGTTGGTGCCGCCGGGGCCGGAGGTGACGTTGACCACCGCGAGCCGGTTGGTCAGCCGGTAATAGGCCTCCGCCGCCATCGACAGCGCCTGCTCGTGATGCGTGAAGGTGGTCGTCAGCGCGGGATGCGTGCCGAGCGAATGATTGAGGTGCATCGCGCCCCCGCCCGTCAGCATGAACACATCGGCGATGCCGCGGTCGGCGAGAAACTGGGCGACCCAGTCGGAGAGCTTGATCTGGCTCATTTTTTCCATCCGTTGAAGATTGCGGTGCGGCGGATTGCCGCATCGAGGGAGACGGTCGGCGCAACGCCGAGGGCATCGCGGACCAAGGCAGTCGAAGGGACATAGCGGCCGGGGTTCCACCCCGCGTCTTCGCGCCCGAGCACCTCGACCCCGGGCCCGCCGAGCACCGCGGCGGTGCGGCGCGCGAGGTCGGCGATCGACACGGCCTCCTCGGACCCCATGTTCCACGTTGCGCCGTGCGGGGCGCGCAGCAGCATCAACCACAGCCAGGCGGCGAGGTCGGCGGCGTAGAGATAGGAGCGCACTGCGCTGCCCGCGCTTTCGATGCGGATTGCCCGCCCCGCCATGGCGTCGCGGATGAAATTGCCCGCGGCGAAATGGATGTCGAGCGACAGCAAGGGGCCGAGCAAAGCGAAGATGCGTGACGTCACGACGTCGAGCCCGAACTGTTTGCCGTAAATCGCGCAGAGCAGTTCGGCGGCGCGCTTGCCCTCGCCATAGGCCGATTTGGGATCGCGCGGATCGGGGCCGCCGGGCCAGTCCTCGGCGACATGCGCCACCTCCCGCGGCTGGACGCCATAGACCGCGCCCGAACTCAGAAACAGAACCCGCCCCGCCCCCCGCTCGACCGCCAGATCGAGCGCATTGCGCGTGCCGGTGACGATCGTATCGAACATCCGCCGTGGGTCGTTCGCATTGAGCTGCGCGCTGGCATCGGTCGCCGCATGGATCACATGCGTGAAGCCCCCCGGCGGCGCGACGAAGTCGCAGACATCGCCCGCAACGAACTGGAATCGCTTGGCGAGATGTGGGGCGCGCGCGGCGAAAGCATCCGGATCGCGGCTCAGGATCACGACCTCGGCGTCGCAGTCCGCCGCTGCCAGCGCCTCGAGCATCCACTGTCCGATAAAGCCGGTGCCGCCGGTCATGAAGATACGCGCACCCTTGAGCTGCGGCCAGTAGGGCGCAAGCTGGCGATCGATCGCCGCGAGGTCTTCGGCCAGGATCATGCCGCCACCAGCCCCAGCGAAGGGCGGGTGCTGCGATGCGCACGCATCACGCGCGCAATGCTGTCGAGCGACAGCGCCACGACGATCAGCACGATCAGCCCCGGCCGGATGAAATGGCCGGCAGAGAGCCCGAAGCTGGCGGTCACCGTCCGCTCGCCGAGCCAGCTGGTGCCGGTCACGTCGAGCACCGTCGCGAGCGGCCAGTCGCCGACGAGACACAGCAGATAGGCGCAGGCGATTGCGATGACCGGCCCCGCGCCCTTCCACGGCTCCATCAACACGAGGAAGATCAGGAAAAGCTGCGTGTAGCCCCCCGGCGACTGCGTCACCAGATAGGCGCCGAGCAGGATTGCCGCGATGCGTTGCGCGGGCAGCGCCTTGGGCTGGAGCCACGCCGCCGCCAGCGCCGCGAGCGCGAGCAACTGGCCCGCGCGGATCGCGATGGGCACCAGAAACTCGATCGTCTCGATCAGCCGCGACGGCACGAATTGCAGCAGCGGGATGTCGAGCGTGCGGAACATGAGGAACGGCGCGTAGCTCGTTGAATAATTGACCTCGTTCCACACCTGCCCGCCCTGGAAGACGACCCAGTTGGCGGTGTTCGACGCGAGCTCCATCGGCGTGCCCGATCCGACGAGCGCGAGCGTGACGAGATAGAGCGCGATCGTCGCGATCCCCGCCATCTCCAGCGTCCGCCAGTCGCGTTTCACCGCATGCGCGAACATCGGCAGCACCAGATAGGGCTTGAAATTGATCGTCACCGCCGCCGCGAACCAGCGCCATGGCTTCGACGCGGTGACCGGCCCGTGCGCGATCATGAAGAAGGCGAAGGCGACGAGGATCAGATTGCCGCGTTCGAGCGTGAACAGCATCGGCAGCCCGAGCGCGATCGCGACCGTGCGCATCAGCGCGGTGCGGCGGTCGAGGCGGCGGAAGCAGATCCACGCCAGCACGACATCGAAGACGTAAAATGCATAAATCGTCCCGCGCGCCAGCCAGTCGCAATCGCGCGCGTGGAAGGACGATTGCAGGTAACAGCCGGGCAGGCTCGTCGCGTCGAGGAAGACGAAGGACAAGGGCGGATAGATGCTCCGCCACACGTCATGGATGCCGCGGTTGTTCGCCCAATAGGCGGTGTTGAACCAGTCCATGAAGGTGTCGTTGGTATCGAACACGAAGGGCTGCGGCAGGTAGCCGACGTCGAGGAATACGTGCAGCGTCCATCCCGCGCTCGCCGCGACGGCGAGCGCGAGCAGGGCTTCCGGGACCAGCGGAAGCAGACGGACGCGCGGCGCGCTCACGGGCGGCGGATCAGCGTGCGCGCAGCGGGCCGCGCGCGGTCGGCGGGGAACCCCAGCCGTTCTTCCTCGATCACCAGCGGCACGTTGCGGCTGCGCTCGCCGAGCATTCGCACTTGCTCGCCGATCAGCCCGAGAAAGAGCAGCAGTAGCGCGAAGAGCGCGAAGGCGAGCGCGAGGGCGAGCAGCACCCAGACGGGACCGCCCAGCGGCAGCGCGATCAGGCCACCGAGGAAGAGAAGGACGGCCAGCAGCCCCGCATAGACCGACAGAAACAGCGGCAGCCGCAACAACGACTTCGCCGACCCCGCGAGCCCCGACAGCGCGAAAGAGGCAAGCGCCGCAAAATCATTCTTGCTCTCCCCCGCCGCGCGCGCGGGCCGATCGAACGGCACCAGCGCCAGCCGGAAGCCGCTTTCGACCACCATGCCGCGAAAGAAAGGCTCAGGCTCGTTCCACGCCGCGAGCGTGTCGATCACCGCGCGGTCGAACAGCCCGAAGCCCGTCGCCCCGGGGATCACCGGATAATCGCCGAAGCGGCCGAGGAAGCCATACCCCATATGCCGCGCCAGACGCAGCAGCGGCGACGCCTTCTCGGACCGGCGCTGCCCCAGCACGACCTCGGCCCCCGCGCGCCACTGCGCGATAAAGGCGCCGATCAGTTCGGGCGGATCCTGGAAATCGGCGCACATGCCGATCACTGCGCGCCCCTCGGCCTGATAGAGGCCATAGGTCGGCGAGCGCATCTGGCCGTAATTGCGGTTGTTGAGGATCGCGCGCACCCGCGGGTCCGCCGCGCACAGCTCGCGCATGATCGTCCGCGTGCCATCGGTCGAGCCATTGTCGATCAGGATCACCTCGTGCCGCGCGACATGGCGCTCGGCCTCGGCGTTCACCGCGGCGACGATCGCGGCGACATTCTCCGCCTCGTTGAAGCAGGGAATGACGATCGACAACTCGGGCGCGGCATCCTCCGCGGTCATGCCGCGCGCTTTCCGAACAGCCGTATCCCCGTCGCGGGCGCATAGATTTCGGTGAACACCGCGCCGAGGATCACCAGCGCGAGCAAGGCCAGCGCGGCGATGTTATACTTGCGGTCGGCGTCGAGGCGCGGCGCCTCGAGCACCTGCACGCTCGACGCGGTCTCGCCCGCGAGCGTTTCGACCGCGACTTCCTCGGACGAGCGCGCATAGACCTCGTACAGTGCCTGCGCGAACCGATAGTCGCGGTAGCGGTCGAGATATTCGCCCGACACCTCGCTGAGGCCCGCGACATTGGGGCCCGCCGCCCCCGCCGCCGGGGTCGTACTCCGCGCGATCTGCGCGCGGAGCGAGGCGACCTGCGACTGCACGGCCATCAGCTGCGGATTTTCGGGGCCCTGGAATTTCTGCAGCGTCGTGAGCTCGACCTGCTTCGCCTGCAGCTGCGCTTCCAATCCGGCGCGCACCGACAGCGCCGAGCCCAGTTCGGCCTGCGGTTCGGCGAGCCGGTTGCGGCGGCGGAATTCGTTCAGCGCATTTTCGGTTTCGGTGACGCGGTCGGCGGCTTCCTTGAAGCGCTGCATCACCACCGCGCGCTTGCGTTCGACGCGGTCCTTGCCCAGCGCGACAATGCGGTTGCTGATCGCCTCGACATAGGCGCCGGTCAGCATTTCGGCCTCGTCGGCATCGCGCGTGCGCACCTCGATCTCGATCATGCCGCCGGTCAGCGAATGGACATCGACCTTATTCGCCAGCGCGACGCGCGCGCTCCGTTCGGACCCATAAGCGCCCGGCCCGGCGAGCTTGAGCTTCTTGATCACCGCGCCGGTGACCTCGTCGCTGCGCCCGACCGCCAGATACATGTCGATCTGCTGCTTGGCGCCGCCGAACAGCGATGCGAAGCCCTGAAGCTGGCCGCCGAGCGCGTTCATCATCGAGCCGAGCCCGATGCTGTTGCTGTCCTGCGGCAGGATCTTCGCACGCGCGACATAGGGCTGCGGAAAGACGGTGAGCACGGCGAGGATCAGCGCGGCGAGCACATAGGCGCGGCGGCGCCACCGCGGGTCGGCGACCAGGGCGAGAACCCGGCTCATTTCGCGAGTGCCGCGACCGAGGCCGCCCCGACCAGCCCGCTGAACAGCGTGCCGGTGATGTCGCGCAGCCGCGCCCAGAACTCGCCGCGATTGGCGTCGATCGGGACATAGACCAGATCGCCGGGCAGTGCGGGCGCGCGCAGCGCCTTCTTGCCGCCCGCGAGCACCGTTCCATTGGCGCGCACGACGAACACCTCGCTCTTGTCGCCGATCGTCTGGATGCCGCCCGCCGAGGTGACGAAATCGCCGACCGTTGCCCCAGGCCGATAGGCGAAGGACGCCGGGCTGGGCACCGCGCCGAACACCCCGACCGTGACCGGGCGCGACGGCACATGGACCATGTCGTTATTCTCGAGGATCAGGTCGGCCGGCAGCGCCGCGGCGTCGACCGGCAGGTCGAAGACCAGCCGCCCGTCGGGCTCGCGGCGGCGCAGCTGATCGACGATATTCTCGATCAGCGCGAGGTTGCCCGGCTGGACGAGCTGCGCGCGCTGGACCGAAGTCACCGGCTGCGCCGCGAGCAGCAGCTCGACATCGTCGATCGCGCGGTCGTAGCTCAGACGCTGCTGATGCTTGACGCTCTCGCGCGTGATCACGCTGGCATAGGGGAAGGCCTCGCCGGTCAGCCCGCCCGCCTCGGCGATCACATCGGCCATGCGCGTGCCGGGCTGGACATAATAATGGCCGGGCTTGACGACCTCGCCGCTCAGCGTGACGAGCACCGGCTGCTGGCGCAGCGGCCGTGCGATGCCGATGTTCGAGAGCAGGCGGATGACGTCGCCGCGCTTCGCCTGGCGGCTGCCCGCCTCGGTCGCCGAAATCTCGCGCCAACCCGCGCTGTCGGGGCTGATCGCGTTGAGCAGCATCAGCCGCCCGTCGTCGGCGACGCTGTTGACCCCGCCGGCATAGACGATCGCGTCGGTCAGCGTCTCGCCCTGGGCGAGTTCGAAGATCGCCTCGCGGTTGGCGCTGCCGATCACCGCGACCTCGGCGCCGACCGGCGCGACATGGATGACGTCGCCATTCTGCAGCATCGCGTCGCCGCGCTTGTCGCCCTTGAGCAGCAGGTCGTAGAGATCGAAGTCGGAGACGATCTGGCCGCCGCGGCGCAGCTGGATCGAGCGATAGCTGCCGCCCGAAGCGGGGCCACCCGCGGCGAGCACGACGTTGACCAGCGTCGACAGGCTGCTCGCGGTGTAGGAGCCGGGCCGCGCCGCGAAGCCGGTGACGTAAATGGTGATCCCGTGGAGCTTGGCGACCCCGACCTCGAGGTGGAAACCGCGATATTGGCGCGATATCTCGCGCTCGATCACGCCGTGGACGTCGCCGTAGCGCATGCCGGCGACGCGGATCGCACCGACGCGCGGGACGAAGATGCGCCCCTCGCCGTCGACGACCAGGCGCAGCCCCGACGCCTGCACCGACCCGGTGAGGCCGAGCAGCAGCTCGTCGCCGGGGTTGATGCGATAGTCGGGCGGGATCGCCGTGGTCGGCGGCGCGGTGAAGTCGCGCGCGGCGGGGGTCAGCAGTTCGGACCCGAAACGGCGCAGCGGCTTGCCCGCGATGCGCGAGACCCAGGTTTCGAATTCATTGGCGACCGGTACCGGCGGCATGGCGGGACGGCGCGACGCCTCGGCGGGCGCATCCGCCGGAGCGGGCGCGTCGATCACCGCGGGCTCGACCGGCCTGATCTCGACCGGTGGCACCGCGATCTGCTCGGTCGCGCCGCGGTTCGCCGCATTGTCGATCGAACCGCCGCCGACGGGGGGCGCGAGTTGCGCCGAGACGGGCGTCAGCGCGAGCAGCGCCAAGACACCCGCCACCAGCGGCTTCCACTTCGAAATCATCGGTCCAATACTTCCATTTCGGCCAGCCCGGCTTCGGCGCCGAGCAACAGGTCGGCGGCGGCCTGCCACAGGTCGGGGGTCGCAGCGGCCAGCATGCCCTGTCCTGCCCCCCCGACGCGATAGGGCCGGCCGTCCCAATGCGTCGCCTTGCCCCCGGCCTCTGTCAGGAACAAAGCGCCCGCGGCATGGTCCCACGGCAGGATACGCTGGAACAGCGCGATATCGTCCTGCCCGAGCACGAGCCGCGGATAGCTTTCGGCGGCGCAGCGCGGCACCGGGCGCACATCGAGCGCCGCGGCGGCGGCATGGACGCGCGCGCGGCGTTCGAGGGTCATGAAATGCGTACCGAGCGCCGCGCGCGGCGGATTTCGCGACGCCGTGCGAGCATGGACGGGCGCGCCATCGCAGGTCGCGCCCTTGCCGCGCTCGGCGTGGCAAAGCCGCCCGGCAAGCGGATCGTAGATCCACGCGCCGACGGGCTCGCCGTCTTCGACCAGTGCGACCATCATGCCGAAGGGCGCACGCCCCTCGGCAAAATTGGCGGTGCCGTCGAGCGGATCGATCAGCCAGACCAGCCCCTCGCCGATATTCGCGAGCAGGTCCGGATCGCGCGCTGCGGCTTCCTCGCCGACGATGCGCGCGCCGAGCCCGAGCGCGGCGAGACCGTCATGCAGACGCGCCTCGCTTTCGCGATCGACGATCGTGACGATCTCGCCGGGGCTCTTCTCGTCGATCTCCTCGGGCGCGAGCAGGCGGAAACGCGGCATCACCACGCCCGTCGCAACCTCGCGCAAGAGGAGGGAAACCTGCTCGCGAAGCGGCACGGGCAGTCAGGCCGCGACCGTCAGGCGCGGGCGCTTGGCGGCGGCGCTGCGCTCTTCCATCATGCGGATGCGCGGCAGATCCTCGTCGGCGATGACGCTGTAATAGTCGCGCTTGTTCTGCAGCCAGGCGAGTTCGAAGGCCACAGCGTTCGCCACGCCGGCCTCGAAACCCGCATTCTCGACCGCGGCGCCGTCGAACACGACCTTGCGCGTCTCGAAGCGGTCGAGCCGCACGCTGCGGATCTCGCGGAGCGCCTCGGCCGCCGCGACCGCGACCGATCCGCCGACGACCAGCTCCAGGTCATGCTCGGCGCAGGCGTGCGCCGCGCGCAGCACCGCATCGGTGATCGAACGGTCGTTGATCGCGTCGCGCGCCATCCCGCGCGACAAAGTGAAATCGACGCGCCCGAACACGATGCCGTCGATCTCGCGCGCCAGCGGCAGCATCGCGTCGAGATTCTGCAGCGTCGTTTCGGTCTCGAGGTTGAACAGCAGGCGCGTGTCGCTGCGATCGGCGCCATAGACCTTGCGGCCTGCATCGACGAATTTCGACAGCGCATAGGGCGTCTCGACCATCGGCGCGATGATATAATCGGCGCCATAGAGCTTCGACGCGTGCAGGTCGGTCACCGCTTCGCAGCCGCCGATCTTGAGCGCGAGCTTGAGGTCGGCGCGCCAGGTCAGTTCGAGCAGGCGGAGCAGTTCGTCGGGGCGCGTGCCCTCGGCCTCGAACTCGGCCTTGACGGCGACGACCCCATGATGGTCGCGGCCCTTTTTGAGCATGTCGAGCATGCGCTTCTCGGTGGAATTCATTGTTCGTCTCCCTTCGACAAAGGCTGATCTCATCGGATAAGACGAATGTCGGCGGCACATTCCGCAACGATTTCGGCACAAAAATATTTCCGCTGGCCGATCCAAGGGTGGTCGCGAACGGCTCCGTCATTACAGGAAATGCCCGTGCCCCCGGCCCTTCGCCCGACCCTCGCCCTGTTGCTTCTCCCGGCCTTGGGAGGCGCGTCGTCCGGTGATGAAACCACCCTTCCAACGGGCGACGCCAGCGGGCAGCTTATGGCCGGATGGACGGCGCCCGAACCCGCCCCCGCATCCCCGATCGTCATCAGGGAGCCACGCGCGAAACCGGCCGCGCCGAAGGGGCTGATCCGGCTCTCGTCGAGCTTCGGCGTGCGCACCGATCCGATCCACGGCGGGCGCCGCGCGCACCACGGCCTCGACATCCCCGGCGGCGCGGGAACCCCGATCCTCGCCTCGGCGCCCGGCCGCGTCGCCTTCGCGGGCCCTGCGGGCGGCTATGGCCGGATGGTCGAGATCGACCATGGCGGCGGGCTTGCCACGCGCTACGCGCATCTTTCGCATATCCTGGTCGCGCCTGGCGAAGCAGTTTCGCTGCAACAGCCGATTGCGCTGATGGGCTCGACCGGCCGCTCGACGGGCAATCACCTCCATTTCGAGGTCCGGCTGAACGGCCGCCCCACCGACCCGCTCGGCTGGCTCGGCACCGCCCCGGCCCCCGCAGCGCGCAGCGTGACCGTGCAGGCGCCCCCCGCGCCCCATGTCTCGCAATTCGCCAGCCGGCGCGTGCCCGCCGATCTTTCCGCCTCCGCCCTCCCCGGCGGCGAGCAGGCGCGCTAAGCGGTGGAGGGCGGGGCAACGGCGACGAGCCTGCAGCAGGTGCTGCAGCGCGAGCGCGGGCGGCTGATCCGCTTCCTGGCGGCGCGCGGCGCGGGCGACGAGGCCGAGGATCTGTTCCACGAGCTGTGGCAGAAGATCGGCGCGCTATCGGACCGGCCGGTCGGCGAACCTTTGTCCTATCTGTTCCGCGCCGCCGAAAATCTGATCCGCGACGTGCGCCGCGCCTCCGCCAGCCGCGACCGCCGGCACCAGGACTGGCACGACCTGACGGATGCGCCCGGCGAGCGCCCCGGCGGCGAACGTGCGCTGGTCGCACGCGAGCAACTCGCGGCGATCGAGGCGGCACTTACCGCGCTCGGACCGCGCGCCGATGCCATTTTTCGTCGCTACCGGCTTGACGGCGTCGGTCAGGCCGATATCGCGGCGGAATGGGGGATCAGTCTAAGCTCGGTCGAAAAGGACCTGCAAAAGGCGTATCGGGCGCTCGCCGAATTGAAGGCGCGTTTCGATGCGGAATAGGTGTCCCGGCTTCGTCATGGGGTAAATCCCGTCGAAACAGGGAAGTGGGGAATGCCGACGCATCCATCTGAGCTGAACGAGGCCGCCCGGCGATGGGCGATCCGCGTCGGCGATCCCGCTTTCGACGATTGGGACGAACTCACGGCCTGGCTGGAGGCCGATCCGGCGCATCTCGCCGCCTATGAGGCCGCGATCGACGGCGCCGACTGGGCCGCCGACGCGCTCAAATCGCCGAAGGCCTCGTGAGCGACACCGGCGCCGCACCGCTACTGAAGGATCTGCTCGGCCCGGCGGCGCTCGCGGCGATTGCCGATGCGGGAGCCGCATCTTCGCCGCGTTTCGACCGGCCGGTCTTTCTCGCCACAGCATCGGCCGGAATAGATGCGTTGTCGATCATGGAGCGCGTGCGCCATATCGCCGCCGCGCTCGTCCCCGCGCTTCCCGGTGACTATCCCGCCGCGCTCGACGTGTTGCGCACGATGGCGCCGCGACTGTCGGGCGGGTTTCAGGCGGTGGCGATCACCGAATATGTCGCGCAGCGGGGTCTCGGCGATTTCGACGCGTCGCTCGCGGCGCTCGCCGACCTGACGCGCTACGGCACCGCCGAATTCGCGATCCGGCCGTTCCTCGCCGCCGATACCCCGCACACGCTCGCCGCGATGCAGCGCTGGACCAAAAGCGACGACGAGCATGCCCGCCGCCTCGCCAGCGAAGGCTGCCGCCCGCGCCTCCCCTGGGCCGCGCGCGTCCCCGCGCTCAAGGCCGACCCGACGCTCGGCGCACCGATCCTCGAGGCGCTGAAGGCCGACCCCGCACTCTATGTGCGCAAATCGGTCGCCAATCATCTCAACGACATCGCCAAGGACCGCCCCGACTGGCTGCTCGATCGCCTCGGCGGCTGGTCGCAGGACGATCCCGCGACCCGCTGGATCGTCCGCCACGCATTGCGCACGTTGATCAAGGCGGGCGACGCCCGCGCGCTGGCGCTGATCGGGGTCGGGCATGGCGCCGAGGTCGCGGTGCGCCGCTTCGCAGTCGAACCGGCAACGCTGCAGCTGGGCGAGCAGATCGCCATTGCCGCCGACCTCGCCTCGACATCGGCGGCAACGCAGCCGCTCGTGATCGACTATCGCATCCATTATGCCCGTGCAGGCGGCAAGACCGCCGCCAAGGTCTTCAAATGGAAGGCGATCGATCTCGCCGCGGGCGAGACGGCCGCGCTGTCGATCCGCCAGACGATCCGCGACTTCAGCACGCGGCGGCACCATCCGGGGCACCACCGGATCGAACTGATCGTCAACGGCCGGACGATGGCCGAAACGGCGTTCGATCTGCTCCCCGCCTGATCAGGCCCTCACGATCCGCAGCGCGATCCACGGTTTCGCGGGCAGCCTGATGCTCGGCCGCGCCGGGTCGTGGACATCATATTCGTTGCGGCGCGCCATCCGGAACAGGCCCTCGACCGGCGTCACCGTCATGTTCCAGGTGTCGATGATGTCGATGCGATAGCTTTGCAGCGCCTTTTCGCCGCGGCCCGGCAGGATCACCGGCCATTCGGCGGGCGTGTTCGCACCGAAATATTTGAGATAATAAGCGAATTCCTGGCCGCCGATATGATAGTCCCACCAATGCTGGATCGGGTCGATCCCCGGCACTGGCCCTTCCTCCATGATCGTCTTCAGGAACGCCAATCGCGGCGGGCTGCTGCCCTTCAATCTGCCGCCCTGCCCCAGCCAGCTATAATCGGCGTTGCGATTGGGGTCATAGGTCTCGCTATGCCCCACATAGGTGCCGCCGATCAGCCCCCACCAGAAGCGTTCGACCATCTGCTCGCCGGTCAGCTGGCCCCAGCGCTTGTCCGAATTGCCCTCATAGACGACCTCGTCGAAGATCACGGGCTTCAGCGCAAAATCGCGGTGCAGCGCGGCGCGGATGTCGTCGAGCACCGCGGCGCCATTCTGGATGCTAGCATGAGTGATCCACGGCTTGCGATGGTCGTAATAGATATTGATCTGGTGGATCGAGCGCAGCCGGTCGTGCGGATCGGCGGCGACTAGCACCTCGAACAGATGGTCCCAGTCGGCCATCGTCTTGGTCTTGATATGGTCGTACTCATTGCCCATCGACCACCAGACATGGCGGTACGCGCCCCAGCGCGCGGCGCAGTAGCGGACATAGCGCTCGTCGTCGGCGCGCTTCATGTCGTTATAGCCGCGCTTCTCGTCATAGGGGTGATAAAGGATGACGTCCGCCTCGATCCCCAATTCGCCGAGCCGGATGATCCTGTCCTCATACCGGCGGAAATAGGCGGGATCGAAGCGCGTGGGGTCCCAGTCGCGCGGGCCGTCGCCGGTGCGCACAAAGGGATTGGTCGCGACCGATTCCACATTGGGGGTCACCAGCATGCGCATCTTGTTGAAGGGGGCGCCCTGCAGCGTTTCGATCGTCTCGGCGCATTTGGCGTCGGACTGCAGCGCCCAGGCGTAGCAGGTCGTGCCGATCTGGCGGAACGGCGTGCCGTCGGCATAGGCGAAATGATAGCCGTCCCTGGTCACGCGCACCGGGCCGTGATTGCCCTTCGCCGGCGCGACGCAGTCGAAGCTGCCCGTCTGGCCGTCCATCGCCTTGACGTTGCTGATGCTGCGCCAGTTCCATGAACCGATCTCGGGCGGACTGAAGCGGATGCGATAGATGCCCCCGCCGTCGTAGAAGCCCGGCACCTCGATCGCCTTGCCGCCGCTTTCGAAGACCGCCGAGAGCCATACGTCATCGAACGGATTGCCTGCCACCGGCCCGTCGAAGACCAACTCGTGCACGCCCCAGCGCTCGGTGCGTTTCGCGCCCTGCGCCAGCGCCGGACTCGCTGCCGCCGCGCCGGCGACGAGGCCGGCCGCGAGCAATTGCCGCCGCGAAACACTCATGCCGCGCGTTCCGCCTCGAGCTGTTCGAGCGACTTGCCCTCGTTGCGCGGCGCCCAGACGAAGCCGATCACGCCGCTGATCGCGAGGAAGCCGACGAGGATCCACGCCAGCGTCGTGAAGCCCGTCGCGGTGAGCCACGGCACGAAGAAGCTGAACATCCCGAGCGCGATGCGCACGACCGCGAACATCAGCCCCTGCGCGGTCGAGCGCAGCATCGTCGGGAACATCTCCGAGCTCCACAGCTGGAAGAAGCTCTGCGCGCCGAAACCGCCGCCGACCGACATCAGGAAGACATGGACGATCGCGAGCGGCAAGGTGAGCGGGAAGAGCGCGAGCAGCGCCATACCGATCACCTGCGTCACCGCCGAAATGCCGAACAGCAGCCGCTGGTTCACCCGGTCGGCGAGCTTCATGAAGATGAAGTAGATCGACCCCATGCCGAGGAGGAAGCTCAAGGCCAGCACGGCAACCGAGGTCGCCTGGCTCTGGTCGCCCACGGTGCGGAGGATATAGGGGAAGAAAAAGCCGTTGGTCCCCGCCCACAGGTTCCAGAACAGATACATGCCGCTGAGGAACGCCATCGATCCTATATGCTGGCGCGTGAAGAGGTCGCGGATGCGCCCCTTCTGCACCTTGGCCTCACCGCGTTCGTCCGCTTCCTGCGCCTCGAGCCAGCGCCGCGATTCCTGCATCTTCGATCGCAGGAAGGTCAGCGCGATCGCGAGGATCGCGAGATGCGCGAAGACGATGCGCGCGCCTAGCATGCCGAGCGGTTCGAGGATCAGGAACATCACCAGCACCACGACCGGGCCCAGATACCAGAGCACCTGCGCGACGCCGCTGTGCTTCCCCCTTTTGTCGTCGGGCGCCATTTCGGCGATCAGCGACCAGGAAGCTGGGATGTCGGCGCCGACCGCAAGGCCGACGAGGAAGAAGCCGATGATCACCATCCACGCGTTCATCGCGAAGACCAGCCAGAGCATGCCGAACGCGTAGAAGAGCATGTCGTATTGATAGATTTTTTTGCGGCCCAGCAGGTCGCAGAGCCGCCCGCCGATCAGCGCGCCGACGCCCGCCGAAATCGCATTGGGGCCAAAGGCGCCGATCGTGCCGATCAGGTCGGTGTCGAGCTTATACGCCTCGGCCCACAGCGCCAGCGCCGCCGATCCCGCGACGATCGACCCCGCGTCGATATAGTTGGCGAGGCCGGCGAGGATGGTGTTTTTCCAGTCCTCGCGCTCGCTCCGTTCCGTGTGCCCCGCGGCGCCGTCGGCCATCCCTAATCTCCAACCCCATTATCTTTTGACGGGCGAACGGGGCGGCGTCCACGCGCCGCCTCGCCACCGGACCGCATCAGAACTTCGCCCGGACACCCGCATAATAGCGGCGGCCGATCGGATCGTAGATGCCGTTGATATTGCCCGCACTGGGCAGGCCGGTCCAGAACGCCGGACGGTCGACATCGAACAGATTCTTCGCACCGACATAAAATTCGAAATTCTCGACGCCGGTGAAGCGGAGCTGCAGGTCCGTGTAGATTTTCGACCCGATGCGGAAATATTTCTCGTCGGCCACCGACCCGTTGGCGAGGCGGTAGAGCGTCTGGAAATTCTCGTAATCCAGCACCGTCGACGACATATATTCATTGTTGAGCGTGACGCCGAAATCCTCGTTTTCCCAGTTCAGGCCGACCGAGATCGAATCGCGCGGCGTGCCGACCTCGCCCATCGTATTGTCATACGCATCGCCGGTGAGCGCGCGGAACCCGTTCTTGATCAGATGGGTCCAGCTCGCCGAGATGCCCGCCGTCCCGCCGGCGACTTCGTGGCGGTAGTTCAGCGTGAAGTCGAGCCCGCGCGAGAAGGATCCGCCGCTGTTGAGGAGGCCGCGCACGACCTGTTCGACCGAACCCGTGCTGAACGCGCCCGACGCCTGCGTGCGCCGCGTCACGAACTGGCAGAATTCGGGCAGACCCTCACGATAGCATTTGTTGAGCACCGTCGCCGCGGCGAGCCGGCTGATCGCATCGTCGAGCTTGATGTCGAAATAGTCGGCAGTGAAGGTCAGGTTGCGGAGCGCGTCGATCGAGCGCGGATTGACCACCACGCCCAGCGTCAGCGTCTTGCCGACCTCCTCCTGGATGTTCACGTTGCTCGCGGTGATGCCGCCGACGCCATTCAGATCGGATTGGGTCAGCGTGAAGGTGCCACCGTTCGCCTGCATGTTCGCCAGGATCGCGGGCACCGCGCGGCAATTGTCCGCCGTCGCGCTCTGCGTCGTCAGGGTGATGCCCTGGCAGGGGTCGGTGATCGCGATGATGCCCGCCGCCGACGGCGCGAAGAGCTCCCCGATGTTCGGCGCGCGCACCGCATGGGCATAGACGGCGCGGAAGCGGATATCCTCGATCGGCGACCATTCGAGCCCGGCGTTCCACGCATAGAAGGTGCCGACCGTCGAATAGTCCGACAGGCGCACCGCGCCGCGTGCGGTCAGATTGTGGAAGAAAGGCGTGTCGGCCAGGATCGGAACGACGAGCTCGCCATAGACTTCCTTGACGTCGAACGAACCCGCGGTGTTGATCAGCTGCACATAGCCGTTGCGCGCCGCGTTGGTCAGCGGGTCGAAGATGTCGCGGCTCGTCTCCTTGCGATATTCCGCGCCCGCCGCGATCTGTACCGCGCCTGCGGGAAGCTGGAACAGCGGCCCCGTGATGCTGGCGGCCACGACCTGCATCGTCTGCTTGGAATCGCGGGTGAGGCTGGTCTGGAGATATTTGATCGCCTCGGGCGAGATCTTGGTGCTGCCGTCGGCGTTGAGGCCATAGACGTTGATCGGGACGCAGCCCTGCGCACGCGCTGTGGCGTTAAGGCAAATCGCTTCCGTGCGGTTGCCGTCATTGTCATAGTCGAACTGGTCGGGAATGACCTGCAGCGCCTCGGCAAGGTTGAACAGGTTCGCGAGGCCGCTCATCGACTGATGCTGCTTGGTAAAGCCATATTGATAATAGGCATCGACGTTCCAGTCGCCGCCAAGGTCGACCTGCGTGCCGATCACCGCGCGGAAATTGTCGCGCTCGGTCGGGATCAGGCGCGTGCCCGGCGCGAACATGGTGGTGCGCAGCAGGAAGCTCAGATCCTTCGACCCGATCGCGTCATTGTTGTTGCGATTGGTCGCCGCCGCGAAGACCGCCGCCGGGACGAGCGGGTTGGCGAGCCGCACCGCGGTGCCGGTCGTCGGATCGAGCACGCTGAATTCGATCGGATAGAAGCCGCCGGTGCCCGGGAAGGCGCCGAGCGCGCTGTCGGTGCGCATCGGCGACGCCTCCATGCGGCCGTCGGTGCGGACATTGGCGAAGGTCGATTCAAAGAAGACGGAGATCTTGTCATCGACCTCATAGTTGAGGCGGGTCGCGAAGGTCATGCGCTTCGACGGCGAGGCGAGCAGCTGGTCGCCGGCCCGGTTGAAGCCATCGGTCGCGGCATTATAGGCACGGAAAGTGCCGTCGGACAGGATGATGCGGTTACCGCTGGCACCGATCACGAACGCGCCGCCCGGCCCGACGTTCGACGGCACATAGGTCCGCGTGAAAAGATTCTGCGCCGCGATCAGATTGGCGTCGCTGTTCGCCGCGACACGCTGCGTCGTCCCGAGGCTGGTGAAGTCGAACGCAGAGAAATCGCGGTCCTTGGCCTCGATCGACCCTTCCTGGTTCCAGCCCGCATAGAGCATCAGATTGCCGCGCCCGTCGGCGAAATTGGTGCCGTAGGTCGCGTTCGCGGCGAGCTGCCAGTCGTCGCCGCGTTCCGAAATGCCCGACTGGACGTTGAGCTGAAGCCCTTCGAGATCCTTCTTGTAGATGAAGTTCACCACGCCCGCGATCGCGTCCGAACCATAGACCGCCGACGCACCGCCGGTCAGCACGTCGACGCGCTCGACGAACGACGACGGGATCATCGACAGGTCGACCTGCGCGGTGCCGGGCACGCCGGCGACCGAACGGCGGCCGTCGATCAGCACCAGCGTCCGGTCGGCGCCGAGGTTGCGAAGGTTGACCGTCGCGAGACCCGGATTGGTCGTGTTGCCGGTGCTCGTACGGGTCAGGCCGGGGACCCCGACCGCCGGAATCTGCTGCAGGGCATCCTGAACGTTGGTCGCGCCGGAATTTTCCAGAGTCTCGCTGGTCACGGCCTGCAGCGGCGACGGCGAGGTCAGGGTCGGGCTCTTGATGCGGCTGCCCGTCACGATGATCGGCGCGTCGGCCGAAACCTCTTCGTCCTGCGGCGGCAGCACGTCCTGCGCCGCGGCGGCGGTGGCGCCGAGGAACGCGACGCTCGTCCCGGCGAGCAGCATGGCACGGCGCATCGCGCGCGCGGAACCCGATTGGCCTACAAATCTCTTCATCTTCCCTCTCCCTTTTCCTTGTCGTTGTTTCCGGCTCAACCGCCGGTTATCCGGGCGATGGCCTCGCGCCATCCGGTCCTGATTTCTGTCCGCGCGCAGATCGCGAGCGACGGCTGGAAACGGTCGCTCGCAGCCGCTTCCCGCGCGGCGGGGGCGATCCCCAGCGCTTCGCTCGCCAGCCGCGCAACCCCGATCGCGCCCGCCTCGGCCACCGCCGGGCGGACGATGTCGCAGCCGGCGAGGTCGGCGAGCATCTGCATCAGCAGCGCGTTGCGCGTACCGCCGCCATCGACGAGCAGTTCGGCGAAGCGCGTGCCGAGGTCGGCCTCGATCGCCGCGAAGACGTCACCGATCTGCAGCGCGATCGCCTCGATCGCCGCGCGCGCGATATGCGCGGGGCGGGTGCCGAGCGACATGCCCGAAATCTGCCCGCGCGCGGCGCTGCACCAGTGCGGCGCGCCGAGCCCGGCGAGCGCGGGCACGAAGACGACCCCGCCATTGTCGGGCACCGTTAGCGCGAGATCGGTGAGCGCCGCCTCGTCGGCGAGACCCAGCAGCGTGGTGGCAAATGCCGCGGCCTGACCCGACACCGAGATATTGCCCTCGAGCGCATGCTGCACCACGCCGCCGCGGCTCCACGCGATCGTCCCCGACAGCCCGTGCGACGAACGCACGCGCCCGTCGGTCGCGGTCATCAGCGAGCTTCCGGTGCCGATCGTCGCCTTGATCCCGCCGGGTTCGGTCAGCCCGTGGCCGAACAGCGCAGCATGGCTGTCGCCGAGCATCGCATGCACCGGCGTCCCTTCGGGCAGCGCGGTCAGCCCCGGCGCGACGCTGCCGAAGCGGCTGTCGGACGAGCGGATTTCGGGGAGAATGCCGAGCGGCACGTCGAAAAGTTCGGCAAGCCGCGGGTCCCAGCCGAGCGTGTCGAGGCTGAACAGCTGGGTGCGCGACGCATTGCTGTGATCGGTCGCGTGCACCGCACCGCCGGTCAGGTTCCACAGCATCCAGCTGTCGACCGTGCCGCAGCGCAGCTCGCCCGCGGCGGCACGCACGCGGCCGTCGGGGACGCTGTCGAGCAGCCAAGCGATCTTCGCCGCGGGGAACAGCGGGTCGAGCCCCAGCCCGCTCCGCGCCGCGATTTCGTCGCCCTGCCCCGCCGCGCGCAGCGCCGCGCAACGCGCTTCCGAGCGGCGGCATTGCCAGATGACCGCAGGCGCGACGGGCTTGCCCGTGGCGGCTTCCCACAGCACCACCGTCTCGCGCTGGTTCGAGATGGCAAGCGCCGCGATCTCGGCCTCGGGCGCCGCGGCGACCAGTTCGGCGATCAGCGCCGCGACGGCTTCCCAGATATCCGACGCCGACTGCTCGGCCCAACCCGCGCGCGGATAGTCGATCCGCATCGGCCGCGAGCGCGACAGCAGCACCGACCCGTCGGCGCCGACCAGCAACGCCTTGGTATTCGACGTCCCCTGATCGATCGCGAGGATGACGGGCGCGGTCATCGGTTCAGCCCCGCAGCGCCAGCAGGTCGCGTGCGGCGCCGGCGATACCCTCGGCGGTCAGCCCCGCCTGCTCGAACAGCCAGTCGACCGAGCCGGTCGGCTGGAAGCCCGCAAAGCCCAGCATCCGCATCCGCACCGGCGCATGCTGCGCACAATATTCGGCGACCGCGCCGCCGAGCCCGCCATGCGCGAGTCCTTCCTCGGCGGTGACGATCGCACCCGTCGCGGCGGCGGCGGCGAGCGCTTCGGGATCGAGTGGCGAAACCGTCGCCATGTTGATGACACGCGCAGCGATCCCCTCGGCGGCGAGCGCCTCGGCCGCAGCGAGCGCGCGGTGAACGAGCGTGCCGTTGACGACGAGCGCGATATCGCCGCCCTCGCGCAACACCTCGGCCTTGCCGATGGTGAAGGCGGCGTCCGCCGGGCGCGCAAGTTCGGGCACCGGCATGCGGCTGATCTTGACATAGACGGGGCCGTCGTGCGCCGCAGCGGCCTTGATCGCGGCTGCGGTTTCCCACGGGTCGGCGGGGACGATCACGGTCAGCTTGTCGATCGCGCGCAGCCAGGCGACATCCTCGATGCTGTGATGCGTCGCGCCAAGCTCGCCATAGGCGACCCCCGACGAGATGCCGCAGAGCTTCACATTCTGTTCGCTATACGCGCAGTCGGCCTTGATCTGCTCCATCGCACGCGCGGTCAGGAAGCAGCCCGCGCCGCTGACGAAGGGGATCTTGCCGCCGTTCGCCAGCCCCGCGCCGACGCCGACCATATTCTGCTCGGCGATGCCGACGTTGATCAGGCGTTCGGGAAAGCGGTCGCGGAACTTGCCGAGCTTCGACGAGCCGACCGAATCGTTGACGACCGCGACGATGCGGCTGTCTTCGGCCGCGAGTTCCTCGACCGCGCGGACATAGGCATCGCGGCAGTCGAACAGTCCGGCGGGGGCGCTGACGGCGGCCATCACTTCATCTCCGCTTCGAGTTCGGCGCCAAGTTCTTTCAGCGCCTGCGCATATTGCTCGGCATTGGGGACGCCGTGGTGCCAGCCGGCCTGATCGCGCATGAAACTGACCCCCTGCCCCTTGTGCGTGTCGGCGATGATGACGCGCGGCTTGTCGCGCGGTTCGGCGGCGGCGTCGAAAGCCGCGAGCAAGGCTTCATGGTCGTGTCCGTCGACCCCCGCGACCTCCCAACCGAAAGCGCGCCATTTGTCGGCGAGCGGTTCGAGGCCGTTGATATCCTCGGTCTTCGCACCCTGCTGGAGGCGGTTGCGGTCGACGATGACGGTCAGCTTGCCGAGCCCGCGGTGCCCCGCGAACATCGCCGCCTCCCACACACTGCCTTCCTGCAATTCGCCGTCACCCGTGAGGACGAAGGTCCGAAAGTCGGCCCCGTCGATCTGCCCCGCGACCGCGATGCCGACCGCGACCGGCAGGCCGTGGCCGAGCGGACCGGTGTTGGTCTCGACCCCGGGCAGATAGGCGCGATTGGGATGGCCGTTGAGCCGCGAACCGGGCTTGAGATAGGTGTCGAGCTCGGCCTCGGGGAAAAATCCGGCGCCCGCGAGCGCGGTATAGAGCGCGCCCGTGCAATGGCCCTTGCTCATTACGAAGCGGTCGCGATCAGGCGCCGACGGCTTTTCCGAGTCGATCCGCAAAATATCGAAATAGAGCGATGCGAGGATGTCGGCGGCCGAAAGATCGCCGCCCGGATGCCCCTGCCCCGCGTCGACGATCATGCCGAGCAGGCGGCGGCGCATCCAGTTCGCACGCTCGCGAACGCACTCAATCCGCGCATTTTCGACGCCATAGCGCCCGCCAGACTGTGCGAGTCCCACCGTTTCCATCACCCTCTCCTGCGGCGCCCATAGCCCATATTGAATCTCGGCGCAACAAATAGTAATATTATATGCGATGTCGAATCATTCTTTCGATTTTTTTCGTTTTGTGACGATATCGGCAAAAATTGACAAGAAACGAAAATCGGGGCTAGGAGAGGCGACCGTCATGGATAACGGCGGAGAAGCATGCAGGAGGGGTGATGCCGAGATCGTCCGGCCCGTTCGTGGCCCAGGCTGGCGCCGCGCGCATCGCGGGAGGCGCCGCATGACCGACGGCACCCGCTCGCGGCTGCTTGGCGAGGCACGCCGCGGCAAGATATTGGAATGGCTGCAGGAAGAGGGCAGCGCACGGGTGCGCAGCCTGGCCGAGGCCTTTAACGTGTCCGAAGTCACGGTGCGCCAGGACCTCGAGAAACTCGAAGCCGAGGGGCATATCGTTCGCGAGCACGGCGGCGCCTTCCTGAAATCGGTGACGCAGCAGGTCCATTCGATGGCGCTGCAGCACAACCAGAATATGGACGCCAAGCAGCGCATCGGCCGCGCCGCCGCGGCGCTGGTCGGCGACGGCGAGAGCATCATCCTCGATTCGGGATCGACGACGACCGAGGTCGCGGCGAACCTGCTCGGCCGCCGCGACATGACCGTCGTGACCAACGCTCTGAACATAGCGCTGATGCTCGGCGCCGAGCCGGGATTCGACGTCCATATGCCCGGCGGCCATTTCAAGGCGCCGACCTTGTCGCTGTCGGGCGAGCGCTCGGCCGACTATTTCACCGGGCTGTTCGCCGAGAAACTCTTCCTCGCCACCGCGGCGATCGACCTCGACGCGGGGCTCACCTATCCCTCGCTGTCCGACATTTCGGTCAAGCGCGCGATGATCGACGCAGCACGGCAGGTCATCCTGGTCGCCGATTCGAGCAAGATCGGCGCGCGCAGCTTCTCCGCGCTCGGCGGCATCGACCTGATCGACATCCTGGTCACCGACGACGGCATCGACAAGGCGCGCCACGCCGCCTTCGCCGCCGCCGGCGTCGAGGTGATCGTCGCCTGAACCTTCCGCAAAACCCCCGAGAGGATCGCAGCAAATGAGCACCCAAAAATATGGCGCCGGCATCTGGCACTTCGCCACTTATGTCGATCGCTACGCGACCGACGGCTATGGCCCCGCGCGCACCCTGATCGAGATGATCGACCTCGCCGGGCAGGTCGACGACCTGTCGGTGGTCGACATCAACTATCCCTTCGCCGATCCCGACCTGTCGCTCGACACGGTCGAAGCGGCGCTGAAGCGCAACAACCTCTCGGTCATCGGCATCACCCCCGAAATCTACACCCGCCAGTTCGCCAAGGGCGCCTTCACCAACCCCGATCCCGGCATTCGCCGCCTGGCCAACGAAATGTGCAACGACGCCGCCAATGTCGTGCGCCGCTTCGGCGCCGATTATGTCAAGCTGTGGCCCGGGCAGGACGGCTGGGACTATCCCTTCCAGGTCGACCACAAGAAGCTCTGGCAGCAGAGCGTCGAAGGCATCGGCGAGCTCGCGGGCCAGAACCCCGACCTCAAATTCGTGATCGAGTATAAGCCGCGCGAGCCGCGCTGCCACATGAGCTACGACAGCATGGCGCGCACCCTGCTGGGCATCGAGAAGATGGGCCAGCCCAATGTCGGCATCCTGCTCGACTTCGGCCATTCGCTCTACGGCGGCGAAAGCCCCGCCGACGCGGCGCAACTCGCGATCGACCATGGCCGGCTGTTCGGCATGGACGTGAACGACAATTTCCGCAGCTGGGACGACGACCTGGTCGCGGGGTCGGTGCACCCGATCGAGCTGTTCGAATTCTTCTACACGCTCAGGAAGAACAAGTGGGAAGGCGTGTGGCAGCTCGACCAATTCCCCTTCCGCGAAGACAGCGTCGCCGCCGCGAACAGCGCGATCGGTTTCCTGAAGGCGGTCGAGCGCGCGCTCGACAAGCTCGATTTCGAGGCGATGCAGAAGGCGCAGGACCAGCATGACGCGATCACCGCGCTCAACCTCGCGCGCCAGGCGCTTTTCAGCTCCTTCTGATAGGGTGACGGCGTGATCATCTCCTCGGCCCATGATTTCCGCGAAGCGGCGCGGCGGCGCATCCCGCGCTTCCTGTTCGATTATGCCGACGGCGGCGCCTATGCCGAGGAGACGCTGCGCCGCAACGTCGGCGACCTCGCGGGCATCGCGCTCCGCCAGCGCGTGCTGCGCGACGTCGCGTCGATCGATCTGAAGACGACGCTCTTCGGGCGCGAGATCGCGCTGCCCATCGCGCTCGCGCCGGTCGGAATCAGCGGCATGTATGCGCGCCGCGGCGAGGTGCAGGCGGCGCGCGCGGCGAAGGCGGCCGGCATCCCCGCCTGTCTCTCGACCGTGTCGATCTGCCCGATCGCCGATGTCGCGAAAGCCGCCGATCCCTTCTGGTTCCAGCTCTATGTCCTGCGCGACCGCGCCTTCATGAAGGACCTGATCGCCGCCGCGAAGGCGGCGGGGGCCGAGGCGCTGGTCTTCACCGTCGACATGCCCGTCCCCGGCGCGCGCTATCGCGACGCGCATTCGGGCATGTCGGGCCCCAACGCACCGCTGCGCCGCATCGTCCAGGCGATGTTCAAGCCGCGCTGGGCGTGGGACGTTGGACTGTGGGGAAGACCGCACACGCTGGGCAACCTCGGCCCGGTGCTCGGCGACAAGAACGGGCTCGACGACTATATGGGTTGGATCGGCGCCAATTTCGATCCGTCGATCCAGTGGAAGGACCTCGACTGGATCCGAGCCGAATGGGACGGACCGCTGATCCTGAAAGGCATCCTCGATCCCGAGGACGCGCGCGAGGCGGCGGCGATCGGCGCCGACGGCATCGTCGTGTCGAACCATGGCGGGCGCCAGCTCGACGGCGTGCTGTCGAGCGCGCGCGCATTGCCCGCGATCGCCGATGCGGTGGGCGACCGGCTGACCGTGCTCGCCGACGGCGGCGTGCGCAGCGGGCTCGACGTCGTGCGCATGCTGGCGCTGGGCGCCAGGGGCGTGCTGCTCGGCCGCGCCTGGCTATGGGCACTCGCGGCCGAAGGTGAGACGGGGGTCGCCAGGCTGCTCGAGCTGATCGCGAAGGAAATGACGGTCGCGATGACGCTGACCGGGGTCAACCGGATCGATGCGATCACGCACGCGATCCTGGCAGAGGATGTGAAATGAAGCTTCTCGAAGGCAAGACGGTGCTGGTCACCGGCGGATCGACCGGCATCGGCCGCGCCGCCGCGATCGGCGCGGCACGGCATGGCGCGAACGTCGCGATCAACTATGCGTCGAGCGACGACAAGGCGCGCTCGTGCGTCGCCGAGATCGAGGCGCTCGGGCAACAGGGCCTCGCGGTGAAAGGCGACGTCGCGCTGCCCGAGACCGCGACCGAGTTCGTCGCGAAAGCGGTCGAGTCCTTCGGGCGCGTCGATGTAATGGTGTCGAACGCGGGCATCTGCCCCTTCCATGCCTTTCTCGACATGCCCGTCGAGACGGTCGACCGCACCTTTCGCGTCAACCTCCACGGCGCCTATTATATGGTGCAGGCGGCCGCGAAGCAAATGGTCGAGCAGGGCCAGGGCGGCGCGATCGTTGCGGTGTCGTCGATCTCGGCGCTCGTCGGCGGCGAGTACCAGACGCATTACACCCCGACCAAGGCGGGGGTGCATTCGCTGATGCAGTCGGCGGCGATCGCGCTCGGCAAGCATGGTATCCGCTGCAATTCGGTGCTGCCGGGGACGATCCTGACCGAGATCAACAAGGATGATCTCGCCGACCTCGACAAGGTCCGCTACATGGAATCGCGCACCCCGCTCGGCCGCCTCGGCCAGCCCGAGGATCTCGCGGGGCCGATCGTCTTCCTCGCCTCCGACATGGCAGCCTATGTCACCGGCGCGGCGCTGCTCGTCGATGGCGGGATGTTCGTGAACCTGCAATAAGGCGCCGATGTCACTCGTCATGCCCTTGCCCGACGCCGCGACGCTCGCACGGCGCGGCGAGATCGCTGCGGCGATGCGCGCGATCGTGCCGGGCGAGGGCGTGATCGACGACGAAGACGCGCTGCGCCCCTATGAGAGCGACGCGCTGACCGCCTATCGCCAGCCGCCCTTGCTCGTCGTGCTGCCCGAGACGGTCGAACAGGTCGCCGCGGTGCTCGCCTGGTGCCATGCCAACAAGGTCAAGGTCGTGCCGCGGGGCGCGGGAACCTCGCTGTCGGGCGGCGCGCTGCCGCTCGCCGATGCAGTGCTGCTCGGCATGGCGAAGTTCAACCGCGTCCTCGACATCGACTATGCCGACCGCGTCGCGGTGGTGCAGCCGGGGGTCACCAACCTGGCGATCACGCGCGCGGTCGAGGACGCCGGCTTCTATTACGCCCCCGACCCGTCGAGCCAGATCGCCTGCACCATCGGCGGCAATGTCGCCGAAAATTCGGGCGGGGTGCATTGCCTGAAATATGGGCTCACCACCAACAATGTGCTCGGCGTCGAGCTGGTAACGATCGAGGGCGAGGTCATCCGCCTCGGCGGGCGCGGGCTCGAACCCGCGGGGCTCGACCTGCTCGGGGTGATCGTCGGCTCCGAAGGCCTGCTCGGGGTCGTCACCGAAGTCATCGTCCGCATCCTCCCGCGCCCCGAGACCGCGAAGGCGCTGCTGATCGGTTTCGACAGCGTCGAGGACGCCGGGCGCTGCGTCGCCGAAATCATCGCGGGCGGCATCATCCCCGCCGGCATGGAGATGATGGACCGTTCCGCGATCCACGCCGCCGAGGCCTTTGTGGGCGCCGGCTATCCGCTCGACGTCGAGGCGCTGCTGATCGTCGAGCTCGACGGCCCCGGCGCCGAATGCACGCATCTGGTCAGCGAGGTCGAGGCGATCGCGCGGGCGAACGGCGCGGTGTCGCTGCGTACCTCGGCCGACGACGACGAGCGCGCCGCCTTCTGGGCCGGGCGCAAGGCCGCCTTCCCCGCGGCGGGGCGCATCTCGCCCGATTATTATTGCATGGACGGCACCATCCCGCGCCGCCGCCTGCCCGAGGTGCTGGCGCGGATGAAGGAGCTGTCGGCGCAATATGGGCTCGGCGTGATCAACGTCTTCCACGCCGGCGACGGCAACCTCCACCCGCTGATCCTCTACGACGCCAACCAGCCGGGCCAGCTCGAACGCGCCGAGGCGTTCGGCGCCGATATCCTGCGGCTGTGCGTCGCAGTCGGCGGCGTCCTGACCGGCGAGCATGGCGTCGGGGTCGAGAAGCGCGACCTGATGCATACGATGTTTTCGGAGGTCGACCTGGCGCACCAGCAACGCGTCAAATGCGCCTTCGATCCCGAATTGCTGCTCAACCCCGGCAAGATGTTCCCGCAGCTCCACCGCTGCGCCGAGCTGGGGCGGATGCATGTGCACCGGGGTGAGGTGGCGTTTCCCGAGCTGCCGCGCTTCTGATGCTGCGTCCCGCCAACATCGAGGAGCTTTGCGCGATCGTCGCCGACGCGCGCGAACGCGGCACCAAGCTGCGACTGCGCGGTGACGGCTCGAAAGATGCGATCGGCGCGCCGACGCCGGAAGCCACCATCGTCGATATGCGCGGCTTTGCCGGCGTGGTCGATTACGACCCGCCCGAGCTGGTGCTCACGGTCGGCGCGGCAACGCCGCTCGCCGAGGTGCAGGCGCTCGTCGCGGCGGAAGGACAGATGCTCGCTTTCGATCCCTTCGACCATGGTCCAATGCTCGGCGGCGCAGCGGGCGGCGCCACGATCGGCGGCGTCATCGCCGCCGGGGTGTCTGGGCCGGGGCGGCTGAGCGGCGGCGCGGCGCGCGACCATCTGCTCGGCTTCACCGCGGTGTCGGGGCGCGGCGAGCGCTTCGTCGCGGGCGCGAAGGTGGTCAAGAATGTCACCGGATATGACCTCTCCAAGCTCGTCACCGGCAGCTGGGGTCGGCTCGCCGCGCTCACCGAAGTGACGCTCAAAGTCCTGCCCGCGCCGCGCGAGCGTCGGACACTCGTCGTGCGCGGGCTCGATCCCGCGGCGGCGGTAGCGCGTCTGGCCGAGGCGCTGGGGTCGGCGGCCGAGGTGTCGGCGGCGGCGCATCTCCCCGACTGGCAGGGCGCGGCGGTCACCGCGCTGCGGTTCGACGGCTTTCCCCCGTCGATCACGGCGCGCGCGGCGATGCTGCCCGACTTCACCGCGATCCCCGACGGCGAGGCCTTGTGGGAGGCGGTGCGCTTCGCCGCGCCCCTGCCCGCCGACCAGCCGCTGTGGCGCATCATCGTCGCGCCGAGCCGGGCGCCAGGCGTGGTCGCCGCGCTGCCTGGCGCCGACTGGCTGTTCGACTGGGCCGGCGGGCTGATCTGGCTGGCGGGCGAGGCCGATCCGCGTGCGGCGGCCGAAGCGGCGGGCGGCCATGCGATGTTGGTGCGCGCCGGTGAGGCGATGCGGACCGCAGTGCCGACGCTGCATCCGCAGCCCGCCGCGCTTGCGGCGCTGGAAGCGCGGGTGCGGCGCGCCTTCGATCCCGATGGCGTGTTCGAGACGGGGCGCTTTTAGATGCAGACGCATTTTTCGCCGCAGCAGCTGGCCGATCCGGCGATGGCATCGTCCGAGGGGGTGATCCGCAAATGCGTGCATTGCGGCTTCTGCACCGCGACCTGCCCGACCTATGCACTGCTCGGCGACGAACTGGACAGTCCGCGCGGGCGCATCTACCTGATCAAGGACATGCTCGAGAATGAGCGCCAGCCGAGCGCGGAGGTCGTCAAGCATGTCGACCGCTGCCTCTCATGCCTGTCGTGCATGACGACCTGCCCCTCGGGGGTGAATTACATGCACTTGGTCGACCATGCGCGCGCCTATATCGAGGAACGCTATGAGCGGCCGTGGCCCGAGCGGGTGCTGCGGCGGATGCTGGCGGCGATCCTGCCCTATCCCGGCCGCTTCCGCCTCGCGCTCGATGCCGCCGCGCTCGCGCGGCCGCTCGCGCCGCTGTTGACCAAGGTGCGCGGGCTGAAGCCGGTCGCGGCGATGCTGGCGCTGGCCCCGCGCCGCCTGCCGCCCGAGATCGCGGCGCGGTCGTCGACGGTCCTCGCTGCCAAAGGCCGGGTGGCGTTGCTTCACGGATGCGCCGAGCCGGTGCTGCGCCCCGAGTTCCAGGCGGCCGCGATTCGCCTCCTCAACCGCACCGGGCACGATGTCATCTTCGCCCCCGGCGAAGGCTGCTGCGGCGCGCTGGTGCATCATATGGGGCGCGAGACCGACAGCCTCGACGCGGCGCGGCGTAATGTCGATGCGTGGATGCACGAGATCGAGGCGGGCGGGCTCGAAGCGATCCTCGTCACCGCATCGGGCTGCGGGACGACGATCAAGGACTATGGATTCATGCTGCGCGGCGACCCCGCCTACGCCGATAAGGCGGCGCGCGTTTCGGCGCTGGCGAAAGACGTCAGCGAGTTCCTCGCCACGATCGACCTGCCCGCGGGCGACGGGCGCGGGCTGGTCGTCGCCTACCACGCCGCCTGCTCGCTGCAGCACGGACAGAAGGTCGTCGACGCGCCCAGACACCTGCTGACGGCGGCGGGTTATCAGGTGCGCACCCCGGCCGAGGCGCATCTCTGCTGCGGGTCGGCGGGGACATACAACATCCTGCAGCCCGAGATCGCGGGGCAGCTCGGCGGCCGCAAGGTCGCGCATCTCGAACGGCTCGACGCCGACGTCATCGCGACGGGAAATATCGGCTGCGCGATGCAGATCGGCGCGCGCTCGGGCACCCCCGTGGTCCACACGGTCGAGCTGCTCGACTGGGCCACCGGCGGGCCGATGCCGGCGGCGCTGGCGCGACAAAATGTCGGGAACAGTGCTTGACCAATTAATACTATTATATGTATAAACACTCCTCGATAGCAAAGCGGCCCAGCCGCGTCGGGGAGAGTGTCAAAAGATGAAAGCCGGCCTAGCCCTGCTCGCCGCGCTGGCGACCACGCTGGCAACTCCCGCCGCCGCCTCGAAGGACGCGACCCCGCCGCTGACGGTCTCTGCGAATGGCCGTTATCTCGAAGCCGGCGGCAAGCCCTTCTTCTGGCTCGGCGACACCGCCTGGCTGCTGCTGAGCCGTCTCGACCGCGACGAGACCGAACGCTATCTCGCGACGCGCCAGCGGCAGGGTTTCAACGTCGTGCAGGTGATGCTGCTGCACACCCCCAAGATGACGAGCCGCTATGCCGCCCCCGCGCTGGTCGAGGGCGACCCGGGCCGGCCGCGCACCACCCCGGGCAACGACCCCGCCAAGCCCGGCGAATATGATTATTGGGACCATCTCGACTGGGTGGTCGAGCGCGCCGCGGCGCACGGCATCTATGTCGCGATGGTGCCCGCGTGGGGCGATCTGGCGATGGATCGCCAGCTGACGGTCGACAACGCCCCCGCCTATGGCCGCTTCCTCGCCGAGCGCTACGGCAGGAAGCCGAACATCGCCTGGCTGAACGGCGGCGACACACGGTCCGAGATGCGCAGCGCGGTGTGGGACGCGCTGGGCACCACGATCAAGACCATCGCGCCGAAACAGCTGATGACCTTCCACCCCATCGGACGCACGAGCTCGTCGTGGCAGTGGCACGAGGCGCCGTGGCTCGACTTCAACATGTTCCAGTCGGGGCATCGCAGCTATGCACAGGAAGGTCCCAACGCGATCGCCGAGGATAATTGGCGCTATGTCGCGCAGGACCTCGCGCGCGTCCCCGCCAAACCGACGATCGACGGCGAGCCGAGCTACGAAAATATCCCGCACGGGCTGCACGAGGAAAAACAGCCGCGCTGGACCGCCGGCGACGTGCGCCGTTACGGCTGGTGGGCGGTGATGGCGGGCGCCTTTGGTCACACCTATGGCGAGAACAACGTCATGCAGATGTACCTGCCCGGCGCCGACACCGCCAATTTCGAACCCACCCTGCCCTGGTACGACGCGCTGCAAGCACCGGGAGCGGTCGGTGCGGACCAGATGCGCCACCTGCGCGCGCTCATTGAATCGCGACCGATGCTTGAACGCGTGCCCGACCAGTCGCTGATCGTCGACAATGGCACGCGCTACGACCGCATTCTCGCCAGCCGTGGCAAACATTACGCCTTCGCCTACAGCTATAACGGGCACCCCTTCACGGTGCAGCTGGGCGCCATCGCAGGCAAGCGGATCACCGCGACCTGGTATTCGCCGCGCGACGGGTCGGCGGTCCCCGCGGGCAGCTTCGACAACCGCGGCTCGCGCCGCTTCGACCCGCCCGGCGAGACAGCGCCGGGCAACGACTGGACACTCGTGCTCGACGATGCGGCGGCGGGCTTCGCCGCGCCCGGCGCGGCGCAATAGGGGGCAGGTTTTGAATATCTTGAATCAGATCGACGGGACGACCGCCGCGGGGCTGCCCAAAATCCGGCACGTCCGCGCCTATACCGTGCGCGGCGGCGGCGCCGATTATCACGACCAGCCGGGCGATCACTGGATCGACGACCATATCGCGACCCCGATGGCGCGCTATCCCGAATATCGCGCGTCGCGGCAGAGCTTCGGCATCAACGTGCTCGGCACTTTGGTGGTCGAGCTGGAGGCCGAGGACGGCACGATCGGCTTCGCGGTGACCACCGGCGGCGAGCCCGCCTGCTTCATCGTCGAAAAGCATCTCGCGCGCTTCCTGATCGGCCGCAGCCCCGCCGAATATGAGAAGATCTGGGACCAGATGTATTTCGCGACCCAATATTATGGGCGCAAGGGGCTGGTCGTGAACGCGATTTCGGGGGTCGACCTCGCGATCTGGGACCTGCTCGGCAAGCTGCGCGGCGAGCCCGTCTATCATATGCTGGGCGGCGCGGTGCGCGACGAGATGCAATTCTACGCCACCGGCGCGCGCCCCGACCTGGCCAAGGAAATGGGCTTCATCGGCGGCAAGCTGCCGCTGCACCACGGTCCCGCCGAGGGACTGGAAGGGATGGACAAGAATATCGCGCTGCTCGCCGACATGCGGTCGAAATGCGGCGACGACTTCTGGCTGATGTATGATTGCTGGATGAGCCTTGATCTCGACTATGCGACGCGGATCGCGCACCGTGCGTGGCACGAATGCGGGCTGAAATGGATCGAGGAAGCGCTCTCGCCCGACGATTATTGGGGCTATGCGCAGCTCAGGAAGAACGCGCCCAAGGGGCTGCTGGTCACCACCGGCGAGCATGAGGCGACGCGCTGGGGCTTTCGCATGCTGATGGACATGGAATGCTGCGACATCATCCAGCCCGACGTCGGCTGGTGCGGCGGGGTGACCGAGCTGATCAAGATCGCCAACTATGCCGACAGCAAGGGGGTGCTGATGATCCCGCACGGATCGTCGGTGTACAGCTATCATTTCGTGATCACGCGGCACAATTCGCCCTTCGCCGAATTCCTGATGATGCACCCCGGCCCGACCGAGGTGGTGCCGATGTTCGCGCCGCAATTGCTGGGCGAGCCAGTGCCGAAGAACGGCCGCATCCGCGCGAGCGAACTCGACAAGCCGGGCTTCGGCGTCGAACTCAACCGCGACATCGCGCTGCATCGCCCCTATCCCAACGACTGATCCAGAAAAGACAAGGACAAGCCATGAAACTCTGCCGCTATGGCGCCGCGGGCGCCGAGAAGCCCGGGCTGATCGACGCCGATGGCTGCATCCGCGATTTGAGCGCGCATGTCGCCGACATCGACGCCCTCGCGATCAGCAAAACCGGCTTGGCCGCGCTCGCCGAAATCGACCCGGCGTCACTTCCGCCGGTCGAGGGCGACGTCCGCTACGGCCCCTGCGTGATTGGTACGCGGCATTTCGTCGCGATCGGCCTGAACTATGCCGACCATGCCGCCGAATCGAACCTGCCGATCCCCGCAGAACCCGTGGTGTTCAACAAATGGGTGAGCTGCATCCAGGGGCCGAACGATCCGGTGACGATCCCGAAGGATTCGCTCAAGACCGACTGGGAGGTCGAGCTGGGCGTCGTGATCGGCACGCGCGCTTCCTATGTATCCGAGGCCGACGCGCTGAGCCATGTGGCGGGCTATTGCGTGATCAACGACGTGTCCGAGCGCCACTGGCAGCAGGAGCGCGGCATGACCTGGGACAAGGGCAAGGGTTTCCCGACCTTTGGCCCGGTCGGCCCCTGGCTGGTCACCGCCGACGAGGTCGGCGATCCGCAGCAGCTGTCGATGTGGCTGTCGGTCAACGGCAAGAAATTGCAGGACGGCAACACCAGGACGATGATCTTCACCGTCGCCGAGATCATCGCCTATTGCTCGCAGTTCATGACGCTCGAGCCCGGCGACATCATCACTACCGGCACGCCGCCGGGCGTCGGGCTGGGGCAGAAGCCCGAGCCCTGGTATCTGACGGCCGGCGACGTCGTCGAGCTGGGTATCGAGAAGCTGGGCACGCAGCGCCAGGACTTCGTCGCGTGGAAGCCCGCATGACCGGCGGACGCTTTGAAGGCCGCGTCGCGGTCGTCACCGGCGGCGCGGCGGGAATCGGCCGCGCCGCCGCCGAGCGCATGGCGGCCGAGGGCGCCAAGGTCAGTATCTGGGACATTTCCGACGCGGCGCTCGCCGATTGCGGCTTTGCGGCGCACAGCGCGCAAGTCGATCAGTCGAACGAGGCGCAGGTGATCGCCGCCGCCGCGGACGTCGTCGCTAAGCTCGGCCGGCTCGACATCCTGGTCGTCTCGGCGGGGATCACCGGGCCCAACGAGACGGTGGAAAATTATCCGTCGGACGCGTGGGAGCGGGTCATCGCGATCAACCTTCACGGCACCTTCTTCTGCAACAAGGTGGCCGTGCCGCTGATGAAGGCGAACGGCTATGGCCGCATCGTCAACATCGCATCGGTTGCGGGCAAGGAAGGCAATCCCAACGCGTCGGCCTATTCGACGTCGAAGGCAGGCGTGATCGGGCTGACGAAATCGCTGGGCAAGGAGCTGGCGAAGGACAATATCACGGTCAACGCCGTCACGCCCGCGGCGGTGAAGACCGCGATTTTCGACCAGATGACAGAGGCGCATATCGACTTCATGCTCTCGAAGATCCCGATGGGCCGCTTCGGCACGATCGACGAGAATGCGGCGATGATCTGTTTCCTCGCGAGCGAGGAAGCGAGCTTCTCTACCGCCGCGGTGTTCGACACCTCGGGCGGGCGCGCGACCTACTGACATGGCGAAGCGCCCGCCTCTGGTCGATCCGCACGTCCATCTGTGGGACCTTGCGCATATCCGCTATCCGTGGCTGACGGGGCCGTTCGACACCGACAATCCCAATGGCAGCGTCGAACCGATCGCGGTCGACTATCCGCTCGATTCCTACCTCACCGATGCCGCGAAATGGGACGTCCGCGGGATCGTGCATATCGACGCGGGGGCGGACCCGGCCGATGCATTGAAGGAAACCGAATGGCTGCAGGCGATGGCCGACGACCGCGGCCTGCCGAGCGGCATCGTCGCCTTTGCCGCGCTCGACGATCCCGAGGTCGAGCGGCTGCTCGCCGCACATATCGAGCACCGGCACGTTCGCGGTATCCGCCATATCATCAACTGGCACCCCGACCCGGCGCGCAGCTATTCGCTGGCCGATGTCACCGCGTCGAGCGCGTGGATGCGCGGCTTCGCGCTGCTCAAGCGTTTCGGGCTGAGCTTCGACCTCCAGGCCTATCCGGGGCAGCTCGCGCATCTGGCCGAACTCATCGCGAAGCATCCCGATACGCAGGTGGTCGTCAATCATACCGGGATGGCGATCCCCGGCGATGAAGACGGCTGGGGTGAGTGGCGGCGCAGAATGGCGAAGCTGGCCGGGCTGCCGAACGTCGCGTGCAAGATTTCGGGCATGGGCTTTACCTGGCGGCCGTGGGACGTGGAGCAGGCGCGGGCCTATGTGCTCGAGACGATCGCGATGTTCGGCACCGGGCGCGCGATGTTCGCGAGCAATTTCCCGACCGACAAATTGTTCGGCAGCTTCGACCAGCATTTCGATGCCTATGACGCGATCACCGCCGAGTTTTCGGACAGCGAGCGGGCGGCGCTGTTCGGGGGCAATGCGAACCGGATATATCGTCTCGGGATCGAGCTCTAGCCGATGCGCGCCATCGACCTGCGTGCGGACTATGTCAGCGGCTTGCTCGGCACCGAGGCGGCGCACCCGCGCCTGTCGTGGCGCGTCGAGGGTGCTGGGCGCAGGGTCGTGCAGAGCAGCTATCGCATCCGCGCGGCGGCGAGCGTCGATGCGCTGACGGCGAGCGATCTGCTGTGGGACAGCGGCGTCGTGGCGTCGGGGGCAAGTTTCGACATCGCCTATGGCGGGCCGGCGCTGGCGGCGATGCAGCGCGTGTGGTGGACGGTCGAGATCGACGGCGGCGCGGTGTCCGAGCCGGCGTGGTTCGAGGCGGGGCTGCTCGCGCCGACCGACTGGCGCGGCGAGTGGATCGAGGCGGAGGATGCGCTGGCCGCCGCCGACCGCGCGGCGGGGGTCAGCTGGGTGTGGGGCGCCACGTCGCTCGACGCACGGCCGCATGGCTTCCGGCTCGACTTCGAGGCGCCCGCCGACGTGGTGCGCGCGGAGATATTCGTCGCGGGCAAGGATCATTTGCGCGGCGTGTGGGTCAATGGCGCAGCGTCGCCGCTCGACCGGCCCTTCGGCTGGGACACGCATTTGCCCTTCTGGGGGACGCTCGCGCCCTATGACGGCGAGGTAGTGCCGGGGCGCAATTCGGTCTGCGCGCTGGTCGAGGCCGATGTCGAGGGTTTCTTTCCGGTCGATGGCGGCGCCTTTGCAGCGCTGATCCGGCTGCACTGCTCCGACGGGCGTATCGAGCGGATCGTCGGTTCGGCCTTTCGCGTGCTCGCCGATCCGCCCAAAGACTGGATCGCGCCCGATTTCGGCGCGAGCGGCTGGGCACCGGTGGTGCCGAGCACGAGCTGGGCACAGGGCTACCCGCGCCCGAGCGAGCCCGCGATGCTGCTGCGCACCGGTTTCACCACCCGCCGGCCCGTCGTCGCCGCACGCCTCTACGCGACCGCACTCGGCGCCTATGACGCGCGGATCAACGGCAAGCGCGTATCCAACACGATCCTCGCGCCCGAAATGACCGTGGCGAAGAGCCATATCCTCTACCAGAGCTATGACGTCACCGGCCTGATCGCCGAGGGCGACAATGCGCTGGCGGCGATCATAGGCGACGGCTGGTATGCCAGCCCTTTCGGCTGGCGGATCGAGCGCTATAGCTTCGGCCCCGCCCCGCGGCGGTTCCGGGCGATGCTACGAATCGACTATGAGGACGGCGGTAGCGACTGGGTGACGACGGGGCCGAACTGGAAGATTTCGACCTCGCCGATCCCGCTGTCCGAAATCTACGACGGCGAGACCTATGACGCGCGGCTGGAGCAGCCGGGCTGGGATGCGCCGGGGTTCGACGGCAGCGACTGGGCGCCCGTAAGCATCGGCGCTGCGCCAATGGCACGCCTGGTCACACAGACCGCGCCCGCGCTCGAACGCAGGGGCGTGCGCCGCGCGGTCTCCATTGCCGCGCCGCAGCCGGGGCGTTTCGTCTTCGACTTCGGACAGAATTTCTCGGGCTGGGCGCGCATTCGCGCGAAGGGCCCAGCAGGCACCGAAATCAGCGTGAAATTCGCCGAGCTGCTCCATCCCGACAGCACCGCCGACCTGTCGAACCTGCGCCTCGCCAAGGCGACCGACCGCTTCATTCTCGCAGGAACCGGCGGCGAGGAGGTGTTCGAGCCGCATTTTACCTATCACGGCTTCCGCTATGTCGAGGTGACGGGCTATCCGGGGGTGCCGACCGCCGAGGATATCGAGGGCATGATCGTCCACAGCGCATGCCGCGAGGTCGGGAGCATGACCTTCCGCGACGCGCCGCTGCTGCAGACGATCTGGAATAATGCGCTGTGGAGTCAGCGCAGCAATTTCTTCTCGGTCCCCACCGATTGCCCGCAGCGCGACGAGCGCATGGGGTGGATGGGCGACATCCAGGTCTTCCTCGACGCCGCGACGTTCAACATGGAGGTCGATCCCTTCATCCGCCGCTTCTTGGCCGAAGCGCGCGCGGCGCAGCGGCCCGACGGCGCCTATCCGATCGTCGTGCCGCAGCCGCTCTCTTACCCCGACGTCGTAACCGCGGGGTGGAGCGAAGCGGGGATCATCCTGCCCCGGCAGCTGTGGCGGCGCTACGGCGACACCGCGGTGATCGACGAGAATTGGCACGCGATGGAGGCGTGGATGGGCTTCGTCGCGCGGAGCAACCCCGACCATGTCTGGCGAAACGACCGCGGGCTCGACCTCGGCGATTGGCTGTCGGTCGACGCGGTCAAGCCCGACGACGAGACCACACCGCGCATCCTGTGCGCGACCGCCTATTGGGCGTGGAGCGCCGAGCTGATGGCCGACATGGCCGCGGCGACCGGGCGCACCGCCGACGCCGCGCGCTACCGCGACCTGCGCGCGATGATCGGCGCGGCCTATGCCGCCGAATTCGTCGCGGCCGACGGAGTATGCGGCAACGGCAGCCAGACCAGCCAGGTCCTGTCGCTAACGTTCGGGCTGGTCCCCGAAAACCACCGCGCCGCCGCCGCCGAGGTCCTCGCCGCCAATATCGCGGCACGCGGGATGAAGCTCTCGACCGGCTTCCTCGGTACGCCCTATCTGCTCGATGTGCTCGCCGACGCGGGCAAGTTCGACGCGGTCGCGGGCCTCCTCCTCCAGACCGGCTATCCGAGCTGGGGCTATATGGCCGCCAAGGGCGCGACGACGATGTGGGAGCGCTGGAACGGCGACACCGGCGACCTCGCAATGAACAGCTACAACCACTACGCCTTCGGCGCGGTGGTCGGTTTCTTCTACCGCCGCCTCGCCGGGATCGCCCCCGCCGCACCGGGCTTCAGCCGCATCGCCGCACGGCCGCTATGGTTGCCCGCCGTGGGCCGCGTCACCGCAAGTTTCGAATCCCCCGTGGGCCTGATCGCCACCGAGACCGACGGCGACGCGGCGGGCCTCACGCGCTTCGCGCTCACCGTCCCGGCAAACGCCATCGCCGAGGTCGAACTGCCCGCACGCGACTGGGCCGAGGCCGGCACGCCGCTCGAAGCGCACCCCGACATCCGCGATTTCGCCCGTACCGTAGATCATGTCCGCTTCGCGGTCGGATCGGGCAGCTACGAATTCAGAACATAGACCGGAGAGACACGCCATGCCGACGCTCGGACTGATCCATAATTCACCGGTGCTGGCGCCGATCTTCAACGAGATCGCGGCGCGGCTGATGCCCGACGTGCGCATCCTGCATTTCGTCGACGAAAGCACGATCAAGAACACCATCGCCGCCGGCCGGCTCGAAAAGCCGACGATGCGCCGCGTGATCCAGCTCGTCGGATCGACCTTCGACGCCGGCTGCGACCTCGCGCTGGTCACCTGCTCGTCGATCGGCCCCGCGGTCGATATGGCGGCCGATCTCTACGACCAGCCCGTGTTGCGCGTCGACCGGCCGATGGCCGAAAAAGCGGTCGCGACCGGCCGCAGGATCGGCGTCATCGCGACGCTGGCTACGACGCTGAAACCCACCGCCGACCTGATCCGGCGCGTGGCGGCCGAGCAGGGCAAGGATGTCGCGATCGTCGAGCATGTCTGCGCCGGCGCCTTCGACGCGGTGATGGCGGGCGACGGGGCGACGCACGACCGCATCGTCGGCGAGGCGCTGACCGGGGCAATGAGCGGGGTCGACGTCATCGTCCTCGCACAGGCGTCGATGGCACGTGTCGTCGCGAGCCTGCCCGAAGGCGCGGTCGCGGCGCCGGTGCTCGCCAGCCCCGAGCTCGGCATGGCGCGCGCCGCCGAGATGCTCGCGGGCCTGTCGAAATGAAGACGCGCCATGGCGTCCTGATCCTGCTCGCCGCGCTGTCGGTGATCACCTTCATTGACCGCATGGCGATCGCGGTCACCGGCCCGACGATCCAGAAGGACCTCGGCATCACCCCCGAACAATGGGGCTGGGTGCTGTCGGCCTATGTCATCGCCTATGCGGTGTTCGAGGTGCCGTCGGGGGCGATGGGCGACCGCCACGGCTATCGCAAGGAGCTGACGCGGATCACCATCTGGTGGAGCTTCTTCACCGCGATCACCGCGGCGTGCCACAATTTCTGGCAGCTCACCGTCGCACGCTTCCTGTTCGGGCTCGGCGCGGCGGGCGCTTATCCCAACATGTCGGGGGTGCTCTACCGCTGGATGCCGGCGCGCGAGCGGGCGCGCGGGCAAGGCGTGATCTGGGCGGCGAGCCGTTTCGGCGGCGCGCTCGCGCCGTTGTTGCTCGTACCGATGAACGTCTGGCTCGGCTGGCAGGCGGTGTTCGTCATCCTCGGGCTGGTCGGCTTCGCCTGGGCCTTTGCCTGGCGCCGCTGGTATCACGACCATCCGAAGGATCATCCGGGGATCAGCGCCGAGGAGGTCACCGATATCGGCGCCGACGAGGGCGGCGGGCATGCGGGCACGCCGTGGAAGAAGCTGCTCGGCCTGCCGCAGCTGTGGCTGATCGCGCTCGCCTATTTCTTCTACGCCTTCGGCAGCTGGTTCTTTTTCGGCTGGTTCCCGACCTGGCTGGTCAAGGGGTCGGGCTTCAGCGAGGCCGAGATGGGGTTGTACGGCTCCTTGCCCTTCCTCGTCGGCATTGCCAGCAATCTGATCGGCGGGGTTCTGTGCGACCGGCTGGCGCAGCGCATCGGGATCAAGAACGCCTATCGGCTGATCGCGAGCATCTGCCTGACGGGCACGGCCGTGCTGCTGTTTGCGATGAGCCAGGCGAGCGACAAGGTCGCGATCGTGCTGCTCGCCGCCGCGGCCTTCGGGGTGATGGACCTGATGCTGCCCGCGGCCTGGGCGATGTGCATGTCGATCGGCGGGCGTTACGGCGGCACCGCGAGCGGCGTGATGAACACCGCGGGCAACCTCGGCGGCTTCATCGGCACGGTGGCGATCGGCTATATCATCGCGGGCACGGGCAATTACGACCTGCCGGTGCAAGGGGTCGCGCTGATGGTGCTGATCGCCGCGGGACTGTTCGCGCTGATCGACTGCACGAAGGGGTTCGATCATAAGGCGGCGCCGGAGCTGGCGGTGGCGAAGGCCTAGCTACCCCGGCGGACGACCTCGAAGAAATCCTCGCCGCCCATCTGGCCGCCCTTGAGCACCAGTTCGAGCCCGTCAACCGCGGGATCGGCGGCATGCGCGCGCACCAGCGGCGCACCGCGCTCGACCGGTGCAGCCCAGGTGAGCGCGTCGATGCCGAGCTGCGCGACGCCGTGGCTCGAGGTGTCGCCGCCGGCGAAGAGCAGGCGGCGGAGGCCGGTGCGGACCACGACGGCGCGCGCGATGCGGCCGAGCGCTTCGCCCAGCCTTTCGCCCGCGGCGGGCGCATCGCTGCCGAGCGGGCCTTCGGCCGAATGGATCAGCGCGCGTCCACCCTGCCCCAGCGCAGCGGCGGCCGCGTCGATCAGCCGCGCTTCCTCGGCGGCGGAGCCTGCAAGCAGCGCGGCGACGTCGGCGCGCGCGGCGACGAAGCCGTCGGCGGCGCTGCGCGCGATCTGGCGCGCGGTGACGGGCGAACAGCTGCCGCTGACGACGAGCAGCCGCTCGGCCTCGCCCGCATGCACCGTCGGCGCGGCGGCGCCGATCATGCCGCGCGCCTGCCAGGCGAGCACCAGCGCGCGCGTCACCCCCGAGCTGCCGACCGCGAAACGCACCCCGCGACCAAGCAACACCGCGCCGGTCGCGGCGAGATCGTCCATGGTTACGCCGTCGAACAGCACGGCGTCGGCGCCGATGCTCGCGGCATCGAACGCGGCCCCGGTCTCGCCCGCGTGGATGCGGTCGAGCGCGACATGGCCGATGATCGCGCGCGTCTGGACCGCGAGGTGGCGAACAAGATCCGCCTCCTGCATCGGCGTCACCGGGTGGCGCGCCATCGTCGGGTGGCGGTCGATGCGATAGACCGTCTCGCCCGCCGCCGCGAAGAGATTGCCGAAAGCGACATAGCGGCGCAGATGCGGCGCGCCGACGACGATCGCCGCGGGGCCGCCGAACACCGCCACCCCGACATCGAGCGCGCGGCCGATCGATCCGGTGTGCGGGCTGGAGTCGAAAGTCGAGCAGGTCTTGTAATGCACGACCGCGCCCTCGCCGAGCGCAGCGAAGACGGCGGGCAGATGGTCGTCCATCCACGCCGGCGAGCGGCTGCGGCTGTCGCCCGCGAGGCCGAAGGCGCGGACGCCGGCGAAGCGCACGCGGAGGTCCGCGTCGGGGGGGCGGAGGAAGAGCACCGCGGGCACACCGCCCTCGGCCAGCTGTTCGAGGACGTCGGTCGATCCGGTAAAATCGTCGCCGTAGAAGGCGTAGAGCGGGCTCACCCGCCGAAGGCGCCGAGCGCCGCCGCGAGTTCGGGCGCGTCCTTCGCGGCCTGCTCGACGGGCACGCCCGCAACCGCGGCGTCCCACGCCTGGCGCAGTGCGCGCACCCCCGCGGCGGGGCCGCCCGGATGCGCCATGATGCCGCCGCCCGCCGCGAACATGCAGTCGGTGCTGCCGAGCGCGGCATAAGTGGGGGCGGCCTGCTTCGCCGACTGGCCCGACGAGAAGACCGGCATGATCTCGCACCCCTTGTGCGGGGCGGGGAACATCGGCGTGAGGCACTCGCGCGCCGAGGCGATGACGCTGTCGTTGCTCTCGCAGAACTTGTTATCGATGCCGTTGACGTGGCTGTGGTCGATCCCCGCAAGGCGCCACAATTTCTGGAAGGCGATATAGCTCATTCCGATCGCCGGCGAGCGGCCGAGCAGGCCCCAGCCGTTGCGGTGGCCGTGGATCGGCAGCACCGAATGCGCGCGCAGCAGCTTCATCGCGGGCAGCCCGATCGAGTTCATGCTCGCCATGATGCAGGTGCCGCCCGCGGCGGCGGCATGGTCGTGACGCGCGAGCATCTCGTCGATCTCGCCAGTCAGATTGGCTGCGAACATCACCTTCTTGCCGGTCTTGTCGGCGTGATCGTTGATCACGCGCATCACCGCGTCGATCCGCGCCTCGAACGGGCAGTGCGGGCCGTCGGCCTGGAGTTCGTCGTCCTTGATGAAGTCGATCCCCGCCGCGACCAGCCCGCGCACCTGTTCGGCGGTGGCTTCGGGGGAAAGCCCGACGCTCGGCTTGATGATCGTGCCGATGATCGGCCGGCCGTACACCCCCGCGAGGTCGCGCGTACCCGCAACCCCGAACTGCGGCCCCTGGTAGCGGGTGAGGAATTCGGGCGGCAGCGTCAGGTCGACCAGCCGCAGCCCCGAAAAGGCATTGAGCTCCGACAGATTGCCGTTGATCGCCGCGAGCAGGTTCGGCAGCGACAGGCCGAAATTCGACACCGGCCACGACAAAGTGACGCGCGCGCAGCGGCGCTTGCCGTCCCAGCCCCTGGGCACGCCCGAGCCGGGCAGCGACGGTTCGGCGACTTCATCGAGCTCGGTCAGCGCCTCGACGCGCGCGGCGTGCGCCTCGCGCAGCTCGTCCGTCTCGCCGGGCACGCGCACAAAAGTGCCGGTCGACTGCTCGCCCGCCATCGCCGCCGCCGCCGCCTCGAGCGGAAAGGCGGTCTCGATCTCGTAAGTCGCTGTGACGCGGTCCATTTTTTATCCCTAGGACATGATGAGGCCGCCATCGACATTGATGGTCTGGCCGGTGATGTAGCGAGCGTCGGCGCTGGCGAGGAAGGCGACGAGCGCGGCGACGTCGGCGCCGGTGCCCGCGCGTTTCATCGGGATGCCCTGCACCCATTCGTCCATCAGTTCGCCGGGGGCATAGTCGCCCATCAGCCTGCCCCATTGGCGGTCGTTATAGTCCCACATATCGGTGTGGATGATACCGGGACAGATCGCGTTGACGGTTATCCCCTCGGCCGCGACCTCCTTCGCCAGGCTCTGTGTCAGGCCGACGACACCGAATTTCGACGCGGCATAGTGCGGCGTATAGATGAACCCGTCGCGCGCCTGTCCCGATGCGGTGTTGATCAGCCGGCCGGGCTTGCCGCGCGCGCGCAGCCGCCGGATCGCCTCCTGGCAGCAGAGGAAGGCTCCCTTGGTGTTGACCGCGAGGTTGAGGTCCCATTCGCGCTCGGTCAGATCCTCGACCTTCGCGATAGTGATCACGCCGGCATTCTGTACCGCGACATCGACCCCGCCCAGCGGCTCGGCCGCCTCGAACAGCGCGCGCACGTCGTCGGCGCGCGTCACATCGCAGCGCTGCGCGACGACCGCGACGCCATAGCCCGCGAGCGCGCGCTCCGCGGGCGACAGGTCGGCCTCGATCGCACCGACGACGAGGTTCGCCCCTTCCGCCGCGAAGCGCTCGGCGATGGCGAGGCCGATGCCCTTGTTGCCGCCCGTGACGACGATATTCTGTCCCTCGAACCGGCGCATGCCGCGTCAGGCGGTCTTGAAATAGGTCGTCGTGCGCTCGGTATCGACCGCATAATAGGGCACGAACACCAGGTTGCGCTCGCCGACCTTGGCGCGATAGGCTTCGGGATGGCCGGGCATCGGCTGGGCCGCGCCGGGGAGCGCGACGACGTCCTGATCAATGCCGTCCCACGGGTTGAGCCCGACATACATCACCGCGCCGCGCATCAGCGCCTGGAGGTTCGGGTTCTCGGCGTCGACCGGCAGCGTGCGGAGCGGCTGTGGGATCGTCAATTCTACGGTATCGCCCGCCTTCCACGTCCGGCTGATCGTCGCGAGCTGGCCCGGGGTCGCCGCCTGCGCCTTGCCGTTGACCGTCAGCTTCGCGCCCTTGGTCCAGGCGGGAATGCGCAGCTTCATCGCGAAGCGGCCGTTGCCCGCCTTGCGGACCTTGAGCCGTACCGTGTCGCCGACCGGATAGTCGGTTTCCTGCACCACCTCGACCGCGCCGCCGGGGCGGTCCCACGTCACTTCGGACGCGGTGTAGAGGTTCACGAGCAGGCTGTCGTCGTCGTGGAAATAGGCGTTCAAGACATAGTCTGCGACGCCCTGCACCAGGGTGCCCGAACAGCACGGCCATTTCTGGTGATAATAACGCTTCTCGCCCTTCGCGCCATAATCGGAATAATAGGGATAGCCGCCGTCGCTGTCGGGCAGGCGCGTCGCGAGCATCGTGTTGTAGAGCGTGCGTTCGAGCCCGTCGCCATATTGCGCCTCGCCGGTGAAGCGGATCAGATAGCGCGCGAGCTTCAGGTCGGCGAAGGCGCCGCACGGCGTCTCGAAATGCGCCTTCGAGGTCTTGAGGCTCTTCGCGAGATTGCCCTGGCCCAGCACGACGAACTGTTCCTCGGGACCCCAGCCGCCGCTCGCGAAGCGCTGCGGCTCCATGAACTTCCACGCGTTGACGATGGCTTTCTTATACTTCTCGTCGCCGAGGTGGAGATAGGCCTGCGCCCCCGAGGCGTTGCCGATGGTGTGACTGTAGGCGTGCTTGGTCGGCAGCACATCCTCGCCGCGCGCGAGCGGGTCGAACCACTCCTTGTCGAGCATGTAATGCACCGCCATGTCGTGATATTTCCGGTCGCCGGTGATCTCGGCGACGTGGAACAGATTTTCCGAGATCACATAAGTTTCGTCATAGGGCGGCTCGGTCTTGCCGATGCGGTCGCGCGAGACGGGCGATATGTAAGGACGGCATTTCTCGATGATGATCGGCAGCAGGGTCTTCGCCTGCTCGACCCCGCTCAGGCGATAGGCATCGACCAGGCCGACGACATATTTGTCCATGACATAGGCCGCCCACTGCGCCTGCGCGCGCGGACCGGCATAGGGGTTTCTGGCCTCGACCATCGCCTTGCCCCATTCGCGGACGAGCAGATGCACCTTGTCGTGCGCGGCCTTGTCGCCGGTCGCGGCGCCGTAGCGCGCGAGGCCCGAGATGTACTGGCCCATCGTCAGCCCGGCGACGAAGCCGTCCTTGTCGTACCAGCCGCCCATGTCGGGGCCCGGCGCCGGCAGCCCGGCGTTCTGGCGGAAGACCTTGAGGATGCGGTCGTTGTCGAGCGCGAGGAAATGCGAGTGGATATGGTCATATTGCTCTTTGATCCGCCCGCCGGTCAGCCTGACCGCGCCGTACGGAAATTCGTGCATCGCCTCCTTGCCGCGCAGGGCCGCGGGGGCAGCCGCGGCCCATGCGGCGGCCGGCATCGCGGTCATCCCCGCGGCGGCGGTCGCGCACGCCGAACAATGCATGAAATGGCGCCGCGAAAGCGCTGGAGCGGTCGAATCCATCATCATCTCCCTTGCCTGCCCGCCCGCTCGGGGGGGCATTTAGGAATATAATAGTATAATTGATTGGGCAGTGCAATCGGGTTGCGATGGGCAGCATCCAGTGTCCTGAGCCCTCTCCCCTTCAGGGGAGAGGATAGCGAAGCTTGCTCCGTCAGGAGCTAGCGAAGCTTGGAGAGGGGCATAAACGCCAGTGGCCGGCAACCCCTCTCAACTCCGGCTAGGCAGCAAGCTGCCAAGCCTGCGTATCTCTCCCCTGAAGGGGAGAGAGCATGGTCGGCAGCGCTCCTACCTCCCCTTCGCAGCCCCCTCGATGCGCGAGATGCCATGGCCGATGATCGCGCGCATCGCCTGCGCCGCCTTCTTGCCGTCGCCCGCCTCGATCGCATCGACGATCTTCGCATGGCCGCGCACGCTCGCCTTATGCTCGTCGGCCTCGTTCACCGGCGAACTCATGCGGAAGGAGGCGACGAGCGCGGTCTCGATCACCGCCGACAGCGAACGCATCATCGCATTGCCCGACGCGCGCCCGACCGCCTTGTGAAAGCGCAGATCGGCCTCGGCGAACTCGCGCGGGTCGGAGGTCGCGGCGCCCATTTCGGCGACATAGCGCCGCATGTCGGCGATATCCTGCTCGGTCCGCCGAACCGCCGCAACCTCGGCGGCGGCCGATTCGATCGCGACGCGCACTTCGGCGAGTTCGCGGATGAAATTAAGGTCGAACTCCTGGTTGACCTTCCATGACAGCACGTCGGCATCGAAGAAATTCCACGAACTGCTGTCGAGCACGGTGGTGCCGACGCGCGTCTTGGCGACGATCAGGCCTTTCGCGGTCAGCGTCTTGAACACCTCGCGCAGCACGGTGCGCGAGATGCCGAAGCGCTTGAGGATCTCGGCCTCGGGCGGCAGCTTCGATCCCGAGGGCAAAGCGCCCGACAAAATCTCGTTGCCCAGCGCGCGCGCAACCTGGTCGTGGCTCGACCGCGCGGCCTCGCCGAAGCGGCCGAAATCGCTGCGATCCGAAAAGACGGCCCTGTCCGAACTATGGTTCAAGTCGCATATCCATTGGCTGTCGAAGGGTCCCGGGCGCGAACAAATCCGATAGAGAATGGCGCGCCGGAATGCTGCACGGGACGTCTCATATCACTCCCCAATAATCAAATGGAAACGCCGCGGCGGCTTGCTTCGCATCGCGTGCCGTCCCCGCCTCATTAGGCACGCGCTTGGGCTTTCACGCCAGTCGCTGGCCGATCTGTTCGCGTGGCCTTGCACCCTGTTTCGACCTCCTGCCGACAAAAGAGTAATATATCACATCATATTTTTAATATTTCAAGCGCGCGATGCACCGGCTATACGATCCGCCGGCACCTCCCCTTCGGAACATGGAAACGCGTATGGAACTCACCCACTTCATCGGCGGCACCGCCGTCGCCGCCGACACGCCGTTCGAAAGCCTGAACCCGTCGAACACCGACGAGGTGGTCGCCGCCTATCCGGCGGGCGGCGCGGCCGAGGTCGATGCTGCGGTCAATGCCGCGGCCGCCGCCTTCCCCGCCTGGTCGCAAGCGAGCCCCGAGCTACGCGCCGACCTGCTCGACCGCGTCGCCGCCGAGCTGATGACGAAGGCCGCATCGCTCGGCGAACTGCTCGCGCGCGAGGAAGGCAAGACGCGCGCCGAGGCGACCGGCGAAGTGATGCGCGCCGCGCGCATCTTCCGCTATTTCGCGGGCGAAGCGCTGCGCCGCCACGGGCAGACGCTCGAATCGACGCGCCCGGGCATCGACGCCGCGACCTACCGCGAGGCGGTCGGCGCCTATGGCCTGATCACCCCGTGGAATTTCCCGATCGCCATCCCCGCATGGAAGGCCGCGCCCGCGCTCGCCTTCGGCAACACCGTGGTGCTGAAGCCCGCCAATTCGACCCCGGCGATCGCGCACGCGCTGACGAAGATCGTCCATGACGCAGCGGCCAGCCTGAACGCGCCCGCGGGCATCTTCAACCTCGTGTTGGGCCAGGGCGGCGTCGGCTCGGCGATCGCCGAACATCCGGGCATCGCGGGGGTCAGCTTCACCGGGTCGCAGGGCGTCGGCGCCAAGGTCGGCATGGCGGCGATGGCGCGGCAGGCGCGCGTGCAGATGGAGATGGGTGGCAAGAACCCGCTCGTGGTGCTCGCCGACGCCGATCTCGACCGCGCGGTGGCGATCGCGCTCGACGGCGGTTTCTTCCAGACCGGCCAGCGCTGCACCGCCTCGTCGCGGGTGATCGTCGAGGATGCAATCCACGACCGTTTCGTCGCGGCGCTCGCCGAGCGCGCAAGGGCGCTCAAGGTCGGCGCGGCGCTCGATCCCGAGACGCAGGTCGGTCCTGCAGCGAGCGAGCAGCAGTTCGCGCAGAACCTTGCCTATGTCGAACTGGCGCAGCAGGAGGGCGGTCGACTGGTGACCGGCGGCGCGGCGCTCAGCCTCGGCAGGCCGGGCTATTATATGAGCCCCGCGCTGATCGCCGACACCGATCCGGCGATGCGGATCAACCAGGAGGAAGTGTTCGGGCCGGTCGTCTCGACGGTACGGGTGAAAGACTATGACGAAGCTCTCGCGCTCGCCAATGCGGGCAATTTCGGGCTGTCGGCGGGGATCGTCACAAGCTCGCTCAAATATGCGCGCCATTTCCGCAGACACGTGCGCGCGGGCATGGTGATGGTCAATTTGCCGACGGCGGGGGTCGACTATCACGTCCCCTTCGGCGGCACGCGCGGATCGAGCTATGGCCCGCGCGAGCAGGGGTTTGCGGCGGTCGAATTCTATACGCAGATGAAGACGGTTTATACGGCGGACTAGCCCTTTCCCTGCCCCCAATCCGTTCGTGCTGAGCTTGTCGAAGCACCGCTCTTCTCTATGCATCAAGGAAGAACGGCCCTTCGACAAGCTCAGGGCGAACGGGAGATGGGTGGGCGTTATTCCGCCACGATATCGACCGCCGACACGATCGGTTCGCCCGCAACCTTCTTGAAGTCCACGACCAGCACCCCGTCGCTCACCACTGCCGGCAGCGCCACCGTCGCCGCCTTGAGCTTGCCGCCCGCGAGCGCGAAGGGATCGACCTTGCGCGTCGCCTTGCCGCCCGACACCGCGACATTGAACACCCGCTTGCCCGCCGCTTCCTCGATCGGCTCGAACAGGTACAGCGTCACGCGGTAGCGGCCGTTGGCGATGGGTACGCGGTACGCCGACATGCCGGTGCGATAATTCTGGTAGAGTTCGGGCTTGCTCGCCCCCGCGACGACCAGCTGCGGATCCTGCTTCTCGCTCCCCGGCGCGGCATAGATTTCGCGGCGGAAACGGTTGAGCGGCGCGCCGTTGCCGCCCTCGAAATAATTGTCCGAGCCATAGCGCGCGCCATCCACCACCGCCCCGGTGAGCGTGCCGCTCAGGATATGCACATCCTCCGCCCGCCCGGCGTAGCGCCATTCGGCGCTGTCCGTCAGGCTCCCCGCCTCGGCGGCGACCCGGTTCTCGCCGGTGTCGAGCTTGACGCCCTTCCACAGACAGATCGCATCGACGCAGTCGGCCCAGCCGATATCACGCCCGTTGACCGACAGCTTCGCCTTGGGCTGGTTCGAATAGGCGCGGACGTCGACGGTGCGATAGGCGCGGTCGACATAGCGCTTGCCGGTCAGGTGGAGCACCGGCTCCTTCGTCTGCCACGCGGCCTTGTAGAAATAATAGGCGTCCTTGCGCGTCCTCCGGTCGAAGCTCACCAGCCCCTTGGTGTTGACGTCGGTCGCATCGCCCTCTTCGCGCACCTCGCTCGCGGCGTCGAACATCTGCCACACCCAGGCGCCGTAGAGCCAGTCGAGCCCCTTGACCTGGTTCCACGAGCGTTCGTGGATATAGCTCTCGATCTCCTCGGGCTGCGGGCGCGAGACGTTCATGATCTTGCCGCCATGGACATTGTCGGTGTGCTGGCTGATCGCGCCGCCGCCGCCATATTCGCCGAGCGAGATGGGCAGGCCGGGAAAGCGCTTGTGGAGTTCGGTCAAATGTGCAGCGAGCCCGTCGACCTCGGCGACATAGCCCTTGCCGTACCAGCCGAGGTAAAGGTTGAAGCCGACGGTGTCGGCGATGCCCGAGAGGATCGGGCGCTCATCCTCGTCGCCGGGCATCGGTTCGCAGCAGGTCGCCATCGTCGTCGGGCGCGCCGGATCCTCGCGCTTGGCGAGGGTGTTGAGGGCCTCCATCAAGGGCCGCGGGTTCGATGGGGTCAGCCCCTTCCAGCTCCAGTTGGTGACCTCATTGCCAATCGACCACATCGCGACCGAGGGATGGTTGTAATTCTGGCGGATCAGCTCGGTCATCTGCGCTTCGGCATTGGCGAGCATCGCGGGCGGGGTTTCCTTGACCCCCTTGGGCGCGGTCTGGTTGACGAGGCCGAGCTCGGCCCACAGGATCATACCGTTCTTGTCAGCCAGATCGTAGAAGGGCGTCGCCTGATTATAATGCGACAACCGCACCGTGTTCGCGCCGAGCTCGCGGATCAGCGCCATATCCTCTTCATGGTCGGCATCGGTGATCGCCCAGCCCTTGGCATAGCGGTCCTGGTGCCGCGACACGCCCTGCAGCTTGAGCGGCTTGTCGTTGAGGAAAAAGCCCTTTTCCGCGTCGATCGCGATCGAGCGGATGCCGAGCGGCTGTTCCACGCGGTCGAGCACGCGACCCTTGGCATCGCGCAGTTCGACCGCAATGCGATAAAGATAGGGATCGGCGAGCCCGTCCCAGCGGCGCGGGTTCGCGACGATCAGTTGCACCTCGCTCTCGATCCGCCCCGGCGCGAGCGCCGCCTTGCGCTCTTCGGTCGCAACGGCACGGCCGTCGGCGTCGAGGATCGTCGTCGCGACGGTCGCCGCGGTCTTCTTCGCGCTGTCATTGGCGAGACGCGTCTTCACGATGACTCTCGCCTCGCTATCGGTCAGCGCCGCAACATGACCGTAAACCCCCGGCCCGCCATGATCCATCAGGTCGATATGCTGCGGATCGACGGTCAGCTGCGTCACCGGCCGGTACAGCCCGCCGAACATCATGAAGTCGCCCGACAGCGGCACGACATGCCAGGTCGCGCTGCCTTCGTCGGGCTTGCTGTTGTCGGTGCGCACCGCGACGACATTGCGGCAGCCGGGCGTCAGCGCGGCGGTCGCGTCGAGGCGGAAGCGCGAAAAGGCGCCCTCGTGCCGGCCGATCTTCGTCCCGTTGACCCAGACGTCGGCAACGATGCTCGCCGCGTCGAATTCGAGGATCGTGCGCTTGCCCTTCGCGGGCGCGCAGAGGCTGCGGCGGTACCAGCCCATGCCGCGCTCGGCGTTGATCGTCGCGTCGCGCCCGACGCCGGGGTTGCCGAGCCGGTTCCAGCTATGCGGCACCGCGACCTTGTCCCAGCCGCCATCGTCATAGCCGGGCGCCGCCGGCGATTCGTCGGCGATGCCGAAGCGGAACGACCAGCCGTCGGCAAGCTGCTCGACCTCGCGCGCCTGTGCCGGACCTGCGAGAGCCAAAGCCAAAACCCAAATCGCCGCTGCCGACCGCACGTCGCTCTCCCTTCTCATTGACATATGAGAATCATATATTGATATTTCAGTTTGGCCAAGCCATAACCAATGCCATAGCGAAAAACGGAGAGGCAGGATGCGCAGCAACAGCGGGCAAAGATGGCTATTCGCGTCGGGCCTCGCGCTGCTCGCTGGCCCCGCGCTCGCGCAGACCGAAGGGCTGAAGCGCCCGCTGGTCACCATCGCGGTCTCGCCGCAGGGCGACGATATGGCCGCCGGGACGCCCGAAAAGCCCTTCCGTACCCTCGCCCGCGCGCAGGCCGAGGTGCGCAAGGCCAATGCGGTCAGCGACGTCACGGTGCAGATCGCCGAGGGCATCTACCGCCTCGACAAGCCGATCACGCTGACCGCCGCCGATGGCGGGCAGAAGGGCTGGGTCGTGACCTGGGCCGCTGCGCCGGGGGCGAAGCCAGTGCTCTCCGGCGGCATCGCAGTCACCGGCTGGAAGCTCCACGACGCAGCGAAGCGCATTTATGTCGCCGACGTCCCGCGCGGAACCGATAGCCGCCATTTGTTCGTCGACGGCAAGATGGCCGAGGTCGCGGGGATCGAACTCGACCGCAAGCTGGTCACTTTCACCAACCTGGGCCTGGTGGTGAACGATCCCGCCGCGGGCGACCTCTCGCGCCTCGACGCCGGGCGGCTCGAACTGATGGCGCTCGGCCATTTCACCACGCGCTTCTCGCCGGTCGAGTGGATCGACGGCAAGACGCTGGTGATGAAACAGCCCGCCTGGGCGAATAATATCTGGGGCTATGACACCCTCGCCCACCCCTACAAACCCGAAGACGGCAAGCTGTACCTGCGCGGCGGGCTCGGCCTGCTGACCAAGCCCGGCCAGTGGGCGCTCGATCCCGCGAAGGGCAAGCTCTATTACCGCCCCGCCGACGGCGCCGACATCGCCAAGCTCGAGGTCGAGCTGCCGCGCCTGCAGACGCTGTTCCACATCGCCGGGACCTATGATGCGCCGGTGCATAATGTCACGGTCAGCGGGCTGCGCTTTTCGCACAGCAGCTGGCTCGGTCCGAACGGCGCCGAAGGCTATGCCAGCCAGCAGAGCGGTTCCTATCTCACGGGGCGCGCCGCCGCTTACCCCGCCGAGCCGCTGGTCACTTGCAAATGGGGCTGCCCCGAGTTCGAGAGCGTGCGCAACGAGTGGTCGCAGATGCCCGCCGCGGTGCAGGTGTCGGTGGCCGAAGGCATAAGGTTCGACAAGAATGTCTTCGCGCACCTCGGCCAATATGCGCTCGGCATCGGCAACGACGCGAGCGCGAACATCTCGGGGGTCGGGCTCGGCACCGTCGATACGGTCGTGTCGGCCAATGTCTTCACCGACCTTGCCGGTGGGGCCATCGTCGCGGGCGGGGTGCGACGCGACGCGCACCACCCCTCCGACCCGCGGATGACCAACCGCCAGCTGACGATCGTGAACAACCTGATCCGGTCGGTGTCGAAGGATTATAGCGACAACAGCGCGATCCTATCGACTTACGTGGACGGCGCGCAGATCGTGCACAACGACATCAGCGACACGCCTTACGATGCGATCGACATCGGTTATGGCTGGGGCATGCACGACGCGGGGGGCAACGCCAATTACCGCACGCGCATGCGCGGCTACGACTGGCCGCAGAACAAGGTCTACGAAACCCCGACGACGCACCGCAACGTCGTCGTCGCCTATAACCGCATCTACGACACCAAGAAGCATTTCGAGGATGGCGGCGCGATCTACAATCTCTCGGCGAGCGAAGGCACAGTGATTGCCGAGAACCATGTCTTCGATCTCAATAACCGCATCGGGCTCTATCTCGACGAGGGGTCGAAGTTCATCACGCTGCGGGGCAATGTCGTCGAGGATGCGGGGACCTGGCTCAACATCAATGCCGTGACCCCCGCGGTGCGGATGTGGCTGCGCATCTCGACCGACAATGTCGCCACCGGCAACTGGCACAATGGCGGCAAGGTCGGCGGGCAGTGGACCGCGTACCTCAACAACCGGATCGAGGACGACCGGCCGGTGACCGGCAAGGCCTGGCCCGTCGAGGCGACCGAGGTGATGGGCAATGCCGGGATCCAGGAGCAGGCCGGCGACGTCAGCTATGGCGACGCGCGTGCGCGCGCCAACCCCTACCGCAAGAAGGAAGCGAACAAGAAATGACCGGCGTTTCGGATTATATGCTGGGCCGTGCCGACGTCAGCCGGCGCGCCGCGCTGCTGGGCATCACCGTCGCCGCGGCGATGAGCCCCGCGATCGTGCGCGCCAACGGCTCGCTGTCGGGCTTTCACGACGTGCGGAAATATGGGGCGAAGGGCGACGGCCGTACGGTCGACAGTCCAGCGATCAACAAGGCGATCATGGCGGCCTCGCGCGCCGGCGGCGGCACGGTGATCGTCCCGCCGGGGCGCTACCTCTCCTTCTCGATCCGGCTGCAGAGCCACATCACGCTCGTCCTCGCACAGGGCGCGGTGATCGAGGCCGCCGATCCGACGAAGCACAAGGGGCAATACGACCTGCCCGAGGGCGTCTATGAGGAGCAGTTCGGCGATTATGGCGTCGCGCATTACCACAACAGCCTGATCTATGGCGACGGGATCAGCGACGTCGCGGTGCTCGGCCCCGGCATGATCCACGGGCTCGGCCTCCGCCGCGAAGGTCCCTCGCCCAAATGGCATGGGATCGCGGGCTGGGTGTCGCCCAGGGAGCGCGGGCTCGACCCGCACGCCGCGCGGCTCAGCGACCCTGCCGAGCTCGCCGAGGAGGGCAAGGGCAACAAGGCGCTCGCGTTCAAGAATTGCCGCAACATCCTGCTACGCGACATCACCATCCTGCAGGGCGGCCATTTCTGCATGTATGCGATCGGATGCAGCGGCATGACGATCGACAATCTGCGCATCGACACCGACCGCGACGGCATCGACGTCGACTGCTGCCGCGATGTCAAGATCAGCAACTGCACCGTCAACGCGCACAAGGACGACGCGATCGTGCTCAAGAGCAGCTATGTGCTCGAACGCAAGATCCTGTGCGAGGATGTCACGGTCATTGGCTGCAAGACCAGCGGCTATGCGCTCGGCACGATGCTCGACGGGACGTACAAGATGTCGGACTATCGCGCGCCCGACGATGTCGGGGTGCTCGGGCGCATCAAGCTCGGCACCGACAGCGTCGGGGGTTTCCGCAACATCCTCGTCACCGGCTGCACCTGCGAGAACAGCCGCGGCTTGCAGATGGGCGCGATCGACGGCGGGATGCTCGAGGACGTCACCTTCAGCGACATCGTGATGCGCAACATCGTCAACCACCCGATCTTCGTCCGCCTGTCGGCGCGCAACCGCGCGCCCAGGGGCGCGGGGGTCGCAACGGTGCAACGCGTGCGCTTCGACAATATCAACGTGTCGGGCGCCAACGGCCGCTACGCCTGCGGCGTCGTCGGCATCCCCGACGGGGTGATCCGCGACGTCACTTTCAGCAACGTCCATGTCGCGAGCCAGGGCGGCGGCACGAAGGAGGACGCGGCGTGGAACCCGCCCGAGCGGCGCAATTCGAGCCTCGAGCCGAGTTTCATGAAGGCCTTTCCAGCCCACGGCCTCTATGTGCGTAACGCCGGGCGGATCGCCGCGGTCGACTGTAGCTTCACCACCGACACCTCCGACGCGCGGCCGGCGATCCTGTTCGACAGCCAGTCGAGCGGCGTGGTGTCGGGGCTGCGCACGACCAAGGCGGCGAACGAGGCGGTCGCGGCGCGGAACGGCGGGCAGGTGAAGACGCTAAGCCCCGTCGAGCCGGCCTGATCCATGCCCCTGCCCCGCCTGCTCGTCACCCGGCGGCTGCCGCGGTCGGTCGAGGATCATTTCCGCGCGCATTATGAGGTCGACCTCAACGCCGACGACGTGCCGATGGATCGCACGGCGCTCACCGACGCGATGACGCGCTACGACGCGATCTGCCCGACGATCACCGACCGCTTTGACGCCGAGTTATTGACCACGCCGGGCGCGCGCGTGAAGATCCTCGCCAATTTCGGTGCAGGGTATGAGCATATCGATCTCGACGCCGCCAAGCACGCCGGGATCGCGGTGACCAACACCCCCGACGTGCTCACCGATGCGACCGCCGACCTCGCGATCCTGTTGATGCTGATGGCGACGCGCCGCGCGGGCGAAGGCGAGCGCGAGCTGCGCAGCGGGAAATGGACCGGCTGGCGCCCGACGCATATGATCGGTCAGGGGCTGACGGGAAAGACGCTCGGCCTCGTCGGCTTTGGGCGGATCGCGCGGGCGGCGGCGCGGCGCGCGCGCGACGGCTTCGGAATGACGATTGCTTATCACAGCCGCCGCAAGGCCGACGATGCCGAGGGTGCGGTGTTTCACTCGACGCTGGCGTCGCTGATGGCGGCCGCGGACGTCATATCGCTCCACGTCCCGGGCGGTGCCGAGACGCGGCATATGATCGACGCCGCCGCGCTCGCATCGGCAAAACCCGGGCAGGTCATCGTCAACACCGCGCGCGGCAGCGCCATCGACGAGCAGGCACTCGCCGCAGCGCTCGCCGAGGCCCGCATCGCGGCAGCGGGGCTCGACGTCTACGAACGCGAGCCCGCCGTCCACCCCGGGCTGCTCGCGCTCGAAAATGTCGTGCTCCTCCCCCACCTCGGCAGCGCGACGATCGAGACGCGCACTGCGATGGGCCTGCGCGCCGCCGCCAATCTGGACGCCTTTTTCGCCAGTCGCGAGCTTCCCGACCGTGTCGTTTGACTCTGCCCTTGAGATCGTCGAAGCCGACCTCGTCGCCGCGCTTGCGGGCGCGTCAAAGCGCCCGCTCGTCGCCGGCCTGTGCGGCGCGCAGGGCAGCGGCAAGTCGACGCTCGCGGCGGCGCTGAAACCGCGCCTCGAGGCGCGCGGATATCGCACCGCGATCCTGGCGCTCGACGACCTCTATCTGACCGCCGCCGACCGGGCGACGCTTGGCCAGACCGTCCACCCGCTGCTGCGCACGCGCGGCGTGCCGGGCACGCACGACATCGCGCTCGCGCATCGCATGCTCGACGCGCTCGTTCGGCCGGGAACCGTCCAGCTGCCGCGCTTCGACAAGGCCGCCGACGACCGCGCGGCGGATACGCAGCCCGTCGAGGGCCCGGTCGACCTGATCCTGTTCGAAGGCTGGTGCGTCGGCGCGCGGCCCGATGCGCTGGCCGCGCCGGTGAATAGCCTCGAACAAGGCGAAGACCCTGACGGCCGCTGGCGGCGCTTCGTCAATATGTCGCTTGCCGGCACCTATCGCACGCTCTTCGACCGGATCGACCGGCTGATCCTGCTTGCCGCGCCGTCGTTCGATGTCGTCCACCGCTGGCGCGCGCAGCAGGAGGACGCGCTTCGCAAGCGCAGCCCGGCGGGAACGGCGCTGATGGACGAGGCCGCGATCGCGCGCTTCATCCAGCATTATGAGCGGCTGACGCGGCACATCCTGGCCGAGATGCCCGGCCGCGCCGACCTCATAATTCGCCTCAACGACGACCGCGGCGTGATCGCGGCGGAACGACCGGAGCCTCCTCAATGACCCTCGCCTTCTCCACCGCCATGCTCCCCGCCGACTGGCGCGCCGCGCTCCTGCTCGGCCGCGTCGAGACCGACGACGGCCCCACCCCGGTGCTCGTTGCGAACGGTATCGTCCACGACATGAGCCGCGTCGCCCCGACCGTATCGGCGCTGATCGCGGGGCGCGCGTTCGACGCGTCGGCGGGCGAACCGCTCGGCGACCTGGAAGCGCTGATCCCGACGCTTCGCCTGCTCACCCCGATCGACCTGCAATGCATCAAGGCCGCGGGCGTCACCTTCGCAGTCTCGGCGGTCGAGCGCGTGATCGAGGAGCGCGCGCGCGGCGACGCCTCTGCGGCAGGCGCGCTGCGCGCCGCGCTCGAAGCGCGCGTCGGCACCAGCATCCGCACGGTCGTCCCCGGCAGCACCGAAGCCGCAACGCTTAAGGAGGCGCTGGTCGGCGGAGGCCTCTGGTCGCAATATCTGGAGGTCGCGATCGGCCCCGATGCCGAAATTTTCACCAAGGCGCCCGTGCTCGCGAGCGTCGGCTGGGGTGCCGACATCGGCATCCGTTCGGATTCGACCTGGAACAACCCCGAGCCCGAGATCGTGATGATCGCCGGTCCGGACGGGAAAGCGGTCGGCGCAACACTGGGCAATGACGTGAACCTGCGCGATTTCGAGGGGCGCTCGGCGCTGCTGCTCGGCAAGGCGAAGGACAATAATGCCTCCTGCGCGCTCGGCCCCTTCATCCGGCTGTTCGACGCCGGCTTCACGCTCGATCATGTGCGCGGTGCGGTGGTCGACCTCGCCATCGACGGGCCCGAGGGCTATGTGCTGACCGGCACCAGCTCGATGGACCAGATCAGCCGCGATCCCGAGGAATTGCTGCGCCAGGCGATGAGCGAGCATCAATATCCCGACGGCTTCACCCTCTTTCTCGGCACTTTGTTCGCGCCGACGCAGGATCGCGACGAGCCGGGGCGCGGCTTTACGCACAAGGAAGGCGATGTGGTGACGATCGCCACCCCGACGCTCGGCCGCCTCGTCAACCGCGTCACGACGTCGAAGGCGGCACCGCCCTGGACCTTCGGCATCGGCGACCTGATGACCAATCTCGCGCGGCGCGGCCTGCTCAACTGATATATCTGTTGATTGAATTGATCTCTCTGTATATGGTTTTGCCATAGCAGAGAGAGGATGATCGATGGCCCGTCTCTATGGCCGCAGCATGAGCCGCCGCGATGTCTCCGCGCATGCGGGCGCGCTGTCGCAATTCGCGGGGGTGCGCCTGATGACGCTCGGCGACGGCGTCGAGCGCGGCATCCGGATGCTCGAATTCCGCACCGGCACCGGGCTGCGCTTCACGGTGCTCGTCGACCGCGCGCTCGACATCGCCGACTGCGAACATCAGGGCCGCGCGATCGGCTGGAACTCGCCCGCGGGTTTCCGCCATCCAGGGCTGCACGACTATGAAGGCGAAGGCGGGCTCGCCTGGCTGCGCAGTTTCTCGGGGCTGATCGTCACCTGCGGGCTCGACCATACGCTCTTCATGCACGACGACGATGCGAGCCATTATGTCTATGGCCCGCGCGAGACCGTCTCCTCGTCGCTCCACGGCCGGGTCGGCACGATCCCTGCGCGGCTTACCGGCTATGGCGAGCAATGGAACGGCGACGAATGCACGCTCTGGTGCGAGGGCGTGGTCCAGCAATCGACCGTCTTCGGCGAGGATCTGCACCTGATCCGCCGCATCGAAGCCAAGGTTGGGGGCGACGAGATCCGCCTCACCGACCGCGTGGTCAACCACGGCTTCTACCGTACCCCGCATATGTATTGCTACCATATCAACGTCGGCCACCCGGTGCTCGCCGAGGGATCGCGCTATCTCGCACCGATCTCGGACGTCGTCTGGGCGGCGCATGCGGGCGACGATTATCGAAGGCAGGGCGTCGGTTACCGCATCCTCCCCGCGCCGCAGCTCAATTTCCACGAGCAGGTCTGGCAGCACGAACTCGCCGCCGATGCCGGGGGCGAAGTGCCCGTCGCGCTGGTCAACGATGCGATCGGACTCGGTTTCGAGGTGGTCACGCGCAGGGAGCAATTCCCCTGCCAGTATCAGTGGCAGAATTTGCAGGCGGGCCAATATGCGATGGGCATCGAGCCCTCGACCAACCATGTCCTCGGCAAGCCCTTCGCGCGCGAGCGCGGCGAGCTCATCTGGCTCGAGCATGGCGACGAGCGGCGCTACGACACGGTGTTGCGGATCCTCGACGGCGCCGACGCGATCGCCGCGAGCGAGGCGCGCATCCGCGCGATTTCGGACCAGCCGGGCGAGGATTATCCCGAACCGTCGGGCGACTATCCTGCGATCGAGGGCCGCGCATGAGCGTCGCGGGCAAGACGATCCTCTACACCGGTGCCGCGGGCGGGCTCGGCCTGCCCGCCACGATCACCTTGCTGGACAAGGGCGCGACCGTCGTCGCCGTCGATCACGACCCTGCGAAGATCGAAGCGCTGACCGAGGCGGCGGGCGGCAACGAACGGCTGCACCTGCTCGCGACCGACATGTCCGACCTCACCCGCTTCCGCGACGACCTGGCCCGCATCGGCGAAAGCGTCGGCGGCTATGATGTCGTGATCAACAACGCCGCCATCTACCCCGCCAAACCCTTCGACGACTTCACGATCGAGGAGCATCAGGCGGTGCAGCGCGTCAATGTCGACGCCGGCATCGTCGCGGTGCAGGTCGCTTTGCCGACGATGCGCGCGCGCCAGTGGGGCCGCATCGTCAATATCGCGAGCGTCACCTTCTATGGCGGCTGGGCGCTGCTTTCCCCCTATGTCGCCTCGAAGGGCGCACTCGTCGGCCTGACCCGCGCCTGGGCGCGCGAGTTCGGGCCCGACGGCATCACCGTCAACGCGGTCGCGCCGGGCGCCTTCCCGACCGACGCCGAGAGGATCCACCCCGACCCCGAAGGCTATACGAAGCACGTCCTCGACCATCAGGCGATCAAGCGCCGCGGCACGCCGCTGGACATCGCCGAGGCGCTCGCCTTCCTCGCCTCCGACGCCGCGGGCTTCATCACCGGCCAGACGCTCAACGTCGACGGCGGCTGGGTCATGCACTGAGAAGAAAGAAGTTTATCATGGGAATCCTCAGCGGCTATCGCGTGCTCGACTGCTCGATCGCGATGGCGGGGCCGTTCGCGGCGCAGCGGCTCGGCGACCTCGGCGCCGACGTGATCAAGGTCGAGCCGGTCACCGGCGAGTGGCAGCGCCACGCCTCGGCGGGCGGCGCGCGCGGCAACCGGATCAACGTCTCCTTCCTCTCGCTCAATCGCAACAAGCGCTCGCTCGCGGTCGATCTGAAGGCGGCGGAGGGCAAGGCGATCCTGCTGGAAATGGTCAAGAGCGCCGACGTCTTCATCCAGAATTACCGCCCCGGGGTCGCGAAGCGGTTGGGGGTCGATTACGAGACGCTGTCGGCGATCAACCCGCGGCTGATCTATGTCTCGATGTCGGGCTATGGCGAGAGCGGACCCTATGTCGACCGGCCGGGGCAGGATCTGCTGCTCCAGGCAATGTCGGGCGCGATGCTCTCGACCGGGCGCGCGGGCGATCCGCCGCAGCCCGCGGGGCAGTTCCTCGCCGACGCGGTCACCGCCTACACCGCGTTCGAGGGCGCGCTCGCCGCTTTGCTCCACCGCGAGCGCACCGGCGAGGGCCAGCTCGTCCAGGTCAATATGCTCGACGCGGTGACCGCGGTGCAGATGCAGGAAATCTCGGTCCATTCGATCGGCGGCAAGCCGCAGACGCGCTCCGAGGAACCGCACGCGCACAGCTATATCCGCGCGCCCTACGGGGTGTTCGAGACCGCCGACAGCCATATCGTCGTCGCCTTCGCCAGCCTCGACAGCTTCGGCAGGCTGATCGGCGAGCCCAGCTTCGCGGGCATGGACGACGAGAGCGACAGCTGGACGCACCGCGACGCGATCTTCGCGAAGACGCGCGAGGCGCTGAAGGCGAAGACCACCGCCGAATGGCTCGACATCCTGCTCCCTGCCGGCGTGTGGGCGGGGCCGGTGCACGGCTATGCCGAGCTGCTCGAAGACCCGCAGGTGAAGCATAACGGGACCTTCATCGAGTACGACCATCCGAGCGAAGGGCGGATCAAGGCGCCGGGCTTCCCGATCCGCTTCTCGAAATCGCCCGCTGCGCTCGAACGCGCCGCGCCGCAGGTCGGCGAGCATAGCCGCGAGATTCTGGCCGAGGCGGGGATCGCGGGCGGCGACATCGACCGGTTGCTGGCGGGCGGCGTGGTGAAGCAGGACTGATGCGCTATCGCGGCCTGACCTGGGACCATCCGCGCGGGTACAAGGCGCTGGCGGCGGCGGCCGCGACGCTGACCGATATCGCGATCGACTGGGACAGGCAGCCGCTCGAAGGTTTCGAGGCGCATCCGATCGCCGACCTCTGCGCCCGCTACGACCTCGTCGTGCTCGACCATCCGCATGTCGGCGAGGCGGTGGCGGCGGACTGCCTCCAGCCGCTCGAAGATCATTTTAGTGCCGGAGAGATCGCCGCGCTCGCGGCCGAAAGCATCGGCCCGAGCCTCGCAAGCTATCGCTACGAAGGCCGCCACTGGGCGCTGCCGCTCGACGCCGCGACGCAGGTGATGGTCCGCCGCGCCGATCTGGTGGCCGAGGCCCCGGCGAGCTGGGACGATATGCTGGTCCTGTCGCGCCGCGCGCCCGTCGCGCTGTCGCTCGCGGGGCCGCACAGCATCTTGAGCTTCCAGTCGATCGCCGCGTCGCTCGGCGCGCGCTGCGGCGCGGACGACCCCGAAGTCTTCGTTTCGGGGACTGCGGGGGCGCAGGCGCTCGACATCATGGCCGCGCTCGCCGCGCGCAGCCCCGCGGTGGTTCGCGCGCTCAACCCGATCGGCATCCTCGGCTATATGGCGGCCGCGGACGATGTCGCGCTCTGCCCTTTGATCTATGGCTATGTGAATTATGCCGCGCCGACGGGCGCAGCGAAGCCCCTTGTCTTTTCGGACGCTCCGCGCGCGCGGCTCGGCGGGCGGCCGGGGTCGACGCTTGGCGGCACGGGCATCGGGATATCGAAGCGCTGCGTCGTGACGCCCGAGCTGCTGGCGCATCTCCGCTGGCTGATGAGCGACGTCGCGCAGCGCGGTTTCATCCCCTCGCACGACGGCCAGCCGAGCCGCCGCGCCGCCTGGCACGACGAGCTGGTCAACGCGCGCTGGGGGAATTTCTACCGTGACACCGCCGCGACGCTCGAAGCCGCGCATGTCCGCCCGCGCCACGATCGCGCGATCGCTTTCCAGACCGAGGGCGCCGCGCTGATCCGCGCCGCGCTGCTCGACCGTCGCCCGCATACCGCGACGCTCGCCGCCTTGCAGGACGCCTATCACCGGAGCCGCCAGCCATGACCGACCATATCCTCTTCGCCGTCGAGGGCGCGGTCGCGACGATCACGCTCAACCGCCCCGACAAGCTCAACGCCGCGACCCCCGAAATGGCGAAGGCGATCGTCGCGGCAGTGAAGAAGTGCAACGATAGCGATACGATCCGCTGCGTCATCGTCACCGGCGCAGGCCCCAAGGCCTTTTGCGCGGGGTCCGATATTTCGGAGTTGGACAGCTACGCGACCCCTTGGGACTTCCGCAACCGCTCGGACTATTGCGACGCGATCCACCACCTGCTCAAGCCCACCATAGCCGCGGTGAACGGCTATGCGCTCGGCGGCGGGCTGGAAACCGCGCTATCGTGCGACATCCGCCTTGCCTCCAGCAATGCCAAATTCGCCGCGCCGGAGATCAAGCTCGGCTGGATCGGCGGCGGCGGCATGGCGGCGATGCTCGCGCATTCGATCGGCCTATCGAACGCCGCGCTGATGATCATGTCGGGCGATATGGTCGACGCCGCGCGCGCCTTGCAGATGGGGCTGGTCAGCGAGGTCCACGAACCCGAGACGCTGATGGACCGCGCGCGCGAACTCGCCGCGACCATCGCATCGCGCGCGCCGATCGCCGCCGAGACCGCGAAGATCAACCTACGCGCCGCGGTATCGATGCCGCTCGACAAGGCGATGGACTATGAACGCGACCTGCAGGCGATCTGCTTCGCGACCGAGGATGCGAAGGAAGGCCGCGCCGCCTTCACCGAGAAACGCGCGCCGGTGTTCCGCCGGTGCTAGACTCTAACTACCGCACGCTCTTGATCGGCAACACGAAGAACGACCCCGCATAGACGAAGACGATCGCCGCAATGAACAGCGCGGTATAATCGCCCCCCGACAGGTTGAGCAGCCACGCCGCGAACACCGGGCTCAAAATCTGCGGGATGTTCACCGCGGTGGTGAGTATCCCCAGATCCTTGCCCGTCGCCTCGCCGTCGGCCTTGGGCAGCACCTGCGTCATCAGCGCCATGTCGACCGACATGAAGGCGCCATAACCGATGCCAATCAGCGCGGCGTAGATCAGCATGGCCTGCAGCGTCGGCATGAAGAGCGGCACGGTCAGCGCGATCCCCATGATGATGCTCGACGCAAAGACCAGCGGCTTGCGGCGCCCGATGCGATCCGAGAGCAAGCCCGATGCGAAAGCCGCGAACACCAGCGCGACGAAGGTGATCATCGACAGCGTCCCGATCGTCCTGTTCGCGTCGCCCAGCGACAGGCCGATATAATCCTGCAGGATATAGAGCATGAAGGTGATCACGCCCTGATAGCCCATGTAGATGGTGAAGCGCCCGAGGAAGGCCCAAGCGAAATCGGGATGCTCGCGCGGGCTGATCCAGAAGCTCTTGAGGAAGGCGAGTGGTCGAAACGTATCAGGTAGCGCCGCGGTCACCACGGGTTCGCGATTGATCGCGACGAAGATCAGACAGGCGACGATGATCGCCGCCCCGAACAGCCAATAGGCCTGCGCGATATTCCCGGCCAGGTTTCCGGCGACGATCATACCGACGGTCAGCCCCGAGGTCATGCCCGCGCCGACAAAGCTCGACGCCAAGCCGCGTTCGGCGGGGGCGAAGCGGTCTGCGACGACGGTGGTCAGCGCCGCCTGCATCGCATTAAGCGCAATCGCCGCCCCGACCCAGAAGAGTGTGATCGCCCACAGGTCCGTCGTCAGCGGCACCGCGGCAAGCGAGAGCCCGCCAATGATGGACCCGGCCATGATCCACGGCGTACGCCGGCCCCAGCGGCCACGCGTTCGGTCGGACAATGCGCCCGCGATTGGCGTCGCTAGGGTGCTGAAGATCGCCGTTATGAAGGTGACCACGCCAAGCACGCTCTCCTTGTTCGCCGGATCGATCGCCTGAATCTGGTTCGGGAGGAGCACCGCGAGCACCGCTGCGTAAAGCGCCAGCAGCACGAAGAGGACGAGGGTCATCGACCCGAGCAGCACCCACTTCTGGCGCCCGGTCACATATGCCGCCGCGCTGTGCACGGACGCCGCTTCTTCGGGGGCGCCGTCCGCAAAGGCGGCATTCAAATCGGACATCTGCCTCTCCCGTCCGGCGGCGCCTTCGCCGTCCGGCTGACTATGTTCAAGCCGCCTTGCGGACCGCAAAGCGCTGCTGCGCGGGCGCCGGCCCCAGCGCCTCGCGATCGAGCACCTCGGGCCGCCTTTGCTCGCGCCGCGCCGCCTCGCTCAGCACCAGCCCGTGGCCGGGCGCGTCGCTGCCGCGGATATAGCCGTTTTCGATCACATAGGGCGCTTCGACCAGATGCTCGAAATTCTGGAAGCTATACTCGAGCCATTCGACCTCGGGCAGCGCCAGCGCCATATTGACCCCGATTTCGAGGAAGCTGTTCCCCATCGTCACCGGGACGCCCATGTCGGCGGCGAGCCAGCCGACGCGCATCACGTCGGTGACATGGCCGTGGACGTTGAGCATGTCGGCGCCGCCCGCCTGGATCAGCGCGCGCTTGCCCGACACGTCGAGATATTCGCCCGAGTTGAGCAGGGTCTCGCCGAGCGATCCGCGCAGCATCCGGAGCCCCTCGAAATCCGAACGCAGGATCGGGTCCTCCATCCAGAAGATCGCGTGCCCGGCGCGGCGCATCGCGGCGATATTCTGCACCGTCTGTTTGGGCGACCAAGCCTCGTTGGCGTCGATCATCAGCGTCGCATCCTTGCCGACCGCCTGGCTTAGCAGGTCGAGCCGGTGGATGTCGCGGTCGAGCTCGGGATGGCCGACCTTGATCTTGAACGCGGTATAGCCCTGCGCCGCCGCATTCGCGAACAGCGCCTGGAACTCGTCGTCGGTCAGGTGAAAGTCGAGTCCGCTGGCATAGGCGCGTACCTTGTCGCGCCGCGCGCCGAGCAATTTCCACAGCGGCAAGTCGGCGGCCTTGGCGGCGAGGTCCCACAGCACCTGCTGCAGCGCTTCCTCGAACGGCAGGCCCAGCCGGCGCTGGTTGCCCCCGCGCGGACGCACGACGCGGTGCGCGAGCGCCGCGGCACTCTCGCCCTCGAGCGCGGGCCAGGCTTCCTCGCGGAAAACGCGGATCATTTCGGCCTCGGCGGGCAGCGGGTGGAACAGCGACTGGACGAAGCCCAGCCCGGTGCGTCCCGCCGTGTCGACCAGTTCGAGCGCCGCGACATGCGCGTCGTCGGCGCGCACCTGGCTGTCGCCGATCACACGGTCGCGGGCGAACTGAAAGCGGGTAATTCGAAAGTCGACTATCGTCATATCGGGTGCTACCATCTTCCAGATGACAAACTTGAAATATCAGTTGTGGGATTAGATATGACAGATAGGGGCAAACGGCAAGCGGCATTTGCGAAGGATGGCGGGGAGGATATGGGGGGCGATCGCCCCGCGACCGAGCGGCTGAGCGACGTCGCCTATAAGGCGATCTTGCAGGGGCTGTTCGACCAGAAGGTTCCCGCGGGCGCCTTCGTTTCGCAGAACGACCTCGTCCGCCTGCTCGGCATTCCGGTCCAGCCGCTGCGCGACGCGCTGCGCGTGCTCGAGGCCGAGGGGGTGCTGACGATCCACCCGCGCTCGGGCATCCAGTTCCTGAAACCCGACCTCGAGCTCGCGCGCAGCACCTATCATTTCCGCTCGATCATCGAGCGCGCGGCGGCGCGGCGCTATGCCGAGACCGGCGACGCCGACAAGGCGAAGCAGCTGATCACCGACCACAAGAAGCTGCAGGCGCAGATCGAGAAGAACGGCCTGTCCGACGGTGCGCTCGAAAAGCTCGAGGATCTCGAACAGCGGCTCCACGGCAATATGATCGCCAATATGCAGAACCCGCTGGTCGAGACCACCGCGCGGCGCCTCAAAAATTACGTCACGCTGATCCGGCTCGACCGGCTGGTCACCGCACCGCTCGCGCTGCGTACGCTCACCGAGCATATCGAGATATTGGAAGCCTGCGTCGCACGCGACCCCGACCGCGCCGAAGCGGCGATCGCGGCGCATTTCCAGGCGGCGCTGCAACGCATCCTCGGGATGTTCTGACCGGCGGCTGCGCCGATCTACTGAAATATGAATTGCTACATTTGAGATATCAATGTAGCGCAAAGCGATGAACAACGCCGCCCCGTGCCCCTTCAACCAAGAGCGCCTCGGCTTCGGCTGCGCGGCGCTGGGCAATCTGTTCCGCGCGATCAGCGACGGGGAAGCCGCGGCGACGGTGCAGGCGGCGGTAGATGCGGGCATCCGCTATTTCGACGTCGCGCCGCACTATGGCTTCGGCCTCGCCGAGAAGCGCCTCGGCGCAGCGCTCGCCGCGGCCGATCCGGGCCAGACCACCATCGTCTCGACCAAGGTCGGCCGCCGCCTCGACCCCGTCGCGCCCGGCACCGACCTGACCGCGCCGCGCCAGGCCTTCGTCACGCCCGAACCTTTTGAGAGCGTCTTCGACTACAGCTACGACGCCGTCATGCGCTCGTGGGAAGCCAGCCGGCAGCGCCTCCGCCGCGACCGCATCGACATCCTCTATGTCCACGACATCGGCCGCTACGCGCATGGCGACGCGCATCCGCGGCTGTTCCGCGAGCTGATGTACGGCGGTTACCGCGCGCTTCGCGAGCTGCGCGACGGCGGCGCGGTCGGGGCGATCGGGCTAGGGGTCAACGAATGGCAGGTGTGCGAGGAGGCGCTCGGCGCGGGCGATTTCGACATCTTCCTGCTCGCGGGTCGCTACACCCTGCTCGAACAGGGCGCGCTGGACAGCTTCCTGCCCCTCTGCGCCGCGCGCGGGGTGAAGCTGGTGATCGGCGGCCCGTACAACAGCGGCATCCTCGCGCATGGCGTGAAGGGTCCCGGCCCCTTCCATTACGAATATCAGCCCGCCTCGCCCGAGATCGTCGCGCGCGTTACGGCGATCGAGGCGATCTGCGACGCTTATGACGTCCCGCTCGCCGCCGCGGCGCTGCAATTCCCGCTCGCGCACCCGCAGGTCGCCTCGGTCATCCCGGGGATGAACAGCGCCGCGCGCGTCGCCGAGGCGGTCGCGCTCACCCGCCTCGCCATCCCGCCGGCCTTCTGGGCCGATCTGCGCGCCGCGGGCCTGATCCGCGCCGACGCCCCCACCCCCGCCTGACCGCTCGAAAGGAAGCCCCATGCCCCGCCTCGCCGGCAAGATCGCCATTGTCACCGCCGCCGGACAGGGGATCGGCCGCGCCAGCGCCGAGCTCTTCGCGCGCGAGGGCGCACGCACGATCGCGCTCGACATCAACCCCGACACGCTCGCGACGATCGAGGGCTGCGAGACGCGCGTGCTCGACCTGCTCGACGGCGAGGCGATCAAGACGCTCGCAGCCGAGGTTGGCGCGATCGACATCCTCTTCAACTGCGCGGGTTTCGTCCACGCCGGAACGCTGCTCACGACCGAGGAGGAAGATTACGACTTCTCCTTCGACCTCAACGTCAAGTCGGCGTACCGGATGACCCGCGCCTTCCTGCCCGGCATGATCGCGCGCGGCGGCGGGTCGATCGTCAACATGTCATCGGTCGCGAGCTCGATCATCGGCGTTCCCAACCGCTTCGTCTATGGCGCGTCGAAGGCCGCGGTGCTCGGGCTCACCAAGTCGGTCGCGCAGGATTATGTCGCACAAGGCATCCGCTGCAACGCGATCTGCCCCGGCACCGTCCAGTCGCCCTCGCTCGACGAGCGGCTCGCGGCGACGGGCGATGCCGCGAAGGCGCGCGCCGACTTCACCGCGCGCCAGCCGATGGGCCGCCTCGGCCGCGCCGAGGAAATCGCCCAGCTCGCGCTCTACCTCGCGAGCGACGAGTCCGCCTATACCACCGGCACCGCGCATATCATCGATGGCGGCTGGACGAACGCATGACCGGGCGCGTGACCCGCCGCATCTGCCTCGCGCTCGATCTGGTCGACGACGCCGAGCTGATCGCGGAATACGAGCGCTGGCACCGGCCGGGCGAGACGCCGGTCGAGATCGCGCGCTCGATCACCGAGGCGGGGATCGCGAACATGGAGATCTACCGCGCGGGCAACCGGCTTTTCATGATCATCGACGCCGACGAGAGCTATTCGGACGAGGCCAAGGCGGCGGCCGATGCGGCGAACCCGCATGTCCAGCAATGGATCGCGCTGATGAAGCGCTTCCAGCAGCCGATCCCCGCGGCGGGACCTGATGGAACGTGGATGGTGATGGAGCGAATTTACGCGCTGGACGAGCAGCTGGCGTTTCATGGGATGGGGCCGGAGCAGGCCTGAAGGCCCTCCCCACGCGCAGCGATGGGGAGGATCTTGAAGGCCCTATTTATTACTCATCACCACGCACGGCTGGCTCGCAGACCCTACCGTCGCGCAGAATTTGTCGGCTTCGCCCTTGGTCGCGAAGTCACCCGCCTGCAACCGCGTGAGCTTGCCGCTCTTGACCAGATAGGGCTGGTTCGACGCGAGCGCGGGGTGCTTCTTTTCGAGCGCCGTCCACAGGCCCCGCGCATTGCCCTCGTTCGAGAAGGCGCCGAGCTGCGCGCGCCATTTGTCGGCGGTCCCCGCGGTGCGGACGGGCGCGGCGGCGGCGGGCGGCGCGGGTTGTGGTTTCGGCGGCGCGGCCTTGGCGGGCACGGGTTTCGGCGGCGCGGCGCGCGGCAGGTCGCCGCTTTCGGGCGGCGCGGCATAGCTGGTGCCGGGCTCGCTGGACGTCGGGGTCGCGGCGGGAAGCTCGACCGGCTTGATCGGCTGCGACGGCGAGCGCAGGGGCTGCGAAACGATCGCCTTGGCGGCGTCGGTCATCGCGCCGGTCGCGGCGGCGGTGGCATTGGCGGCAACGGGGTTCTTCGGCGGCGCGCGTTCGGGCGTGATCACCGGCGGCGGCGTGTAGCTGGTACCCGGGACCGAGGCCGGCAGGCTCGCGGTCCGGACCGGCGACGGCGCGGGCGACGGCGCAGGCGGCGCGGCGGCGTTCACCGCGGCGAGGCGCTCGCGCTGTTCGGCCTTTTCCATCTCGGGGATCAGCGCGAGCCCGGCCTGCCGCTGGTCGAGCGGGATCAGATTGTCGAGCTGGACGAGCCGCGCCGAGGCGATGCCGAGCCCGGCGTCGCTGGCGCGCTTGGTCAGCGCATAGGCGCGCGGCCAGTCCTGCGCGGCGAGATCGCCGTTGAACATCGCGGTGCCGAGGACATATTGCGCGCGCGGTTCGCCGCGCGCCGCCGAGCGGAGAATGAAGGGCATCGCCTCCTCGCGGCGGTTGGCGGTGAACAGGACCAGGCCCAGATTGTCCTCGGCCTGCAGATGTCCCTGTTTCGCGGCGCGGCGGTACCAGCCCTCAGCCTGCGCCAGGTCGGTGGGAACGCCGCGGCCGAGCTTGTAGGCTTGGCCCAGGTTGAACTGCGCATCGGGATCGCCGGCGAGCGCGATCGGGCGCCAGATCGCGACCGCGCGCTGGTAATTGCCGCCTTCCCAGGCATCGACGCCGTCCTTGACGCTGGCCGCGGGCGCGGCGGCGGGCGCCGCCAGCGCGGGCGCGGCGAGCAGCGGCGCCGTCAGCAGCGGCACGGTCAAAGCCAGGATGGTGCGGTTGAAACGCATGAAATATCTCCACTGACGTGCGCCGCGCGCGGATACTCCGACCGTGTGCGACAGCAGTCCCCGGCCCCGCTCTAAATCCAATTGGCTAACAGCGCGTTAGCGACGTCGCCGCCAAGCCGATATTGATCCGGAACGGGACAGACTTTGCTTAAGTCGGTATTTACCATGCAATCCCACGATCCGTTTACCTTCTTTTTCGCATCGTTAACCCAATCTTAGGGGCCCGCATGGCATTTCAAACCCGATTGTAGTCACATCAGGGGGACAGCTGTGCGCGTTTTGGCATTGGCTTCACAAAAGGGCGGATCGGGGAAGACCACCCTGTCGGGGCATCTCGCCGTGCAGGCCCAACTCGCCGGCGCCGGCCCGGTCGTACTCATCGACATCGACCCGCAGGGCTCGCTCGCCGACTGGTGGAACGAGCGCGAAACCGACCTTCCGGCCTTTGCGCAGACCACTGTCGCCCGCCTCGCTTCGGACCTCGAAATCCTGCGTCAGCAGGGTTTCAAGCTCGCGGTCATCGACACCCCGCCGGCGATCACCATGGCGATCCAGAGCGTGATTTCGGTCGCCGAGCTGATCGTCGTGCCGACGCGCCCCAGCCCGCACGATCTGCGCGCCGTCGGCGCCACCGTCGACCTCTGCGAACGCGCCGGCAAGCCGCTCGTGTTCGTCGTCAACGGCGCGACGCCCAAAGCGAAAATCACCTCCGAAGCCGCGGTCGCGCTGTCGCAGCACGGCACCGTCGCCCCGATCACGCTCCACCACCGCACCGATTATGCTGCGTCGATGATCGACGGCCGCACGGTGATGGAGGTCGATCCCAATGGCCGCTCGGCCGAAGAGATCCGCCAGCTCTGGTCCTATATGAACGACCGGCTCGAGAAGAATTTCCGCCGCACCGTCTTTTCCTCGCCGATGCCGGCGCAGGCGGGCGGCTATGGCACAGTGCGCCCGATGGGCGGTGGTTTCGGCCGCCGCATCGCCGGCCAGTAAGGGGGATGGAAGCCATGGGCGAACCCAAACCTCTCGCTTCACTGAGCGCAGGCCTGCTCGCACGCAAAGGCGCCGCACGCCCCGCGATGCGCCGCCAGCCGCTCGGCAGCGGCCCCGCGCCGACCCACACGGTCGGTTACGACGATCTCGGCTGGAACGACATGGGCTATGACGTCGATCCGGTGCAGTCGAGCGAACCGACGCATATGGTCGACCTGAAACCGCTGCTGGCGGGGTCGGTGCCCGAACATAATGTCGAGGCCGAGCAGGCGGTCGAAGACAGCTTCGGCCACGAGCTGACCGACGCACTCGCCGCCGATTTCGAACCCGAAACGGTCGAAATTCCCGAGATCGTGCGCCAGCAGGAATCGCTGAGCGACCGCGTCGCCGCGGTCGCGCGCAAGGTCGAACAACGCCCCGCCGAGAAGCCCTCGGGTAACTTGGGGGCGCCGCGCGCCCCGCGTGCGCTCCGGGCCCGCGAGAAAGCGGCCTTCACGCTGCGCCTCGATGCCGAGCGCCACCTGCGCCTGCGGCTGGCGAGCGCGGTGACCGGCCGCTCGTCACAGCTGATCCTGACCGAATTGCTCGACGAATATCTGGCTTCGCTGCCCGAGATCGACGCGATGGCCAGCCGCCTGCCCGCGGCGCGCCCGCCGCGCCAGACGATGCAATCCTGAAGCCGAATGGGGGACCTACCATGAACCGCAATCTGCTGATGAAACTGGCCGTGTCGGGCTTCGTGCTCGGCCTCACCACCACCGGCTGCAGCATGAACAAGATGGCGAATGCGCCGTCGAACGCGCTCGGCAAGCCCGGGACCGCGGCCAAGTCGGCCGACAAGGCGCGCGTCGCGCTCGAAGCCGGCAAGACCAGCAAGGGCGTCGCGCTCGCCGAGGCCGCGGTTTCCGCCAGCCCACGCGACGGATCCTATCGCGCGCTGCTCGGCCAGGCCTATCTGGGCGACGGCCGCTTCGCTTCGGCGACCGCGGCGTTGAGCGAGGCGATGGAGCTGGGGGTCAAGGACAGCAACACCGTGCTCGCACTGACCCTCGCGCATATCGCGCAAGGCAAAACGAGCAATGCGCTCGCGCTGCTCAACGAATATCGCGACACGCTGCCCGCCTCCGACACGGGGCTGGCCCTCGCGCTCGCCGGCGACCATGAATCGGCGATCTATGTGCTCACCGAAGCCGCGCGCGCCCAAGGCGCCAGCGCCCGCACGCGCCAGAATCTCGCGCTCGCCTTTGCCCTATCGGGGCGCTGGGCGCAGGCGCGCATCCTGGCGTCGCAGGACCTGTCGCTCGCCAAGGTCGAAGGCCGCATGGCCGAATGGTCGAAGCTCGCCGAGGAACCGAATGCGCCGCTCCGGATCGCTAGCCTGATCGGGGCCAAGCCCCAGGCCGACGGCGGCATGCCGGTGCGCCTGGCGCTGGCCAATTTTTCGGGCACGCAGATGGCCGCCGCCGATGCGCCGATGAAACTCGCCGCCGCCGATCCGGCGCCGGTCGACAGCTTCGCGCCGCCGCCGCCGGTGGTGACCGAAGCCGCGATCCGGACGGTCGAACTGCCGATGCCGCAGCGCGACGCGAACGGCGTCGTCCCGGTCACCGAACTGCCCTCGCCCGCCGCCGCGCCGGTAATCCTGGCCGAGGCCAAGCCCTATCGCGCCGAGCCGGGCAAGCGTCCGTTCGCGGAAGCGGCGCGCGAACTCGCCGCCAAATTCGTGCCGCAGATCGCGGCGTTCGACGCCAAAAAGCCTTCGGGCTGGGCGGTCCAGCTCGGCGCCTATGACACGCTGGGTATCGCCAAGGAAAAATGGGGCTCGCTCAAGAAGAAGAACGGCCAGCTCGCCACGCTGCCGGCGTCGAGCCACGCCGCGAACGTCAAGGGCCGCACCTTCTATCGCCTGACCGTCAACGGCATCCGGAGCCAGGCCGATGCGACGCGGTTGTGCGGCGAACTCCGCGCCGACGGCCAGCAATGTTTCGTCCGCCAGATGGGCGGCAGCGAAAGCATCCAGTGGGCCGCCACCACCAAGCCGGTGCGGCTGGCGTCGCGCTGAGCGCGATACACCGCAGCTTTTGCGGGAGAGACAGGGGCGCGGCCGGAAGGCTGCGCCCCTTTTTCCATGCATGAACCGTCGCTCCCGCGAAGGCGGGGGCCGTTGGCCGCCTTGCTCAGCCAGCGCTGCGTAAACCGACAGCGGCCCCCGCCTTCGCGGGGGCGACGATCGACAAAAAAAGGCCCCCCGCTTGGCAACGGGAGGCCCATGAAGTCAAAGGGGTGGGAGGGAGGAAAACAACCCACCCCCTGGGACAGATCAGAATTTCGCGCGCACCCCGAACGACAGGCGGCGGCCGGTCATGCGATATTCCTTCGTGCGGTCGGGGGTCATCGAATAGATGAACTCCTTGCCGTTCAAGAGGTTGAGCCCGTCGGCGAAGACCGTGAAATTGTCGGTCAGGTCATAGGACAGGCTGGCGTCGAGCTGGCCGTAGCCGTTGAAATATTCCTGTTCACTGTTGCGGCCGATCGCGACCTGCAGGAAATCGTCGCGATAGGTGTAAGCGACGCGCGCCTGGAAGCCGTATTTCTCATAATAGCCGACCAGGCTGTACGAATATTTCGACAGACCCTCGAGGGTGTAGGTCGCGCCCGGCGTGATGCTGGGGTAGCTCGCGTTCGAGTCGGTATAGTTGAAGCTGGTCTGGACGCCGAAACCGTCGAACGGCGCGGGCAGCCAGTTGGCGAAGGACTGGCGGTAGCCGACCTCGAAGCCCTTGACCGTCGCGCCCTTGCCGTTGCCGGGCACGGTTACCTGGAAGGTGACCTGATCGACCTTCTGCGGCGTGGTGACCAGCGTCACGAAGCTGTCGATCTTCTTGTAGAAGACCGCCGCGTTGAGCAGCGAATCCGGCGCGAAATACCATTCGGCGCCGATTTCGGCCTGCCAGGCGCGGAACGGCTGGAGGTCGGGGTTGCCGCGGCGGATCGTCTCGTTGCCGGGGTTCGTCTGGATCGACTGGCGCGGCGACAGGTCGGTCAGCGTCGGCCGCGTCATCACCTTCGATCCGGCGAAGCGCAGGATGAAATCGTCGGTGACGCTGAGCCGGACGTTCAGCGACGGCAGCCAGTCCTGATATTTGCCGCGGAAGTTGACCGGGACGTTCGGCGATACGACGATGTCGTTCTGCCCCGTCGGATTGCCATTCTGGTCGACGCGCGGCCGCGCGCTGATCACCGTGCGCGATGCGCCCGCCGAGGTATAATCGGTGTCTTCGAAGCGCACACCTCCGTTGACCGCCAATTCCATGCCGCCGATCTCGGTTTCGAGCGAGCCCATCAGATAGGCGATGCGCACCTTCTCGTCGATCACCGACGAGGCGGTCGCCGACGGCGTTGCGGGGTTGAAGGTCCGCCCATCCGCGGTCGCGAACTGGTCGACCTGGAGCACCAGCGCGCGCGGGTCATAGATCACCCAGTCGCGCAGGATGTCGCCGTTGTAGCCGGAGAAGAAACCGCGGTTGGTCGGCGCGAACAGCGCCTGCGGCAGCACGCGGTCCGACCCGCAATAGGCGCATTGCTCGCCGAACGGCATTTCGAGCCCGCGGATCTCCTTGAGGCGGTTCGACGCCATCGCGCCGGCGGCCAGCGTGAAGGGGCCGCCGCCGGGATTCCATTCGACATCGCCGCGATATTCCTGGATTTCGTCGTCGGCATTGTTGCCGCCGCCCCAGATATAATAATGCGCGGTAATCCCCTGCGGGTTGGTCGCGGCATTCTGGTAATTGGGGCTGGTGAAGCCATAGTCGTAGATCGGGCTGCCGCTGCGGCGGTCGAACCAATGGTTGATATTCTTGCGGCGTATCGTCGTGAACAGATTATTCTCGGCGCCGCGCTTGCGCGCGCGCGACAGCGACATGTCGAGCCGGACCTTGAGGTCGTCGGTCGCCTGCCAGTCGACATTGGCGCCGATCTGGTCGGTGGTGACGTCACGGTCGTCGTACTGGATGATCTGGTCGACGAAGCCGCCGACATAGCGCTGGTACACCGCCTCGCCGCCGGTCTGGACACCGCCCACGACGCTGCCGCCCTCGACCACCTGCTCGACCAGGGTGCCGCCCGAAAAATCATAGGCGAGGCCGGTCTGCTGCTCGACGAAGCGCGACTTGGTGTAGAGGCCATCGATCGTCACGGTGAAGCGGTCCGTCGGACGCAGCTGGATCGCCCCGCTGACGCCCCAGCGATCGAGCTCGCGCTCGAAGAAGAAGGGCGACAGGTTCGATGGCATCGACACGCCGGAGAAGGGCTGAACGTTGGGCCCGACGCGCGCGCCGACGACATTATTGACCGTATAATAGCTGTCGGTACGCGAGCGGCGGACGTGGCCCGCACCGATGGTGAACTCGTCGATGCGGTTCTTCTGGTTGGTCCACACCCCCGACAGCGCGATGCCGAAGGTGCCGGCGTCGTTGCGCCAGCTGCCGACCGCCGCGATCTCGGGATTGAGCTTCTCCGACAATTCGCTCCACGTGCCCGTCGCCGAGCCCGCGACGTGCAGCCCCGCCTTCTGGCTGAGCGGGCGCATCGTGCGGATGTCGATCGTCGCGCCGATCGACGCGCCGTTGATGTTCGCCTGCGGCGATTTGTAGACGTCGGCGCCCGAGATCATTTCGGACGGCAGCACGTCGAACGAGAATTCGCGGCCATTATTGTCGGTGGCGAGCGTGCGGCCGTTGACGGTGACCGCGTTGAACTTGGGGCCGAAACCGCGCACGGTGACGAAGCGGCCTTCGCCGCGGTTGCGCTCGATCGTCACGCCGGCGATGCGCTGCAGCGATTCGGCGACATTCTGGTCGGGCAGCTTGCCCATATCCTCGGCGACGATCGAGTCGACCACCGCGACACTCTCGCGCTTCAAATCGATCGAGGCGCGCTGGCTGGCGCGGATGCCGGTGACGACGATCGCATCGCCGTCGCTTTCGTCGGGGGCCGCGGCGGGAGCGGGCGACTCGCTCTGCGCATAGGCGGGAACCGACAAGCCGGCGCTCAAGGCCGAAATGGCGATACCGCCCACGAGAATGCGCCGCAAATCAAGCATCGAACTGCCCTCCTCTACCCTGGTCCTCGGCAGGCGTAGAAATCGCACTGCCTTTATCTGAAATATCAGATAGCGTAATTGACATCGCAATGGCAACAGGATTTTGACGATCCGGCGACAAAATCGCGATTTCTGGCACAGGCGCATCGGCGCGAATGCCCGAAAAACCGCCGATTTGTCGAGAAAATTTGCACAACTAATAATATTATTATATTAATATCAAAAAGTTGGGAGGATGGATGCGAGCCTATCGAACCACCGCGGTCTTGGCGGCCCTTTTGTCGATTTCCCTGCCCGCCCCGGCACAGGAACGGCCCGATCCACTCCTCCAGGCCTTCGAGGACCCGCCCGCCCCGGCGCGCCCGCGCGTCTGGTGGCACTGGATGAACGGCAATGTCACCGAGGATGGCATCCGCAAGGACATCGACTGGATGGCGCGGATCGGCATCGGCGGGCTCCATAATTTCGACGCCGCGCTCGAAACGCCGCAGATGGTCGACAATCGACTCGCCTATATGACCCCCGCGTGGAAACGCGCCTTCCGCCTCGCCGCCGAGCTCGCCGATCAAAAGGGCCTCGAGCTCGCGATCGCTTCGTCGGCGGGGTGGAGCGAGACGGGCGGCCCGTGGGTTCCGCCCGCCGACGGCATGAAGAAGCTCGTCTGGAGCGAGACCCCCGTTCGCGGCGGCGCGCGCTTCACCGGCACGCTGCCACGCCCGCCGGGCAACACCGGCACCTTCCAGGACATGCAGCCGATGAAGCATGTCACCGCAACCCAGCCCGCGACGCCGATCCCCGATTTCTACGCCGACGCGCGCGTGCTCGCCTATCCGGTCGCCGACGCCGCGTCGATGCCATCGCCACGGGTCAGCTCGAACGCGTCCGGCCCCGTCGACGCCGCGCTGCTCACCGACGGCGGCTATGGTGCGAGCATCGACCTGCCGCGCGGGTCGGACACCGCCCCCGCCTTCCTTGCCTTCGCCTGGCCCGCGCCGCAGACGATCCGCGCGGTCAGCGTCGCGCTCGACAGCCGCGGCCGCGTCTATCGCCCGAGCGACGTCTCGCCTGTGCTCCAGGCGAGCGACGACGGCGCGCGCTGGCGCACGGTCGCCGAACTGCCGATGCTGACCGGGGTGCCGACGACGGTGAGCTTCGCCCCGATCACCGCGCGCCATTTCCGCATGATCTTTCCGACCCGGCTGGTCGACGATTTGCGCGTCGCGATCGGCAGCGCGCCCGGGGCGGTGAAACATCTGGTCGACACCACCCCGCTGCCCGTCGTCCCGATCCGCGAACTAACTCTCCACCGCGAACCGCGCGTCGACCGCTTCGAGGCGAAGGCGGGGTTCGTGCTCGTCGATGATTATTATGCGCTGGGCCGCGCGCTGCCCTCCGACGGTGCCATCGCGCCCGGCGGGGTGATCGACCTGACCGATCGTATGACACCCGACGGCCGGCTCGACTGGACCGCGCCGCCGGGCGACTGGCGCGTGATCCGCCTCGGCTATTCGCTGACCGGCACGCTCAACCACCCCGCGACGCGCGAGGCGACCGGGCTCGAGGTCGACAAATATGACGGTGCCGCGGTGCGCCGCTACATCGACCATTATCTGGACACCTATGCCGATACCACGGGACCCGACCTGATCGGCAGGCGCGGGCTGCAGGCGATGCTCACCGACAGCATCGAGGCGGGTCCCGCCAACTGGACCGGCGACATGGTCGCGCGTTTCAAGCAACTCCGCGGTTACGACCCGGTGCCCTGGCTCCCCGCGCTCACCGGCGTGCTCGTCGGTTCGCGCGAGGACAGCGAGAAATTCCTCTACGACTATCGCCGCACACTCTCGGACCTGGTGGCGTCCGACCACTACAAGGTCATCGCCGACGCCGCGCACGACCGCGGGCTGACGCTCTATGGCGAGGCGTTCGAGGTCGACCGCCCCTTTTTCGGCGACGATATCGCGATGCGCCGCCACGCCGACATCCCGATGGCGGCGCTCTGGACCTGGCAGCAGGGGCGCGGGGTGCGTACCACGCTGCTCGCCGACATGAAGGGCGCGTCGTCGGCCGCGCATCTCTATGGCCGGCCAATCGTCGCGGCCGAATCCTTGACCTCGGCCAACGCACCCTGGGCTTTCGCGCCCGCCGACCTCAAGCCCGTCGTCGACCTGCAATTCGCTTATGGCATCAACCGAACGGTCATCCACACCTCGGTCCACCAGCCCGTCGACGACCGGCAGCCGGGGCTGTCGCTTGCGCTGTTCGGCCAATATTTCAACCGCCACGAAACCTGGGCCGAGATGGCGAAGCCGTGGATCGACTATATTGCGCGCAGCAATTTCCTGCTTCAGCAGGGCCGCAACGTCGCCGACGTCGCCTATTTCTACGGCGAGGAAGCGCCGCTCACCGGGCTCTACAACCGGCAGCCCGTCGCCGACGCGCCGCGCGCGTTCGCCTATGATTTCGTCAATGCCGACGCGCTGCTCCACGATCTCACGGTCGAAGGCGGCGAGATCGTCAGCCGCGGCGGCGCGCGCTACCGGCTGCTTTATCTCGGCGGCAGCAGCCGGCAGATGACTTTGCCCGTGCTGCGGCGGCTCGAAGCGCTGTTGAAGGCCGGTGCGACGGTCGTCGGGCCAAAACCCGAAGTCACGCCCAGCCTCGCCGACGACCCCGCGGCCTTCGCAGCGCTCGCGGCGCGGCTGTGGGGCGGCACCGCCGATATCGGCGCGGGCAAGGTGATCGCAAGTGCCGATGTCGAGGCCGCCCTCGCCTCGCTCGATATCAGGCCCGACTTCACCCATTCGGGCACACCAGGCGACGGCGAAATCCTGTTCGTCCATCGGCAGCTCGGCGACGGCGACCTCTATTTCCTCAGCAACCGCGGCACTACGCCGCGCCGCGTCGATGCGCGTTTCCGCGTCGCGGGCGAAGCCCCCGAAATCTGGCGCGCCGACGGCAGTCCGCCCGAGGCGGCGAGCTATGCGATCGCCGATGGCATCACCAGCGTCCCGCTCGACATGCTCCCGCACGACGCCTTCTTCGTCATGTTCCGCAAGCCCGCGACTGCTGCCTCGCGCACGATCGAGCACAGCCCGTCGCGCGCGCTGGCGACGCTATCGGGCGCGTGGGACGTCGCGTTCCAGCCCGGCCGCGGCGCGCCCACGTCGGCCAGCCTGCCCGCGCTAGCGCCGCTGAATACCCACGCCGACCCCGGTATCCGCTTCTTCTCGGGCATCGCGACCTATCGCAAGACGCTCACCCTGCCCGCCGCGGCGCACGGCGAGCCGCTGTGGCTCGACCTCGGCCGCGTCGGCAACGTCGCCGAGGTGCGGCTGAACGGCGAGCTCGCGGGCACCACGTGGAAGGCGCCGTACCGCGTCGATATTTCGGCCTTCGCGCGCCCGGGCGCCAACGAACTCGAAGTGCGCGTCGCCAATCTGTGGGTCAACCGGCTGATCGGCGACGCGCGGTCGCCCGAGAAAAAGATCGCCTTCACGACCCTGCCCACCTACCACGCCGATGCCCCGCTCCGCCCCTCGGGGCTGATCGGGCCGGTGACGGTGCTGGCGCAGGAGCCGGTGGGCGCCGCGCGCTAGAACCAGGCGCGGACGCCCATCACCAGGCTCACGCCGCGCGTCCATTCGACCCTGACATAGGGCGCCAACCGAGCGAACGATCCGGCCGGGGTTCATAGCGACCGGGCGCAAGATCTTTCCACCGATAGCGTGGGCACGGTAAACTCCTGCTGTTTGCTGCGAAGCAGCGCCCGATGGCAGAAGCTTATTTTCAAAAGGAAAATGCCTTACGGCACCGTCCGCAATCCCGTTCGAGACCGACAAAACCGCCGGGCGCTATGCCAGCCAGATTCTGCGCGACGATGCTTGTCTTAGACCCGGCACGCTGCTAGTGGCGCCCATCGTTGCCGCTTTAGCTCAGTTGGTAGAGCACATCATTCGTAATGATGGGGTCACAGGTTCGAGTCCTGTAAGCGGCACCATCGGCCCCGGAAATCAATGGCTTATGCCGGATCGCCTGCCCAGGTGGCCCGCAGTTGCAAGGTCGATCGGGGCGGCGCGACCTCGTCGGGCCGCCCCGACATTCCCTGCGGCCGTCAGAACTCGCCCGCCACGCCGACGCGCACGGCGGTATTGTTGTTGCCGGCGTGCGACACGCCCGCCGTGAAGGCGAAGGGAGTCCCGGTGTCGAAGCGGTGCGCGATCGAGGCGCCCAGCGCCTGTTCGCCGCGGAAGGTCGCGAGGTTGAAGGTGTAGCTGGTCTTGCCCGGTTCCGACGGCATCGGGGCGGCCACCAGCGCGACCGCGGTGGCCGTGCCGCGCTGGGCATCGCGGCGGTCGCGGTCGGTGATCGCGTAGAGTTCGCCGATCTGCGCGCTGTGGGTCGCGGTCAGCGCCTGCAGCGCCGGGATCGCGGTCGAAGTCATCGTCTCGAGCGAGGAGAGCCGCGTGTTCTGCGTGGCATTGACCGTCTGGATCGCGCCGATCTGCGTATTTTGCGTGGCATTGACGTCCTCGACGGCGGTGATCCGCGTATCCTGCACGACATTCTGGGCCAGCGCGGTGCCGGCGCTCGTGGCGGCGCCATCGGCCGTCGTCTGCGCCGCGGTGGCGGTGACCGCGGCGAAATCGGCGGTCGTCTGCGCAGCCGTGGCGGTCGTGACCGCGAAGTCGGCTCGGGCTTGCGCGATGGCGACGCCGGCCCCGGCACTGTTGGCGGTCGCGAGCGCGGTCGCGGCCTCGGATCGCGCGAGGTCGGCGGTCGATTGCGCGGTCGAGGCGGCGGTAAAGGCGCCGTCGGCGCGCGCCAGCGCGGTGGCGGCTTCGGTCCGCGCCATATCGGCAGTTCCTTGCGCGGTCGCTGCGTTGGCGAGCGCGGTGTTCGCCGTGCCTTGGGCGGTTGCCGCGTTGGCGAGCGCCGTATCGGCCGTGCCCTGCGCCGTCGCGGCATTGGCGAGTGCGGTATCCGCGGTCCCTTGGGCGGCGGCGGCACTGGCGAGCGCGGCGTTCGAGTTACCGAGCGCGGCGCTCGAGTTGAGGAGCGCCATATCGGCGGTGCCTTGGGCGGTGGCGGCATTGGCGAGGGCGGTGTCGGCGGTTCCCTGCGCAGTGGCGGCATTGGCGAGCGCCGTATCGGCGGTCCCTTGCGCCGCCGCGGCGTTGGCAAGCGCCGTATCGGCCGTGCCCTGGGCCGTGGCGGCCGCCGCCGCGACGCCATCGAGCTGGCTCCGGTTGACGGCATCGGTGGCGGCAGTGCCATTGGCGACGTTGGTGACCCGCCGTTCGGCCCCCGCAGCGCCGACCGAGACGGTGTTCGCCTGATCGGCGATCGAGCCGCCGCCAAGCGCGACGCTGTTCGCGGCATTGGCCTCTGCCCCATTGCCCAGCGCCACATTGCCCGCGCCATTGGCGATACTGAGATTGCCGATCGCGACCGCACCGTCGCCGGTGGCGCTATTGTCGGCCCCGATGGCAACAGCGCCCGCCCCGACGGCGCTGTTCGGATCACCGATCGCCACCGCGCCATTGCCGGTGGCGGTCTGGCCCTGACCCAGCGCGACCGCGCCATTGCCATTGGCCGCGTTGCCGCCGGAAATACCCTGCAGCGATCCCGTACCCGTCCCGGCGGTCACCGCCCCGCCGTCGCCCGCACCGGCGATGGCGGCGTTGAGCTGGTCGAGGTTGATGGCATCGGTGCCGGTGGTGCCGGTCGCGACATTGGTGATGCGGCGTTCGCTTCCGGCAGCGCCGACCGAGACGGTGTTCGCCTCATTGGCAACCGAGCCTGCGCCCAGCGCCACCGAATTCTCCGCACTGGCATTGGCCGCATTCCCAAGTGCCGTTGCCCGAATGGCGGTTGCCTGGGCCTGATGACCAAGCGCGCTGGCGAATGTCTGCGTTGCACCCGCGAAAGCACCGACGCTTGTCGATTGAAAGCCGGTCGACTGTGCCATGAAGCCATAGGCGCTGGACAGGACGTTGGACGTATTGGAAAATGCACCGACACTAACGGAATTGGACGCGGTCGAGCGCGCTTCGGTTCCGATCGCGATCGAATGGGTGCCCGAGGCGGTCGCGCCGATGTTGTCGGGGTCGTTGAAGTCGCCGCCGATCGCGATCGACTGGTCGCCCGATGAATTGGCAAAAGCACCGACGCTGGTCGACATCTCGCCGGTCGCATTTGCCCGCGCACCAAGGCTGGTGGCATTACTCCCCGATGCCAGAGTGTCTACACCAAGCGCGGTGCTAAATCCTCCGGACGCCACCGAAAATGCACCGATCGCCGTTGCCATCCCGTCGGTCGCTTCCGACCGGAAACCGAAGGCGCTCGAATTGACGCTGCTCGCGGTGGAAACACCACCGACCGACGTCGCCTGGCCAGCGGTCGCCAGCGCCAGATGACCGAATGCGGCGCTGTTCGTGCCGTTCGCGACCGACGAAGTACCGACCGCCGTCGAGACCTCGCCCGATGCCTCGGTATCGGCACCGATCGCGACGGAATATTCGCCGTCTGCGACCGCACCTTCGGTCGTTTCGCCATCTTCGCCGTCGGCGCCGATGGCAATCGACCGGGCTCCGTTCGCGCGGGCTCTTGCGCCCAAAGCGGTCGAGACATCTCCATTGGACTGCGCATTGGCGCCGAGCGCGGTACTCTGCGCACCGTTGGCAAGCGTGTCGACTCCAAGCGCAACCGAGTCGTTTCCGATCGCCTGCGAAAGAAGGCCGATAGCGATTGATTCCTGGCCAAAGGCTGTGACCGATGACCCGATTGCCACGGAATCGCTTCCCACTGCGTCGGCATTTGTACCGAAAGCGCTGGCTCTCTCGGCGGTCGCCTCAGAACCAAATCCGACAGCGGTGGAGTTTGTCCCGGTTGCGGTGGTCCGGAAACCGAGCGAGGTCGACCTGGCACCGCTCGCTATCGCGGTGCGGCCAAGTGCAACGGCATTTTCGCCCGCCGCTGCGGCCGAAAGGCCGATGGCCACGGCGCCATCGCCGTCGGCCCGTGCCGAATCGAACTCGCCTGAGCCGAGCGCTTCGAGTTCGGAACCACCGACGGCAATCGATCCGGCACCATCGGCCGTCGTACGGCGACCAATCGAGACCGAGTGGATACCGCCCGCACGCGCATTTCCTCCGACCGCCACCGCGCCGTCCTGGGTCGCGCGGGCAATGCTGCCCACCGCAACGCTGGCCACGCCAAACGCCTCGGCGACGCGGCCTGCGGCAAGGCTGCCATCACCAGCCGCGTTGGATTCGAGGCCGATTGCCGTAGCACGGCTGCCCGTCGCCGAACTGTCGCGCCCGATCGCCGTCGCGCCGGTCCCGGTCGCGACCGAGCCGATCCCGCAGGCCAGCCGCAAATTATTCTCGCCTTCCGCCGGGCCGTCGTCGGCACCGCCGTCATTGTCGGCGCCGGCGTCGGCCTGACCATTGTCGTTGCGGTCGAGCAGGCAGGTTTCGGCATAAGCGGGTGTCGATGCGCCCATCGACGCCGCCACCGCGATGGCCAGCGCAAGGCCCGATACCGAGCCGTTGGCGATATTGGATCTGATATTCCTTGTCATGGTCGGTCTCCGGTTATTTGCCTTCAGTTCGCTGGGGTGGACGCGACGTTGCGCGTGGGTGCGACCCCGGTAATCAAAAGCCGATGGCAAAGCCGACGCGGCCGCCGGTTGTGCCTTTCACCGTCGAACCGGCAATGCCGCCCGACACATAAAGCCGCGGCGTGATCCGGGCGGCCAGCGACGCCGAAAAGCCCTGCTGGCCCTGGTAGGTCGAAAAATTCGCCGATAGCGTGAAGTCTTGGTCGGGCAGGACCATGGTGCCGCCCAAGGCCATCGCGGCAGCAATGCCACCCACCGACTCGCGCTGACCGACCGTCAGTGCGCCGATCTGCTGGCTGTGCAAATCGACTGCAGATTGCAGCGCTGGAATGGCGCTAAGACTTATCGTCTCCAGCACGGTCAGCCGGCTGTTCTGCGTCGTGTCCAGCGTCTGGATGGCCGCGATTTGTGTGTCCTGGACGCTATTTTGCGCCACAGCGGTATCGGCCGTGGTCTGTGCCGCCGCCGCCGCCGCTGCGCCACCACTGGCGGTGGCCAAAGCGGTGTTCGCGGTCGTCTGGGCGGCCGCGGCGTTGGTGTTCGCGGTATTGGCCGTCGATAAAGCCGTATTGGCCGTGCCTTGTGCTGCTGCGGCATTGGCAAGCGCAGTATTGGCCGTCGATTGCGCAGCAGCGGCGTTGGTTATCGCGGTGTTCGCTGTACCCTGCGCGGCAGCGGCTGCAGCCACGCCGCTATTGGCGGTGGCCTGCGCGGCGCCGGCAGCGGCCAGGGCCGTGTCGGCTGTACCTTGCGCGGTCGCGGCATTGGCGAGGGCGGTATTGGCCGTCGTCTGCACGCCGAACAACTGCCCGCCATTGACCGCATCGGTGCTGCCGGCCGCAACCGTGCCATTGGCGACATTGACGATCTGCCGTTCACCGCCGACGGAGCCGACCGAGAATGTATTGGCGACATTGGCAATCGAGCCATTGCCGATGGCTACGCTGTTAAGCGCCGTCGCTTGCGCCCCGTTGCCGATGGCGACATTGCCCGCGCCATTGGCGATGCTGGCATTGCCCAGCGCCACCGCGCCATCGCCCGTTGCCGTATTGTCCGCGCCGATGGCGACCGCGCCGGTCCCGGTCGCGGTATTCGGGTCGCCGATAGCAACCGCGCCATTGCCGTTGGCGGTCTGCCCCTGACCCAGCGCAACCGCGCCGTCGCCATTGGCCGCATTGCCGCCCGCCGTACCCTGGATCGCGCCGATACCGGTTCCGGCGGTAACCGCGCCGCTGGCCCCCGCAATCGCCGCGTTCAGCTGATTGAGATTGACCGCGTCGGTGCCCATCGTACCGTCGGCAACATTGGTAAGCTGGCGTTCGGCACCGGCGCTGCCGATCGACACGCTGTTCGCCCGATCCGCAACTGCCCCTTGGCCCAGCGCCACGCTGCCGACGGCCGAAACGAACGCGCCCCGTCCAAGCGCGACGCCATCGTCGCCGGTGGCGAAGCTTTGCGTCCCGATGGCGATGGCGTTCGCACCGTTGGCCCTGGTCGAGAGCCCAAGGGCAATGCCGCCAAAGCCTTCGGCCACGGCGAGGTTTCCTTGGGCGATGCTGGATTCGCCGTTGGCTTCGCTGAACACGCCAATGGAGATCGCCGCGTCACCAACGGCACTGCTGTTCCGTCCCATGGCCATGCTGCTGGAGCCGGTGGCGCTGCTGAAAATGCCCAGCGCCGTGCTGCCGAAACTCTCGGCGCTGCTGCCCCGGCCGATGGCGGTGCTGTTCTCGCCAGTCGCCTCGGCACCTTGACCGGTCGCGGTTCCACCCAGGCCGGCAATGGCGAAATGACCGACGGCGGTGCCGTTCTCGCCGAATGCACTGCTGAAATAGCCCAATGCGGTGGTGGCAGTGTCGGAGGCGGCGCTGAGTCCGCCGACCGCAGTGCTGTTTGAGCCGGTGGCGACGCTGGCGCGCCCGACCGCGGTGCTGAGGGTGCCGGTTGCCCGGCTGGCCTGCCCCAACGCGGTGCTGTTTGGGCCGCTGGCCTCGCTGCCCTGCCCGGCTGCGGTGCTGTTTAGGGAACTGGCCTCGCTGTCTGCCCCGAGGGCCGTGCTGTTGGTGCCGCTGGCGTCGCTGAAAGCGCCGGTCGCGGTGCTCTGGTTGCCGAGCGCGCCACTGAAATAGCCGGTCGCGGTGCTTTCGTCGCCAAGCGCCTGGCTCTGCACACCGGTCGCGGTGCTGAGGTCGCCAAGGGCGACGGCGGTGTTGCCGACCGCGGTGCTGTTGACCCCGTCGGCCGCCGAATTCTCTCCACACTCGGTGGAATTCACGCCGGGGCCGACGTTGCACGGCGCGGTGCCGTCGGCTTTGGCGGGGCTGCCCAGCGCGAGGGCGCCCACCGCAGCGCCCGTTAGCAAAGCCGCACGAATTTGCATCGATACATTGGTCATGCCGTTTCCTTTCAAGGCGATGGCGATTCCAGTGGTCCTTGTCATGGTCGGTCTCCCGTTTTTCGCGTTCAGTTCGATACGATGGACGCGGGCGTCCGCGCAGGGGCGACCCCGGTTTCGCTTGGGTCATTTGCCCAGAGCTGTTCGATCTCGCGCCGGACTTTGCGGCACCACCACCAGCCGAAAATGCCGAGCGGCATCAGGATGAGGCCAAGGATCGAAACTTGGTCCCTGGTGCTGACGTACAATATGTTAAGGGCGAGCCAGACGATGGCGATGAATGCGAAGATCTTACTCTGGTCGCCGGGATAGGCATGGACCTCGCGGCCTTCGGCGAAGCGGATGCCGTACAGGCCCATCACGCCCATCGACTTGAACAGGTAGAAACGCCCCTTTGCGTCTGCGACAAGTTCCGCCGCGACGCTGTCGTCGACAACGACTTTCTTCATTTCTTCGTGGCTGCCATCTGCTTTCTGGAATGCCAGCCGCGCGAAATAGGTTTTCCCCTTGCGCGACCATTTGGTTTCGGTGGCGGTCAAGGTGCCTTCGATCGTCCAGATATTCATGGGTAAATACCTCTTGCAGATCCATCCGGTTCATGCCGATGCGTGATCGGCGGTTCACGGCCTCAATGGCCATGTTGATAATCCTACAATCGGAGTGCTGTCTTACCCTGATCAGGGTATTGGGCAGACAGCACCGATGCGGTTAATAAGCGCGAAGCAGAGCCGGGCGCTCCTGCCCAAAACCCTTTGGAGTTCAACGATGATCCGCGTTGCCATTGTCGAAGACGAACAGGGCGCCATCGACCGGATCGAACGTGCGCTCGCCGATGCCGCCGACATCGAAATCGTCGGGATCGCGATGACCTTCGCCGAGGGCAGCAAGCTCGTCGATGCCGGGGGTTATGATGTCTTGCTGTGCGATCTGGGGCTGCCCGACGGCAGCGGGATCGACCTGATCCGGAAATCGGCGCAAAAATTCGCCAATGCCGATGTGCTGGTGATGACGCTTTTTGCCGAGCAGCGAAAGGTGCTGGATAGCATCAGGGCCGGCGCGCATGGCTATCTGCTGAAAGACCAGCCGCTCGAGGAATGCGCCGATGCCATTCGCGAAATCCGGCGGGGAGGGTCGCCGATCAGTCCCATGATCGCGCGGCAATTGCTCGATCGCATGCAGCCCAACCCGAAGGAGGGCGATGTCGCGCTTTCGGAGCGCGAACTCGATATATTGAACATGCTCGCCCGCGGGTTTTCCAACGCCGAATGTGCCGGGCTTTTCGACCTCTCGCCATTGACAATTGCGACGCACGTCAAGAACATCTACCGCAAGCTGGAGGTCAACTCGCGTGCGGAAGCCCTGTTCGAAGCGTCGACGCGAGGCCTTATCCACCGCGATTAGGCTGCTTTTGCTGGTGTGCGCATTTTTATGCGTTGCCAAACGAGCCGAGGCGACGCCATCACGCCCGACGCACCGGGCCTCGACGATCGAGTTCCGGCAAGCGGAGGCGGTTTTCGATTCCGGGCTCGAGATTCCGACATCGGGATGGACGCCGCAATCCATTCCCCACACCTGGCCCCTGACCGACGTGCAAAAGACGCAGCAGGCCTATCAGGCGGTCTGGCTGCGCCTGCGGTTCGACCGTTCGGCGCTGCCGTCAGAAGCGCTGGCGCTGCTCACCCAGGACAATCGCGAACAGGTCATGATCTTCGTCAACGGGACGGATATTTTTCGCAATTTTGCGCAGCCGGGTGAGCGAACGCAGGCATGGTACCGGCCTTACCTTGTCCCGATCCCGAACCACGTCCTGCGCGACGGGGATAACGAACTCGTCGTACGGATCGGCACGCGCTATATTCTTCAGGCAGGCCCGATCGTGATCGGACCCGAGCGTACACTCCAGAGCAACTATGCGTGGCGCTTTTTCTGGCGCGATTCCGGGGTACGCATGGCGAACTACGCCATGCTGGGATTGGGCGCAGTCGCTTTCCTCGTCTGGCTGTTTCGCCGCAAAGAGCCCGAGTTCCTGGCTCTCGCGCTCGCGTCTGTGGTGTGGTTCGCGAACGACTATCAGTTTTTTGCCACGGTATCGCCACCCAACGAGTATCTTTTTGCGGTTGTCTCGGACTTCGGCATTTACCCCGCGACGATTGCCACGCTCGGTTTTTGCCTGTTGTTCGTGAAGCATCCGCAAGCCTGGAAAATCATCATTGGCGCGAGCGCGGTCGGCGTGGGCCTCGCTATCATGCTGCTGCTCGACATGATCGCCATGCGAACCTTCTATCTTGTGTCGCATTGCGTCAATCTTCTGATTTGCTGCACGATATTCGTCGGCCTCCGGCGTTCGCGCGATATCGAGCATTGGCTTACATTGCTGATCCTCGCGATGCTGACCGCTGGCTCTATTCACGACATGGGCCGCAGCAAGGGCATCGAATGGTGGGACGGGCTCGGCTTTTACCTCCAGCCGTTCAACGGGATCGTGTTCTGCGCGGCTTTCCTTCTGTCGTTCGGCAGGCGTGCCGTAATCGCCTTTTCATCGCTGGAGAATGTGAATCTCGATCTCGAGAAACGCATTTCGGCGGCGCGTCTGGACCTTGCGCAAAGCGAGGAAGCGCGCCGCACCCTCGAGGTAGAACGCGCGCTGGAAGGGGAACGCGAACGCCTGATGCGCGAGGTCCATGACGGCATCGGCTCCAACCTGGTCACGGCCCTGGCCATCGCCGAGCAGGAGCGACAACCGGGAACGACCGTCCGCACGCTCAGGCGCGCCATTTCCGACTTGAAGCTCACCGTCGACTCGCTCGAACCGGTCAACGGAGACATCGTCCTGCTTCTCGCCAATTTCCGCCACCGGCTCGAACCCGACCTGCGGCGGGCGGGGATTGCGATCCGCTGGGACGTCAAGCCGTGCCGCAATCTGCCCTGGCTCGATCCAGGCTCGGCGCTGCACGTCCTGCGGGTGTTTCAGGAAGCGGCGAGCAACGCCGTTTCGCATTCCGGCGCCAGGACGCTGGCGCTTGGATGCCGGGAAGAAGAACGCGCCGGGCGATGGGGCGTCGGGGTGTTCGTCAGCGATGACGGCTGCGGTTTCGATGCACCCGCGCTGGACGATCGCGGCAAAGGGCTTGCCAGCATGCGGGCGCGAATTGGGTCGCTTCACGGCGAGTTCGGTTGCTCGTCGCTTAAGGGCGAGGGCACGACCGTGTCGGTTTGGCTGCCGTTGGAACGATAGCCTCGAAACGCGCCGGGACAGGTCGCCCGCCCGCTCCGCTCGGGAAATCTCGAGAGACTGCATAAGATCAGGGAAAATGGTGCCAGAAGAGGACTCGAAGCAGCGCCTCTTAGCCGCAGAATTCCGGGGTTTTCTAATGTGACTCCCAAAACAAGGACTCACATTGAAACGATATTTTCGTTTTATTACAGTCCTATGGTATAAAACTTTATGCGAAATCCCTATTGCACACCATCACATACGGCGCAGATCGTATATCCGGAATGACCCCATAGCGGTCAAAGCCCAGCCCCGATAGCACAGGAGTTGAGGGGATGGATTGCAACCGCGAATTCGGCTTTTGGCCGCCTTCACAACCGTGAAATGACCTAGGCATTGGGAGCCGGTCACGAAGCTGGTCCGGCCGCAGCGTCGCAGTCGCGTTCCCTCGGCAAGATTCCTGCACCGAGCCGCAATTGGCCGAAAGCTGCCTGACAGGTTCTGGAAAGCGAACAGGAAAAGCAGCCCCTCGCTTCGCCGATCATCATGATCATCTGGGCCGGAAGGTCGCCTTGCGGCCTTCGCCTGCCTTTCGTCCTTTTTCGCGATCAAGCTTCGATGAACTGGATCCTGCGGCGGAGCAAAAAAAGCCCGCCCGCTAGCACCGCCGTCGGGACGAGCATCAATGTGAAGGCGGTGCGCCCGTCGAGGTGAGCGAAGATGGCGCCGGTGACGATCGAGCCCGTCGTCCCGCCCAGCGCCGAAAAGACGACCACCAGCCCCATCAAAGGCGGGTGGTTGCGCTTCGGCATCGCGCTCAGCATCACCGAGATGATCGTCGGATAGATGGGTGCTAGCGCGAAACCGATCAGCGGGAACAGGAAGGCGGCGACGGGAGCGTCGCCCCAGCTGGTAATCGGTGCCGGCCGCAATCCGTCGGCGAGCGGCAGGACGAGGATGATGAGCGCGGCGAGCAGCACGAGGCAGATGTTGAGCACGGGATACCAGTCGAAGCGCGCCATCACCGCCCCCGCCCCGAACCGCCCCAGCGCGATGCACGCGGCGAACAGGCTGGCCGCCTGCACGCTCATTTGCGCGGGCAGATGCAAAACCTCGTTGTTGAAGGTCGGCAGCCATGTGCCGATGCCCTGTTCGATCAGGACGAAGACGAAGGCACAGAGGATGAAAATGAGAACAAGCGGCAGCGCGGCGAGACGCAGCATCGCGAGGATCGGCGCGCGCTCGGCTTCGGCCGCGTCTTCGCCCTCATGCGCGCGCTGCTCGTCGACGGGTGCCGAGAGCAGCAGCGCCAGTGCGAGTGCGGTCACCCCGGCTAGGACCCAATAAGCATTAAGCCAGCGCAGACCGGCCGAATCGATAAAAGCGCTGAACACCCAATAGGAGGACAGGACGCCGACCATGAACATGCCCTCGATCAGGCTGGTCAGGCTGGCATGCTTTCGCGGGCTGTCGGTGACGAGGCCGATCATTGAATAGACGGCGACCTTCGCGACGGCGAAGGCCGCGCCGACCATCGCGAAATGGAGCTGCGCGGCGCCGAAGCTGCCGGCGAGCGGCATGACGATACAGCCGGCGATCGCGAGGATCAGCGCGCCGATCAGCGCGTTGCGAAGGCCCAGCCGCGGCAGGTAGCTCGCGGTCAGGAACGATATCACCGCAATCGTGATATCCTTGAACCCCTCGAGCGTGCTCGCCTCGGGCTTGGTCACGTCAAAGCTGGAAATCGACTGGAGGATCACCGTCCCGACGCTGTTGAGCAGCATCGCAAAGGCGACATAGGTCAGGATCAGTGCTGCGATCAGTCGAGTGCGCGCCATCAGCCGTCCTTAGCAGAAAAAGAAGGGGTGGCCGCGAAGAGGCCGCGGCCACCCAAGGGGGGATGGATCCTCTAGAATTTATAGGCGGCGCTGAAGCGGAACGACCGGCCGAGAATCGGGCGCGCGTTGACGACCTGTCCGCCCGCCTGCCCCAGCGTGCGCGGATCGCCTTCGGTCAGCCCGACCTCGTCGGTCAGATTGTCGGCGGTGACCGCTAATTGCAGCGCGTCGTTGACGTCGACGGTCACGCCCGCGTCGATCTTGAAATAATGCGGCAGCGACTGGGTGTTCGCAGTGTCGGAGAAGCGGTCGCCGACATAGGAGAAGGTCGAGTAGAGCGAGACCTTGCTATTGTCGCCGAACTCGATGTCGTACGACGGCGTCACGCGCCACTGCCACTTCGGCTGGCGTTGAACGCGATTGCCGCTGAGGTCGATCGTCCCACCGCCCGCAAAGAAATCGCGGTACTTTGCATCGAGCCAGGTGCCCGAGAAGGCGATGGCGAAATTGTCGATCGGGCGAAGCTGCCCTTCGAGTTCGATGCCGGTGCTACGCGCGCCGCCGATGTCCGCCACCGGTGCGCCGTTCTGGATGACCGTGGTCACCAGCCCGTCGAACTTGGTGTGGAACAGCGTAGCATAGAGCGACACGAGGTCGGTGCGGACCTTCACCCCGCCCTCGAAATTGTCGACGCGCGGCGACACGAAAATTCCGTCGCGCAGATTGTCGAAGAAGGGATTGGTGTTGCCGCGGTTATAGCGGACATAGACGCCGACCGATGATGAGACGTCATAGTTGAGGCCTCCCGTCCACGACCAGGCGCCCTTCTTGTACGCGATGTTGCGGAAGGTGCCGTTGAGCACCGCGGTGCCGTTGTTGTAGAGTGTGTTCGGGTTGTTATCCGTGTCGACCGAGCTGTTGTTCTCGATCGTGCCCGTCGCCTTGTAATTCTGGTAGCGGATGCCCGCGTCGAAGCGCAATTCAGGTGTGATCTGGAACTCGTCGACCGCATAGAAGGCGTATTCGCGGCCGTCATAAGCGGCATTGACGTTGAAGAACGATCCTTGGGTAAAGCCGTTGTTCGTCGCGACCTGGCCGTTGGCGAGCGTCAGGTTGAGCAGGCGGCCGTGGTTTTCGGCGGTCAGCAGATGGACGTTGCCGAGGTTCCATTGGTCGTTCGACGAAAAGTCCGAATAATAGGCGCCGACGGTGAACTTGTTGTTCCCGCTTTCCCATTCGACCGCGAGGTCGTTGGTGAAATCCTCGATCTGCTTGCGCACGATCCACGTGCCCGCGCGGATCACCTGTTGCGTGCCGGCGACCGCCTGCCCGCCGTTGACATAGGTCAGGCTGCCGACGGTGCTGCCGAGCGAGGCGGCATAGGCGTTCGCGGTCGTCACGGTGCTGGCGGGGACGAGCCCCGTGGTGTCGGCATCGCCCTTGAGATAGCTCGCGCGGTAGCGCAGCTGGAAACCCTCGCCGACCTCATAATCGAAATTGGTGCCAAGGTTGATCAGCTTTGCACCGCGGCCGTCGGCGAGGTCGGTGCGCGTCCCGTCGGGGAGCATGCTGAGCCGCGTTTCGGGGCCCGCGAGCACGCCGGTGCCGGGATCGATATTGCCGAACTGACGCACCTTGTTGCCGTCGCGGATCACCGGGATCGGCAGCAGCCACTGGCCGCGGTCGTTAAGGTAGCGCGCGAAGACGAGGATCGAGCCCTTGCCGAAATCGTGGCGGACGTTGGCGGTGATCTGGCCGCCCTTTTCGGCGGTGAAGCCGGGGCTGCGGATGCCCTCACCGCTCGAATAATAGCCGCCGACCATGAAGCTGGTGTTCTCGCCGAGCGGGCCCGACAGCAGCATGTCGCCGCGCAGGTCGCCATAATCGGTGATGCTCGCCTTCACGAGGCCTTCGAAATCGCGCCCGCCTTCCTTCTGGACGAAGTTGACGGTGAGGCCCGGCTGGCCGTTGCCGAACAGCGCGCCGGTGCCGCCGCGGACGGCTTCGACCCGGTCGATCGTCTCGTCGATGCGGATCAGCTGGGTGTTTTCGAGGAACGACAGCGTCGGCGGCGAAAAGAAGGGCACGCCCTGCACCGTCAGCGTGACGAATTCGGCGTCGCCGCCCGACGGATAGCCGCGCACGAAGATGTTCGCGCCGTTCTGGCCACCCGAGCTTTCCGCCGACACGCCCGGGATGACCTTGAACAGGTCGGCAGTGCTGTTCGGCGCGGCGCGATCGATCGCGTCCGAATTGATGCTGGTGATCGCGAACGCCGCGTCCTGCCGGTTAATCCCGCCGCCGGCGGTGCCGGTGACGATGATCTCTTCATTGGCCGCGGCCGCGTCATCGGGCTGAGGCGCTTCTTGGGCGAAAGCCGTGGCCGGCAGCGCGAGTAGCGCGATCGACGACAGCAGATAGGTCCTTTTCAACATGGCATATCCTCCACTTTACCTGTTCTGATTGAAAGGCGTCCGCGCGCCGCCGCTTCCTGTTCTGTCGACAGGATCTGGCCGAGCGTGAGATCGCCGATGGCGGGGACGTGCAGGTCGGCATCGGGCAGCGCCTCTTCTGACCCGATGCCAATGGCCACCATGCCCGCCGCATGGATGGCCGAAATTCCGGCCCGTGCATCTTCGATGCCGATGCACTGTTCCGGGGAAAGGCCCATGCCGGCGGCACAGGCCAGAAATATGTCGGGCGCGGGTTTGGCGTGGGCAACCGCGCCGGCGTCTGCAATGAAATCGAACTCGCCGGCGATGCCGAGCAGGCGCACGACGTCGGGCGCGTTGTGGCTGGCCGACGCGAGGCCGATTTTCATGCCTGCCGCGCGGCACGCCGCGAACAGGCCGCGAACGCCGGGGAACAGGTTCGCGGGCGAATAATCCGCCAGCCGTCCGCGATAGAGGTCGTTCTTTTCGGCCAGCATCGCGTCGAAGGTCGCGGGATCGACCTTGGCCCCGGCCTGATCCAGGATCAGGCGCAGCGAACCCGCGCGGTCGACGCCCTTCAACTGGTGGTTGGTTTCGCGGTCGAACGCCAGCCCATGCCGGTCGGCAAGCGCCTGCCAGGCATGATAATGGTCCTCGGCGGTATCGGTGAGCACGCCGTCGAGGTCGAAGATCACGCCTTTCAGCACCGGCCGCGGCGCGGCGACCGGCGCATCGCCGATCCGCAGCGCACGGCCGTGGTCGACGATATCGAGCGGCGCGCCCGACAGCAGGCGATAGGTGCAACCCGCGGCGTCCACCGCAAGCTCGATTACGCTGCCGCGCCATTGCAGGCGAAAGCGATAGCCATTCCATGCGGCGGGAAGCTGCGGCCGGAACGACGGCACCGCGCCGTCGAGGCGCAGCCCGCCCCAGCCCTCGGCCAGCACGAGCCAACTGCCCGCGAGCGCCGCCATGTGGAGGCCGTGCGAGGTGTTGCCGTGCCGGTCCTCGAGATCGACGAAAGCGCATTCGTGCAGGAAGCCGAGCGCCGCCGCCTCGTCGCCGAGCCGTGCTGCGGCGATCGCGAAAGACACCGACGAGAGCGTCGAATCGTGCGTCGTGACGCGGGCATAATAGTCGAAATTCCGCCGCTGCCGCGACAACGGCGTGTCGACGAGGTCCATCGCCATCGCCTGGACGACATTGCCTTGCTTCGCGACCTGGTGGCGGAACAGGATCATCGGGTGATAGCGCATGAGCAGCGGGCCGTGACCGTCGCGCGATGCGAGGCCCGGCAGTTCGGGGCGGCCCAGAAACGAATCGTCCTGCGGATTGACGCCCAGCGCCGGATCGACCGGCAGCCACATCGCGTCGGCCGCCTTGCGCCAGTCCGCGATTTCGCTGTCGTCGAGGCCGATCGCGCTGGCCAACTGCGCATCATCACCGCGCGCGCGCAGCCAGTCCGCCGTCGCGGCTGCATAGGCAAGGTGCCGGCGCGCAATGGCGTTGGTGTAGAAGTCATTGTCGACGAGCGCCGAATATTCGTCGGGCCCGGTCACGCCATAGAGGCAGAAGGCGCCGCCGCGCCGCGCGTCGAACGCGCCGATCTCCATCCACATGCGCGCGGTGTCGAACAGCATCTCGGCCGCCTCGGCGCGAAACGCCTCGTCGCCCGTCGCCGCGACATAGAGCGCGAGTGCATATGCGATGTCGCCATTGATATGATATTGCGCCGACCCCGTCGGATAGTGCGACGAGCATTCGCCGCCCGCGATCGTCCGCCACGGATAGAGCGCGCCGCGCGCATGGCCGAGCGCCCTTGCGTGTGCGCGCGCCTGGTCGAGCTTGCCGATGCGATAGGAAAGCAGCGTGCGCGCCTTGTCGGGCGCCTGCAACGCCAGCACCGGCAACATGAAGGTTTCGGCGTCCCAGAAATAATGGCCTTCATAGCCCTCGCCGGTCAGGCCCTTGGCGCCGATGCTGTGGTTCGGATCGCGGCTCGCCGACTGGCGGAGCTGGAACAGGTCGAAACGCAGCGCCTCGGTCAGCGCACCGTCGCCGTCGATCGTGAAAGCCGCGCTGTCCCAGAGCGCCTCAACTGCTGCGCGCTGGCCATCGGCGATCGCGTCGAAGCAGGCCGCCGCATCGTCGAATACCGCAAGGTCGACCGGGCGGCCGCGGGCGGATGCCAGCGCGACCACCCGGTCGATCGTCAGGGTGTCGCCGGCGACCAGCGCGCCGCGCACGACATGCCCCGCGCCCTCTGCCGTAACTTCGGCGGCGGGCGCGGCGACATGCTGGCGATAGGCGAGCTCGACGGCATCCTGCGCGAACCGGGTGACCGTGGACGGGTCGCCCGGCAGGGGGGGGGCGATGGTCCAGGCCGGCCGCAACCGGGCCGAGATGCGCGGATCGTCGGCTTCGGCGCCGCCCGCGCCTTCGAGCCCATAGGTCAGCCGCACCCCGACCGCGCCGCCGAAATCGATCGGCCGGAGGTGGATACGCGACGCGACGCAGGCGCCGCCGGTGAGCGGGACGATGCGGTCGACCGCGATTTCGAGCGTGCGGCCGCCGGCAAGCCGCCAGCGCGAGATGCGGCGAAGCTGACCCGTCGCGAAATCGAGCGTGCTTTCGGTTTCGGCGAGGTCGGCGCCGCCGAAATGGACGGGCTGACCGTCGATATGCAGGCGCAGTAGCACCGGGCTGGGGCACGGAACGCGCGTGTCGGTCGCGCTCGCATAGCCGGGAAAGCTTTCATGATAGGCGATCGGCCGGCTGACATAGGCATCGGGCAGATAGGCGCAGGGTCTGTCGGCGCGCTCGTCGATCAACCCTTCGACGCCGACCAGCCCGTTCGCCAGCGCGAAGAGCGCCGCCGCCTGCGCGCCGGTCGCGGCATCGCCAAGCCGGACCAGCCGCATCGCTTCAGAAGGATTTCCGATTGTCGCCACGCACCCTCACCCACGGCGAAGGCTGCTTGGTCCTTCGCTCTCGATGCTGGTTTCCCGCAAAATGGTATCGATGTCAAGGTATCGATACCATTTTGCGGGAAACCACTGGATGGCAACGATAAACAATCCTGTCGGCTAGCTGTCCCGGACGATTAGCGCCACCGGCATCGCGCGCGATTCGACCGCTTTTCCGGCGACGAGGTCAAGCACCTTTTGCGCCAGCAATTCGCCCCCGACGCCCCAGTCCTGCCTGATGCTCGTCAGCCGTGGCGAAAAAAGCGCCGCCCCGGGCGAGTCGTCGAAGCCGACCACCGACACGTCGCCCGGCACGTCATGCCCGCGCGCCTGCAACGCCTCGATCGCGCCCATCGCGATCGCATCGCTGCTCGCGAAAATGCCGTCGAATGCGAGCCCTTCCCCATCGAGCAGCGGCGCAACCGCGTCGCGGCCTGCGGCGACGGTGAAGGCGCAGGGAATATTGCCGACGATCGCGGCGCCCGAACCCGCCAGCCCCGCCTCGAAACCATTGAGGCGGTCTTCGGCCTCGCCGTGCCCGGCATCGCCGAGGAACATGAGGCGGCGGCGCCCGCGCCCCAGCAGATATTCGGCGGCGAGCCGGCCGCCTTCGCGATTGTCGCTACCGACGACGATCCGTTCGGGCGGACCATGTTCGGCGCCCCACACGACATAAGGCAGCCCGGTCGCCTCGATCACCGCCGCCGCATCGTCGTGCACCCCCTGCCCCAGCAGGATCACGCCGTCCGCCGAAGGCGGCGCTTCCAGAAAGAGGTCGATGGTGGTCAACACCATATTCTGGCCCGCCCCGGTCAGTTCCTGCATGATGCCGCCGAGCAGCAGAAGCGGATAAGGTTCGCTCATCAGGCGTTCGTGCGACGGCGTCATTTCGATGACGACCGCGATCGTCCGTGTGCGCTGTTGCCGCAGGTTGCGCGCCGAGACGTTGAGCCGGTAGCCCATGCGCTCGGCGGTTTCGCGGATCAGCGTCCGCGTGCTTTCTTTAACCGTCGAATGGTTCGACAGGGCGCGCGAAACGGTGATTTTCGCAACACCCAGTTCGCGAGCAACATCTGCCATGGTCGGCCGCGCGCCGTCGCCAAGCTTTCCCTTGCTCACCCGTGGCTCCGGATGGCGATTGATGATGAGGGCTCAGTACGCTGGACCATGGCGAACCCCTAACGCCCGACCGGCAGCTTTCACAAGCGGCTTCGCAGCCCGGCCGTGTGTGCCTGGGGCTTTCAGCCTGACTCACACATCCGCTTTTGGATCGCAGGGGAGCGGTCTTTACGACCGGAATCAGGCGCAAAGCGGTCGCTAAGAAACGACCCTCATTCCTATTCCGCATTCTCGCGCCTCGGGAAGCGGCCGGTGACAATCTTCGCTCCTTCGCGCAAAACATCCAGGTGATCAGACCAGTGCTGCATTATCTTGACCCGCTCTTCCCAATATTCGCCGCGCGCATAGGCGCGACGCACGCCACCTTCTTGGTGAGCGAGCTGGCGCTCGATTGCGTCAACCGACCAAATTCCCATTTCGTTGAGCAGCGTTGCCGCCATGGCCCGAAATCCGTGCGCAGTCATTTGACCTTGCTCATAGCCCAAGCGCCGTAACGCCGCGTTGATGCTATTCTCCGACATTGGCCGCCAACGGCTTCGAAACGACGGAAAGAGATATTTTCCGTCGCCGGTCAGAGCGTCGAGATCTTCCAATATGGTCATGACCTGCTTCGATAGCGGCACCCGATGGGGACGCCGCATCTTCATTTTCTCCGCGGGGATCGACCAGACACACTTTTCGATGTCGAATTCATCCCACTCCGCCTGACGAAGTTCGCCCGGGCGAACGAACACGTGCGGTGTCATCCGGAGAGCGAGAAGAGTGATCGCATGACCCGAATAGCCTTCAATGGCTCGCATCAGGGCGCCCGCTTCCTTGGCCGTCGTGATAGCAGCAAGATGCTTGGGCTTGGGAGTGATCAGGGCGCCCCGCAAGTCGGCGGCAACATCGCGTTGCGCACGCGCGGTGGCAATTGCGTAACGGAACACGCGACTTATCACGCTGCGCATGCGACGGGCACTTTCGTAGCGGCCCTCAGCCTCCACCTTGCGCAAGGCCGATAGCACGTCTTGTGCTCCGATCTCGTCGATCGCGCTATTCCCGATGGTCCTGTTGGCCTTGGCGAGCAGCCACCGGATTTTCTCCAGCGTGATCTCTGCCAGACCCTCCTTCTCCTGCTTGGCGACCCACTCTTCCGCGATTTTCTTGAAGATGTTCGCCGACGCTCCGATCGCTGCGGTACGCTCCTTGCGCTTTTCTGCAGAGGGATCGTTTCCCGCAGCCAAGGCCTTTCGCGCCTTGACCAGAAGGTGCCGCGCTTCATCCAGCTCAATGTCGGGTCAAATGCCGAAGGCGACCGTCTTTTGCTTGCTCAGATAGCGATAATTCCATCTCCAGAGCTGGCGGCCATTCGGCTGCACGAGCAGATAGAGACCATCGATGTCGGTAAGCTTGTAGGGCTTCTCCTTCGGCCGGGCGTCTTTCACGGTCCTGTTCGTTAGCGCCACGATGCAAACTCCAGTCCATCACGCCGGCACGATGCCATCAAAAACACCCGAAAGGATGATGGACGGGTCATGGTATCGCCTCGAACGACCCCGGACCTCGGCGGATTTTATTTTGGAGTTATAGCAAAAAACTCTAGGTTTTGCTATGGTTTCCGTGAACGCCCTCGGACGTCGCCGGAAGAACAAATGGTGCCCAGAAGAGGACTCGAACCTCCACGACCTTGCGATCGCCAGCACCTGAAGCTGGTGCGTCTACCAATTCCGCCATCTGGGCACGGGGTAGGAGCGGGCGCTTAGCGGCGGGGCTGGCGGCTTGTCAACCACGCCGGAGCGCCCGGCGCGATTTTTCTGTCCCGCCCACGCATTTGCGCGCCCGGTCGGCGCCCTGCCCCCTTGCCCGGCGCGGCGCTTCGCGGCATGGGGGCCTCGGGCGGCCCCGCGCCGCGACGGACTCGGACAAAGATGGGCGCCATGCAGAATCTCGACGGACAATTGATCACGGTGCTGGGCGGCGGCGGCTTTATCGGCCGCTATGTCGTGCAGCGCCTGCTCGCGCGCGGCGCGCGCGTCCGTATCGCCGAGCGCGAACCGCGCAAGGCGCTGTTCCTCAAGCCCTTGGGCGGGCTCGGCCAGACGCAGTTCGTCGCCGCCGACGTCCGCGATGCCGCAAGCGTCGCGCGCGCGCTTCAGGGCAGCGACGCCGCGATCAACCTCGTCGGCAGCTTCGACGACATGGCCGCGGTGCAGGCCGACGGCGCGGGCAACGTCGCCGCCGCCGCGGCCGCCGCGGGTGTCGCGGCGCTCGTCCATGTCTCGGCGATCGGCGCCGATGCCGAAAGCGCGTCGAAATACGGCCGCAGCAAGGGCGAAGGCGAGGCCGCGGTCCGCGCCGCCTTTCCGCAGGCCGCGATCCTGCGCCCCTCGATCGTCTTCGGGCGCGAGGACAGGTTCATCAACCGCTTCGCAGGGATGATCCGCATGGCGCCGGTGGTGCCGGTGATCGCGCCGAAGGCGAAGTTCCAGCCGGTCTATGTCGGCGACGTCGCCGACGCCGTGGTCGCCGCGCTCGGCGGCGGCGCCGCGGGCAGGATTTTCGAACTCGGCGGCCCGCAGATACTGTCGATGCTCGAGCTTCAGCGCTGGATCGCCGACGCGACCGGCCGCCGCCCGCTGTTCGTCGAGATCCCCGATTTCGTTGGATCGGCACTCGCCACCGGCTTCGGCTGGGCGCCCGGCGCGCCGATCACCAAGGACCAGTGGCTGATGCTCCAGCGCGACAATGTCGTCATGCCGGGCACGGCGTCGCTCGCCGAACTCGGCATCGTGCCGACTTCGCTCGCGGCGGTCGCCGACGGCTGGCTGGTGCAATATCGCCGCCACGGCCGCTTCGCCGAACTCGGCGCGCGCTGATCGCTTGCCTCTGGCGCCGAGCCGAAAAGCTGCTAGCTAGATTCCGGGGTCGCATCTGGTCGATGCGGGGGATAAGGCATGAAATTCGGGGGAACGGCCGCGCTGGTCGGCGCGGCACTGATACTGGCCGGCTGTGACAATACGCCGGCCGATTTGCATGGATTGCCGAAGGATGCCGCCGAGCGCGCGACCTTGTGCGGGCGCGCCGCGGCCGCTTACACCGCGACGGCAGGCGACAGCGCGGCCGAGCAGAAGCGGCGGCAGGACCTGCTCCAGTCGGTCGTCAACGAAACCGGCTTCTTTGCCGCGACCGGGCTCGACGACGAAAAGGGCAAGGCGCTGCTCGGCGACCTCGAAGCGACGCTGAAGGGCGGCAACTGGATCGGCACGCTCAACCAGTGCAAGGCCGCCTATGCGCTCGGCGATCCCGAGCCGCTGCCCAAATTACCCGACGACAAAAAGGAACGGCCCGCGGCCTGCGCCGCGGTCGCGGTGGCGGCGTCGCTCGGCGATGGCGCCAGCACGCCCGCCGACGTCCAGAAGCTGGTGATGCAGAGCCCGCAATCCTCCTATTTCCTGCTCGTCGCGGCGAACCAGGACGGCGGCATCGCGGGCGCGCAGAACGGGATGCTGGGGCATATCGAATGGGCGGTGAGTTCGGGTGCGGTCGGCCCGCTGACCGACGCCTGCGTCAAGGAATATCCGAAGGCCGCGGCGAACGGCACGGTGACGCTGCCGACCGACGAGGGGCAGGCGGTCGCCGCGTGCAGCTTCAACGCCGGGCTGATGGGCGGCATCGAAGGCGAGGAAGGCGCGATAGCCAAGGCGGTCGCGAAGCGGATGCAGGACGGCAGCAAGATGCCCGACCTCGAGCTCGCGACCAGCCCGGCGAAGCTGATCGAGCAGGCGATCGATCTCGGCCCGCCGGCCAATGTGCTGAAAGCGTGCGACGCGCGGTTCAAATAGCCGCTGGAAAAAACGGCCTCCCTTCCGTAGGTCTGGCAAAGGGCGTCCGGCTGGTGTCGGGCGCCCTTTCTTATCCCCTCGTCCCACCCGCAGGATGCCCATGACCCTCCTCCCGCTTCCCCTCCCCCGCCGCCAGGTCCTGATCCGATGAGTGCGATCATGACCGCGATCATCCTCGGCATCGTCGAGGGGCTGACCGAATTCCTGCCGGTATCGTCGACCGGCCATTTGATCCTCGCGACCGAGCTGCTCGGTTACGACGCCGGGCGCTGGGCGATCTTCAACATCGCGATCCAGCCGGGCGCGATCCTCGCGATCGTCGTGCTCTACCGCAAGCTGTTCTGGGAGATGTTCACCGGGTTGTTCCGCCGCGATCCGCAGGCGATCGCCTTCGTACGCAACTTGGCTATCGCCTTCTTTCCCGCGGTGATCCTCGGCCTCGCCTTCGGCGATTATATCGAGCTGCTGCTCGAAAATGCCGTCGTCGTCGCCTGGGCGCTGATCGTCGGCGGTTTCGCAATCCTGCTCGTCGAACGCTATGCAAAGACGGTGGACGTCGGCGGCGTCGCCAATGTGTCGATGCGCCAGTCGATCCTCGTCGGGCTGGTCCAGTGCATCGCGATGATCCCCGGGGTCAGCCGTTCGGGGGCGACGATCCTCGGCGCGATGGCCTTCGGCGTCGACCGCAAGACCGCGGCCGAGTTCAGCTTCTTCCTCGCGCTGCCGACGCTGACCGGCGCGACCGTGCTCCAGCTGTTCAAGCATCGCGACGCGATCACCTCGAACGACCTCGGGCTGATCGCGATCGGCGCCTTTGTCTCGTTCGTCGTCGCCTGGGCGGTGATCAAGGCCTTCCTCGCGGTGGTGACGCGCTACGGCTTCGCCCCCTTCGCCTGGTACCGAATCATCGTCGGCGCCGCGGCGCTGGTGTGGCTCGCGATGAGATAGGGCCGATCTTGTACAAATTGCGAAAGATAGTTGCGCGGGAGACGATTTCGCTCCGAATCACCTCCAATTTAAGGTCAACTATACTGACCTAATCGGCATTTCGTCCGTGACATCGGGACTTTGGCCCGCCATTCGCCTTCGCGAGAAGGGAAATAAGCATGGCTGCCGATCGCATGCTCCGGTTCGTGGAGCGTGACCAAAATTATCCCGACAAGCGTTCCGCCGAGGAGCGCGCGCGCGATTTCCGCGAAATCGCCGAGCGCTATTCGGCGCCCGACGCCGATGCGCAGGCCGCGCGCTGCTCGCAATGCGGCGTGCCCTATTGCTCGGTGCACTGCCCGCTGCACAATCATATCCCCGACTGGCTGCGTCTGACGGCGGAGGGCCGGCTGCGCGAGGCCTATGAGCTTTCGAACGCGACCTCGACGATGCCCGAGATCTGTGGCCGCATCTGCCCGCAGGATCGCCTGTGCGAAGGCAATTGCGTGATCGAATTCTCGGGTCACGGCGCGGTGACGATCGGCAGCGTCGAGAAATATATCACCGACACCGCCTGGGCCGAGGGCTGGGTCGAACCTGTTCACGTCGGCAAGCCCACGGGCCAGTCGGTCGGCATCGTCGGCGCCGGCCCCGCCGGCCTCACCGCCGCCGAATATCTCCGCGTCGCGGGGCACGAGGTCCATGTCTACGACCGCCACGACCGCGCGGGCGGCCTGCTCACCTATGGCATCCCGGGCTTCAAGCTCGAAAAGGATGTGGTGATGCGCCGCATCGAGCGGCTCGCCGAGGCCGGCATCCACTTCCACCTGGGCTTCGAGGTCGGCGCCGACGCGACGCTCGACGAGCTGCGGCAAAAGCACGACGCGCTGCTGATCGCGACCGGCGTCTACAAGCCGCGCGAGATCAACGTGCCCGGCAACGAGGCCGAGGGCGTCGTCGCCGCGCTCGACTATCTCATCGCCTCGAACCGCAAGGGCTTCGGCGACGAGGTCGCGGAGTTCGAAGACGGCCGCCTCGACGCGATGGGCAAGCATGTCGTCGTGATCGGCGGCGGCGACACCGCGATGGACTGCGTGCGCACCGCGGTGCGCCAGGGCGCGCGCTCGGTCAAATGCCTCTATCGCCGCGACCGCGAGAATATGCCGGGCTCGCAACGCGAGGTCGCCAATGCCGAGGAGGAAGGCGTCGAATTCGTCTGGCTCGCCGCGCCCGAGGGCTTCACCGCCACGCGCCGCGTCAAGCAGGTCGCGGTCGCGGGCATGCGCCTCGGCGCGCCCGATGCCAGCGGCCGCCGCAGCCCCGAGGCCGACCCCGAGCGCAAGTTCGACCTGCCCGCCGACATGGTGATCAAGGCGCTGGGCTTCGACCCCGAGGAACTGCCGCACCTGTTCGGCGCCCCCGACCTCAGCGTTACGCGCTGGGGCACGCTGCGCGTCGATCACCAGACGATGATGACCAGCCTGCCCGGCGTCTTCGCCGCGGGCGACATCGTGCGCGGCGCCAGCCTGGTGGTGTGGGGCATCCGCGACGGCCGCGACGTCAGCGAGCAGATGGCAAAGTGGTTGAAAGCCAAGGCACAAAGCGAAAAGAAGGCAGCATGACCATCAGGGAAGGATCATATCTGTGTCGATTCTGAAATCCGTTCTGCTCGCCGGCGCCGCCGTTCTTGTCGCGCCGCCCGCGCTCGCCGCGCCGAAGGAAGCGCCGCAAGCCGAGATCCTCGTCGCCGACGAGCCCGCCGAAATGTCCAGCGAGGCCATGGCCGCCGAGGCCAAGGCCAAGATGCAGAAGGAGATCGACGAAGCGATCGCGCTGATCGAGAAGATCTATGGTGTCGACCAATTGCCCGCGATCCCGCCCGCGCAGCTCGCGCTCGCGAAGAAGACGACCGGCGCGCTCGTCCCCGCGGGCAGCCTCGAAAAGATGATGGACAATCTCTACGGCAAGCTGTTCCGCGGGTTCCTCGGCGAATTCGGCGGCCTGTCGGAGCTGATGCTGTCGTACAAGACCGGCGTCGAAAGCGAAAAGATCGCCGCGCTCGACGAGCCGACGCGCGAAAAGATCGCCGACATCTTCGACCCGAACCGCAAGGCGCGCGAAGAGCAGATCATGACGAACGTCAAGCCGCTGGTCAGCGAAGTGCTCCGCGACCTCGAGGCGCCGATGCGCGACGGCATGGCCGCCGCCTTCGCGCGCAAGTTCAGCGCCGACCAGCTGAGCCAGATGAACGAATTTTTCGCGACCCCGGCGGGCAGCGCCTATGCCAATGAATGGATGGCGCTCCAGGCCGATCCCGAAGTGATGCTGGCGATCATCCGCTCGGTGCCGCCGATGATCGACAAATGGGTCGCGCGCGGCCCCGAGCTCGAAGGCAAGTTCAAGGACCTGCCCAAGGAAAAGCAGCTCTCCGACCTCAGCGACGCCGAGCTGGGCAAGCTCGCGGGGCTGCTCCAGGTCGACGTCCAGACGCTCAAGGACCAGCGCGACCTCTACAAGTCGGCCGAAGAAGCAACCTATGACGATGCGGCCATGGGCGCGGCCGACGCCGCCGCTGCAGCCGCCGACGCCGACGCCATGGCGGTCGACGACTATGGCCCCTGGTACGAGCGCGAGAATTGGAGCGCCGAGGACCTCGCCAAGGTCGAGGCGATCGAAGCCGAATCGAACGAGATTTTCGGCCGCTCGATGGAGGCCCAGCAGGCCGCGATCGCCAACGCCCGCAAGCGCCTCGAAAAAGAGGACAAGGCGCCCGCCTCCGACGAATAACAACCAGCCACACGGCCAGGACTGCAGAAAATGACCCACTATCCCACCTCCGATCACGCGCGCCTCGAAGCCGAGGGCATGTATCGCCCCGACATGGAATCGGACGCCTGCGGCGTCGGCATGGTCGCCGCGACCGACGGCAAGGCCTCGCGCCGCGTCGTCGAGGCGGCGATCGAGGCGCTGCGCGCGGTCTGGCATCGCGGCGCAGTCGATGCCGACGGCAAAACCGGCGACGGGGCGGGCATCCATGTCGACCTGCCCGTGCGCTTCTTCGACGATGCGATCGCGGCGTCGGGGCACAAGGTGCGCCCGAACCGCCTCGCGGTCGGCATGGTCTTCCTGCCGCGCACCGACCTCGACGCACAGGAACATTGCCGCACGATCGTCGAGTCCGAGATCATCGACGCGGGTTACACCATCTACGGCTGGCGCCAGGTCCCCGTCGACGTCTCGGTGATCGGCGACAAGGCGCAGCGCACGCGCCCCGAGATCGAGCAGATCATGATCGCCGGGCCCCCCTTGCCGCAAAGCGGCGAAAAAAACCTTGGGCCCGACGAACAGTCGCTCGCCGAATTCGAAAAGCGCCTCTACCTCGTCCGCCGCCGCATCGAGAAGAAGGTGATCGCCGCGCAGATCGCCGATTTCTATATCTGCAGCCTGTCGGCGCGCTCGATCATCTACAAGGGGCTGTTCCTCGCCGAGAGCCTCGCCGATTTCTATCCCGACCTCACGAGCAAATTGTTCGAGAGCCGCGTCGCGATCTTCCACCAGCGCTATTCAACCAACACCTTCCCGCAATGGTGGTTGGCCCAGCCGTTCCGCACCCTCGCGCACAACGGCGAGATCAACACGATCCGCGGCAACAAGAACTGGATGAAGAGCCACGAGATCAAGATGGCGAGCCTCGCCTTCGGCGAGCATTCGGAAGACATCAAGCCCGTGATCCCCGCGGGCGCATCGGACACCGCCGCGCTCGACGCGGTGTTCGAGACGCTGTGCCGCGCCGGCCGCGACGCGCCGACGACCAAGCTCATCCTCGTTCCCGAGGCGTGGGGCGACGAGGCCGAGATGCCCGACAGCCACCGCGCGATGTACAATTATCTCGCCAGCGTGATGGAGCCGTGGGACGGCCCCGCCGCGCTCGCGATGACCGACGGCCGCTGGGCGGTCGCGGGCATGGACCGCAACGCGCTCCGCCCGCTGCGCTACACGCTCACCGCCGACAATCTGCTCGTCGTCGGCTCCGAAAGCGGCATGGTGCTGCTGCCCGAGGCGAGCATCCGCAAGAAGGGCCGCCTTGGACCCGGCCAGATGATCGCGGTCGACCTCGAAGAAGGCCAGCTCTACGACGACCGCGCGATCAAGGACAAGATCGCGGGCGCCGCCGACTATGCCGCGCGCGTCAAGGGGTTCCGCACCATGGCCGACCTGCCCAAGGGCGGGAAGTCGAACCTGCCGCAATGGGACCGCAGCGAACTGCTCCGCCGCCAGGTCGCCGCCGGGCTGACGATGGAGGATATGGAGCTCATCCTCTCGCCGATGGTCGAGGATGCCAAGGAAGCCATCGGCTCGATGGGCGACGACACCCCGCTCGCGGTCATCTCGGACAAGCCGCGCCACGTCGCGCAATTCTTCCGCCAGAACTTCAGCCAGGTCACCAACCCGCCGATCGACAGCCTGCGCGAACGGCATGTGATGAGTCTCAAGACGCGCTTCGCCAATCTCGCGAACATCCTCGACGAAAAGGGGCAGAGCGACCATGTCCTCGTGATCGACAGCCCGGTGCTGGTCGGCGACGACTGGGATCGGCTGCGCGCCTATTTCGGCGATGCCGTCGCCGACATCGACTGCACCTTCCCCACCGGCGGCGACGCCGCGACGCTGCGCGAGGCCATCGCGCGCGTGCGCAAGGAAGCCGAGGATGCGGTGCGTGCGGGACGCAGCGAGCTGTTCCTCACCGACCAGAGCATCGGCGAAGGCCGCGTCGGCATGGCGATGGTGCTCGCCGCCGCCGCGGTGCACACCCACCTCGTGCGCAAGGGCCTGCGCAGCTACGCCTCGATCAACGTCCGCTCGGCCGAGGTGCTCGACACCCACGCCTTTGCGGTGCTGATCGGCGTCGGCGCGACCACGGTCCATGCCTATCTGTCCGAAGCCGCGATTGCCGACCGCTGGACACGCGGGCTGTTCGGCGGCGAGCTTTCGCTGGGCGATTGCCTCAAGCGCTTCCGCAAGGCGATCGACGACGGGCTGCTCAAGATCCTCGCGAAGATGGGGATCGCGGTGATCTCCTCCTATCGCGGCGGCTATAATTTCGAGGCCGTCGGCCTCAGCCGCGCGCTCGTCAACGACCTCTTCCCCGGCATGCCGGCGAAGATTTCGGGCGAGGGCTATCAGTCGCTCTTCATCAACGCGACCGAGAAGCACGAGGCGGCGTTCGACAGCCGTGTCACCACCCTCCCCATCGGCGGCTTCTACCGCCAGCGCGCGGGTGGCGAAACGCACGCCTATTCGGCGCAGCTGATGCATTTGCTGCAGACGGCGGTCGCGACCGACAGCTACTCGACCTACCTCCAGTTCGCGCGCGGCGTCGCCGACCTGCCGCCGGTGTATCTGCGCGACCTGATGGAGTTCAACTATCCCGCCACCGGCGTCGCGCTCGACAGCGTCGAGGCGATCACCGAGATCCGCAAGCGCTTCGTCACCCCGGGCATGTCGCTCGGCGCGCTCTCCCCGGAAGCCCACGAGACGCTGGCGATCGCGATGAACCGCATCGGCGCCAAGGCGGTGTCGGGCGAAGGCGGCGAAGCGAGCGAACGCTACCAGCCCTATGCCAATGGCGACAACGCCAACAGCAACATCAAGCAGATCGCCTCGGGCCGCTTCGGCGTCACCGCCGAATATCTGGGCGCGTGCGACGAGATCGAGATCAAGGTCGCGCAGGGCGCCAAGCCCGGCGAAGGCGGCCAGCTCCCCGGCTTCAAGGTCACCGAATTCATCGCACGTCTGCGCCACTCGACCCCCGGCGTGATGCTCATCTCGCCGCCGCCGCACCACGACATCTATTCGATCGAGGATCTGGCGCAGCTGATCTACGACCTCAAGCAGATCAACCCCAAGGCCCGCGTCTGCGTCAAGCTCGTCAGCTCGGCGGGCATCGGCACCGTCGCGGCGGGCGTCGCCAAGGCGCACGCCGACGTCATCCTCGTCTCGGGCAACACCGGCGGCACCGGCGCAAGTCCCCAGACGAGCGTCAAATATGCCGGCACGCCGTGGGAAATGGGGCTCAGCGAGGTCAACCAGGTCCTCACCCTCAACGGCCTGCGCCACCGCATTCGCCTGCGCACCGACGGCGGGCTCAAGACCGGGCGCGATATCGTCATCGCCGCGATCCTCGGCGCCGAGGAATATGGCATCGGGACGCTCAGCCTCGTCGCGATGGGCTGCATCATGGTCCGCCAGTGCCACAGCAACACCTGCCCCGTCGGCGTCTGCACGCAGGACGAGAAGATGCGCGCGAAGTTCACCGGCAGCCCCGAGAAGGTCATCAACCTGATGACCTTCATCGCCGAGGAAGTGCGCGAAATCCTCGCCAAGCTCGGCTGCCGCAGCCTCGACGAGGTCATCGGCCGGACCGAATTGCTGCGCCAGGTCAGCCGCGGCGCCGAACATCTCGACGACCTCGATCTCAATCCGATCCTCGCCAAGGTCGACGCCCCCGACGAGCAGCGCCGCTCGCAGGGGCCGAGCTTCCGCAACCCCGTGCCCGACAGCCTCGACGCGCAGATTTTGAGCGACGCCAAGCCCTTGTTCGAGCGCGGCGAGCGCATGCAGCTCACCTATAATGTCCGCAACACCCACCGCGCCGTCGGCACGCGTCTGTCGGCCGAGGTCACCGCGCGCTTCGGGATGAAGGGCCTCGCCGACGACCATGTCCAGGTCCGCCTCCGCGGCACCGCGGGCCAGTCGCTCGGCGCCTTCCTCTGCCAGGGCATCACCCTCGAAGTCTTCGGCGACGCCAACGACTATGTCGGCAAGGGCCTGTCGGGCGGCCGCATCGTCGTGCGCCCGACGGTGTCGAGCCCGCTGGTCAGCCAGCACAATACGATCGTCGGCAACACCGTCCTCTACGGCGCGACCGCGGGCACTTTGCTCGCCGCGGGCCAGGCGGGCGAGCGCTTCGCGGTGCGCAACTCGGGCGCACACGTCGTCGTCGAGGGCTGCGGCGCCAACGGCCTCGAATATATGACCGGCGGCATCGCGGTGATCCTCGGCGCCGTGGGCTCGAACTTCGGCGCGGGCATGACCGGCGGCATGGCCTTTGTGCTCGACGGCGACGCCAGCTTCGAACGCCGCGCCAATAGCGAATCGATCGTCTGGCAGCGCATCGAAAGCGCGCATTGGGAAGGCGTGCTGAAGGCGCTGGTCGAGGATCATGCGCGCGCGACAGGCAGCAAATGGTCGGCCGAAATCCTCGCCGACTGGGACCGCTGGCAGGGCCAGTTCTGGCAGATCTGCCCGAAGGAAATGCTGTCGCGGCTGGAATACCCGTTGAGCGACGCCGAAATCGCGGAAGTGGCGGCGGAGTAGTCGAAAAGATCCTCCCCATCGCGAAGCGTTGGGGAGGGGGACCGCCGCCGCAGGCGGTGGTGGAGGGGTCGACGCCGGCGATATTACCCCTCCGTCAGCGGCTAAAGCCGCCGCCACCTCCCCATGGCTTCGCCAAGGGGAGGATCGACCTGACCCGCCATCGCATCGCCTCATCGCATCCCTCGCGCCCATTCAGCCCAGCGAAAGCGTGCGCGCTCTAAACGCCCGACCTTGACCAACCCCCGCGTCATTCCCCGAAAGGAAGATGCCATGCGCCGCTGGACGCCGAAACTTTATTGGGCCGCCCTCCCCCTGCTCGCCATCGCTGCGCCGTTGCCGGCGCAGGCCGCCGACGTGCGCGATGCCGCCGAGGCGCTCACCGATCCGGTCGAAAGCGACCGCATGGCCTCGACCGTCACCGCGCTCGTCGACGCGCTGATGCGCACCAACATCGGCCCGCTCGCCGAGGCGATCGCGCGCGTCGATCCCGACTCATCGGCAGCTTATATCCCGCCCGACGCAACTTTGGGCGAGGTCACGGGCACCGATCCCGACACTGGCCGCCGCCTCGGCGGCGACGTCCGCGCAACCTCACGGATGGCAGGCCACCTCGCCACCGCCGCCGCGGCTTATGCCCCCATTCTCAAGGATATGGCACGCGATATGGCTGCGCAATGGGAGCGCGAACGCGACGCGGCGCGTCGCTGATCCACACGCATTCCGCCGCGTTACGCCATAGGCGTTGCGTGCGGCGCCCCGCTGCCGCTATGCCCACGCTATGTGGCAACTTTACCAATTTCCGCTCTGCCCCTTCTCGCGCAAGATCCGCCTGCTGCTCGGCGAAAAGGGCGTCGGTTACGAACTGGTGCGCGAATCGCCGTGGGAGCGCCGCGACGAGTTCATCGACCTGAACCCCGCCGGGCGCACCCCGGTGATGGTCGACAATGCGCGCGGGCAGGTGCTGATGGACAGCATGGCGATCGCCGAATATTTCGAGGAGACGGTCGAGGGCAAGGCGATGATCAACGGCACCGCCGCCAATCGCGCCGAAATCCGCCGGCTGACCGCCTGGTTCGACCATGATTTCTATTATGAGGTCACCGGCCCGCTGCTCTTCGAGCGCATGCAGAAGCGCATCGTCCACCGCCAGCCCCCCGACGGCGGCGCGCTACGCGAGGCGATGAAGGCGGCGAACCAGCATCTCGACTATGTCGATTACCTGATCGACCACCGCACCTGGCTCGCCGGCGCGACGATGAGCCTCGCCGACCTCGCCGCCGCGGCGCATATCTCGGTCGCCGACTATCTCGGCGGGATCGACTGGACCGGGCACGAGCAGACGAAAGGCTGGTATTCGGGCCTCAAGTCGCGGCCGAGCTTTCGGCCGCTGCTGGCCGAACGGATGGAAATCGTGACGCCGCCGAAATATTATGAGGATGTGGACTTCTAACCAGCCGTCATCCCGGCGCAGGCCGGGATCTCGCCGGTGCGTCAGTGAGCGAGGATGAGATCGTGTTCAGAGTCACGTGCCTCTGAACACCCTTCGCCGGGATGACGAGGTCGGTATGGCCGCCTCAGCAGCCCTTATATTTCCAGTGCCGGTCCTTGCCCTCGGCGACCTGCGCAACGATCGTTTCGATGCGCTTGGCGCGCGTTTCCTCGCGCTTCGCCTCGATCACCCATTCGATATAGTCGCGACGCTTGCCGGGCGAGAAAACGTCCCAATGGCCTTGCGCGGCAGCATTGGCCTTCAGCGCCGCGCCCAGATCGCCCGGCAGGTCGAGCGCGGCCCTGGGCTGCGGGGCCGGGCGCTTGGGCTTGCCTTCGCCGCATAGCGCCGCGGCCTTGGCGATCCACGTCGCCATCTGCTTGTCGCCCGGCAAATCGGCGAGCGACGCCAGCCGCCCCATGCTCCCCATCGCGCCGGTATCGCGCGGCGACCCGGTGACCTCCTCGTCGCGCCAGAAGCCGAAGGTCGCATGCTCCTTGAACGCCGCCATGCCCGCGAGATTCTGGCCGTTCAGCACGAAATGCGGCACGCCCCATTTCAGCGTCTCCTCCGCGCCCGGCGCATGCTGGTGCACCAGTTCGCGCAGGTGGGTCAGGATCGGCTGCGCGAAAGGCTGTCGCGCCGCGATATAGGCGGTGACGCGCGGGTCGCGGCTCATCCCGGCCACCGCGCGGCGACCAGATAGTTGAGCGCCTCGCTCCCGCCGAGCTTGAAGCCCTTGGCGGCCGACGGCGAGAGTCCGGTGCGGTCGAAAACCTCGAGCCCCGCATCCTCGATCAGCTTCGTCAGTTCCTCGGGTTTCAGAAACTGGTCCCAGTCGTGCGTCCCGCGCGGCACCGCGCCGACGCGCTCGGCCGCCTCGACGAGCAGCAGCTTCGACAGCGCGGTGCGGTTCGGCGTCGACAGGATCATCAGCCCGCCGGGCGCCAGCCGCGCCGCAAGCTCGCCGACGAACGCCGCAGGGTCGGTGACGTGCTCGACCACCTCCATCGAGGTGACGAGGTCGAATTGGCGCGGCGGCAGCGTCGCGAGTTCGCCGGCAAAATAGTCGATCGCCAGCCCCTGCCCCGCCGCATGCGCCTGCGCCGCCGCGATATTCTCGGGCGCCGCGTCGACACCGGTCACCGCCGCGCCCATCCGCGCGAGCGGCTCGGCGAGCAGCCCCGCGCCGCAACCGACGTCGAGCGCGCTCTTGCCGGTGAGCGGGCGACGTTCGCGCGGATCGCCATGCCAGTGCGCATCGATCTGCCCGCGGATATAAGAGAGACGCACCGGGTTCAGCTTGTGCAGCATCGCCGACGAGCCGTGCGGGTCCCACCAGTCGGCGGCAAGCGCGCCGAAATGGGCAGCTTCGTTGGGGTCGATCGTCGCGCTACTCATGCCCCGCGATGTGGCACTGCCCCTTGCCCTGCGCAAGAAATTTGCCTCACAGGTCAATTTTTCAACGCAAAACCTCCATTCGCTTGCTTCAAGGCAAGAAAATATATCCACACAGGTAACGCGGCCACCTTGCCATGGCCGCCGCCCTTCCCTAACAGCCGAACGCCGCGGAAATGCTGAGAAGTTGCGGCGGAAACCAGTTTCTTGAAAGCGGGGCGAGATGGCGCGGATCGTGATGAAATTCGGGGGCACGTCGATGGCGGGCACCGAACGAATTCGCACCGTGGCGAAGCTCGTCGCGCGCGAAGTCGCCAATGGCAACGAGGTCGCGGTCGTCGTCTCGGCGATGGCAGGCGAGACCGACCGGCTCGTCAATTTCTGCCGCGAGGCCAACCCGCGCTACGACCCCGCCGAATATGACGTTGTCGTCGCCGCGGGCGAGCAAGTGACGTCGGGCCTGCTCGCGCTGACGCTGCAGGCGATGGGCACTCCGGCGCGCAGCTGGCTCGGCTGGCAGCTCCCGATCCGCACCGAGGAGGCCCACGCCCGCGCGCGCATCGCCGACATCGACACCGGCGCGCTCGGCGCCGCGATGGCCAAGGGCGAGGTCGCGGTGATCCCGGGCTTCCAGGGCATGATGGACGACGGCCGCGTCTCAACGCTCGGCCGCGGCGGTTCGGACACCAGCGCGGTCGCGGTCGCCGCGGCGCTCAAGGCCGACCGCTGCGACATCTACACCGACGTCGACGGGGTCTACACCACCGACCCGCGCATCGTCGCCCGCGCGCGCAAGCTCGACTATGTGACCTATGAGGAAATGCTCGAACTCGCGAGCGTCGGCGCCAAGGTGCTCCAGACGCGCTCGGTCGGGCTGGCGATGAAAGAGGGCGTGCGCGTGCAAGTGCTCTCGAGCTTCGTCGAGGGCGACGAAGCCCCCAAAAAAGGCACGATGATCGTCAGCGACGAGGAAATAGAGGAACATCAGATGGAACGGCAGCTGATCACCGGCATCGCCCACGACAAGAATGAAGCGAAGATCATCGTCACGCGCGTGCCCGACAAGCCGGGCGCGGTGGCGAACATCTTCGGCCCGCTCGCCGCCGCCGGGATCAACGTCGACATGATCATCCAGAACGTCGGCCGCGAAAAGGGCGAGACCGACGTGACCTTCACCGTCCCCGGCACCGACCTGCTCCGCTCGATCGACCTGCTCGAGAGCGCGAAGGACAAGATCGGCTTCAACCGCATCATCAGCGACGACAAGATCGCCAAGATCAGCGTCGTCGGCGTCGGCATGAAGAGCCACGCGGGCGTCGCCAGCACGATGTTCCGCGCGCTGGCCGACCGCGGCATCAACATCCAGGCGATCTCGACCAGCGAGATCAAGGTCAGCGTGCTGATCGACGAGGACGAGACCGAACTCGCGGTGCGCGTGCTGCACACCGCTTACGGGCTCGACGCGGAGTAAGCCTATTCGGCCGGCTGCAACTCGCCGCCCTCCGCGCGGCGGCGCAGCCGTGCTTGGCCAACGAAATGCACCACCGCGATGTGGATCGCGAACAGCCCGAATTTCGACGCCAGCGGAAAGACGCCGATGAACAGCGGCCACCAGGCGGTGAAGAACAGCGCGATCACCAGGTTCAGCCCCGCGCTCGCGAACATCAGCGCCGCCCAGATCTGGCCGAAGCGGTCCATGACGTCACCGACCAGCGCCATCTGCTCGGGCAGGATATAGCGGCTCAGCCAGCCCTTGCGCAGCATCACCGTGCCTACGATCAGATAGACCAATGTCGGCTTCGCCATCACGAAGCGCGGGTCGCCGGTCAGCAATGTCGCGGCGGCGGTGAACAGCACCGACGCCAGACTGATCCACTGCAGCGCCGCGACCTGGTGGCCGCGCACCAGCTCGTAACCGACCACCACGACCGCGACGAGCGTGCCCGCGATCACCGCGGGGGCGATGCCTGCGCCCGCGGCGAGCAGGATCGCGAAGGTGATGATGCCAAGCGAATCGAACAGCATCGGTCCGAGGGCGTAGAGCAGGGTGCGCATGATCGTCCTTTCCGGGGACTCAATGTTACTGTCGTAAACATTGCATGCGCAGCGCGGCCGGGTCAAGTCAAAATTGACATTGTTAACATCGGCCGCGACGGAGTGGCCCGAACGCACGGCGAACCGAGCCTCAGTCGCGCAGCCGCACCTTTGCGGTCACCGACAGGCCGGGGCGCAGCTGCGCCAGCGCCGCCTGCCCCGGGTCGAGCCGGATACGCACCCCGACGCGCTGCACGATCTTGGTGAAATTGCCCGATCCGGGCTCGAAGGGCAGCAAGGTGAACTCGCTTCCCGATCCCGGCGCGAGGCTGTCGACGGTGCCGGCCAGCGTTTCGCCCAGCGCGTCGACATAGACCTCGGCTTTCTGGCCGGGCCGCATCGCGTGCGTCTGGGTTTCCTTGAAATGGGCGACGACATAGATCGACCGGACCGGCACCACCGACAACAGCCGCGTGCCTGGCTGGACATAGTCGCCGACCTGGACCTGCCGGTTGCCGACCACGCCCGTGATCGGCGCGCGAACCAGCGCGTGGCCGCGGTCCTGCTTCGCCAGCGCGAGGGCGGCGCGCGCCTTCAGCGCCTCGGCCTCGGCGGCCTGCACCTGCGCCATCAGCACCGGGCGGCGCGCCCGCGTCACCGCCGCCTGCTCGTAGCTTGCGCCGAGATCGGCGCGCGAACGCCGCGCCGCCGACGCCGCGCCGACCGCGGTCGCGCGCACCTGATCGGCGTCGCGCCGCGTGACGAAACCGTCGACCAGCAACGTATCGTAGCGCTTGAGGTCGGCCGCCGCGCGCACCGATTCGGCATCGGCCGCCGCGATCTCGGTCCCGACCGCGCTGATCTGCGCCGCGGCGAGCCGTTCGTCGGCGCCGAGCGCGGCGAGCGCGGCCCGCGCGGTCGCGACCCCGGCATCGGCGTCGGCTACCGCCGCCTCGGCCGCCTGCAGCCGCGCGTCATAATCCTCGGCGTCGATGCGCACCAGCGGGTCGCCCGCCTGCACCGCCTGATTGTCGCGCACCAGCACCGCGGCAACCAGCCCGCCGACCTTGGGCGCGACATTGCTCGAATCGGCCTGCAGATAGGCATTGTCGGTCGATTCCGCGGTGCGCGGCGAGGTCAGCCACCACACCCCCGCCGCCGCGACGAGCAAGGCGATCAGCCCGACCTTCCACGCCTTCTTCGGCAACGCGAAGCGGCGCCGCACCGATGCCTCTACCGGCGCCTCTGCCGCGATCGCCGTCTGCGCGTTCATTGTTGCAACACCAGCAGGGTCGAGGTCGCGGTGGCATAGAGCCGCCCCGCCGCGTCGGTCAGCTTCGCCTCGACATAGGCGACGCGGCGCCCGATCGAGATCACCCGCCCCTCGGCGCGGACCTTGCCCGTCTCCCCGGTCATCGCCTTGAGATACGAGGTCTTGAGCTCGAGCGTCGTCATCGCCTGATCGTCGGCAAGCTTGGTGACCACCGCGATCCCGCACGCCGAATCGAGCAGGGTCGCGGCATAGCCGCCGTGGACGAAGCCCATCGGGTTGAAATGCTCGGGCCCGGGAACACCTTCGAACGCGGCCCAGCCCTCCCCCGCCTCAACGAGCTGGAAGCCCAAAGTCTCGCCGATCGGCGGGCGTCCGCCCGCCTCGATCAGTCCCTGCACCTTGGCGAGGGTCATTGCGCACTCTCCAGCCCGTAGCGCGCGACGATGCAGGCGTGTGTATCCGCCAGCATCGCGTCCGAGAGCGCCGGATCGCCGACCGCGCGCGCCAGCGCGACGCCGCCGACCAGCTGCGCGAGCAGCGCGTGCGATTCCGCCTCGGCATCGGCATAGCCCAACGCCGCCAGCGGCACCGCGAGCCGCGACGCGATCCCGACCACCCCCGCGCCAAAGCGCTCGCGCGTCGCAGGCTGCGAGCGCGCGAAATCGCCTGACAGCGTGGGCAACGGGCAGCCCCGGTCGCGGCTGTCGCGATGCGCGGGCGAGAGGTAGAAATCGACATAGGCGCGCAGCACCGCCTTGGGATCGCCCGCCGCGTCGATCTTCGCCGAGCGCGCGCGGGCATCGGCGAACATCGTCCCGATCGCTTCCTTCACCAGCGCGTCCTTCGACAGAAAATGGGCGTAGAACCCGCCGTGGGTCAGCCCCGCGCGCGCCATGATGCCCGCGACCGCGACATTGTCGGGGCCCTTCGCGCGGATTTCCTTCGCCGCTTCTTTCAGCACCCGCTGGCGGGTCTCTGCCTTGTGCTCGGTTGAATAGCGCACTTGCGCCTCCTTTTATATGACGCATATAATATAAAGACGACAGGACACAAGACCCATGGCTTCCATCCCGCTTTCCCCCGCAGCAGCACCAAAGGACGAGGGCGCGCCGTTTAACCCGGCGGCGATGCCCGACGCGCGCAAATATCTGATCTTCGCGGTGATGGCGTTCGGCCAGTTCATGGCGCTGATCGACATCCAGATCGTCGCCGCGTCGCTCAACGAGGTGCAGGCGGGGCTCAGCGCCGGACCCGACGAGATCAGCTGGGTCCAGACCGCCTATCTGATGGCCGAACTGGTGATGATCCCCTTCTCCGCCTTCCTGGCGCAGGCGCTCTCGACGCGCTGGCTGTTCGCCGCTTCTGCGGCGCTGTTCACCATCGCGAGCATCCTCTGCGGGCTCGCGTGGAGCATCGAATCGATGATCCTGTTCCGCGCGGTGCAGGGTTTCGTCGGTGGCGCGATGATCCCGACGGTGTTCGCGACGGGTTACATGCTGTTCGAGGGCAAGCAGCGCGCGATGATCCCCGCGATCCTCGGCATGGTGTCGGTGCTCGCACCGACGCTCGGCCCGACGGTCGGCGGCTGGATCACCGACGCGATGGGCTGGCGCTGGGTCTTTTTCATCAACGTCCTGCCCGGCGCGATGGTGACGTTCGCAATCCTCGCGCTCGTGCGAATCGACAAGCCCAATTTGCCGATGCTGCGCCGCATCGACTGGGTCCACCTCGCCTCGATGGCGGTGTTCCTCGCGGGGCTCGAGTTCGTGCTCGAGGAAGGGCCCAAGCACGACTGGTTCAGCGAGCCCGAGATCGCGATCGGCGCCTGGGTGTCGTTCGTCGCCTTCGGCCTCTTCCTCGAACGCTCGTTCCGCTCGGACGGGCCGATCGTCCGGCTCTCTCCTTTCCGCAAGCCGACCTTCGTCTTCGCCTGCATCTTCAACCTCGTGATCGGCTTCGGCCTCTACGCGAGCACCTATCTGGTCCCGATCTATTTGGGCCGCGTGCAGGGCTATAACGCGTCGGAGATCGGCACGACGGTCTTTGTCTCGGGCCTCGCGCAATTGCTTGGCGTGCCGATCGCTGCAGTGCTGTCGCAAAAGGTCGACCAGCGCATCGTGATCACCGTCGGGCTGACGCTCTTCGCGACGGGCCTCTGGATGTTCAGCTTCATGACCCCCGAATGGGGCTTCGCCGCGCTCTTCTGGCCGCAGGTCGTGCGCAGCTTCGCGATCATGCTGTGCATCGTGCCCTCGGTCGGGCTCGCGCTCGGCAATTTCGAGGGACCCGAGCTGCGCTACGCCTCGGGGCTGTTCAACCTGATGCGCAACCTCGGCGGCGCGATCGGCATCGCGCTCGTCAACACCTGGCTCGGCGATAATTTGCGCCTCCACATGCTGCGCCTTTCCGAAGCGTTAGGCCGCTCGGCCGACGCCGCGAACGAAGCCGCGGCGGGGCTCGCCAAGCATATCGGCCGCACCGTCTCCGACCCGGCGCTCGCGCAGCAGATGGCCGAAGGCATGCTCAGCCGCCTCGTCGGCCGCGAGGCGCTGACCCTCGCCTTCGACGACGTCTTCCGCCTGATGGCCTATCTCTTCCTCGCGGCGCTGGTGATGGTCCCCTTCTGCAAACCGCCCCCGATCGGCGGCCCAGCGCCGAAGGATGCGCATTAGGGTCTAGGAACGACCGGTATCGGGTGGTCGCGGACGTTTAATCTCCCCTCCCTGCAAGGGAGGGGCTGGGGGTGGGTGGCCGCCAAAGGCGGCGCTCCTTCTCTTGCTCGCTGCGCTCGCTACCCACCCCTAACCCCTCCCTTTCAGGGAGGGGAATGTCTTGAAACCACCCCAAAGCCGACGCGCTTCCACACCCGCCCCAAAAACTTCTTTCCTAAAATATCCCGCTATGTTCCAAACTGGCAGATGGAACACACCGACTCGCCCGTGCAGCAACTCGCCGGCACCTGCCTCGCCTTCACCCCCGTCCCCGCACAGCGTCGCCGCGCCGACGGCTGGACGCCGGAGGTGCAGCAATGCTTCATCCGCGCGCTCGAAGCGATGGGTTCGGTGGGACGCGCAGCGAAGGCCGTCGGCATGGGCCGCCGTTCCGCTTACCGCTTGCTCGAACGCCCAAGCGCCGAAAGCTTCGCAGTCGCATGGGACCGCGCCCTCTCGATGGGCCGGATGCGCCAGTTCGACTATGCGATGGACCGCGCGCTCAACGGGGTCACCACCGTGCGCGTCCTGCGCGGCGGCGCAATCGATGTTTCCGGCGGCCCCGACATGGCGATCGTCCGTTCGGCGCTGCGCGAGGATGCCGCCCCGCTTAAAGCCACAAAGGACACGTTTTAGAAGCGCGCATGCGGGGCTTTTGTGGCTTTAAGCCTGCAAAAGAAAACCCGCCCCCGGGCCCATGTCCCCGGGGGCGGGTCCTTGCGACCCGTCGGCGTCGGCCGATCAGGCGAGGTCGAAGCGGTCGGCGTTCATAACCTTGGTCCAGGCCTTGACGAAGTCCTTGACGAACTTCTCCTCATGGCCGCTCTCGGCATAGACCTCGGCGACCGCGCGCAGTTCGGCGTTCGAACCGAAGATCAGGTCGGCGCGCGTCCCGCGCCAGGTCTCGCCGCCGCCCTTGCGGTCGGTCGCGACATATTCCTGGTCGTCCGAACCGTCGACGGCCTTCCACACATTGGTCATGTCGAGCAGGTTGACGAAGAAATCGTTCGTCAGCTGCCCCGAGCGCTTGGTGAAATGGCCATGCCCGCGCTCGCCGTGATTGGCGCCGAGCACGCGCAGCCCGCCGACCAGCACGGTCATTTCGGGCACCGACAGGCCGAGCAGCGAGGCGCGGTCGAGCATCATTTCCTCGGTCTTCACCGCCAGCTTCTTCTTGCCGAGATAGTTGCGGAAGGCGTCGGCCTCGGGCTCCATCACCGCAAAGCTGTCGGCGTCGGTCTGCTCGTCGGTCGCATCGCCGCGGCCGCCGGTGAAAGGCACCGCGACACTAAAGCCCGCATCCTTGATCGCCTTTTCGAGGCCGACCACACCGCCGAGCACGATGGCGTCGGCGATCGACAGGCTACCGCGCAGCCCGTCGAGCGTGCCCAGCACGCTGGCGAGCATCGCGGGCTCGTTGACCTCCCAGTCCTTCTGCGGCGCCAGCCGGACGCGCGCGCCATTGGCGCCGCCGCGGAAATCGGACTTGCGATAGGTGCTCGCCGACGCCCAGGCCGTCTTGATCAGCTGGCTGACGGTCAGGCCGCTATTGGCGATCTTGTCCTTCACCGCCGCGACATCGGCGTCCGAGGGCGCCGAACCGGCGGGGATCGGGTCCTGCCAGATCAGGTCCTCGGCGGGGACTTCGGGGCCGAGGTAGCGGATCTTGGGCCCCATGTCGCGGTGGGTCAACTTGAACCAGGCGCGCGCGAAGGCATCCTTGAACGCTTCATGATCGTCGCGGAACTTCTCGCTGATCTTGCGATAGGCCGGGTCGCGCTTCAGCGCCATGTCGGCGGTGGTCATCATCGTCGGCACCTTCAGGTTCGGATCCCAGGCCGCAGGGGCCATATCCTCTTCCTTCTGGTCGATCGGCTGCCACTGGTTCGCGCCCGCGGGCGACTGCACCAGCTCATAATCATAGTCGAACAACAGGCGGAAGAAATTGTCGGTCCATGTGTCGGGCGTGTTCGTCCATGCGCCTTCGAGCCCGCTGGTGACGGTATGTTCGCCGATGCCGCCGCTCTCGTGGCCGCTGACCCAGCCGAAGCCCTGCGCGGCAAGGTCGCCGCCCGAGGGCGCGGCGCCGAGCAGCGACGCGTCGCCATTGCCGTGCGCCTTGCCGAAGGTGTGGCCGCCCGCGGTCAGCGCGACGGTTTCCTCGTCGTTCATCGCCATGCGCGCGAAGGTTTCCTTCATGTCGCGCGCCATGCCTTCACCGTCGTGCGAATTGCCCTGTGGCCCTTCGGGATTGACGTAGATCAGGCCCATCTGGATCGCGGCGAGCGGGCCTTCGATCTCGTGGAAGCCATGTTCGGGGGCGATGCGCGTCTGCACGCCCTGGTTCACCCATTTGTCTTCGCTGCCCCAATAAATGTCGCGCTCGGGCTCGAACACGTCGGCGCGGCCACCGCCGAAGCCGAACACCGGGCCGCCCATGCTCTCGATCGCGACATTGCCGGCGAGGATGAACAGGTCGGCCCAGCTGATCCTGTTGCCGTATTTCTGCTTGATCGGCCACAGCAGGCGGCGCGCCTTGTCGAGATTGCCGTTGTCGGGCCAGCTGTCGAGCGGGGCGAAGCGCTGTTGCCCGCTGTTCGCGCCGCCGCGGCCGTCGGCGGTGCGATAGGTGCCCGCGGCGTGCCACGCCATGCGGATGAAGAAGGGACCGTAGTGACCATAGTCCGCCGGCCACCACGGCTGGCTGTCGGTCATCAGCGCGGTCAGGTCGTCCTTCAACGCCTGATAGTCGAGCGACTTGAACGCCGCGGCATAATCGAAATCGTCGCCCAGCGGGTTCGACGACCCGTTCGGGTTGAGGATCTCGGTCGCCAGCATCTCGGGCCACCAGTCCTTGTTGGTGCGGCCGAGCAGCGCGCGAGCGCCACCATGGTTGACCGGGCAGCCGCCCGCGGCGTCGATGGGGGTCTGGTCGTTCATGCAGTCTCTCCTCGTTGGGCTTTTTGTCGGATGGGATTGGCGCTGTGCGATGACCGGCGCGTGACGGAGCCGCGGCGCGTGGCCACGGCAGGTGCGTCGACAGGGGCAGGCCGCGAGTCGATGGGGTCATCCTTTCGCCTTGGGATGGAAAGGATAGGCCGCCCCCCTCCATCGACATAACCGAATAAGCTGAACTCAGTCATTGAACGAACCGATTACAGCCGAAGGCGTTGCCGCATGAAAAGGACGTTGGTCGCGGCGGCGCCACGCCCCGGCGAAAGGAGACCGCCGCCAGGCAACGCCCCGCCCTTTGAGCGGGTTGGCTCATGGTCGCGCTCATTCCCCGGCGCGGCAGAAGGAGAGAGAAAGTGGCTAACCAGAACCCCAACGAGCAGCGGCAACGCGACGAAGAACAGCGCCGCAAACAGCAGCAGCAAGAACAGGGTGGCCAGGACCGCCAGCAGGGCGGTCAGCGGTCGGACAACGACCGCGACGACCAACAGCAGCGCTGACGATCAGGCTGCACGAGAAAGGGGCCGTTCCAGCTGGAGCGGCCCCTTTTCTTTTGTCCGAAGGCGGCGTGGATCAGAAGCTGACCTTGATCGTCCCGCCCCAGGTCCGGGGATCGCCGGGGGTGCCGGCGATCAGGCCGACATTGCCCGGCGCGACCTGCAGCAGTTCGATATATTTCACGTCGAAGGCGTTGCGGACCCAGCCGAACACATCGATGCCGTCGCCGCGGAAACCGAGACGGAAGTTGGTCAGCGCATAGCCCTTGACGTTGGTGTAGATCGACGGCGACGCGTTCGAATTCCAGTTCGACCGGTAATTGCCGTCGACGCCCAGATAGACCTGCCCGTCCTTGGCGAACAAAGTGACCGGCAGATTGGTCTCGGCGCCGTAGGAGAAGGCCCATTTCGACACGCCGGGCAGGCGCTGGCCCGAAATGTCGCACTGGCGCGGGCTGAGGCCGGGGGCGCCCGGTGCACCCGGCGTCTGGTTGCCAGTGACGAAGGTGCCGCCCGACAGTTCGGGCGGGCACGGTGCGCTGGTGAACTTCTTGTACTTGGCATCGGTGTAGGCGCCGTTGACATAGGCCGTGAAGCGGTCGCTGGTGCGGATCTTGAAATCCGCCTCGATGCCCTGCGACACCACCTTTTCGGCATTGGCGAGATAGCCGCGCACCGTGCCGAACTGCCCGCCGTTCACCGTCGCCTGGAAATTCTTGATCTCGGTGCGGAAGGCGGTGAGGTTGAAGGTTGCGAGGCGGTTCAGGAACTGCGTCTTCAAGCCGATCTCGAAATGATTGACCGATTCCGGCTTCACCGTGCTGGCGCTCAGCACCGGCTGGTTGTTGGTGTCGAGCGGCAGGCCGTTCTGGTTGATGCCGACGGTCTTGAAGCTCTTGGCATAGGTCGCATAGGCTAGGATATCCGGCGCGATCTTGTAGTTGACGTTCAGGTCATAGCTGAAGTTCCAGTCGCTGACCGACGGCATGGTGAGCTGCGGCTGATAGACGCCGCACTGCGCAGTCAGCACCGCATTGCCGGTGGTGGCCGAGGGCGCACAGCTAGCAATCACCTGCCCCGCACCGGTGGTGACCACACGCTGGTAAAAGCCTTCCTTCTTGTCGTAATTGACGCGGATGCCCGGCTGGATCGTCAGCTCGGGGGTCAGCTTGTAGCTCACCTGACCATAGAGCGCCGCGCTGTCGGATTTCAGAAATTGGGTGTTGGTGGCGGTCAGCCCGTTCAGCACTTCGGGCCGGTTGTAGACATTGTTCGGATCGGTCGACGGCGCCAGACTGTAGCGCGTGGCGTCGATGCCCTGCTGCTCGGTCCCCTGCGTGTCGATGCGCTGCTTGAAGCCGAACAGCCCGACGACGAAGTCGACCGTGTCGCTTTCGTAATTATAGCGGAACTCTTGGCTATATTGGTCCTGCTGCGAGGGGTTCTGCGACTTGGCGACGACCGAGGCGCCGGTGAAGTCGCGGTCGTTCTCGGGCTGCCAGTCCCAGAAGCGCCACGCGGTGATCGAGGTGAAGGTCCCGGGACCAACGTCCCATTTCACGCGCAGCGACGCGCCGCCGATCTTGTTGCCGGCATTGAGGCTGGCGTCGATGTCGGTCAGCCGGTCGTAGACGTTCCGGCTCGGTACGATGTAGTTGTAATTGGGGTTGGCAGCCTGCAACCGGGCGATGATCGCGTCATATTGGCGGCTGAGCGCGCGCTGCGTCGTTCCGACGCGCACGAAGGCGGTGCCGCAGCATTCGGGATTCTGGCGGCTGTAATCGCCGGCGAGGGTAATGCTGACGTCGTCATTGGGCTGGAACAGCAGCTGACCGCGCAGGCCCAGATTGTCCTGCTCGTTGATCCAGCGGTCGGTGCGCGTGTTGAACAAGGTGCCGCGGCGGCTGGTCGCGGCGATCGCGATGCGCGCGGCGATCTTGTCGGTCAGCGGCCCCGAGACCGCGGCCTTGGCCTGGCGGTAGTTGAGATTGCCGACGGTCACCTCGGCGCGGCCCTCGAAATCGAAGGTCGGCTGGTTGGTCGTGATGTTGATCGCGCCCGCGGTGGTGTTCTTGCCATAGAGCGTGCCCTGCGGCCCGCGCAGCACCTCGACCTGGTCGACGTCGAGGAAGTCGAAGGTCGCGGCGGCGACGCGCGAATTATAGACGTCGTCGACATAGATGCCGACGCCCTGCTCGAACCCGTCGCTGGTCAGCCCGAAAGGCACGCCGAGACCGCGAATGTTGACCGAGGTGTTGCGCGGGTTCGACGTATAGACCTGCAACGTCGGCGCCAGCTGCTGCAGCTTCACGACGTTGAAATTGCCCGTCGCCTCGATCGAATCGCCCCTGATGACCGAGATCGCGACCGGCACTTCCTGCGCGGTTTCCCGGCGGCGGCGAGCGGTGACGATGATGATGTCGCCGCGGCTGACATCCTCGTCGAGCTGGGCGGCAGCATCAGCGGCTTCGTCGGCGACGGTTGCGGCGGCGGCTTCGCCTTCGGCAGCGCCCTCATCGGCGGCGGCGGGCTGCGCGGCGAGCGCGAGAAGAAGCGCGAGTGCCAGCGGCGTGGCGGGCGCGCGTCGGCGGACGGACGGATATTTGGCGGTCATGGCAATTTCCTGTTGCAAAAGAAATCGCCACATCCGGTGGTCCGGTCTGCGGCATTTGGGGGGAAGGCATTCCCCCGGCTTGGGAGCCTGAAATCAGTTGGGGTAGCGGTGACGCTCGGTGATATCGACCTGCACCAGCTTGCCCTCGTGGACGGTCAGCTGGATCGCGCCGAAGCGCAGCTTCTCAAGCGCCTCGAGCACCGTCTGGACGGCGCGCGGCACAGCCTCGCGCTGGCCCGGGGCCTGATCGGATGAAGCGGACATTATTTCCCTTTCCCTGGTTCGATTCGGCGGCAAGCATATGCCAAGTGATTTAGTTGACAATGATTGATTTGCTTTCTGCGCCGAAAGGTTCGGTTCGTGCGCCCAAGCGAGAGCTTGCCGCTGCGCAGCATTGGTGCGCTTCGGAGACGGCTGCGGACGCTAGGGATTGCACGCGAGTCCCAGTGCTGGCAAAGGCACGGACGATGACAAAAATTAACGATCTGATGGTGCGGGGAACCGCGCTTCTGGGTAGCGACTACGCGATTTTATGCGGTGCGATGAGCTGGGTTTCGGAGCGGAACCTGGTCAGCGCGATCAGCAATGCGGGCGGTTTCGGCGTGATCGCGTGCGGCGCGATGACGCCCGAACTGCTCGACACCGAAATCGCCGCGACCAGGGCGCTCGCGGCGCGGCCGTTCGGGGTCAATCTGATCACGATGCACCCGCAATTGTTCGATCTGATCGACGTCTGCGCGAAGCATGGCGTCAGCCATGTCGTGCTCGCTGGCGGCCTGCCCCCCAAGGGTAGCCTCGAGGCGATCAAGGCATCGGGCGCCAAGGTCATCTGCTTCGCGCCGACGCTGGCGCTGGGCAAGAAGCTGATCCGGTCGGGCGTCGATGCGCTGGTGATCGAGGGCATGGAGGCGGGCGGTCATATCGGTCCGGTGTCGACGAGCGTGCTGGCGCAGGAAATCCTGCCCGCACTGGCGGACGAAGTCCCGATCTTCGTTGCGGGCGGCATCGGCCGCGGCGAGGCGATCGCCGGCTATCTCGAAATGGGCGCCTCGGGCGTCCAGCTCGGTACGCGCTTCGTCTGCGCGACCGAGAGCATCGCGCATCCCAACTTCAAAAAGGCCTTCATCCGCGCCTCGGCGCGCGATGCCGTCGCCAGCGTGCAGATCGACCCGCGCCTGCCCGTTATCCCGGTACGCGCGCTCAAGAACGCCGGGACCGAGGAGTTCACTGCCAAGCAGCGCGAGGTCGCGAACCTGCTCGACGGCGGCAGCGTCGACATGCTCGAGGCGCAGCTCCAGATCGAACATTATTGGGCGGGGGCGCTGCGCCGCGCGGTGATCGACGGCGATGTCGAAAACGGCTCGTTAATGGCCGGGCAATCGGTGGGTATGGTAACGTCCGAGGAAACGGTCGGGGAAATAATCGCGTCCTTGGTGCAACAGGCCGAAGCGGCCTTGCACGCACGCGGGTGATGCCGCATGATTGTGCGGCTGGGGAGTGGAGCATGAAATTGTTGCGGAAAATCATCGTCGTCGGGCTGCTTGCGAGCGTTGCGGCCTGCGCCCCGCCGCCCCCGCCGCCGCCACCTCCCCCGCCGCCACCGCCGGCTCCGGTCGTGATCATCGTGCCGCCGCGGCCGCTACCTCCGGGCAATGCGGCGGCGACGCAGCTCCTGCCCGGCCGCGGGCTCAACGGGCGCTTCTATACCGCCAACACCGATATCACCGGCGACCGCGCCTTCTGGCAGATGAAGATCGCGCTGAACGTCGCCGCGATCGGCTGTCGCGGGCTCGAGGAAGCGACCTTGATCTCGGCCTATAACGCGATCATCAAGGCGCATGGCAAAACGATCAAGTCGACCGAGAAGAGCGTGATCACGCAGCTCGGCAAGGAAAACAAGACCAACGGCATCAAGGAGCGCGACAAGCTGTCGACCCAGCTGTTCAACTATTTCGCACAGCCGCCGGCCCAGCGCGACTTCTGCATGCGCGCCAACGAAGTCGCCCAGCTCGTCTCGACCACCCCGGCCAAGGATGTGGTGGCGCAGGCGCCGGGCCATCTCGCGCGGCTCGACCAGCCCTTCCTCGATTTCTACGAGGCTTATGCCCGATATCAGGTCGACGCCGCGGCGTGGGACGCCAAATATGCTCCGCCGCCGCCGATCATGAGCGCGCCGGCGCCGCTGACGACGAACCCCGCCGTCTACGTCCCCGCGACCACGCCGACGGTCTACGGCCCGGCCGCGCCGACCACCACGTCCGGGCCCAATCCGGCGGGCTGACCGGCGGCAGGAAATATTGCACGCTCCCCTTGGCGCGGGGGCGCGGCATCTGTTAGCAGTGGCGGGACATGACCAACGCTCCGCTCCCGCCCTCGACCGCCGCCCAGTCGGCGCGCACGATCCTGACGCGGCTGCACGAGGTGATGGCGGCGCGAACCCACGCGCAGGGCAAGCTCAACCAGGTCGTCGGCATCATCGGCGAATGCCTCGATAGCGAGGTCTGCTCGATCTATCTGCTGCGCGACGGCGCGCTCGAACTGTTCGCGACGCGCGGGCTGAAGCAGGAGGCGGTGCACGTCACGCGCCTCGCGCTCGGCGAAGGCCTGGTCGGCATGATCGCCGAGCAGATCGAGACGCTCAACCTCGACGAGGCGGCGGCGCATCCCGACTTCTCCTATCGCCCCGAAACGGGCGAGGAATTGTTCCACAGCTTCGCCGGCGTGCCGATCATCCGCCGCGAACGCGCCGTCGGCGTGCTCTGCGTCCAGCACGCCGAGCCGCGCCGCTACGACGATATCGAGATCGAAACGCTGCAGACCGTCGCGATGGTGCTGTCCGAACTGATCGCCAACGCCGAGCTGGTGGATACCGCCGCGCGCACCGACGCCGCCGCCGCCGACCAGTCGGCGCAGCGGCTCACCGGCCAGAAGCTCGTCGACGGCATGGGCGCGGGCGTCGCGGTCTATCACCAGCCGCGCATCACCATCGAACATACCGTCGCCGAGGATACCGAAGCCGAGCGCCACCGCGTCTATGCCGCCTTCGACAAGATGCGCGAGCAAATCGACCGCATGGCGAGCCAGGCCGAATTCGGCGTCGGCGGCGAGCATGACGAGGTCATCGAGACCTACAAGATGTTCGCCTATGACGAGGGCTGGTCGCGGCGGATCAACGAGGCGATCGACAGCGGTCTGACCGCCGAGGCGGCGATCGAGCGCGTCCAGCAGCGCACCCGGATGCGCATGCGCCAGATCGACGACCCCTTGCTGCGCGACCGCATGCACGACCTCGAGGATCTGTCGAACCGGCTGCTGCGCATCGTGTCGGGGCAGATGGGCACCGCGGCGCAGATGGGCCTTCGGCAGGATTCGATCCTGATCGCGCGCAACCTCGGCCCCGCCGAACTGCTCGAATATGACAAGCGCCGGCTGAAGGGCGTGGTGCTCGAGGAAGGGTCGCTCACCGCCCATGTCATCATCGTCGCGCGCGCGATGGGCGTGCCGGTGCTCGGCCGCGTCCGCGACGTGCGCACGGTGATCCGCGAGGGCGACCTGTTGCTGCTCGATACCGGCGCGGGGACGGTCCAGGTCCGCCCGACGCAGGCGGTGCAAGACGCGTTCGACGGCAAGCTGGTCATTTCGCAGAAGCGGCGCGCCAATCTGGCCTCGCTGCGTGACCTGCCCGCGGTCACCAAGGACGGCGTGCCGATCGACCTGATGATCAACGCGGGGCTGCGCGAAGATATCGCCGCGCTCGACCTGACCGGCGCGCGCGGCATCGGGCTGTTCCGCACCGAATTCCAGTTCCTCGTCTCGGCGACGCTGCCGTCGCGCGATCGCCAGCAGCGGCTCTATCGCGACGTGCTCGACGCCGCGGGCGACCGGCCGGTGATCTTCCGTACGGTCGATATCGGCGGCGACAAGGCGCTGCCCTATATGAACACCGACACCATGCTGGAGGAAAATCCGGCGATGGGCTGGCGTGCGCTGCGCCTCGCGCTCGAACGCGACGGTCTCCTGAAGGTTCAGGCGCGCGCGCTGATGGAAGCCGCGGCGGGGCGGACGCTCAACGTGATGTTCCCGATGGTGTCGGAACCATGGGAATATGAGGCCGCTCGCGACATCTTCGTCCGCCAGCGCGCCTGGCTCGCGAGCCATAACAAGAAATTGCCCGCGGCGATCCGCTATGGCGCGATGCTCGAAGTGCCTGGCCTCGCCGAGACGCTCGACCTGATGCTGCCGCACCTCGACTTCCTGTCGATCGGCACCAACGACCTTACGCAATTCCTCTTCGCCGCCGACCGCGCGCATCCGCGGCTCGCCGAGCGCTACGACTGGCTGTCGCCGACCGTCATGCGTTTCCTGTCGCGCGTGGTGAAGACCGTCGCGGGGTCGAAGGTGACGCTCGGCGTGTGCGGCGAGATGGGCGGGCGCCCGCTGGAGGCCATGGCGCTGCTCGGCATCGGCATCGAGCGATTGTCGATTACCCCGGCGGGTGTCGGTCCGGTCAAGGCGATGATCCGCTCGCTCGACCTCGCCGCGCTGCGCCGCGACATCCCGGCGATCCTCGCGCAGCCCTCGACCACCCCCCGCGCCCAATATGAAGATTGGGCCAAGGCGCACCAGGTCGACCTTGGCGACTGAGACGCCGGTCGGCATGGGGACGCCGACACTAGGCTGGCGGGGGCTGGCTGCGGCCTTCGCCGTGCTGCTGCTGCTCGTCGTCGCCGGCCCGCTGCTGTTCGACACGCGCGCCGCGCCGGGGCTTAGCGCCTATTTCTGGCAGCATCAGGATCTGCCCGCGCTCGTCGCGCTGGCCGCCGCCCTGCTCGCCGCGCGGCGATGGGGCGCGAGCGGCCCCGCCTTCGCGCCGCGCCTTGCGCCCTGGTGGCCGTGGCTGGCAGCGGCCCTGCTCTTCGCGCTCGCTTGGAGTGGCCATGACTGGCTGATGAGCGGCTACGACCTCAGCCGCGACGAGCAGATGGTGCTGTTCGATGCCGATATATTGGCGCGGGGCGAGCTTTTCGCGCGCCTCTCCGCCGACTGGGCTGCGACCGGCGAGGCGCTCAATCGGACCTTCGTCCTGCCGGGATTGCCCGCGGACGCGTGGGTCTCGGGCTATCTGCCTGTCAACGCCGTGCTGCACGCGGCCGGCGCCGCACTCGGCGATGCCCATGCGACCGCGCCGCTGCTCGCCGTCGCCGCGCTGCTCGCGCTCTGGGCCTCGGCGCGCCGCCTGTGGCCCGGCGATGCCGCGCCGCAGGCGATTGCCCTCCTCTGCCTGCTGCTGTCGGCGCAGATGCTCGTCACCGCAACGACGAGCTATGCGATGACGGGGCATCTGGCGCTCAACCTGCTCTGGCTCGCGCTCTTCCTGCGCGATCGCTGGTGGGCCTATGCGCTGCTGCTTCCGGTCGGCTTCCTCGCGACGGGATTGCACCAGCCGATCTTCCATCCGCTCTTCGTCGCGCCCTTCCTGCTGCTGCTCGCCGAGCGCCGGCAATGGCGGGTGCTGGCGCTGCTCGTCGGCGGTTATGCCGCGATCGGCCTCTTCTGGCTGAGCTGGCCGGGCACGGTCGTGACGGCGGCGGGACCGGCTCCCACCATCGCCGCGACCGCCGACGGAGCGAGCTATCTGACGCGGCTCGTCGAAACGCTCGCGGAGTGGAATGCGAATGGCTTCTGGCTGATGGCGCTCAACCTGCTGCGCTTCGCGGCATGGCAGCATGTTCTGTTGCTCCCGCTCGCCTTCGCTGCGGTCGCTTTGCGCTGGCGCACCGACGGCCTCGTGCGGGCGCTCGCGCTCGGCCCGATATTGACCGTCGCCGCGCTGCTCGTCCTGCTACCCTATCAGGGCCATGGCTGGGGCTATCGCTACCTGCACGGAACGATCGGCAATTTCTGCCTGCTCGCCGGATATGGCTGGATCGCGTTGCGCGAGCGCGGCCTCGACCACCGGCGCCTGGTGATGGTGTCGAGCATGGCGACGCTCGGCGTGCTGCTCTGGCTCGGCTGGAACGCGCATCGCATCGTCGAGCCCTATGCGGCGCTGGACCGGCGCATTGCCGCGAGCGGCGCCGATTATGCGCTGATCGACGAAGCCGCCGCCTTTTCGGCGCGGGACCTCGTCTATAATCCCCCCTTCCTCGATCGCCGGCCGATCCGCTTCGACGCGCTGGCCGTGCCGCGCGGAAGCTGGTCGCCGCGGCTGTGCGAGGGCAAGCGCGTCGCGATCCTCGGCTCGGCCGCCCTGGCGCCGGTAAACCGGCTCTTCGGCCATCCGACCCCGGCCGAAAGTCCCAATATGACCAAAGCCCGCGCGCGACTCCAAGGCCTCGGCTGCACCGAGGTCCCGCTTTGAGGGTCGCGGTCGTCTATGACTGCCTGTTCCCCTGGACGATCGGCGGGGCAGAGCGCTGGTACCGCAATCTGGCCGAGCGGCTGGCGGCGGCGGGGCACGAGGTCACCTATCTGACGTTGCGGCAGTGGGACGCCTCCGACACGCCCGACCTGCCCGGGGTGAAGGTCGTCGCGGTCGGCCCGCGCATGGCGCTTTACGCTGGCGGGAAACGCCGCATCTGGCCGCCGCTCCGCTTCGGCCTTGGCCTCTTCCGGCACCTGCTGCGCCATGGCCGTCGCTATGATCGGCTGCACCTCGCCTCCTTTCCCTTCTTCTCACTGCTCGCGGCGGGATTGCTGCGCCCCTTCTCGGGCTACCGCATCGCGGTCGACTGGCACGAGGTGTGGACCGACGATTATTGGCGCGCCTATCTCGGCCGGCTCGGATGGCTCGGCATCGCGGTCCAGCGGCTTTGCGCGCGGGTCCCGCAAAAAGCCTATGCCTTCTCGCGCATGCATGCGGCACGCGCCGAGGCGATCGGCTGTCCCTCACCCGTCACGATCCTGCCCGGCGAATATGCCGGGAGCGCCTATCCCGCCCACCCCGCCGCGGCCCCGCCGACCCTTGTCTATGCCGGACGCCTGATCCCCGAAAAGCGCGTATCGCTGCTCGTCGACGCCTTCGCCCTGCTGGCCGCGCAGCGCCCCGAGGTGCGGCTCGTCATCTTCGGCCGCGGCCCAGAACAGGCGGCGATCGAGGCGCAGATCGCGCGGCTTGGGCTCGGCAAGGCGATCCACCGCCCCGGCTTCGTCCCGGAGGCCGAGATCGAGGCCGCGATGGCCGAAGCCGCGGCGATCGTGCAGCCGTCCGAACGCGAAGGCTATGGCATGGTCGTCGTCGAGGCCGCGGCGCGCGGCGTTCCGGTCGTCGTCGTTCCCGCCCCCGACAATGCCGCGACCGAACTCGTCGATACGGGCGAGAATGGCTTCACCGCCGCCGACGCCACCCCCGCCGCGCTCGCGGCAGCGATGGCCGCGGCGATCGATGGCGGCGACGCGCTGCGCACCCGCACCCGCGCCTGGTTCGCCGCCAACGCCGCGCGCCTGTCGATCGCCGGCAGCACCGCGCAGATCCTGGCCGATATGGAAGCCGCGTGAGCGGCCGATTTAAGCCGCTGTTAACCATATCGGCGCACAAGCGAAGGCCATATCTCCCGGAAGGCCTCGCATGATCCATCGTCACCCCGTCGCCGACGTCCGGCCCTGCGCCGTGGGCGATGGCGCGCCGTGCGACTTCGCATCGATGGGCCGCTTTACCGACAAGAGCGGCAAGGTCGGCGAGGTCAGCATCCTCCGCTGTACGCGCTGCGGGATCGGCGTCTCGATGCCGCCGCTCGCCGACGTCGCTTTTCTTTACGAGGGGCGGGAGAGCCAGGATTTCCAGCCCGACGCGCGCGGCCTGGCGCACCGGATCAAGGACATCGCCTTTCGCCGCCAGGCGCGCACGCTGCTGCGCCAACTGGGCACCGCGCCGCAGGGCGCGCTCGATTTCGGCTGTGGCAGTGGCCAGTTCACCCGCTGCCTGGGCGACATGCTGCTCGCATCCGACGTGACCGGCGCCGACTTCCACGATGCGCCGCCCGCCGAACTGGCGGGCCGCGGCTATTTCCCGATCGGCGAGGCGGCATCGCATGCGGGCGAATTCGACCTCGTCAGCGCTTTCCACGTGCTCGAGCATGACGACGACCCGCAGGCGCTGCTTGGCCGCATCGCCGCGCTGGCCGCCCCCGGCGGCACGATCGTCCTCGAAGTACCCAATATCGACTGCGTCTGGACGCGCCTGCTCGGCGAGGCCTGGGACGCCTGGTACCTGCCCTTTCACCGCACGCATTTTTCGCGCCCGGCGCTCCGCGCGCTGGTCGAGCGCGCGGGGCTCACGATCGAGCAGGATCTCGATATCTGCGTGCCCACCATGGGGCGCAGTCTGGCCAATGCCTTCGGGCGGCCCAATGCGCTGCCCTTCCTGCTCGCGGGTATCATGTTGCACCCGCTGCAGTGGCTGGGTGAGAAATTGAGCGGCCGTCCCTCGGCGATCCGGATCATCGCTCGCAAGAACTGAACGGCCGCGGCCCAGGGTCACGACCGGTCAACTATTCCTTCGACTGATATTTGTCAGGGCGGCGCCAGCGTCAGCCCTGCACGAGCGGACGCCGGCCGGTGACCAGCAGGCACGACGGCGGCGCCTCGACCGCGTCGGGGCGCACCCCCGCGGCGATCGCCTTGGCCAGCGCCGACGCCACGACGCGCGGCATCGCGGCGCTGTTCTGCAGGTCGCGCAATTTCAGGCGGCGCTGGATCTCGATCGGGCGGCTGCGCCCGCCGGTCAGGCTGTGGAGCAGGCCGCCGGTCATACGCGACAGGCTTTCCCAGCGCCGCGTTTCGCCGCGGTCGAGGTAGCCGTCGACGCTGTCGACCGTCAGGCCGTGGCGCCCGCAAATCTCGTTCCAGTCGCTCTCCGACAGATAGTGGAAATGCGCGAGCCTCTTGTCGAGTTCGGCCAGATAGGCTTCGCGCGACGCACCGGGGATGATGCTGCCCGACAGATTGGCGCGAAAGCCCGGCCCCGGCACGGTGAACCAGAAAACCCCGCCGGGCTTGAGCAGCCGGCCGACCTCGGCGATCACGCCTTCGAGGTCGGGGATATGTTCGAGTACCGAGTTGGAGATCACATAATCGAAGCTGGCGTCGGCTTCGGGGATCGCCTGCGCCGGGACGGTGTGGATGCGTTCGTAGAAATCATATTTCGCCGCCGCCGCGGTTTCGAGCGGGTCGATGTCGATGCCGACCAGCCGCGGCGTGACGCCCGCCTCGCGGAAGAGGATGTCGGTCAGAATGCCGTCGCCGCAGCCGAGGTCGAGGCCCAGCCCCTCGGGCTCGATCGCGTCGGCGAAGCGCTGAATCTCGATGCTGCGCAGAAAGGCGGTCGCGGGCTGCGCGGGGTAGCGGGCGACGAATTCGGTCAGGAGGTCGGACGGGATCGACATATTCGGCCTTTCACAGCGAAGATTTGGCGGCGGCGCGCGGCGCGATGGCCCAGCCGCTGGTAAAGAAATTCCACAGGAAGAGCAGCCCGGTGACCACCGGCGCCGCGAACAGCATCGGCAGCGAGCCCCAGTCGTGGATCAGCAGGAACAGCAGCCAGGCGATCGGCGTGTTCACGAGCTGAACGGCGGCATAGCGTACAAAAGCGCCCCAACCCGCGTCAGCGGCGAAAGTGAGGAGGCGCTGGAGCGTGTAGGACAGCGGGATCATCACCGCCGCGCTGATCAGCACCGCGATGCCATAATGGATGCCCGCCGCGTCGAGCGCGATCAGCAGGACGTTGTTGAACAGGACGCAGAACAGGCTGACCGCGGTATAGCGCGGCACGCGCTGTCCGGCACGGCCCGCCGTCATGCCTCGCCGCCGGGCGCGAGCGTCGCCCGGTGCCCGTTGATGATCGCGAGCAGGAAGCCGCCGAGGATCGTCTGGATCGCAACGGTCGCGCCGGTCAGCGCGAGCACGGTCGGCAGCACCGAGGTCAGCGCGTTGAAGCCGGTCTGCGACCAGTAATAGACGAGCGCCGCGATCCCGCCGCCCGAACCGAGCAGCAACAGCGCCCCGGCGATCAGCATCGTCTCGAGCGTCAGCCAGTCGGCGTAGCGGCGAATGACCGGACGCAGCGTGCGATAGCCGCGGTTGACGCCGTGGAAATGCGTCGCGAGCGCCATGATCGCGGCGAGGTGGCCGACGCTGACCAGGAACCCCGCGGCGATCGTCCAGCTCGCGCCGAACAGCGGCTCGCCGCCGACCATGCCGAGCAGATGCGCCAGCGCGACGAGCAGGATCAGCGCCCCGCTGCCCACGGCGAGCGTCGCCGGAACGCCGAACACCCAGGTCGGCGACAGCATCAACAGATAGCGCAGGTGCCGCCAGCCGTCGCGCCAGGGGCGGAGGTGCGGCGCGCGGTCGCGCAGGTCGACCGACAAGGTCGCCGGAACCTGCACCATTTTCATTTTTTTGAGCGAGGCCTTGATGACCATCTCGCTGGCGAATTCCATGCCCTCGCCCGCGAGGCCGAGATCGTCGAACGCTTGCCTGCGGATCGCGCGGAGGCCGCAATGCGCGTCGTTGATCCCCGAGCGGAAGAAAAGGTTGAGAATGCCGGTGAGCGCGGGATTACCGATATGGCGGTTCTTCCACGGCATCGCGCCGGGCGCGATCCCGCCGTCGAAGCGCGACCCCATGCACAGGTCATGGCCCTCGATCAGCTTGCCGATCATCGCCACGCCTTCGGTGAAATTATAGCTGCCGTCGCAGTCGCCCATCAGGATATAGTCGCCATAGGCCGCGGCGCAGCCGCCGATCAGCGCCGCGCCATAGCCGCGCCGCGCCACGGGAACGACACGCGCGCCAAGCGATTCGGCTAGCGCCTGGCTGCCGTCGGTCGAACCATTGTCGGCGATGACGATCTCGCCCGCGAGCCCGAAATGTTCCTCGATCTGCGCCAGCGCGTCCTTAGCATTGGCGATACAGTGCGGCAGGCTGATCGTTTCGTTGAGGCACGGCATGACGATCGTCACGCCAAGCGCCTGCGCCCGGTCGAAAGCCAGCACTTCGGCCCGCTGCTGATACATCGAAACTCCCCACTATCCTTGCCAGGAACGGACTAAAGGGATGTGGTTAACAAGTGGATAAACGGCAGTATGCCCCGGCTGGACTCGGCCGATGTTTATGTTATGTTCCTTACCCGACTTCCCGAGGAGAGAGATAGATGAGCGACGCCCCCAACCGCGCCACCGGCCAATGCCATTGTGGCGCGATCCGCTATTCGATGCCGACCACCGTCGTCCATCACGCCCTGTGCAACTGCTCCGATTGCCGCCGCCACGCCGGCGCGCCGATCGTCGGCTGGGCGCTCGTCGGGCAGGACGAGCTCGAAGTGACGGGCTCGCCGAAGATCTACGCCTCGTCGGAGCATGGCCGCCGCCATTTCTGCGGCGACTGCGGCACCGGGCTCTTCTACACCAGCGACGCGGTGTTCCCCGGTCAGATCGACGTCCAGTCGGCGACGCTCGACGACCCCGACCTGATCCCCGCGCAGGTCCAGATCCAGACCGCCGAGCGGATTCGCTGGATGGACAATCTGGCCGACCTGCCCGCCTTCGAGCGTTATCCGGGTTAGGGAGAGTCAGGGGCGGCTTTCGGACGGGAGCGGTCATTCCCCAGCCCCTCCTCTTCAGAGGAGGGGTTTTAGCGTCCGCTCCCCCCTCCAAAACCCCGCGACCTCCTACCGCCCATCCGCCGCGACGACGGCGGCGACCAGCCTGGCGATGTCGAGCCGGTTCTTGTCGTCGTCATAGCCCTGGCGGACGATCACCAGCTGGAGCGAGGGGATGACGACGACATATTGGCCGCGGTTGCCGAAGGCGCCGAAAGCGTCGGCGGGGATGCCTTCCGACTTGTTGAGCAGCCAGAAGCCCGCGCCATAGCCGAAGGCCCCGGCGGGCTGCGGGCCACTCGGCGTGGTCACGAAGCTGCGCCAGTTTTCGGGCAGCAAGCGCCGGCCCTGCCACATCCCGTCGTTTTGATAGAGCAGCCCGAGCCGCGCGAGATCGCGCGCGGTCGTCCAGACCTGGCTCGACAGGATATAGTCGCCGCCGACGTCATGCTCGGCGAAGGTGCGCGTCATGCCGAGCCGGTCGAAAAAGGCGACCGGATCGAGCGCCGGTCCACGCCGAATCATCGCCGATTTCGCATTGCGTTCGTCGAGCGCCTTCTGCCGCGCGGCTTTCAACGATTGGACCGCGAGCAAGGTGTCGTTGTTCGCGTAGCGGAAGGTGCTTCCCGGTGGGTTCAGCAGCGGCCACTGCACGGTCCACTGGCGCACCGACGCACCGCCCATATAGACAGCGTCGCTGCGGTTGCCCGCGGTGTCGCTCGTGAGGCCGCTCGCCATGCGCATGAGCTGCTCGGTGGTGATCGCAGCGCGCGGGTCGCCGGGCGCCTGCCAGTCGGCAATCGTCGCGGGCTTGGTCACGTCGATGTCGCCGTCGAGCGCGGCGTTGCCGATGAGCGTCGCCGCCATCGATTTGGCGACCGAGAAGGTGCGCTGCGCAGTGTGGATGTCGTGGCCGTGCTCATAGCTCTCGACCACGATCCTGCCATTCTTGACGATCAGGAGCGCGCTGGTCCGGCCACCGAAATCGGCGCTGCCCATCGCCGCATGCTCATAGGCCGTGGGCGCGCGCGGCATCGGGACCCAGGCACCCGCGTCTCCGAGCGGCCATGGCTTGTCGTCGAGGTTCGGCCGGCCGGGGCGATAGTCGCTGCGCTCGCGCGGCACCGCGCCGATCGGCAGCGTCACACAGCCCTCGCGGCTGTCCCATTCGGCGATGCGCGGCGGCATGTCGTCGCGGTAGCGCACGCTCACGCGCTTTGCCTTGTCGTCGACCTCGGCCTTCAGCGCGCGGACATCGGCCTCGATCTCGGGATAGATGCCGGTGAGTTCATCGCGCTCGATGGCGTCGAGCGGCTTGCCCGCGCCATTCCACAGCGACGAGCAGGTGAAGGCGGCGCGATAGCCCGCCGCCCAGGCGCGGTTGAGCTCGGCATTGGCATCGGCCGCCTGCGCCGGCAGCGCGACCGCGGTCAGCGCGGCACCAAGGATCAGCCGGCGCAGCATCTCAGGGCCGCTCGCCAAAGGCCTGGCGCTGCGGTTTTTTCGCGCGGTCCCACCAGGCGCGGCGCAGGACGTTCGCGACGCGTTCGGGATCGTCCGAGCCGAAGCGGACGAGCAAGGCGTGCCAGCCCTCGTAATGCGGGGTCTGCCAGAAAGTGTCGGGATCGGTTTCAAGCAGGATTTCCTTTTCGTCGGGCTTGCACATCACCGCGAAGCTGCCCGCTTCGCGTCCCGGCGAGGCGAGCGCCTTGCCGTTGAGCTTGGGACAGGGAGTGCCGTAAAAGGACAGCATCTCGACGTCGGGCAAAGCGCAGGCAAAGGCGACGACATCGTCCCAGCTATCGAATTTCGGCGTCATCCCGCTCCCCTCCTACTCGCTCGGCGCGGGATATTCGACGCTGTCGCCGACGGGCTGCATCGGCTGGAAGCGCATGCCGGTGAGGACCAGCCTGCCCTCCTTGATCTCGAGGTCGAACAGCCCCTGCCCGCCGCGCGGGCAGCAATTTCCGTCGCCGTCGCGCGCGACCGGGATCACCGCCATCATTTCTGCGAAGATGAACTTGGCCGGACCGCGCAGCCAATAGCCCTTGGGCAGCATCTTGCTGCCGTCGTCGTACCAGCCCTCCATATCGACCTGTCCCCAGGTCGCCTGGTCGCCCTCGCCCATGAACAAGGCATCGGCGTTGCCGCTGCCGCTGCCCGCGAGCGTGCCGGTGATATGGACGAGGCTTCGTGTCCCGTCGCTGGCGACGAGGTCGGGCGTACCGATCGATCCCGAGCTTTCGGCAAACCCCGCGAGCGACGCCTTGCCTGTCGCATCGCGCGCGACGACCACGACCATCCACGCCCCCGGCCCGTCGCGCGGCGCAAGCGACGCCTTTTGCCACAAGAGCGGGCCGCCGCGCTCGGGCACTTCGATCCGCCCGCTCGCCTCGACGCCGCAGCGGCCGCCGAAATCATAGAGGCAGGTGTCGGCAATCTTGGCGATGCGGTCTGGCGCGAGCGCGATCTTCTTGGCGACGTCCGCGCGGCTGCATTCACTTTCGATGCTGCCGCTGGGGCAGGAGATGACAGGGGTCGTTAGGACGGCAAGCGCGAGGGTCAGTGACATGCTTGGTTCCCGGACGTGGAGCGACCCAATGCGCGATTGCTACGGCCAAGCCCGGAGCGAAGCAAGCGGGCGCCGCCTTAAAGCGAGCATCGCCTTAAAAAAGCCTTTCCTACATTATTCGGCTGTGCCAGCCTTCATCCGACTCGTTCATTTGCTGGACAAAAGCGGTCGCTGCCCGGCGCGCCGCGCTGGACGTGTCTCGCGGGTCGCAAGGTCCAAATCGGGGCGCGCACAGGGCTGAACTTTACTGAACTTTGGAATGTCACGCGGCCTTCGCGCCGACCGGATCCAAACCCGGGAAGAAAGAATGCCATGGCGGTCTATCACCCCAGAACCGCCGTCAGCCGCGCGCTTTCCGCTGCTCATCCCACCAGGTGAGGCGTTCGGCGATGCGCTTTTCGAAGCCGCGGTCGGTCGGTCGGTAATAGGTCTGCGGTCCCATCTCCTCGGGCCAGTAATCGGCACCCGAAAAACCGCCCTCGGCGTCATGGTCATATTCGTAACCCGCGCCGTAGCCGAGCTCCTTCATCAGCTTGGTCGGGGCGTTGAGGATGTTCGCGGGCGGCGCGAGGCTGCCGGTGTCGCGCGCCGAGGCGAAGGCTGCCTTTTGCGCGGCATAGGCCGCGTTCGATTTGGGCGCGGTGGCGAGATAGAGGCACGCCTGCACGATCGCGAGTTCGCCCTCGGGCGAGCCCAAGAACTGGTAGGCGTCCTTCGCGGCGAGGCATTGCACCAGCGCCTGCGGGTCGGCGAGCCCGACATCCTCGCTCGCGAAGCGCACGAGGCGGCGCAGCACATAGAGTGGCTCCTCGCCCGCGACGAGCATGCGCGCCATATAATAGAGCGCGGCCTGCGGGTCCGACCCGCGCAGCGCCTTGTGCAGCGCCGAAATGAGGTTGTAATGGCCGTCGCGGTCCTTGTCATAGACCGGCATGCGGCGATGCAGCAGTTGCGCGAGCGCCGCTGGATCGAGCGGCTCGGTGATGCCCGCCGCGAACAAGGTCTCGACCTGGTTGAGCAGGAAACGCCCGTCGCCGTCGGCGCTCGCGGTCAGCGCCTCGCGCGCCGCATCGGTCAGCGGCAAGGGTTTCCCAACCTCGGCCTCGGCGCGATCGAGCAAGGTCGCCATCGCGTCCTCGTCGAGGCGGCGCAGGACGAGCACCTGCGCGCGGCTCAGCAGCGCGGCGTTGAGCGCGAAGCTGGGATTCTCGGTCGTCGCGCCGACGAGTACGACGGTGCCGCGCTCGACATAGGGCAGGAAACCGTCCTGCTGCGCGCGATTGAAGCGATGGATCTCGTCGACGAAGAGTAAAGTGCGTTTGCCCGCCGCCGCCATCTTCTCGGCATCGGCAAAGGCCTTCTTGAGGTCGGCGACGCCCGAGAAGACCGCCGACAGAGGCGCGAAGCGCATGCCCACCGCCTCGGCGAGCAGCCGCGCGATTGTGGTCTTGCCCGTGCCCGGCGGTCCCCAGAGGATCATCGACGACAGCTGCCCCGCGGCGACCATGCGGCCGATCGCGCCGTCAGGGCCGGTCAGATGCTCCTGCCCGACGACCTCCGACAATGTTTTCGGACGCAGGCGCTCGGCGAGCGGCGCGCCGGCCGCGGGCGTGCCCGCCCACGCCGGGGCCTCATCCTCGCCGAACAGGTCGCCGGCCACGACCTATCCCCGCCGCTGCTTTTGCCGGATCAGCCGGATATAGGTGTCGGCGACCGACTGGTTGATCGCGTCCCATTCGTAATTGTGGCTCTCGGCGAGCGCCGCCGCGCCGTGCGATCCGCGCAGCATGTCGTCCTGGCAATAGCGTTGCAGATGGTCGGCGAAGCCGGTGATCGATCCGGGCGACACCAGATAGCCGGTGACCCGGTCCTTGACGATGCTGGCGCTGCCGGTCGCGCGCGCCGCGACCACCGGCAGCCCGCACGCCATGGCTTCCAATGTGACATTACCGAAGGTTTCGGTGACCGAGGGGTTGAAGAAGACATCGCACGAGGCAAGCGCGCGCGCGAGATCCTCGCCGCCCTGGAAGCCGACGAATTTGGCATCGGGCAGGCGCGATTCGAACCAGTCGCCCGCGGGGCCCTCGCCGATCACGACGACTTCATGTTCGACCTTGCGCCGCTGGAGCTGGTCGATCGCATCGGCGAAGACGTCGAGCCCCTTTTCCATCACCAGCCGCCCGAGGAAGGCGATCACCGGCACGTCGTCGGCGATCCCCCAGCTCTGGCGCCAGCGCATGTCGCGGCGCCCGGGGTTGAAGACGTCGCGCTCGACCCCGCGCGTCCAGATGCCGATGTCGTAATTCATCCGCTGCTCGCGCAGCACCTGGGCGAAGCTTTCGGACGGCGCGATCAGCGCGTCGCATTTGCGGTAGAGCTTGCGTAGCCACGCGACGATGATCGGCTCGACGAACGAGAGATTATAGTAGCGGAAATAGGTCTCGAAGCGCGTGTGCACCGAACAGGCGACCGGCAGCCGGCGGCGGCGCGCCCAGGCCGCGGCCTGGCGCGAGACGCGGTCGGGGCTGGAGATATGCATGATGTTCGGCGCGAAGGCGGTCAGATCCTCGCGCACCCGGCCCGAGAAATGCAGCGGGATGCGATATTCGGGACGGTTCGGAATCGGCATCGACGGCACGCTGACGAGGTCGCCGGTCGGTTCGAAATCGGGGTGGGCGACGGTCGGCGAATAGACGCGCACCGCCGCGCCCTTGCTCAAGAGATAGCCGACGAGCCGGTTGAGCGCCTTGTTGGCGCCGTCGACCGTCATGTTGTAATTGCCGCTGAACAGCGCGATGCGGAGGCCTGAAACGTCCATCCGGCCTCCGCTAACCCCGTCGCGGGCCAAAGGCAACGCCCGCCGTCAGGCCATGATGCTATACGGCTCGCCCGGCTTCTTGCGGCACATGCGCTTCGACACGCGCGTTTCCTCGCCCTCGATGATCGCGATGTCGGTGATCGCGAGGCATTTGCTGCCATTGGGTTCGGTGTTGAGCGCGGTGATCGTCGACGATCCCGACACGCCCTCGCGCGTCGGACTGGTCCAGCTGGCGGTCGCGCCGACCGCTTCCTGCTTCGTGACCGCGACGGTCGCCTCGGCCGCGACCTTCTGTTCCTTTTCGTCGAGCTGGCATGCGATCTCGCCGACCAGCACCGCGCCGAACGCGCCCGCAAGCACCGTCCCGACGCCGTCGAGCCCCGCGGCGCTGCCCGCAACGCTGCCGATCAGCCCGCCGATCACGCCGCCGCGCTTGCGCGCCTTTTTGCATTTCTTGGGCACGGCTTTGCCGGCGTCCGCCTGTTTGGCGGCATCGCCCTTCTTGCCCTTTTCCGCGGCAGGTTCGGGATCGGACGCCTTGGCCACCTGGGCCGGCATGGGATAACCGTTGCAGCCGGTGTTGACGCAGAAGCGGTCGGCCAGATAGGCGCGGTCGGTCTGATATTGCGCCTCCACCGCGCGGTAGGCCGCGAGGTTCGCGCCTTCGGGATCGGACGCCGCATGCTCGGCCATGACCTGTTTGTAGAAACGGTCCTGCGTCGCCGCCGAATAGCGCATATTGCCGCCGACCTTCGCCGAATAGAGCGACGACAGCGCATCCTGATAGCGGATCATCGCCTCGCGATAGGGCAGCATCTTGCCGTTGTAATAGGCGTCGATCGCGACGGTGCAGCGGTTGATCGCGGCCGCCTTGTCGAACGGCGCGTCGATCTTTCGATAGGCTTCGCGGCAATCGGGATAGCTTGCAGTATCGAGCTGCGGGCGGGCCGGAAAATCCGGTAGCGGCGGCTCGGCCACCGGCGGCGGCGCATAAGCCTTGTCGTCCTCGCCCTGCGCCGCGGCCGCCACCGCGCCGCCGGCAAGCAGCAACGCGCCGATGACGGCGAGCGCCGATATCTGTCGCAGCGCGGCACGCATGTCCGATTCCCCCTTTCCAAAGATTAGGCCCGAATGACAGGCGCCGCAAGTTCGGCCAATGACGACGGTCACACATTGTCTTGGCGCCGCGCCTCGCTTAAAATGGCCCATCGGCGGGCTGGGCCCGCCGCAGTCGGGGATGGCCGCATGCGCCGCTGGATCAGATCACTTGCCTGCCTCGCCGCGATGCTGGCATGCACCGCTGCGACCCCGCCGGGGATGGATCCCGATAATCCGACCTGCCCGGCCAAGCCCAACTGGTCCGATTACAAGACGATGGTGCTGACGCCATTCCAGCGCAGCGGCGAGACCGTGCTGCTCGCCGAGGGGCGGGTCGACAGCGGGCTTCCAGCGCGGCTCGAGAAGGTGCTCTACGACAATCCCGCGATCAGCGAGATCTGGATTCGCTCGCCGGGCGGCGATGCGCGCGCGGGCAATGCGGCAGGGCTGCTCATTCGCAAGTTCAGCAAAGAGCGCCAGATGGTGACGCGCATCCCGTCGGGCTGGACCTGTTTCAGCGCGTGCAATTTCGTCTTCATGGGCGGCCGCGCGCGGACGATCGATCCGGGCGGGCATTTCATGGTGCATATGTTCACGATGACGGGCGACCAGAGCACGATCCAGTCGAGCGTTGCGCTGGGCGCCGAATCGACCACCGAACTGATCAGCGACGTCGAACGCGAGGCGGCGCTGATGGCGACCGAGGACAATGACCTGTTGATCCGCCTCGACGTGTCGCGCGACCTTTTGTCCGACATCATGTACCGGCAGAAGGCGGTCGCGACCGCGGAGGACAAATCGACCCGGCGCTGCCTGACGATCGAAGAGGCGCTGCGCTACAATGTCGTCAATGTGAAGCCGGATTAGTCGCCCGTCTCCGACGGCGCTTCGAGTTCGACGACGACCGGCGGGTGGAGCCGCAGGCGGTGGACGCGGCGCTCGTCGGCCTCGGTCACCTCGATGCGCCAGCCGCTGGGATGCAGCAGGATCTCGCCGACTTCGGGGACATGCCCCGCGAGCACCGCGGCGAGGCCGCCCAGCGTATCGACATCCTCCTCGACCTCGGCGAGCCGTCCGTCGATCGCTTCGCCGATATCGTCGAGTTCGGCGCGCGCATCGGCGTCCCAGCAGCCGCCCTCGCCGCGGGTGAAGAGCAGCACGGGCTCGTCGTCATGCTCGTCCTCGATCTCGCCGACGATTTCCTCGACCAGATCCTCGATCGTGACGAGGCCTTCGGTGCCCGAATATTCGTCGATCACGATCGCGAGATGCGTTCGTTGCGCGCGCATGTCGGCGAGCAGGTCGAGCACGCCCATCGACTGCGGCACATAGAGCGGCTGGCGGATCAGGTCGATCAGCGGCGGCGGCGCGCGCTTCTCGGCCAGCACCGCGAAGACGTCCTTGACGTGGATCATGCCGACGACTTCGTCGAGGCTTTCGCGATAGACCGGCAGGCGGCTGTGCCCGGCCTCGGCGAATTGCGCGACGACCTCCTCGAAGCTCGCGCTCTCGTCGATCGCGATGATCTCACCGCGCGGCACCGCGACGTCGTCGACCGTCTGCTCGCCGAAATGCAGGAGATTGCGCAGCATCTTGCGCTCGACGGGAGCGAGGTCGCCGACGACGCTGCTGCCGCGCCGGTCCTGCCCCTCCTCCTCGGCCTCGTCGATGACCTCTTCGATCTGCTCGCGCAGCGACGGTTCCTTGTCGCCGCCGAACAGCAATGTCCGGATGCCGGCCCACAGGCCGGATCTACTGTCGTCTTCCGATCGGGTCGAAGATCCCTGGTCGTCGGGCATGATGGCTTGCGTTTCCCTGTTAATCCAGCTCGGCATATGGATTGGCGAGGCCCAGCGATGCAAGCGCTTTCACTTCGAGCGCCTCCATCGCGCCCGCGCCCGCATCGTCCATATGGTCGTAACCGACGAGGTGCAGCGTTCCGTGGACGATCAAATGCGTGGCGTGATCCTCCAGCGAAATCCCCTTCTCCTCCGCCTCGCGCGCGCAGGTTTCGCGCGCGAGCACGATATCGCCGAGCAATATCTCGCCATCGTCGCTGTTGGCCAGCCCTTCGAGCAGGTCATATTGCACCTGCGGAAAGGAGAGGACGTTGGTCGGCTTGTCCTTGCCGCGGAAGTCGCGGTTGAGCGTCTGCACCTCGGCATCGTCGGTGAGGCGCACCGCGACCTCGACCATCGGCGCAGCGTCGGCAAGGTCCGCGAAGGGGGTGAGCGCCAGCGCGGCGGCGACGGCTTCGCCGGCGCGCGCCTCCCAGTCGAGTGGGTCGGGCCAGGGTGTGGCGGTGTGGGTTTCGACGATCAGCACGGCGCCTACGCCTATAGCGCCACGATTTCGTAGGACAGCGATATTTGATATGGCCCTGGATCGCGGCACCCTTCGGGAGGAAGACGATGACTGACGATTTCGTGACCGGATTGAGCTTTGCCGCCGCGTTCGGCGCCGCGCTGGTCGGCGGGGTATTCTTCGGCTTTTCGAACTTCATCATGGCGGGGCTCGGGCGATTGCCGCCCGAACAGGGCGCTACGGCGATGAACGCGATCAACGTCACCGTGATCAACCCCGGATTCATGCTCGCGCTGTTCGGGACCGGGCTGCTCTGCCTCGTCATCGGTGCACTGTCGCTGGGCTCGTTCGGCACGCTCGATGCCAAGCTGATCCTCGCCGCCGCTTTGCTCTATGTCGTCGGCTGCGACGGGGTGACGATGGCGCTCAACGTGCCGCTGAACAACGCGCTCGCCGCGGCGGCGACCGGTACGCCCGAAGCCGGCGCGCTGTGGACGCGGTACCTTGGCGAATGGACGATGTGGAACTCGGTCCGCACCGCAGCAAGCTTTGCCGCAGCGATCCTGTTCGTCGCGGCGGGAGCGCTCCGCGTCGCCACCTAATGCATATGCTTCAGCTTGTCGGGGTTGCGCATCACATAGATGGCGGTGACCTTGCCGTCCGCGATCTCGAGCGCCGTGGTCTGGAATTCGCCGTCGGCCTCGCGGGTGACGAAGCCCGGCAGGCCGTTGATCGTGCCGGTGTGGACGAGCGTCGAACCATATTTGCCGAACAGCACCGCGAGGCTGCGGTGCAGCTTCAGCACGATGTCATGGCCGAGCACGGGTTCCATCGCCGCCGGGCGCTTGCCGCCGCCGTCGGCCCACAGGCCGACATCGGCGGCGAGCAGCGCACCCAAGGCACCCATGTCGCCACTGCGCGACGCGGCGAAAAAGGCGTTGGCGATTTCCATCCCCTGCTCTTTCTCGAGCTTGTAGCGTGGGCGCGCGTCGCGGACATGGGTACGGGCGCGTGCGGCGAGCTGGCGTGTCGCGGCGGGGTCGCGATCGATCGTCTTGGCGACCTCGTCAAAACCCACCCCGAACACGTCGTGGAGCAGGAAGGCGGCGCGTTCGAGCGGCGACAGCCGTTCTAGCGCGAGCATCAGCGGCAGGGTGACGTCGTCCTCTTCCTCCTCCTCGACGAGCGGGTCGGGGAGCCAGGGGCCGACATAGGTCTCGCGCTGGTGGCGCGCCGACTTGATCTGGTCGAGGCAGAGCCGCGTCACGGTCCGCCGCAGGAAGGCCGCGGGCTCGCGCACCGCGCTGCGGTCGGTGGCGAGCCAGCGGAGGAAGGCATCCTGCACCACATCCTCGGCATCGGCGACCGATCCGAGCATGCGATAGGCGACGCGCGTGAGGAGCGGGCGCAGCGGGTCGAAGCTGACCGCCGCGTCCGCATTGCCGGCGGCGCCCGGGATGCCCTCGGGTGTCATCAGGCGGCTTTCACCAGCGTGCCATTTTCGTACCAGAGGTCGAAGCCGACCGCGATACGGTTCCAGCCATTGATGACGTTGATCATCACGGTCAGGTTCACCTGTTCCTCCGGCGTGAAATGCGCTTCGAGCGCGTCCTTGGCGGCCCTTTGTGTGTGGCCTTGCGACAGCGTGGTCAAGGCATCGGTCCAGGCCAGCGCAGCCCGCTCGCGGTCGGTGTAGACCGGGGCCTCGTGCCAGGCGGCCAGCAGGTAGATGCGCTGCTCGGTCTCGCCCTTCGCGCGCGCTTCGGTCGTGTGCATGTTGATGCAATTGGCGCAGCCGTTGAGGATCGACGCGCGGATCTTGACCAGTTCGATCAGGCTTGGCTCGAGGCTGTTCTGCGCGGCGATCGAGACGGCCATCCACTGCTTCATCAACTGCGGGGCAGCGGCATAGGGGTCGGTTACCTTGGTCATGTCATATCTCCTTTGCTTGGATTGTACCGGCTTGACGAGCGGCGCCCGGCGTCTGTGACATGGCGGGCGATTTTTTTCGGCGCGCCCGTCCTGCCCCGGCCGGCGGGGCCAAGATCAACCCCGCTTTGGTATAGCCCTTCGCGCCGGGGATATGGGTTGATGTCCGCCTGCGAGGCGCTAGCATCGCCCCTGTCGTTCAACCCAAGGGGGATCGCTCATGAAATTTCTCGATGGCTACACCGAACAGGCCTATGCGCTGCTGCGCATCGTCGCCGGCCTGCTGTTCCTGGCGCACGGGGTGCAGAAGTTCCTGAACTTCCCCGTCCCCTTTCCGATGCCGCTGAATCCGATGCTGATGACCGCGGGGGCGATCGAGCTGGTCGCGGGGACGATGATCGTCATCGGCGTGATGACCCGCCCCGCGGCGTTCGTCGCCAGCGGCATGTCGGCGGTCGGCTATTGGGTCGCGCACGGTAGCCAGGGCGCCTTCCCGATCGCCAATGGCGGCGAGACGATCGCGCTCTATTGCTTCCTGTTCCTGTTCATCGCGACGCGCGGCGCGGGCATCTGGAGCGCCGACGGGACGATGAAGAAATAGGCGTGCGCGGCGTCACTTGCGCAGGCGCCGCGTTCCGCCAAGGGGCGGCGCACCGACAGGTTTCGGGCGAAAGGCGACATTCAAGGATCAAACTGATCTCCCCTCCGCATGCGGGAGGGGAGATCAACGTCCGCTTCCCACCCTAAGCTGACGCCGGCCGAAACATCAGCCATCGACTTGACAAAAATGGGGCGGCCCCTTGTGGAGCCGCCCCTGCAGTTGCGGGCTTCACATGGTGAAGGTCGTCAGAGCTTTCGCGTATTGGTCTCGATCAGCTTCTTCGCCTCGGCGATCGCTTTCTCGGTCGTCAGCTTCCTGTCCTGGATCTCGTCGGCCATTTCGAGCAGGCGGCCGCTGATCACGGTCCCGGTCTGCGCTTCCTCCTGGATCGCGATGCCGCCCTTGGCGGCGGCGACGCGGTCCCATTCGGCGCGGATCGCGGCCCAATAATCCTTGGTGGCGGCCCAATAATCGTCGGCGGCCTTCACGTCATATTGGTCGTATTTGATATAGGTGTTGAGGACATATTCCTGGACGATCGGGACCAGCTTGCCGTCCTTGAGCCCCATCTTGGTATTGTCCTGCCAATGGACCCAGCCGTCGGGCGAGGGCTGGTGGCGGTTGATCGAATAATAGCGGTCGTAGACGGGATTGCGCACGGCATCGCGGCGCGCGAGCGGGCGCCAGGTCCAGTTGGAACGCCAGCGGCGGATGCCCGCCTGCGTCTCGAACTGGCCCCAGCCGGCGTAGCGCGGGCTGTCGTCGACCTGATAGACAGTCTGCGACCAGCGGCCGGTGCGCATGCGCTCGGGCACGTCTTCCCAGGTCCAGGCGTTGCGGTCCGAATAGACCAGCACCTTGGCGGGTTCATATTCCCAGTCCTGGCGCCAATGCTTGATGATCATGCTCTTGTCGTCGTCGCCGGTGATGACGAGCATATGCTGCAAGCGGATCACGCGCCCCGTATCCTCGATCACGCGCACGACCTCGTTGCCGCCCGAGCGCTTGGGTTCGAGGACTTCGTAATTGGGGTCCCAGCGCGTCGATTCCTGCATGTTGAAGCTGACGCGGTAATTGCCCGCCATCGCGAGGATGTCGGCACGGTCCGCTTCGAAATTGGCGGCGGCGGCCTCCTCGGCGATCGGCGGATGGGCAAGCGCGGCGACGGGCAGCGCGGCGCCCAGCAGCAACAGGCCGGCGGCAAGCGAACGATAGGATTTTTTCATCGGTGCAGTCCTTCTTGTCGTTAGAAGCGGTAGCTGAGCGACACGCTCGCGTTGCGGCCGGGCTGGGAATAGGCATCGGTCACGAGCGAGGTCGAAGCGAGGCCGCGGACGTCGCTCCACCAGCTGTATTTCTTGTCGAGGATGTTGAAGACGCCCGCGCGCGCCGTCAGCCCGTCGACGATGCGCACGAAGGCCGTCGCGTCGAGGATGGTGAAACCGTCGGGGCGGAAGCATTCGGGCGTACAGAGACCGGTCGTCCGCGACGCTTCCTTGCGCGCCGCATGGGTCATGATCAGCTGGCCGCCGAAGCGCCCGCCCGGCGCGCGATAGCCGACCCCGGCGACGAGCTTGAGCGGGTCGATCGTCGACAGCGGGCTGCGCGCGCCATTGGGCTCGATCACGTCGCCCGTGGCATAGGATAGGGCGAGCGTCGTGTAGAGGCCGGACGACGCTCGCCCCTCGAAGCGTGCCTCGGCCCCTTTGACCCGGACACGATCGAGATTCACGAACTGGAAAATGGCCGGATCGGCGGGCGTGAAGCTGCCGCTGACTTGTTCCTGGCTGATGAAATCCTTGTAGCGCGACCGGAACGCGGTGACGTCGAGGCTGATCGCGTCGTTCGAGAAGCGGATGCCGCCTTCGAAGCTTTGGCTGCGCTCGGGCCCCAGGTCGGGGTTCGGGATCGAGGTATAGCCCGAGGCGAGGTTCGAGAAGAACTGGTTCACCTGCCCCGGTTCGGGCGCCTTGAAGCCGGTCGCATAATTGCCGAACAGACGGACCTCGTCGGTGATCTTGAACACCGCGCCGAACTTCGGCGAGACGCGCGAGCCGTCTTGCTTGGCACCGGCAAAGGCGGGGAGCAGCGGGTCGTCGTCGGGCGACAGGTCGTACCAGTCGAAACGCAGCGCGGGATAGAGCAGCAGCCGGCCATCGGCGACCGAGATTTCGTCGCCGACGAACAGGCCGGCGCGGGTGAAATCGGTGCTGGGGAAGGCGCGCGTCGGGAAGGTTTCGCCGAAGGGCGGCACGGTGCCGTCGCGCAGCCCGCGCTGGCGCGTCTTGCTGATGTCGCCGCCGAAGACGAGGCGGTGGGAGATCGACCCGGTCGCGAAGTCGGCGCGCGCGTCGGCGGCGCCGCCGATCACGCGGTTCTCGAAGGTGTTGAGGCGCGTGCGGTCCGCGGCGGGGGTGCGATCCTCCTCGGTATATTGATTGTCCTCGCCGTCCTGCCAGTAGAGCGCGACGCGGGCGAAATCGATCGCGCCCTCGCCCTCCCAGCTCCAGTCGAGCGAGACGCGCTTGCGCTCGCCGCTGTCGAAACCTTCGAGGCGGTCGACGCTGGAGGTGATGACGCCCGCGGCATTGCGCGTCGCGGTCACCCCGGTCAGCCCCTCGGTGTAGAGATGCGTGTCGAGATATTCGCCGGTCAGACGCAGCTTGTGGCCGTTCGCCGGATCATAGACGATGCGCGCGAGCGCGGCGTTCGACTTGCCGTCCTGCGGGTTGGGTAAAGTGCGCTGCGGCCCGGTGCCCGGGACGAGGCCCGAGGTGCCGGGGGTGCCGACCGGGAAGACGATCCCGGCGTTGGTGCCCTTGTTGTCGAGTTCCTGCCAGTCGCGCCGCGTATAGGCCGCCATCACCGACCAGTCGCCGCTGCGCCCCGCAAGGATCGCGGTTTCGCTGAACTCGTCGTCGGCGCTGCTGTAGCTCGTGCGGACGAGGCCGCCGACCGACTTGCCGCCAGTCAGGAAATCTTCGGGATCGCTGGTGACGAAGCTGACCGCGCCCGCGAGGCCGTCGCTGCCGTAGAGCGCCGACGAGGGGCCGCGCAGGATCTCGACCGACTTGACGAGGCCGAGGTCGACATAGTCGCCGCGGCCCGACGCCTGCGCGCCGAAGGCGAAGCCGTCGGGGACGCGCACGCCATCGACCTGGATCAGCACCCGGTTGCCGCCGATACCGCGGATGTTGAAGCTGTCGTTGCCCGCGCGGCCCGTGGCGCCCAGCGCAGCGCCGAAGCGCGCGGGCTGGCGCTGGACGCTGACGCCGGGCTCGAAGCGGATGAGGTCGCGGATGTCGGTCGCGAGTTCGTTCGCGATCTGCTCTTCGGTGATCAGCGAGACGGTGAGCGGCACATCCTCGGCCTTCACTTCGGTGCGCGTCGCGGTGACGACGATCTGGTTCTTGCGCAGCGCCCAATATTCGCCGTCATTGTCCTGCGCCATTGCGGGCGCGGCGGTCACGGCGAGCGCGAGGCCGAGCGCGGTGCCCGCGGCGAGACGGTGGACGGACGGCGAACCCTGGATCTTCAATTGTCTTCCCCTTGCAGTTTGCGAGTGACTCGCAATAGCGGCGCTCTAGGAGCATGAAGCGCGGGGGTCAAGCTTTATGATAATGCGAGTCGTTCGCGCAATGGAACGATCCTCCCATCGACTTGCGATGGGGAGGATCACTCAGCCATTGCCCTCCCCTTCCCCGCGCGGCATGATCGCGATGGGGGGACGCGCCGATGACGGCCGAGGTTTTCATCAGCTATTCGTCGAAGGATCGCACCGTCGCCAACATGGTGTGTGCGCTGCTCGAAGAGCGCGGGCATCGCTGCTGGGTCGCGCCGCGCGACATCCTGCCCGGCACCGAATGGGGCGAGGCGATCATCAACGGGCTGAAGGACGCGCGCGTCTTCGTGCTCGTCTTTTCGCGCCACGCCAACACCTCGCCGCAGATTTTGCGCGAGGTCGAGCGCGCGGTGCACCTGGGCCTGCCGATCATCCCGTTCCGCATCGAGGATGTCGTCCCCGAACGCAGCCTCGAATATTTCATGAGCGTGCCGCACTGGCTCGACGCGCTGTCGCCGCCCGTCGAGGATCATATCGCGCGGCTGGGCGATGTGGTGAGCCAGCTGGTGACGGGCGTCACCGACGCACGCGACTATCGCTCGGCGGGGCCGCGCGGCGCCGCGAAGCTCAGCTGGAACAATGCGCTGGTGCGCGCGGGCACGGGCGGCGCGGTGCTGGCGCTGCTGCTATTCGCGGCGTGGTTCGGCGGGCTCGCGCCGCCCGCTTCGCCGATCGGCTGGCTGGCGCCGCTCGTCGCGCTGGCGATCCCCGCGGGGGTGATCGGCAGCGGGCAGGCGAAGTGGTGGACGAAACGCAGCGTACAGGGCGTGCTGCTCGCGCTGCTCGTCGCGGCGGCTGCGGCCTATGGCTGGGCGCACAGCAGCTATGTGATCGAGGGCGAGCACGGGGCGCCGCTGGTGCGCGGGACCGAATGCACGCCCGACGCGAAGCTGGTCTATGAGAGCGAATGCCCCGACCTGCCGTCGGACGCGCTGATCGACGCAGCCTATGACCCGGCGGTGCTGTGGACCGCCGGATCGATCGGGCGCGTCAAGCTGCTGCTCGGCGGCGCATGGGCGTTGATCGCCGCGAGCGCGGCGCTGCTCATCGCGGCGTGGCTCGGCGGGCCGCGGCGGCTGAAACAGGAGGATGGATGATGCGAACCCGGATGATCGCGACGCTCGCGGCGCTGGCGTTGCCCGCCGCGACGGCGGCACAGCAGCCGCTCGACGCCGCCGCGCTCAAGGCGATCGAGGCGAAGGTGCCGCCGCAGAGCTGGTATCCCGAGGGCTATTACGACATCCGCATCGCCGCCGAGGGGCAGCGCGCCGAGAGCCCGCGCAAGAAGGACGAGATCCTCTTCGATTGGGGAGACGGCCAGGGCAAGAGATACGACATCATCGATTGCGGCACCGAAGAGATCAATCCGGACGGCGACATGGTGCTCGCGCGCTACGGCTATATCGCGATCGACGTGTCGCGGCTGCGTTACGAGTTCGAACAGCTCGGTTATCCGCCCGCCGTCTATGCCGAACCGCTCGCGGCCTATGAGCGCGCGCGCATCGCCGAATCGGCGCGGCTGAGCGAACGGGAGGTGCAGGTCGCGTCGGGAATGGTCATGCCCGCCGAGGACGAACCACCCCCGCCCGACGTCGGCGAGTTCGAGGATTCACCCGGGTATAAATTCATCGCGGCCATCGAAGCGAACCGCAAGCGGATCGCGCCGCGCCTGCCGATCGTAGCCGAAGAAGGCGGCTGCGGCGCCGGCGAAGGCGCCGGGGTGATCGTCAAGACCAGCCCGCCGGGCGGCGAGGTGCTGCTGGTCAACGCCTTCGCCTTCAAGGTGTGTACGCGCAAGACCCCCGATCCGTGGGACCGCTTCAAGTGCAAATGGAACGAGATCGAAACCGGCATCGCGAAGCCGCTGTCGGGCCGCTATGTCTATCAGGTCAAATGGCCCGATGGCACGCTGCGCAAGGGCACGCGCGAGATCATTCCCGATTTTGAGGATGAGGACGCCGTGGTGACCGTGACGTTCAAGAAAACGGGGAGCTGAGCATGGGCGGCCGGACGCTTGCCGCCTTGCTGTTGCTCGCGGACCCGGCGACCGCTGCGGCGCAGGAGGTGGACGAAGCCGCCGCGATGCGCGCGCTCGAGACCGCGGTGCCGAAGCAAGACTGGTATCCCGAAGGCTATTACGACATCCGCATCGCCGCCGAGGCGGAGACTGCCGAGCGCGCCGCGCAACCCGCCGTGGACCGGCCCGCCACGCCGGGCGGCGATTTCAACCTGATCGCCTGCGATGCGCAGAAGATCGACCCCGGCGCCTCCGACCCGCTGTTACAGCGCTATGGCTATGCCGCGCTCGAAACGTCGCGGCTGCGCGCGCAGCTCGGCCGTCTCGGCTATCCCGCCGGCGCCTATACCGAACCGCTGCTGGCCTTCGAGCGCGCGCGCATCGCGGTCGCCGACGGCGGCGACGGATCGGGCGATCCCTATGAAGCGCTCGCCGGGGCGCTCAACGCCGCGCGGGCAGACGCGCCCGATCTCCCCGAGGTCTTCGCTTTCGACGAATGCACGCCGCCGCCCGCCGCCGCCCCGTCGCCAGCCCCCGGCAGGCCGGCGATCGCGAGCGTCCGGCCACGCCGCGCGCCGGGCGTGACCTTCGTCACCCAGCCACCCGCGGGCGAGGTGCTGATGATCAACGCTTTTGCGTTCAAAGTGTGCACGCGCAGACAGCCCGACCCGTGGGACCGCTTCCAGTGCCGCTGGAACGAGATCGAGACCGGCGTCGCCAAGCCGCTGTCGGGACGCTTCGTCTATCAGGTCCGCTGGCCCGACGGCACGGTGCGCAAGGGCACGCGCGAGGTGGCGCCCGGGCCAAGTGGCTCCGCCACCGTCACCTTCCGCAAGACCGGAAGCTGAGCGGGCGGGGCGGCGCGAAAGGAGGTTGCCATGCATCATCTGGCATTTGCGGGGCTGATCGGCCTGTTGGTCGCGGCGCCCGCCCAGGCGCGCGAGCCTGCGACCGCGGCGGATCTCGAGCGGATCGAAGCCGATGTCCCGCCGCAAGACTGGTACCCCGACGGCTATTATGACGCGCGCATCGCCGCCGAGGCCGAACTTGCCGAGGCGCCGGTCGCGAAGGGCGATCTCGCGCCGGACTGGGGTGACGGCCCCCAATATGACATTCTCGGCTGCGGCGGCTTCTTCATCATGCCCGACGAGGCCGACGAGGCGACGCGGCGTTTTGGCAACACCGCGCTCGAAATCGCGCGGATGCGCCGGGATCTCGTGACGATCGGCTATCCTGCAAACGTCTACGCCGCGCCACTCGCGGCCTACGAGCGCCATCTGGTCGAGCAGGCGCAGCGGCGCACGCCCGACCAGGTGTTGATGGCGCTCGGCATCGGCCCCGACGAAATCTATGACGCCTTGCCCGAAGCGGAAGAGGAAGCGGAGGTCGGCGAGCCGCCCGAAGCCGCGCTGGCGCGGGAAATCGAGGCGAATCGCGAGCGAACCGCCCCTCGCTTGCCCAAGGTCATCGCCGACGGTGGTTGCGGCGATGCTCCGCCGGCGCCGGTGATCGTGCGAACCGAACCGCCCGGCGGCGAGGTGCTGCTGATCAGCGCCTTCGCCTTCAAGGTCTGCACGCGCAAACTGTCCGACCCGTGGGATCGCTTCGCCTGCCGGTGGAAGGAGATCGAAACGGGCAAGCCCGCCGAAATCCGGGGCCGGAACGTCTATCAGATTCGCTGGCCCGACGGCGCCGCGCGGCGCGGCATCCGCGAGTTCGAGCTCAACTACGACGACGATACACCGACGACCGCGACGTTCCGCAAGATTGGAAGCTAAGCCCCCGGCCCCTCATAGGCATCGACGATGCGCCCGACGATCGGGTGGCGGACGACGTCGGCGCTGGTGAAATAGCTGACGTTGATGCCTTCGAGCCCTTCGAGCCGCGCCACCGCATCGGCGAGGCCCGAGGTTGCGGGGATCGGCAGGTCGACCTGCTTGGGGTCGCCGCAGACCACCATGCGGCTGTTCATGCCGAAGCGGGTCAGGAACATCTTCATCTGCGGGATCGTCGTATTCTGCGCCTCGTCGAGGATGATGAAGGCATCGGCGAGCGTGCGCCCGCGCATGAAGGCGAGCGGCGCGATCTCGATCTCGCCCGATGCGATGCGGCGCTCGACCTGCTCGGCGGGCAGGCAATCATGCAAGGCGTCGTAGAGCGGGCGCAGATAGGGATCGACCTTTTCCTTCATGTCGCCGGGCAGGAAGCCCAATTTCTCGCCGGCCTCGACCGCGGGGCGCGACAGGATCAGGCGCTGGACGCTGCCGGTGATCAGCTGCGCAACCGCCTGCGCGACCGCGAGATAGGTCTTGCCCGTGCCCGCGGGGCCGAGCGCGAAAATCACGTCGTCGCGCGCCAGCGCCTGCATATAGGGGACCTGCGACGGCGCGCGCGGGACAATCGTCTTCTTGCGCGTGCGGATCATGATCGGCGGCGCGGCGTTGGTGTCGTGGCGGATGATGCCGTCGAGCGTCGGCTGCGCGGACATCGCGATCACCCCGTCGACCGTGCCGGCGTCGACCTCCTGCCCCTGTTCGGCGCGATTGTAGAGGTCGACGAGCACGTCGCGCGCGCGCGCGGCGGCTTCGGCCTCGCCCTCGATCTGGACGCGGTTGCCGCGCGCCGAGATATAGACGCCGAGGCGGTTTTCGATCGCCACGAGGTTGCGGTCGAATTCGCCGAAGAGGATACCGAGAAGCTGTGTCCTTTCAAACTCGGCCGTCAATCGGACGCGATCGCCGGGTTCGGCGGGCGCTGCGGCGAGCGGGCGTTTGGACATCAAGCCTCCTGCAATTGGCGCACCATTGCGCCCAGACTGTTCGGACCAGCCGAGATTATCTCTACATCGACCATGTCGCCGATGGCCAGCCCCGGTGCGACGAGATGCACCGATTGCAGCCAGGGCGACTTGCCGATCAGCTGGCCGTCGTGCTTGCCCTTGCGTTCGAGCAGCAACCGCGTCGACCGGCCGACCGTGGCGGCGTTGAACGCGTGCTGCTGTTCGTTGAGCAGGGCCTGCAGCCGCTGGAGCCGGTCGTTCATGACCGCTTCGTCGATCTGCCCGTCCATCGTCGCGGCGGGCGTGCCGGGGCGGCGCGAATATTTGAAGCTGTACGCCATCGCATAATTGGTGGCGCGGACGATATCGAGCGTGGCTTCGAAATCCGCCTCGGTCTCGCCAGGGAAACCGACGATGAAGTCGCCCGAAATGGCGATGTCGGGGCGCGCCGCGCGGACGCGCTCGATGACGCGGAGGTAGCTGTCGACGCTGTGGCTGCGGTTCATCGCGGCGAGGATGCGGTCGCTGCCCGCCTGCACCGGCAGGTGGAGGAAGGGCATCAGCTTGTCGATCTCGCCATGCGCGGCGATCAGCCCGTCGGTCATGTCGTTCGGATGGCTCGTCGTGTAACGGATGCGCTCGAGCCCGTCCTCTTTCGCGAGTTCGCGGATCAGCCCGTCGAGGCCGATCGCCCGGCCCCTGTCGTCCTCGCCGTCCCACGCGTTGACGTTCTGCCCGAGCAGCGTGATTTCGCGCACCCCGCCCGCGACGAGCGCGCACGCCTCGGCGATCAGGTCGGCGAAGGGCCGGCTGATCTCGGCGCCGCGCGTATAGGGCACGACGCAATAGGTGCAGAATTTGTCGCAGCCCTCCTGCACGGTCAGGAAGGCGGTCGGGCGCTGGCCGCCGGCGCGCCCCGGCAGCGCGCCGAACTTGCTTTCGAGCGGCATGTCGAGGTCGATCGCCTTTTCGCCCTTCGCCGCCTTCGCGATCAGCTCGGGCAGGCGGTGATAGGCCTGCGGGCCGACGACGACGTCGACGCTGGGCGCGCGGCGCGCGATCTCGGCGCCCTCGGCCTGCGCGACGCAGCCCGCGACGGCGATCGTCGGCGTGCTGCCGTCCGCGCGCTTCAGCCGGCCGATGTCCGAATAGACCTTCTCGGCCGCCTTCTCGCGGATGTGGCAGGTGTTGAGCACGACCAGATCGGCATCGGCCCCGTCGGCGGCGGGCACATAGCCCTCGGCGCCCAGCATCTCGGCCATGCGCTCGCCGTCATAGACGTTCATCTGGCAGCCGAAGGATTTGACGTGGAAGGTTTTCGGAGAGTCGGATTTCATCGGCGCGCTATAGGCGATGCCGCAACGCGGCGGAAGGGCGCACGGTCGCCGCGATTTCGGCGGCGATCGCGGCGCGCGCAGCCTCGTTGATCGCCTTGCGGTCCTGCTCGACATGGTCGGGCAGCGGACCGAGATAATGGATGGTCAGCGGGATCGGTCGCTTGCGCGCGAGCAACCGTTTAAAATTGTCGAGCCCCGATTCGGGATCGAGCCACGCGATGTCGCTGGCCTGTGCGCCATAGTCGAGGAAGACCGGCTGGACGCGCAGGTTCGGCGGGGTCGGGACGATGGCCTGGAACAGCGAGGCGCGAAAGGGCAGCAGGCCGTCGCCGGGGCCGGTCGTGCCCTCGGGAAACAGCGTCACCGGGCGGCCGCGCGCGAGCGCCGCGCGCAAGCTATTTGCCTGACTGTGGATTTCGCGCTTCGCCTCGCGCTGGACATAGATCGTCTTGTTCTGGTCGGCGAGCCAGCCGACGAGCGGTGTGGTTTCGACCTCGGCCTTCGACACGAAGGCCGAGCGCGCGGCGCCGCCGAGCGCGAGGATGTCGAGCCAGCTGACATGGTTCGACACGAACAGGACGTCGCGGCGCAACCGCGTGCCGGTGGTGCGGATGCGCAGCCCGGCGATCCAGCCGACGGCATTGAGGAACGCCATGACCATCGGCGACGGGCGGCCGACGGCGCGGTAGCAAAGATGCGGAACGATCAGGAACAGCAGCGTCAGCACCATCAGGGCGAGACGCGCGACCGTGCGCCAGGTGATGCGGGCGGCGTCAGCCCTTGTCGCGAGCGAGGGAGACACCGTAAAGCTCCATGCGATGGTCGACGAGGCGGAAACCCAGTCGTTCGGCGATCACCTTCTGCAACGCCTCGAGTTCGGGGTCGACGAATTCGATCACCTTGCCCGTTTCGACGTCGATCAGATGGTCGTGATGCGCCTCGGGCGCGGCTTCGTAGCGCGAGCGGCCGTCGCCGAAATCATGGCGGTCGAGGATGCCCGCCTCTTCGAACAGGCGGACGGTCCGGTAGACGGTCGCGATCGAGATGCCGCTGTCGAGCTTGGACGCGCGCTCATAGAGTGTCTCGACATCGGGGTGATCTTCGGAATCCGAAATCACCCGCGCGATGATGCGGCGCTGCTCGGTGATGCGCAGCCCCTTTTCGTGGCACAGAGCTTCGAGGTCGATGGTACCGGACATGGAGGCCTTTCCTGCAATATGCAGCCGTGTCGTTCTTCTGCATTTATGTATAGGCACGGCCCGCGCATAGGACAAGGGCGGCGCCTTGCGGCACCGCCCTTACCTGCCCTGGCGGGCCAAGTTTCGAAAAGCGTCAGGCCGCTTTCTTGGCCTTGGGCTTGCGACCACCGCCGCGGCCCTTGGTGCCGAGGCCGATTTCCTTGGCCAGCGCGCGGCGCTTTTCGGCATAATTGGGGGCGACCATCGGATAGTCGGCGGGAAGGCCCCACTTCGCGCGATAGTCGTCGGGGGTCATGCCATAATGCGTCATCAAATGACGACGCAGCATCTTGAGCTTCTTGCCGTCTTCGAGACAGGTGATGAAGTCCGGCTTCACTGACGTACGGATCGAAACCGCCGGAACCGGCTTCTCTTCTTCGACCACCTGCGTGCCGAGGCCCGACAGGGCCGCGTGCACATTATTGATAAGCACCGAAAGATCCGAGATCGCGACGCTATTGTTGCTGACATGGGCGGCGACTATGTCCGCCGTAAGGGTAACCAGCATTTCGCTGGTATCGGCTTGCTCCGACATGGGACAGATTCCTTATTTGTTATACCCAGAAGTTGGATGACGAATATTGAGAGTCTTCTTCATCCGCACTTGCCCATGCCACTTTGGCGTCGCTTCCGCAAGATCGCTGCCCTAGTTATCTCGACTATGGAGGAAACGGCGCATCGTAATCGCGTCGCGGATCGTCCCGTCGGCGCCGCGGTAATAGTCCTTGCGCCGGCCGCATTCCGAAAAACCGCTGCGCCGATAGAGATGAACAGCGTCGTTGTCGGCGCGCATTTCGAGGAAATAGTCTTCGGCTCCTTCGGCAGCCGCCCAACCTTGCCAGTCGGCCATCAACCGTGCGCCGACGCCGCGGCCGCGCCATTCGGGATCGACCGCCAGAAGGAGCAATTCGCTTTCGGGGCCGGCGATCCGCGCCGCCGAAAAGCCGCACGGAATCTCGCCGTCCCACGCCAGGCAGATGCGCGCCGATGGCAGCGCGAACAGGGTAAGCAGCTGCGCCCGGCTCCACGCCTCGCCATAGGCGGGGTCGAAGGCGGCCTCCATCACCTGCATCACCGCCGCGAGGTCGGCGACGCGCGCGGTCGCGAGGCTGATCGTATCGCTCATGCCGGGGCCGCCATCGGCTTCGCGTCGGGCGCGCGGCCATAGACCGGGCTGGGGTCGGCGAAGATCGCGCCCGCCGGCAGGCGTGCGAAGGCGCGCGCGTCGGGCAGCATCGGCAGCGCGGCGCCGCTGCCGCGCCGCGCGACGAAGGCCTCGGCACGGTTGCCGACGATCAGCGCGTCATCGTATTCGATCGCGGCGTCCGGGAGGAGCGATCGCACGTCGGAGCGCGGTGACAAGTCGGCGGCGAAGGGTTGGACGAACCATTGGCCGTGGCCGCCTTCCATCACGATAAGCGCGCCGCCGGCGGCAGCGATGCCGTTCGCGGCCGCAGCGGCGACGAGCGCGAGCGTCGAAAAGCCCTGCGCGGGGACCTGCCAGCCGAGCGCCAGCGCGCGCGCCGCGGCGACGCCGATCCGCACCCCCGCGAAGCTGCCGGGGCCGCAGCCGACGAAGATCGCGTCGGCGCGGCCGCCCTCCGCCAGCTCGGCGATCAGCGGGACGAGCCGTTCGGCGTGGCCGCGCCCGATGACGTCGTGGCGGTGATCGATCAGGCGCGCGCCCTCGAACAGCGCGACCGAGCAGGCCTCGCTGGCGGAGTCGATGACGAGACTACGGGCCTCAGGCGATGCGGTTGAAGCGGTCAAAGCCGGGGCGCGGGCTGCGGTCGAAGATGGTCGCGGGATCGCCATAGCCGAGGGTCGAGATGAAATTGCTCCGCACCGTCGGCTGGTCAGCGAAGAAAGCGGCATCGACCGCGTCGTTGGCGAATCCCGACATCGGCCCGGTGTCGAGCCCGAGCGCGCGCGCGGCGAGAATGAAATAGGCGCCCTGGAGGCTCGAATTGCGGAACGCGGTCGCGTGCGCGAGCTCGGCATTGGTGTTGAACCAGGACTTCGCATCGGCGTGCGGGAAGAGTTCGGGGAGATTCTCGTAGAATTCGAGGTCCATGCCGATGATCGCGGTCACCGGCGCCTTGCGGATCTTGTCGCCATTGGCGGGCAGCGCGAGCGCGGCGAGCTTTTCCTTGGCTTCGTCCGAGGTGCACCAGATAATCCGCGCCGGCAGGCAGTTGGCGCTGGTCGGGCCATATTTCACCAGGTCCCAGATCGCGTGCAGCTGTTCCTCGCTCACCGGCTTGTCGACATAGCCGTTATAGGTGCGCGCGGTGCGGAACAGCTGGTCGAGGGCCTCGTTGGAAAGCGGCTCGCTCATCGGGTCATTCTCCTGAATGGAAAGGGTCCTGAGGGTCAGACGGCGTGGACCGCCGTCACTTCGGGAACATAATGTTTGAGCAGCGATTCGATGCCGTTCTTCAGCGTCGCGGTCGACGAGGGGCAGCCGGCGCAGGCACCCTGCATCTTCAGATACACATTGCCCTTGTCGAAGCCGCGATAGATGATGTCGCCGCCGTCGTTGGCGACCGCGGGGCGGACGCGCGTCTCGATCAGTTCCTTGATCTGCTCGATGATATCGGCGTCGGCTGGATCGTCGGCAAAACCCTCATCCTCGGCAGGAACCGAAAAGCCGGATGCGCTCGCGGGGTGGAACAGCGGCATGTCGGCGAGGAAATGGTCCATCACGATGCCGAGGATGTCGGGCTTCGCATCGGCCCATTCGGCGCCGGGCGCGATGGTCACCGACACGAAGTCGCGGCCGAAGAAGACCCCGGTGACGTCGCCGAGCGAAAAAAGCGCGGTCGCGAGCGGCGAGGCCTGCGCTTCCTCGGGGCTCGCGAAGTCGCGAGTGCCCGCTTCCATCACCACCCGGCCGGGCAGGAATTTGCGCGTCGCGGGATTGGGCGTCGATTCGGTTTCGATCAGCATGGGGCGCATGTGGGGCGCGATGGGGCTTTGTGCAAGCGGACAAAGATGCGCTAGGGGCGAAAAATGCGCCGTTTCTCCCACTTTGCCGCGATCGACTGGTCGGGCGCGCGCGGGCCGCGCCAGCGCGGGATCGCGCTGGCGGTGGCGAGCGGCGGCGCGGCGCCCGAGCTGGTGCGCCCCGGGCATATCTGGTCGCGCGCCGAGATATTGGCGTGGCTCGAAGATATGGCGGCATCGGGCGCCGACATGCTGATCGGCTTCGATTTTTCGGCGGCCTTCGCCTTTGCCGACCGCGGCGCCTATTTTCCGCAATGGGCGGAAAGCCCCGCCGACCTGCCCGCGCTGTGGATGCTGGTCGAGGCGCTGACGGCCACCGATCCATATTATGAAATCGGCGCTTTCCTGGCCCATACCGAGGCGCGGCGCCATTTCCGCCACGGCCGCGGCGATGTCGGCGACCGGTTCGAAGGCGGCGCCGGGCGGCTGCGCGTCGTCGAGCAGCACCAGCGCGCGACGAAGCAGGCCGCGAGCGTCAGCAATTTCAACCTCGTCGGCGCGGCGCAGGTCGGCAAGGCGAGCCTGTCGGGCATGCGCCTGCTCCACCGCCTCAGCGGCCGCCTGCCGCTCTGGCCGCTCGACCCGGTGCCCGCGCGAGGCCCGCTGCTCGTCGAAATCTACACCAGCCTCGCCGCACGCGCGGCGGGCATCGGCGGCGGGCGCAGCAAGATCCGCGACGGCGCGGCGCTCGACGCCGCGCTGGCGGTGCTCGGCTCGCCGCCCGCGCGCTTCGCCGGCCCGATCAGCGACCATGCCAGCGACGCGCTGCTCACCGCCGCATGGCTGCGCGCGATTGCGGCCGACCCCGCGCCCTGGTCCCCCGCGCCCCTCACAGAAGGTCTGGCCTGCACCGAAGGCTGGACCTTTGGCATCATTTGAAGCAAAGGGCCGAAGGGCGCCGGCTTAGCTCAGTTGGTAGAGCACCTGATTTGTAATCAGGGGGCCGCGGGTTCGAATCCTGCAGCCGGCACCAGCGCGCTCCCTGCGACCCGGACATGCGTGTATCAGAGCGCGCCTTCCCCCAGCATATAGTCCGCCACGCTATAGGAATGGCTGGCCTGATAGGCGTTCCGGCCGCGGTTCATATGGGTCAGGTTGAATCGCCGAATGGCACGCAGCGCGTGAGGGTCGGTCAGAAAATCGCGGATCGAAGCGCCGCCGCCTATCTTGACGATGAAGAGGTCCGAGCTGCCGGGACACACATAGTCCAGGTCCTCGGGAGCCCGCACGCTTCGCTCGAGCAGCATGGGGTCGATTGCCTCCGACATGGGCGACCCGTCGGCCGTGAAATCCGAGACGTGCAGGATGAAGCGGGCACGGAGATCGTCGCCGTCGGCGTAGAGGGTGAACAGCTCCATCCAGCTCGCGTTGACGCGGACCAATGGCTTGTCCGACGTAGAGGGCAGGCAGGAAACCGACCAGTAAAACCGCTCGGTCGCGCGCGGGATCGGAAGGCAGGTCCGGCCGTACAGCTCCAGAATCGCAAACAGCTCGGGCGCCTGTGGCCGGCGCAGCAGCTTCTGGGAGCGGGGCGCATATTTGATCCGCTGCTCGATCGAATCCTGCCGCTCTTCGGCGTCGGCCGGTTCCGCTCTTCCCTCGAGCCACGCTTCCTGCTGGTCGGGATCGAGGAACTGACGCAGTCCCTTGGCGCTCTGGCTGGATTTCCTGTTCATGCACCAAGAATGTGCGATACGCGCCCAATCATCAATGGCGTCGGCGATTTCCAGCCGATGCGAAGCTAGCGTGCGATATCCTGCGTTCCAGAGGAGGCGCATTCGACCGCCGCGCGCGAAAAGGGCGCGAAATCGCCGCGCAGGCCGTGTTTGAGTCCGGCGAGCGCGAGCCCTTGCCGCGCTGCATCGGCGAGGCGTTTGCCCGCCCACAATCCGTCGAGCACCCCGGCGGCGAAGGCGTCGCCGGTGCCGACCCGGTCGATCACCGGCGCGATCAGGGTGGGAGCGCTCGACCCGCCTTCGCTTCGCGTATCGATGCGCGCGGTGATCCGGTGCGCATCGGGACCGACGATCTCGCGCGCGGTCGACGCGACATGGACCAGCGAAGGAAAGGCGTCGAGCAGCGCGAGCGCGGCCTCGCGCCGCCGATCCTCGCCCTCGCCCGAAAAGTCGCGCCCGAGGAGCAGCGCCGCGTCGCGGTGATTGCCGAAGAGCAGGGTCGCCTGCGCGACGATGGGTTTCAATATCGCCGCCGGGTCGCGCTGCCAGCGCTCCCAGAGGCGGCCGCGCCAGTTGCCGTCGAACGATACGCCGATCCCGGCGGCGCGGGCGCGGGTCGCGGCTTCGAGCGCGGCCGCCGCGCCACCCGGTCCGAGCGCGGGGGTGACGCCCGACAGGTGCAGCCAGCCGACGCCGTCCAGCAGCGCATCCCAGTCCCAGCGCTCGGGCCGCGTCTCCGCGAAGGCCGAGCCCGCGCGGTCGTAAACGACCTCGGCGGGGCGCATCGCACCGCCAGGGAGGTGATAATAGAGCCCCATACGGCCCGCGGGGCGCAGCACGGGCGCGATATCGACGCCGTTGCGGCGGAGCGCGCCGAGGACGCCGTCGCCGATGGGCCCCTCGGGGACCGCGCTGATCATAGCAGTGCGGCGCCCGAGCGCGGCGAGCGCGACCGCGACATTCGCCTCTGCGCCGCCGACATGGGCGTCGAAACGCGCCGATTGCAGCGGGAGCTCGCCGTGCGGAACCGAGACGCGCAGGACGATCTCGCCGAAACAGGCGATGGTGCCATCGGGTGCGCTCATGGCTGGAATCCGGTCTCCGGGACCGCGGTGCAGGCGATCGGCGCGGCGGTGCCGAAGCGCGCTTCGGCACGCTGCCCGATGGCGATCGGATGCACCCCGGTGATCGCACCGGCCGAAATCCATTGGCCGGGCTGCAGTTCGATGATGCCGCACCGGTGGAGGCCGACGAGGAAATTCAGCGATCCCCATGGCCCGTCGAGGACGTCGATCGCACGCCCCGTCCCGACAAGCCCGCCGTCGATCCGCGTTTCGACCGCCAGCGTCGCGAAGTCGGCGATGTCCAGCCGCGGGCCGAGCAGCAGGCCATTGTTGATCCCGATGTCGGCGACGATAGCGTAAGGCGCATGGTCGTGGACGTCGGGCGCGGGCGAGCTGGCGACCTCGAACCCAGCGCGGATCTCGTCGATCCATACGGCGCCGTCGTCGCGGCCGGCCACCTCGCCGCCCGGCACCGCGCGAAGGCACAGCATGACCTCAGCTTCGATCGCGCCCGCGCCGCCATCGAAGACCAGCGCCTCGCCCGGCGTGCTTCCGCCCAGTTCGGCGATGCGCAGCACCGGTCCGGCCACGCGCTCGGCGCCGAGCGTCCCGACCAGCGCCGGCGGGATGCGCCCGACCTTCCAGCCGAGCACCGGGGCGCCGAGCGCGGTGGTCAGGCGCCGCTGGATCGCATAGGCCTCGGCCAGCGTCGCGGGAACCGGCGCGGGAAAGGCGGAAAGTGCCTGCCCCGAAAGGCGCGCCGCCAAGAGCGCCGCAACGGGATCCGGCGCGCGCGGCATCAGGCGAGTTTGGCGGTCAGCAAATAGCGCTGGCGGCTCTCGGCCGACTGGCGGCGCAGTTCGACGATCGCGCGCTCCTCGGTCTCGTCGAGCATCGACTCGATCAACCGGTTGAAGTGGCGCCGCATCGCGAGCCGGGCGCCCGCGGCATCGCGCTTGCGCAGCGCCGCGACGACATCGGCATGTTCGGCCTGGCGCGCCGCGCCGTCCTTGCGGCAGACGAGCGAGTGGCTGCTGCGCACCTCGGGCAATTCCATGCGCATCCGCCACAGGCTCTCGATCACATGGATGATCGCCTTGTTGCTCGACGCCGCGGCGATCGTCATGTGGAACTCGCGGTCGATCGCGCTGACCTCTTCCTCGCTCTTGCCGTCGTCGGCCATCAGGGCGAGCAATTCGTCGAGTTTTTCGAGCGTTTCGGACGAGATGGTCGGCGCGGCGAGCGCCGCGGCCTCGGCCTCGAACAGCGAGCGCGCCTCGGTGAGTTCGAAGGCGCTGACCTTGGGCAGCACCGCATTGTCGCCGGGCAGCACCGCCTCGACATAGGCGCCCGCGCCGGTGCGGATATGGATCCACCCCGTCGCCTGCAGCGCGATCTCGGCCTCGCGGATCGTCACGCGGCTCACCTCGAAGCGCTCGGACAGCTCGCGCTCGCCGGGCAGCCGCGTCCCCGGCGGGAAGGTCCCGTCGAGAATCAGGCGCCGGATCGTGTCGGCGACATCTTCGAAAAGGCGGCGTTCGGCCATGGTCAGTCATCTCCCCGCATAGACATCATCATGTCCATACAATCCGGTATGACAAGTTTGAAGCCCATGACCGAAATCGTTTTCTAGATCCGCGCGCGGATGCCGATGAAATATTTGGCGCCATAATGATGATATTGGCGGCTGCTGCCATAGACCGGCATGTAGGTCGCCTTGGGCTCGTTGAAGATGTTGAGCGCCTCGAAGCGCAGCGACACGCCCTTCATCAGGTCGAGCGAGGCGCGGAAATCGACGGTCTCGCTGGGGCCGACGTAACGCAGCTGGCTGTTGCCGCCGACGAAGTCCTGGAAATATTTGGCGCGATAATTGTAGATCGCCTGCAGCGATACGGGGCCGAGTTCGTAATAGGCCTGCGCCGACAGCACATGTTTCGAATAGCCCGACAGGTTCGCCGGCGGGATGATGCCCGGGCTGACGGTGTCGGTCTCGGGATCATATTGGTCGCCGAGGCGGATGTCCTGCGTCTCGAAATTGGAGTCGGCATAGTTATAGCTGACCTTCGCGCCCAGCCCGTCGAGCGGCTTGGGCAGGAAGGAGAAGCGCGTCGCGGCGGTCAGTTCGAGGCCGTAGATGCGCGACTTGTCGGGGCTGTTGCGCGTCTGCGTCACCGGGATCGCGACGGTCTGGCCGTCGATGGCGAAATCCTCGTCGAACACCACCGGCTGGAAGCCGCCGGTGAACTGCTTATAATAGACGGTCGCCGAGAGGAGGCTGTCCTTGTTCGGATACCATTCGAAGGCGAGGTCGGCGTTCCACGACATCAGCGGTTTGAGCCGCGGGCTGCCGTTGGCGGTGATGTTGCGGATCGCATCCTCGACCGAGGTGAAGCTGGAGCCATCCTCGAGCAGGATCGTCCGCCCCGCGCCGAGCGCGCTGGGGTTCGGGCGCGACATCGCGCGATAACCCGCGGCGCGGACCAGCGTGTTCGGCGCAACCTCGAAGATCGCGTTGATGCTGGGCAGGATGCGCGTGTTGCTGCTCTTGATCGTCACCGTGTCGAAATCGCCCGAGGTGACGAGGCGAATCGTGCCGTCGGGATTGTTCACGATGCTGAGGTCGCTGCGCAGCCCGTCCGACGTGACGCGCGTGTTGACGACGCGCACGCCGACATTGCCGCGCACCGGCATGCTGCCGAGGTCGCCGCCATATTCGGCCATGACATAGCCCGCGAGCGTGCGTTCGGTGACGTCGCGGTTGGCGACCGAGCGCGTATCGGCAAGATTGCCGGGATCCTCGGCGCCCATATATTCGCGGAACAGGCAATCTACGTCGAAGGTGGCCCAGCTGTGGATGCTGTTACCCTCGGCCGCCGACAGATAGTCGGTCTGCGGAAAGGCGGTGCGGCATAGGTTGTTGATGCGGCGATCCTCGGCGATCGGCGGGTTCAGATTGAAGTCGCCGTTGCGCACGTCGTAGTCGCGATAGGTCAGCTGCGACCAGCGCGCGCCCGCCGACAGCGTCTTGAGGAAGCCGTCCATCTCGTAAGCGGCGTCGAACCGGCCGGCGTAGATCTCGTTGCGGCGCTTGCTCTCGTCGCGGCGGAAACGCGCGTCATCCCAGAAGAGATCGTGGTTGCCCAAGTCGAAGCGCGGGTCGATCGTGATCGTCGGCACGAAGCTGCCCGGGGTGATCGAATAGGTATAGGGAATGCGCATGTTGTTGAAGACGGTGCGCACACCGTTGACGTCCATCGGGTCGGTGCGCAGGCGGACATTGCGCTCGATCTCGGTGCGGATCGTGCGCGAATAGCTGCCGTCGAGGGTGAGCGTCAGCCGGTCGGTCGGCTGCCATTCGACCGACAGGCCACCACCCAGATATTGCTCGGCGCGCGACAGTTCGGAGCCGTTCGATTCGATCGCCGACAGGCCGTTCAGGCTCTGGACGATGCCATCCTCGTCGAAGACGACGTTGGTCAGGCCAAAGCGGCCTTCGGACAGGTTGAGGTCGCGGCGGCTCTCGACATAGGTGCGCTTCGAATATTGGACGTCGAGGTTGATATCGATCGTGTCCGAGGGCTGCCACTGGATCGCGCCGAAGATCGCGTCGCGCTTGTCGGTCTCGCTGATCTGGCGGAAGGTATAGGCGTTGGGGACGAGGTAGAAGGGCAGATCCTGCCCATATTCGGCGCGGGTAAATTCGTTGCAATTGTTGTTCGCGACGACGGGCGCGGCCTGGCACGCGGTCCATGTCGTCGACGCGGCGAAGGTTTCTTCGGGATTGTTCGTGTCGTTACGCTGGACGCCGATCGCGACGCCGATCGTGTCGTTCGCGAACTGGTCGACATAGCTCAAGGTCCCGCGCCAGCCGACCCCGCCCGTCCCGCCGGTGATGCGGTCGCCATAGGGGTTGTATTGCGCTTTCAATTCGCCCTGCAGGCGCGTCTTGCCGAAGTCGAGCGGGCGCAAGGTTCCGATCTCGATCGTCCCCGCAACGCCGCCCTCGACAAGGCTCGCCTGCTGCGTCTTGTAGATCTTGATGCTGTTGACCAGTTCGGAGGGGAACTGGTTGAAGTTGACCGAGCGGTCGCCGCTGCCGTTGGTCGCGTCGCGGCCGTTGAAGGTCGCGTTCGACAGGAAGGGGCCAAGCCCGCGCAGCGCGATTTCGGACGCATCGCCCTTTTCACGGTGGGTGGTCGCACCGGTGATCGTCTGGATCGCCTGCCCAACCGAGATCGCGGGGATGTCGCCGATATCGTCCGACGACAGCGCGTCAACGATCGCGGTTTCCTCGCGCTTGGTGTTGATCGAATTCTGGATCGTCTCGCGGATGCCGGTGACGACGATCGCATCCTCCTCCTGAATCTCGTCCTGCAGCGCGGGAGTTTCCTGCGCCGTCGCGGGCGTGGCGGCGATCAGCAGCGTCGGACCGGCACCGGCCAGCAACGCGGCGCGCAGGCTGCGCGCGCGGATCGGATTGCGAGAAGTCACGTCGTCTCTCCCTGAAAATCGATTCTGTTCTGGCCGATGCTGTCGAGGATGGCGGCCAATTTGTCAACAATAGTGTATGGCAAATTGGTTAGTCCATATTGCCATACAGGTTTCGTCAGCGCACGAGCTGGCTCCGGAGGCCGGGAACCGCGCGCGCCAGCGCCTGCGTTACCAACTTGGCGGTCACCTCCGCCCCGACATCGCCGAGGTGGGTATAGTCAAACTTGCGCGTCACCTGCCCGCGCGCGCCGTCGCCGGCGATCGGCGCGGGTTCGGGGGGTGCCGGGCGCGCGGTCAGCGTCGTGCCGGCCTTGGCCGCAGCGAGTTCCTCGTCGGTCGGCGGCTCCTGCGCCAGCTTGGTCGCCATCTCGGCGCCCATCTCCTGCGCCTGCGCGGCGCTGAGCGCGTTGAGGTCGACGAGCGGAACGTCCATCGCCTTGGCGACGCTACGCACCTGGTCGGACCAGCTGGCGAGCGTGTTCTTGAGCTTGCCGTCCTTGAACTCGCGGCGCGTCAGCGGCGTGACGAGCACGGGCGTCGCGCCCGCGGCCTTCACCTCCTCGACGAAGCGGCGGAGGTTCGCGGGGAATTCGGTCGTCTCGTCGGTCCAGCGCTCGGAGCGCGACGACTGGTCGTTGTGCGCGAACTGGATCAGCACCCAGGTGCCGCGATAGCCGGGCACCTTCGCCTCGGCGAGCGCGATGTCCCAGCCGCCCTCCTGGCGGTAGCTGCGCGTGCTGCGCCCGCCGCGCCCGGCGTTGAGGCACGCGACCGACGATTTGATATGATGCGCGCAGAACGCCCCGCCCCAGCCGCTGTGTGGCGCCATCGTCGAATCGCCCACCAGGATAATCTTGTACGGCTCGAGCGGCGGCGCATCGCTGCGCTCGCGGGTCTGCGCCTGCGCCCCGGTGGCGAGCAGCGCCGCCGCACCGACCGTTGCGAGCAGCCGCATCACGAGAAGCCCAGCCCACCGTTGATGTCGAGGCACACGCCCGCGAGGAAGCTTGCCGCGGGCGAGGCGAGATAGACGATCGTGTCGGCGACCTCGTCGGGATGACCCTCGCGGCGCAGCGGCGTGTTGCCCGCGGTCGCGGCGCGCCCTTCGGGCTTCGAGAAGATATCGTGGAAGCTCGTCCCGATCAGCCCGGGGCACACCGCGTTGACGCGAATGCCCTGCGGCCCCAGTTCCTTCGCCATCGCGCGCGTGTAGGTCATCAGCGCGCCCTTCGCGGTCGCATAGACCGACGCGCCGGGGCCGCCGCCGTCGCGCCCCGCGAGCGACGATATGTTCACCACCGCCGAACCTTCGCCGAGGAAGGGCAACGACGCCTGGAGCACGAGGAAGGCCGATTTGAGGTTCAGCGTCATGACATGGTCGAAGAAGGTCTCGTCCATCTCGCTCAAAGTCTTGCGCGCGACCATGCCGCCCGCGAGGTTGACGAGGATGTCGAGCCGGCCACTGAATGCGACGCCGACCTCTTCGAGCATCGCCCTGACCGCGCCGCTGTCGGTGACGTCGGCCTGGATCAGGAAGGCGTCGCCGCCCGCGTCCTTGATCGCCTTCAACGTATCCTCGGCGGCTTCGCGCCCGCTGTTGTAGTTGATCGCGACGCGGACGCCGGCGCGCGCGAGCGCGATCGAGACCGATCGCCCGATGTCGCGGCCGCCGCCGGTGACGAGCGCGGTTTTCCCCTGGAGATTCATTGGATGCAGTTCCTTATTCTTGATTGTTGGCGGGTTTGACGGTGACCGGTGCGACGCGGCCGCCGACCAGCCAGAAGCACAGGAAAGAGATGGGCACGACCGCCGCGCTGAGCGCAAAGATCGGTGCGTAGCTCGTCTTGGTGAGCACGGGGACGAGCCAGGTGGTGATCAGCGTGCCGGCGACCGCGGCGGTGCCACTGATCCCCGCTAGGCTGCCGACCGCGCCGCCGCCGAAATAGTCGCTGGGCAGCGTCTGGATATTGCCGATCGCCATCTGGAACCCGAAGAGGATAAACGCGATCAGCAGCACCGCGGTGAGCGGATCGCTCGCACCGATCGTCAGCAGCAGCGCGGGCAGCATGATTGCGCAGCCGATCGCTATGGTCGTCATCCGCGCCTTATGGACTCCGCCGCCCTTGCCGATGATCCGCCCCGCGAACCAGCCGCCGAACAGGCTGCCGAGCATCGCGCCGACGAAGGGTACCCAGGCAAAAAGCCCGATCTGCTTGACGTCGAAGCCGAAGGTTTCGGCGAGGTAGATGGGCAGCCACGAGACGAAGAGCCACCACACGGGGTCGAGAAAGAAGCGCGACAGGATCACGCCCCAGCTCTGGCGGTAGCGGAGCAGCTCACCGAGCGGCACGCGGCGATCGTCGTCGCGGCCCGCCTCGGTGCGGCCGGTCAGAATATACTCGCGCTCTTCCTCGCTCAGGCCGGGATGTTTTTCGGGATCAGCCTTGTAGAACCAGAGCCAGGGCACCAGCCAGACGAAGCCGAGTACACCGATCAGCAGGAAAGTGCCGTGCCAGCCGAACTGGACGAACAGCAGCGCGATCAGCGGTGCCGAAATGATCCCGCCGAGCGATGCCCCCGCGTTGAAGATACCCTGCGCCAGCGCGCGTTCGCGCGAGGGGAACCACAGCGCATTCGCCTTGGCGGCGCCGGGCCAGTTGCCCGCCTCGCTGATCCCGAGCGTCGCGCGCAGCACCATCAGCAGCGGCATCGAGCGCACCAGCGCGTGCGCCGCGATCGACAGCGACCAGATGACGATCGAGATGGTGAAGCCCATCCTTGTGCCGATCGCGTCGAAGATGCGCCCGAAAAGCGACTGGCCGAAGGCGTAGAAGATCATGAAGATCGTCACCAGCAGCGCATAATCTTCCTTCGAGGCGCCGATTTCCTTCGACACCTCGGGCCACATCACCGCGAGCGCGTTGCGGTCGATATAGTTGATCACGGTCGCGAGCGCGATCAGTCCGATCACGCACCAGCGGAAGCGGCCCTTGATATTGCTCATTTCTTCGCTCCGGTCTTGGCGAGGTCGATGCGGCCGACGGGGCCGGTCCAGGCGAGGGTCTGGCCGTCGATGCTGACGCTGTGCTTGGCATCGGCGGCGACATCGTCGGCGACCGCGAGCGCGATGCGGCGCCCGTCGACGAGGCTGATCAGCACCAGGTCGGCGCGCCCTTCGCGGCGATGCTCGAGCCCCGCGACGCGCGCGCTGCTCGCGACGACGGTCTCGGCCGACGCGTCATAGGCGCCATGCGGTTCGAGCAGGCTGACGAAGGTCGCATCGCCCGCGCCGTCGAGGCGCTGGATGACCACCGGCTCGCGGCGGAGGTTGAACCCGGGATCGTTCGCGCCGCTCTCGGCGACGATGAAGCGCGCGCCCGCGGGGGGCAGCATATGATAGGAGTAGAAGCGGCTGCCCTGCATCCACGTCAGCCGCGCCTTGCCCGCCTTGCTCCCCTCGCCGTCGACCCACAGATGCTGGTAGCCATTGGCCTTGCCCAGCACCGGCCGCTCGGCGAGCTTGCGGTCGAATAGGATGTCGCTGTCGATGATATGCCCCGAAAAATGCAGCGGCAGGTCATAACGATGCCTGCCGCTGCCAGTCGGGTGGAGGATATCGAGCACCAGCGGATTGGCGAGACCGTCGACCTCGACCAGCAGCAAGGCGCGGCGGAACGCGACATCCTTATACGCGCTGTCGATTTCGCCGATCGCATAGCGCGTCGGCCCGTCGAGCGACGCCGCGAGCTGGCGCGTGCCGGCCTTCTCGCCGGCCTTCCAGTCGCCACCGAAATGGCTTTGCTCGTCGACGACCAGCGTGTTGTGCGCGATCGTCGCGCTCGCCCAGCTGTCGTTCTCGGGCAGGTAACGCCCACCCTGCTTCGCTTCGACGTTGAGGAAGCGCGCGGCGCCATAGTCGGTCACCACTGCGCCGGTCTCGTCATAATAGAGCCAGCCGAGCCGGTCGAAATGGCCGTGGCCCATGCCCTGCACGGTGTTCTTGGCGACGAGCAACGGGCCCGAGGGATCAGCCCTGGTGCGCAGCAGGACAAGCGCGCCCTGCTGGCCGTCGGGCCCGTCGGAGAGCCGCCGCGAGCCGAACGGCCAGGGCTTGGCCTTCCCCGCCGCGAGGTCCGCCGCCATCGCCTGCCCCGCAGGGGTCAGCACGGTGCGCCCCTGCCAGTCGGCGATCGACAGGAAGGCCGGATCTTTCGTGGCGCCATAGGCGATCGCGACGGCGTGATAGAGTTCCTCGGTGCGCAGGCTCTTGTCGGGCATCGCGTCGTTGATCGGCAGGAAAAAGCCGTCGTGCGTGACGTCGATCGCGGTGCGGATCGCCTTCAGCACGATGCCGCCCCGATACTCGAAAATCCGGCGGTCGGGGTCGTTCGCCGCGATGGCGGCTGCGAAGACGACGAAGGGCTGCAGCGCATAGCGCTGATAATAAGGCCCTTCGGCATAATAGCCGTCGGGCGAGAAGAGCAGGTCGAGCTGGCGCAGGAAGCCCGCCTTGCCGCTCTTGTCGAGTCCGAGCAGCGCCTTGTCGACGAGGTCGCGGTCGCCGAGCAGATAGCCCGACAGCCCGACGCCCGCCGCGGCCCAGGTCGCGTGATTGTGGATGCGGTCGATCACCTCGGGCGAGCCGTCCGACAGGAAATGCGCCATCGGGCGGATCACCTTGTCGTCGATGCGCTGGCGGTCGGCCACGGACAGCGACGCGCGGATCTCGGCATAGCCCTGCACCGCGTTGACGAGGAAGACGCTGTCGTTGAGGCTCTGCCAGAAGAGGCGCCCCGCACTCTGGTTGGCCTTGGCCGGATGCGGCCCGAGCCCCGGATAGAGGTCGGCATAAGCGGACAGCATGTCGCGGACATGGTCGCGGTAGCGCGCCTCGCCGGTCAGGCGGAACAGCTGGCCGCCCTCGAAAATGACGCGATAATTGCGCTTGTGCTGCTCGTGGGTGAAGCCGCCGCCGGGATCCTTGGGCACGGGCACGTTGATGCCCGCCTTGATCGACGCCTCGACGTCGCGCCGCGCGCGCTCGACCTCGCCCGCGAAGAGCGGCGCATAGGCCTGCGCCGACGCGGCGGGCGGCGTCTGCGCCTGCGCCTGCGCCGCGGCCGGGGACAGCGTCGCCGCGGCGAGCAGGAGTGCGAGCGTGCGGGTCACGGACGTGCCTCGACATTATTTTCGATCAGCCCGCGCGGCGGGCCTTTCCAGACGAGTTCCTCGATGCGCGGCGCAGGGGTCGCGGCGAAGGCGTTCGACGCAATGCGCGTCTCGGGCGCGCCGACCGAGTGGATCACGACGATGCCGTCCGACTTGGCGAAATTGTTCCGCACGATATCGGCGTGCTGCGCCCCCGAGATACGCAGCGACGCACCGTCCGATCCGCTGTCTGCGACACTCGATCCGGTCATCGAAAACCACGGGCCGAAGGTGCTTTCGTCGCTGCCCTTGCGCAGCAGGTCGGCGACCATCGCGACGCGCGCGAAGTTGCTGTTCGCGATCGTCAGCCGCTCCATCGGATACCAGCCCTTGGGCTCCTGCTCGCCGGTCGCCGCGACGACGACCCCCATCTCGGCGAAGTCGCTGTTGGTGATAACGACATCGTCGGCGAAGGTGCCGGGCGCCATGACGATGCCGTCGAGGCGGCCTTTGCCGGGCCCCGTCACCGACACGCCGTCGAGCGTCAGGCTGTAATTGGGGGCGACGCCGGGACCGACCGCGATCAGCGCGCCCTCGCCCGCCGCGGCGCGCGCATCGATTTCCAGATTTTCGAGCCGCAGTCCGCCGCCGCCCTCGATCCGCGCGAGCCCCGACGCGACGCGCAGCACGGGCTTGGCGTCCTTCGCGCCGGCGATGGTCAGCCGGTGACGCAGCGCAAGCGGCGCCGCGACCTCATAGGTGCCCGCCGCGAGCGCGAGCGTATCGCCCGCACTGGTCGCAGCCACCGCCTCGGCGAGCGAGGCGCCGGCGGCGAGCGGGTGCGTGGTGCCGGTCCCGAAGGCCGCTTCGGGCGCATCGCCGCGATACCAACTCGCGCCGACCTCGGCGCGTGTCACGGGCTTGAGATCGCGCGGCGCGCCGACCGCGGCCAGCGCCGGGTCGGTCGGGTAGAGCAAGCCGTTGGCGGCGCGTTCGAGCGCCACCTCGCGCTGCTCCACCCCCGCACCGAGCAGCGGCTTCGCGACCTTCGCCTCGACATTGCCCGCAAGCGCGATGCCGGTGATCTCGCCCTCGGCGCGGAACGGGTCTTCGCCCTTCGTCCCAACGATCAGATTGCGTTCGAACCGGCTGTCGATGGGCGCCGCCGAGCGTTCGGCATCGGCGCCGGCGGCGAGCGTGATGCGCGCACTGTCGATGATGCTGTTGCCCTCGATCCGCGCGTTCGCGACCTGGTGATAGCGGTTGATCACCGAGTTCGGCACGCCGTTCATCACGCTGATCGCGCTCTTGAACGAGGTGCCCGCAAGTCCCTCGAAATAATTGCCGCGCACCACCTGGTCGCGGTTGATCACGCGCACCCCGCCGGTGTCGGCGACGCCCTTGCCGAGAAAGATGTTGCGCTCGACGAAATTGCCGTTGCCGTGGCGGAGCACGAAGGCGCCCCGCGCTTCGAGCACCAGATTTTCGCGCAGGATATTACCGCCCGACTTGACCGAGACGATCTCGACCTCACCGCTCGTCTGGTCGAAGATGTTGCGCTCGACGATACTGTTCGACGCCGACAGCGATTCCTCGCTGGTGCCGATGCGGATCGTCTCGCCGCCATTCGAGCCGAGCGGCGGGCGCGGGCCGAAATAATTGTGATCGATGCGGTGGCGGTTATCGAGCGGGTCGCCCGCGCGGCGGATCACCGCGAGCGTGACGCCCGTATTGGTCTTGCCCTCGAAATGCGAATGGTCGACGCGGTTGCCGGTGCCGTAGAGCGCGACCCAGATATCCTCGGCGCGGCGGTCGGGCTTGCTGAAACCGTCGATCACGACCTCGGTGACGCGCGTATCGCTCGCGAGCGTCTTCGAATCGCGGCGGAAGGCGATCACCTCGCCGGTCGGGCTCGACCCGCTCTTGAAAACAAGGCCCGAAACGAGCAGGTGGCGGCCGCCGAGGCGCAGGTTCGACTGGCCGGTGAGCAGCACCTTGCCCCTGGTCTGCGCGGTCAGCGCGATCGGCTTTTCTGCAGTGCCGGTCCCGATAAAGATGATCTGGAAATCGCGCCATTCGCCGTCGGCGAGGATGATATTGTCGCCCGGCTGCGCCTTTTTGACCGCGGCTTGATATTGCGCCTGGTCGGCGACGAGCAGGTCGCGCGCGAGCGCCGGATGCGCCGCCGAGACCAGCAAGACTGCCGTTAGAACCGCCCTTATCTGCACTGTGCCTCACCCATTTTCTGATTCTCGCTCACTGGTCTATACAAGAGGTAGGACAATATCAACCGGACTTTGGTATGAATCATGGGTTGACATATTGGCCTGACAGGAGGAGCCTCGCTCCAAACAAGACCAGGGAGGGAGAGGGACATGATTCGGGCCAGCCTCGTGCGCGTTTCGCGCGGCAAGATGAATTTTGCGGCGGCGCTGCTGGGAACGACCGCACTGCTAGGCGTCCCCGCCTTCGCGCAGGACAGCGCCGCACAGGACAACACCGCGACCGACGCGGCGGGCGATGACACGATCGTCGTATCCGGCATCCGCAGCTCCCTTGCCACCGCGCTGGGCGAGAAACGCACCTCGGACAATATCGTCGAGGTCATCCAGGCCGAGGATATCGGCAAGCTGCCCGACCAGAACCTCGCCGAAGTTCTCGAAAATGTCACCGGGGTCCAGATCACCCGCCAAGCCGGGGTCGGTAACGCCGTCCAGATCCGCGGCACCGACGCCAACCGCACCGAAATCAATGGCGTTTCGACCGTGGGGTCGGGCGCCGGCCGTTCGGGCATCAGCTTCGAGGATCTGCCCGCCGCGCTGATCGCCTCGGTCGAGGTCACCAAGGTTCCGACCGCGCAGACGATCGAAGGATCGGTCGGCGGCACGATCAATTTGCGCACGATCCGCCCGCTCGACCTCAGGGACCCGCTGATCGCGGCGCGCGTGCAGATGGAGAATAGCGACCTTTCCAAATCGACGCTGCCGCGCGTGTCGGCGACGCTGGGCAACCGGTGGGACACCGGCATCGGCGAGATCGGCATCGTGGTGAGCGGCAGCTATGCGCGGCAGGACGTCGCCTCGTTCAAGCCGCGCGTCGACCGCGACGCGCTCGTCCTGCCGGGCTCGGGGCCGAGTGCCGAGGCCTTTCCCTTCCTGCGCATCCAGTTCCTGCAGCAGGGGCTCGAGAATTACGAATATGAGACCTACAACGGCACCGCCGCGCTCGAGTGGAAGCCGGGCGACGACCTCAAATTCTATTTCGACGCGACGCTGAACAACCAGCAGCGCGGCCAGCAGAGCCACCGCGTCCAGATTTCGGGCACCGCGACGCCCTCGGTCGTCGATGCGATGAACAACACCGATTTCGAAACCGTCGACTTCGGCACGCTCGACGGCCCCAATGGCCCGATCGACCTCGGCACCGTGCAGGCGGCACTGGCGGGCACCATCGGCATCGGCGGCTCGACCGGCACGGTGATCGACCCGAACCTCAGGACATCGAGCGACACCGGCGCGCGCGTGACCAAGAGCCGCGTGTTCGACCTCGGCACCGAGTGGCAGGTGACCGACAAGCTGAGCTTGCGCGCCGAGCTGTCGCTGTCGACCTCCAAATCCGATTTCCCCAATTTCTCGACCACGCTCGACTTTATCAACCCCAACGGGCCGCAGCCGGTGATCGGGCGCAGCATCGACAATGGCGTGCCGATCGAATTCGACCTGCGCGGCGGCACGCTGCAATTCGGCATCGACCAGGCGAGCTCGTTCGCGCCGACGACCGCGCAATTGCTCGACCCCGCCAATTACCAGCTGCAGCAGGTGACACAGGGCGCCAATTCGACGGATAACGAGGAGCGCGCGGCGCGGCTCGACTTCACTTACGACACCACCGACCTCAACCCCTTCGTGACCTCGGTCGACTTCGGCTGGCGCTGGAACCGGACCTCGGCCGAGAATAGCGAGTTTTCGAACAATGTTAGCCTGACCAACACCACCACCGCGTGGAACCGGCCGTCGGGCGACCTTTTCTCCGACATATTGATCCCCGGTCCGAGCAACTTCAACGCCGCCGACGGGCGCGAGCTTTATTTCCCCGACTTCCTGCTGATCGACGGCGGCCTCGCCTTCCGCGATCCCGCGAGCGTCCTCGCAGCGCTCAACGAAGCGATCGCGGCGAGCAATGCGGCGCGGACGCAAGGCCCGGCGGTCGCCTCGCTCGCGACGCCGACCGAATCCTTCGCGGGCTTCTTCAGCATCAAGGAAGTGACCAACGCCGCCTATTTCCAGGCGAATATGGAGGGCGACATCGCGGGCATGCCGGTGCGCGGCAACGCCGGTTTCCGCTGGCTGCACACCAAACTCTCGTCGATCGGGAACAATATCGCCAATGGCGCGGTCACCGGGCAGACGGTCGCGAACAGCGACTACAGCTTCCTGCTGCCGCGCTTCAGCCTGGTGCTCGAACCCGCCGACAAATTGCTGGTCCGCGCGGGGATCGCACGCGACATAAGGCGGCCGAATTTCGACACGCTGTCGACCTCCTTCTCCTTCGGCACCGGCGCGAACACGCCGGTCGCGGTGGGCAACCCCGACCTCGTCCCCGAAGCGGTGTGGTCGTTCGACCTCTCGGGCGAATATTATTTCGCGCCATCGAGCCTGATCAGCATAGGCTTCTTCCACAAGAGCCGCACGAACCTGTTCGCACAGCGGCAGGAGGACCCGGCGCCCAACCTCGACGCGAACGGCAATCTCAACATCTCGATCGACCCCGCCTGCCCCGGCGGCGGCATCTATAACCCGATCGCGAACCGCAACATCAACAACCCGATCCAGGGCGTCGGCATCTGCGTGCCGCGCAGCTCGACCTTCAACGTCCCGGGCAGCACCACGCAGACGGGCATCGAAGTCGCCTTCCAGCACGACCTGTCGGCGTGGGAAGACACGCTGGGCTTTGCCTCGGGCTTCGGCGTCATCGGCAATTTCACCTATCAGAAGACCGGTGGGTCGGCGCGCGAATATCGTGCCGCAGACGGCCCGCGGACGGTGTTCACACAGCTTGGTTTTCCGGGTTCGCGCGACCTGATCACGCTGACCAACCTGTCGAAATATGCCTACAACGCGACCTTGTTCTACGACAAATACGGGCTGAACGCGCGGCTGCGCTACACATGGCGGTCAAGCTATGTGTCGAACGATCCCTTCTTCTTCGGCCTGCCGCTGATCAACGGCGCGCGCGGACAGCTCAACGCCAGCATCAATTACGACATCACCGACAACATCAATGTCGGGGTCGAGGGCATCAACCTGCTGCGCGGCGACCAGAACCAATATTGCGTGAACAACAAGGCGCTGCTGTGCTTCCAAGGGCTCACCGACCGGCGGATCACCGCCGGATTGAGCGTCAAATTCTAGAAACTGCCTTGCTCAGGTCCGGGTCGTAATAGCCCTCCCCCTCGAGGGGGAGGGTTGGATGGGGGTGCTCCGACGCCAGCGCGGACGCGCGGCCTGACGGCCTCGCTCCCCCACCCCAACCCCTCCCCGCCGGGGAGGGGCGATCTAAGGCCTCCAATACGGACTCCAGTCGAGAAACCTAGCTAACCTTCGCGGTCGGCATCAGCCAGGCGGTGCCGCGGCCGTTGAGCTTGTAGACGAAGCCCTCGCCGCTGCGCAGCGCGTTGCGGAGGCCCTTGACCAGCGGGCCGATGGTGACGCTGAGCTCGGCCGAGAACATCAGCATGAAGTCGCCGTCGACGGTGAGTTCCTGGCTGCCGTCGAGCTCGACGATGTCGATCTCCTCGACCGGCACCGGCGCCTCGACCGCGAACACCCCCTTGCCGCTCATCTTGGGCTGCACCAGCCCGTTGCCGCCGAGCACGCCCGCGATGGTGTTGTGGCGGTGCGTCGTCAGCTGGATGCCAGCGCCGCAGGCGTAGAAGGCCTTGTCGTCGAGCAGCAGTGAATCGCCGTCGATCTCGCCGATGATGAAGTTGCGGCGGCCGGGCTCGGTCCAGATCGTGCCATGGCCCGAGAATTTGGTGGCGAAGGCCGATTCGCCGGTGCCCGCCGAGGCGAGCGCGCGGCCGAAGAAACCCTTGTCCTCGTGCTGCTGGACGGTCGATTCGATCTTGCCGTGCATATATTGGAGCGCGCCGGGTTCGAGCATCACCGCACCGCCGCTGAGCTTGATGCACAGCTGGAAGACGTCGGTATTCTCGACGATATAATGCACCCCGCCCTCGGCGGTCGGCATGCCGCGCGTGATCAGCCTCTTCTCGACGAAGCGATATTTCTCGATCCGGACTCCGCCGGCCTCGACCGCTTCTTCCAGTCTGCGAAATTCGGTCATGCTTGCGGCTCCTTCAGATCAGCGGAACGGGTTTTCGTCGTCCGAATAGCGTTCGTTTATGAACTGCGTGTTGTTGGTGAAGGCGTCGATGTCGTGCTGCGCCAGGTCGCGCAGCATCGAATCGACGCGCTCCTGCAATTTGTCGAGGCTGGCATCGAGCAGGAAGCTCGCCGACTTGCCCGTCTTGCGGAAAATCTCGCCGCGGTGGCTGGCGGGGACGTCGATATAGCTCTGTACCAGCTTGGGCAGGTGGATGTCGCGCATCTGGCCGGTGTCGACGCGGCTGAAGCTCGGCACCTGTTCGCGCTCCATCGCCTTTTCGACCGCGGTGATCGATTCGAGGATCGCCTGGATCTTGGCCTGCGCGCTCTTCGGGATGCGCTCGTCGCCATAGTCGAAGGCGGGCGGCGGCGGCGCGGGCGGCGGTACGGGCGGCGGCGGCGCGGGGTTGCCGCGCGGTGCATCCGCCTCCCCGCCGAACAGGCGGCCGAGCCGTCGAAACATGCTCATCCCGTCTTTTTCCCACCTTTTGCCGTCACGTCACCCCCGTCCATAGCCTTGCCCATCGGGCTTTCCAAGGACACTAAAGCGCACTCAGCGCCGAACGCTGCTGGTCGTCGAGCGCGTCGACCGAGGCGGTGACGTCGGCGAAGGCCGCGCGCAGCGCCGCGACCTGCCCGGCCGCCTCGGCGCTATCGAGCGCGAAGCTGGCGTTGCCGTCGGCCGACGCCTGCGAAGCGCGTTCGAGCAGCGAGCCCGCGGCGGCGGTCACCCCGCCGATGCGCGAGAGCACCATGCGCTGGTTGGCGAGCGTCTGCGCCGCGACGATCGCGGTCTGCAGCGCGGCGACCGTCGTCGCCGAGGCGCGGTCGATCCCCTTGATCAGCTCGATATTGTTGGCCTGGATGATCCCGAGCATCGCATAGCCCTGCTGCGATACCGCCATCTGCGTCAGCAGGTCGCCGTGGCGCTGGCGCGCCTGGAACAGCGCGGTCGAGCGGAGCCGCTGCGCCTTTGCGGGATCGCTATGGTCGAGCTGCGACGCCAGTTTCTCGAAACGCGCGTCGAGATGGCCCGACATCTCGACCGCTTCGGCGAGGCTGGCGAGCAGCGGCCAGGTCGCGGCGCGGAAGCGCTCGATCGCAATATTGTCCTGGAGCAGCAGGTCGCGGCTCGCCGCGAGCGCCGCCAGCGCGGCTTCGATCTCGCCCTCGGCGTCGCGGTAGCGGTCGAAATAGCTCACCAGCCGGTTGCCTGCCGGGAAGAGCCCGAGCAATCGGCGCGGCCGCAGCAGTTCGTCGCCTGTACCAGGATTGAGCCGCTCGACCACCGCGCGCAACCGCTCGAGATGCGTGTGCACCGCCGTCACCGCGCCACCGCGGCCGCCGCTGCGCGACATCGTCGCGCGCGCCTGGTCGGAGAGCAATTTCACCTCGCGGCCGCCGAGCGCCGAAATCTGCGCCGCCTTGCTGTCGAACTCGGGGCTGTGCGTGTCGATCGACACGAAGGCGCCGGCAAATTCGCGCGCGACCGCCTTCAGCCGCGCGACCGTCGCCCCATCGAGCGCGACGTCGCTACCCCCGCCCTGCCGCGCGGGTGGCGGCGTCGACGGCGAAGGCGGTTCGAGTTCCAGCCCGCTCATCGAGGCGCGCCGCCGCTCATGCCACCCGTACGTCGGCCTGCTGATCGGGGCCGGCGACGCCATGCGCCTGCGCGCGGCGCACGATCATGCCCGCCCAGGGGGCATGCGTCGCGGGTTCGCACATGCTGCCGTTGCTGCCGAACACCGCGGGTGCCTCCTGGCTCAATATCGCGCGCGCCTCGGCCATTTCGGAAGCGTCGGGACGATAGACCGCGTGGATGATCGCGATCTGCTCGGGGTGGATCGCGGTCTTGGTCAGCAGGCCATGCTCGATGTCCTGCTCGACCTCGCGGCGCAGCACGTCGGGCGAGGAAAAATGCTCGAACACCGGCGCCGCGACGCCGAAGCCGTTGGGGATGAAGGTGCCGGTGATGTCGCGTATGACGCTGCCCAGCGGGCCGTCATAGGCGGTGCGGAAACGCGAGCGGCGGATGCCGAGCAGGCCGAGGATGTCGTTGCCGCCGATGCGCACCGCCGACACACGCTCGGCATAGGGTTGCAGCTGGTCGCAGAGGCGCGCGAGCGCCGCGCGGTCGAAGGCCTCCTCGCCCTCGATCGTCGGCATGATGCGGTGATGCTCGTGCATCAGCGCGGTCAGCCACACGGGCAGCGACTGGGTCGTCACCTTGGGCAGGACGAAGCCGTCGATGCGGTCGATCCCGTCCATCTGGAGCAGCCGGGTCAGCATCGTGAAATTGCGCGGGCGGATATAGACCGACAGCGCCGGCGAGCGCTCGGCAAAGCCGCCAAGCAGATCCTGCACCGCGGCCATCGCCGCCGGCACCTGATCCTCGCGTACCGAATCCTCGAGGCAGATGACGACCGAGCGCAGGTCGTCGATCGCCCCATGGACGATTCCCTTTGCCGTCGGGTTGATGGCCGGGACGTAGAGGGTGGCACCCAGTTCGACCGCGTTCATTGCTGCTCTGCTCCCAGATCTTTGATAATGGTGACGGCCCGATAGGTCCGCAAGTTTCTTTCGATCACCGGCACCCCTGCCTGTTCGGCGAGCAGCGCGATATGCGCGACGTCGGGATCGCCGCGCCGCTGGACATAGATGCGGTCTGGCACACGGCGCAGGATCGCGCGAGTGGCTTCGGCGATGCCGGGCTTGATGCGATTGATGTCGGTGACCCCGGCTTCGGCGGCGAGTTCGGCGATGGTGTCGGCGGCGGCGCGGCGGACCGCGGCCACCTCACCGGCGGACCAGGGCCGTTCCGCGCTTTCCCGCCACTCGCCCGCCGCCTCGATAGCGTCGATATAGGCGCGGCTGACGTCGCGCGCCGCATGTTCGGGCATCGCGAGGCAGGCGTGGAAGTCGTGCGGGCCGACCAGTTCGTCGTTGAGGACCGAGCGGCTGACCAGCCCCGAGACGATGCCGTTGAGCAGCCCGCCGGGGATGACATAATCGTCGAAACTCGCAGCGAGGTCGGCGACCCCGGCGGGATCGGCGACCACCGCGAGGAAGGGAGCGAAACCGGTGGCGCCATCGCCGAGCGAGCGGTCGAGTTCGCCGCGAATCGCGCCCTTGCCGGTCCAGCCGTCGACGAAGACCGCATTCGCGGTGCCGTGGCGGTGCGCGACATAGGCGAGCGCATTGGTGTCGATGCCCCGCCCGCGGATGATGCTGATCGAATAATGATGCGCCGCGACGCCCAGCCGGGCGAGCGCGCGCTTGAGCAGGATGCCGATCGGCGTGCCCGCGCGCGCGAGCGACAGGATGACGCAGGTTTCCGCGGTTTGCGCGCGCGCGCTTATCGCGGCGGCGAGCGCCTCGACATCGTGACGGAGGCGCGCGGCATTGGCGGCGAGCGCGGCGTGATAGAGGCGCATATAGGCTTCGCCCGGCACCGCCTCGGCCGAGAGCATTTCGGAATAATGGCGCGCGCCGGACTGGATCAGCCGTTCCTTCTCGGCAATGTCGATCGGCTCGATTTGTGCAGGATTGAGCAGGAAAACGACGTCTTCGGGGTCGTAGGAGCCCGAGAAGCTCCAGTGACCCGCCGCGTCGAGATAGAGAGGATTGCGCGTCATGGCGCTAGTCGACCCAGCCATTGCCGTCGACGATCTGCGCCCAAAGCTGCGAGCGCGTCGGCACCACCGCGAAATCGCAGAGGTCCATGAAACCGACGTCGGAGACGCTGTCGCCGATCCCGATCACCGGCCGGTCGGGCGCCTCGGCGCGCGCGCGATCGATCAGGTAGCGCACCGCGACGCGCTTGCTGAGCCAGGGGGGCAGATAGGCGAGATTGTTGCCGTTGCGGTGGCAGCGCCAGTCTTTCGGCACGCGCGGTGCCAGTTCCTTCTCGAGCTCGGCGAGCGCCTGGTCGTCGTGCTGGTTGCTCTTGATCACGACATAGAGGTCGAGGCCATTCTCCTCGACCATCCAGTGGCGGAAGCGGGTGGTGCAGAGCGGGTCGCCGATCGTGCGATAGACATCGGCGACCGGGTCGACGCGGCGCGCTTCGCCCGCCAGCCGGTCGTGCCAGACGCGGTCGATCTCGCCGTCGTCGCCCAGGATGCAGCCGCCGTTCGAGCAGATCGCCGGCGCCTGTCCGATCGCCACGCGCGCGAGGACGTCGCGGCCGCGCGCGGTGACGGGGACCACGGTTCCGTCCTCGAGCCAGCGCAGAAAATGCTGCTGCATCGGGGTCGCGAAGCCGCTGGGGCTGCCGTCGAGCAGGCTGCTCATCTGGCGCAACCCTTCCATGCCCGGCGGGCATTTGGGCAATGTCTGGAACAAGGTGTCGTCGAGGTCGGTGAGGACGAGCGGGCGCATCGGATCAGCCCTCCGCCGCATAGTGGCAGAGGATGGTCTCGACCGGCACCGCCGAACCGAGCGCGGCGAGCGCGGCCTTGGCCTCGGCCTGCTGGTCCGCCGCGACTTCGGTGACGACCAGCACGCGGTCGGGCGCGTGGCCCAGCATATTGTAGAGGAAGCAGGGCGCGCCGCTGCCATAGTTGTCGGCAAAGATCGAGCGGCTGGTCATCGCGCCGCCGAGCAGCGCCGGGCTGCGCGTGATGCATTGGACCGCGGCGATGCCGCCGTGGCGTTCGACCTCCTCGGCGACGCGCAGCGCCTCATAACTATGCTCGCCTTCGCCGAGCACGAGTATGCGCTCGCCGGGCATGGCGCCGACCGGCGTGCGCGCCGCGGCCTCGGGCGCGAGCAGCCCGGTGCGGCTCGCCATGCCCGATGTTGGGGCGTTGCCCGGCGCGTTGCTGCCCGCCGCAAGGTCGGCGGCCGGCAATCGCTCGGCCGCGGCGCTCCAGCCCATCCGGCCCTCGACGATCGCGCGCGCAGCGCTGGGGCGCGGCATCGCGTCCAGATAGGCGCGGTCGCTCCAGTCGGTGATGCACACCGTCTCGATCCGCTCGAGCTGCGACATCGCCGCGGCCAGCGCCTCGGCCGCCGCGACGAAGGTCTTGCCCGTCGAACATTCGTCGTCGACGATCACCAGCGACCGCGCCGATGCCGCAAGCTTGCGGATCGCGGGGTCGGCGATCTGGACGAGGTGCGAGGTCGCGTGGCTGTGCCCTTCCTCGAAGCGCGCGACGACCTCGGCGCCTGCCACCCGTTGCCGCGACGATTGCAGATAGACGGCCTCGCGCCCCGGATGCCGCGCCTGCCACGCCGCGAAACAGCCCTGCCCCAGCGCGGTTGCGGTTTCGGCCATGCCGAGGAAAGCGACCGGGCCAAGCAGGTCGTCGGCGATCAACGCCGCCATCGCGTCCATCGTTTCGCGCATCGCCGTCGGGCGCGCGGGCAGGTGCCGGCCGAGCACTTTCGACACGATCAGGAAGCCGCGCTTCGGGTTCGCGCGCGCCGCGAAATCGCAATAGGCGTCGAGGTCGACGCCGTCCGCGGTCACCAGCTCCAGCCGTCCGGTCGCAAGGTCGATCGATGTCTTCTGGGACAGCTCTTGGAGCATGGACGCTATTTTTCCTTGGGATAATGAAATCATGATGGCAGCGAAAGCTTCGGCCCGGTCAGCCAGTCAACGAAAGCGCCCTAATCGAAGGGCTGCTGGGTCTTCAGGATACCCCGCGAATTGGCCTCCAGCTTCGCCCCGAAGCGGCGCAGGAGATTCTCGGGGTCGATCGCCCGCAAATTGGCGCAATCGACCTGGTTCCAGCCGTCGCGGTCGATTTCGGCGACCGCGACATATTCATCGGCGAGTTGGCCGGTGGATCCGTACCTTTGCGTGTAGGCGGAGACCGCAACCGAGCGGATGCTGCTACTGACCGAAAAACCGTGCCCGATCAAGCGCAGGATCAGCGAGGCGACATGGCCAAGATAGAGCGCGGCGACATCCTTTTGCGCGATGGTCTTCGTGATCAGCGACGCATAGCCGATATTCGCCGCCCAGCGGAGGTTCGGCATCTCCTCGAGCTCGGGCAGGTCGACATCGAGCAGCAGCCGGTCGCCGCGCAGTTCGACCGCGATATTGGTCTCGCGCGGAAACTGGAGTTCGCCGAGCGCCGCGAGCAGCTCATTCTCGATCCCAGCATCCGAAGGCCGGGCATTGGCCGTGGCGGCGCGCCACAGCATCACCGCCTCGATATGCGCCTGATCGCTGGGATAGGCTTCGCGCTGCGGCTTGGCCGAGCCAGGCCGGGCAGTGCGCACGCCCGGCGGGATGTCGTGATGCTGCGCCAGCAGTGCGTCGATCTGGGCGTTGCGCGCCGCGACATGCCGTCCCAGCAGCTCGGTGATTTCGGCCTTCATTGCGCGGCGCGCGGCGGGATAGAGCGCGGCGTCGATCGGCGTACCGCGATCGTCGGCGAAGCGGATCTCGTCGCCGTCGAGGATGGCCTCGATCCGTTCGGGAAGCTGGGGCCGCGGATTGGCCGACGCGGGACGGTCGAGCCGTTCGCGATAGCTGAGCCCCGACCCCGGGATGCCGGCGTCGACGCGCACGCCGGGCATCAGCGTGATATGTTTCGAAAAGCGGAAGCCCATGGCCTTGCCCGCCCGGCTCAGCTGCTGACGATGATACTGATCACCGAGCCGCGCAGCCGCTGCACGACGTTGCGGCGATTATTGTCCTCGGACAGGCCGGTGGCCGGGATATCGACCCCCGACGCCGCGAGCATCTCGTGCACCAGCGCAACCTTGATCCCGAAATTGACATTCTCGCTGATCGCGCCGCGGTCGCGGAGGTTTCCGTGCGCCAGCGACGAGGAGGTGATGCCGATGAGGTTGCCATATTCGTCGAGGATCGCGCCGCCCGACGAGCCCGACCCGATCGGCGCAGTGAACTGGAAGCGCGCGACGTCGCCCTCCCACCCCTTCAGCCCCGAGACATTGCCCGTCGAGACCTTGAGGTCGGCGCCGAGCAGGTCCATCAGCGGATAGCCGGCGGCAAGTACCGCCTCGCCCAGCCAGATCGGCGAATTATGGCGCAGCGGCAGCGGGGTGCCCTGCACCTCGCCCTGCAGGATCGCGAGATCGTGCATCGGATCGACCGCGAGCATCGTCAGTGACTGGCCGCCGCGCCCGATCTTGAAGTCGTTGCCGCCCTCGATGACGTGCGCGTTGGTGACGACGATCCCCGGCGCGACGAGCACGCCGCTGCCCGATCCGAGCGAGGTGCCCGGCGGCGGCGCGGGGCGGTCGCTGCCCCACGGCTGGCCCGAACCGCCGCCGCTGCGCTGGCGCCCCGGAATGGCGTCGACCGGGAAATTGCGCGCGCGCGCGAAGGCCTCGATGCCGAAGGTATAGCCCTCGTTGGCGACCTTTACCCGCCGCGCACCGTTGCGCAGATAGACCTCGGCGATGATCACCGCGGCGAGCTGGTCGAAGGGCACGGGGAAATCATAGCTGGTTCCGCCGAAATCGACGGTGAGCGGATAGGCGTCGTTGACGAAGCCGCCGCTGCGGTCGTCGACGATATAGAGCAGCAATTCGGCATGGTCGCCGAGGTCTGACATCGCCGACAAGGTCCACTCGCCGGCGCCGCTGCCCTTTTCGAGCGGCTGGAAGGCGCCCTCGCGCGAGACGGCGAGCACGCCGACGCGGTCGGCGCCGCGCCCGCTGACGCGGATCGTGCACGCGGCACTGTCATCGACTGCAAGCCGCTCCCCGGGTTGCGCCTTGTTCATCGCCCCTCCCCTTTCGCTCTCATGCCGCGACCGCCTGGACCACGGTGGTGAACGAAACCTCGCTGTCGATCGCGCGGCGGTCGATCGTCGCGGGGGTCAGCCTTCCCGTGAGCAGCCCCGCCCAGTCGGCGACGAGGCGGCAGCCGACCTGGTCGGCATAGACGACCCCGCCCGCGGGCCGCGCGTTGATTTCGAGCAATTTCCAGCTGTCGTCACTCGCGCGGCGGAACTGCGCGTTGACGAGGCCGTGGAGGCCGAAGCGCGCCACGATCGCGGCGACCGCGTCTTCGAGCGGGTGGCGCGAGACGATATGCTGGTGGCCGTTCGCCATCTTGGTCCGCGCGGCATATTTGAGCAGGCGCCCGGCGTCGGCCAGGATGTCGAACGAGATTTCGGGGCCGGGCAGATAGGGCATGACGACGATATCGTCGATCGGCCCGCGCGCTTCCTGCTCGGCGAGCGCCGCGACGTAGAGCTCGGCGCGGATGCGGCGGCGCTCGGGGTCTTTCAGATGTGCCATCGGATCGACGTCCATCAGGCGCCAGAAACCGAGCCCGTTGACCCCCTGCCGCGGCTTGACGCAGGGGCTCGTGCCATCGTCGGGCCAGCGCGCCAGCAGCTCGGCCAGCTCGCCGCTGCTCTGCGCCAGATGGGTGGGCAGGTGATGCTCTTCGCCCGCCAGTGCCTCGGCAAAGCCGTATTTGTCGTCGAGCAGCGCGAGCGTCGCCATGTCGGCGGGCAGATGCACGCGGCACGGCAGCTCCGCCGCCGCGATCAGCTTGCGATGGCGTGTCGGGATGAACAGGTCGATCGCCTCGCACGCGATCGTCTCGCGCACCCACGCCAGATAGGCGTCGCGATCGTCGGCTGGAGTGTCGGCAAAACCGCCGTCGATCCACGTCGCCGTCGGCCCGGGATAGCGCGCCGCATACGGCGACACGCTGATGAAGACTTCGAGCGACGGATCGGCGGCGCGCATCAGCCCCGCGATCGGCGCGAGCGAAAAACCGCGATTGAACCAGATGCGCATCATCGCGCCCGGCATGCCGGGACCGCGGTCCCGCAGAGACCGGGCACGCGATCAGCCAAGGTTGACGCCCATGCTGCCGGCCAGACCCGAAAGGCCGCTTTCCCAGCCCTCGCCGATCGCCTTGACCTTTATGTCGCCCTGCGGGCCGCGATAGAGTTCGACGAAGATCAGCGAGGTGTTCATGCTGCCGTCCTCCGACAGATCGAAGCGCGCCAGTTCCTTGCCATCGGCATCGTTGATCACGCGTGCATAGGCGTTCGAGACCGAGCCGAAATTCTGCTTCCGTTCCTGCCCCTCGTGGATCGTCACTGCGACGACGACCTTCTTCACGTCGGCGCCGAGCCGGCCGAAATCGATCTTGACCGTCTCGTCGTCGCCCGCACCCTCGCCGGTGCGGTTGTCGCCGCCATAGACGACCGAGCCGTCGGGCGACGCTTTGTTGTTATAGAAGATGAAATGCGCGTCGCTCAGCACCTTGTCGTTGGCGCCGACGACGAACGCCGAGGCGTCGAGGTCGAAGGCCGCGCCATCGGTCTGGCGCACGTCCCAGCCGAGGCCCACGGTCACCGCCGACAGGCCGGGCGCTTCCTTGCTGAGCGACACATTGCCGCCCTTGCTCAATGACACTGCCATGTCCGCGTCCTTTCAAAATCTGTGAAAAGGACCGGCCGGCCGCGTGCCCGCCGGTCCCTCCATCATGTCCGCGTCAACCGATGTTGACGCCATAGTTACCGGCGAGCGGGCCGAGGCCGCCCTTGAAGCCTTGACCGACCGCGCGGAATTTCCAGTCGCCGGCGTTGCGATAGACTTCGCCGAGGATCATCGCGGTTTCGACCGAGGCGTCTTCCGACAGGTCGTAGCGGACGATTTCGGTCCCGGTCTTGTTGTCGACGAGGCGGATGAAGGCGTTCGACACCTGGCCGAAGCTCTGGCCGCGCGATTCGCCGTCGTGGATCGTCACGGTCACCGCGACCTTGTCGACGTCGGCGGGCACCTTCGACAGCACGATCTTGATCTGCTCGTCGTCGCCATCGCCCTCACCGGTGCGGTTATCGCCCTGGTGGACCACGGCGCCGCCGACATCCTTGTTGTTATAGAAGCAGAAATCGCCGTCCGAGCGCACCTTGCCGTCTTCCTTCAGCAGGAAGGCCGAGGCGTCGAGGTCGAAATCCTGCCCGTCGGTGGCGCGGACGTCCCAGCCGAGGCCGACCATGATCTCGTCAAGGCCGGGCGATTCCTTCGACAGGCTGACGTTTCCGCCCTTTGAAAGAGAGATTGCCATGAAACTTCATCCTTTCCGTTTCTGATTGGCGTGGCCGGACCGCCCGGCCACGCCGTAATATTGCGCCCTTTTATCTCATGCCGTGACGGCTTCCGCCTCGCCCTCGCCATCCCCGTCGGGGTTGGCGCGGTTCCAGCGCACCGAGGACCAGAAGGCGATGCCGATCAGCACCGCACCGATCAGCCCGGTGATCACCTCCGGAATATGCTGGAAGGTGTTGACGTACATGATCACCGCGAGCGCGAGGATGGCATAGAAGGCGCCATGCTCAAGATAGCGATATTCCGACATCGTGCCCTTGCGGACGAGGAAGATCGTCATCGAGCGCACGAACATCGCGCCGATGCCGAGGCCGATGGCGATGATGATGAGGTTGTTGGTGAGCGCGAAAGCGCCGATCACGCCGTCGAACGAGAAGCTGGCGTCGAGCACTTCGAGATAGAGGAAGGCACCGAAACCCGCCTTCGCCACCTGGCCGGTCGTCGGCGTCGGGGGTTCGAGCACATGATTGACGATCTCGACGACGATGAAGGTCAGGAGGCCTCCGATCGCCGCAATGACGAAGGTCAGCGCGTCGGCATCGGACAGCATCGTCGAGGTCAGCCAGGTGCCGAGCAACACCAGCCCGATCGCTACCGCGTCGATGTCCGCAACCTTGGCCAGCGGCCGTTCGATCGCGGCGATCCAGTCGACCTCCTTGTCGGAGTCGAAGAAATATTTGAGGCCGACCATGCCCAGGAAAGCGCCGCCGAAGCCCATCAGCCCGATATGCGCGTCGCTGACGATGCGCTGATATTCGGCGGGTTCGTTGAGCGCCAGTTTCAGCGCTTCGAACGGCCCGAGGCCCGCCGCGATCATCACGATCACCAGCGGGAAGACGATGCGCATCCCGAACACCGCGATCGCGATACCCCAGGTCAGGAAGCGCTGCTGCCACTTGGGGTCCATGTCTTTCAGCACCGAGGCGTTGACCGCGGCGTTGTCGAACGAGAGCGATACTTCGAGCACCGAGAGCACGATACAGATCCACACGACGCCGAGCGCACCGTCGATCGTGCCGGTAAGCTCCCAGCCGTACCAGCCGCCCAATGCGAGCGCCACCACGGTGAACAGCAGCGAGCCGCCGAAATGTTTGAACATCTAATCCTGTCCCCTTCCCGCCGCAGCGGTCCTAAAAATCGTCAGTCTTTCGAGCCCGCCGCCCAGCGCAGGAAGATGCCGATGTCGTCGGCATATTCCTTCTGGTCGCGGTAATAGCGCATGTGGCGCTGCATCTTGAGGCTGCCGCCCTCATTGTCGAGGATCGCTATACCGCACAGGCGGCAATTGTCGCGGCCCTCGTCGAGGCGCACCTCGATCTCGGGCTGGCCGGGGATCGTCATCCGCACGATGCCGTCGGTCTTGTTCCAGTTCGGAACCCCGTCATAGATCAGCGCGAACACCGCGATCCGCTTGATATGGTCGAAATATTGGCCATTGACGCGGATCGTCTCGCCCGCCGACACTGCGCCGGTGCGGTCGTCGCCCGACAGCTGGATAAAGGGTTCGCGGTTAAAGTCGCCGAACGCGCGGCCCAGCGCCTGGATCACGCCTTTGTAGCCGTCCTGCAGCTCGAACAGCACGCCGAGGTCGAGGTCGATATTCTTGGGACCACCGCCGAAGAAGCCGCGCTTCTGCTCGGGCTGGCTCCAGTTGAGGTTCAGCACGATCTCGCCGAAGGTCGATCCGGTCTTTTTCAGGCTGACGCTGGGGCTCGATTTCTCGAGCGTGATCTTCTTGAGGCTGATAGGCGCGGAGGGCGCCGGAGCCGGGGCTGGTGCGGGCGCGGGCGCGGGAGCAGGTGCCGGGGCAGGCGCTGGTGCCGGCGCATCGGCAACCTCGCCACCGAAATGGCCGATCAGGCTCCCGAGACCGCCGGCGAAGCCCGCGGCGATCGTGCCGCACTTCCAGCCCGAGCTGTGGCGATAGAATTCGATCATCATCACGGCTTTTTCGTTGGTCAGATGCTCGGCGACGTTGAATTCGGCCTTGCCGCCGTCGATCGACACCAGCAGCGGCTTGGCATCCGCGATCGAGCGGTCGTCGTGCGTCGCGGTGAAGACGATGCGGTCGATGCTGGCGGGCAGCGCGTCGAGGTCGATCGCGAACACCGCCTTGTCCGAAGAGGGCGACAGGCTGACCGCCCCCTCGGGCGTCCGCGGGTTGGAGAAGAGCACGACGTAGCGGTCGTCGCCGATCTTGCGCGCGGCGTCGAGCCCGAAGGCGGCGATGTCGACCCCCGCCAGCCCGAACGACACCGCGACTTCACAGCGATTGCCGACGCCGAGATCGGCGAGGCCGCGCTTTTCACCCTTTTGCAATTGCATCGATGCCCCCTTGCTGTCGCGGTTTCAACGCGACGCGGATCGTGGATTAATGGTTCAGATCAGGCTGCGCGACTGGTCGGCGAGCTGCTGGACATGCACGCCCTGCGCGCGCTCGCCGAGCGCCTTGTAGATCCATTCACCGCCGCTGCGCTTCAGCGAGGCGAGGATCAGCCCAGTATAGCTGCCGCTCTCGCTGATGTCGTAGCGCGCGAGCTCACGGTTGGTCGAAAGGTCGATGACGCGGCCGAAGGCGTTGGCCACCTTGTCGAAGGTCTGGCCGCGGAAGCTGGTGACGGTCAGCACCAGCGTTTCGACGTTGGACGGCAAGCGTGTCAGGTCGATCATGATCGTTTCGTCGTCGCCGTCGCCCTCGCCGGTGAGGTTGTCGCCGCTGTGGCGGATCGAGCCGTCGTCGCTGGTCAGTTTCTGGAACCATACGACGTCGACGATGTTGCCGCCGCCGTCGAACACCAGGCACGAGGCGTCGAGGTCGATGCTCTCATTGCCGCCCGACAGTTTCGCGAAGAATCCTTTCGGTGCCGCCATGTCCCAGCCTACGCCGAGCGCGATGCGGGTGAGCCCGCTGCCGCCGGCTTCCTTCGACAGGCTGACACTCGAATTCTTGTTCAGCGAAATTGCCACTTGTCTCTCCCTCCACCGACGGACTTCAACAGGAGTCCGACTGATATAAACCGCCCCCCGGCATGTCCATATCTTTGTCGGCGGTCACCGTAGCGAATAATCGGCGAAATAATTCTGTAACTCATGTGGTTAAGCGAAGGTTTTGACGCCATGTTTTACCGCGAACGGGCGTCGATCCCCCCAATTATAGGGGGATGTTCCGGCGGGTCAGCGCCGCGGCGCCGTTTCGATCAGCTTCAGCCCGAGTGTCGAGGCGTTGAACACCGCCTCTTCGCGCGTGCTTGCACGCAATTTGCGCATCACATTCTTTAGATGCCATTTCACCGTCTCAGGCGCGAGTTGCAGCGTGCGGGCGATTTCCTTGTTCGATTCGCCGGCGTTGAGGGCGCTCAGTATCTCGATCTCGCGATCGGTCAGGAAGGAGAAGGCCTCGCCCGGCGCGGGGACGTTGGTGCCCGCGAGCGCGGGGTCGTGCCGCGCCGGATCGGCGAGCCGCAGCAGCGCGAGGAAACAGTCCGAGCTGTACGCCTCGCTGCAGAAATTCTGCACCGCGCGCACCCCTGTCACGTCGAGCACGTCGACGATCGTGCGCCGGAAACCGACGCTGGCGGCGTGGTTGAGGAAACGTACCGTCTCGAGCTCGACCATCTTGTCGCAGCGCCCGCTGAGCTGAGGCAGGATGTTGAACAGCGTCGCCGCGGTGCGCAGTTCGGCATCGTCGGCGCTCGACGCGAGCTGGAGCAGCAGCGCCGCGACGCGCGTCAGCCGCGGGCGGTCGCCGGCGGCGATCGCTTCATAGGCGCGCATTTCGGCGAGCAGCGCGAAGGCGCGGCCCGGCGCCGACAGCGGATCGAGCACCGCCGCTTCCTCGTCGGCGGTCGCGAGCACGGCCTCGGGATCGATCGTCTGCGGCAATCGCAGCCGTGTGCGCTCGACGACGCACAGCGCCTTCAGCGGCGCCCAGCCGCGATCGAAGGCCGTGAGTTCGGCGCGGTCGATGAGTGCCGCGGCGCGGTCGGCCTGTCCGGCACCCGCCGCGACGCGGATCGCGACGAGATAGGCTTTGAGCAGCGCATCCTGGAAACAGGCGCGCTCGAGCAGCGGCAGCGCGCCCGCCGCCAGCAGCGCCGCGGCGTCGAAATCCTCGCGTTCGTAGCAGCAGCGCGCGAGCGCCGCGTCGACCAGCGCCGCGGCGAGCCCGGGTTCCGAGGCCGTCTGCGCGGCGTCGCGCAGCAGGCGTTCGGCCTCGCCGAGCTGTCCCTGCGCCCGCGCGGCGGCCGCCTTCGAGGTGATCGCGAGCGCAAGCGGCAGGTCGAGCGGCCGTCCCCGCCCGCGCAGCAGCAGCGGCCGCACCGCGTCGTGGACCAGCCCGAACAGCCCGCGTTTGAGCGCGCCATGCGCCAGCGTCCCGCGCAGCATCGCGGCGGCGAAGTCCGAAAGATCACCCGGCGAGGCGAGCATCTGGTCACAGGCCTCGATCGCTTCGTCGAGCCGGTCGGCGGCATAGGCGCGGTGGAGCAGGTCGAGCGCCGCGGCGTCGCTCCCGCCAGCCGGGATATCGGCATCGGCATGCCCGCCGAGTACCGCGAGCCAAGCCTGCGCGCGGCCGAGTTCGGGGACTGCGGCGATATTGCCGGACGGCAGTGCCGCGATCCAGTGGCCGGCCTGATCGGTGAGGCCGCGTTCGATCATCGGCAGGACCACGTCGGCTACGAGCGCGCCCGCTTGCTCGAAATCGGCCGCCGCCAGCGCTTGATCGATCGCCTCGACGGCCAATCCCGCCGCCGCGTAATGACGCGCGGCGGCACGGTGCAGTTGCGCCGCCCGCCCGGGCTCCGCGCGATCGAGGCGCCGCCGCAATATGGCACGAAATGCCGGATGCACGCGATACCAGGTCCCATTCTCTTCGGCTTCGACGAACAAACCCCCTGCCGCCAGATCGCGGAGCAGGGTGCGGCTTTTTTCGTCGCCGCTGAGCAGACGGCCAAGGTCGGCATCGAGCCGCGGCGCAACTGCGCAGCGCTGCAGGAACAGGCGAACCGGATCGGGAAGTCCGTCGACCAGGGGCGCCAGATGCGCATCGATCCGTGCGACGAGGCCATCGAAGTCGGGCGCCGCCAGCACCCCGGGGCGCTGCGCCGCGAGCCTGAAGCCGGCGGGCCAGCCTTCGAGCAGCGTTTGGAGTGCAGCGGCACTGTGCGCGTCGGGCGCCGCGCCCGCGGCGAACAGGAAGGCATGCCCCGCCGCATCGTCCAGTGCGAGGTCGGTCCGGTCGATCCGCAGCGCCATGCCGCGCCGCTCGACCGCGTCGAGGGGAACGGCGCGCGCGCTATGCCCGACAAGGACGAGGTGCAGACGGGCAGGCGGGTGACACAACAAGGCGCCGAGCAGCGCCGTCGCATCCAGGCCGGCAAGCCGATCGACATCGTCGAGAACGAGCAGCAGCGGCCGGTCGTCGCGGTCGATCGCTTCGGCGAGTTTCGCCGCCTCCTCCGAAACCGGCACGTCGAAGTGGCCGGAATCCGACGCCTCGCCGCACGCCAGCCCGATTGCGTTCGCGATATGCGCCGTGGCCGCTTGGCCATCGTCTTCGGCATCGAACGAGACCCAGCCCGCGCGCCAGCCCGCGGCCTGCGCTTCGGCGAACAACGCGGCGCAGAAGGCGGTCTTGCCATAACCCGCGGGCGCCTGCACCAGCGCGAGCTCGCGCTGCGCCAGCCGGCCCAGCCATTCGGCGGCGTGGTCGAGACCGACAAGATCGGAGGGGAAACGCGGTGGGCGATATTTGGGCGGCACGCGCGTCGCCGCGCCGCGGTCGGTCACGACGCGAAGATGCGCCTTGGCCTCGGTCCTCGATCCCGGTTGGATGGTCATGCGTCGCCCTCCATCTGTCCCCCATGGCTATAGCCATGCGCCGCCTGCGGCAAGCATCCCCCCCATCATTCCCCCCGCCGCCCGACCTGTCGCCCTGCCCGGGTCCGCCATAGCTTCTCCTTCATCGACGGCCTCGCAACGTACGGGCCGCAAGCCGTGGGAGAGACGATATGACCAACAAGGCTTTTCTGGCGACCTGCCTGTCCACCACCATGCTGATCGGATGGCACGCCCCCGCACTTGCGCAGGACGCATCGGCGCCGGCCGACGAAGCCGGTGGCGTTTCCGACGGCGGCGGCATCGCCGAGATCGTCGTCACCGCGCAGAAGCGCGCACAGAACCTGCAGGACGTCCCCGTCGCGGTCTCGGCGCTCGCGGGCGAGGAGCTCGAATCCCGCGGGGTCACCGAAACCTCCGACCTGCAGGGCTTTGTCCCCAGCCTTCAGATCACCACGCCCTATGGCCGCACCCAGCCGAACTTCTCGCTGCGCGGCGTGTCGGTGGCGAACGAGTTTTCCGCTTCGACCGCGTCGCCGGTCGGGGTCTATGTCGACGAAGTCTATCAGAGCTTCCGCGCCAGCCACGGCCAGCAACTCTATGACCTCGAACGCGTCGAAGTGCTGCGCGGGCCGCAGGGCACGCTTTACGGCCGCAACACCACCGGCGGCGCGATCAGCTTCTTCAGCAATAAACCCGAACTCGGCGCGAGCAACGGCACGCTGACCGTCGGCTACGCCAATTACGACACCAAGACCGTCGAGGGCGCGCTCGAGGCGACGCTGGTTCCCGACAAGCTGGGTATCCGCGTCGCTGGCACCGTCGCCAAGGGCGACGGCTGGCAGTTCAACCCGGTGCAGAACCGCGACGTTGGCACCACCAACACCATCGCCGGGCGCGTCTCGCTGCGCTGGAAACCGTCGGACACGGTCGACATCAACCTGAAGGGCTATTTCGCGCGCGACAATCCGCTGGCGCCCAACCCCTATGCGCTGGGCCAGCTTGCCGGCGACCGCGACGTGCTGGGCTATTCGCGCTTCGATCCGGCGCAGAACGGCGGCGCGCCGCTCGGCAAGAACGAGGTCGCCGCCGATACCGGTGGACGCTATTTCACCTCGTCGCGCGGGGTCGCGCTCAACATCGCGGTCGAGCTCAGCGACACGCTCTCGCTCACCTCGATCACCGGCTACGACGGCGGCAAATATCGCAACTCGCCCTTCGATTGCGACGGATCGCCGAACAGCGTCTGCGCGCTGCGCTACAATTCGGTGAGCAAGAATTTCAATCAGGACCTGCGGCTCAATTACAAGGGCGACCGGCTCAACCTCGTCGCCGGCCTCTATTATGGCGTCGACAAGATCGACACGCGCAACGAGATCGATTTTTTCGGGGTGCTGAAACCGATCCTGCTCGGCGCGGGCGTTCCGACCTCTTTCTTCAACGCCCCCGTGTCGGCGCCGCAGGCCGCCGCCTTAGTGCCGGCTTTCGCGGTTAATCCCGCATTGGATCCCACCAACCCCGCCAATTGCTCCGCGGTGCCGACGGGCAACCCCAACGGCTTCCTCGACGCGCGCTCGCTGATCGCGCTGCTCACCGATATCCAGGTCAATAATTCGGGCGGCGGCGGTTTCGGCGGCGCGATCTCGGCGGCGTGCCGCGCGGCGGGCGCCCCGCCCTTTGGCCCGATCAGCGGCGAGCAGAGTTACACGATCAAGCGGCCGTCGGCGGCGATCTATTTCGACGGCAGCTATGACCTCACCGATGCGCTGACCGTCAGCATCGGGCTGCGCTACACGATGGACAAGGTCAAATATCAGAACGGCCGCACCGTGCTCTACGACCTTGGCGGTACGATCCGCGCGAGCACCATCCCCTATACCTTCCCCTATGATCCGAACGCCCCGGCGCTCGAACAGAATGAGAAGGCGAACCGCCTGACCGGCCGCGTCAACATCAGCTACGACTTCGCCGACGATATCATGGGCTATCTCAACTACAGCCGCGGTTATCGCAGCGGCAGCTTCAACGGGCTTGCCTATCAGGGGACCAATCAGGTCTATTATATCCAGCCCGAGCAGATCAACGCCTATGAAGGCGGGCTCAAGATGCGGTTCCTCGACCGGCGCGTGCAGCTCAACCTCGCGGGCTTCTATTATGACTACAAGAACCACCAGGTGACGCAGGTCATCGGCGCGACGACTTTCACCCGCAGCGCCAACGGGCGCCTCTATGGCGGCGAGGCCGAGCTGACGGTGCAGGCGGCCGACTGGCTGCGCTTCGACGCGTCGATGAGCCTCTTGCGCAGCAAATACAAAGGCAATGTGATCGACCCGACCGATCCGTCGAGCCCGACGCGCAACGTCAACGGCAATCCCTTCCCCAACGCGCCGCGCACGACCTTCTCGGCCGGGTTCGACTGGGATATCTTCGACAAGAACGACAGCAAGCTGACCTTGCGCGGCGACGCCGCCTACACCGGCAAATATTATTTCGACCCGTTCGGCGACTATGGCCAGAACCCCTGCGATCGCGCCGGCGCCCCCGGCAATGTCCGCCCCGCGGGTCCCGCGATCACCTGCGGCAACCCGGGCTATTGGCTGGTCAACAGCCGCCTGACCTTCGAGCATGGCAATTATGCCGCCAGCCTATGGGCCAGGAATCTGACCAATAAATTCTACTACAGCTACGGCCTCAACATCGACATCTTCGGGCTCGACTATCTGAACCGCGGCACGCCGCGGACCTATGGGGTCGAGCTCACCGCGAAGTTCTGATGGGTCACCCCCGGGGGCCGGCGGGCAATCCTCCTCCCGCTCGCCGGTCCCACCCCTATTTTACCAAGGAACATGCGATGATGCGTTTTACGGGAAAGAACGTGCTGATCACCGGCGCTGCGCGCGGCATCGGGCTCGCCGCGGCGCAGGAATTTGCGCGCGAGGGCGCGTCGGTGACGATCACCGATATCGACAGCGACGAAGCGGAAGGTGCCGCCGCCGCGATCCGCGCCGAAGGGCATAAGGCCGAGGCGCGGCAGCAAGACGTATCCGACGAAGCCGCGTGGGACGCGCTGATCGCCGACATCGTCGCACGCGACGGCTGGCTCGACATTCTCGTCAACAATGCCGGCATGGGCTTCCTGAAATCGGTCGTCGACACCAGCCTGGCCGAATGGCAACGGCTGATGGCGGTCAATCTGGAGAGCGTGTTCCTCGGCACCCGCGCCGGAATCAACGCGATGAAGGACAGGGGCGGCGTGATCGTCAACGTCGCGTCGATCGCCGCCAACGTCGCCGAGCCCTTGTTCCCCGCCTACAACGCCAGCAAGGCCGGGGTCGCGATGCTGACCAAGGCGGTTGCGGTCGATTGCGCGCGCAAGGGCTGGCCGGTGCGGATCAATTCGCTGCATCCGGGCTATTGCGAGACCAAGCTGGTCGCCGATGCGGTCGGCAGCCTTGGCGACGCCGCGGGCGATTTCGCCGCGGCGACGGTCGGCGCGATTCCGTTCGGGCGCATGGCGACGACGCGCGAAATCGCCCGCCCGCTGCTGTTCCTCGCCAGCGACGACGCGGCGTATATGTGCGGCAGCGAGTTGATCGTCGATGGGGGCTATACCGCGGTCTGACCGACACTCCAGCAATAAGGGAAGAGGGATATGAGCAAGAAACCGGTCATCGTCTATGGCGCGTCGGGCTACACCGGGCGCCTCGTCTGCGAATATCTGCGCGAGCTGGGGATTCCGTTCGTCGCCGCGGGGCGCGATGCGAAGCGCGTGCAGGAGGTGATGGACAAGGTCCCCGGGATCGAGACCGCCGACTATGAGGTCGCCGAGGTCGAACATAGCGTCGCGGCGCTGACGGAGCTGTTCAAGGGCGCGCGCGTGGTGTGCAACATGGTCGGCCCCTTCATCAAATATGGCCCCGAGACGGTCGAGGCCAGCCTCGCCGCGGGCTGCCATTATCTCGACACCACCGGCGAGCAGGACTGGATGCTGCTGGCGCAGGAAAAATGGGGCGACGCCTTCGCGAAGAAGGGCCTGCTGCTCTCCCCCTGCGTCGCGCAGATGTACACGACCGGCGAGATCGCCGCGAATATTGCGCTCGAGACGATGCCCGGGCTCGACACGCTCGACATGCTGGTGCTGTGGAAGGGTTTCCCGACCTATGCTTCGGTCCAGACGATCTTCACCATCCTGAAGGCCGACTGGTATTATCTCGAGAATAATCAATATGTACAGTGGCCGACGCTGACGACGACCGAATGCCAGGTCCCCGGCCAGCACGCCACCGCGCTGACGCTGCCGTGGGGCGGCACCTCGCACCCGATCTGGTTCAAGGCTGATCCGCGCGTGTCGACGGTCAAGGTCTATGGCGGGGTGTTCGCGCGCGAGGTGATGGACAATGTCGTCGCGATGACCAAGATGATCGACACCGACATCAAGCCGCTGCCGTTCAAGGAGCAGGAAGCCGCGCTCGCCAAGATGGCGGAATCGGTCCAGGGCGACATGCCGCCGCGCGAAAATCCGCGGCTCAACACCAGCATCGACTCGGTCTATGCCTCGGGCCCGCTGGGCCGCGTTCATGTGCTGATCCACGGCAATTGCAACTACAAGCAGACGGGGCTGATGCAGGCGTGGGCGGCGGCGAATTTGCTGCAACAAGCGCCGCGCCGCACCGGCTTCGCCTCGGCATGCCAGGCCTTCGGGCACCGCGAGATTCTCGGCACGCTGCGCCAGTTCGGGCTGGTGCTGAAACCGATCGTCACGGTCAACGACTGAGGAGGCGCGCGCGATGCGGCTGGTCGATTGGCTCGACAAGGGGGCGTCGCTGGGCGCTCACGCCCCCTGCCTGACGATGGACGGGCAGAGCCTGTCCTACGCCGAGGTGCAGGCGCTCACACACCGCGTCGCGCGCGGGCTCCACGCATCGGGCATCCTGCCGGGCCAGCATGTCGCAATCCTGTCGGGCAATGATCCCACCGCCTTCGCCTGCGTCTTCGCCATCTCGCGCGCCGCCGCGGTCTGGTGCCCGATCAACCCGCGCAACGAGGCGGCGGAGAACGCCTATGTGCTCGACAATTTCGACTGCACGGCGCTGATCTTCCACAGCAAGTTCGCCGACCTCGTCGACGAGTTGCGCGGACAATTGCCCAAGCTGACCCTGCTCGTCTGCCTTGATGCCGATCAGCCGTTCGCGCCGTCGCTCGACAAATGGCTCGCGGACGTCGACGATTCCCCCTTCGCCGCAGCCTCGGTCAGCGATCTCGCAATGCTGCCCGGCACCGGCGGCACCACCGGTCACCCCAAGGGCGTGATGCTGACGAACCGCAATCTCGAGGCGATGACCGCGCTGACCTTGATGGGCTATCCGTTCGCGGGCCGCCCCGTCTATCTCGCGATGGCCCCGCTGACCCATGCGGCAGGCGTGCTCACCTTCCCGATCATGGCGCATGGCGGCGAGGTGGTGATCATGCCCTATCCCGACATCGGCGAGTTCCTCGCGCTCGCCTCGCGCCACCGCGCGACGCATACATTCCTGCCGCCGACGCTCATCTACATGCTGCTCGACCACCCGGCGCTGCCCGCGACCGATCTCTCGGCGATGCACTGCTTCTGGTACGGCGCCGCACCGATCTCCCCCGCGCGGCTCGAAGAGGCGATCGGCAAGCTCGGCCCGGTGATGGCGCAGCTCTTCGGCCAGACCGAGGCGCCGATGATGATCTCGATGATGGCGCCCAAGGATCATCTGAACCCCGACGGGTCGGTCGCGCGGCATCGCCTGTCCTCGGCGGGCAGACCGGGGCCGCTCGTCCGCGTCGCAATCCTCGACGGCGAAGGCCGCGAACTGCCGCCGGGCGAGCGCGGCGAGATCGTCGTCAAGGGCAGCCTCGTCATGGACGGCTATTACAAGAACCCGGCGGCGACAGCGGAAGCCACGGCGAACGGCTGGCACCGCACCGGCGACATCGGCTATCTCGACCCCGACAATTTCCTGTTCATCGTCGACCGCGCGAAGGACATGATCATCACCGGCGGCTTCAATGTCTATTCGGCCGAGGTCGAGGCGGCGCTGCTCGCGCATCCCGCGGTGCAGGATGGCGCGGTGTTCGGCCTGCCCGACGACAAATGGGGCGAGCGCGTCTGCGCGGTGGTCCAGCTGCGCGCCGGGCAGGACGCCGACCCCGCCGACATCATCGCGTCGGTCAAGGCCGCGATCGGCAGCGTCAAGGCGCCCAAGGAGCTCGAAATCTGGCCCGACCTGCCGCGCTCGAAGGTCGGCAAGGTGTTGAAGAAAGATATCCGCGCGGCGAAGCTGGCCGCGGCGAACGACGCCTGAGCCGCTTCACTCGTCGTCGGGTTTGCGCCGGCGTTCCCAGAAGCTTTCGACGAAGCCCAGCACGGTCAGCATCACGACGCTGATGACGCTCGCGATCGCGACCAGCGGCCATTGCGCCGCGCCGCACGCGATGCCGATCACCGCGGCGAGCCACAGATGCGCCGCGGTGGTGAGGTTCTTGACCTCGCCCTTGCTGAACACGATCAGCCCCGCGCCGATGATCCCGATGAAGGCGCCCGTCGCCTCGAAGATGCGCAAAGGATCCGACCGGTCGCCGCCGATCTGCCCATAAAGCGAAATGATCGACACCGTCATCGCCGCGGCCGAGAAGCAGATCAGCCCGTGGGTGCGAAACCCCGCCGCATTCCCGCGCACCTCGCGGTCGAGCCCGAGCAGCAGCCCCAGCACCGCCGCGACCCCGAGCCGCGACAGCAGGTCGAGGTCGATCCAGTGGACCAGTATCGGCGCGTTGAGTTCCATCGCCCGGGATAGCGCAGCAGCGGGGAAAGAGTTCCGCCTGCACCGGACTGCCTGCGCGAGAAGCGAATTTTCGGATCGGCGTCGAGCGATCAGGGGAGGCCGTTAGAAATTCACTTATTTTTCCATATGTTGTGAGCCAATTCCATAGATTATCCGGTGCGCCGAATAAATGGTAGCTTTCTATATAAAATCAGATATAGATACCTTACTACTAATTGGCGGCATGAGATCGTCCAAATGGGAGAGAGAAGGATGAAAGTGGGGAATTTCGGTCGATCGGCCATGGGCCAGGGCGCGAGTCGGGTCGCTTTGGGGGCAGCATTTGTCGCGTCGTTTTGGGCCATTCCAGCCTGGGCGCAGGAGGCTGCACCCGCAACGGCGGAGCCGCAGGATGACGGCACCGCGGAGGAAGACGCGGCCATCGTGGTGACCGGGTCGCGACTTGCGACGGGATTCAACGCGCCGACGCCGGTGTCGGTGATCGGCGCCGACCGATTGGAGGCGCGAGGGTCGAGCAATATCGGCGACGCGCTCAACGAGCTTCCCTCCTTCCGGGCCACCCAGACGCCGGCGTCGTCCGGCCTCAGCGCCGCCGCGGGTTATGTCGGGGGCCGCATCCTCGACTTGCGCGGGCTCGGCTCGGTTCGCACGCTCACGTTGGTCGACGGCAAGCGCTTCGTGCCTTCGACCACCCAATCGACCGTCGACACCAACATGATCCCGTCCATCCTGCTGTCGCGCGCCGAGGTCGTCACCGGCGGCGCGTCCGCGGTCTATGGCTCCGATGCCGTTGCGGGCGTGGTCAACCTGATCCTCAACGAAAAACTCGAGGGCTTTCGCGTGACCGCCCAGCAAGGAATTTCGAAATATGGCGACAATTCCACGACGCAGTTCGGTGCGGCCGCGGGCTTCGAGCTTGGCGGCAACGCCAACCTCGTCATCGGCGGCGAATATGAAAAAAGCCGCGGCGTCGGCGGCTGTCCGGAGCGTGACTGGTGCCGGGAAGAATGGCTGAACTGGGGTCGCAACCCGGGCCTGACGAGTCTTCCGGCGAACAACATCCTCTCGAACGTCATTCCATGGACGGCCAATTATAACGGCGTCACCACGCCGCCGAATGCGGCCTATGCCGGTCGACTATTGCCCGCTCTCCGCCCGATCGACGGTATCACGTTCAACAATGACGGCACGCCCCGCCGCTTCCAGTTCGGAACCATGGCGAACAATCTCTACCAGGTCGGCGGAGAGAGCAACGGCGATGGCGAAAACATCTATTTCAAGGGCTTGTACATCGTCTCGCCGACCGAGCGCTATTCGACGATGGCGAACCTCAGCTGGGAGCCGAGCGACGACCTCAAGATCGGCCTGAACGCCAGCTACGGTCATCTCACCGGTCGCCATCGCGGCGTCGCCTATCGCAACACCGCGATCACCATCATGGCGGACAATGCGTTCCTGCCCCGGTCGGCCGATCCGACGCTGGACATTCCGACGCTGCTTGCCGCGAGCGGCCTGGCATCCTTCACGCTGGGCAAGGGCTTCGACGATGTCGGCCAGGCGGACATCCGCATCCGGAACAATGTCTATCGCGCGGTCGCGTCGGTCGAATATGACATCGGCGGTGGTTGGGACTTCGACGCCTATTATCAGTTCGGCCTCAACAAGTTCCGCAGCGATACGACCAATGGCAGCATCGCGGCGCGCGTGCTGAAAGCCGTGGACGCGGTGCGCAACAGCGCGGGGCAGATCGTGTGCCGTGTCAATGCCGACGCCGTCACCACCAACGACGATGCGGCCTGCGTTCCGCTCAACCCGTTCGGCTATGCCAATGGCCCGACCTTTGCGGCGGCGCGCGATTATGTCACGGAAAATGGTTTCCAGACCAACAAGACGACCGAGCATGTGCTGGCCGCCAACGTGCGGGGCGAGCTGTTCGATTTGCCCGGCGGCCCCGTGGCGGTTGCGGTCGGCGGCGAATTCCGGAGCGACAAGGTCAACGGCGTGGCCGATCCCCTTTCGCTCGCCAACCAGTTCTTCTCGGGCAACGGCTCCTTCATCTCCGGCAAGATCGATGTGACCGAGGGATATGCCGAAACCGAAATCCCGTTGCTCAGGGACACGCCGTTCTTCCACGAGCTGGGTCTGAGCGGCGCGGTGCGCCGGACACATTATAAGCGATCGAGCGACTTCCAGCCGAGTTCGACGGTCAATGTCACAACCTGGAAGGTCGGCGGCGTCTGGGCACCCGCGGAATTCATCCGCTTTCGCGCCACGCGTTCGCGCGACATTCGCGCACCCAACGTATCCGAACTGTTCGGCCCCACGCTCCGCGTGCAGGGAATCCTGACCGATCCCGCGCGGGGCGGTCTCCAGGCCGTAGCCCCGATCACGCTCGGGTCCAACGGCAGTCTTGTCCCGGAAAAGGCCGATACTTTCACCGTCGGCGTGGTGCTGCAGCCGCGCGGCGGCTTTCTCGGCCGCTTCCGCGCCTCGATCGACTATTATGACATCAAGATCGAGGACGCGATCAGCACGCTGGGACAGCAGAATATCGTCACCCGCTGTTTCCAGGGGGACACGCTCAGCTGCTCGCTGATCACGCGCGATCCGGCCAATACCGACGGCGACGGCAATGTCGGCAACAATCCGATCATCAACATCGTCGATACCTTCCAGAATGTGAACAAGCTGATCAGCCGGGGCGTCGATGCCGAATTGAGCTACCGCCAGCCATTGGGCGGACTGGGCGAACTCGATACCCGCATTCTGGTGTCCTATGTGAAAGACCTGATCACGGTGGACGCGATCGGCCCCACCCAGCGCGCCGGCCAGACGGGGCTTCGCGCCGGGACGCCGCCAGGCATTCCGGACTGGACGGTCGATCTGCTGGCAACATGGAAATATAACGACAGCTTCTCGCTTACCGGACACGTCCGCTACATCGATTCCGGCTTCTACAACGCGGCGTTCATCGGCGCGGAGCAGGATGGCTATGCCATCACCTTGCCCAACAGTTCGAACACGAACCGGGTTCCGTCCAAGACCTATGTCGATCTGCTCGCGACGTACAAGGCGAACGATGTCTTCACCTTCTATGCCGGTGCGGACAATATCTTCGATGTCGATCCGCCGCGGGTTCCCGGTGCGAACGGCACCGGCAACAACGTCATCTTCAACCCGGTCGGCCAGACCTTCAAGGCCGGCGTGCGACTGAATTTCTGATGGCCTCCCCTGGGCCGTGCCCGCGAACGGGCGCGGCCCATTTTTCCAGTTAATATAAGGATAGTTCATGCTCGACCGCCCCTTCGACCCGGAAACACGCATCGTTTCGCGCAAGGACCAGCCGCCGGTCCTGGAGCGCTCGTGCGATATCTGTGTCGTCGGGTCCGGCGCATCGGGGGCGTCCGCCGCGATCGAAGCGGCGCGCGCCGGCAACAGCGTGATCCTGGTCGACGGCCTTCCCTCGCTCGGCGGCCAGGCGGTCAATTCGATCATCGGCATGTTTTGCGGGCTCTTCACGCCCGGACCCGATGGAACCCAGCTTACGCACGGCATAGCCGATGACATCATCCATGATCTCGGCGCCACCGGCGACGCGCATGTCATCGCGGGCGGGGTGATGAAGACCGTCATGTACAACGAAGTCGCGCTCGGCCGGTGGATGGAGAATGCAATCCTGAAAGCCGGCGTCCGGCCGCTGACCGGGGCGATCATCCGCGCCGTGAATATGGAGGGACGCCGCGTCGCATCGCTCGATATCGCCACGCGCCATGGCGATGTGCGGATCACCGCCAACGGCTTTATCGACGCGTCGGGCGACGCCGCGATCACCTGGCAGGCGGGGCTCGATTGCCGTGTCCAGAAGACCGGGCAGATCTATGGGTCGCAGATGCTGATTATCGAGGATTTCGACGACAGCAAGAAGCCCGATTGGGACACGATGGCCGCCCGCATTGCGGAAAAGGGCGAGAAATACGGCATGATGCGGCGCGACGGTTTCGCCGCGACATTCCCTGGCCGCAATGTCGCGATGGTCAATATGACGCATATCGAAACCCCGCTCGATCCGTTCGACGCCGCCGCCAAGCAGATCGACGGCAAGGAACAGGCGGACCGCACGCTCGTCTTCCTCCAGAATGAATTTCCCGAAGCGTTCGGCACGGCAAAGATCCGCGCCTATGGTCTGCCCGGCATTCGCCAGACGCGCTGGATCGTCGGCACGCACCATCTGACCACCGAAGAAGTGCGTGGGGCGAAGAAATTCGACGATGCGATCGCGCGATGCTCGTGGCCGCTGGAGCAGCATCACAACCAGGAGGGCTATGTCTGGGAGGTGTTCGGGCCGGACCATGTCCATACCGTGCCGCTGGGGTCGCTCACGGTGGCGGGCGCCGACAATCTGGTTGCGGTGGGACGCTGCATCGACGCGGACTCGACCGCGCTTTCATCGGTCCGCGTCATGGGACCGTGCATCGCGATGGGCGCGGCCGCCGCGCATGCCTTGACGCTTGCCGGATCGGGCAGCGTGCATCAGATCGACATGGCGGCACTCAAGAACCGCCTGAGGCACAATCTGGAGGGTTAGGATCATGGCGAGCGCCCCGCGCACCATCGACATCGCAACGTTCATCGACGGGCGCAAGCTGGGGCCGTTCAACTATAAGCTGATCATCCTCTCATGGCTCATCACCGTGTTCGACGGCTTCGACATGATGATGATCAGCTTCACGGCGCCCTACATGCGCGACGAGCTGGGCCTCGACAAGATCATGCTCGGCAATGTCTTTTCCTCCGGGCTGTTCGGCATGATGCTGGGGGGCTTCGCCTTCGCCTATATCGGGGACCGGATCGGGCGGCGGCGGACGATCATCGCCGCGGCGTTCGCCTTCGGTGTCCTGACGACGGCAACCGCCTTCGCGCAAAGCTATGCAGCGCTGCTCGTGCTACGCTTTCTCGACGGCTTTGCGATCGGCGGGATGTTGCCGCTCGCCTGGGCCTTGAACATCGAATATGTCCCCAACCGGATGCGCTCGACCGTGGTGACGATCATCATGGTCGGCTACAGCCTTGGCACGGCGCTGGCGGGCCCGGTGACCGTCTGGCTGGCGCCCCAATATGGCTGGGAAGCGGTCTTCATTTTCGGCGGCGTGGGCACGCTGCTGTGCGCGGTCGCATTGCTTTGGGGCTTGCCGGAGTCGGTGCGTTTCCTTGCGAGCAAGGGCATAAAGCCCGACCTCATTGCATCGACGCTCAACAAGGTCGATCCCGCGCTGGGTGCAACCGCGGCAGATGATTTTACCGTAAGCGACGAGATCAAGGTGAAGGGCGAGTTCAGCGTGAACAAGCTGTTCCTGGGCGATCTCAAATGGCTGACGCCGCTCCTTTGGCTCGCTTATATCGCCAGTACGCTCGCGGTCTATTTCAAGGCGAACTGGGGTCCGATCGTCTATGAGGACCTGAATTTCGATCGATCGACGGCCGCCTATGTATCGTCCTTCGGCGGCATTCTGGGCGCCGTCTTCGGGCTGCTGCTGATGCGCTTCACGGACAAGAATGGGCCGTTTGCGGTGGCGGTCTATCCGTTGCTGGCGTTTCCCGTCCTGCTGCTGGTCGGGCTGGTGCCGATGTCGCAGAATATATTCCTCGTCATCTCGCTGATCGCGACCAGTTTCGTGGGCGGCGCGCATTTCGGCATCCTCTCGATCGCGGGGATCTATTATCCGAGCGCCATCCGCGCGAACGGCGCCGGCTGGGCGACATCGATAGCGAAGATCGGCGGCATCTCCGGCCCGATCATTGGCGCCTTCGTTCTGTCCAGCGGCTTGCCGATCGTACGCAGCTACGCGATCCTGGCGATCTGCCCGGCGGTGCTGGCAGCGTGCGCCATCGGGATCGGCCTGATCGTCCGCCGCCGCGGATCGGCTGTCCCCGACCTTCCGGTCCCGAGCGCGGTTCCGGCATCTTAACCAGGAAAGTATTTTCATGACCCTCCGCAGCCTTGCCTTCAATTCCCCTGTTCGCCGCGCCCATTGGCGCGCGCTCGGCCTGACCGAGGCGGACATGCTCAAGCCCAAAATCGCCGTGGTGAATTCATCCTCCGAACTCGCGATCTGCTTCTCGCATCTCGACGGTGTGGCCAAGGTGGTGAAGGAAGCGATCCGCGCCGCGGGCGGCATTCCGTTCGAGGTGCGGACCACCGCGCCTTCGGATTTCATCACCGGCGCCGGCAAATCGGGCAGCTATATTCTTGCCGCCCGCGACCTGGTCACCAACGACATCGAGGCGCAGGTCGAAGCCGCGATGCTCGACGGCATGGTGTGCCTGACGTCGTGCGACAAGACGCCGCCCGGCCATCTGATGGCGGCCATGCGGCTCGATATCCCGACCCTGCTAGTGATCGGCGGGTATCAGGCGTCGGGGATGATCGGCGACGACCATGTCGATATCGAGGATCTCTTTTCGGGCGGCGTCGGCGCCGCGCTGGGCAAACCGGGCAAGCACAGCATGGACGCGATGGCCGAACAGGCGATCCGCGGCCCCGGCGTGTGCGCGGGCATGGCGACGGCGAATACCATGCATTGCGTGGTCGAGGCGCTGGGCATGTGCATGCCGGGGTCCGCGCCGGTTCGCGCCAATAGCGACAAGATGTTCGCCGCCGCCCGCGCGGCGGGCGCGCGCATCGTCGAAATGGTCGGCGAAGGGCTGACGCCGCGACGGGTCATGACCGAAGGCGCGTTCCGGAACGCCGCGGCCATGGTGCTGGGCGTCTCGGGATCGATCAACGCGATCAAGCATCTGCAGGCGACCGCGACCGAGGGGAAGACCGGCTTCGACATCTTCGCGATCTGGGAAGAAATGGGGCAAAAGATACCGACCCTTGCGGCGGTTCGTCCCAATGGCCCGGTCCGCATCGAAAAGTTCGAGGACGCCGGCGGCGCACGCGCGATGCTGAAGCAATTGGCCCCGCTCATCGATACCAGAGTGATCACCTGCACCGGCAAGACGCTGGGTGAAGACCTGGCCGATGTCGCGGTGGCGGACGCGGACATCATCCGTCCGCTCGACAATCCGATCTCCGACGGTCCCTCCATCGCCATCCTCAAGGGCTCGCTGTCCCCGGAAAGTTCCGTGGTCAAGCTCGGCATACGCGACGGATCGCGCCCCGAATCCTTCGATGGCACCGCGCGCGTGTTCGCCGACACCGCGTCGGCGATGAAGGCGATCGCCGACGGCGAGCTGAAAAAGGGCGACGTGCTGGTGCTGCACGGCCAGGGATTGAAGGGCGGGCCGGCGATGGGCGGCGGCGCGTCGATCGTGCTGTTCGCGATCGATGCGGCGGGCCTTGCGAAGGATGTCGCGTTCGTTACCGACGGCCAGCTTTCGGGGCTGTGCCTCAAGGGGCTGACGATAGCCGAAGTCTCGCCCGAAGGTGCGGCGGGTGGTCCCATCGGCAAGGTACGAGACGGGGACAGGATCGTGATCGATGTGGCACAGCGCCGGCTGGATCTCGATGTACCGATCGACGAGCTCGCACGCCGGTCGGCGCCGGGCAACGTCTACCCCGTTCCCGCGGACGGCTATCTCGGCATCTATCGCCGCGACGTACAATCGATGGCGTCGGGCGCCGTGCTGACCGATCTTGATGCCTGACGCGCCCCACGCCTCCGCCTTGTCTTCCGAACGGGATGGGCGCTATGAATTGGATATGCGGGGAAAGAATTGTCATCGCCGGGCGATAGCTGCATGAGCGCGAAGGGACGCAACGGCCCGCGATCCGAGCAGAAGCGCGGCCCCAAAGCCGCGCCCGAGCGCGAGGTGCCGGCCGAACAGGCGCGCCGCGCGACCGCGCCATTTGGCGGCTATCCCCTCGACGAGGCCGAACGTCACCTGATCAGCTATCACAGCCAGTTCGAAGAAGGCACCGACGACGATATCTATTTCCGCACCACGCGGGCAATCGTCGTCGCGGCGCGGCGCTGGCGAAAGATTGCCAACGACCGCGTCAAAGGCCTGGGCCAGACGATGGCGCGCTGGGAAACGCTGTTCCTTGTCGCGTTTTCCGGCGACGAGCTGACGCAGGGCGAACTCGCGCGCCTGATCAGCGTCGAAGGGCCGACGATGGTGCGCATGCTCGATACGCTGGCGCAGGACGGCCTCATCGAACGCCAGCAAAGCGAAGCCGATCGCCGTGTTACCGTCAACAAGGTTACGTCAAAGGGCAAAAAGGTGATCCGCGAAATCATGAGCGTGACCAACGGCCTGCGTACCGAGCTTCTCCACGACATCGATCCCGACAAGCTGGAAATCACGATCGGGGTCATGTCGCAGATATTGCGCCGCCTCGACGAAATGCGCTGATGCGCCGGCTTGCAAGAACCGGATTCCAACATGATATGTAGCTTTCTATCAAATAAGGAACATTCCCCATGGTAACGCTGACCCGCGAAGAGCAGGCGATGCTTGACGGCGAACAGGGTGCCGCGGTGGCCAAGGCGATGGAACTGCTGACCCGCTACGCCGACGCGCTGGGCGCCGAGCGTTTCGTCGAGACCAACAATGTTGCGGGCGTGCCGGGATCGGCGCCTCCGTGGCTCAAAAATTACTATAAGGACGATGGCGGGGACTATCGTGCGGTGTTCTCCAGATTCGATCTCGACGCCGACGAGGTGGTCGATGTGCCGCGGATGAACGCCTATTCCTGCCATCTGCAGGGCGGCATGGATCCGGAGCTTTGGGCCGAACAGGGCATGACGCAGGAGGCGCATGATAATTTCATGTCCGACGAACGCGAGACCGCGGCGCACGGCATCCAGATTCTCAAGACCTGCACGCCCTATATCGCGGGCAATGTGCCGGTGATGGGCGAGCATTGCGCGTGGATGGAAAGCTCGGCCGTGGTGTTCTGCAATTCGGTGATCGGCGGGCGCACGAACTGCGAAGGCCGTGAATCGACCAGCGCCGCGATGCTGGCCAAGCGCATCCCCGATTGGGGCTTCCATCGCGACGACTATCGCCTTGGCCAGCACAGCGTGAAGGTCGAGGTGCCGATCGAGGATGTGTTCGATTGGGGCATGCTCGGCTATTTCGTCGGGGATGTGGTCCAGGATACGATTCCGGTGATCGCCGGGTCGATCGCAAAGCCGAGCCTGATCCGTCACAAGCATTTCGGGGCCGCCGCCGCCTCCTCGGGCGGGGTGGAAATGTACCATATGGTCGGCATCACCCCGGAAGCTTCCAGCGTGGAGCGCGCCTTTGGCGGCGCGGCGAAAGGCGAAACCTTCGTCTATGACGCGGCGGCCCGGAGGCGCATCTACGAGACGCTGAACAGCGTGGGACAGAGCGAGGATGTCGACTATGTCATGCTCGGCTGCCCGCATTATTCGATCGAGCAGATCGCCCATGCCGCCCATCTGATCGAGGGACGCAACGTCCACGCCAACAGCGCGCTCTGGGTCTTCACCAGCCGGGCGGTCAAAGCGACCGCCGACGCCAATGGCTATACGAAGATATTGCAGGACGCCGGCGCCTATCTGATGACCGACACCTGTTCGGCGATCAGCCAGGCGATCCCGCCCGGCACGAAAGTGGCCGCCCTCGATAGCGCCAAGCAGGTCCATTACCTCCCCGCCATGATGGGAATCGAAGGCTGGTACGGGACGACCGAGGAGTGCATCGACGCCGCCTGCACGGCAAAGTGGAAGGGACGGCTGCAATGAGCGTCGACACGCTTGCGAAACCCGACATCGTCCTGACCGGCCGCGCCGTGGTCGGCGGCGTGGCGGAGGGCGAAGCGCTGGTCACGCGCGAGACCATCTCGGGCTGGGGCGGCGTGCACGCGATGACCGGCACCATCATCGAAAGCCGTCACGAGTTGAAGGGTCAAAGCTTTGCCGGCAAGATTCTTGTATTCCCGGGGGCAAAAGGCTCGTCGGGCTGGTCGTCGATCTTCCACATGGCCCGGCTTGCCGGGGTGGCGCCAAAAGCGATGCTGTTCAACGTGACGACCACCAAGGTAGCGCTCGGCGCGGTCGTGATGCGCGTGCCGAGCATCACGGATCTCGACCGCGATCCGCTTGACCTCATCGAAACCGGAGACTGGGTTCGCGTGGACGGCAATGCGGGAAAAGTCGAGATATGGAAGGCATCAAAAGCGTGATGCATTCGTTCCGGATCCGGAACGGGTAGCAACGCCGGCAGCGGTCAGGCGTGCCGTTACACGGGGATCATCGTGCCCTGGATGACGGCGACCTGCCGCACTGTCCCAAGCTGTTCTCGGCCCAGACATCGGCGGCCACGACCCTGATCCGGCGACCCGTCTTCGGTACGCGGCCTTCGGCATTCGGCTGTCCCGACCCCGGCGCAAGGAGAATTTCTGCGCGCTCGAAATCGCGCGGCCCGTCACATTGCGGCAATGTTGTGAGATTTGCGCGCAAGATCGCCGGAATATCAGGCGGGCGAGTTCAACAGCTAGAGGCTCCCCCATGCGCCCGCAAACGACTGCTTTTTCGCCTACCGACCCTCATGACATCGACGGCGGCTTCGCCGAGGATATGGAGGCGCTCGAGAAGCTTCGCCTCGGCCGGCGCCGCGCCCTGGGGCTGATGTTCACGGCCGGCGGCGCCGCGCTCGTCGCGGGCTGCGGCGGCGGCAGCGCCGACAGCGGCACGACGACGACGCCCGTCACCGTCACGCCGACACCGACGCCCACACCGACGCCGACGCCGACACCGACCCCCACGCCGACGTCGACCTGCACCACCTATGCCACCGAAACCAACGGCCCCTATCCCGCCGACGGCACCAATACGTCGCCCGGGGTCAGTTCGAACGTGCTCACGGTCACCGGAATTACGCGCAGCGATATCCGGTCGAGCTTTATCGGTTCAACGACCACGGCACCCGGCGTTCCGGTGACTTTCACCATCACGCTGCTTGATTCGAACAACAGCTGCGCGCCACTGGCGGGCTATGCCATCTATCTTTGGCATTGCGATCGAGCCGGCCAATATTCACTCTATGACCTGCCGAGCGAAAGCTATTTGCGGGGGCTACAAATCACCGATACCAACGGCCAGGTCACTTTCACCACCATCTTCCCCGGCTGCTACGCGGGTCGCTATCCGCACATTCATTTCGAGGTCTTTACCAACGCCGCCAACGCGACGGGGGGCCGCTTTGCGCGGCTGATCTCGCAATTCGCGCTGTCGGCCGATGCCTGCACGGTCGTCTACGCGAATGCCACCGGCTACACGACGAGCCAGGCCAATTATCGGTCGACCTCGATCGCGAGCGACAATGTGTTCGGCGACAACAGCTCGGCGCAGATGACGGTGATGACGATGGCGATGGCCGGCGATGTCACCAACGGCTACACCGCAACGGCGACAGTGGGCCTTGCCACCTGAGCCGTCCGCTCTCGTCCCCCGCGAGCGCTTCATTCCTCCCTGCCCTTCTGATAGGCAGGGCGGGAATGAAGCGAAAAGCGGCGGAGACGAGGGCTTGGACCAGACCACACGCGTCCTGATCGTCGACGACGATGCGGCGATCCGCTCGCTCACCGCCGAATTTCTGTCCGCGCACGGAATCGAGGTCGCGACCGGCGCAGGCGCCGCCGACCTATACGCCCAGCTCAAGTCCGGCCATTTCGACGCCATCGTCCTCGACGTGATGATGGCGGGCGAGGACGGGCTGACCGCGCTCGGCAAACTGCCGGTCGCCGACCGGCCACCGGTCATCCTCGTGTCGGTGCTCGGCAATGACGTCGATCGGATCGTCGGCATCGAACTTGGCGCCGACGATTATCTCGCCAAGCCCTTCAACCCGCGCGAGCTGCTCGCGCGCATTCGCGCGCTCGTGCGCCGCAGCAAGGTTCGCGACACGCAGAAGGATCGCGGCGCAGTGTGGGTGTTCGGCGACTGGCGGCTGGACGCGGCGCAATGGCATTTGACCGCACCGGACGGCGGCGAGGTCGCGCTCACGACCGGCGAATTCCGGCTCCTGCTCGCGCTCGTCGAGCAGCGCGGCCGGCTCGCCGACCGCGACCGGCTGATCGCGGCGACGGCGGGAGAAGAAACCGACGTGTTCGACCGTTCGATCGACGCGATCATCAGCCGCCTGCGCCGCAAGCTTGGCGATCGCGGCGGCCGCGACCTTATCCGTACGGTGCGCGGCGAAGGCTATCAGCTTGCAGTTCCCGCACAGCCGGCGGACTAGAAATGCGCGCGCGCCGGACCATCCTGTTCCACCTTTCGGGTCTGGTGCTGGCGGCGATCCTGATCATGGGGTTCGTGTCCATCGCGGTGACCTTCTACAGCCCGCCGCCTTTCCGCCCGCCGGTGCAGACCGCCGATGTGCTTGCCGTGCTCGACAATCCGGGCGCGCCCGTCGGGCCGGGAATGCGCGATGTTCGTTTTATGGACGCCCGAGCCTTGCCGTCGCCGGACGCAGGCGAGCGCTGCGATGCCGCCGCCGCCGCGGCACTCGCCCTGCGGCTCGGCCTGGCCGAGGGCGACGTCCGGTTCTGCACCTCGGCCTTTGCACCGGGGCCGCGCGAGGCAGGCGGCATCCCCAGCGAGCTACGCGACCGTTTCTCGCTCGCGGTTCGCAGCGGCGACGGCTGGCGCATCGCGCTACTGCCGCCGCCGCCGCTGATAACGCGCTGGCATGTGACGACATTCGGCTGGCTGGTGCTGGCCGGCGCCATATTGTTCGGCGTCTGCCTGTTCATCGTTCGCTCGATCACGCGCCCGCTGCGGCAGCTCGCGGCCGACGCCCGGGAGACGGGCATCGACGGCCCGGCTTTTCGCGCCGACCCCGCTTCACCCATCGAAGTGCGCGAGCTTGCCGCAGCGATCGCCGGAATGCGGCGGCGGCATGCCGCGCTCGTCACGAACCGCGCCGAGCTGCTGGTCGGTATCGCCCATGACCTTGGAACGCCCCTCACCCGGCTCGCCTTTCGTATCGAGGCGTTATCCGAGCCGGTACGCGAGGATGCCCACGCCGACATTGCGGAGATGCAGAAGCTGATCGCCGCCGCGCTGGAATTTGCGAGGGGGCACGATCGCAGTATCGAGCCCGTAGCGCTCGACATGCTGGTTGCCGAGCGGGTCGCATCGCTCGACAGGAATGAGGCGCCCGTCCATATTCTTACGGTCGAGCCACTGGTCGTGACGGCCAATCAGGTCGACCTCATGCGCGTCGTGGACAATCTGATCGTCAATGCGCAGCGCCATGGCGGCGGGGCGGAAATATCGCTGCGCCGCGCGGGCGACATCGCCGAACTGGCCGTTCGCGATCATGGTCCCGGTATCGACCCGGCCATCGTTTCGCGACTGTTCGAGCCGCTCCGTCGCGGCGCAAATCCCGATCTGGAACCACGCGCAGGTATCGGCCATGGGCTGGGTCTTGCGATCGTTCAGTCGAACGTCGAGTCGCTCGGCGGGGTCATCGAAGCCATCAATGCTCCAACGGGCGGTGCGGTCTTCACCGTTCGCCTGCCGCTCATAACCTGATGTTCAGGGAATGGTCTGGCCCGAAGCGGCCTTGGCCAGATAGTCTGCGATGCGCGCAAGCTGTTCGTCGCTGACTTCGCCGCGGCCGATCCGCGGCATATTGCCGATCCCCTGGCGCGCGGCGGTCGTCACATAATCGGCGGTCAAGTCGTCGCGGGTTTCGAGCATCGCCAACGCCGGATCCATCCGGCGCGCCAGGATGACAGTGCCCATCCCCGACTGGCGATGGCACATGCCGCATTTCTCGACGAACAGCGCGGCATCGGGCGACGTGGCCGTCCGGTCCTGAATCATCCCGCGGAAGGGATTGGCCACCTTCTCGTCACCGCCCTGTCGGGATTGCCTTTCGTCCGACGAACAGGCTGCCAGCAGAGCCGCGAGCGCCAGCGGAACCGCCCATTTCATGACAATGTCACTCCCCCGTCGAGCGTCAGCAGCGTGCCGACGCAATAACTGCCCGCATCCGATGCGAGGAACAGAATGGCGGCGGCGATTTCGTCGGCACACGCGACGCGTCCGATCGGGGCGGAGGCGGCAAGATGCGCGGCCAGGGCCGGATCGTCGAGCAACGGTTGCAGCATGGCGGTGCCGACCATGCCGGGGCAAACGGCGTTGACGCGAATATCCTCGTCGATCAGGTCGAGCGCGGCGGCCTTCGTCAGCCCCGCGACGCCATGTTTCGCGGCGACATAGGCCGGCATGCCCTTTGCCGCGACGATCGACGCGACCGACGCCGTGTTGACGATCGCGCCGCCGCCGCGCGCGCGCAGCGCCAGAACCTCGGCTTTCATCGCCAGAAACACGCCCGACAGATTGACGTCGATGATCCGCCGCCAGTCGTCGATCGCCACTTCGTCGAAGCGGCCGCCGATGGCGGACGGGATCCCGGCATTGTTGACCGCGATGTCGAGCCCGCCGAAGCGGTCGACGGCATGCGCGACCATGCCGGTGCAGTCGGCGAAGCTTGCCACATCGGCGCCGACCGCGCTCGCCACCCAGCCCGCGCTCGCCATCGCGGCTGCGGCGGCTTCGACACCCGCAAGGTTACGGTCGGCGAGAACGACGTTCGCGCCTTCCCTGCCGAATGCCTGCGCGGTCGCGAGTCCGATGCCGCTCGCCGCGCCGGTGACGAGGGCGGTCTTGCCGGCAAAGCGCCCTGCCCCGCTCACGGCCGCACCCCCTTCGGCCAGATGCCGCTCTTGCCCGGCGCAAGGATGCCGTTGGGGTCGAGCGCGTCCTTGACCCGCATATTCAGCCGGCGCAGCGCATGGTCGTTGAAGTCATAGCTGTCGGCGACAAGGTCCATATAGTCGATATGGGTGCGATATTCGCCATATTGGTGCGCGCTCGCATCGGCGACCAGCGCCCGGAACATCGCGTCGACGCGGCCCATCATGTCGGGATTATCCTTGTCGTAGAGCAGCTGGTTGACGTTGACGAGGCTGCGCTCGCTCATCGCGAAGCTGGCGTGATAATCCATGCCGAACTTGCGATAGAGCGCGTAGGTCCGCCTGAACTGGTCCATCGCCAGGTCGCCGCGCGGCGGCAGCACCGGCGAATAGCCGATATGCCCGCCGCGCCCGCCATGCCAGTTGGCGTTGGCGAGCGGAAAGGTCACCGGGACGCCGGTCACCGGCGATCCTTCGGACGGATCGCCGCGCTTCCACAGCGCCGGCCTTTTCGACTGGATCGGCTTTTTGTCGAAAGCGCGGTCGAGTATTTTCATCGAAGCCTCGACGACGTCGAGGTGGCCATAGAAGCGAACCTGCACGCTCCACCAGCCGATCCTGAACTTGTCGCGGATCGCCGCGACGACGCGTTCGTCCAGCGGCCCCTTGTCCTTGGTCCACTGATCGCGCGTCGTCATCACCGCCGCCGAGCGCAGCCAGTTACCGATGCTCGGCGATTGCTGGATCAGCCCTTGGCGCCGCAGCGGCATGATCGTGTCGATCGCCCAGCCGAGATCGTCGGGCTTGTCGAATTCATAGTCATAGCCCGCCACCGCTTCGGGTTCGGGCATCAGCCAGAGACCCAATTTGGTGACGATGCCGAAATTCGACTGGCAGAACATCGTATCCCAGCCCGGACCGAAGCCGTTGCGATACAGGTTCCAGGTCTTCGATCCCGCAAGCGCCCCCATCCCGGTGCGCACCAGATCGCCGTCGGGCAGCACCACCTCCAGCCCGCAGATGCGCGCCGCATGGTCGCCATAGCTGGTATAGCCGACGCCGCGGTCGAGCGCGTTGCCGGCGACCGAGCCCCAGCTGTTACCGGGAACCGACATCCAATAGGGCAGCTTGTTCGCCTGCAGATAATCGTAGAGGTCGAAAAAGCCGACGCCCGGTTCGACCAGCACAGTGCCGTTTTCGGCGTCGAACTCGATCGCCTTCATCCGCGACAGGTCGAGCACCACCGTGCCCTTCAGTACCGGCGCGGGCCCGCCATAGCCGAAATTCTTGCCGCGGCTGATCGGCCACAGCGGCACGCGGTAACGATTGGCGATGCGGACGAGTTCGCGCACTTCCTCGGCATTGGCCGGGGCGATCGCGCCCGCCGGCCGATGGGCTTCCTCGTCGGCCGCGAAATGGTCGCTATAGGCGAGGCGGTCGTCGTCGCGCGTCATCACCCACTGGCTGCCGATCGCAGCGGCAAAGGCGCGCCAGGCGCCGGGATCGAAACCCGTCATATGCTGGCCTCCTGCCGTGTGATGCGCACCACGCCCCAGGCGACCGGCAGCATCGCCGCGATCATCAGGGCGCCCAGATAATAGGGCCAATCGGACCCGAGCGTGTACAGCAGACCGAACAGCGGCGGCGCGACGATGCGCGATGCCGCGTTCGACGCCATGTTCAGGCCCATGACGCTCCCCTGGCGGTCGGCGGGCGTCCGGCGCGACACCAGCGCACCGGCGTTGGGGAATGCCAGGCTGTGGCCGGCCATCAGCAGCGCCATCAGCGCGACCGACGCAGCCGGATGCCGCAGCAGCGGGATGAGCAGCATCGCCGCAATCAGCAAGGCCAATCCGCCGGCGATCACTCGCGCTTCGCCGAAACGCGCGACCAGCGGGCCGATCATCAGCGCCTGCACCGTCAGCCCGGCACCGCCGACCGCGAGGAAGGTCAGCCCGACCTGATGCGCGGTCCAGCCGAAATTCCGCGCGCTCCACAATCCGAACACCGCCTCCATCGAGGCAAAGGCCGCGATGCCGCAGAAAGCGATCAGGAACAGGCGCCACAGGAGCGGCTGGCCGCGGACAAAGGCGATCGCCTCGCCATAGCCGGGCGCGGCACGGACGCTCGCCGCGACGGGCCGCGTCTCGGGCAGCGCGAAAAAGGCCCAGGCCGATGCGCAGGCCGCCAGCATCGCCGCGGCGAATATCGGTGGGTGAAACGCCCCCAGCCCGCCGCCGTCGCCCGCCAGCAACCCGCCGATCGCCGGGCCGGTCGCAAAGCCAAGATTGAAGGCCGCCCCGAAATAGCCCATGTTCCGCGCCCGTTCCTGCGGTGGCGTGATGTCGGCGATCACCCCCTGCACAACACCGAAAGTGCCGCTGAAAAAACCGCTGACGATGCGGATCAGCAGGGCGGCGGCGAGACTGGGTGCAAAGGCGAAAGCGACATAGCTGAGCGCCGCGCACGCGGTGGTCAGCACCAGCACCGGCTTGCGGCCAATGGCATCCGAACGCCGCCCCCAGAAAATCTCGCCGAACATGCTGCCGAAGGAATAGGCGGCGAACAGGCAGGCGATAGCGAAGGGCGAGACCTCGAACGCCCGGCCGTAGAAGGGCAGGAGCGGCAGGATCAGGCTGAACCCGGCGATGTTGAGGAACACCATCACCAAGAGCAGCGGCATCGGCCCCTTCATGCGCCGAACCGCGGTTCCGCAAGGCCGCGGATGCCCAGCCCCTCGATGACGAAGGTCGAGCCGTCGAGCGGTTCGGCCGGGCGGCCGAGAAAGGCCGGGCTGAGCGACGGCACATACAGAAGGTCCAGGTTCGGGCCGCCGAACATCACGCTTCCCGGCAGCTTTACCGGCATGTCGATCAGCCGGTCGATACGGCCGTCAGGGGCAAACCGGACGAGCTTGCCGCCTTCGCAGATCGCGCTCCACACATGGCCGTCGGCATCGACCGTCGCGCCATCGGGTATGCCGCCGAGGTCCTCGGTGCTCGCAAAAGCGCGGCGGTTCGACACGGTGCCCGCCGCAACGTCATAATCATAGGCATAGATCAGCTTGCGGATGCTGTCGGCGTGGTAAAATATCCTGTCGTCGGGCGACCAGCACGGTCCGTTGGACAGAAAGATGTCGTCGTCGATCGCGCGCAATGCCGCAGCGCCGGGGTCGAGCGCATACAGCTTGCCGCGCGCTTCCTTCATCCCGCGGTCGCTCGATCCGACGACGAAGCGTCCGCGACGGTCGACCTTGCCGTCGGCAAGCTGGACCTGGTCGTCGAGGTCGGGGCTGGTCGCGAGCGGGGTGCATTCGCCGCTGTCGAAATCGAGTCGATGAACGCCGCCGGCCAGCGCCACAATGGCATGCCCGTCGGCCGCGACCGCCATCGACCCGATGATGTCGGGCACGTCCCAGCTGCGCACCACACCGCTCGCCGGGTCGAGCCGGTGAACCTTGCGGCCCAGGATGTCGATCCAGAACAGCGCCTGCAAGGCCACGTCCCACACCGGCCCCTCGCCTACCATGCATGGCGGCACGTCCAACCGGCGTATCTCCACGACCCTCTCCCTGTCCATCAGTCTAACACTGTAAGATTACAGTGTTAGACAAGCGCCGCGAATTGGTCAATGGGAGTATGATGGAAGACCGAAAACTGAGCCGCGACCTGATCATCGCCGAGGCCCTGCTGTTGTTGCAGGAAGAGGGGGTGGACGGGCTGAGCCTGCGCCGGCTGGCGAAGCGGCTGGGGGTGCAGGCGCCGTCGCTTTACTGGCACGTACCCGATAAAAATGCGCTGCTCGGCGGCATGATGGAGGCGGTGTTCGGCCGGGTCATCGGCGCGGTTCCCGCCGAGCCGGATTGGCGCAGCTGGATGCGAAGCTTTGGCCTGATCCTGTGGCAAACCCAATATGAAGTGCGCGATTTCAGTCGCCTGATCGCGACCACGGAAATCGACGAGACCCAGTTCGAACGCACCGCCGCGCTGATTCGCACCCGGCTGGAAGGGCTGGACCTGCCGCCCGACGAGGCGGTGCAGTTGCAGTCCGCCGTCCAGGCGCTGATGACCGGATGGTCGACCTTCGCCCATGTGCCTTACGCCCGCCTGCTCGCGGAATTGTTCGACCTCGATTCGATTGCGCTGAAAAGCCTCGACGCATTGATCGCGGGATGGCCGTACCGCAAAACCCCAGCCGCCACGGATCAGGTCGGACCCTAGGTTGTATCGACATTCAGTTCAGGGTGAGTCGAAAATGGTGATTTTTCGTGACCCGGAGCGCAGCGTACTTCTGTACGTGAGCACCGGAAGCACGGGAAATCGCCATTTGCAGGCCGCCATGGGCTGAATGTCGATACAACCTAGCCGCGCTCGCCCCAAAGATGGCGCAAGATCGGTACCAGATGAGGCTGGAGTTCCACCGGCACACGCTCGACCAGCTTCGCCTCGAAGGCGCGTACGATCGCCCATGCCCGCTCCAGCATCCGATCCCCGGCAGGCGACAGCGACAGCGCCTGCGACCGCCCGTCGACCCGCTCGCGCAGCAGCCACCCCCGTCCTTCGATCCGGGCGATCAAGCCGACCATGTTGGCGCGCTGGATTCCCAGCATGCGCGCAGCGTCGCTCTGCGTGACGCCGGGGTTCGCGCCGATCAGGATCAGCAAGGATACGTCGGTATGATTGACGTCGATCTCAGCCAGCCGCTGGTTCAGATCCGCCAGCGCCGAAGCCGATGCGCGCCGCAATAGATAGCCGGGCAAGGCGGAAAGTGGATCCTGCATGATCGCTGCCTAGCAAATGCTATTGCTCATAGCAATCTGCATCGTTATAGGGTATAGCAATCAAGGAGAGGATCGGATGGAATTCGAGCGAATCAACCCGCTGACGGGGAACATTGCATCGACCGCGACGGCGATGCAGCCGTCCGATATTCCGGCCATCGCCGCGCGCGCCGCGGCCGCCTTTCCCGCCTGGGCCGCGATGGGCCCCAACGCCCGCCGCGCCGTGTTGATGAAGGCCGCGGCCGCGCTCGAGGCACGCGCCGACGCATTCGTCGAGGCGATGATGGGCGAGATCGGCGCCACGAAAGGCTGGGCGCTGTTCAACCTTGGTCTCGCCGCGTCGATGGTGCGCGAGGCGGCGGCGCTGACCACCCAGATCGCGGGCGAAGTGATCCCGTCGGACAAGCCCGGCTGCCTCGCCATGGCGCTCAAGGAGCCGGTCGGCGTCATCCTCGGCATCGCGCCATGGAACGCGCCGATCATCCTCGGCGTGCGCGCCATCGCCGTCCCGCTCGCCTGCGGCAACAGCGTGATCCTGAAGGCCAGCGAAAGCTGCCCGCGCACGCATGAACTGATCGTCGAAGCCTTTGCCGAGGCGGGCTTTCCCGACGGGGTCGTCAATATCGTCACCAACGCGCCCGCCGATGCCGGCGAGGTCGTCGGCGCGCTGATCGATGCGCCCGAGGTCAAGCGGATCAACTTCACCGGATCGACCGCGGTCGGCAAGATCATTGCGCGGCGCGCCGCCGACCATCTGAAACCCTGCCTGCTCGAACTCGGCGGCAAGGCGCCGCTGATCGTCCTCGCCGACGCCGACCTCGACGAGGCGGTCAAAGCCGCCGCCTTCGGCGCCTTCATGAACCAGGGCCAGATCTGCATGTCGACCGAACGGATCATCGTCGTCGATGCGATCGCCGACGCCTTTGCCGGGAAATTCGCCGCCAAGGCACAGTCGCTGGCGACCGGGGACCCGCGCGAGGGCAGGACGCCGCTCGGTGCGGTCGTCGACCGAAAGACGGTCGATCACGTCAACAGCCTGATCGCCGACGCGCTGGCCAAAGGCGCGGCGCTGCTGAGCGGCGGCCCGGCCGACAGCGTGCTGATGCCCGCGACGGTGGTCGACGGCGTGACCGACGCGATGGCGATCTATCGCGACGAAAGCTTTGGCCCTGTCGTCGCAATGATCCGCGCCCGCGACGAAGACGATGCGATCCGTATCGCCAACGACAGCGCCTATGGCCTGTCGGCCGCGGTCTTCACCCGCGATACCGCGCGCGGCCTGGGCGTCGCGCGGCAGATCCGGTCGGGCATCTGCCATGTCAACGGCCCCACCGTGCACGACGAGGCGCAGATGCCCTTCGGCGGTGTCGGCGCATCGGGATACGGCCGCTTTGGCGGCCGGCAGGGCATCGACAGCTTCACCGAAACCCGCTGGATCACGATCGAGACCCAGCCGGGCCATTTCCCCATCTAATCGAAGGACAATCCATGACCAGCGAACGCACCGAAGAAGAAACCGTCGCCTTCACCGTCGAAAACGGCATCGCCTGGGTCCGTTTCAACCGGCCCGAAAAGCGCAATTGCATGAGCCCCAAGCTCAACCGCCAGATGAAGCGCGTGATCGAGGACCTGGAATTCCGCGACGATGTGAAGGTGCTTGTGCTGGCCGGCGAAGGCGAAGCCTGGTCGGCGGGCATGGACCTCAAGGAATATTTCCGCGAGACCGAGCAGCAGGGCCTGAGCGCCATCCGCAAGGCCCAGCGCGAGGCGTACAGCTGGTGGGAACGGCTGCGCTGGTATGAAAAGCCGACGATCGCGATGGTGGGCGGCTGGTGCTTCGGCGGCGGCTATGGTCCGCTCTTCGCATGCGACATCGCGGTCGCGGCGGAGGATGCGCAGTTCGGCCTGTCCGAAATCAACTGGGGCATCCTGCCCGGCGGCGGCGCGTCGAAGGTCGTCGCCGACCTGATGCCGCTGCGCAAGGCGATCTATCATGCGATGATGGGCGAAAATCTGACCGGCATCCAGGCCGCCGAACAGGGGCTGGTGACCGAGGCGGTCCCCGCCGACCGGTTGCGGGCGCGCGTGCTGGAAATCGCCGAGGCGCTGGCCAAGAAGGACGGCCACGCGCTGCGCGCGACCAAATGGGCGGTGCGCCGGATGACCGAAATGACCTATGACAATGCCGAGGATTATCTGATCCGCGCGCAGGAGGCGCTGCACAATTTCGGCGGGGTCGAGGCGCGCCACGAAGCGACCCGCCAGTTCCTCGACGAAAAATCCTTCAAGCCCGGTCTCGGCACTTTCGACACCAGCAAGATCAAGCGCTGACAGGACAGACGCCGCCATGGTGACCGCCACGCTTTCCCACCATGTGGTGGCGCTGACCCGGAGCGGGTCGGTGGACGCGCTCCGTGGCACCGATCCCTCCGCCGGCGAGATCGAAGAGATGCTGCGTTCGGCGGAGGCGTTCGCACAGCGCTGGCTGGTGCCGCTCAACGCCGAGGGCGACCGGATCGGCAGCCGGCTGGTAAATGGGCGGGTGACGACGCCGGCCAGCCACAAGCCGGCGTGGCGGGCTTACCGCGACGACGGCTGGCTGTTGATCGACGCCGATCCGGCGCATGGCGGCATGGGCCTGCCGACAGGCGTGGCGTCGGCGGTGCAGGAAATCTTCGACCGAGCCTGCCCCGCCTTCGGGATGATGCCGGTGCCGATCCGCGCCGGATCGCGGCTGCTCGCCGCTTTTGGCAGCGCCGAACAGCAGGCCGAATGGCTGCCCAGGCTCGCGAGCGGCGACTGGGGCGCGACGATCTGCATCTCCGAACCCGACGCCGGGTCCGACGTGCGCCGCATCCGCACATCGGCGCGGCCCTCCGCCGACGGACGCTGGTCGATCGAGGGTGAGAAATGCTGGATCAGCTTTGGCGACCAGGATCTGACCGATCGTATCGGCCATTTCCTGCTCGCCAAGACCGGCGCCGACCGGATCAGCCTGTTCCTCGTTCCCGACCGCTTCGGCGCGACACGCAACCGCATCGTCGTGCGCCGCGTCGAGGAGAAGCTGGGCCTCCACCTCTCGCCAACCTGCGCGCTGGGTTTCGAGGGCGCGACGGGCTTCCTGCTCGGCGAGGAGGGGCGCGGGCTGCAGCAATTGTTCGTGATGATCCGCCACATGCGGCTGGCGACCGCGGTGCAGGGCGCGGGCATCGCGGCGCAAAGCTATAGGGCCGCGAAAGCCTATGCCGCCGAGCGCCGTCAGGGCGGCAGCGGCCCGCAGCCCGTCCCCATCGAAGCCCATGCCGACATTCAGCGGCAATTGCTGTCGATGGCGGCGCGGCTCGAATGCCTGCGCGGCCTGATCCAGATCGCAGCCAAGCATATTGACCGCGCCGACCGCACCGACGACCCCGAACAGCGCGCCCATTCGGCCGCGCTCACCGCGTGGCTGCTTCCGATCGTCAAGACGATGGGCGGCGAAACCGGCTTTGGCGTCGCCAGCGATGCGATCCAGATCTTGGGCGGCGCGGGCTACACAAAGGAATGGCCGGTCGAACAGGGCCTGCGCGACGCCCGCGTTTTGACGATCTTCGAAGGCACGACCGGCATCCAGGCGCAGGACCTGCTGTTCCGGCAGCTGCGCAGGGACGGCGGCGCGCCCTATCGCGCCTTTCTGACCGAAGCGCGCTGCGAGGCGGAGAATTGCCCGCCGCTTGCCGAGGCACTCGATTGCCTGGAACAGACGACCGCGCGGTTGACGCACCCCGGCCATGACGCGCGCGCGGCCGAGTGGAGCGCAACCGGCTATCTGGCGCTCGCGTCCGCAGTCGCGGCCGGCTGGATCGCGGCGGCGCTGTTGCGGACGGCCGGCGACGATGCTGCGGCGCGGCATTTGCGCGCCGCGGGCGCCGACATGATCGACGATATGCTGCGCCGATTGCCCTATCTGGAGCAGGCCGCCCTTGCCGATGCCCCCGATCCGGCGCGGTTCGACGCGCTGATATGACCCCGCGGTCCCGCCCGCGAACAGAGGAAAAACCAAAGCCATGACCGACCCGACCAACAGCCTGCCCGCCAAATCGATCGATCGCCTGCTCCGCCCGACATCGGTCGCGATCGTCGGCGCATCGGCGACGCCGGGCGCGCTGGGATCGACGGTGCTGGCCAATCTCGAACGGCAGGGCTTTGCCGGCGACATCCACCTCATCAACCCGAAGCGCCCGACGATCGGGTCGCGCCAGGCGCTCGGCGCCATCGACGAACTGCCCGGCGGCGTCGATGTGGCGGTGCTCGCCATACCCCGCGCCGCGGTGCTGGGCAGCATCCGCGCGCTCGCGGCGCGCGGCGTCGGGTCGGCGATCATCTTTTCGGCGGGCTTTGCCGAGGGCGGCGAAGAGGGTCTGGCCGAACAGCGCGAGATCGCGCGCATCGCCGACCAGCATGGCATGGTGATCGAAGGACCGAATTGCCTCGGCCTCGTCAATTATATCGACATGATCCCGCTGACCTTCGTCGAAACCCCGTCGGCGCCGCTCGGCGATCGTCAGGGCGTCGCGATCGTATCGCAGAGCGGCGCGATGGCCGCCGTGCTCGCCGGGACGCTCTTTTCGCGCGGGATCGGCGTTTCCTATTCGATCTCGACCGGCAACGAGGCCGCGAGCGGGGTCGAGGATTATGTCGACTATCTGATCGCCGATGCCCGGACCAAGGTCATCGCGATGATCGTCGAACAATTCCGTCAGCCGCAGCGCTTTCTGGCGCTGGCGAAAAAGGCGCGCGCGGCGGGCAAGCCGATCGTGCTGCTGCACCCCGGCAAGAGCAGCGCGGCGCGCGAATCCGCCGCCACCCACACCGGCGCGATGGCGGGCGATTATGCGCTGATGCGGGTGAAGGTCGAGCGCGCCGGCGTGCTCGTGGCCGACACGCTGGAGGAGCTGGGCGATACCGTCGACATCATCGCGACCTGCGGCGCCGTGCCCACGGGCGGCGCCGCGGTGTTGACCGAGTCGGGGGCGTTCAAGGCGCTCACGCTCGACCTGTGCGAAGAGGTGGGCCTGCCGCTGCCCGTCGTCGGCGATCACGATGCCCCGGCGCTGCGCGCGGCGCTGCCGCCGTTCGTGCCGGTGTCGAACCCGGTCGACCTGACCGCGCAGGCGCTGGTCGATCCCGATCTGTATCGCCGCGCGCTCGCGGCGCTGCTCGGCGACGACCGCTTCGGCAGCGTCGTCTTTGCGATCATCCAGACAGACACGGCAACCTGCGACCTCAAATTCCCGCCGATCATCGAGGCGATCCGGACATTGCAGCCCGCAAAGCCCGTCGTCTTTGCCGGGATGGACGATGGCGCGCCGGTTCCGGAGGGCTATATCGCGGCGCTGCGCGCGCTCAATGTTCCCTATTTCCCGACCCCCGACCGGGTGTTCCGTGCGCTGGCACAACTGGACCGTTTCGCCGCGCGCGATTCCGATATTGCGGCGCCTGCCGCCGTGTCGATCGCGCTGCCTGCGGCCGGTGTGGTTCCCGAATATCGTGCGAAGGAACTGCTCGCGCCCCTGGCCATCCCCTTCCCCTCCGCACGCCTCGCGCGCACGGTCGCTGAGGCGCAGGCGATCGCGGCCGAGCTTGGCTATCCCGTGGTGCTCAAGGCGCAGTCGCCCGCCCTCTCGCACAAGAGCGACGCCGGCGGGGTGATCGTCGGCGTCGGAGACGAGGATGCGATCGCGGCGGGCTGGGCAAGGATGCAGGCGAGCGTTGCCGCATATAGCCCTGGGCTTGTGCTCGACGGCATCTTGGTTGAGGCGATGGGGGCACGCGGGCTGGAGCTCATCATCGGAGCGAAGAATGATCCCGATTGGGGACCGATCATCCTCGCCGGTTTTGGCGGGGTTCAGGCCGAGATATTGAAGGATGTGCGCCTGCTGCCGACCGACCTGACGCGCGGCGCGATCATCGACGAGCTTCACGCGCTCAAGAGCGGGGCGCTGCTCCAGGGCTTTCGCGGATCGCCCGCGATGGACGTGGGAGCCGTGGCGGACATCGTGCTGGCACTCGGCGCCGTGCTGGCGGCCGGTCCCGCGATCCGCGAGATCGACCTCAACCCCGTCGTCGTCTATCCCGACGGCGAAGGCGCGGTCGCGCTCGATGCGCTGATGTTGATCGGCTGAGCTTCGGCGCCGCCGCTGGAGCGTTTTTTAATCAGGTGGAATCACCTGATGACTCAGAAAACGGGACAAAGCAAAAACTTAGAGCGGTTGATCCGGTGCAACCGGATCGGAAACCGCTCTAATCGGCGGCGCGCTCCTTCAGCATCAGCAGCGCGATCGCGGCGAGCAGCGAGCCGAAGCCCATGCACAGCGCGACGGTCTGCAAGCCGAACCCCGCCGCGAACAAATAGCCCGCAAGCACCGGCGCGAGCGCCGCGCCGCCGCGCCCGACCCCGATCGCAAAGCCGGTCCCCGTCGCGCGGACATGGGTGGGGAAGACCTTGGCGAACAGCGAATAGAGGCCGACGATCGCGCTGTTGGTGAAGAAGCCGGTCGCCGCGACCATCATCGACAGGCGCGCCAGATCGTCGGCGCCCGAACCGAACCAGAAGATCATGCCCGACGAGACGACCAGCGCGATCATCGTCAGCGGCTTCAGGCCGAAACGGATCGCCAGCATCCCGAAAATCGCGCCGCCTGTCGCGCCGCCGACATTCGCCCAGGTCAGCACGCCGGCCGCGGCTCTCGGCTCGAACCCCATATCGACGACGATCTTGGGCACCCATTTCAGGATGAAATAGAAGCTGGTGATATGCGCGAAATAGGCAAAGGTGATGAGCAACGTCGTCGCAATCAGCGCCGGTTTGAAAATGTCGGCGATCGACTTTTTCGGCGCGCCCTCGACTTCGTCCGACAGCGCCGCGACCGCCGCATGGCCAAAGCGGAGCAGCGTCTTGTTGACGCGCTGCAACGCGCCCTCGGGCCGCCTGCGATCGAGGAAGGCCGGGGTTTCGGGGACGAAGAACCAGACGAGCGGAATGAAGGCCGCGGTCGCCCACGCGCCGAACGAGAAGACGTCCCGCCAACTGCCGGTGGCGAGCAGTTGCTGCACCACCAACCCGCCGATCACGCCGCCGAGCGGGTAGCCGATCACCATCAGCGACATGGCAAGACTGCGATAGCGGTTGTTCGAGAATTCCGCCGCCGCGGCGTTGATCGCCGCGAGCATGCCGCCGATGCCGAGCCCCGTCAGCAGCCGCCAGCCCAGCAGCTCGTTCACACTGGCCGCGACGCCCGCGAAATGCATGCCGATCGTCATCGCGACGAGGCACCCCAGCATCGTCGGACGGCGACCGACCTTGTCGGCAACCCCGCCGAGCAGCACCGATCCCACCGCCATGCCGAGCAGTTCCATCGACAGGATCCAGCCGAGGATGCTTTGATCGACGCCCCATTCCCTGGCGATGCCGGGGGACGCAAAGCTGATCGACAGCACGTCGAAACCATCGAGGCCGTTGAGCCCGACCGTGATCGCGACCGCCAGCCATTGCCAGGCGTGCATCGGACCATCGTCGATCGCCGATTTCGGATTGGCCCCGGCCATCACATCTCTCCCGTTCGTTCTTCTTTTTCGTTCACTCGTGAATGCGGCTCAGCATCTCGATCAACTGGCCGACTTCCTTGTCGGTGAACCGGCCTTTCAGCCAGCTCTCATGATCCTGGATCGCGGACTTCGCTTGCCGCAGCGCCGCGCGTCCTTCGTCGGTCAGGTTCAGCGTCTGCTTGCGCCCGTCGTGCGGCGATTTGCCGCGCACCAGATAGGATCGCGCCTGCAGCCGGTTGACGATTGCCATCGTCGTGGCGCGGTCCATGCGCATGCGCTGCGCCAGATCGGTCTGGGCGATGTCGGGATGGTCGTCGATCAGCCACAGCACCGATACCTGTTTCTGGGTCAGCTCGACATGTTCGAACGTCTCGGTGAAATGCCGATACACGGCGCCGTGCGCGAGCCGGATATGAAAGCCGACGATATTGCGGATCTCACCGATATCCTCGTCGCCTTCGACATGCGGCGTCGTTGGCACCAGCGTTTCTTTTTTCCTTGTCATCGGCTCCCCTTGCGGTGATTGTTAGTAGAACATACAAGTTATGTCGAGAGGCTGCATCATGGCACATTTTCCGGCAACGCCGAGCTTTACTGGTTTCAACACGCCGTCGCGGATCGAAGCGGATATATCCGATCTGGCGCATCAGGGAAGCATTCCGCCCGAGCTCGACGGGGCCTTTTTTCGCGTCCAGCCCGATCCGCAATATCCGCCGCGGCTGGGCGACGACATCGCCTTCAACGGCGACGGCATGATCACGCGGTTCCATTTTCATGACGGCCAGTGCGATTTCCGGCAGCGCTGGGCAAAGACCGACAAATGGAAACTGGAGCATGACGCGGGCGCCGGGCTGTTCGGCGCCTATCGCAACCCGCTGACCGACGACGACAGGGTGCAGGGCAAGATCCGCGGCACCGCCAACACCAACGCCTGGATCCATGGCGGCAAGCTCTATGCGCTGAAGGAAGACAGCCCGGCGCTGGTCATGGACCCCGCGACGATGGAGACGCTGGGCTATACCTGGTTCAACGGCAAGATGACCGGCCAGACCTTTACCGCGCATCCGAAAATCGACCCGGCGACCGGCAATATGATCGCCTTTGGTTATGCCGCGTCGGGCCTGTGCAGCGACGATTGCACCTATTACGAGGTCACGCCCGAGGGCGAGTTGATCCACGAAATCTGGTTCAAGGCGCCCTATTACAACATGATGCATGATTTCGCGATCACCGAGGATTATGCGCTGTTCCACATCGTCCCGTCGATCGGCAGCTGGGACCGGCTGGAAAAGGGGCTGCCGCATTTCGGGTTCGACACAAGTTTGCCCGTATATCTGGGCGTGCTGCCGCGCCGGGCCGGCGCGAGCGCCGACGACATCCGCTGGTTCAAGCGCGACAATTGCTTTGCCAGCCATGTGATGAACGCCTTTCAGGAAGGGTCGAAAATCCACTTCGACACGCCCGAGGCGAAGAACAATATGTTTCCCTTCTTCCCCGACGTCGATGGCGCGCCCTTCGATCCGGTCGCGGCGTCGAGCTATCTCACGCGCTGGACCGTCGACATGGCGTCGAACGGCGACGGTTTTGCCGCGATCACCCGGCTGACCGAGACGGTCGGCGAATTTCCGCGCATCGACGACCGCTTCGCCGGCCTGCCCTATCGCTATGGCTGGATGCTCGAGATGGACATGCGCCGCCCCTGCGAGCTGCGCGGCGGCAGCGCGGCGGGGATGCTGATGAACTGCCTGTTCCTGAAAGACCATAAGACGGGTGCGGAGCAGCATTGGTGGTGCGGGCCGGTCTCGTCGCTGCAGGAGCCCTGCTTCATCCCGCGCGCGAAGGACGCGCCCGAGGGCGACGGCTGGATCGTGCAGGTCTGCAACCGGCTGGAGGAAGCGCGCAGCGACCTGTTGCTGTTCGACGCGCTCGCCGTCGAAAAAGGACCGATCGCGACGATCAACATCCCCATCCGGCTGCGCTTCGGCCTGCACGGCAACTGGGCCGACGCCGACGCGATCGGGTTGGCGGCCTGACGCCGCTCCCCCCGCAATGCGCCGCTATATCGGCTCGCCTGCCGCGCGTGCGCGGTCGAGCAGTCCCGCTTCGTCGCGGCGCACCCGGCGCGCCAGCAGGATCAGCAGCACGACGATGACCGGCGCCACCCAATTGATCGAGAGGATCGCGGGCGCCAGGCGGCCGCCCCTGGCATCGGCGATCATGCCGACCAGATAGGGCCCGATGCCAAGGCCGAGGATCGTCGTCAGCATCAGGTAAAGGCTGGTCATCACCCCGCGCATCCGCGGCAGCACCTGATCGTACATCACCGCATAAAGCGGCGGCAGCCAACCGGTCAGCACGATGCTGTAGAGCAGGAAGCGGCCGTAAAAGCTGGCCGCATCCTCCGCCGCATAGACCCATAGCGCGATCAGCGGCGACAGGCCGAGCGAGAAGAGCGTCACCCAGATGCGTCCGCTGCCCGGAAAGCGGCGGTTGATGCGGTCCGACAATGGCCCGGCGATCATCGGCCCGGCAATGCCGATACCGGCCGAGAGCAGCCCGAATTTCAGCCCGACCTCGGTCGGCGACAGCGAAAATTCCTTCATCAGGAAGGACGGCGTGAAACCCATCACGCCATAATTGATCATCGTCTGAAGGGCGCCGATGCCCATCGCCATGATCAGCGCCGGCGAGCGCGAAATAACCGCAAAGGCCGGTTTGTCGGCGAGGCTCAATCCCTGCAGCAGGTTGAAGATCACGAACAGGCCAAAGCCGACGACGCTCCACTGAAGCACGTGCGGATCGAGCGCCAGTCCGCCGATCTCGAGCGGCGGACGTGGCGAAAAACGCTGCGCCGCCGAGATGGCGGCAACCATTGCAGCGACGATCAGCAGCAATACCGCGATGTTGAGCAGCCACTGACGCGGCGTCGCCTTGCGGCCGTAGAGGCTGATCCAGTTGAGCCCCGGCGTCACCGACCCCAGGATGGCGGCGCTGGCGCGAAAAGGCGCCCGATCGTGCGCCGTCGGGATGCCGTCCATCACGCCGCGTTCCGGCTCGCGCAACCGCCACAGCAAGATCGCGAGCAGGAAACCCGGTGCGGCGGCGACCAGAAAGGCGAACTGCCAGCCGCGCAGACTGGAACCCGGCTGGGTCTGGTTCCACCAGTCGGCGGCATAGCCGCCGAGGATCGACGATCCGCCCAGCCCGACGGCGATCGCGGCGGCGAGCACCGCCATGACGAAGCCGCGCCGCTCGCGCGGCCAATAATCATAGACCAGCGAGGTTCCTGCCGGCTGGGTCGCCGCCTCGCCGATCCCCACGCCAAGCCGCGACAGGGCCAGCATGGCAAAGCCGTTGGCAAAGGCGGCAAAGCCCGTCGCCAGCGACCAGAAAGCCAGGCTGATCGCGAGCAACCGGTTGCGGAACCAGCCATCGGCCAGCCGCCCGAGCGGCAGCGAGAAGAGCGCATAGAATAGCGCAAAGACGGTGCCGTAGAGCAGCCCCATTTCGGCGTTGCCGATCGCCAGATCGTCTTTGATCTGCGGCGCCAAAATCGCCAATATGTTGCGATCGAGCAAGCTGAGCGCGTTTGTCAGCGCGACGAGGGCAAGCGCATATTTCGCGCCGGCCGGAACGCGCATGCCGACAGGTTGCTGCGGATCCACCGCCGCCATCAAGCGGCCAGCGCCGCGGCGATGGCGGCCGAATAGCTGGTGGTCGGCCGACCCGTCAGGCGACCGATCGTCCGGCTGTCGTCGAACAGGGCCTCGCTCGCCGCCGATGCGCTCGATTGCGCGATCATCGCCGCGACCGGGGGCGGCAGGCCGGCGCCTTCGAGCGCCGCGGCATAATCGGCTTCGGCCATGTCCCGATAGACGACGGGCTTGCCCGACTGCCTGGCGATCTCGGCGGCGAAATCGGCCATGGTGAAGGCGGTGTCGCCCGCCAGTTCATAAGTTTTGCCGTCATGTTCGCCGCCGCCCGCGAGCACCGCCGCAGCCGCTGCTGCCAGATCGGCGCGGGTTGCCGCCGCGATCCGGCCCGCGCCGGAACTGCCCATCATGACGCCGAACTGCAGCGCGGGTGCGATGCCGCCCACATAATTTTCCATATACCAACTGTTGCGGAGCAGCGCGAAGGCCAGTCCGCTGGCGCGCAGCGCAGCCTCGGTCTGGCGATGCTCCTCGGCCAGGCCGATGGGGCTCGTATCGGCATGCAGCACGCTCGTATAGGCGACGAAGCCGACCCCGGCTTCGCGCGCGGCATCGATGACAGCGCGGTGCTGGGCCACCCGCTGGCCCACCGCGTTGCCCGAGATCAACAGCAACCGATCGACGCCGGCCAGTGCGGGGACAAGACCTTCGGGTGCATCATAGTCGGCCGCACGGACCGCGACGCCCAAGGCCGCGAGATCGGCCGCGTTCGCCGGGTCGCGCACCAATGCGACGATCCGCGAGCCCAACCCTTGTTCGACCAGTTGGCCGATGACAAGGCGCCCCAATTGGCCGGTCGCTCCGGTAATGCCGATCATGTTCGTCCCCATCGTCTCTCTCCCTGGTTCGTCGCGGTTCACAATCCGAACCAGCGTTCGGCGTTGGTCTGGAAAAACTTCTTTTTGAGATCGGGGGCCATGTCCATATCGTCCATCGCCCGGACCTCGTCGGCGACATATTGATAGGGATAATCCATCGCGTACATGACCCGGTCTTCGCCAACGACCTGCTGCGCGAACTTGATCGCGGGCTCCCACGCCATGCCCGAATTGGTGACCAGGACGTTCGAGCGCATATACCCCGCGATCGTCTTGTTTAGCGGCTTCATCCGCGCATAGCGGTTCGCGCGCACCCCGGCCTGGTGCATGAAATCGAGCCGGTAGAGCCAATAGGGCAAGGCCTCGCCCATATGACCCACCATGATCTGCAGATCGGGATAGCGGTCGAAGATGCCGATGGTGATGAGCCGCAGCAAATGCATGCCCGTCTCGACGCCGAAGCCGAAAATCGCGCCGTCGAGCCCCGCCTCGAGCATCGGGTCGATCATGCTGTCGGGCGGCGTCGAAGGATGGATATAAAGCGGCTGGCCGGTATCGGCGAGGGCGCGGAAGATCGGGTCATATTTGGGATCGTCGAGATATTCGCCCTGCGTATGGCTGTTGATCTGGACGCCCTTGAAGCCGAGTTCGGCTGCGCCGCGCCGGATTTCGGCGGCCGACCAGTCGGGATCCTGCGGCGCCACCGCGGTCATGCCGATAAAGCGGTCGGGATGCGCGGCGCAGGCGTCGGCGAGCCGGTCGTTGGCGTTCGCCGCGATCCGTTTTGCCTCGGCCAAATCGAGCATCGGCTGCACCCCCGGCGAGGTCAGCGCGAGCACCGCCCGGTCGATCCCGGTTTCGTCCATGTGGCGCAGCCGCTGGTCGCCAAGATCGAGCAGCCGGTCCATGATCTGCGTCGCGCGCTCCGACGGCGAGGTCGCGTAAAAGCCCCACAGCGACACCATGCCCTTGTCGGCGGTGCCGTCGCGGACCATCCGCAGGAAGACGTCGATCTGTTCCTGCGTGGCAAAGGCTTCTTCGGTCGCGATCCGCAGATAGCCCCGATCTCCGCCGGTTTTCAGTTCGTGGGTCATATCGTCATCCCTCATGAATCGCTTTGAGCACCATGCACGCCATCAGCCCTTCGGTGCCGTCCTCATGCCCGTGGCCCGACCATTTGACCCCGCCGAAGGGGGCATCGGCGCCGCCGATCATCGTCGTGTTGACGCCGACCATGCCGGCCTCGACCGCGCGCGCGACGCGGCGCTGCCGTTCGGCATCCGTCGTCCAGATATAGGCGGCGAGCCCGTAGGGCAGCCGGTTGGCCTCGGCGACCATCGCCGCCTCGTCGGCAAAGGCGTTGATCAGCGCGACCGGGCCGAAGGGTTCCTCGGTCATGATCGCGCAATCGAGGGGCACATCGGACAGCACCGTCGGGGCATAGAAAAAGCCGCGGTTGCCTGTCCGCTGGCCGCCGCAACCCAGCGCGGCGCCGTTCGCGACCGCTTCGCCGACCAGCCGGTCCATCGTCTCGGGCCGCCGCGGATTGGCCATCGGCCCCATCTGGACCCCGTCTTCCAGGCCGTTGCCCACGGGAATTTTCGATGCGCGCGCGACGAAGCCGTCGCGGAAGCGCTCGAAAATTCCCGCTTCGACCAGAAAACGCGTCGGCGACACGCACACCTGCCCCGCGTTGCGATATTTGTGCGGCACGACCGTATCGAGCACCCGATCGACATCGACATCGTCGAACACCAGCACCGGTCCGTGCCCGCCCAGCTCCATCGTCGTGCGCTTGCAATCGTCCGCCGCCAGCTTGGCGAGATGCTTGCCGACCGTCGTCGAGCCGGTGAAGCTGAGCTTGCGGATGATCGGCGAGGCGAGCAGGTGACGCGATACTTCGTCGGGGACGCCGAACACGATCTGGCCGACATCGCCCGGCAGCCCGGCGTCGAGCAGGCATTGCAGGACCGCGAGCGCCGACGCGGGCGCCTCTTCGGGCGGCTTCAGGATCACCGAACAGCCCGCGGCAATCGGTGCGCCGAGCTTGCGCCCGGGATTGCCGATCGGGAAATTCCACGGTGCGAAGGCCGCGACGGGGCCGACGGGTTCATAGGTGACGGTCGATCGCATCCCGGCGGGGCGAACGAGCTGACGCCCATATACGCGCTGGCACTCGCCGGCGTAGAATTGGAACAGGCCGACGTTCATCATCACCTCGATGCGCGTTTCGGCCAGCGTCTTGCCCTGCTCCAGCGTGGCGATGCGCGCGATCGCCTCCTTGCGTTCGAGCATCAACTGCGCCGCGCGGGTCAGCACGGCGGCGCGTTCGGCGGCGGGGGTGCGCTGCCAACGGACGAAACCGCGCTGCGCCGCCGCGAGCGCACGATCGAGGTCGGCCGCGCCGGCAAGCGGCAGTTCGCCGATTATCTCCTCGGTCGCCGGGTTGACGACGCGATGGACGCGGCGGTCGCCGGCAGCAACGCGCTCGCCGTCGATCAGCATGTGGAGCGAGGGATAATCGGTCATATTCGGTTCCGTTTCAAATCATCGGGGCGGGTCATTGGCCCAGCGCTTCGAGCCTGGCGACTTCCTCGCCATAGGGGCGGATCGCCTTGAACATCAGGAAAGTAGCGAGCGGCAGCAGCGTCCCCGCAGTCATCAGCAGCGCGCGCCACAGCTGCGCCGGATCGCCGACGACATATTCGGCGACAAGGCCGATGACGAAGCTGCCCATCGCGCCGAAAAAGGTGAACATGAACAGATAGAAGGCGGTCACCTGCCCGCGCATCGCATTGGGCGCGACGCGCTGGATCGCGGCATTCTGCGGCACCGCCCCCGCCATGCCGAACATCCCGGCAAAGCCGAAAGCGATGAGCGACCCCCACGCGCTGGGCATCAGCACCGCGGTAATCGTGCTGACCGTCGTACCGGCGAAGAAGAGGCACGCGGCGCGGACATTGGCATCCTTGTACCGCTTTGCCAGCCATTCGACGAAGACCCCGCCCAGCGCCAATCCGGACAGCGACGCGACCAGCACCGTCAGGCTGAGCGCCGCGCCGATTTGCGCTTCGTTCCAGCCGAAGGTGCGAATCAGGAACGGTACGCGCCAGAATTGCAGCCCGAAAACTTCGACCGCGCTGAGCGCCAGCGCGCCGAACAGCGGGTAGTAGACGCGCCCGTTGGCATGGATCGCCTTCGCCGCGTCCCACCCCATGAAGGTGACGATCTGGCGGCCAAGCGAGACGCCGGTCGGGGGCTGCGGCGCGTCGGCTGCGGGAGCAAGCCGACCGGGTTCGCGGATGGTCAGGAACAGGCCCGCCACGAGCAGCGAGGGCAGCCCGAGGAAGAGTAGGATCCATTGCCAGCCCAGGATGCGCAGCCCCATCACCTCGCTCGCGCTCCAGCCCGCCGCCGCGACGACCAGCATGCCGCCGATCACCGGCCCCAACGTCGTGCCGCCGATGAAGCCGAATTGCAGCAGCGCAAAGGCGCGCGTCAGTTTTTGCGGCGGAAAGGCGTCGGCGAGCAATGAGTATGAGGCGGGGGCGTGCGCCGATCCGCCCGCCGCCAGGAAGACGCGGCTGGCGACGAACTGGCCGAAATTCTGCGCCAGTCCGCCCAGCGAAATGATGACCCCGACGATCCCCGCCCCTGCCGCCAGCACATATTTGCGCGGATAGATGTCGGCCAGGCGCGCCATCGGGATGCCGATGAAGAAATAGCAGATGATGCTCGCCGGCCCGGCCAGGAACCCCAATTGCGCGTCGTTCAATCCGAAATCGGCCTTGATGCGTTCGGCGAGCATCCCGAACAGCACGGCATCGAAAAAGGTCAGGAAAGTCGCCAGCACGATGACGAACAAGGCCCAATAGGCCGCGCCCGACGACGGCCAGACCCGCTCGCCGCTGGCGATGGCCGGGTTCGCGCACGTGGCAACGGGAGACCCACCTGCCATCAACCTCTCCTCTCTCACAATCGCTTTACAACGATCATTTTGTATGTGTTAGATACAATCCTGTTCGCGAGCACTTGTCCAGCGCTTTGTGACGGGAGAGGAAAAAATGCAGAATCTCGAAAGGAAAACCGCCTTCATAACGGGCGGTGCCTCGGGCATCGGGCTGGGAATCGCCAAGGCGTTGCTCGGTGCCGGCATGAATATCGTCGTCGCCGACATCCGCGACGACCATCTGGCCGATGCGGCGAGCGAACTGGGCCACCCCGAACGGGTGCTGACCGTCAAGCTCGACGTCACCGACCGGGCCGGGTTCGCCGCCGCCGCCGATGCCGCCGAGGCGCGGTTCGGCAAGATCCACCTGCTCTGCAACAATGCCGGGGTCGCCGTCGTCGGCCCGACCGCGATCGCCACATTCGCCGACTGGGACTGGGTGATGGGGGTCAATCTGGGCGGCACGATCAACGGGATCGTCACGATCCTGCCGCGCATCCAGCACCATGGCGAAGGCGGCCATATCGTCAACACCGCGTCGATGTCGGGGCTGGTCCCGGTCGGCGGCACAACCATCTATTCCACCGGCAAGGCCGCCGTCATTTCGATGATCGAATGCATGCGGTCCGAACTGGAGCCGCAAGGCATCATCTGTTCGGCCTTCTGTCCCGGAGCGGTCCAGTCGAACATCGCCGAGGCGGGCGAGACGCGGCCGGCGGACCTTGCCGACAGCGGCTATGCCGAGGCCGACAAAAGGCGGCGCGAGGGCGGCAACTTCTTCCACCTCTACCAGACCAAGGAAGAGGTCGGCGAGCGGGTGCTGCGCGGCATTTTGAACGACGAGCTCTATATCCTGACCCACAGCGAATTCCTGCAAGGCGTGCGCCGGCGAGGAGACGCGACCACCGCCGCCGTTCCGGCGCATCTGCCCGAGAATGCGGAATATAAACAGACGTTCGCGATGCTGTTCGAAAACCCCATCCACGCCGCGGAAATCGCCCGGCAGGAAGGGTTGAAGCCATGAAGCTGCATCGTCTTGTCCTGGCCCTCGCGGCTGCGCTTTTGGCCGTTCCGGCGCTGGCCGACCCCGCTTATGACACGAACTATGCCCGCGACCGGGCCGAAATCGAGGATCTGCAGGCACGCTACATGTTCGCGCTCGACTGGTTCGACGCCGATGCCTATGCCGCCACCTTCACCGAAGACGGCACGCTCGACTGGGCGCGCGGCACGGTGACGGGACGCGACGCCATCCGCGAGGAAGTGCGCGGGATGCGCGCCCAACTTGCGCCCTATTACGGCGACGACGGATCGGGCAAGCCGGTCACGCTGCGCCATTTCATCACCAATATTTCGATCAGCGTGGACGGCGATACCGCGACCGGGCGGTCCTATTGGTTCGAAGTCGCCAATAACGGCCCGGGCCATACCCCGAAGATCGGCGGCTTTGGCCATTATGAGGATGAATTGCGCCGGGTCGATGGCCGCTGGCTGTTTGCCAGCCGCAAAATCTTTAACCAGCAGCTGGAGGGACGGTCCGCCGCACCCGAAAATCCGGTGAAGTAGAAGCAGGATTGTGACATGATCAATTTCTCGGGACGCACGGCCTTTGTCACCGGCGGCGCCAACGGCATCGGCATCGGGCTGGTCCGCGCATTGCTCGCCGAAGGATGCAAGGTCGCGATGGCCGACATTCGCCAGGACGCGATCGACGTCGCGCTGAAGTCGCTCGACAACCAGATGGTGATGGGGGTGCAGGTCGATGTGTCGTCGCGCGACGGCATGGCGGCGGCGGCCGACGCGGTCGAGGAACGCTTCGGACCGGTCAGCCTGCTGTTCAACAACGCCGGCATCAACCTGTTCCAGCCGATCGAAGAATCGAGCTATTCGGACTGGGACTGGGTGATGGGGGTCAATCTGCACGGCCCGATCAACGGCGTGATGACCTTTGTCCCGCGGATGATCGCGGCGGGCAATGGCGGCTATATCGTCAACACCGCATCGATGGCGGGCTGGCTCGCCAGCGGGTCGCCGGGGATATATAATACGACCAAATTCGCGGTGCGCGGGATGAGCGAAAGCCTGCGTTCCAGCCTGGCCCCGCACGGCATCGGCGTATCGATCCTGTGCCCGGGCCTGGTCAAATCGCATATCTTTGCCAGCGACGAGGTGCGCCCGCCCGAACTGATGGCGGGCGCGAAGCCCGTCGATACCGCGCATGTCGAACGGCTCGCCGGGGTGCATGAATTCGGCATGGAGCCCGACGTCATCGCGGCGCGGGTACTGGACGCGATGCGCGAGAACCGCGCCTATATCTTTTCGCACCCCGAACACCGCGAAGAGGTCGCCGAATTGTTCGCCGAATATCTGGCCGACTACCGCGACTATCCCGAAGATCCCGGCTATGATCAGCGGGTCGGGTTCGAAGCGTTTCGCCGCAAGAGTTACAAGGATGCGCGCGACGCGGCCCGGAACGCAACCTGAAAGGAGGCGGTGTCATGCGCGTAGAAGCGCTCGACCATGTCAACATCATCGCCGCCGACCTCGACGCGACCTGTATCTTTTATGCCGATCTGCTCGGTCTCGAACGGCGCGATGCACCGCCGCCGCTGACGCCTGCAACGGCGCAATGGATGCATGACGCGGCGGGCCGGGCGATCCTGCACATCAATAGCCTCGACTGCGTCCGCACCTATGCGCGGGACGTGGCGCCGGGTCCCACCGGTTCGATCCACCATATCGCGCTACGCTGCGAAGGTTATGACGAGACCATTGCCCGGCTCGACGCGCGCGGCGCCGAGTATCAGCTGAACCTGGTAGCCGCGATCCGGCTGCGCCAGATTTTCACGATGGACCCCAACGGGGTCTTGCTCGAGTTGAATTTCTTCGGCGACTGAACCGACATGTCATGCCGCTGCGAGCAGGATTTCGAGCAATTGATCCGGCGCGTCGATCATCACCGCGTGACCGCACGGAATGATGTGAACGTCCCATGCGGGATCGTCCTTCACCTGGTCGTGGAAACGGGTGAAGGGCGTCGGTTGCCAGTCGCTGGCGAAGATATAGGTGCGGCGACGCACTTCCTTTTCCCGGCCCGTCAACCGAACCGGCTGCAGGAGGGTGAGCAGTGGCTGGTGGCTGAACGTGCCTTCGGGGGCGTCGATCCCCGGCAGCGGCGCCACCAGCCCCGGCGTCTCGCGCTGGCCGGCGATATAATATCGATGTTCCCAGTCGCCGACGATGTCCCACAGCGCTTCGCCATCGCCGGGCAGAAAGGCGTCGATATAGACCGCGTGCGCGATTCGTCCGCCCAGCCGTGCCTGGACGCCGGTGATGACCATGCCCCCATAGCTATGCCCGACCAGCACGAAGTCCTGCAGGCCGTGCAAATCGATCTGCGCCACCACATCCTCGATATGCGTGTCGAGATCGATCGCCGGCGATGAGAGGTGCCTGCGAACGCCCAGACCCGTCAGTTCGGCGATCACCACACCGTGGCCTGCGGCACGCAGCGCATCGGCGAGCCCGCGATAATAGAAGCCGCCGCCCCAGGCGCCGTGTACCAATACGAAATCAGCCAAGTCCGCCCTCCTCCCGGTCCCGATATTTCGCGATCCATTCGACCGTGCTCTTCACCCCGCCAAAGGGGTAGAAATGCAGCCGCACGCGGCCGTGTTCGTCGCCCAGCCGGTCGGCAAATTCATCGACCAACCGGTCGGGTCCGGCGCTTCCGATCAAACTGGTCAGCGAGATGCCATATTTCTTCATCACGCTGGTCGATGCGCCGACGCCGCAGCGCGCGGCGAAACGCAGCAGTGTCTTGATGCTGGCGGGTCCGGGGATGCCGATGCGGATCGGCGTGTCGATCCCGCGCCGCCGCGCCTCTTTCAGCCAGCCGAGAAAGGCATTCGGATCGAAGCCGAACTGCGTCACGACCAGCGGCGACATGCCGCGCCGTTCGATCTCGCCGACCTTACGCTCCAGTACCGCCCAGCACTCGGTGGGCGACATCACCGGATGGCCCTCGGGATGGCCGCCGACACCGATCGCCTTGATACCCGCGCGTTCGAAGGCGCCGGTAGCGATCAGCGCCGACGTATCGAAAAATGGCCCCTGCGGCTCGGGCGGATCGCCCGCGACGATGAAACAGCGCCGCACTCCGGCATCCTGCGCGACGGCGGCCAGATAGGTCTCGAATTCGTCGTGCGAGACGATCCGCCGCGCCGAGAAATGCGGCATGGGTTCAAAGCCGAGCTCGCGCACCGCGACCGCGGCGGCGACCCGGGCCTGCGCCTCTTCCCCGGGCAGAAAGGTGATCGCGACGGGCGTTTCGGCCGGGACCAGCGGGGCCGCCTCGCGCAATGCGGCGACGTCCTTTGCGGTGATTTCCAACGAATAGCCGTCGGTCATGCCGACGGGCGCGTGCGCCCAATTGGGATGGATCAGGGGTACGACCATCCGGCCCTCCATGTCAGGCGGTGCGCAGCCCGCGCCGTGCCGATAACCGGCGCGGCGTAGGCTGCGACAACCGGATCAGCGCTGGGTGCGCCAGCCTTCGGCATAATTTTCGCGCGCGACCCGGCTGTAGGGAACCGGACTCACGACCGCGCGCACTTCGATCTGCTTGTGCCGCTCGACGGTGGTCTTGCGGGTGCCGCCATTCTCCTCGCCCCACACGACGCGAAGTTCGGTGCCGACGGGGATTTCATGGTCGATCGTCGCAAGGCTGAGCGCCTGTTTTTCATTGTAGCTGAAGCCGGTGAACATCGACAGGCCGACCACCCGCCCGCCCGCATCGACGACGCGGTCATAGTTGGACGAGGCATAGTTGGCCAAGGGCACGTCGAAGAATTTATACTGGTCGCCGTCGGGATCGAACAGCGAGGCCATGATCTTCGCCATGTCTTCGGGATGCCAGGCCAGCGTCACCTTGGCCCGCTGCTCGGCCGGGTTCATCGCCTCGAGCGCTTCGCGGCCGTGGAAATCATGGTCGAATTTGACGAACGGGCCGTAACCCAGTTCCCACGGGTTGAGGTAATAATCCTCGATATTGTCCGACACGAAGCTGCCGCCGATCGATCCGGTCGCCTCATAGCTGTCGGCGCCCAGCCATTCGCGATAGGTCTTCAGCTTGTCGCCGGTGTAGATCGCGGGGAGCGGCGACGGGATCCAGCCCGATTCGAGCGTATTCGACGGATAGGCGCGGCTGCCGCACGGGACGATGCCGAATTCCTTGCCCGCCTCGAGGATCGCGGCGCGAACCTCCTCCTGCTCCTCATACGGACCCCAGATTTCGAGCCCCGGGGCGCCCGACATGCCGTGGCGCAGCGTGCGGATCGTCTTGCCGGCGATGTTCATCGTCGACATGTTGAAGAATTTGAGCTGCTCGAGCGGGCCGCCATGCAGCTTCTCGATGATCGCCCACGCATTCGGTCCCTGGATCTGGAAGCGCCAGCACGAACGGGTGACGGGCTTGCCCATCGGGCGCATCGGCGAACGGTCGTCGAGTTCGAGCTCGACGTCATAGCCGCCCGTCGCCGCATGGAAACGCAGCCAGTTCGACGCCGGCGCGCGGCCGACATAAACGAACTCCTCTTCGGCGAGCCAGAAGATGATGCCGTCGCCGATGACATGGCCATAGGGCGTCGTCGGCACATATTGCTTGGCCTTGTTCACCGCCCACCCCTTGGGCGAGTTGATCATCGTCTCGGTCAGCAGCCGGAGCGCGTCCTTGCCGCGGATGTAGAGATTGACCATGTGGTGCGACTGATCGAACAGCACGGCACTGTGCTGCCACGCCCACTGCTCGTCGCGCCAGTTGTGAAACTCGGGCGCCACCACCGGGTAGACATAGGCGCCAAGCTGCGAGTTGCGCAGCATTTCCACAGGATTCCCGGCTGCTCCCAAGACCTGTTCCAGATTCTTCGCCGACACTTGTCCTCTCTCCCTATCTCAAGAAATTTATAGGCAAGGCATATCAAAGTTTGTATGCAACACAAACAATATTTTTGGGAGAATGGACACACCATGTCGTCAAATCGCCATATTCTGACCCTTTCCTGCGAGGACCGCCCCGGCCTGGTCGCGGGCGTCACCCGCATTCTGGCCGACAATGGCGGGAACATCGACGAATCGCAGCAGTTCAACGACGCCGAATCGCATCGCTTTTTCATGCGCGTCGTCTTTTCGCTGGCCGATAGCGCCGGTGCCGGACGCCTGCGCGCGGCCTTTGCCTATTTTGCCGAAGCCAATGCGCTGACCTGGACGCTCCGCGGCGCCGCCGACCGCCGCAGGGTGATGCTGATGGTGTCGAAGTTCGACCATTGCCTGGGCGACCTTCTCTATCGGCAGCGGATCGGCGAGCTGCCGATGGATGTCGTCGGCATCATCTGCAACCACCCGCGCGAGGCCCTGAAAATCTCGCTGATCGGCGACGTGCCGTTTCACCATCTGCCTGTCACCAAGGAGACAAAAGCGCAGCAGGAGGCGCAGATCAAGGCGCTGGTCACCGAGACCGGAGCCGAACTGGTCGTCCTCGCGCGCTATATGCAGATCCTGTCGGACGACCTCGCCGCCTTCCTGTCGGGGCGCTGCATCAATATCCACCACAGCTTCCTGCCGGGTTTCAAGGGCGCCAAGCCCTATCACCAGGCGTTCGAACGCGGGGTGAAGATGATCGGTGCGACCGGCCATTATGTCACCGCCGACCTCGACGAGGGGCCGATCATCCATCAGGACGTCGAGGCGATCAGCCACGCCGATTCGCCCGACGACCTGGTGCGCAAGGGCCGCGACATCGAACGCCGCGTCCTTGCCCGCGCCGTGCATTATCACCTGGAGGACCGGGTGCTCCTCAACGGCGGCAAGACCGTCGTGTTCAGGGACTGACGCGCTCGGCGGCGGCGATCAGCGCCGCCGCCAGCTCGGCCGGCCGCGACAGATAGGGCGAATGGTCGGCGTCCAGCGTGACGATGCCCGCACCCGGCACCAGTTCCTGCATCCGGCGCTGGCTGGCGATCGGGATCGTCCGGTCCGCGGTGCATTCGACATAGGTGCGCGGCAGCGAACCGAAACGCTGCGCCGTCAGGCGCAGCGGCGCCGCGCGCGGGCCGTGCGGTTCGGCGACCAGCCGCGCCATCGCCGCCGTGACGAGGTCGGGCGGCGAAAGTTGCGCGAATATGTCGCGCGCGCCGCCGGGATCGACAGCGGTCCCCGCCCCGCCATGCACCGGCGCGATGATGGCGTCGAACGGCGGGTTCGGCCCCTCCATATCCTTGAATATCGCGCGCGACATGCCGTCGGGCAGCATCATCGCGCAGATATAGACCAGCGCATCGATCGCGTCGGGCGCCGTTTCGGCCGCCTGGCTGACGACCAGTCCGCCGCGGCTATGCCCCGCCAGCACGACCGGGCGCTGCCCCGCCCCGCCGCACAGATCGGCCACGAAATCGGCCCAACCCTGCAACGTCACCGCGCGCAAGGCGGCTTCGTCGCCGCCCATGCCGGGCAGGTCGGGCGCGATCACATCATGGCCCGCGCCTTCAAGGATTGCGCGCACCGGATCGAAGCACCAGCCGCCGTGCCACGATCCGTGGATCAGGACGAAGGTCGCCACGCTCAGGCGCCGGGATTGGCGATGACGACCTTGCCGAACAGCTCCGGCGATGCCTGCCAGGTATAAGCGGCGTGGGCGTCGGCAAAGTCGAACTGGCGGTCGATCACCGGCTTTACCTGGTGCCGGTCGATAAAGGCGTTGAGGTCGCACGCCATTTGCGCCGATCCGACAAATATGCCGCGCACGCTGGCGCCCTTGACCATCAGCGGCATCGGATTGGTATCGCCGTCGAGCGACAATACGCCGATCAGCGCGATCTCGCCGCCAAAACCCACCGCCTGCATCGATTGCGCCAGCGTCCCCGGCCCGCCCACCTCGACAACATGATCAACGCCACCGCCGACGAGTGCGGCCGCTTTGGCGCCCCAGTTCGGTTCGGCGCGGTAGTTGATGACATCGTCGGCACCGAGCGCGCGCAGCCGGTCCAGCTTGGCATCGCTCGACGAAGTCGCGATGACCCGCGCGCCGGCCGCCTTGGCAAGGCGCAGCGCGAGCAACGACACCCCGCCGCTGCCGATCAACAAGACGCTGTCGCCGGCCTTGAGCGGCCGGAGCCCGCAGAACAGCGCATTCCAGGCGGTGACGCCCGCGCAAGGCAAGGTCGCGGCTTCCTCGAACGACAGGCTGGCGGCCAGCGGCACGACGCCGCGTGCGGGCAGCACGACATAATCGGCCAGCATGCCCCTGGCAGGCGGCGCCCCCAGCGCGTCGCCCGTCGCGGGGTTCGGCGGCCCGTCGAGCCAATCCTGAAAGAAGGTGCCGGCAACGCGGTCGCCGACCGCCAACCCATCGACCCCGGCACCCAGCGCCTCGATCACCCCCGCGCCGTCGGACAGCGGCGTGCCCGCCATCGCGACCGGTCCGCCGAAGTAACGGCCCTTGGGAATCAGCTGGTCACGGAAATTCAGCGAACAGGCCTTGACCCGGATCAGCACCTCGCCCGCCCCGGGTACGGGCTTGTCGGCGGTGATCATTTCGATCTGGTCCGGAGCGGTGCAACCCGCCGGAATTTGCCAGGCGCGCATGATGATGTCTCCCCTAGCGAGCGTGGCCGGTGAAGGTTCGCAGCGCCGGATTGGTGTGATCGGGCATCGCCAACGCCGCGGCCACGCCGTCGCGCGCGCTCATCCGGTCGCGCCATTCGACCAGCCGCGGCGCGCGCTGCGCGATGTCGAGGTCGGGGAACATGCGTTCGACCATCATGCCGCAATGCGAATAGAAATTGATGTCGGCGAGCGTGAAGTCATTCCCCGCGATCCACCGGGTTTCGCCCAGCTGCGTTTCGACCTTGTCGACCGCATAGACGATCTTGTCGGTGGCGTTCGCCAGATCGGTTTCGCTGAACCCCGAACGGGCGGTCAGCCATTTTTTGCGCTGATCGGGCAGGGGGATGTTTTCCAGCAGCTTTTCGAACTCGCCGCTTTCGATGTTGCGGGCAATGACGCCGACCATGCGGTGCCAGCCGTGCATCGAGACATGGTTCATCACATGTTCGTCGATGAACTTGTTCCAATAGCGCATCCGCGCCGCACCGACCGGATCGCGCGGCCGAAGCGGGATGTCGGGAAACACATCTTCCAGATATTCGTTGATGACCGTGGTGTGGGTGATGATGTGCCCATCATGGTCGAGCACCGGAACCTGGCCCTCCGGATTGATCTTCACGAACCAGTCCGAATGCTGTTCGAACTTGTGCAGATCGACATAGACGCTTTCGAATTCGAGCCCCTTTTCCTTGAGCGGGATCATCGATTTCAGCGAATTGGCAACCGGTTCGGCGTGATAATAGCGAAGGGCCATGATGTTCCTGTCCTATGGCAAAATTGTGCCCAGCATGCCGCCGTCGACGGCGATGGACTGGGCGGTGATGTGGCTGGCGGCGTCCGACAACAGGAAGCACACCAGCGCGGCGACCTCCTCCGGCGAACCGATGCGTCCCTGGGGCACCGATGGCCCCAGCCGGTCGCGCAACTGCTCCGCCGTCGCATCGCTGTCGAGCGATGCCAGCATCGGCGTTTCGATGAGCCCCGGGATCACGCAGTTGACGCGCACGCCGTGCGGCGCAGCCTCGGCGGCGACGGCACGGGCCAGGCCGAGCAGGCCGTGCTTCGAGGCGACATAGGCGGCGTTACCCGGCATGCCACGCTCGCTGGCGAGGCTGCCGGTGACGACGATCGCGCCCGAGCGCTGCTCGACCATCGCCGGGAGCACGCGCTTCATCGCCCAGAAGACGCTGGTCAGGTTGACGCGGATCACATCGTCGAACAGCGTATCGGGGCACGCGGCGACCGGGCCGAACGCCCCGCCGGTCCCCGCATTGGCGAACAGCCCGAGGGCGGGGCCGAAGGCGGCCTCCGCCGCGTCGAAGGCGGCAGCGAACGCCGCCGGATCGCCGACGTCGGCCGCGAAATGCACCGCCTCCCCGCCCTGCGCCCGGATGTCGGCGGCAACGTCGGCCAGCTTGTCGGCACCGCGCGCAACGAGCGACAGCCGCGCGCCCCGGCTGGCCAGCAGCAGCGCCGTCGCGCGCCCGATGCCCGTCGAGGCCCCCGTCACGAGGATATGGCGGCCGCCGAAATCCATCAGGCGAGGCCCAGCAGCCGCGCCGCATTATCCTTCATGATGCCGGGCAGAACCTCTTCCTTGAAGCCGACCTGCAGCGCGGCGTCGATCCACTTTTGCGGGTGGATCAGCGGAAAATCGCTGCCGAACAGCATTTTCTTGCGGAGCTGGGTGTTGGCATATTGGATGATCTGCGGCGCGAAATATTTCGGCGACCAGCCCGACAGGTCGATGAACACATTATCCTTGTGCAGCGCCATCGACAGGCTTTCGTCGACCCACGGCCAGCTCGGGTGCGCGAGGATGATCTTCATGTCGGGAAAATCGACCGCGACATCGTCGATCAGGATCGGCTGGCCCCATTTCAGGCGCACCCCGCCGCCGCCGCGCATTCCCGTCCCCATCCCCGAATGGCCGGTGTGGAAGATCGCCGGCAGGCCATATTCGGCGATCACCTCATAGATCGGATAGGCCATGCGGTCGGCGGGATGCGCATCCTGCATGATGCCGTGGAACTTGAACCCCTTGACCCCGAAATTCTCGATCAGGTCGCGTGCTTCGCGTGCGCCCATTTTGCCCTTGTGCGGATCGATCGACGCGAAGGCCATGCAGATGTCGCTGTTCTTCGCGGCATAGTCGGCAATCTCGTAGTTGGAGACGCGCTTTGCCCCGATGCCGCTTTCGCAATCGACCGTGAACAGACATAAGGCGATCTGCTGTTCGCGGTAGATGTCGATGATTTCGGGAATCTTCGGACGCTCGCGCGGTGCCTTGAAATAGGCCGATGCCGCGTCGAAATATTTGCCCATCACCGGATCTTCGGGATCGTGACAGGACACTTCGGCGTGCACATGCACGTCGATCGCCCTGATCTTGCTGAGGTCGATCATGCTGCACTCTCGATTGCCATGCCCGGCGCGCGGGCGAGTTTCTGGACCAGGCCGTTATACAGCGTGACACCCTTGTCGGCGCTGGTCGGCATGATCCGCGGGTTCGGGGTCGCATCGATGACCCGCTGCTGCGCCTCGATCATCAGGCGATCTTCGGTAAAGGCCTGGTCGGCGATGCCCATCAGCATGTCGCGCAGCGCCGCGTCGCCCTGGTCGCGTCGCGGCCCCCAGCTGAAGAAATAGCGCGCCGTCCGGTCGGTCAGCGGGGTGACCGCCTGGCTGGTGAACGTGACGCCCTCGCCCGTCAGCGCGCGGTCGGGCGCGGGGGCGTTCATCCCGCACGCCGCCGCGGTGCCTTCGGGATAGGCGGCGCTCGACATCAGCAAAATACCGGGGACCATGAAATCATACCATTGCCAGACATCCGCCTTGCTCGCGCGGTTACCCGACATGCGCGGTTCGCCGACGATCCAGCGTTCGAACCGCACCCCGCGGTCGAGCGGGATGACGCGCGGCCGGCTGCGCGCCCAGATCTCGCTGGCGCCGAAGCTGTTGGCGTGGACAAAGCTGAGATGCGAAAAATCGCACAGATTGTCGCAGATCAGCCGCGCCTCTGCCGCATAGTCCATCTGGCCGTGGCCCAGCACCCAATCGGGATCGGACAATCCCACCGCGGACGGGATCAGCGCTTCATCGGCCGCGGCGGCATCGCCCATCCACACCCAGATCCAGTCGTGGCGATCGACCACCGGATAGGATCGGACCCGCGCCTGCGCCGGAACCAGATCCTGCCCCGGTATCTCGGCGACGCGGCCGTCGGGATCGAACAGCAGGCCATGATACATGCAGCGCAGACGCTCGCCCTCGCAGCGGCCCAGCGACAGCGGCGCCAGCCGGTGGACGCAGCGATCCTCCAGCGCGACCAGCCGGCCGCTTTCGCTGCGATAGAGGACGATCGGATCGCCCAGGATCGACAGGGCAAAGGGTTGCGCCGAGCCGAGATCGCGGCTCCACCCGGCCACATACCAGGCATCCCGGACATAAACCATCGGCGCTCCCCTATCCCGCACAGCCTACAGCTGGATGATAACCGACTTGGTCTCCAGATAGGCCTCGACACCCTGGCGGCCCTGTTCGCGGCCGATCCCCGATTCCTTATATCCGCCAAAGGGCAGCGCGGCATCGATCACCGCGTGGCAATTGCCCCACACCGTGCCCGATTTGATCTTCGCCGCCAGCTTGTGCATCGTCGCCACATCCTTGGTCCACACGCCGGCGCCGAGGCCGAAGCAGGTGTCGTTCGCGGCCTTGGCGACTTCATCGAGATCGTCGAAGCGCTGCGCGACGACGACGGGGCCGAAAATCTCCTCGCGCACCACGCTCATTTGCGGGTTCACATCGACCAGCACCGTCGGATTGACATAATAGCCGTCCGCGGTCGGCGCATCGCCGCCCATGGCGACGCTGGCGCCGTCGCGCTTGCCCGCCTCGATATAGCCCATCACGCGCTCGAACTGTTCCTTCGACACCAGCGGCCCCGCATGCGCCTGCGGATCGAGCGACGGGCGCGGGGCCCAGAAGGGCGCGGTCGCGGCGACCCCCTCGATCACCTGGTCGAAGATCGAACGGTGCGCGAACAGCCGCGACCCCGCGACGCAGACCTGGCCCGAATTGAAAAAGATCGCCCCCGCGGCGCCCGGCGCGACCTGCGCGACATCGACGTCGGGCATGATGACGACGGGCGACTTGCCGCCCAGTTCGAGCGTCACATGCTTCAGCGTGTCGGTGGCGTTGCGGTTGATGAGCTTGCCGATCTCGGTCGATCCGGTGAAGGCGACCTTGTCGACGTCGGGATGCTTGACCATCCGGTCGCCCGCGGTGTGGCCATTGCCGGTGATGATGTTGACGACGCCGGCGGGGAAGCCCGCCTCCGCCACCAGATCGGCGAGGCGCAGCGCGGTGAGCGGCGTCTGTTCGGCGGGCTTGAGCACCAGCGTGCAGCCGGCGGCGAGCGCGGGCGCGATCTTGAGGCACGCCATCAACAGCGGGAAGTTCCACGGCACGATCTGCGCAGCGACGCCGACCGGTTCGCGCAGCGTATAGCCGAACACCGCGCCTGTGGGCATCGTATAAGGCTGGATGACCTCGCCGTTCAGCTTCGACGCCCAGCCGGCCATGAAGCGCAGCTGGCTGATCGCGCCGGGCACGTCGACCGCCGCCGCCATCCCCTTGGGCTTGCCATTGTCGATCGCCTCGATCTCGGCGAATTCGTCGGCATGGGCTTCGAGCAGGTCGGCAAGGCGGTTGATGATCCGCTCGCGCTGCATCGGCGGCAGGCCGGTCCAGCGGCCGTCGTCGAACGCGGTGCGCGCGGCGGCCACCGCGCGGTCGACATCCTTGTCGGAAGCATCGACGATACGGCAGATTTCCTTGCCCGAAGAGGGATCCTCGACCGCGATCGTCGCGTCGTGCGACGAGGCGACCCATTCATTGTTGATGAACAGTTTCGGCGCGCGCGACAGGAAGCTTTTCGCCGCCATCGAATAGGCCGCCTGCTGATAGTTGATGGGGGTCAGGTCGTTCACTTGTCTATCCTCTCATATGGCGTCCGGCCGATCCGCTGGGGTTCCGAATCGATGGCGATTTAGTTTGTGTAACATACAAACATATCCGTCGCCCGGACGCAAGAATTGTAGGGCGGGGCCGGTGTGGGCCCTTGTCTCCAAATAAGCCCCTCCCCTGAAGGGGAGGGGCTTATGTCGGCTTAGCTTGAACAGGACATACTCTAGGCCAGCATCTGCGGACCGGTGTTCTTGGCCTGCTCGATCTCTGCCGCGCGGTCGCGCTTGATCGGAATGTCGCGCCCCGCCTGCACGGCGGGGCGGTCGCCGACCAGCGTCAGCCAGCGCTGCAGATGGTCGAAGCCGTCGATCGTCACGCCCGACCAGTCATATCCCGAAACCCACGGCCACAGCGCCATGTCGGCGATCGAATAGTCGCCGGCGATATATTCATGGGTCGCGAGCTGCTTGTCCATGACGCCGAACAGCCGCGTCACTTCGCGCTGGTAACGGTCGATCGCCGGCTGGATCTTTTCGGGAAAATAGCGAAGGAAGACATTGGCCTGGCCCATCATCGGGCCCACCGCCGACATCTGGAACATCAGCCACTGGACGACGCGGCTGCGGCCCTGGACGTCGGCGGGCAGGAACTGGCCCGTTTTTTCCGCCAGATACATCAGGATCGCGCCCGATTCGAACAGGGTAAAGCCGTCGTCGTCGAGCGCCGGGATTCGCCCGTTGGGGTTGATCGCGGTGTACCAGTCGGCCTTTTGCTCGTTGGTCGCAAAATCGATCAGTTTCCAGTCATAGGGCAGCCCCATTTCCTCGAGCGCGATCGAAACCTTCCAGCCATTGGGGGTTGCGGCAGTGTAGAGAGTGATAGCCATATTCGGTTCCGATCCTATTTGAGGCCCAATTTCTTGTCTTCATTGGCGCGATGGATGACATAGTGGCGGATCGCCTCGATCTGCTCGCGCGACAGGACATTGGCAAAGGACACCATGCCATTGTCCTTCAACGCGCCGTCGTGGACGACCACCGCCCAGCCCTTGGCATCCCCCAGCAGGCCGCTGCGCCGAAGGTCGGGCAACACGCCGCCACCAAAGGCGGCATCGCCGTGGCACACGCCGCAGAAGCGGCCGAAGCTGGCGCCCCCCGCCGCAATCTGTGCCGGCGTGCCGGTCACCGGCGGCGGATCGAGCGGCAGCTGGCTGAGCGGCGGTTCGGGCGGCAGCTTGGCCTGCCCGCCCAGCTTGTAGACCAGCAGGCGCGAAATGTTGCGCACCGGTCCCGCGACCTCGGAGAGGATGCCGGGCGACAGCGCCCACGATCCGCCCCAGCCGGCGAGCACCGCGACATATTGATCGCTGCCGATGCGATAGGTGATGGGCGCCGCCATGATCCCGGTCTGGACATCGGCGGACCACAGCCGTTTGCCCGTCGCGGCATCATAGGCCGCGAACTGCTTTGCGGCATTGCCCTGGAACACCAGCCCGCCGGCGGTCGCCAGCACGCCGCCGTTCCACGGCCCCTTGAACGGGACGCGCCAGCGTTCCTTCTGCGCCACCGGATCCCAGGCGACGAGCGCCCCGGTGGTCGCCGCAAGCGCGGCGGCGCGGACCTTGGGGTCGGCGGGCATCGCGCCGGCCGCGAAGTCCATTCCGGTGTTGAAACCTTGCTTTGCGCTTTTCCACCCCGCCTCGGGGATATAGGGGAAGGCGCCCTGCTGGACGGGGATATAGACGAGACCCGTTTTGGGGTCGAAGGCCATCGGCTGCCAATTATGCGCGCCCCCCGGTCCGGGCGTCACGACGAAGGGCTTGCCCGTCCGGTCGATCCGCGCGGCGGGATTTTCGATCGGCCGCCCCGTCTTGAGGTCGATCCCGCTCGCCCAGTTCACCGGCGCATAGTTTTTCGCCGAGATCAGCTTGCCGGTCGCGCGGTCGAGCACATAGAAAAAGCCATTCTTAGGCGCCTGCATCAGCACTTTTCGCGGCTTGCCGCCGATCACCAGGTCGGCGAGCATGATATGCTGGGTCGCGGTGAAGTCCCAGGTCTCGCCCGGCGTCGTCTGGTAATGCCAGACATATTCGCCCGTTCCGGGGCGCAGCGCGACGATCGACGAGAGGTAGAGATTGTCGCCGCCACCCGGCGAGCGATAGGCCTGGTTCCAGGGGCTGCCGTTGCCGACGCCGATATAGAGCAGGTCGAGTTCGGGATCATAGGCCATGGCGTCCCAGACGGTGCCGCCGCCGCCCAAGGCCCACCATTCGCCCTTCCACGTCGCCTCGGCCGTCTGCAGATGCGGCTCGCTGTTCTTGCCCGGCGCGTCGGGCACCGTGTAAAAGCGCCAAAGCTCGTCGCCGTCGTCGGCGTCATAGGCGGCGACATAGCCGCGCACACCCATTTCGGCGCCGCCGTTGCCGATGATGACCTTGCCGTCGATGACGCGCGGGGCGCCGGTGATCGTATAGGGCTTCGACTGGTCGACGGTGACCTTGGACCAGACTTCCCTGCCAGTGTCGCGATCGAGCGCGACGAGCCGGCCGTCGAGCGTGCCGAGATAGAGCCGGTTGCCCCAGGCGGCAAGGCCGCGGTTGACGACGTCGCAGCACGCCTTGACCGCCGTTTCGCCTGGCACCTTGGGGTCATATTCCCAAAGCAGCTTGCCGGTTTGGCCGTCATAGGCCTTCACGCGCGACCAGGCGGTGGTGATGTAGATCTTGCCGTCGATGACGATCGGCGTCGCTTCCTGCCCGCGCGCGCTGTCCATGTCGGCATACCAGGCGAGTCCGAGATCCTTCACATTGGCGGCGCCGATCTGGTCGAGCGGCGAAAAGCGCTGCTCGTCATAGGTGCGGCCATAGGACAGCCAGTTGGCGGCGTCGGCGCCGGCTTCGACCAGGCGCTTCGCGTCGATGCCCCCGGCTTCGCCGGCATCGCCGCCGCCCGAACAGCCGGCAAGTGCCAGCAGGCACAGGAAGACGCCCTTGCGAAACCCGATCCTGCCCATCCGCCGTCTCTCCCCGCCCATCCCGCTAATTCACCATCCGCGCGGCGTCGCCCCAATGGGCGCGGCGCAGCAGCTTCTTGTCCATTTTCCCCGCCGCGGTGCGCGGAATGGCATCGACGAATTCGACCGATTTGGGCGCCTTGACCCCGCCGAGCCGCGCCTTGGCATGCGCGATGATGGCATCGGCGGCGATGTCCCCGGCGACGACGACGGCATGAACCTGTTCGCCCCATTTTTCGTGCGGGATGCCGAACACGGCGCACTCGCGGATCTCGGGCAATTCGGTGATCGCCGCCTCGACCTCGGCGGTGAAGACGTTGAAGCCGCCCGACACCACCATGTCCTTCTTGCGGTCGACGATATAGAGGAAACCGTCGGCATCGAACTTGCCGATGTCGCCGGTATGGTGCCAGCCGAACTGGCGGATTTCCGCCGTCGCTTCGGGCATTTCGAAATAGCTGTCGGACACCAGCACGCCGCGCACGACGATTTCGTCCGCCGCGCCCGTCGGCAGCAGCCGGCCGTCGTCGTCCATGATCGCGACCTTGATCGAGCGCGTGGGCCGCCCGCAACTCGCCAGCCGCTCGGGATGATCGCCCGCCGCCGCCGCCGCGACGATTTCGGGCGGCAGCCAGGCGACGATCATCGGGCATTCGACCTGGCCATAGGACTGGCACATGCACGGCCCGAATTTGTCGACCGCGATGCGCAATTTCTCGGGCGAACAGGGCGAGCCGACGAGGATGAAGATGCGCAGCGACGCATAGTCGTGGGCATCGATCCGCGACGAGGCCAGGCACTGGTAAAGCGCGGTCGGCGGCAGATACATATGGCTGACCCGGCGCTCTTCGATCGTGCGCAATACGCGGTCGGCGTCGAAGCCCGGCAGGATCACCTGCGTCGCCCCCAGGCTGAGCGTCGCGAGCGCGATCGGACCCGCGGCATGGGTGATCGGTGCCGACACCAGAGCCACGGGATCGTCGGTGCGCCCGCCCATCGCATCGGCGGCGGTCTCGATCATCGTCCCCCAGCCGAGGTTGGTGACATTCGCGCCCTTCGACGGACCCGTGGTGCCGCCGGTCGGAAAGATTCCGACAAGGTCGGACATGTTGCCGAAGGCATCGGTCGCGGGCTCGACGAAATCGTCGGCGGCCGTGTTTCCGATGAATTCGGCGAGCGACGGATCGCCGCCATAGGGGCGGTCGATGCAAACCAGCCGGGTGAGCGCTGGGCAAAGCGCCCGGATATCCGCCACCTCGTCGGCGAGGCTCGAATGATAGAAGAGCCATTCGCAGCGGACATAATTCAGATAGGCGGCGTTGGCGTCGATGGCGTTGCGCGTGTTGACCGGCACCCAGACGCCATTGGCGCGCCAGATCGCCAGCAGGGCGATCATCAGTTGCGCGCTGTTCGGCGCATAGAGCGCGACAGGCTGCTGGTTGGCGAAGCCGTTCGCCTGCAACGCCGCGGCGATCTGTTCGGTCCGCCGTTTCGTTTCGGCAAAGCTGTGCGCCTCGCCGCTGTCCGCGTCGACCAGCGCCGCACGGGCCGGGTCGCGGTCATGCCCGCGATCGAAATAGTCTATCGCGCGCATCGCTTATCCCCAGCGGTTGATTTCGGGACCGGGCGCCCAGCTCGTTTCGGGTCCGATCGCCGTTGCCAGGGCCAGCGACTGCGCCACCGACCGGCGCGAACGAACGCGCCACAGCCAGATACGTGTCTGCGGCGCATTTTCGAATGCCTCCGGCACCAGCGCCGACATGCCCGAAAGCCAGGCATAGGTTTCGAGGTCGGCGATCGAGAAATCACCCATCAGCCATTCGCGATCGGCGAGCCGCGCCTCGCAACGCTCGGCCGCCTGCGCTATCTTGGCGCGGCTGTCGGCAAGCTTTTCGGGTGTGAAATTGCCGCGGCGCACATCGTTCCAGCGGGCCAGCAGGTCCTCGCTCGCGATCGGCGCAGCCAGCGCCGCATAGTCGGCGTCGGCCATCGCTGCGAGCCCGTCATGCAGATATGCCCGGCATCCCAGATAGGCAGCGGCGGGCGCCAGCCGCTCGATGATCTGGCGGCACCACATCATCATTTCCCAGCGCGCATAGGGATCGGCGGGCCGCAGCGCCGGACCGTCGCCGATATCGTCGAGATAGCAGGCGATGAACAGGCTGTCCGACATCGCCTCGCCATCGACGACCAGCACCGGCCCTTCGCCCTCGACGCTCATCTCGACCATGACGTTGCGCGGACATTCCGCCGCATGACGCCCCAGCCGCGCGAGGTCGATACGGACCAGATCGGCGGCCAGCCCCTTTTCTTCGAGCATGGCGAGCACCGTCAGCGACGGGCCGTTGGGTTCGCCGTGATAAAGCGTCATCGTCATGCGGCCTGCTCCTGCTCGAGGATCGCGACGCGCCTGGCGAGATCGGTCTTGCCCATCGCCCAGCAAGCCTTGGTCGCGGGACGCGCATAAATCGCCCGCAGCCAGCGCATGATATGGGGGGTCAGCGTGTCGTTGGCATGGTCGGGCTGCGACAGCGGCAGCGCGAAGGCGAGATTGAAGCCATTGATGTCGGCCAGGCTATAATGATCGCTCGCGAGCCATTCGCGTTCGGACAGCGCCTGTTCCAGCATCCCGATCCCCAGCGCGATGCGGCGCTGCGATTCAGCCATTTCCTCTTCGCTGAACAGGCCATAGATCGCCTTGCGCCACGCGACGCGGCGTTCGGGCAGCGGGATGCGCTCGATCGCCGCTTCGAGCACCGCGGGATCCTTCTGCCGCGCCGCCGGCCCGACAAAGATGCTCCAGCCGAACATGCTGAAACTGGGCGCCAGCCACTGGTCCATGAACTTCATCCACCAACGGATCCGCCACTGGTCGCGCGCATCGCCCGGCATCAGCGGCGGGCCGTCGAACGCCTCGTCGACATATTCCATGATCGCGGTCGATTCGGTCAGCACGCGGCCATCGTGGATCATCGCCGGGATCGTGCCTTGCGGATTGATCGCCAGATAATCGGGCTGGTGCTGATCGAACTTGAGCAGGTCGAGATAGTGGCTGGCAAAGGGTACGCCCTTTTCCATGAGCGCCAGCATCGGCTTTCCCGAGTTGGCGTTCGGCTCCCAGTGATAGAGCGTGACGTCGGCCATATTACGACCTCTCCCATATCCTTGTTTTGTATGTCATGCATACATTTTAGAAAAAGGAGCGGTCAAGCGAAAAGCCAACGGATGTTAACGAAGCGCACGCATCGCCCGCCATCCTGCGAGGGCGGGCGATGCGAAATTCATCCGTTTACGCCAGGGTCGGGGCCCCATCGAGCAGGATGGTCTTCGTCTCGACATAGCCGAGCAGCCCCTCCGGGCCGCCTTCGCGGCCGAGGCCCGATTGCTTGAAACCGCCGAAGGGCAAGCCGAAGTCCATGCGCAGCCCGTTCTGCCCGACACCGCCGGTGCGGATACGGCGCGCGATGCGATAGGCGGCATCGGCGTCGTGGGTCAGCACCGACCCGTTCAGGCCGTAATGGCTGTCGTTGGCGATACGGATCGCATCCTCTTCGTCGGCGCAGGGTATCAGGCTGAGCACCGGTCCGAAAATCTCCTCCTGCGCGATCCGGCTGTCGTTTCCGACATTGGCGAACAGCGTCGGCTCGATGAAATAGCCGCGATTGAGGTGGCTCGGGCGCTGGCCGCCGGTGACGAGGTCGGCGCTCTGCTTGCCCTCGTCGATATACATTTCGACGCGTTCGAGCTGGCGCTTCATCGCGAGCGGGCCGAGCTGCGTTGCAGGGTCGTCGGAATAGCCGATCACGACCTGGCGCATTTCGGCGGCGATGGCGTCGGCGAGTTCGTCGTGGCGCGATTGCGGCACGATCACCCGGCTCAGCATCGCACACACCTGCCCGCTCATCAGCGTGATCGTGCCGGTGAGCATCTTCGCCGCCGCCTCGATCGGGAAATCGTCGCGCAGGATCGCCGCCGACTTGCCGCCCAGTTCGAGCGTGCAGCGCGCAATGCGTTCGCCGCACACGCTGGCGATGCGCTTGCCCGCCACCGTCGACCCGGTAAAGCTGACCTTGTCGACGCCCGGGTTGCAGACCAGGTGGTCGCTCGCCTCGCGGTGTCCGCACACGAGGTTGACCACCCCGGCGGGAACCCCCGCCGCCTCGGCCGCCTCGGCGATGATATAGGCTTCGAGCGGCGTTTCGGGCGAGGGCTTCATGATGACCGTGCAACCGGTCGCGAGCGCATAGGCGACCTTGTTGAGCATGATCCCATAAGGACCGTTCCACGGCGCGATCGCCGCGACCACCCCCACCGGTTCATAAGCGATAAGCGCCGTATGCACCGCGTGCGAGGGCCGCTGTTCGACGAAGGCGAAATTTTCCGCCATCGCGATGATGCCGTCGAGGGTCATCGTCGATCCCGCCGACATCGGCCCGGCAAAGCTGGCCAGCCCGCCCATCTGCAAGGTCCAGGCGCGCGCGATCTCGTCGTTGCGGGCGTGCAGGTGCGACGCCATCGCCTTGAGGATCGCGACGCGTTCGGCGGGCGCCATGCGGCCCCAGGGGCCATGGTCGAACGCGTCGCGCGCCGCCGCCACCGCGGCATCCATATCGCTCTCGTCGGCCTCGGCGACGCTGCCGATCACCTGCTCGCTGTTGGGCGAGACAAGTTCGATCGCCCGGCCCGAATGGGCGGCCACCCACTGGCCGCCGATCCACAGCCGGTCGGCGTGGCGAATATTAATGCCTTCGGGGCTCATGCCTGATTCTCCTTGGTCCACGCGCGGCCGGTGACCGGGTTGGGATAATGATAGGGGGGAATGAAAACGTCGGGGAAGGATCCATAATCGACCGTCTGCGGCGCGTCGGGGATCATGCCGGGCAGCGGCGTCCCCATCGGCACCCCGCCGTGGCTCCAACCTTCGTTCCAGCGGACATAATAGGTCACGAAGCAGTGCAGTCTGGCGATCTTCCAGACGCCGTCCTCGACGGCATAGGCGTTTTCATAGACCGCCTCGCCGCACAATTCCTCGCGCCCGGCAAAGCCGACCTCCATGATCGCGCGCCACCGCCCGCGCGCCGAAGCGCCGTCGGGCGCAACGGTGACCAGCGGCTGCAACTGCATATGATTGAACACGGTGCCATGTTCGAGCGGCGGCAGCGCGTGCAGATAGGCGCGGATGCGGTCCTGACCGCGAAATAGTCCGCGCGCCGCGATCTCGAGCGTCGCGTCGCGCGCGAACAGGTCGGCCGCCTCGTCCCACTGCGCCTTGTCGACATAATAGCCATAGGCGGTTTGCAGCCGCTGGATGTCGCGCTCCGCCTTGAGCAGCGCCAGCTCGGCGCGCAGGTCCGCGAGTTCCGCCACGCTCATGTCAAATCGCCCAGTTCGACGATCCGCCCTTCGGCCGCCGCGCGGTTCGCCGCGCGGCGCAGCCCTTCGATGTGCAACCGGCCCTCGGGCGCCGCCTCGTCGGGCAGCGCCGCCAGCGAATCGCGATAGATGGCTTCGAAATCCTCGGCGAATTCGGGATGGGTCAGCACCAACCCGCGATTGGCGGCGACCCCCGCGAGCGTCTTGCGGCCAACCTCGATCGGTTCCATCCCAAGATCGAACGCCGTCCCAAACTGCGCGAGCACCTCGCGGTCGGGGGGCGCAAAACCCGATTCGGCAAAAGCGGCGGGGCGCTTCAGCGCGGAATCCCACGCATTGGTGCGCGTCAGCCCCGGGCACATCAATGTCACGCCGATATGATGGGGCGCCAGATTGTAGCGCAGCGATTCGGTCAGCCCGCGCACCGCGAACTTGCTCGCGGTATAAAGGCCCGCCTGCGGTCCGGGCAGGAAGGCCGCCATCGACGCGACGTTGACGATGTGCCCGCCCTCGCCATGCGCCTTGATATGCGGCAGGAAGGACACCAGCCCGTTGACGACGCCGCCGAAATTGACCCCCATGATCCAGTCATAATCGTCGTGGCGCGCCTCGTCGGCGGGGCCGAAGACGCTGACCCCGGCATTGTTGACCAGGATATGCACCTTGCCCGCCGCGGCGGCCACGGCGGCAAATTCCGCGCGGTCGGTGACGTCGAGCTTCACGAAGCGCGGGATCGCGAAACCCCGCCCGGCGAACCAGGCTTCGGCCGCCGCGCGATAGTCTTCGTTGCGATAGCTGAGAATGAGGTCGCATCCCGCCTCCGCAAAGGCTTGGGCGATTCCCAGTCCGATTCCCGACACGCCGCCCGTTATGAAGGCGGTCTTGCCCCTGACATCCATCCCGATTTCCTCTCGCCACGATCCATAACATTTGTTAGCAATGCATACAAATCGAAACAAGCCGTCAAGCGGGAGAGTGGAAGATGACCGATGTCGAGGCGCGCCTCGCGGCGCTGGAAAATCGCGTGGCCGAGCTCGAGGATGTGGGCGCCATCCGCCGTCTGCACCATGCCTATGGCTATTATATCGACTTCAATCGCGCCGACGATGTCGCCGATCTGTTCGCCGAGGATGGCGAGGTGATATTCCTGTCCGGCATCTACCGCGGCCGCGCGGGCGTCCGCCGCCTCTATGGCACCTGGTTCAAGAATTTCTTTCTCGCGCCCGGCGAGGAAGGCCCCGCCGACGGCTTCCTGCTCGATCATTTCCAGATGCAGGACGTCATCACCGTCGCGCCCGACCGCCAGACCGCAAAAGGCCGGTTCCGGGCGATCCTGTTCGGCGGCAGCCACGAGTCGCGCGCGTACAAGCCCGACGGTCTGCCCCTGCAGTTCTACGAGGCCGGGATTTATGAAAACGACTATGTCCGCGAGGACGGTTGCTGGAAGATCAAGCGGCTCGACTATATGATGCAGTGGCAGGCCGACTATGAAACCGGCTGGGCGCACACGATCGCCCATCTCCAGCCGCTGATGGAGTGCTGGCCCGCCAACCCGATCGGCCCCGATGCGCTGCTTCCGGAAAGCATGCGGCGCGAGACCTGGCCGCACCGCCAGGATGTGCCGATGCATTTCGCGCACCCCAAATTCGGCGCGGCGCTGGCGAGCTAGAATTGCGGATTGGCCGTCGACCTCAAGCGCGCTTCACATGGTACGAATCGGAGGGCGTTTCCCATTCGATCAGTCGCCGGTCCATCCGCGACAGCGAATCGGCAGCCCGCGTCAGTTCCTGCTCGTCGAAATCGGCGAACAGGAAATCGGCGACCGACCCCATGCGCCGCCGCATCGACACATATTTCTTTCGTCCCGTCGCGGTCAGCCGATAGGGCTTGCGGCGGCGGTTCGCCGAATTGTCGACCAATTCGATCAGACCCATTTCCAACAGGCTGGCCAACGCGCGACTGACGTTCATCGGCTGCATCGCCATCATCTCGGCGAGTTCGTGCCCGGCCAGTTCGCCCTCGCCGCCGAGCATCAGCACGATGCGCAATTCGGTCACGCTGACCTCCTCCGCGTCGGCGACATCGTCGCGCATCGGCCGGCCGATGCGCGTCGCGACCTTGAGCAGGCTCACCAGCAGTTCCACTAACGCATCTCTTTCCATCAACATAACCATTTTCCGCGCATTGGATCGCCATAGCCGTTTCCCGCCGTCGTTGTCACGCCCGGAAATCCGGGGCCGCGGCGCGAATTGCTAACATTTGATTGTGTCTTGCCATCGGCCATCATTGTATGCTTTACTAACAAAGTTAGGGACGAAGAATCCCGACGGATAAGGATGAGGGAGGAGAGGGCCGTGTTCAAAATTTCACACCATAATTCCATGAGGAATCGCTGTCTTGCGACCAGTGTGGCGACTTTCGCCCTGATCGCTGCGACTCCGGCGCTTGCGCAAGAAGCGCCGGACGCCGCCAGCGACCAGCCGACCGACAACGAAATCGTCGTCACCGCGCAATTCCGCGAACAGCGGCTGCAGGACACCCCGCTCGCGATTACCGCCGTATCGGGAGACACGCTGGAACAGCGCAGCGCAACCAATTTGAATGCGATCGCCGATTCGGCGCCGAGCGTCGTCCTGCGTCCCGCTTCGGCGGCGTTCGGCAACTCGATCACGGCGACGATCCGCGGTTTCGGCCAGATCGATTTCAACCCCGCCTATGAACCGGGCGTCGGCCTCTATATTGACGATGTCTATTATCCGCGCCTGACCGGCGCCAATTTCGATCTGATGGATGTCGAGCGGATCGAAGTGCTGCGCGGACCGCAGGGCACGCTCACGGGCCGCAACTCCGAAGGCGGCGCGATCAAGTTCATCTCGCGCAAGCCAACCGGCGAAGGCGGCGGCTATGTCTCGGCGACCTATGGCAGCCGGAACCGCATCAACCTGCGCGCCAGCGCCGACTTCACGATAGCCAAGGATCTGTTCGCGCGCTTGTCGGGCACCTTTGCCGACCAGGGCGGCTATGTCGATGTCATCGATTATGGCTGCGCGAACCCGACGAGCGGCGTTCCGGCGCTCGGCGGCGGCAGCAAGTGCACGCAATATGAACTGGGCGACGTCGGATATAAGGCGCTGCGCGGCATCCTGCGCTATAATCCGTCCGATAACGTCGATGTGATGATCAGCGCCGACTATACCAAGGATAGCCACAACAATGGCGCCGAAATCCTGCTGTACGGCAGCAACACCAACCCCAACGTCAGGACGGTGAACGGCCTTCCGTTCGACAGCCGCTTCGTCTGCGGCAAATTCTGCAACTACACCACGCTCGGCCAGAATGCCGCGAGCTGGGTGGCGGGCGTTATCCCGCCGCTGCAGGGCTTCCCCGTCGCCGCGACGCGCGGCCAGCAGAGTTCGGACTATGAGGGCTGGGGCGTGTCGGGCAACGTCGAGCTGGGGCTGAGCGACAGCATGCAGCTGACGTCGATCAGCGCCTATCGCGAATGGGACAGCAGCTTCAGCATCGACGGCGACCTGTCGCCGGCCAATGTCGGTTTCGGCAACAATGAGCTGTCGCACTGGTTCTGGAGCCAGGAGTTGCGGCTGAATGCCGAAATCAGCGATCAGTTCAACATCACGCTCGGCGGCTATTATTCGGACGAAAAGACCACCTATTATACGCTGCAGGACATCCGCTACGTCGCGGTCTCGACCCCGGGCGGTCCGCTGCCGCTGTTTCCGCTCCAGTTCATCGGCGACGATCCGGTGCGGACCAAGTCCAAGGCGCTGTTCGGAACCGCCATCTATGAGCTGACCGACGATCTGACCATCACCGCCGGCGTTCGTTACACCAAGGATTCAAAGGATTATACCTTCTTCCGCTACAATCTCGACGGGTCCACGATCAATCCGTTCCTCGACGGCATCGGTGCCGCCTATGGCGCGGGTTATCAAGGTGCGGATACGCTCGATACCGATGGCGACGGCAACACGACCGAAATCGTCACCGCGCTGACCGGCCGGACCGCCAGCTTCCGCGGCAGTCGCTGGGATTACCGGGTCTCGGCCGACTATCGTTTCTCGCCCGAGGTGCTGGCTTACGCCACGGTTTCCACCGGCTACAAGGCGGGCGGCGTCGGCCCCCGCCCCTTCAACGCGGCGCAGGCCATCGGCTTTGGGCCGGAGGAGCTGACTTCGTTCGAGCTCGGGCTGAAGACCGACCTGTTCGACCGTATGGTGCGGTTGAACACGGCGGTCTTCTATAATGATTTCAAAAACGCCCAGTTGACTTTGTTGTCCTGTCCCCAGTTCGGCGGCCCCGGCCCGTGCGCGCTGCCGCAGAATGCCGGCAACGCGAAGGTCAAGGGTTTCGAGGTCGAATTCTTCGCGACGCCGACCGAAGGACTGCAGATCGACGCCTCGCTGTCCTACATCGACTGGAATTGGAAATGCGTCAATCCGGCGGTCGTCGGCCTGGCTTCGGGCGCCTGCTCGAGCGATCCGGCGGTCGTCGGCCGCTTGAGCAAGAATCCGCGCGGGCTGATGAAGTGGAAGTGGAATGCCGGCATCCAGTATCGCGCCGACCTGGGTAGCGCAGGTTCGCTGACCCCGCGCTTCGATGTGTCCTTCCAGGACGGCATCGCGGGCGGGGACCTTGCGCCGACGGCCGGTTCACCCTCGGCGCTCTTCGGACAGGTGGGAAGCTATACGCTGGCCAACGCCCGCCTGACCTGGCGCAATGCCGACGAGGATCTGGACATCAGCCTCGAGGTCACCAACCTGTTCGACAAATATTACTTCGTGTCCAAGTTCGACCTTACCGGTGCGGGCGCGGGCGCGATCACCGGCCAGCCAGGGCGGCCGCGCGAATGGGCGCTGACGGTCAAGAAGAAATTCTGACCGAAACTCTCGGCAAAAGGGGGAAAGGGCGGCTCTCGAGCCGCCCTTTTTTTGGCGATTATATCGATTGCAAATTCTCCTCCGAACGGCGGCTTTGGGGTGTGGGTAGCGGCCATCACCGATCCTCCCCGGCACGGGGAGGATCGCTCTTGTCCGCTTCCGCCCGGAACCGGTCATTCATTGTCGTGTTTGCAAAGGACATAATCGCCCTTTTTTTGGGGTTGCGCCGCCACAAATCCATTGACGCGAAACGCGTTCCTCGACACAATGATAACAAATGTTATAATCAAATGGGAGACGGCAGGTGGAACTCACCTTACCGCCGCGGGTTTCGCCTGCGCAGTTCGACGTCGCGCTAAAGGCCTATGAAGGCGTAGTCGGCAAGCAATGGGTCCTTGCGACCGACGAGGACCGCGACGCCTATTCGGACATCTACGCCCCCGGCCCCGAAAGCGAATGGCCGCCGTCGGCCGCCGTTTCCCCGGCGACGGTCGAGGAAATCCAGGCGATCGTCCGGCTGGCGAACCAGCACAAGACGCCGCTGTGGCCCGTCTCGCGCGGCAAGAATCTGGGCTATGGCACCGCCGCGCCGCGGATGCCCGGCTCGATCGTCCTCGACCTCAGCCGCATGATGAAGATCCACGAGCTCAACAGCGAGCTTGGCTATTGCGTGATCGAACCCGGGGTCAGCTTTTTCGACCTGTACGAGCATATCCAGCGGGAAAAGGCGCCCTTGTGGATGTCGGTGCCCGGCAATGGCTGGGGCTCGGTGCTCGGCAACGCGCTCGACCATGGCGTCGGCTATACGCCTTATGGCCAGCATGCCCGCAACCTGTGCGGGCTCGAGGTCGTGATGCCCGACGGCGAACTGCTGCGCACCGGAATGGGGGGGCTCGACGGCGGCCACAGCTGGCATGTCTTTCCGCTGAGCTATGGTCCCGACTGGACGCATATGTTCACCCAGTCGAACATGGGCGTGGTCGCGAAGGCCGGCGTGTGGTTGCAGCCCGAACCCGAAGCCTCGTTGCAACTGACCTGGGACATAGCGGAGGCCGAGGACATCGGCTGGGTGGTCGACACGATTACCCCGCTGAAGACCGCCGGGGTCATCGAGCAGAATGTCTTCATTCCGTCCTGGCTCGGCAAGATCGTGCTGATGGGCCAGCGCAAGGATTTCTGGGACAAGGAAGGCGCGATCCCCGAATGGCGCGTCCAGGAACTGCTCAAGGAGCATAAGCTGGGATATTGGCAGGTCCAGATCCGCTTCTATGGCGACGAGCGTCTCAACCGGGCCCGCGCCGACATCGTCAAGCAGGCGTTCAAAAAGCACCTCGACGCCGCGCCGCGCGAGGAAAAATGGAACCGCGGCGACCCGGTCAATCAATATGATGTGACAATGGGCATCCCGTCGGCAGTCGCGCTGCAGATGGGCGACTGGGTGGGCGGACGCGGCGCGCATATGGGATTTTCGCCCGTGGTGCCGGCAACCTCCAAGCATGTGCTTGGCCAGCTCCAGCGCAGCCGCAAGATCATCGCCGATCACGACGTCGATTTCTATGCCAGCTTCACGATCGGCGGCCGCTACGCCACCAATATCAACATGCTGATGTACGATCGCGACAAGCCCGAACAGGTCGCCAATATCCGCAAGATGTTCGACGCGCTGATCAAGGGCACGGCCGAAGCCGGCTATGGCGAATATCGCACCCACCTGGGCTGGATGGATGCGGTCAGCGCAACCTATGACTTCAACGATGGCGCGCAGCGGCGCTTCAACGAAATCGTCAAGGACGCGCTTGATCCCAATGGAATCATCGCCCCGGGCAAGCAGGGCGTCTGGCCGTCGGTCTATCGGGATCAGCCGCAGGGAGGCCGGCCATGAAGATGATCGCGCTGTTGCCGCTGCTGCTCCTCGCGGCCTGCAATTCTTCCGCGGATTCGGAGAAGGACGCGGGCGGCCCACCGCAAGGCGGCCCACCCGCTCCCCCGCCCTACCAGATGCGCGCCGAGCTTCCCGCCGGCGACCGGCTCGCGGTGCAAAGCGACGGCGAAGCGCTGTTCTCGAACCGCTGCGGCGCCTGCCACCTCGCCGGCGGGATGGGGACCAACCTGCTGACCAAGCAACGCATCGCCGCGGGCGAACCGCCGCAGAGCGGCCTGCTCGCCAACCGCACCGACCTGACCGCGGACTATGTGAAATCGGTGGTCCGGATGGGCAAGGTCGCGATGCCGCGGCTTTCACGTACCGAGGTTACCGATAGCGAGCTCGATGCCATCGCGGCCTATCTTGGAAAGACCGGCAAATGATTCTGTCGCGCCGCAATCTCCTCGCGTCGGGCGCGGCCGCAGCTACGGTGGCCGCGGTCGGCGGATCGCGCCTTGCCGCCGCCGCGCCGCCGGCGCTGGTCGTTTATGACAGCCGGCGCGCCGACAGCCTGGCTTTCGCGCGGAGCATCGCCGCGCCGCGCATCGACGTCGCGCGCGAAGACGCCAATCTCTGGCGCGCGGTGCGCGGCGTGGCGGTCGAAGGCACCGTCGTCGGGCTGACGGGGTGGAGCGACTGGGTCCTCGTGCGCGGGATGCTCCAGGAAAAGGGCAAGCGGCTGCGACGCGAGGCGCGCGCCGGCCGCCTTTTCCAATGGACCATGGGCTGAACCGACAAGACGGTCCGCATTTTGGCGGTTTCCTGGCTCTTGGCGTTGACGCGTCACGCTCTATTTTGTATGTAATACATACTAATGGAGGACGGGATGCCGGCAAGGATTATCGATGGACTGGCGCTCGCCAAGGCGATGCGCGGCGGCTTTGCCGACCGTGTCGCGGAACTCGGCGGCCACGGGGTAACGCCCGGGCTTGCGGTCCTGCTGGTCGGCGAAGATCCGGCGTCGGCGGTCTATGTCGGACGCAAGATCAAAGCGTGCGCCGCGGTCGGCATCCGTTCCTTTGCCGAACATCTGCCCGCCTCGATCAGCAACGCCGAACTGCTCGGCCGCATCGTCGAACTCAACGCCGATCCGCATGTCCACGGCATATTGGTCCAGCTACCGCTGCCGCCGCATATCGACATGGACCGGGTGCTCGAGACGATCTCCGCCGAAAAGGATGTCGACGGCTTTCACCTCTACAATGTCGGCGGCCTCGTCACCGGCAGCACGGTGTTTTCGCCCTGCACGCCCTATGGCGTCGTCAAGCTGCTCGAGCATGAGGGGGTCGCGATCGAAGGGCAGAATGTCGTCGTCGTCGGCGCCAGCAACATCGTCGGCAAGCCGATGGCGCTGATGCTGATGGCGCGCGACGCGACGGTGTCGATCTGTCACGCGAAGACCCGCGACCTGGCCCAATTTACGATCCTCGCCGACATCCTCGTCGTCGCGGCCGGGGTGCCCAATCTGATCGTCCCGCAGATGGTCAAGCAGGGCGCGGTGGTGATCGACGTCGGCATCAACCGCCTGCCCGACGGCCGGATCACCGGCGACGTCGATTTCGACGGCGTGCGGAAAAAGGCGTCGGCGATCACGCCCGTTCCGGGCGGGGTCGGTCCGATGACGGTCACGATGCTGCTCGAAAATACGATCAAGTCCGCCGAACGGACGTCGGCGCTGGCGGCCTAGCCCGAAGTCGCGTCCAGCTCCGACGCATCCAGCTCCGACAAGGCGCTCAGCACGGGGGCATCGATACCGTTCCACACCTGGCGTGTCGCAGCGTCGGGATCCGAAACGACCCGGTCCTCGTAGTTGAACACCAATGTCTTGCGCTGCTGTGCATCATAAACGGGCCAATCGTCGCGTGGCGCGCCGGTCTTGACGAAAGACGCCCAATGCGCCTTCATCCGGTCGGCCAATGCCTTGCGGCGACCGGTCATTCGGCCACCGCGTGCGATCGCCGCCAGCGCGCCGCGATATGGCCAGACAAAGGCGAGTTCGAGCGCATGGGTCGCCCCGGCGATCGGGTGGGCATAGTCGAAGCGATAGACGAATGTGTCGGCCACGCCCGCGTGACGTTCGGCAAAATGCAGTGTTGGCAGCTTGAAGGTCATATCCGACGCCAGATGGCGCCGCCCCGCTTTGTCCTTGCCATAGGCCGATAAAATCCGCGCGGCCTGCTCGGGCTCGAAACTGCGCGCGACGATCGCCTCCAGCCGCTCGCGGGAGACCGGCAGGACGTTTTTTGCCACCACGTCGAACAGCCATATCTCATCGCGGTTGGCGCCCGCCATGACCGGGATCGGCGGAGTCGGCGCGGCAACCGCAGCGTCCAGGCTGGCCGGGACCAGTTCACCGTCGAACCATGGAGCGGCGGGAATCGCATCGCGAACCTTGCGGAACACCGCGCATTGCGCATCCATCAGGCGTTTCAGATCGCATGTTCTGAGATCCTCCGCCGTTACCGTATCGTGTCCCAACTCGGCCAGGTACAGGTGGGCCAGCCGCTTGCTGGTCGCTTGGTCATGGACGAGATTCAACCCCCCGCTCTGCAGGATCGCGCCGGCGAACAGGCCGTTCGCTTCCGGGCTGTGCATCAACAGGGAGACCGACATCGCGCCAGCCGATTCGCCCGCGATCGTCACGCGGGCAGGATCGCCGCCAAATCGCTCTATATTGTCGCGCACCCAGCGCAGCGCCGCAATCTGGTCGCGCAGTCCGAGATTGGAGGGAATGTCGCTGCCTTCCAGCACGTCGCCAAAATTGACGAAGCCCAATATCCCCAGCCGGTAGTTGATCGACACCACCACCAGATCATGGTGTTCGGCAAATTCGACACCCCGGGAAGAATCGCCCGCGCCGCCGACAAAGGCGCCGCCGTGGATCCAGACCAGGACCGGTCGCAATTCGCTGCGGATCCAGGCGGGCGCCCAGACGTTCAGATGCAGGCAGTTTTCGTCGAGCCCCGGCGCCTTCATCTTGGTGGCCCGCACCGATCCGCCCATATTCTGCGGGCATTGGGCCGCAAAGCGATGGCAGGGCCGGATGCCCGGCCAAGGATCGACCGGTCGCGGCGCTTCGAACCTGTCGGCGCTAGCATAGGGAATCCCTAACCAAGCGCGCGCGCCATCGACAAGACCGCCCTCGACCGTCCCCGACGATGTTTCGATCACGAAATCGGATTCACTTCGGTCCATGCTCATCTTGCCCGTCGGTCACGATCTGATGGAAGTAGACGAAAGACTCGCGCATGACATGGGCGGGCTCGGGTTGGGGAAAATGGCTGAGCTTGACGATCACCGTCCGGCTTTCGGGATGCACGTAAATAAACTGCCCGGCCAGCCCGACCGCCGCATAGGCACCCGGTTCGTCGTCGAGCTGCCAGAACTGGAAGCCATAACCGCCGCGCAGCCCGAGCGCATTGTCGTCGGGAAACGGGAGCATTTCCGTTGCCCGGCGCATCCATCCCGCAGGCAGGATGCGCCGGTCGCCGCGCATGCCGTCGTTCAGCATCAACAGCCCCAGCCGCCCGAAATCGCGTAGCTGCGCATTATATCCCATCCCGGTCAGCTCACGGCCAACCCCCGGCGGACCGTCGGCGATCCAGAAACCGTCGGCCTCCATCCCCGCCGGACCCCACAAATGCGAGGCCATGAATTCGGCGACCGGCTGTTTGGTCGCCCTTTCGAGGATCCATCCGAGCACCGCCGTGTCGAGCGTCGCATAGTTGAACCGGCTGCCCGGCGGCGCCTTGCGGCCGATCGTCCGCGCGCGGTCGGCAAAGCGTTCCTTGTTGAGAACGATGGCATTCATATGGATCAGCGCCGCCATGCTGGGCTTGTCGCCGAAATCATAGCGTTCCTCATAATCGACGCCCGAGCGCATTTGCAGCAGTTGGCGGATCGTCACATCGCCATAGGCGCCCGCCTTCAGTTCGGGCACATAGTCGCCCGCCCGATCGTCGAGCGAACGGATATGGCCTTTGTCGAGCGCGATGCCGATGAGCAGCGACGTGATCGATTTTGCCATCGAAAAGGAGATGAAATGATCGGCTTCGGTCGACCGGTTGCGGTAATCTTCAAAGACGATCTTGCCATCGCGGATCACCAGAAAGGCGTTCGTGTAGGTGCGCGCGGCAAAGTCGGCGTAGCTGCGGTGCTGGCCGGAGAAGACATAAGCCGGTGGCGACAAAGCCTCGCCAAGCGGCAGTTCCCATACCGGGCCGGCCCGCAGCACGGGGCGCGTTTCGAACATCTGTGCCGAATTGCGGAAGGTGAAGGCATTGATGTCGGCGTCGAGCCAGTGCTGCCGCATCGTTACCACCGGATCGGGCGGTGCCGTCTCAGCCGCCGCGGGCTGACCATGTGCCGGTGCAACAAGCAGCTGCGCGGCGGCGAACAGGAACAGGGCGCGGCGCATCATTGCGGCATCCGCACGACGGGCTTGATCACCCGCCCGCTTTCACCTGCGTCGATCGCCTCGGCGATCTCGGCGAAGTCGAAATATTCGACCAGCCGGTCGAACGGAAAACGGCCCGCGCGATAATGCGCGATCAACTGCGGGATGAATTCGGCAGGATCGGCGCTACCCTCCACCACGCCCCGCACGACACGGCCGCCGCTCATCGCAAAGGTCGCGTCGATCTCGACAGCCTGCCCCGGCACATAGGCGCCGACCAGCGCCAGTTCGCCGCGCGGTGCCAGCGCCGGAAGCGCGGCGTTGCAGACGGCGGTCAAACCGGTGGTGTCGATGATATAGTCGAAACCCGCCGGACAACCCGCCGCGGCGGCATGGTCCACAACGCCGGCCGCGGCGGCCTCGAAGCCGTGCGTCGCGCCCAGCGTCTGCGCGATGCCGACCCGCGCCAGGTTCAGGTCGAGCGCGGCTATCGTCGTCGCGCCGGCGATCGCCGCCGCCATCACCGCCGACAGCCCGACCGCGCCGACCCCGATCACCGCGACGCTGGTCCCGGGCCGGACATGGAGCGCGTTCAGCACCGCGCCGGCGCCGGTCTGGATCCCGCAACCGAGCGGACCGAGCAGTTCGAGCGGCAGATCCTTGTCGACCTTGACCGCATTGCTGGCGGGGACGACGGCGTGGGTGGCAAAGCTCGACTGGCCGAATACATGGCTGTGGATCGGCGCGCCGTCCCGGTCGGCCAGCGACGTGCTGCCGTCGGGACGCTGCCCGAGAAAGTTCAGCGCAAACCAATTGTGGCAATAGGCCGGCTGCATTTCGTCGCAGGACACGCAGGCGCCGCAATGGGCGAAGCTGAGCACGACATGGTCGCCGACATCGAGGTGCGAAACCGCGCTGCCGAGCGCCAGCACGACGCCGGCGCCCTCATGTCCCAGCACCACCGGCTGCGGCACGGGCAACAGCCCGTCGCGCATCACCATGTCGGTGTGGCAAACCCCGACCGCGCGTATCGCCACCAGAATTTCGTGCGGCAACGGATCGCCGACCGTCACCGGTTCGATCGAGGGGTCGCCGCCGACCGTCCGCTGGACGGCAGCCATCGCAGCCATGGGCATCGGATCGCCTCCTTATTTTTCGTAAACTGCCGGGCCAGGAGATCGTCCTTCCCTGGCCCGGCCCGACCGGGATCAGAAGCTGAAGCCGATCTTCGCATACCATTCGCGCGGGCGATTATAGGTGCCGAAGATGCCCCCCGCCGCCAGGTTGGCGCCGCCGCTGGTATAATAGCGTTTGTCGGTCAGGTTGGTCGCGCCGAGGGTCAGCGACCAATGCTCCGACGGTTCATTGTAGGTGATGGCCGCATTGATCATGTCATAGGATGATCGCCGGGTCGCCAAAGTGCGCGCGATATCGTTCCACAGCGAACTGCTGTGCGTCCAGTCGGCCAGGAAGACGAGCGAGCCGCCGTTGCCCAGCTTTGCCTCGTAGCGCGGGCTGAAATTGAACTTGAAATCGGGCGTCTTGGGCAGCGGCGCGCCGACGAAAATGCCGGCCTGCACGCCCGCAATGGGGCCGGCATTGACCAGCGCAGCGGCATCGAGCCGGGTGAACCGGGCGTCGATATAGCCCATCGAGGCATTGAGCGTCAGCCCGTCGACCGGAACCGCGACGACCTCCAGCTCGAGCCCCTTGATGCGCGCATCGCCGGCATTGTCGATCGTCGGCGAGGTGCCGATCTGGATGTTCAGCTGCAGCCCGCGATAGGCGGTCGTGAAGGCCGCGGCATTGATCTGGAGGCGGCGGTCGAGCCAGGTCGACTTGACCCCGACTTCCCAGGTCGTCGCCTTTTCCTCGTCGAAGTCGGGCGCCAGCGTTCCCTGCGGGTTCGACAGGCGCGTCGTCCAGCCGCCGGTCTTGTAACCCTTCGACCAGCTGCCATAGATCATGACATCCTCGCTGGGATGGAGTTGCAGACCCAGTTTCGGCGAGAAATTGCTGAAGGATTTGCGGTTGACGCCGGGCACATACAGCTGGGTCGGCGCGGACGGATCGGGGAAGCTCAACGCCGCAAAGCAGGGCGGACCGCCGGCGGCGACCGGCGGCGCGAGCGGGAAATCGCCCAGGGGACGGATATTGCCGTTGGCGTCCGAACAGCCGAACAATTTATAGTTGAAGCCGTTGAGATCCTGCTGGCCGCCTTCGAACAGCTTGCGTTCCTTGGTATAGCGCGCGCCGACGGTGATCCCCACCCATTCCACGGGGCGGAAATCGACCTGTCCGAAAAAGGCATGGTTCTTGGTGTCGAACCGGTTCGGTCCGTCAACCTGCAACAGCCCCTCGGCAAAGGTCACATAGTCGTGCAGGTCGCCCTTTTCCTGGAAATAATAGGCGCCGAGTACATAGTTGAGCCGGTCGTCGAGTCCCTGCCCGAGCAGCTGCAATTCCTGGCTGAACTGCGACTGGTTCTGCTCGAAGCTCAGTTCGAGCATCGACAGCGGCGATCCGTCGAGATCGCTCCCCGATTTCCAGCCGCTCTTGCGATAGCCGGTGATCGACTTGATAGTCAGGCCATCGCTCACCTCATAGGCCAGCGTTCCCGCCAGACCCCAGGTCGTCAGCTTCGAAAAGCTGGGCCCGGTGGCATAGCTGCTGTCGGGATCGGCGAGCAGGAAGCGGTTGTCCCAGGGAATGCGGTCGTTGGTCGGGTCGCCATCGACATTGACGCTGGCCAGCGGGCTGAGCCTGCGGCCCGGCAGGAACTGCGTCCCGCGTACGCCGCAGAGCGCCTGGGCGCCGCGCGCCGCGATTTCCGCCCCCGTCGAACCGATGCAGAAGTTATAGAGGCCCGAAAAGAGAAAGCCGGTCGCGCCCGTCGGATCGAACGCCGTGCCGGGGAGGACGAAGGATCCGGCGAAATTGCCCGGCACATTCGCCGCGGCGACCAGCTTGGTCGCCTGCGCCGACGAATCCTGGCGCGTATAATCGCCGGTCAAGGTAGCGGTAAAGGCGCCGCCGTCGTCCCATTTCAGCTTGCCACGCAGGCTGAAGCTGTTGTCCCCGCCTTCGCGCGACGCCGTTTCATAGTCGGCATGGTTGAAGTTGAGATAAGTGTCGGAGTTCGATGCGAACTGCGCCCCGGCGCCCGTATAGGGCAGCCGTTTCAGGAACCCCTGCCGATTGGTCACGGCAAAGGTGAGCGACGACGACAGCGATTCGGAGAGCGGCACATCGACCGTCCCGCGCGCCTTCAGCAGATTGTAGCTGCCGGTCGTCACGTCACCGACGAAGCGGAATTCCTTGCCGGGATCATGGGTGACGATCGAGATCGCGCCGCCGATCGTGTTGCGCCCGAACAAGGTGCCCTGCGGCCCCTTCAACACTTCGATCCGCTCGACGTCGGGTAGGTCCTGGTTCGCGCCGACCGTGCGGGCCAGATAGATGCCGTCGAGATAGATGCCGACGCCGGGGTCGATGTTGAAGGCGAAATCGTCCGACCCGATCCCGCGGATCGTCGCCGACAAGACCGACGCCGACCCTGAAAAGGGCGTGCCCCCGTCGAGGTTGACGTTGGGGGCCAGCCCCGACAGCCCCGACACGCTGGTGACCGCCCGTTCCTGGAGCGTATCGCCCCCGAAGGCCGAAATGGCGATCGGTACGTCCTGGACATTCTGCGAACGCTTCTGTGCGGTCACCACGATTTCGGCGACGCCGCCCTGACTCTCTTCGGCGGGCGCCGTCTCCGCGGGCGACGTCTCTTGTGCGAAGGCAGGCACGGTCGCCGTCGCCAACGACAGGGCCGCAAGGCTTGCGCGGTGCAGGAACTGATAGGTCACAATACTCTCCCCATTTATGTCATTTATCGCGGCGACCTTAGGGTGCAGCGACGCCGGCTGGCTTTGACAAACGCGAATAAGTGTTGGACTTTTGCGCAGCCGTTCAGTGGCGCTGTCGATATTCCGACGGCGACAGGCCGAACTGGTCGTGAAAACGGCGGGAAAAATAGGCGCTGTCGGTAAAGCCCACCGAAAAGGCGATCTGCGTCACCGACATGGCGGGTTCCATCGCCAGGCGCTGCGCCGCGCGTGCCAGGCGGCGCGAGGAGATATACCCCACGGTGGTCGTCCCCGCTTCCGCCACCGCCGACTGAAGCGTGCGCAACGAAACCCCGAGTTCGCTCGCCAGCGATGTCGGCGACAGGCCCGGATCGGCGAGCTGTGCTTCGACCACGCCCTTCATGCGTTCGAACAGCAGGTTCCGCGCAAAGGGCACCGATTGTTGCTGCGGATGCAGGCTGGTCGCGAGCATTTCGACGAGCACCGACGCATAGGATTGCCCCATCGATTCATCGAAGTTGGACGCTCCTTCGCGCCACAGCGACAGGAAGAAATTGTGCAGCAAGCGCGTCGTCGCCTGCTTGCCGGAAATGGTCGTGGCGATCATGTCGTCGAGATTGTCGACCCGCGATGCGAGCATCGACCGGCTCATTTCGACGACCAGTATCTGATGATCGCGGCCGACGTCGAAACGATAAGAATCGTCGTCGCTGCAGAGCACCATGTCGCCGGCCTTGAGTTCGGCCACCTTTCCGCGCTGGGTCAGCTGGCATTCGCCCGAATGGAGCAGGTGCGCGACGATCTTTTGCTCGTTGGCGCCGCGCCCGGCGTTGCGCCGCCGGCTGACCACCGCCGCCGCCGATTGCGGCCAGATCATCGTCATGTCGCCGAGTTGCCAGCGCGCCATCTGGGCATGAAAATGCGGCTGCAACGGATCGACGACCAGCCCGCCATAAGTGCCGTCCAGCAACTGGTTCCAGAATTCCAGGCGGTCGCCCATATCGAGCCCGCGCGTCGAAAAACGCTCGATCACCTCGCACCCTCCCTTGTCGTCCGCATCCGGGCCGCAGGTCTTGGCGCCTGCCGATGGGGCGCATGGTAGTATGTGTTACATATTAATTCAAGCTGCACGACGCCAGTCGTTCTGCGGGCTCCAAGCCTCTGTCCGCAATGGAGTTTCGGGGTTTGGCAAGGCGCGTTGCCCTGTCACAGCTCGACGCAGCCGCCATCGACATAAAGGTCGATTCCGTTGATGAAGACGGCGTCGCGGCTCGCCAGGAAGAGGGCCGCACGCGCCACTTCCTCGGACGTCCCCATGCGCCCGATCGGCACCGCCGCCGACAGCATCGCGCGCATATCGGCGACCTCCTGTCCGGACGCACCGCGCTTGAAGATTTCGGTATCGGTCGGCCCCGGCGAAATCATGTTGACGCGGATCCCGCGCGGCAGCAGTTCCTTCGCCAATATGCGGGCAACCGCGCGCAGCCCCGCCTTGGCGGCAGCGTAGGCGACGTTGCCCGATAACGCCATGACCGACCCGATCGATCCGGTGACGACGATATTGCCGCCGTCGCGCATCAAAGGCAGCGCCGCCTGGATCGCGAAAAAGGCGCCGCGCAGATTGACGTCGTGGATGCCGTCCCAAAATTCCTCGGTCACATCGGGGACAGCCGAAAAGCCGCCGACCCCCGCGTTGACGAACAGCACGTCGACGGCGCCGAGCGTCTCGCCCGCTGCGGTCACCGCCGCGACGCTGTCGGCGACCACGCCCATATCGCTGCGCAGCGTCAGCGCACCGAGTTCGTCGGCCACCGCCTCCAGGCTCGCGGGGTTGCGGCCGGTGATCGCGAGCCGTGCACCCTCGGCGTGGAAAAGTCTCGCCGCCGCCAGCCCGATCCCGGCGCTGCCGCCGAGGATCAGCACCGTCTGCCCGTCGAAGCGCATGGTCAGAACATCCCGTTTTCGTTGGCGGATTTTTCGGGCACCGGTTGCACGACATCCCAATGTTCGACGACCTTGCACCCCTCGACCCGCAGGATATCGACCACTGCGATCCCACGGTCGTCGGGGGCGAACTGGCCATGGGCATGGACGGCAACAAGATCGCCGTCGGCGATGATCCGCTTGATCGAATAGCGGATCGCCGGATTGCCCGCCATGAAGGGCTCCAGAAAGGCGATCGCCGCATCGCGGCCGGTCGCTGCCATCGGATTATGCTGGATATAGCCCGGATCGACCCACGTTTCGAACGCCTGGCGCGGCTGTTTGTCGATATATAGCTGGGTCATGAAGCGCGTCGCCACTTCCTTGGGCGGCAGGGTGCACGAGGCCGCATCGGCGGCCGCAGCCGGAGCCGCCACCGCTGCCAGCACAGCGCCGCATAACATGGGGAAATATCGCATCATCGGTTCCTTGCTCAAAACATGCCGTGGGGATTCGGATTGTGCGCGGGGATGTCCTGGATCACATCCCAATGCTCGACGATTTCGCCGGCTTCGCAGCGGAAGATGTCGACCACCGCCAGCCCGGGATCGTCCGGCCAGCGTTCGACATGGACATGGACCATCACCAGATCGCCGTCGGCCATCGCGCGGTGAATCGTCTGCCGCGCGTCGGGGCTTTCGATGCGGACCTTGGCCAGAAACGCCTTCAGCGCGTCCAGGCCCGGCGCGGCAAGCGAACTATGCTGCACATAATGCTGCGGGAGATGCCGATCGACCGCATCGGGGTCCATCGCGATCAGAACCTCGCGGTACATCGCGAGCACGCGATCCAGATTGGCTTGCTCTTCGGCCGCACGCGCCATGGCGCTCCCACTCCCCCAACTCTCTTATTGTAACATTTGTTAGTTTATGCAAGATCGCGGAAAGAGCAAGAGCCGGGATGAGGGTGAGGATGGATCGCGACAATCTATATGCTGTGCTGGACGATTATCTGGCCGCCCTGTCGTCCCGCAATGCGGGGGCGGTGCCATGGGCTTCGGGAACGAAAACGTCTGAAAACAATGTGATGCTGGATCCCGGCGACGGTCTGTGGGGCACGATCGATCGGCTGGGCGACTATCGGTTGCGCTTTGCCGATACCCGCACCGGCGAGGTCGGCTATTTCGGCGTCACCCATGAAGGCCGCGAAGAATCGGGCTTTACGCTGCGCCTGAAAGTCAACGCCGCCGGCGAAATCGAGGAGGCCGAGTCGGTCGTCGTGCGCCAGTCGGACTATGGCATCAAATTCGAGAATCCCCGCTATTGGGACAAGCCGATCCTGAACGCCGACGCCGCGGTGCCGACCCCGCGCGATACGATGATCGCGCTGTCGGACGGCTATTTTTCGACGCTGCAGCAAAATGACGGAACGATCCGCACCAAATTCCACCCCGACTGCAACCGCGTCGAAAACGGCGTGCAGACGACCCGCAACCCCGACTTTGCCAAGATCGTCCCCGTCGCCGCGCTCGGCTGCGAGGAACAGTTCCGCATGGGCAATTACCGCTATGACGACCGGCTGCGCGCGCGGCGCTATCCGCTGGTCGACGAGGAACGCGGGTTGGTGCTCGCCTATGGCTTCATCGATCATTGCGGACGGCTGGTGGAATATCAGCTGACCGACGGGCGCACAGTCCAGTCGCCGGTCCGCTATCCGCACAGCTTCTACATCGCCGAATTGTTCAAGATCGACGATGGCATGATCTGCCAGATCGAGGCCAATTTCATCACCGTTCCCTATCATATGAAAAGTCCATGGAATAACCAGTGATGCGCAAACTGATCCTGATCCTCGCGCTCGCGCTTGCGGGCTGTTCGTCGGCCGATCCGATCGGGGCGGCGGGCGACGACTGGACGACGCCCGGCGGCGACGTCGGCAAATCGCACCATTCGGCGCTGACCGACATCGCCGCATCGAACGTCGGCGAGCTGGGGCTCGCATGGCAGGCCGAGCTTGGCACCAACCGGGTGCTCGAGGCGACGCCCGTCGTCGTCGACGGCGTGATGTACACCAGCGGCCCCGCCGGCCGCGCCTATGCCTTCGACGCGGCGACGGGCAAGCCGCTGTGGAGCTTCGAGCCCGAGATCGACATGCAGGTCAACCGCACCGTGTGCTGCGACATGGCGAACCGCGGCGTCGCGATCGCGCGCGGCAAGGTCTTCGTCGCCGCGCTCGATGCCAAGCTCTATGCGCTCGATGCGAAGACCGGGCGGATCGTCTGGCAGGCCGACACCGTCGACGACAAGCAGCGCGGCATCAATTCGACCGGCGCCCCCGAAGTCGCGGGTAATGTCGTGGTCATCGGCAATGGCGGCGCCGAATATGACGTGCGCGGCTATGTCAGCGCTTACGATCTCGATAGCGGCAAGCTCGCGTGGCGATTCCACACCGTCCCGCGCGACCCGAAGCTGGGGCCGCAGGACCACCCCGACCTCGAGGCGGCGGTCAAGACCTGGGATTCCGACAGCCGCTGGGACATCGGCGGCGGCGGCACGCCGTGGGATGCGATCAACTTCGATCCCGACACCGGCTATGTCATCGTCGGCACCGGCAACGGCGGCCCTTATCACACTTCGCGGCGCAGCCCGAAAGGCGGCGACCAGCTTTATCTGGCCTCGCTCGTCGCGCTCGATGCGAAGACCGGACGGGTCAAATGGCATTACCAGCAGACGCCGGGCGACGACTGGGATTTCACGTCGACCCAGCCGATGATCCTGACACGGATGACCATCGAAGGCGAAGAACGCCCGGTCATTCTCCACGCGCCCAAGAACGGTTTCCTCTACATCATCGACCGCCGCGACGGAAAGCTGCTGCGCGCCAATCCGATCGTCCGCACCAACTGGACCAAGGGGATCGATCCGAAAACCGGCCGGCCCGTTCCCAACCCCGATGCCGCCGATTATGGGACCGCGCCCAAGATCGTCTTTCCCGGCACTCCCGGCGCGCGCAACTGGCATCCGGGGAGCTATGATCCCGTAACCGGTCTCTATTACGCGCCGGTCCTCGACATCGGCAATCTGCTGTTCATGACGCCGGGCCAGAAGCCGCTGGCGCGCAAGATGCTGAACAATGATGCGGCGCTGATCTTCAGCCCCGATATCGAGGCCGCGCTGCCCACCCTGCCCCCCGCGATCGCAGCCGCGGTCAAGGCGCTGCCCGCCTATGCAGAGGTCCAGCGCCAGCCGTTCGTCTCCGAACTGCGCGCGATCGACCCGCTGACCGGCAAGACGGTGTGGGCGAAACCGATGGGCGGATGGCAGGATCGCGGCGGCACCTTGTCCACCGCGTCTGGCCTGCTGTTCCAGGGCAATATCGCAGGTCAGCTGCGCGTCTTCGAGGCCAGGACAGGCAAGCTGCTCCGAAGCATCGAGACCGGATCGAGCATCCTTGCCGCGCCGATGACCTATCGCATCGACGGCGTGCAATATGTCGCGGTGATGGCGGCGTGGGGCGGCGGCGGTTTTCCTTATGTCCCGCGCTATTCGGCGGCGTATCAGCGCGGCAATCTGGGCCGCATCCTGGTGTTCAAGCTTGGCGGCGGGCCGGTGCCCATCCCGCCCGCGCTGCCGCCGCTGGAGGTCGCCGCCGAAGCCCCGCCGCAGCTGCCCGGGACGACCCCCGCCACGGTCGCGCGCGGCCGCGGGCTGTTCTTTGCCAATTGCGCGATGTGCCATGCCAACCAGCACCGGTCGATCACCCCCGACCTGCGCCGGATGCAGCCGGGCACGCATCAGGCGTTTCGCCAGATCGTGCTCGAAGGATTGCTGTTGCCGAACGGCATGCCGCGCTGGGACGACCGGCTGTCGCCCGCCGACGCCGATGCGATCCACGCCTATCTGATCGACGCGCAGGCAAAGACGCGCAAGGACGAGCTGGAAAAGCAGAAACGCGGCATCGCACTCGACGCACCGAGCCTGGCGATCCTGTCGAGCTACTGATCGGGGTCGGTCTTGTTTTTCAGGTGATTGTCGGCTTTGGAGTGGGAAGCTGCCATTATCTTCTTTCGTCATCCCGGGTTGGATCCGGTCGGTACATGGACCGCGTATTCATTCCAAAGTTCAGGAAAGTTCAGCCCTATGCGCGCCCCGGTTTGGACCTCGCGGCGTGCTGGGCGCGCCCGGCACGGCCCCGCCGTGGTCGCACCGGCACGCCGGACAGCGACCGCTTTATCCACCAAATGAAAGAGCCGGATGAAGGCTGGCATAGCCGGATAATGTAGGAAAGACTTATTTGAAGGCGACGCCTGCTTTGGGGTGGGCTCCAGTCATTCCCCTCCCTTCCAGGGAGGGGTTAGGGGTGGGTGCGAGCGTAGCGAGTTGCTGTAGAGCGCCGCCTTCGGCGGCTACCCACCCCCGACCCCTCCCTGAAAGGGAGGGGAGAAGCAACGGCAGCTTCCGGTCGTTAGCGGCCACCGCCCCATATCACCCCAGCCGCGCGTCGGCGATGTCGGCGCCTTCGCGCAGCGCCGCCAGCTTTTTCCAGGTCACCGCCGGATCGATCTTGCCATAACCGGCAAAGGTGCCGAAGCCGCAGTCGGTCGAGGCGATCACGCGATCCTTCCCGACGATGCCGGCAAAGCGTTCGATCCGCTGCGCGATCAGTTCGGGATGTTCGACATAGTTGGAACAGGTGTCGATCAGCCCCGGCGCCAGGCGCTTGTCGCCCGGGATGCGCGCGTCGGCCCAGATTTTCCATTCATGCTCGTGGCGCGGATTGGCCGCCTCGAACAGGATGGTCGCCGGACGCGCCGCCAGGATGATGTCGATCACCCGCTCGAGCGGGATGTCATGATCGTGCGGCCCTTCGTAATTGCCCCAGCAGATATGCATTCGCAGCTGTTCGGGCGGGATATTCGCGGTGGCGGCGTTCAGCGCCTCGACATTGGCGGCGGCGATGCGCAGAAATTCGTCCTCGCTCGCATCCTGATATCCGGTGTGCCGCGACATGGCGAGGTCGGGGCAGTCGAGCTGCAATTGAAACCCCGCCGCCGCGATCGCTTCATATTCAGGCCGCATCGCGGCGACGAGATCGGCCAGATAGGCGTCGTGGCTCGGATAATATTGGTTGGGCTGGAACGCGGTAATGAGCCCGGGCGAGGCGGCGTTCATGAACGCCTTGACCGGCCTGTCCGCAAGGGCTCCACGAAACCGCCGGATATCGTCGTGACAGGGGGCAAGGTCGACCAGCTTCACCGGGCCGATACAGGCGGCGCGGACGAATTCCTGGTCGCCCATCACCATCGCCAGTTTCTTGCGAAACTCGGGCAGGGGCGCCAGGTCGAGCGCGGGCTTGCGCGGCACGTCGCCGCCGAAGCCCGACAGGCGCTCGGTCATATAGGTCGAATAGCCGACCTTGCCGAGCTCGCCGTCGCTGACGACCGACACTCCGGCCGCGATCTGCCGGTCGACCGCGGCCGCGACCGCGTCCTGCACTGCCGCGTCGAACTCGGCGGCGTCATAAGCGTCGCCATGATCGCGTGCGAGCAGCAGCGGTACCAGTTGATCGCCGCGCGGCAGGCTGCCCACATGGGTCGTCTCGATCATCGCCGCCTCTCCTATTTTGTATGTATCACATACAATCTATGTTGACATTTTTTATATGCGTCACTTACAATCTATGGCACATGGTTTGGCAAGCCCGAATCTTGCCGAGAATGAAATGGGAGAGCGATCGATGACCAAATCCCTCGAGGCGAGGCTGGCCGGCGCCGGCAATCTGGTCGACATGCTGCGCAATCAGCAGGTCGGCCCCAATGTCTATCCGGGCGTGCCCGCGGAATTTTCGAACTGGCGCAGCGAACAGCGCGCCTGGGCGCAAAGCTGCGTGCTGTTCAACCAGAGCTATCACATGGCCGAACTGATGGTCGAGGGGCCCGATGCCTTTGCCTTTCTGAACGGGCTCGGCATCAACAGCTTCAAGGGATTTGTCCCCGACCGCGCCAAGCAGTTCGTGCCGGTCAGTCCCGACGGCTATGTCATCGGCGACGTCATTCTTTTCTATCTTGCCGAGAACAGGTTCAACCTCGTCGGACGCGCGCCGACGCTCAACTGGCTGATGTTCCACGGTGAAACCGGCAGCCATGACGTCACCCTGACTTATGACGAGCGCACCGCGGCGCGTCCCGACCCCGAAAACCGGCGCCATTACCGCTATCAGGTCCAGGGCCCCAATTCGGCCAAGGTGATCGCCGATGCGACCGGCGCGCCCGCCCCCGACCTCAAATTCTTTCACATGTGCCGGATGACGATCGGCGGCAAACAGGTCCATGCGCTGCGCCACGGCATGGCCGGTCAGCCGGGCTATGAACTGATGGGACCGTGGGAGGACCGCGACGCCGTCCACGCCGCGCTGGTCGAAGCCGGCAAGGCGCATGGCATGGCGCTGGTCGGCGGGCGCACCTATTCGTCGAATACGCTGGAATCGGGCTGGATCCCCTCGCCGCTTCCGGCCGTCTATACCGGCGAGGCGATGAAGCCCTATCGCGAGTGGCTGACCGACCGCCATTATGAGGCGAATTGCTCGGTCGGCGGCAGCTTCGTTCCGGGCAGCGTCGAGGGCTATTATCTGAGCCCCTGGGATTTGGGCTATGGCCCGTTCGTCAAGTTCGACCACGATTTCATCGGCCGCGAGGCGCTCGAGAAGATGGCGGCCGGACCGCACCGCAAGAAGGTGACGCTGGCCCTCGACAATGCGTCGGTGACCGACGCGATCTACACCCAGTTCGAAAAGGACGGTCTGCGCGCCAAATATATGGAATTCCCCAGCGCGGTCTATTCGATGCACCCGTTCGACCGGGTCGAGGTCGATGGCCAGCTGATCGGCCTGTCGACATGGGTCGGCTACAGCGCCAACGAAGGGCGGATGCTGACGCTGGCAATGGTCGACGAAGCTTATGCCGAACCCGGCACTGTGGTCGACTTCATCTGGGGCGAACCCGACGGCGGCACCACCAAGCCGACGGTCGAGCCGCATCGCCAGGTGACGATCAAGGCGATCGTGTCGCCCGCGCCTTATTCGGAGGTCGCGCGCACGGTTTACGCCGAAAGTTGGCGCACCAAAGCGGCCTGAACACTGGGAAAGCTGACCATTGGGAACAAGGCGGCCAGCCGAGACGATAATGACGGCCGCCAATATTGGGAGAAACGAAAATGACCGAACTTGCTGCCCTGGCCGCGCGCGTCGACCGGCTGGAACATGAACTGGCGATCCAGCAGGACATCCACCAGATCCGCCGCGTCCAATACAGCTACGGCTTTTTCATCGACAAATCGCAATATAATGAGGTGGTCGACCTGTTCGCCGACGACGGCGACGTCTGGTTCCTGGGCGGAATCTACAAGGGCAAGGCCGGGGTTCGCCGCCTCTACATCGAACGCTTCCAGACGCAGTTCACCCAGGGGCACAACGGCCCGCGCTATGGCTGGCTGCTCGATCATCCGCAGCTGCAGATGGTGATCGACGTCGCCGACGACCGGAACACCGCCAGGGTGCGCGGCCGCTCGATGATGCAGGCCGGCCTGCACGACAGCGCCGAAGGCCAGCCGCGCGCCTGGTGGGAAGGCGGCATCTACGAGAATGACTATGTCCGCGAGGATGGCGTGTGGAAGATCAAGGCGCTGCGCTACTTCCCCTTCTGGCACGGCAGCTTCGCCGACGGCTGGCAAAAGACGCCGATCGACTTCATTCCGATGGCGACCACCTGTTTTCCGACCGATCCGCTTGGCCCCGACGAACTGATCACCCCGACCCCGCGCCTGTGGCCCGCGACCGACGTGGTGGAATTCCGCTATCCGCACCCCGTGACCGGTGCACCGATCGTCAGCGACAACAGCCGCGCCCGCGAAGGCTTCAAGGACTGACCGGCGTGGCCCCCGTCGCCCGCATCGTGGCCGAACGCGCCTGCGAACGGCTCGTGCTCGACTATGCCGCGCTCAACGATGCGGGCGACTGGGAAGCCGTCGCCGCCCTCTATATCGAAGACGGCCGGATGAGCCGTCCGACGGCGCCCGACGACTTCATTGAAGGCCGCGAGGCCATCCTTGCCGCCTTCCGCGCCCGGCCGCCGCGCACCACGCGCCACATCTGCGCGAATATACGCGTCACGCTCACGGGCGATGACGAAGCGCGGGTGGAAAGCCAGATCCTTCTATTCACGGGGTCCGGCCCGCCGCCGCTGGTCGGCAGTTACAGCGACCTTTGCCGCTGCACCACCGATGGGTGGCGCTTTGCCGAACGGCGCGGCAGCCTGGATTTTCCGGCATGACGGGGAGAGGATGATGATGGTATCGACCGAACTCTTGGCGTGGATCGACTATCTGCAGCCGAGCTCACGGATCAACCGTCGCTTCTGGGCACCCGGCGCCGAACTCAACACCGGGACCTATGCGCCGCACGAGGTGGCGGTACGCAACGCCCGCCTCGCCGGTCCCTTCACGCTCGACGAGCATGGCTTTGCGCTGGACCGCTTCCCCACGGCGATAACGGACTGGGAAGCGAATTACGGCGCAGACAGCCCCTATGCGCGCGAGATTTGCGCCATCGCAGCGGCGATGAGCGGCGCCGATCTGGTCGTGCCGATGGGCGGAATGACCCGCTCGTCAGGACTGACCGGCGCGCATGTCCAGCCGCCCGCGGCGGAAGCGCATGTCGATTTCACCGAACGCTCCGCCCACAAGCTGGCCGAGCGTATTTACGCCGCCCAGCGGCCGGACGGCGCGGGCTATGACCGCTTCATCTGCTTCTCGATCTGGCGTGCGCTGTCGCCGCCGCCACAGGACATGCCGCTGGCGCTGTGCGACGGCCGCTCGGTGCGCGACGACGAAGGCACCCACAACACCAAGGTCGACGTCGACGAACTGCCGACCGGCGACGCGATCTTCGCCGACGTCCCCGGCGAAGAGGATATGCTGGCGGCAACCATCTTCCACTATTCGCCCGACCATCGCTGGTGGTATTTTCCCGATATGACCGCCGACGAGGTGATCTTCATCAAATTCTACGATTCCGATCACAGTCTGGCGTGGCGAACGCCGCACACCGCGTTTCGCGATACCAGTCGCCCCGACGCCATCGAGCGCCGCAGCATGGAATTTCGCGGTGTCGCCTTTTTCACCAGGGATTGACCGATGACCTTTTCGACGATCGACAAGCCGCATCTGGAATTCGCCTTCGAATGCCGGCTGATGTTCACCCGCGTCTTTGCGGTTCCCGGCATCCATCTCGGCGGCTTCCGTTCGGCGGTGCTCGTCGATGAAGGCAGTTTCGAAGGCCCGCGCATCCGCGGCCGGGCGATCCCCAATTCGGGCGGCGACTATGCCCATTTTCGCGACGACGACACCGCGGTCTTCGACGCGCGCTATCTGCTCGAAGTCGATGACGGCACGATCATCTATATGCAGAACAAGGGCTTTTTATGGGGCCGCAAGCCCGACGCGATGGCGCGGCTGCGCGCCTGGGCGTTCGAGGGCGGCCCGCCGGTCGCGCATGAGGATTATTATCTGCGCGGCCAGCCGATCTTCGAAACCCCGAAGGGCAAGCACGACTGGCTGACCCGCCATGTCTTCGTAGGCGTCGGCGAGCGCAAACCCGACGGCAATCTGCTGCGCTACTACGCCCTCACCTGATCCGCCACGATGCGCCCCCGCGCACTGGCCGGCGGCGAGCACCGCATTGTATGCGGGGCAATAATGGCGATCGTTATTAGCTATAGCTTATAGCAGTTGGCGACATCCGATTTCCCACGCGCCAGCCCCCTGCCTAGCTGGGACGCTGCAACAATCGAATGAGCACCGCGCCGTTCCGGCTCGGATGCTCGTCGGCCGACAGGGAGAGAGACGATGAAAAAGCAAGGCAATGCGCCCATCCGCGCCATTTTGCTGGGTACGGCTTCGGGGCTGCTGGCGCTGGCCGCGCCGGCCGGGGCGCAGGAGGCGGAAGCGGATGCGGAGGAAGCCGCCGACTCCGGCGAGATCGTGGTCACGGCACAGAAGCGCGAGCAATCGCTGTCCGACGTCTCGCTCTCGGTCTCCGCCGTCGGCGGCGACCAGTTGGCGAACTCCCAGACGGCAGGTATCGAATCGCTTCAGAATCTGGTGCCGAGCATCAGTTTCGGTAATGATTTCAACTTCGCCAAATTGTTCATTCGCGGTATCGGCCTGTCCAGTTCGCTGCCCGGCGTCGACCCGTCGGTCGCGCTGCATGTCGATGGCGCCGTCGTCTCGCTCGCCCAGGCACAGCTCGGATCGATGTTCGACCTTGAACGGGTCGAGGTTCTGCGCGGCCCGCAGGGCACGCTCTACGGCCGCAACGCGACCGGCGGCGCGGTCAATCTGATCACCGCCAAGCCGACCGACGAGCTCGAAGGCTATGTCCGCCTCACCGTCGGCGGCGACGATCTCAACCTCGTGGGAGAAGCCGCGGTCGGCGGCCCGCTGACCGACAATATTCGCGGCCGCATCGCCTTCCGCGCCGTCAAGCGCGACGGCTATGGCATCAACGAGCTGACCGGCAACGACATCGACAATGCGAACCAGTTCTCGACGCGCGCGCATCTGGAGTTTCTGCCGTCGGAAACCGTTTCGATCCTGCTGACGGGCGAATATCACAGCGAGGACGATCGCTCGCTCGCGATCAAGTTTCGCGAAGTCTCCTTTCCCGGCGTGCTGACCGACGGCAACCCGGCGAATGACGGCCTCAGCGCGCTCGGCCAACGCACCAATGCCGACGGCAGCCAGGCATCCTTCTCCAGCAATCCGCGCAATCTTCGGACCAACTTCGACCCGATCAACGACCGCAAGCAATGGGCGCTGACCGGCGCGATCACAGTCGAAGCAAGCGATGCGGTCACGCTGAAATCGTTGACCAGCTACCGCGATTTCGAGGCGATCTTCTTTCACGATTTCGACATGTCTTCCTATGTCGGATACCCGCTCGCGCAGACCAGCGCCCTGCGGACGAGCGCCAATCACTGGCAGCCCGTATTCCAGAAGCAATTGTCGCAGGAATTGCAGGCCAACGTCGATACCGACAATTTCAACGGCGTCTTTGGCCTTTTTTACCTCGACGAGAAGATCAATGTCGAAAATCACATCGGCTTCGATGTCCTGACCAACACCGATCCGTTCCGCGTCCAGTTCGACGGCCAGCTCGACGTCAAGACATGGGCCGCCTTTGCCAATTTGACCTATAGCCTGTCGGAGCAGTTCGCGATCAAGGCCGGCGCCCGCTACAGCTGGGAGAAGCGCCGGCTGCGCAACAACAGCGGGGTCGGCACCGCGGCGACGGGCTTTGTGCTCGATCCGCTGCAATGGGACGTCAGCAGGTCGTGGGACGATTTTTCGCCGTCGCTCGGCGTCGAGTTCCGGCCGTCCGACCAGATGCTGATCTATGGCAACTGGTCGCGCGGCTTCAAAAGCGGCACGGCTGAGATCGGTTCGACGCGGCGCTTGTCGCCGACGCAGGCCGAACCCTTCGTCGACCCTGAAAAGGTCGAAGCGTTCGAAGTCGGTGCGAAATACGACGGCGACGCAATCAACATCAATCTCGCGACCTTTTTCCAGCGGCTGAAGAACGGACATTTCTCGCTGACCCGCCCGATCCCCACGCCGCCGTTTTTTGTCAGCGAACTCAAAAACGCTGCGCAGTCGGAGGCCTATGGTGTCGAACTCGAACTGCTGTGGCGCATCACGCCAGCCTTCAGGCTGCAGGGCTCTGCCGCCTACCTCCATTCCGAATTCACCAACTTCTTTTCGAGGGATCCGCTCAACCCCGCGCTGTTCGGCCCGGGCGGCGGCGCAGTTCCGGATTCGGACCTGTCGGGCAACAAGACGCGCATGTCGCCCAAATGGAGCCTCAACCTCAATCCGTCCTATGAAGTCGTGCTGGGCAATGGCGGCAGCCTGACCTTCGGTGGTAATTTTGCCTATCGCAGCAAGCAATATCATACCGAGTTCAATGACGACCGACTGGCACAGGACGGCTATGTGATGCTCGACGCCAATATTCTGTACGAGGCACCGGACGGCAAGTTCACGACGAACCTTTGGGTCAAGAACATCACCGACGAATTCGTCTATGCTGGCAGCTTCTCCATCTCGACCAGCCGGGCGATCGGCGGCACGCTGATGCCGCCGCGGACCTATGGCGTCACGCTGGGATATAAATTTTAGGACTGGCCGGTCCGGCCTCCTTCGGGGGGCCGGGCCTTCGTCCTCCGGGCGCTGCCGGCATCTGTGAGCAGCGGCGCGAGGGCGCATTCCACCTGGGCGATCTTGCCGTCGTCGATCGTGTAGAGAATGAACTGGCGCAGTTCCTGGACTTCGCCTTTCCCGATCGGGAAAAACTGGTCGAGCCCTTCCGCCGCCAGCGCCGCGGCGTCGAGATCGCAAAAGGCCTCCAGCCGGACAACCGCATCGACCGCCGTGAGCGTATCGCTCGCCGCAAAATTGCGCACATGGACGCTTTCGGTCACATGGCTGTGCAGGAAGCCGTAGAATTTCTTGAGCGCCGCGCGGCTGTCGATGCGGACGCCGAAAAACTCCATGCGGATCGGTTCGTGATAGAAATCGGCGACCGCGTCATAGTCGCGCGCGTTGAACGCGGCCAGATAGCGGTCGTAGTCGGCGCGGTTCATCGCCCGCCTCCGCGCAGCATATCGGCATTGTCCTCGATCAACTGGCGCACGCTGCGCGGCTTGCGGCCGGTCAGCCGCTCGACATCGTCGGTACAGATGTCGAGAAAACCCTCGCGGATCGCCCGTTCGAAACTGACCATGTCGTCGCTGTTCCACGGAAGGCCGGCGACGCTCTGGTCGTCGACCGGTTCGCGCGGGACTCCCATCGCATCGAACATGGCGTACATGCCGTCGTCGTCGGTCTCGACCAGTTCGATCGAACAGCCGAGAACATCGTCGAGTATCGTCGCGACCTCGGCGAAATTCTCGCGGTTCGGGCCGGTGATCCGATAGACCTTGTTCTCGTGCCCCGGCGTCGTCAGCACCGCGACCGCGCTATCGACGCAATCCTCGCGCCACACCATCGCCTCGCGCGCGCCGTTCGTGCTCGTGAGCCAGACGCCCGAGGCGATGAAGCCGGGCGCGGCGTTGAGGATCATCGCATCGGCATAATGGGCATCGCGCAGCATCGTCCACGCCATGCCGCTCGCCTCGATCAGCCGTTCGGTTTCGCGGTGATCGACGGTGACGATGGCGGGATTGGCCTCATCGATATCGACGAAGCTGGTATAGGCGATGTGCCCGACCCCGGCGGCGACCGCGGCATCGATCGCCGCCTTGTGCTGCACGACACGCGCCCCGACGCGGGTGCCGGAGATCAGCAGCATCTTGTCCGCGCCGCGCACCGCCGCCGCCAGTGAATCGGGCTGGTCGAAGTCGCCGAAACGCACATCGCATCCCTGCGCGGTGCGGCCGGCGAGCTTCTCCGGACTGCGCGTGATCAGGATCAGGTCGGACGCGCGACCCATCGCCACCAGCTTGTCGGTCGCCAGCCGCCCATATTGGCCCGACGCCCCGGTGATGACGATCTTGCTCATGCGACGGCCGCCAATTGGGCGGCGCTCACCCACCAGCCATGCACCTGCGGCCGCAACCGATGCGGGATGTGCACCCGCGCGACCGGACCGGCGGCGATGTTGCCGGCGTCGATGATCCAGCATTCATGCGCGAAATCATCGGACCCTATCTGGCGATCGACGACCGCGACCAGCCAACCCTCCTGATCGGCCCGGGCAGCCGGCACATGTACGGGTTCGTTGATGCTGTGCGCCGGGGGCAACGCCAGCGCCTGCGGCGGACCGCCCGCGAAATCGAGCCGCAGGAGCATGTTGAACATCGCCCCGACCGGCCCGCCGACGACCGGCGGCCCGCGCATTTCGGGGTTCATCGTCAGCATCCAGCCATGGTCATAGGACCGCCCCTGGCGCGCGGCGGGGATGATCGGAAAGTCACCCGGCGGCCCGACGACGGCCTCGACCACCGCATCGGAGCCGCCCGCATAGTCCACCGTCCAGCGCGCCAGCCGGCCGTTCAGTTCCCATTGCTGGAGCGCGATGCCCGATGCCTCGCGGATGAAGGGAAAGGCGTTCGAATCCGACAGGCACTGGTCGAAATGGATCCGGCCCTGCCCGTCCTCGAACGCGCCCATCATATGATAGCAGGAAACCCCCTTCGGCCCCCGGAACCAGCGCAGTTCGGACACATCGCCATAACGCGGCATGACGCCGAGCCAGCTATCGACATCCGGATGATGGACCCAATGCTCGCCCCCCGCCTTCAGCCGGTCAAGGTCGCAGCTGGTCGGATAGATCGGGAACAGCACGTAATTTTCGGTGATCGCAAAATCGTGCATCATCGAACAATAGGGTGCGTCGAACCATTGCTCGCGCGTCAGATTGCCTTCGCGGTCGACGATGAAATAGGCGAGCTTGGTCGACGCCAGCCCGTCGGCTTCATAGCCGAACATGAAAAGCTCGCCGCTTTCGGGATCGATCCGCGCATGGGCGGTGACCGTCTGCGACTTCAGCTTGCCCCCGAAATCATAGGAGCCGAGCGTCTCCAGACTGTGCGGATCGACGCGATAGGGCCGCCCATCCTCCTTGGCCAGCAACAGCCGGCCAGCGTGCCAGATCGGCGTCGTGTTGGCGACGGTGCGGTCGAGCCCCGCGGCGCCGGGCTTGTCGGTAAAGGGATTGCGATATTTGCCGAACAGTGCCTCGCCCGCCGCGGCCTCGGCACGGTGGCGCTCGGTCTCGACATAGCGGATCGAGAAGCTCGCCTTGCCATCCGCAAAGCGGATCGCCGAGATCATGCCGTCGCCCGACAGGATCGCGCCCGCGTCCTCCATGAACGGTGGAAAGGCGGGATCGGGGACCGCGCGGAAAAAGCAGCCTTCGACCTCGGCGGGAATATCGCCCTCGATCGCCAGATCGGGAAGATCATATTCGTCACCGAGCGGCCGGTTGAGTCCGACATAGTTCGGATGCGTTGGAAACCCCGACATCGCCCTCTCCATTTATAACAATTGTTATTGTTGTGCCGGAATGGAAGACGGGATGCAAGGGTTGTCAGGCGCGCCACCGGGCTGCCATCCACATTTCACCGCCTCAAGCGGATGGACCCGACGGCCTGCCCAACGCAGACGGCCGGTGGAGCAGACTTTCCTCGCAAGCGAAGAAGCAGCTCAAGGGATCGCCGCGGCCTAGAATTCTACACTGGGCTCGCGCTGCTGCATGGTCGCGATGCGATCGGCGGGAACGCCGAGGCCCTGCAGCACGATCCGAGACACCTGTTCGGGCTGGTCGTCGGGGCTGCCCTCGACCAGATGCGTGATCATCGCAGCGTGACAGGTACCGAGCACCAGATCGCGTCCGACGCGTGCCTCGCCGACGGTGAATTCCCCCTCCGCAATGCCCGCTTCGATCGTCTGCAGCGCAGAAGCGAAGGTTTCGGCACCGAACAATGGGCCACTCGCTCCGATCTGGACCATCGCCCATCCCCAATCGGGATCGGTGCGCACGCGCCGAAGATAGCATCGCATCGCGAAATCGACTTGATCGGAAGCGCTGGGAAGGCGGTTCATCGCCGCGATCACCGCCAGCGTGAAATCATGCGCCAGATCATAGGCGAGCGCTTCGAACAGCGCCTCCATGCTGGCGAAATAATTATAGAAGGACGCGCGCGATGTGCGCGCCTCGGCACAGACTTCCTCGATGCGGACGCTGCGCCCGCGGGCATTGCCGATCAGGCGAAAGGCCGCGTCGAGCATTCGCCGCCGCGTGCGCTCCTTGCGCTGGGCGTCATGCGCCCGGCGGCCCGCGCCCGGGGCATCCGCCGCGGCCGAATTTGCCGGGGAGTCGATCGGTCCATCACCTTGCATCGCCGGCTTCTCTCGGCTGCGCGGTCCGGTTCCGTCAAGCCGGAGGATTGATATTGACATTTAGTCTAAATGTAAATTACATTGGCCTGAGATGCAAATATGCATAATCGATGGGGAGAATGACCGATGAGCCAGTTTCTGCGCAACGCCTGGTATGTCGCGGCATGGGCCGACGAAGTGAGTGACAAGCCGCTGGGGCGCACGCTGCTGAACGAGCCGGTGGCCTTTTACCGCAAGGCCGATGGCACGCCGGTCGCACTGCAGGATCGCTGCCCGCATCGCTTCGTGCCGCTTTCGCTCGGATGGGTAAAGAATGACGAACTGATGTGCGGCTATCACGGGCTGACATTCGACGCCGCCGGCACCTGCACCGACCGGCGCGCCAATGCGATGACGAAGGATCGCTTTTGCCTGCGCCATTACCCGGTGGTCGAGCGCTATGGCTGCATCTGGATATGGATGGGCGACGTCGATCGGGCCGATGCGACCCTCATCCCGCATTTCCATTTCTTCGATTCATCGACCCATGTCATCGCCGGACGCGGCATCACGCATATCAAAGCGAATTACACGCTCGAGCTCGACAATCTGCTCGACCTCAGCCACCTCGATTTCGTCCACCCGACTACGCTTTCCAACGGCGAAATCGTCGGCGGCGAATATAAGGTCTATCAAAAGGGCAATACGGTGCACAGCGACTGGTGGGTTCCGAACTCGCCTGCGCCGCACCAGTTTGCCGCGCTGATGCCCTTTCACAGCGATCCGGTGTGGGATCGGGCGAAACAGGACGGGCGCATCGATTTCTGGCTCGATATGCGCTGGGACGCGCCGGGCACGCTGTATCTCGACGTGGGCGTCGGCCCGGCGGGCTGCGATCGCGCGGCGCCGATCGACATGGTGCAGGCGCATTTCGTGACGCCGGAAACCGATACGACCACCCATTATTTCTGGGTATATACCAACACCGATCTCGGCCAGTCGCGCGAGTTTCTCGACGGCTTCCTTGCCGTCGCCAAACGCGCGTTCAATGACGAGGATCGCCCGATGCTCGAGGCGCAGCAACGCGCGATGAAGGGTACCGACTTCTGGGCCGAGGAACCGATGGTCCTCGCCGAGGATGCCGGCGCGGTACGCGCTCGCCGTATCCTCGACCGGCTGATCCGCGAAGAACGGGCGGCCGAGGCCATGCCCGTCGCGGCCGAATAGCCCGAATCGGGGTCAGGCGTACCAATAGGCGACCGCGCGCATCTCGATGCTCGCGCGCGGATGGCAATCGGCGGGGACGAGCGGGTTGTCGAAGGCGACGTGCGGGACGGGGTTCATGGCCTGTGAATCGCTGGTCTTGAAGATGATGGCCTCGTCGCGCGTCATCTCGGGAAACCAGTGCCAGCGGTGGGCGGAATTGGCCGCGAGCAACCAGCTTTCAAACCCCCATTCGGGCTTGCCCGGTTCGTCGAACAGCGCATCGGCGATCATCAGGTCGGCGGCGGCGACGCTGGTCGCGTCGCACAGCGCCAGCGGCACATCCTGCGGCGCCCCGGAAAAGCTGCGCCAGACATTATATTGGGCGTAACGGCGCAGCGACCTGCCGTCGGGGACACTCCGCGCGGCCAGACCGGCGGCGGTGTCCGCCGTGACATCGACATGGGCGAAGCGCGCCGGCATCGAATTGTTGAGCCGGCCCGCCTGCCGCGATTTCTCGCCAAAGCGCAGGATGCCCGGGCCCGTGACGAACACCGCGTCGGCACCGGTCTGGCCAAGCAGCAACTCGATGATTTCGGCGGGGTGCCGCGCGGCTACCGCGTCGCGGTCCTCGAAGCTTGCAACCTCGCTGCGATGCGCAACCAGGCAGAAACCTTCCCGATCGAGCGAGGTCGGCACGGCGCGGCCGTTGGCAATCATATGTTCCTGCCCGTCGATGACGACCGTGTCGCGCGCATGGTCGTTGGCGTAATAGCACTGGCGAAAATCGGTCCGCGCGGCGTAATTGATGACCGCTTTCATGGATAATCCTCCGTATCGATACTCGGGCGCACGGCGTCGGGATAGCGATGGCCCGACACCGTTTGCTGGTTCACCAGCGCGTCGATTTCCGCTGCGGCGTCGTCCGGAATCGCCCAGTCGCGGTGCGCGAAATTTTCCTCGAGATGATCTATCCGCGCCGTACCCGGAATGGCGTGAATATGGTCGCCGCGCGCCTGCAGCCAGGCCAGGCAGAGCTGCGCCGGGGCGACCCCCTGCTCCTCCGCCAGCCGGTTGAAGCCGTCGACCAGCCGCAAATTGCGCGGCCAGTTTTCGCCGTCGAAACGCGGCATCCTTCGCCGCAGGTCGGTTTCGGTCAGTGCCTGCGGATCGCGCAACCCGCCCGCGAACACCCCGCGCGCAAGCGGTGAAAAAGCAACGAACGCGATGCCGAGTTCGCGGCACGCATCAAGCACGCCGATCTCCGCGTTGCGGGTCCACGGCGAATATTCGGTCTGGACGGCGGCGAGCGGATGGACCGCATGCGCGGCGCGGACATGCGCCGCCGACCATTCGGATACGCCGACGCCCCCGATCTTTCCGGCGGCCACCAGGTCCGCCATCGTCCCGATCATATCGGCGAGCGGCACCTTCGGGTCGAAACGATGGAGATAGTAAAGATCGACATGGTCGGTCTGGAGCCGCCGCAGCGATTCGTCGATCGCCCGCCGGATCGCGTCCGGCGAACAATCGACGCCGCGGCGTGCGCCATCGACGACGATCCCCATCTTGGTTGCGAGGAAAAATTCGCGCCGCCGGCCCGCCAGCGCCTTGCCGATCAGCGCCTCATTATGACCCGCGCCATAGATGTTGGCGGTGTCGAGATGGTCGTAACCGAGGTCGAGCGCCCGGTGGAGCAGCGCCGCCGCGTCCGCCTCCGACGGCGGCGTGCCATAGGCCCAGCTGAGCGACATGCAGCCGAGGCCGACGGGTTGGACCACGCGGTCGCCGAGCTTGCGCGCGCTCACAGCGGAAGCCCGACGTAATTTTCGGCAATCGCCGTCTGCGCCGCGCGCGACGAGGCGATATAGTCGAGTTCGGCCATCTGCATCTGTCGTTCGAAGGGCCCGTCGTCGGGGAAACGGTGCATCAGCTTGGTCAGCGACCAGCTGAACCGCTCGGCTTTCCACACCCGCGCCAGCGCTTTCGTCGAATAATCGGCGACGCCGTCCGGGTCGCCACGGCGAAAATAGCCGACCAACGCATCGGACAGATAGGAGACGTCGGAGGCCGCAAGATTGAGCCCCTTGGCGCCGGTTGGCGGCACGATATGCGCGGCATCGCCGGCAAGGAACAGGCTGCCGTATCGCATCGGTTCGAAGACATAGGAGCGCAGCGGCGCAATGCTCTTTTCGATCGCCGGGCCGCGCGTGATGCGTGCCGCGGCATCGGGACCGAGGCGGACCGCCAGTTCGTCCCACAAACGCTTGTCGGACCAGTCCTCGACCCGTTCGGTGAGCGACACGTCGATATAATAACGGCTGCGCGATTTCGATCGCATCGACGCGAGCGCGAAACCGCGTGCATGATTGGCATAGATCAGTTCGTCGTGACACGGTGGGACATCGGCCAATATGCCCAGCCAGCCGAACGGATAGACGCGCTCATATTCGCGCGCCGCCGACGCGGGGATCGCGCGGCGCGACGGGCCGTGATAGCCGTCACAGCCGACGATGAAGCGCGCATCGATCCGCCGTTCGCCGCCATCCTTGATAAAGCTGATATAAGGCGCATCGCTATCGATGCCGTGGAGGGCCACACCCTCCGCCTCATGGATGATTTCCAGCCCGCGGCCGGGGGCGGCATCCATCAGGTCGCGTGTCACCTCGGTCTGGCCATAGACGGTGACATGCTTGCCGGTGAGACCGAAGGTGTCGATGCGGATCATCCGTTCGCCGTCGGCAAGGCAGAAGCCTTCTTCGAGCAGGCCCTCGCGGCGAAGCCGTTCGTCGATCCCCAACCGTTCGAGCAGGTCGGTCGTCGTCCGTTCGAGCACACCGGCGCGGATGCGGCCGAGCACATGGCCGGCCGAGGCGCGTTCGACGAGGACGCAATCAACCCCCTCGGCACGCAACAAATGGCCGAGCAGCAGTCCGGCCGGGCCGGCACCGATAATGGTAACCTGCGTCTTCACCGATCAGAACTGTTGCTCGAGATCGTGCAGCACCTTGTAGCAGGGCAGCACCTGCGCGACCGAGCTGTTCGGTTCGCGCCCCTCGCGGATCGCGGCGATGAATTCGCGGTCCTGCAATTCGATGCCGTTCATGCTGACATCGACGTGGCTGACGTCGATCGTCTCTTCCTTGCCGGTCACCAGATCGTCGTAGCGCGCGATATAGGTGCCGGTGTCGCCGATATAGCGGAAGAAGGTGCCGAGCGGCCCGTCGTTGTTGAAGCTCAGCGACAGGGTACAGATCGCGCCCGACGCGGCCTTCAGCTGGATCGACATGTCCATCGCGATGCCCAGATCGGGATGATGCGGCCCTTCGATCGCATTGGCCTTGACGATCGGCCCCGCTTGCCAGGCGAACAGGTCGATCGTGTGCGCGGCATGGTGCCACAGCAGATGGTCGGTCCAGCTGCGCGCCTCGCCCTTGGCGTTCATATTCTTGCGGCGGAAGAAATAGGTCTGGACATCCATCTGCTGGATATTGAATTCGCCGGCCACGATCTTGTTGTGGACATATTGGTGCGAGGGGTTGAACCGCCGCGTATGGCCGACCATGCAGACGAGCCCGGTTTCCTGGCTCTTTGTCAGCACCGCCTCGGCATCGGCCCAGCTGTCGGCGAGCGGGATTTCGACCTGGACATGCTTGCCCGCGTCCATGCAGGCGATCGCCTGCGCCGCGTGCATCTGGGTCGGGGTGCAGAGGATCACCGCATCGACATCGTCGCGCGCCAGCGCATCCGCCAGTTCGGTCGAGCTGTGCCGCGCGCCATATTTGGCGGCGACCGCGGCCGCCTGTTCGGCGGTGCGGCTGATGATCGAGACGATCTCCACGCCGTCGATCCGCTTCAGTCCGTCGAGATGTTTCTCGCCAAAGGCGCCGGCACCGGCAAGGGCAATCCGCATGTCATTCTCCACTTTCGTTCTGGCGCCAGCCGCGCCGTTCATATCTTCAGTTTTTCGATCAGGCCGCGGGCGTTGTCCCGAAATTCGCTGCCCGCGCGCCGCAAATCCTGTACCGACCGCTGATAGGCGGCGTCGGCGGTGTCGATCGCCACGGCGGGCCATTGCGCCTGGTGCAGCGCCAACACGCTGCGCATCTCCGACAGGGCGCTGGCGAAATCGCGGCACGCCGCTGCCTCCGCCCCGGCCACTTCGCACGCCCGAAGCGCGGTCCGCATTCCGACCAGGCTGTCCTGCAACTGCTTGCGCAGGCCGACCAGCGTCCGCCGCCAGTCGGCATCGGTTGCGGCGCTGTTCGCGACGATCCGGTTCTGGGTTCGTTCAAAACCGCTAAAGTGCTCGCTGAGCTCCTGCCATGCCGACATAGTCCCTCTCCCGCAAAGACCGATGCCCCGCCCCGCCGTGGTTCATGTTTCGGCGGGTTCCAGGACGATATGGCCGATCGCCGTGTTGCTGCACGGAATATGATAATGACGATGCAGGCAGCGGGTCTTCGCTCCCAGCGCGCCGCGCATCACCAGCCACATCACCATCTCGATCCCCTCGCTGCCCGTTTCGCGCAGATATTCGATATGCGGGATATGCCGCGCCGCATCACTGTCGCCGACCAGCGCGTCGAGGAACTTATTGTCCCATTCGCGGTTGAGCAGCCCGGCGCGCGGTCCCTGCAACTGGTGGCTCATGCCGCCGGTGCCCCAGATCTGGACGTTCAGATCCTCGGGGAAGCTTTCGACCGCGCGCGCGATCGCCTCGCCGAGCGCCCAGCAACGGTTGCCCGACGGCACCGGATAGGTGACGACATTGACCGCCAGCGGCACGACCTTCACCGGCCATTTGTCGGGGGTGCCGAACATCATCGACAAGGGTACGGTCAGGCCGTGATCGACGTCCATCTCGTTGATGATCGTCATATCGAAATCGTCGAGGATCAGGCTTTGCGCGATGTGCCACGCCAGGTCGGCATGGCCTTCGACCTCGGGAACCTGCCGCGGACCCCAGCCTTCGTCGGCGGGCTTGTAGCGTTCGCCGCAACCGATCGCGAAGGTCGGGATGATCTTCATGTCGAAGGCGGAGGCATGATCGTTATAGACGAGGATCACGACATCGGGCTTGGCCGTGTCGCGCTCCCATTGGCGGGTCCATTCATAGCCCGCAAAGATCGGGCCGAAATAATCGTCCCCGGTTTTCCGCTGGTCGACCGCGACGCCCAGCAGCGGCACGTGGCTGGAGCCGACACCGGCAGTAAGACGCGCCATTTCAATTGTCTCCCTTGCTGTCCGCGGCGCCCGCGGCGGCACGATTGGCTTTGATCGATCGGTTGCCCTCGGGCGAACGCCCGCCGTTCAGCATCATGTCGCGATATTCGGGAAAGCTCATATCGGTCATCGTCGACACCGCCTCGGCAAAGCTCAGCCCGTCGGTCGAAAAGACCTTGGCGAGGAAATAGACATTGCCGCCAAGGTCGAGGCAGCGATTATAGTCGCGCGCCAATATCGCCGCCTTCTGCTCGTCCGACATCGGCCATTCTTCCAGATAGGCACGCTCGTCGGCCTTCCAGCGTTCGCGGTTTTCGGGCGTCATCAGGCTCATCGCGAACTGGTTCAGCCAATATCCCCGGCGCGCACGCGCCGCGGTAAACACGCGCGTGCCCGGAATATCGTCGAGCTCGGCGAGATAGTCGTGGATGTTCTGCGTCACCGGCCCTGCTCCTTCAACCGCGCGTCGAGCCGCGGGAAAACCCGGCGCGCATTGCCCTCGAAAATCATGTGACGCGCGTCATCGCCGATCGCGAGCGCGTCGACATAGCGTTTGGTGTCGTCGAAATAATGGCCCGTCGTCGGGTCGATGCCGCGCACCGCGCCGACCATTTCCGACCCGAAGAGGATATTCTTGTTGTCGATGACATCGGCCAGCAGGTCGATCCCCGGCTGGTGATAGACGCAGGTGTCGAAGAAGATATTGTTCATCAGATGCGTGTCGAGCCCGGGCTTTTTCAGCATGTCGGCGAGCCCGCGATAGCGCCCCCAATGATAGGGCACCGCACCGCCGCCATGCGGGATGATGAAGCGCAGGCCGGGGAAATCGGCGAACAAATCGCCTTCGAGCAGCTGCATGAAGGCGATGGTGTCGGCGGCGATATAATAGCCGCCGGTCGCGTGCATCGCCGGATTGCAGCTGCCCGAGACATGGATCATCGCCGGGACGTCGAGCTCGACCATCTTTTCGTAGAAGGGATACCAATAGCGGTCGGTGAGCGGCGGATGGGCGAAATGGCCGCCGCCGGGATCGGGATTGAGGTTGCAGCCGATAAAGCCGAGCTGGGTGACGCAGCGTTCGAGCTCTGCGATGCTCGCGCCCATGTCGGCCTTGGGCGATTGCGGCAGCATGCACACGCCGGCAAAGGTTTCGGGAAACAGATCGACGACGCGCGCGATCAGGTTGTTGCAGCGATATGCCCATTTGGTCGCAACGCCCTCGTCGCCGACATGCGGCGCCATCGCGGAGGCGCGCGGCGAAAAAATCGTCATGTCGGCGCCGCGTTCCTTGATCAGGCGGAGCTGGTTGGCCTCGATCGTCTCGCGGATTTCGGCGTCGGAAATCGCGGGATAGGGCGGCGGCGCAACGCCCGCCTTATACGCCGCCTTCTGTTCCTCGCGCCAGGCATCGTGGGCCGTGGGCAGCACCGTATAATGGCCGTGGCAATCGATAATCATCGTCCTGCGTTCCTCACCATCGCCAACTTGGCTTCAAGTCCTGCGGGGGGCGCGGCGATGCCAAGCCCGCCGAGCTGCGCCTGGCGCGCCACCGTGCCGCGGGTCATCAGCGGTTCGATACCGAGCGCCACCAGCGTCTTGACCACTTCGGCCATCTCGGCGGCCCGCCGCCCGCCATGGACGAGCATCCGGTCGATCCGGTAGTCCGCGTCGGTCGCCCAGTCGCCCCCGAAGCTGCCCAGCACCTCGCCGGTCACCCCGGCGCGCTCGCACGCGATCAGGCATTCGGCGGTCAGCGCCTCGACACCCTTGACCATCACCGAGCGCAGCATCTTGATCGTCGAGGCGCGCCCGACATCGTCGCCGACGATCCGCAAATTGGTAAAACCGAGCGCGGCCAGTACCGCCCCTCCCGCTTCGGCATCCGGCCCTGCCAGCAGCAAGGGCGTCGCCAACCGCGACGGATTGACCGGCGCCATCACCGCCACATCGACATAGCGCCCGCGCGCCGCCCCGATAGCCTCCGCCGCCGCGCGTTTGGTGTTGGGGGCGACCGAATTCATGTCGAAGAAAAAGGCACCGGGCGCGATCAGCGGCGCGGCATCCTGCGCGACCGACAGCGCGTTGTCGGCGGTTACGACGCTGATGACAGAAGGCGCTTCGGCCAGCGCTTCGGCCAGCGAAGCACATCCCCGCACCGCGGCCGCGTCGAAATCGACCGGGCGAATGTCGAAGGCGCGCGCGTCGCCTTCCCAGCCTGCCGCGCGGGCAAAGGTCGAGCCAGCCTCTCCAAAGCCGATCAGGGTCAGCGTCTGCATCATTGCCTTCATCGTGCCGAACCGGCGGCGGCGCGACCAATCGGAAGCAAGGGCTTCCTATAAGTTTTAGCTAATTTCTTGGCTATCCCGCAATCCGCGCCGCCGATTCCAGATGGCGCAGGAAGGCCGCCTGCATCGCCGTCGGCCGCCACATCGCGCGGTGCGTCACGCCGATGTCGCGCACAAAATTTGCGGGCAGTTCGGCTACGACCTCCAGCCAGCCGGCCTCCAGCTCGACCGCCACCTGATCGGGCGACAGGAGCGTCAGGAAATCGCTGTCGATCATGATCTGGCGGATCATCATGACCGAGCCGCAGGCGATCGGAACCGCGGGGTGCGCGATGCCCGCCGCGTCGAAAAGCCGCGCCCATTGCGCGCGCAGCGGGGTGCCCACCTCGGGAACGATCCACGAATATTCTGCCAGCAAGGGCAAGAGCGCGGCCCAGTCCCGGGTCGTCGCCGCGTCCAGCACCGGATGTCCGGGCCGGCCCAGAACAACCGGATAATCGTTGAACAGTGAATGCTGGTCGAGTTCGTCGCCGGGCACCAGTGCGCGCAGCGCGCCGATCATCACATCGATCGACCCGTCGCGCAGCGGCTCGACCAGTTCGTGCCACGCGCCTTCCATCACGCTGATCCGCGCATCGGGATATTCGCGATAGAAGGCCGCAATCGCCGCGGGGAGGACGCGGGCACGCGACAATGGCATCGCGCCGATCGCGATCCGTCCCGTCTCGGCGCCCTTCAGCGCCTCGATTTCGGCGAACCCCGCCGCGAATTCGGAGCGCGCCAGACGAAAGGCGCGCAGCGTCTTGCGTCCGCTGTCGGTAAAGGCAAGGCCGCGCCCCCGCCGTTCGACCAAGCTGCGCCGGAGGACGAGCGCGAGATCGCCAACCGCGCGGTGCAGCGATGGCTGGGATAATCCGGTGAGCGCGGCGGCGGCGGCATAGCTGCCCGCCTCGCCAAGGGCGAGCAGCGCCCGCAGCTGCGTCATCGTCACCCGTTTGCTGCCGACATAGGCGAGCGCGGCATCGATGCGCGCGGACAATTGCCGCGCCGCAGCGGTCGGCTCCATCCCGTCGGGCCGCCGCTCGAACAGTGGCAGGCCGAGCAGCTTTTCGAGCCGCACCACCGCCTGGGTGATCGCCGGCTGGGTGATGCTGACGGCCTGCGCGGCCGACGAGATGCTGCCCAGCCGCGTGACGGCGGACAGCGCCCGCAGGTGTCGAAGATTGAGCTGCCAAAGCATAGGATCGATGAATTAGCATGACCTTATACCGGTTTCAAACTTCCGAATGTCTTTTGCCGGACGGGTTTCCTAGACATATCCGATCAGCTGTCCCCGATGATGGGGGCTCGCTTCGGGAGAGCCCTATGAGCGGTATCGTCGTCCAGAATATCGAACGCGCCGACGCCAGCGTCATCGCATCGCTCGAACGTTGCGGCGTGTCGACCGTGCACGAGGCGCAGGGGCGAACGGGGCTGCTCGCCAGCACTATGCGCCCGATCTATGCCGGTGCGCGGATCGCGGGCAGCGCGGTCACCATTTCGGCCCCGCCCGGCGACAACTGGATGGTGCATGTCGCGATCGAACAACTGCAGGCTGGCGACATATTGGTCATCGCTCCGACCAGTCCGTGCGAGGACGGTTATTTCGGCGACCTGCTCGCGACATCGGCGCAGGCCCGCGGCTGCAAGGGGCTGATCATCAACGCCGGCATTCGCGACGTGCGCGACCTTACCGAAATGCAATTCCCCGTTTGGTCGAAGGCGGTGTTCGCACAAGGGACGATCAAGGCGTCGCTGGGATCGGTGAACGTCCCCGTCGTCTGCGCCGGCGCGCCGATCGCCGCGGGCGACGTGATCGTCGCCGATGACGACGGCGTCGTCATGGTGCCGCGCGAAAAAGCCGCCGAGGTGGCAAAGGCCGCCGAAGCGCGCGAAGCGAACGAGGCCGACAAGCGCGCACGTCTTGCCGCCGGCGAACTGGGTCTCGACATGTACAAGATGCGCGAAAAGCTGGCCGCGATGGGGCTGAAATATGTCTGATCGGCCCCTTCGGCAAAAGCCGGCACCGGTCTTGCGCCAGGAAGGGGCCGCGACATGACGGCCGTCCGCTGCATGTGGATGCGCGGCGGAACGTCGAAGGGCGGCTATTTCCTGAAGGACGACCTGCCGGCCGATACAGCGGCGCGCGATGCCTTGCTGCTGCGCATCATGGGTTCGCCCGACCCCGTGCAGATCGACGGCATGGGCGGCGCCGACCCGCTGACCAGCAAGGTTGCGGTGATCGCCGGATCGGCGCGTGAGGGCGTCGACGTCGACTATCTTTTCCTGCAGGTTTTCGTCGACCAGGCGATCGTCAGCGACGCGCAGAATTGCGGCAACATCCTCGCCGGGGTCGGCCCCTTCGCGATCGAGCGCGGCCTCGTCGCCGCGACCGGCGACGAAACGCGCGTCACCATCTTCATGGAAAATACCGGGCAGGTCGCGGTCGCGACGGTTGCGACGCCCGGCGGCCAGGTAACCTATGACGGCGCGGCACGGATCGACGGGGTGCCCGGCACCCACGCGCCGATCCCCATCGAGTTTCGCGACACGGCGGGGTCGTCGTGCGGCGCGCTGCTGCCGACCGGGCGGGCGGTCGAGACGGTCGATGGCGTCCCCGTCACGTTGATCGACAATGGCATGCCCTGCGTCGTGATGAAGGCGGCCGACTTCGGCATCACCGGCTATGAGGACCGCGACAGCCTCGACGCCAATAGCGCGCTCAAAGCGCGGATCGAGGCCATTCGGTTGGCGGTCGGCGAGCGCATGAACCTGGGCGATGTGCGCGAGAAATCGGTGCCGAAGATGATGCTTGTCGCCCCGCCGCGTCATGGCGGCGCGGTGACCGTGCGCAGCTTCATTCCGCACCGCGCCCATGCTACGATCGGCGTGCTCGGCGCCGTGAGCGTCGCAACCGCCTGCCTGATCGAGGGATCGCCAGCCGCGGAGGTCGCAGCGGTGCCGTCGGGCGCGCGCAAGACGCTGTCGGTCGAACATCCGACGGGTGAGTTGAGCTGCATCCTCGACCTCGATGACGATGGCGCGGTGCAATCGGCAGCGCTGCTGCGCACCGCGCGCAAATTGATGGACGGAGTGGTTTTCGGATGATCCTTCGACAAGCTCAGGACGATCGGGAGCGGATAACAAGCTGGCACGGCAGTCCGTCGAAGCCGCACTACACCCCGCCGCCCGGCGCGGTCGATGCCCATTGCCATGTCTTTGGGCCGATGGCGCAATTTCCGTTCGGCGCGAAGGCCAAATATCTGCCCGAAGATGCCGGCGCCGAGGCGCTGTTCACGCTGCGCGACCATCTGGGTTTCGCGCGCAACATCATCGTCCAGGCCAGCTGCCACGGCACCGACAATGCCGCGACGCTCCACGCCATAGCGGTATCGAAGGGCCGGGCACGCGGGGTCGCCGTGGTCGATCCCGCGATCGACGAAGCCGCGCTGCAGGCGCTGCACGACGGCGGCATCCGCGGCATCCGCTTCAATTTCCTGAAACGGCTGGTCGACGACGCACCGAAGGACAGGTTCCTCGACGTCGCGCGGCGCCTTCCTGCGGGCTGGCATGTCGTCGTCTATTTCGAGGCCGACATATTGGAGGAGCTGCGCCCCTTCCTCGATGCCATCCCGGTGCCGCTGGTGATCGACCATATGGGCCGCCCCGACGTGTCGCAGGGCCCCGACGGCCCCGACATGCGCGCCTTTCGCCGCCTGCTCGATGCGCGCGACGACATCTGGTTCAAGGCGACCTGCCCCGACCGGCTCGACACGACGAACGACCCATGGGACGATTTCGCACGCGCGGTCCGACCGCTGGTCGAGGATTATCCGGACCGCGTGCTGTGGGGCACCGACTGGCCGCACCCCAACATGCAGGACAATGTCCCCGATGACGGCCATCTGGTCGACATGATCCCGCGCATCGCGGCGACCGCCGACTTGCAACGGCGGATGCTGGTCGATAATCCGATGCGCCTCTATTGGACAGACTGATCACCGATGCGACGGGAAGAAGCCAAGACGCTGATCGACGACATGGTGCGCAACGAGGGTGCCGGACGCGACCGGCTGTTGCCGCTGCTGCACGCCGTACAGGACGAGATGGGATATGTCGACGACGCGCTTGTTCCGGTGATCGCCGCTGCACTGAACCTCAGCCGCGCCGACGTGCATGGCGTCCTCACCTTTTACCATGACTATCGCCGCAAACCCGCCGGGCGCCATGTCGTGAAGCTGTGCCGTGCCGAAAGCTGCCAGGCCCGCGGCGGCGCGGCGATCGAGGCGGCGGCGGCCGAGCGGCTGGGCGTCGCGATGGGCGAGACCCGCGGCGACGGGCAGGTGACGCTCGAGCCCGTCTATTGTCTCGGCCTCTGCTCCATCGGTCCCAATGCGCTGGTGAATGGCCGCCCCGTGGCACGCATCGACGGCGCTGCGCTCGACCGCATCGCCGCCGAGGTCGCGGCATGACGCGCGTCTTCATCAGCCGCGACATGGCGTCGGTCGCGCTCGGCGCCGACGATGTCGCGCGCGATTTCGTTGACGCGGGTTGCGAGGTCGTGCGCACCGGATCGCGCGGATTGTTCAGCATCGAGCCGCTGGTCGAGGTCGAAACGGCCGAGGGGCGGATCGGCTATGGCCCCGTCGCATGCGGCGATGTGACGCGGATCCTGGATGGCACGCATCCCGGCCGGCTGGGCGATGTCGGCGCCCTGCCCTTCTTTGCGGCCCAGCAGCGCTTCACCTTTGCCCGCTGCGGGATCGTCGATCCGCTGAGCCTTGCCGACTATGCCGCGCACGGCGGCTGGACCGGCCTCGACATCGCCCGCGCCGCCGAGCCGCAGGCGGTGGTCGATACGGTCAAGGCGAGCGGGCTACGCGGGCGTGGCGGCGCGGGCTTTCCCACGGGCATCAAATGGCAGACGGTGCTCGATGCGCCGGGCGCCCCCAAATATACCGTGTGCAACGCCGACGAAGGCGACAGCGGTACTTTCGCCGACCGCATGCTGATGGAAGGCGATCCCTATTGCCTGATCGAAGGCATGGCGATTGCCGCGCACGCGGTCGGTGCGAGACATGGCTATATCTATATCCGCAGCGAATATCCCTTTGCGATCGACACAATGCGACAGGCGATCGCGCTTTCGGCGGGCCGGATAGCACCGTTCGTGCTCGAAGTGCGCGCCGGCGCCGGCGCCTATGTCTGCGGCGAGGAAACCGCGCTCCTCGACAGCATCGAGGGCAAGCGCGGACAGGTGCGCGCCAAGCCGCCGCTGCCGGCGCTTTCGGGCCTGTTTGGCAAGCCGACGGTCATCAACAATGTATTGAGCCTTGCCGCCGTGCCCTTCATCCTGGCCGAGGGCGCGGGCGCCTATGCCGATGTCGGCTTCGGCCGCTCGCGCGGGACGATGCCCATCCAGCTTGCCGGCAATGTGAAACATGGCGGCCTGTTCGAGGTCGGCTTCGGTATCACGCTCGGCGAGCTGGTGAACGACATCGGCGGCGGCACGGCGAGCGGCCGGCCGGTGCGCGCGGTGCAGGTCGGCGGCCCGCTCGGCGCCTATTTCCCGCCGCCGCTGTTCGACCTGCCGTTCGATTATGAAGCTTTCACGGCTGCCGGCGGGCTGGTCGGTCACGCCGGGATCACCGTCTTCGACGACAGCGTCGACATGGCGCACATGGCGCGCTTCGCCATGGAATTCTGCGCGGTCGAAAGCTGCGGGAAATGTACGCCGTGCCGGATCGGATCGACGCGCGGAGTCGAAATCATGGATCGGATCATGGATGCACGAGGGGGGATATCCTCGATACAGGAGGGCCTTGCCGGGCCACTGGGCAAGGCGCTCCACTCGCGCAGCCCCGATCGCATCGACGTCGGCATCGACGCGCAGACCGCGCTGCTGCGCGATCTGTGCGACACGATGAAATATGGCTCGCTCTGCGCGCTCGGCGGCTTTACCCCCTATCCGGTTCTGAGCGCGCTCGACCATTTTCCCGAAGATTTTGGCGCCCCTGCGCCGGTCGCCGACGCAGCGGAGTAAGGACATGGGCTTCACCCGCGAAACCGACCATGGCACCCCGCCAGCGCTGGCGACGGGCCGCAATGTCACGCTGACAATCGACGGCGAGCAGGTCACGCTTCCCGAAGGCACGTCGATCATGCGCGCTGCCTCGCTCAGCGGCGGGTCGATCCCCAAGCTTTGCGCGACCGACAACCTCGAAAGCTTCGGCTCATGCCGCCTCTGCCTCGTCGAGATCGAAGGCCGCGCCGGCTATCCCGCATCGTGCACCACGCCGATCGCCGAGGGCATGGTCGTGCGCACCCAGACCGATCGGCTGAAACAACTGCGCCGCGGGGTGATGGAACTCTATATCTCCGACCATCCGCTCGATTGCCTGACCTGCGCCGCAAACGGCGACTGCGAACTGCAGGATCAGGCGGGCGCGGTCGGGCTGCGCGAAGTGCGTTACGGCTATGACGGCGCGACCAACATGGGGCAGCCCAAGGACCAGTCGAACCCCTATTTCGATTTCGATCCGTCGAAATGCATCGCCTGTTCGCGGTGCGTGCGGGCGTGCGACGAAGTTCAGGGTACCTTCGCGCTCACCATAGAGGGTATGGGGTTCAACTCGAAAGTCGCCGCTTCGCAGGACGACGCCTTCCTCGCCTCCGAATGCGTGTCATGCGGCGCGTGCGTACAAGCCTGCCCGACCGCTAGCCTGATCGAAAAGAAGGTGGTCGAGGTCGGAACGCCCGACCGCGCCGTCGTCACGACCTGCGCCTATTGCGGCGTCGGCTGCACCTTCCGCGCCGAGATGCGTGGTGAGGAGCTGGTCCGCATGGTGCCGTGGAAGGACGGCAAGGCCAATCGCGGCCACAGCTGCGTCAAGGGGCGCTTCGCCTGGGGCTACGCCCGGCATCAGGACCGTATCCTGGGTCCGATGATCCGCGCGAGCGTGACCGAGCCGTGGCGCGAGGTGAGCTGGGACGAAGCGATCGCGCACACCGCGAGCGAATTCCGCCGCATCCAGGCGCAATATGGAACGCACGCGGTCGGGGGCATCACGTCGAGCCGCTGCACCAACGAGGAGACCTTCCTCGTCCAGAAAATTATCCGCCAGGGGTTTGGCAACAACAATGTCGATACCTGCGCGCGCGTCTGCCACTCGCCGACCGGCTATGGGCTGAAGACCACCTTCGGAACCTCGGCGGGGACGCAGGATTTCGACAGCGTGATGCAGTCCGACGTCATTCTCGTCATCGGCGCCAATCCGACCGACGGGCACCCGGTGTTCGCCAGCCGGATGAAGCAGCGGCTCCGTCAGGGTGCCAAATTGATCGTCGTCGACCCGCGCCGCATCGACCTCGTCAAATCGCCGCACGTCGAGGCCGAGCATCATCTGCCGCTTCGTCCGGGCACCAATGTTGCGGTGCTGACCGCGATGGCGCATGTCATCGTGACCGAAAAGCTTTACGACGAAGCGTTCATCCGCGAGCGATGCGATTGGGACGAATTCCAGGACTGGGCCGATTTCGTGTCGGAGGCGGCGCGCTCGCCCGAAGCGATCGAGCCGCTGACCGGCGTGCCCGCCGACGATCTGCGCGCGGCCGCGCGCCTTTATGCAACCGGCGGCAATGCGGCGATCTATTATGGCCTCGGCGTCACCGAACATAGCCAGGGCAGTTCGACCGTGATGGCGATCGCCAACCTCGCGATGGCGACAGGCAATATTGGGCGCGAGGGCGTGGGGGTGAACCCGCTGCGCGGTCAGAACAATGTTCAGGGCGCGTGCGACATGGGCAGTTTCCCACACGAGTTTTCGGGCTATCGCCATGTGTCGGACGACGCGGCGCGCGCCATGTTCGAGAGCGCCTGGGGCGTCAAACTCGATTCCGAGCCCGGCCTGCGTATCCCCAACATGCTCGACGCCGCGACCGACGGCAGCTTCAAGGCGCTGTTCATCCAGGGCGAGGACATCCTCCAGTCCGACCCCAACACCCGGCATGTCGCCGCGGGTCTCGCGGCGATGGAATGCGTCGTCGTCCAGGATCTCTTCCTCAACGAAACCGCCAATTACGCGCATATCTTCCTGCCCGGATCGACCTTCCTCGAAAAGGACGGGACCTTCACCAACGCCGAACGCCGCATCCAGCGCGTCCGCAAGGTGATGGCGCCATTGAACGGATATGCCGACTGGGAGATCGTCCAGCTCGTCGCCAACGCGATGGGGCTCGGCTGGAGCTATGGCCATCCGTCAGAGATCATGGACGAGATCGCCGCGCTCACTCCGACCTTCGCGGGCGTCCATTACGACCGGCTGGAGGCAGAAGGCTCGCTGCAATGGCCCGCGAACGACGCGGCGCCGGGTGGGACCCCGACGATGCACATCGACGGCTTCGTGCGTGGCAAGGGCAAGTTCGTCGTCACCGATTATGTCCCGACCGACGAGAAGACCGGGCCGCGCTTCCCGTTGCTGCTCACGACGGGGCGCATCCTCAGCCACTATAATGTCGGCGCACAGACGCGGCGCACCGCGAACACCGCCTGGCACTCCGAGGACCGGCTGGAAATTCACGCCAGCGACGCCGAGAACCGCGGCATCAAGGATGGCGACTGGGTGAGCCTGCGCAGCCGCGCCGGCGAGACCAGCTTGCGCGCGCTGATTACCGAGCGCGTCGCGCCGGGTGTGGTCTATACGACCTTCCACCATCCCGACACACAGGCCAATGTCATCACCACCGACTATTCGGACTGGGCGACCAACTGCCCCGAATATAAGGTGACGGCGGTGCAGGTCGGGCTTTCGAACGGCCCGTCGGACTGGCAGGGAGACTATGCCGATCATGCCCGCCGGAGCCGTCGTATCGCGCCGGTCGAAGCGGCGGAATGAAGGGCAGCGCCATGACCGACGAAACCGGCGTGATGTCGACCGGAGATCGCCTGATCTACATGGCGAACCAGATTGCCCGCAATCTGGCCGCGGAAGGCCCCGAGCAGGCCGCGGCGATGGTCGCGGACCATATTTGCCATTTCTGGGATCCCGAAATGCGGCGCCGCATCCTGCTGCTGGCGCAGGAAACGCCCGATGCCCTGTCGCCGATCGCGGCGGCGGCGATCGGTCGGATTGCGGCGGTTTGAGCCGCGGGGCCGTCGTCGTCGCGCCGTGCGACCTGATCGAACCGCGACACAGGCCTTTGTCGATGGCCTGACGGAGCGACCGATATTCGCATGACGCGGATCGCATGCGCGTCGATCTCGCGACGCACGAATGCCAAGGATTCGCGCGTCATGTTTCTTCGCGGCCTCGATCTGGATCGTCTTGCCGGTCGAAGGATTGCGCCCTTCCCGCGCGGCGCTGACCTAATGGTTGGCATCATACGAGATATTAACGAACTTTGGTCATCGTCGCCCTATGAGACGGTCGGACTCCCCGACGCCAATTGCGCGCACGGCCCGCTTCAGGGGCTTCCCGGACCCTGCCGCGCTTCCGCTCCCCGTCTATCGCGAATTCATCGACATGCTGTTCGGCATGGCACTGCCGATCTTCGGATTTGGCGCGGTCTTTGTGGGCATATGCCTGTTGGTTGCCCGCGAGCTCGACAGCACCCTCCTCCTTGGCCTCGCAGTGCTTGGCGCACTGGCGACTGCTTTGCGCCTCGCGGCGCTCCACGCTTACCGGCGCGCGTCACCGATCGGCGATTTCGAGGGGCTGATGCGCTGGGAGCGGCGCTATGCGATCGGGAACTATGCCCTCGCGGCGTTCATAGCCGTTCTCAATGTCGCCGCGATCTCCGCTCACGAGCCGATGCTTCACCTCCTCACGATCAGCCTGGTGTTCGGCTTCGGCGCGGGCATCGTATCGCGGATCGCGGTAAGGCCGAAAGTCTGCGTCATCAGCCTGTTGCTCGCGACCCTGCCGACAATAGCTGCGCTCGCGCTTCATGCACTCAAGCCGCACCCTGATCCGGTGCATACGGAGCTGTTTCTGATCGAGGCCTTCATCGTCGCGATGATCACCGGGCTCAGCCTCCAGACCGTCGCGCATCTTTACCGGTCCGCAGTCGAGCATCACACGGCGCGGCATGATATGGCGCTGCTCGCCAAGAAGGACGCCCTGACCGACCTTGCGAACCGCCTCTCGCTCCGCGAGCATTTTCAGGCGCGCATGGCAGCGGCGATGCGCACCGACAGCCAGGTCGCGGTGCATTTTCTCGATCTCGACGGATTCAAGGCGATCAACGATCATTATGGACATCCCGCGGGGGATGCGGTCCTGAAGGAAGTCGCGCGGCGGCTCGAGGCCATGGTTCGCGGCGAAGATGTGGTCGCGCGGCTTGGCGGCGACGAATTCATCGTGTTGCAAGCGGACCTGTTGCAGGACACCGAAGCCGAATTGCTCGCGCGCCGGATCATCCGGGAAATCAGCAAGCCCTATATTGTCGAGGACAACCTCCTGACCATCTCGGTCAGCGTCGGGATCGCAACGGCGCCCAGGATGGGTGTCGAGCTGGAGCGGCTCCTCGCATGCGCCGATGGCGCGCTTTACCGTGCCAAGGCCGGTGGAAAGGCCCGGGCTCTATTCCATATCGAGGTTGACTCGGCAAAGGCTGCCGCGGCGTAATACCACAGCGAGGCGCCCACGGAATGCAAGGCCTGTCTGGCCGTCCAGCTTAGCGTCGAAAGCGCACCAGGCTTTCAAGATCGGCGCGCTCAAGTGGCTGGGTAAACCAGAGCCCGCCGCGGCAGTCGCGCGACCAGCGAACGAGCGCGCGGCGCCGAAGCTCGCCCCCGGGGAGTACAAGGTCGAGTTCGATCCCCGGCTCGAGCGCGGTGTCGCAGAGAAAACCGGCCCCGCTCTGCGATATATCGACAAGGTCGATGGGCCGCGCTCCATCGCGAAAGATGAGGACAGCCTCGGCCTCGATCGGAAGCCTGAGTGCGCGATGGCCCTCAGCGCGCTGCTCCTCGCCGAGCGCTCGCAGCATGGCGGTCGCGTTAATCTTCCGGGTAAAGGCAATGCCGCAATGGCCGTCGGCCGCCCAAACGACATGGCCAGAAACGACGATGCTTTCGGAAAGCGCAATTTTGAGAGGTTCGCCAACCGCCACGGGAACGTCCGCCGCAAGCATCATTCCGTCGTCGGAGATGTTGCGCACGCGCCAGAGCCCGGTATCGTCGGCGCGGTGAACGCGTGCGATGCGGCAAACCGCGCGGTAGCGATCCGATCCGCGGCGGTCGTGCATCGCGCGCACGCCGCCGACGCTTTCATCTCCAAGTTGCGAATTGCCGGCGCCGTGCATCTCACCCTCCTTCTCCGAGCGCGGGTTCGATCGAGCAAAGAACCGCGTCGCTGCGGCGCCGGACAAATATCCGATGCCGAACACGTCGCCACGCCCCCAAGCAGGCGACTTCAGATGCGGTCCTGATAAAGCATAGTAGTTTTTACGTTACGGAATAGTCAAGATTTTTGAAACGCGTCGTCGGCAATCATCCGCAGCGAACGAGCCGGGCAACGGCAAACCTCGAACCCGCGGAACCTAAATGTGCGTGCCGGATTCCCATAAGTGGACAGCGTCCCAGAAGGCAAAGCCGTGCGGGCCAGACAGAGAGGTGAATCATGATTTCAAGGATTCTACTACCGATCATGATCCCGTGCGCCGGAGCATGTGCCAACCAGGTGGAGGCGCGTTCGGATCCTGAGGAAGTCGTAAGCGGGGAGTCGGTAGTGGATGCCGGCGCAGCGAAGCGGAAGTGTCCGAAACCGATTTCGCGATGCAGGATCCCGTAGCTTTAGACTGAACAAAGCTGTTCCGCCGACGCTTTGCCGGCGAGCATCCCTCATGTCAGGGGCGCAATTGGCCGATTACGGACTGACGGCTTTGTGGCGTTCATTGGCGGAAGCAGACATTGCCCGAGCCGCAATTGTCGTTCGCACGCGAAATGCTCCGAGCGTTAGCGCATAGAATTGCGCGCGGAGCGGAGCGAAAGCGCTGTCATCGTCAATAGCGCGCCGATGCTCGCGCCCCCCAGCCATTCGAGCGTTCCGACCGCCCATCCGAAACCTCTGCCTGCCAGAAAATACGCAAGAGCGAGGCTGAACAGGCCGCTCCATCGGGTGTAGCGTGCGGTTCCGACCGCAAGTTTGCGGCCGATCAGATCGGCTTGGTGACGCGCGCGCGACAGGCAAAGAAGCCCGAAACCGACGGTCGTGAGAAGCAGAAGAAGAATATGGGTCATACGGCCTCGGTCGCTGGCGAGGCAGCCGCCCGCTTGGCGGGCCGGCCCGTGGGTCTGACCTCGCGCCGCGTCGCCCTCGATGCCGCCCAACCGAAACCTGCGGCCACCAGCAGCATCGAAATGTCGAAGCCGGCAAAGACCCGGTCGCCGGCGGCAAGGCTGGCAATCAGCGACCTGTCGGTGGTCAGCGCGCTGACAATCGGAACGCACGCGAATGCCACGGCCGTCACCGCCAGAGACTCGGTCCAGGCGCGCCGCGTCGGGCGTGCGATCGCCCAGACGAATATGGCGCCCCATGCGATGAAAAAAGCGGCGATCTCACGGTCGCTTCGCCCGGCACCGCCAAGGGGCAACAGGCGGTTGGCGTGAAAATAGACGGCGATTGCGAAGGGCAGCCCGGCGATCGCGCCGATATTAAGCTTTTCGACAAGGCGAAAACCGAAATGCGGCCGATCGGGATCGGCCAGTTTCGCACGCCGCTTCACCGTCCACAGAATCAGGCCCGAGCCCACCATGACGCATCCGGCGACGCCCGAAAGGAAATAGAGGGTGCGAAGCACGCCGCTGGCAAAGCGGCCGGCATGCAGGCCGATCATCGTGCCTTCGGTCGCCGTCGCGGCGCCCGACGGATTGTGCGCGGAAATCAGCTTCCCGGTCACCCCGTCGAAAGTCAGCGAACGCGGCCGGACCGACATGCGCGCATCGGGAGCGGTTGACACGATGATCTGCGCCGTCCGGTCGCCGGGATTGAGGATGCGCAGGCTTCCGGCGCCGGCGCCCCAAACACGCTCGGCACGCTCGACCAGCGGCGCCACGGCGGTCAGCGGCGCTGGCCCCGTTTTCTCGGCCGGAGCCGGCCAGGGGAAAGTCGCCTCGAAGAATTTCTCTTCGCTGGCATAGTTGGCGGCGATCCCCCACGGCATATAGTGCGTCGCGAGGCTCACCAGCCCGGTATAAGTGATCATCAGGATGAACGGCAGGAAGAGTATGCTCGAGGCATTATGGGCATCGAGCCAGCTCCGCTGTCCCTTGCCGAGACGGAGCAGGAAGAAGTCGGCGATGATCTTCTTGTGGGTAACGATGCCCGAGAAGATCGCGACGAGCATTGCCATGGCGGCGATGCCGACGATCCAGCGCGCCCAGTACCAGTTGATATAGTGAAGGTCGTAGTGGAAGCGATAGAGGAACGCGCCGCCCCGCGTTTCGCGTGCTTCCGTCCTGCGCCCCGCCCCGTCGAGGCGTGCATCGGTCGGCGCGTCCGCCGGTGCGTCGGGGCCGTTGACCCAGTAGAGTTGCAGGCCCGCAGCGCGCTTGCCTGCCGAATAGACCGACCATTCGCTGGCACCCGACGCTTCGCGCGCGAGCCAGCGCGTGGCGGCGGCGAAACTCTCCGGACCGTCCGCCGGGAGGCTGCGGACCTCGGGCGTCATCCAGGCGGTGATCTCTTCCTGAAAATAGGAGGAAGTGCCGGTGACGAAGATCGCGAAAAGCAGCCAGCCGAGCAGCAGGCCGGTCCAGGTGTGAAGCCACGCCATCGATTGCCGGAAACCGTTCTTCACAGCCGGCCTCCCCAGGCAATGAGACACCAGTCGGCGAAGCCTGCAGCCGCGCCGGTCGCGATCAGCCCCACCCACAGGCGCGAAACCGAGCGAACGGCGAATGCGACCATCGCAATAGCGGCGAAGACGACAAAGGACAGAAGCGTCGCGCCGATCGTAGCCTGTTGGGGACTGCCCGGCAGCAGCCGGGCAAGCATCATGGTCAGCGCGCTCGTCACGGCATAGTTGAGAGGCACGGCCGCGAGCGCGCGCGGGACCACCTCCCGCCAAATATTTTCGTGCGCCATTTTCGTCGCCCTGCTCATGGCGCCCCTATTGCAACATTGCGACTGCCTCGCAATAGCCCGCAATCGTGCGCCATCGTCGAATGCGGCAGTCGATCGCGCGCGATCAGAAGCGATAGCCGATCGTGCCCATCACGTTGCGCGGCGCGCCGACGAAGCAGTCGCCACGCGCGAGGCAGGAGGCGAAATATTCATTGTCGAGCAGGTTCGTCGCGTTGACCGCGAAGCGCCAGTTGTTCCAGCTGATCTCGGCCAGCGCATCGACCGTCGTGCGCGACGGCGTGACGATCGACCAAACCGGACTGGTCGAGACGCTCTTGCCGCTGTAAACGACGCCGCCGCCCAGGCGCAGCTGCGCTTCGCCCGCAAGGCCGAAGGTCTTGGTCGACCAGAGCGACGCGGTGTGACGCGGCATATAGTCGAGGCTGGTGTTGGTTTCCGACCGGAGCTTCGAATGGCCGTAATTGGCGAGCAGTTCGAAATTGCCGGGAATCGTGTGGCTGGCCTCGATCTCGAAACCCTTGGTATTGAGTTCGCCCGACTGGGTGGTGCCGCCGGCGGCGAGATAAAGGACGCGGTTGCGTTCCTTGATCTTGAATGCGGTGGCCGTGACGAGGGTGTTCGGAGTCGGCTGCCATTTCACGCCGGCTTCGTACTGGGTGCCCGTCTGCGGGACGTAGGGATCGCCAAAGGTGCCGTCGCCATTGTCGATGCGGCCCGCGACCGGCAGGAAGCTTTCGGTGTAGCTGAAAAAGGGCGAGAAGCCGGCGCCGACCTCGCCGATGATGCCGGCGCGGAAGGTCGTGGCATTGTCCTTCTGCCCCGACGAGCCGGTGACCCGGTCGCGGCGGGTACCCAGCACGACCGAAACGCGATCGAAGAAGCGGATCTGGTCCTGGACGTAGATGCCCAGCTGCTTCTGGCTTTCGGTGGTGAAGGGGCCGCTGGGCTCGTAGGTCAGCAGCGCATCATAATCGATGTCGTAGAGGTCGACGATCTCGAAACCGAAGATGCCGCGCTTTTGCACCTTGTTCCAGCTGTAATCGATGCCGACCAGCAGCTTGTGCTCGATATTCGCGCCGGTGGCGAAATTGAACTGGAGATTGTTGTCGGTCGAAAAGACGTTCATCCGCGCGTCGCTGGCGTCGGCGTAGAGGCCGATGGTGCGACCGTCGGTGCCATAGACCGAAAAGGGGTCCTGCGGGTTCGAATAGCTGTCGGCATAATGGGTCTTATATTCGAGGTCGCTGTCGATATAGCGGGCCTTGAGGCTGATCTGCACATTGTCCGAGAAGCGGTGGGTGATCGATCCGCCGCCCTGCAGCGAGCGCCCGGCATAGCGGTCCCAGCCGGGCTTGCCGACGAAGGTGTAGCGATCGAGCTGCTCGCCGGCGACGCTGTTGGGCAGGAAGGTGCCGACGATCGGCAGGAACTGCGAGGTCGAGCCGGTGTCGTCCTCCTGATAGAGGCCGGTCAGCACGATGTCGGTATCGGGGGTCGGTTGCCAGCGGATCGAGGGCGCGAACATGATACGGTCGTCGGGGACATGGTCGACATAGGTGTCGGCGTCGCGGGCGCGGCCGACCAAGCGAACCGCGAGATTGTCGGCAAGCGCCAGGTTGATGTCGCCCAGCACTTCCTTGCGGTCATAGCTGCCATAGACGAGGTTGATTTCGCCGCGCGTGGTGAAATCGGGCGTCTTGCTAACGAGGTTGACGAGGCCGCCGATCGACCCCTGGCCGAACAGCACGGAGGCCGGGCCGCGCACGATCTCGACGCGCGAGAAATTATAGGGGTCCGAGGTGATCGAGGCGTAATAGGAGAAGATGTCGCGCATGCCGTCGCGGAATTGCAGCGCATCGAGGCCGCGGACGTTGAAGCCGTCGACGCGGGTGTCGCGGCCATAGGGGTTGGCGAGGACACCGGCGGCATATTTCACCGTGTCGCTGATGCTGATCGCGCCCTGCGCCTCATATTGGTCGTCGGTGATGACCTTGACCGGCTGCGGCAGTTCCATCAGCGCGGTATCGGTCTTGGTTCCGGTATAGCCGGTGACGACGATCATGTCCTCGCCGGTGCCCGCATCGGCTTCGGCAGTGGCGGTTTCGGCCGCCGCGTCGTCGTGATCGGCCGACATGGCACCGTCCGCGCCCTCGCTCGCCCACGCCGGATTGGCAACAAAAGCCAGCGCGGCGGCTCCGCATAGCGCGATCATTCGGACGGTCATGGCGCTTCCCCTTTTTGCGACTCAATCTCAATTGGAGCTGCCCGCTATAGCGAACGGTTCGCAATAGCAAGCTAGTAATAATCGTTTGCAATAGACTCCTCTGGCGGCCACACAGCGCCGGCGCGGAGTTCTGCTGAGACCCGCAGCGCCTTTCAGACCTTTTCGGAAGAGGGATGTCCTGATGAAAAAGACTTTCGCCGCCCTGATGGCCTTTGGCTTCCTTGCGTCGCCCGCGACGGCGCATGAGGTGTGGATCGAGCGCGACGGCAATGCGGCCGCGCGCATCTATCTCGGCGAACCGGCCGAGGCCGTTCCCGAAAGTGGCGATCCCGAATTTCCCAAGCTGAAGACGCCCATCCTCTTCGCCGAAAGCCGCGATCGCCCCGCCCCGCTCGTCCGCCGCGCCAATCATATCGAAGCCGCGGTGAGCGCAGCGGGCGATGTTCGCCTCGTCGACGAGAATGTCTTCGAACCCTGGGCCGGCGAAGACGGCAAATTGCAGGGCGTCGTCTATCACGCGCGCGCCGGACGCGCCGAAACGCGCCACGCGCTCGATCTGGAAATCGTCCCGGTCACCGCAAACGGGAACCGCTTCACGGTCCTGTGGCAGGGCAAGCCCCTGCCCGGCGCCAAGCTGACGGTGATCGATCCCGATCGCTGGACCAAAGCCTATGTCGCCGACGACAAGGGCGTCATCGCCGCACCCGAGCGCGGAAAAGGCCGCTACCTGCTGTCAACAAGCAACGACGTCGTCGGCGAACGCGTGCTCGGCGGCAAGACCGTTGCGAGCACGGTGCATGTCTCCACCCTGACCTTCGTCGCGCCCTGAGGTCGGGCCGGCCCCGCAGAGTGCGGCGTCAGCGGATCATCGTCGGGCAGGCGCAGAGTTCCGCGCCACCTCGAAATACATCAGAATCCGTATCGCAAAGTCCTACACACAGCCGCGTCTGGCCGCCAATGGTCAGGCAACGCTTTGATTTGCAAATGGCGATAGCGGACATTCGGCGGCATAGGAATCAACGACTGGAGGCGGCCCAGCTAGACCGCCAGCTCAGCATTTGCCTATGTTCACGCTCCAATCCGTGGACGACGATGGAAAGGCCCGGCACTTCGCGGTCAGCGAGCGCACCGCTTTTCGACCGGTGGATATGCGAAGCGGTCAGAATCGCACTCTGTTCGATGGGAACCTCGAACCGATCGAGGCCATGAAACGCTCGCGAAAATTCTCGCGAAAGTCGTGTCCAAACGGGTCCAAATCTGGAGTGATTTGTCCAAATCAGTCACTCCCGGCGCCGGTTTTGTGGACATGAGAATGGCCTCGACAGATGGCAGAAAACTGCCGAAAAATGCGAGGTTTTGAAGGGATTGACGATGGTAGCGGAGGAGGGACTCGAACCCCCGACACGCGGATTATGATTCCGCTGCTCTAACCTGCTGAGCTACTCCGCCCCGAAAGGCCGCCCGTTCGGGCGAGCCGCGCCTATAGGCAGGCGGCGGGGTCCGGTCAATATCCTCTGCGCGGCCCGCGGAAATTGCGGGCGAAGGCGCTTTCCCAAGGGCCGCCGCGGTAATGATGAGCGGCGAGCCCGGCGATCGCCAGCGGGCGCGGGCGGAAATCGCGGGCAAGGTCGGCCAGCAGGCCCCGCGCCGCCTTCGCGTCCACCTTGTTCTGGACCGTGATGTGCAATTTGGGCGTGCCGCGGTCCTGCGCGGTCAGCATGCCCGTGAAATGCCCGGCGATGCGCGCGCGGATTTCGAGGAGGCCGGGGCTGTCGATGCGGAATGCCGTTCCATTGCCGAGCGAATAGGCTTCGGCGACGCGCGCGGCGGGCGGCTGCGTGTCGGCGGCAATGGCGCGGATCAGCCGTTCAAGCTCGGCGAGCGCGGAGGGCGGCAACTGGTGGAACAAGGTGATATGCGCGGCGAGGTGATTGCGTTCGGGCGGGAAATGCGCGCTGCGCAGCGCGTCGAAGAAGCGCTGGTCGGCCGCACCCATCGTCGCGGTCACGATGATGGGCGCGGCGCCAGAGACCCGGTCGGGAGGGGGGATGACCGGATCGCCTGTCACGAGAAGGGATGGGCGCGGCAAGCGGGAGGGGGATGGCCGTCGTCCATGGGACACTCTGTCTCGCTCGCCGGCCAAATGGCGAATCCCGCGGAAATTCGCCAATCGATAAATTGCATGACAATAATCGTATAAGGCGATGACATATTATTATCCGAGCCTTAGCCCGCGTTCCAATGCGCGTTGAGTGCCGCCGCGACCTCCGCCGGGCGTTCGGCGATCGCCCAATGACCCGCCTTTTCGACGATGGTGAGCGGCGTGCCGGTGTTCGCGGCGTAGCGCTGCGCCACCGACAATTCGACATAGGGATCGCCTTCGCCCCAGATCAGCGCGCCCTTTGCCGGCAGCTTCGGGATATCGAGCGCCCAATCGTGCGCGAAGCTCAGCCCCTTGGCCGAGCGGTAGAGTTTGAGGATCGCGCGGCGCTTGTCCTTGTTCGCCCATTGCGCCGCTTCTTCGGCCGCGATGTCGGCGGGCATGCCCGCCGCTGCGAGCCCCTCGGCGAGCTTCGCGGGTTTGCTCAGCGCCATGAAGAGTTCGCCGAGGATCGGCGTGTTCCAGATTCTTGCCAGCCGGTGCCCGCGATAATCGGCTTCGATCACCGCGTTCGAGATCGCCCAGCTGTGGATGAGGTCGGGGCGCAGCATTGCCACGCGCTGCGCGATCAGCGCGCCCCAGTCGTGGCCGACGATGTCGATCGGACCGTGCACCGCGGCCAGCGCCTCGGCCTGCCCCACTGCCCAGTCGGCATAGGCCTGCTTGGTCGCGGAAAATCCCGCGGGCAGCGAGCCGGTGAAGCCGGGCAGTGCCGGGACGGCGACAGGCGTATCGCCGAGGTCGAGGGCGGCGAGCAGCGGCCCCCATATCAGCGGGCTGTCGGGGACGCCGTGGATGAACAGTTTTGCGGTCACCGCTCCCTCCTCTCCGTCGCCCGAGGCGACGATATCCTACTCCATCTCCCCGCGGTCGCGGCGCAGCTGGTACCAGCGCTGCACATTGGCATTATGCTCGGACAGCGTTCGCGCGAAAATATGGCCGCCGTCGCCCTTGGCGACGAAGAAGAGGAAATCGTTCGCCTCGGGGTCGAGCACCGCGGCGATCGATGCCTTGCCGGGGTTGGCGATCGGACCCTTGGGCAGGCCAGCCATCGCATAAGTGTTGTAGTCGTTCACCGCGGTGATCTCGCTGCGCAGGATGCGGCGGCCGAGCGGTTTGCCCTTGGTGATCGGATAGATGATCGTGGGGTCGGCCTGCAGCTTCATGCCGACGGCGAGGCGGTTGGTATAGACCCCCGCGACGGTGCGGCGCTCGGCGGCGACGCCGGTTTCCTTTTCGACGATCGAGGCGAGCGTGATCGCTTCGTTGCGGTCCTTGACTGCGGTTCGCGCGGTGCGTTTCTTCCACAACTCGTCGAAGGCCTTGTCCATCGCCGCCTGCATGCGCTTGACCACCGCGGCGCGGCTTTCGCCGGTGGTGAAGGCATAGCTGTCGGGCAAGATGCTGCCCTCGGCGGGCACGGGGATTTCGCCCTTGAGGCGCTTCTCGGCCATCAACCGGTCCCAGACCATGATCGAGGGCATGCCCTCGGGGATCATCACCAGGCGCTGGATCGTCTTGCCCGACTGGAGCAGTTCGAGGATGTCGCCCGCGTCCATCCCCTTCTCGACCTTATACTCGCCGGGCTTGATCGGGTTCGACGAGCCGAAGAAGCGCGCCTCGTTGCGGAAGCTCGAGGCGGAGACGAGGCCGGCTTCCTCGAGAATCTCGCCCGCCTTGGCGATGCTCGCGCCTTGCGGGATGACGACCTCGGCATCCTTCGGCGCGCCGCCCGAGCAGGCGGCGAGCAGCAATGCGAGAATCGCCATCGTCAGCCAGCGGAACGGATGCATCTTCTCTCCCGTCGGTCGGATGACCCAGCTTAAAGCCACAAAAGCCCCGCATGGGCAGCGCCTTTTTGTGACCTTTGTGACTTTAACACCGGTTGCCCGGCGGGTCGTGCCGAGGGGTAAAGCATGGCGGGATAATGTAGGAAAGGCTTTTAATCCTCCCTGTCGCGCAGCGATGGGGAGGTGGCAGCGCGGAGCGCTGACGGAGGGGCGGTAATGCGGCGTCGCTGCCCCTCCACCATTCGCTTCGCGAACGGTCCCCCTCCCCATCGCTTCGCGACAGGGAGGATCAGGTGTTAGTCCACCGCCTTGACGATCAGGCTGGCGTTGGTGCCGCCGAAGCCGAAGCTGTTGTTGAGCGCGGCCTTGACCTTGCGCTTCTTCGCGACCTTGGGGACCAGGTCGGCGCCCTCGGTGCCCTCGTCAGGATTGTCGAGGTTGAGCGTCGGCGGAACGATCTGGTCGCGGATCGCGAGGATGCAGAAGATCGTCTCGACCGCGCCCGCGCCGCCAAGCAAATGGCCGATCGCCGACTTGGTCGAGCTCATCGAGACATTGGCCATCGCGTCGCCGAACAGGCGCTTCACCGCGCCAAGTTCGATCGTGTCGGCCATCGTCGAGGTGCCGTGCGCGTTGATATAGTCGATGTCGGCAGGGATCATGCCCGCCTTTTTCAGCGCCGCGCTCATCGAGCGGAAGGCGCCGTCCATTTCGGGATCGGGCGCGGTGACATGATAGGCGTCGCCCGACAGGCCGTAGCCGACGACTTCGGCGTAGATCTTGGCACCGCGCGCCTTGGCATGCTCATATTCCTCGAGCACGACGACGCCCGCGCCTTCGCCCATCACGAAGCCGTCGCGGTCCTTGTCATAGGGGCGGCTCGCCTGTTCGGGGCGGTCGTTATAGGTCATGTTGAGCGCGCGCGCCTGCGCGAAGCCCGCGATGCCGATCGGGCAGATCGTCGCCTCGGCGCCGCCCGCGAGCATGATGTCGGCGTCGTCGTCCTTGATCATCCGCGCGGCGTCGCCGATCGAATGCGCGCCGGTCGAGCAGGCGGTGACGACGGCATGATTGGGGCCCTTGAGGCCATATTTGATGCTGACCTGGCCCGAGATCAGATTGATCAGGCGGCCGTGGACGAAGTGTGGCGAGACGCGGCCCGGACCCTTTTCGGCGAGCAACAGGCTCTCGCTCTCGATGCCCGGCAGGCCGCCGATGCCCGAGCCGATCGAGCAGCCGGCGCGCACCTTCTGCTCCTCGGTGAGGTCGGTCAGGCCCGCGTCCTCGAGCGCCTGGCCCGCGGCGTCGATGCCGAAGATGATGAAGGGATCGACCTGGCGCTGGACCTTGTGGTCGACACGCTTGCCGGGGTCGAAGCCATATTCGTGGGTTGGGCCCTTCACCTCGCACGCGATCGTGCATTTCTGGTCCGACGCGTCGAAATGGGTGATCGGACCCGCGCCCGATTTCCCAGCGATCAGATTGGCCCAAGTGGTCTCGACGTCGCCGCCCAGCGGCGTCACCAAACCCAAACCCGTCACCACAACCCGGCGCATAGTCATTCCTTTCGTCGGTTCCCGCCCCCGCAGAAACCCGCATCAATTCGTTCGGCGCGCTTCTAGAGGAGCGGCGCGCATAAAAAAAGCTTCCCGGTCGCTGCGCGCATGCGCTCGTGACCGGGAAGCCGGAAATACGTGGGCGGCCTGCCGCCCAATCCGGCCAGGCCGGATCGCAGGGCTTAGCCCTTGTTCGCTTCGATATAGTCGATCGCATCCTTGACGGTGGCGATCTTTTCCGCCGCGTCGTCGGGGATTTCGACGCCGAACTCTTCCTCGAACGCCATCACCAGTTCGACGATGTCGAGGCTGTCGGCGCCCAGATCGTCGATGAAGCTCGCTTCCTCGGTGACCTTGTCGGCTTCGACGCCCAGATGTTCGACGACGATCTTCTTAACCTTTTCGGCCGAATCGCTCATGCGCTATTCCTTTTCTGACTAAGCCGTGAATGTTGAAATTTGCCCTAGTGCGCGCCAGCGGGGCTGGCAAGAGGGCTGGCGTCGGGGTGCCCGGCGCGCGCGGTATCGACCAATGCCTCCTCTGCGGCGCTATAGGCCGACCGCTTCCCTTTCTGCCCCTCCGGCACCTGCGTGACGAAATAGGCAATGCCGTCGCCCCGTTCAAGATCGAACCACAGCCCCGAGCGCAGGCCATAGGCGTCGCCCGAATGGCCGAGCCGCAGGCGGCCGTCGCCGAACAAATCGTCGCGGCACGCCGGATCGGCGAGCGCGGGGCCGCCGGTCGAATGCATCGCCACGCCATATTCGCAGAAAAAGCCGCCGGTCCCCTCGCCGCTCGTCGGGCGCACCGGTGCCATCGCCTGCAGCCGCGCGAGGCTTTCGGGTTTCAGGAAGCTCTCGCCGCCGCGCAGGAAGAGGATGCCGATGCGCGCGAGGCCGTTCGCCGAGATGCGCAGGCCCCCTTGCGGGCTGAACCCCGCGCCGTGGCGGCCGAGGCGATAGGCCCTGAGGTCGCAGCTGCCATCGGCCGCGGGGACGACCGGGCAGGCCGGACGCGCGCCTTTCAGATCGTCGCGCAGGATATCGCCCTCGGGACCATAGAGGATGACCGCGCGCTGGGCCGCGGCGTCGCTGCACGTCGTCCAGTTGAAGCAGGCGTCGAGCGCGAGCGGGCCGAACACCAGCCGCGCCATCGCGGCGTCGAAGCGCTCGCCGGTCGCGGCCTCGATCACCGCGGCGACGACGGGATAATTGAGGTTAGCATAAGCGAAATCACCGCCGGGCGGACGCGCATCGTCCCAAGCCTGCGAATCCTTGAGCACGGCCTCCAGATCGGCGTCCAGCGGCAGCGCATAGTTCACATCGTCGGTCAGCCCCGAACGATGGCCGAGCAGCTGTGCCAGCGTCACCGGCCGGTCCGGAAAGGCGGGATGGCGGAGCGGCCAGCCGAGATAGGCGGACACGTCGCGGTCGAGGTCGAGCGCGCCCGCCTCGACGAGCCGCATCACGCCGAGCGCGACGACCAGTTTCGAGACCGAGGCGATGCGCACCGGATCGTCGGGGGTGAGCGTCCGCCCCGCCGCGCGGTCGGCCGCGCCTTCGGCGACCAGCGTTTCGACCTTGCCCTCGCGGTCGAAACGCACCGCGACCGCCGCGGGCGGCACGGGCGCGGCGGCGAGCGCAAGGGTAGCGAGACCGGCGAGCATCGCGCGATCCTGTTCGCACGGCGGCGCGCTGTCAATCGGCGGTCTTGGTCGCCGCCGGGCGCGGGCCGACCACGCCCGAGGTGCGCAGCGCGATCGAAGCACGCGCGATCACCGCGGGGGTGATCATGAACTGGCGCAGCACCGTTTCGGGCGGCGCGTTCGCCGGCTGGCCGGTATAGTCGAGCAGCCGCCGCCACAGGCCGCGCGCCCGGTCGACCTCGCCCATCCGCGCCAGCACGACCGAGCGGACCATCAGATATTGCGGCTCGAGGTTGCTGGGCGAGGGCATGCGGTCGAGCAGGGCCAGCGCCTCGGCCTGTTCGCCGCGCTGCGAATGGAGGAAGGCGAGCGCGACTGCAGAGACTCCGGCGTGCGAATCGTCGAGCATGACCGAACGCGTCAGCAGCGCCTCGCCCTCGGCGGCGCGCCCGCATGCGGTGTTGAACAGCCCGAAAAAGCCGGTGAGGTCGGCGTCATAGGGATTGAGCGCGAGCGCCGCGCCGCCCTGCGCGATCCCGCGCTGACAGTCGTTGCCATAGAAATGCGCGCGCGACATGGCGAACAGCCCCGCCGCGCTGTTCGGCCCGACGCTATAGGCGCGGCGCGCGAAGCTCTGCCCCTCGGCATAGGCTTCCTTGCCTTCCGGCGTCGTACGGCGCTGCTGCCAGTCGCCGAAGCGGAGCAGCGACAGCGCGTTCAGCGGTACGGGGTCCTGCGGCATGTCGATGATTGTCGCGCGCAGGCAGCGGTCGACGCGCGCGGCGGCGGCGGGATTGCGCATCTGGCGCAGACGGTTGAATTGCGCGAGGCAGGGAAAGCCGGTGGCATAATTATCGGGCTGGCGCTGCAACTGGTCGCGCACAATGATGCCATAGTCGCCCGCTATCTGCGCGATCGCAGGTTCGAGCCCGGTGAACTCGGGGATATCCTCGTCGGTCAGGCGGACCTGCTGCGACCAGATCGCGCGCCCGTCGGCGATGCGGTTGAGCACCAGCGTGACGTCCACGGGCCCTTCGACCGTGCGCACGATCGAGGCGTCGAGACGGTAATCGGCGCGCGGACGCGGCGTCGCGGCATCGGTACCTCGCGACGACAGGAGCTGGACCAGCTCGAAACGGCGCAGGCCGTCGCGCAGCTTGCCGTCGAGCCCGCGCGCCATCGCACGCGATGGCCCGCTGTCGCCCGACGCCGGCGCGCCAACTTCGAGCGTGGGCATCGGCACGAAATCGTCGCCGAGCAACGGACGATCCGAACGCGCGAACCACCAGCCCGCGAAGGCCGCGAGCGCGAGCGCGGCGGCAAAACCCAGCCACAGCAGGATGCCCCGCCGGCGCGGTGCCGCCGCCGGGCGCGCCGCGGACGGCGGAACCGGTGTCACGCCACCGGGTCCGGGCGCGCCCAGGTCGGCGGCCGCTTCGCGCTCGCGGCCTTCGCCCGCCTCGGTGCCGCGCGCACCCGGCGGCGCGGCGCGATGCTGGACGACGATCTCATAGCTGCCCTGCGGCACGCGCAACCGGTGCAGCCATGGCGTCTCGGCATAATAGCGGTCGAGCAAGTTGCGCAGCCGGCCGACCATGACGCGCGGGTAACTGTCGACCGCGGGGTCGAAATCGCTGCTGCGCCCCAGCGCCTCGGTCGCGATGGCATAGGCCTTGGGCGCGGTGCGATTGCCCTGGAGCCGATGGTCGGCGAGATATTGCAGCAGCCGCGTGAGCACCGGCGAGCGCACGAACAGCGGAGAGTCGAGCAGGCGCGCGAGTTCGTCGGCTATGATCCTGTCGGCATCGCCTTCATTCTGATCAGCGCTCGACATCGTCCGGTCCATACTACCCCCAAATGCCCCCAAGCGAGCTGCTGCGCGGTAGATACGCCAATAACTGGGCGCGACCAGCCGTTGTCACTTCCTTGTAACGGTAACAACTGAGCTCGTCTTCATAACATAAAATTGCGCGAACGCCAAATGCCCACGTAAAAAGGGGAAACGAGGTTAATATATTCCTAACGGATTGCGACAACCCGCTACGTGACCCGATGTAACTCGCCATCTTGTCCCATTTCGGGCATGTCTTGATCGTGGTAACGCCCTCGTGACGTTGCCGTCTGGTCCGGGCCTTGGTTCGGTATGACGAATTGAAGACGGAAAACCGACAGGTGCGAGCTGGTCCCTGGCACAGGTCACATGGTTCTCCGGCTTCATACACAGCGACTTCGCCGGGCGGAAAAATGGCCCCACCCGTTTTCCCGTCCGGCAAGTCCACCTCCGCTCCCAATTCCGAAAATCCCGCGCCGACGGCCTGTGGCGGTCATCGGCGTTGCCTGTGCCGGGCATAGAGTCGCAGGGCGAGCGCGGCAAGGAAGAGCGGTGCCAATATGCGACCTTCGACATGATAGGCGGGATCGGCGTGCACCGCGCGGCTCGCATAGCTGATGGTGAAGATCAGCCAGATATAATGGATGCCGATGCGGTGGAGCCATTTCCAGCCGCGCCCTAACAGCCGCTGCGACGCGTCGTTCGAGGTCAGCGCCATCAGGTAGATCAGCACATAGGCAAGCCCGCCGCCGATCAGCGTCGTGACCGGCCGCGGGCGAAAGGCGACGATGTTCACCAGCAGCGCGGCGAGGTGGATGCTGTGCGCGAGCGCGAAGCCCAGCCCCCATTGGCGGCGGCGCTTCAGCAGCGCGGCGGTGACCGCGCCGGGCCACAGCCGCCACAAGGTCGAGGCGAGATAGGCGACAAGGAAGAGCGGCGCCGCGGTGCGCGCGGTCCAGCGCGCGGCGAGCAAAGCCTCCTGCGGGGCGCCCTGCCCCGCGATCAGCGCAGCGGCCACCGCGACCAGCCCGGCGGCGAGTCCGACGAGCAGCGGAGTCCGGCGCTGCCCGAGCCAGGCGGCGGCGATCAGGCCGGGCCGATCCGGAAGGCGCAGAGCTTGTTGCCGTCGAGGTCGCGGAAATAGGCGGCGTAAAACGCCTGCTCGCCCTCGTCGCCGCGCACGCCCGGCGGGCCTTCGCAGCTGCCGCCGAGCTCGAGCGCCCTGGCGTGCAGCGCATCGACCTTGGCGCGCTCATCGACGACGAGCGCGGCCATATGGCCATTGCCGCGATCGGTGGGCTGGCCGTCATAGGGCCGCGTCACCGCGAGCCCCGGCTGGCCCCAACCCGTGCCATAGAGGGTGAAGCCGTTCGCTTCGCTATCCGACATGCGCATCAGCTCGCCGGCCCCGATCGTCCCGAGCAGCGCGGCATAAAAGCTGCGCGCGCGCTCGAGATCGTCGGTCCCCATGGTGACATAGCCGATCATGGCTACCGTCCGATCAGCTCTTGGCGGCGGGGGCCGGCGGGGTGATGTCGTTCGGGCCGCATTCGCCCTTGCGCTCGGCGGTGATGCGCATGACCATCTCGCCTTCCTTGCTGCCGTCGGCCTTGTTGGCGAGGATCGTCATCGTGATGTCCTGCGCGGTGGCGCCGCTGGTGCCGGTCGCGCTCATCTTCATGGTCTTGCCCGCGTCGCCCTTGCAGGTGGCCGAAAATTCGATGTTCTTGCCGCTGAAATTCTGCTTGTCGAAAGTGCAATTCTCGCCCTTCGAGCCCATCTCGGACAGGTTCTTGGACATATCCTCCTGCGCCGCGGCTTCGGGGGTCAGGCAGACGGTCATGCCGCTCAGCATCGAGAACATCTGCTGCATCTGCGCCTTGGCTTCAGGGGTGACGTCGTCGCCCTCGAGCTTCACGATCTCGATCTTCTGGCCCCAGCTGCCCGGCTGGCGCTTTTCGGGGGGCTCGTTCGACGCGGCCTTGCTGCCCTCGCCGTCCTTCGCCGCCTTGTCGCCGCATGCAGCGAGCAGGAGACCACCGGCCAACGCCAGCATCAGAGTCTTTTTCATCGCATTTCCCCTGTCGAGTCCGATTGTGGATGCGCCGCATCCTCACCATATTGGCAGCAATGGCAATTCAGATTCGCACCTCGCTCGACGAAATCGACACCGCGGCCGATTATGTCCCGCACCGCCCCGCACGCCCCGACAAGGTCGAGGGCGGCAAGGCCTTCGAGCTGGTGAGCGATTACGAACCCGCGGGCGACCAGCCCACCGCGATCCGCGAGCTCGTCTCGACCGCGCTCGACGGCGAACGCGACCAGGTGCTGCTCGGCGTCACCGGGTCGGGCAAGACCTTCACGATGGCGAAAGTCATCGACGAGCTGCAGCGCCCGGCGCTGATCCTCGCCCCGAACAAGATCCTCGCGGCGCAGCTCTATGGCGAGTTCAAGAGCTTCTTCCCCAATAATGCCGTCGAATATTTCGTCAGCTATTACGACTATTACCAGCCCGAAGCCTATGTGCCCCGGTCGGACACGTACATCGAGAAGGAAAGCTCGGTGAACGAGGCGATCGACCGCATGCGTCACTCGGCGACGCGCGCGCTGCTCGAACGCGACGATGTGATCATCGTCGCGTCGGTATCGTGCCTGTACGGCATCGGGTCGGTCGAGACTTATTCGGCGATGATCTTCGACCTCAAGAAGGGCCAGAGCGTCGACAATCGCGAGATCATCCGCAAGCTCGTCGCGCTGCAGTACAAGCGCAACGACCAGGCTTTTGCGCGCGGCAATTTCCGCGTGCGCGGCGACAGCCTCGAAATCTTCCCCTCGCATTATGAGGATATGGCGTGGCGCGTTAGCTTCTTCGGCGACGAGATCGAAGAGATCACCGAGTTCGATCCGCTGACGGGCAAGAAGATCGCGAACCTCAACTATGTCCGCGTCTTTGCGAATTCGCACTATGTGACGCCGGGGCCGACGCTGAAGCAGGCGTCGGAGGCCATCAAGCATGAGCTCGCCGAGCGGCTCAAGGAGCTCGAAACCGAGGGCCGGTTGCTCGAAGCCCAGCGGCTCGAGCAGCGGACCAATTTCGACCTCGAGATGATCGCCGCGACCGGCAGCTGCGCGGGGATCGAGAATTACAGCCGCTTCCTGACCGGCCGACTTCCCGGCGAGCCGCCACCGACCCTGTTCGAATATCTCCCCGACAATGCCTTGCTCTTCGTCGACGAAAGCCACCAGACGATCCCGCAGATCGGCGCGATGTCGAAGGGCGATCATCGCCGCAAGATCACACTCGCCGAATATGGCTTCCGCCTGCCGAGCTGCATCGACAACCGTCCCTTGCGCTTTTCCGAATGGGACATGATGCGCCCACAGACGGTCAGCGTGTCGGCGACGCCGGGTACGTGGGAGATGGACCGCACGCAGGGCGTCTTCGCCGAACAGGTGATCCGCCCGACCGGGCTGATCGACCCGCCGGTGTTCATCAAGCCCGTCGAGGAACAGGTCGACGACCTGATCATGGAGGCGAAAGCGACCGCCGCCGCGGGCTATCGCACGCTCGTCACCACACTCACCAAGCGCATGGCGGAGGACCTCACCGAATTCCTCCACGAAGCGGGGCTCAAGGTCCGCTACATGCACAGCGACGTCGAGACATTGGAGCGCATCGAGATCATTCGCGACCTCCGGCTCGGGGTCTTCGACGTGCTCGTCGGGATCAACCTGTTGCGCGAAGGGCTCGATATCCCCGAATGCGGGCTCGTCGCGATCCTCGACGCCGACAAAGAAGGCTTCCTGCGCAGCGAAACCAGCCTCGTCCAGACGATCGGCCGCGCCGCGCGCAACGTCGACGGCCGCGTCATCCTCTACGCCGACCGCATCACCGGCAGCATGGAACGCGCGATGCGCGAAACCGACCGGCGCCGGGAGAAGCAGACCGAATATAATGTCGCGCACGGCATCACGCCGACGACGATCAAGCGCAACATCGGCGACATCATCGCGCATGTCGCGTCGAAGGATCAGGTGACGATCGACATCGGCGACGACAAGCCCGCGCATATGGTCGGGCACAATCTGCGCGCGTACATTCAGGACCTCGAAAAGCGCATGCGCGATGCTGCGGCCGACCTGGAGTTCGAAGAAGCCGGTCGGTTGCGCGACGAAATCCGCAAGCTGGAGGCGGACGAACTGGGGCTGCCCGCCGATCAACAGGTCGCGCCGCGCGTAGGGCGGAGCAACGAGGGCAAGCCGGGCACGCGCAAGGGGCGCTTCGGCAAGCAGAGCAAGACGAAGTGGGGGCGGTGATCGCCTCCGTTTCGGACAAGTCGAGCGCCTCTCCGTCTGGCTGACGGCGGTAACAAGATACAAAACGGCGAGCCATCCCATCCTGCGAATGGATGATTGCTCGTGACCGGACCCATTGACAAAGGACCAATTGTCCTTTATACAGGACATGCTTATTCGCTTGAACAGACTGTCGGTTTCGACCGATGGCTGAAGTCGCTCCGTGATCGCGAAGGTCAGCTTCGGATACGTAAGCGGCTGGTGCGGCTTTCGAACGGTCAGTTCGGCGATTGCAAAGCGGTCGGCGCTGGCCTGTATGAATTGCGCATGTTCTTCGGCCCCGGTTATCGGGTCTATTTTGTGAGGCGCGGCAGCGTCGTCATCTTGCTCCTGATAGGTGGAGACAAGGATAGCCAAGCCGACGATATTGTCTTGGCGAAAGCTCTGGCGGAGGAATTTGATGGGGGGAACAAAAACGATCCCTTTTGACCCGGCCGACTATTTGAACTCGGAGGCCGATATCGTCGATTGGCTGAAAATATGGATGGAAGACGGATCGCCGGAGGAAATCGCAAAGGCAATCGGCGATATCGCGCGCTCGAAAGGCATGACCGACATCGCGCGGAAGACCGGGCTGGGCCGGCAGGCGCTCTACAATGCACTTTCGGAGAAGGGCAATCCCACGCTGGAAACGCTGATGGCCGTGCTCGACGCGCTGGGCCTGCAACTGACGGTGCAACCCAAGGCGGCCTGAATCCGCTCCGCGCGGGCCGATGGTGGCGAAATCCGGCGAACGGGCGTAGAGTGGCGATCCTTCGGGCAAGGATCCTCGACAATGAAGCAGGCGTGGCGGCTATTTGCGCTTTTCACCCTGGTGGCAACCGCCGCGCCGGCGGCGCACGCACAGCAAATGCAAACGCCGCAGCAACTCGACGCGATCGCGAAAAAGATCCCCGAACGGTCCTGGTACCCACCCGGCTATTATGAAGCGCGGCTCGGCGCCGAGGCCTATGTCGCCGAATATCCGCGGCCGCTCGACCAGATGCTCTTTCCCTCGCCAAACGGAAAGGGCGAGGTCTATGACATCACCGACGAGGAAAAGCAGGGCTGTGTGCTGCAGCCCGACTATTATGACGACCTCGACCCCGAGACGCAGCGATGGGGCGAACTGGCGCTGGAGGTGTCGCGGCTGCGCGCCGAAATGGCGCGGCTCGGCTATCCCGAAGCCGTCTATGCCGAAACGCTCGCCGCCTATGAACGCGAGCAAATCGAGGAGCATGCCGATACGGCGGACGCGTCGGAGCCCGAACCGCCTGCGCTCGCTGACCCCGACGCCAAGGCGCTCGGCGCGACCGCCGAAAACGGCTATCTCGATCTCGGCCTGACGCAGGAACTGAACGCTCAGCGACGCAAGCTCGCGCCGCAGAAGCCCCCGGTCGTCGCGTCGATGACCATTTGTGCCGACGGGCGCGAAGATGTCCGCCCGACCTTTCGTACCAGCCCCGGCGGCGGCGAGATCTGGATGATCGACGCTTTCGCGTTCAATGTCTGCCTGCGCAAGCACCGCGACCCCTGGGACCGGACCGCGTGCCGCTGGAACGAAGTCGAGACGGGCGCCGCTTTCCCCTACGCCGGCCGCTTCGTTTATCAGGTGCTTTGGCCCGATGGTGCCACGAAGCGTGGTACCCGCCATATCAGCGACCAGCCCGGCGCCAAGATCGCGCCGGTCATCACCTTTCGCAAGACGGGCAGCTGACGACGCTTCGACCAAAACGCCTCCCGAACCGACCAGCAGCCTTGCCCCCTCCCCGCGCGCAAACTAGCGTCCGCGGCCTAACCGGGGAGAAACAACCATGAAATCGGGTCCGTCGCTTATCGCCCTGGCGCTCACCCTTGCCGCGCCTGTCGCCGTCCACGCACAGGATGCGCCTGCCGATAAGGCGAAGGCCGAAAAGCCCGCAGATGTCGAACCGCAGGTCCGCACGACCAATCTCAGCGGCACCTTCGGCGGCCAGCGCATCAACTATGCCGCGACGATCGGCGAGACGATCATCAAGAACAAGGACGGCGTGCCCGAAGTGGCGGTGGTGACCACCGCCTATGTCAAGGAACCGCGCGACCCGAACCGCCCGGTGACCTTCCTGTTCAACGGCGGCCCGGGCTCGGGCACCGTGTGGCTGATGATGGGCGCCTTCGGGCCGAAGCGCGTCGCGATCCCCGGCACCGGCATCGACGACGGCGCCCCGCCCTATCCGATCGTCGACAATCCCGACGCTTTGCTCGATGTCACCGACGTCGTGTTCATCGACCCGCCGGGCACCGGTTTCTCGCACCTGATCGGCAAGGCCGACCCCAAGGACTATTATGGGGTCACGCAGGATGCGAAGCTCGTCGCGTCGGTCATCCGTCTCTGGCTCAACGACAATGGCCGCTGGAACAGCCCCAAATATCTGGGCGGCGAAAGCTATGGCACCACCCGCTCGGCGGCGGTCGCCAACGAGTTGATGAACGACACCTATAACGACGTGGCCTTGAACGGCATCATCCTGATCTCGACCGTGCTCGATTTCGCGGCGGGTGCCGACACGCCGGGCAACGAGCTGTCGCCGATCACCAACCTGCCGTCGATGGCCGCGACCGCGCTCTACCATGGCAAGGCGCAGGCCTCATCGGTCGAAGGTTTCGTCGAGGAAGCACGGCAATGGGCGATTGGCCCCTATGCGTCGGCGCTGCTCAAGGGCCAGAAATTGCAGGGCGAGGAGCGCGCCGCGATCCGCCGCGACCTCGCGCGCTTCACCGGCCTGTCCGAAACCTATCTCGAAAACGCCGACCTCCGCGTCACGCCGCAGCGCTTCTACAAGGAGCTGCTCCGCGACCGCGGGCTCACCGTCGGCCGCCTCGACAGCCGCTACACCGGCAAGGATTACGACAATGCCGGCGAAGGGCCCGACAACGACCCCAGCTTCTATGGCATCGACGCCTCATATACGGCGGCGATCAACAGCTGGAGCCGCGAGACGCTCGGTTTCAAGACCGACCGCGAATATCAGTCGATCGGCGGCATCGGCGGCCAGTGGGACTGGCGCATCGGCGGGCGCGACACCAACGCCTATCTCAACGTCGCGCCCTATATCGGCCAGGCCTTGCGCGAAAATTCCGGGCTGAAGGTCCTCGTCGCGCAGGGCTATTACGACTTTGCGACGCCCTTTTTCGCCGCCGAATATGCGCTGTCGCGCACCGGCATCCCGCAGGGCCGCATCCACTACACCTATTATGGCGCGGGCCACATGATGTATATCCGCGACGAGGACCGGCATAAATTGTCCGAGGATGTGCGGACGTTTATTCGGGCGCGGTGAGCGGAGGCAAGCCGCCACATAAATCCCGTTCGTGTCGAGCGAAGTCGAGACACGCTTGGGAAGCGCCTGCCTTCGGGGTGTCTCGACTTCGCTCGACACGAACGGAAACAGGGGACGGTCGGGAAACCAAAACGCCCTCCGCCGCCGCCACCCTTGCATTTCGCGACCAGACGCCGACAATGGCCTTCCATTGTGCCGAGGGGCCAGCATGCGCGACGACCTGATCGACCGGATCTACGAATGCTCGGTGGTGCCCGAGGCCTGGCCGGGCGTGCTCGACGATGTCGCGGCGCTCGCGGGATCGACCGGCGGGCTGTTGTTCTCGGCGCGCAAGGCGCTGCACTGGACCGCGTCGGACAGCGTCGCCGACGCCTTCGACGCCTATGTCAACGACGGCTGGTTCGGCAAATGCAGCCGCCGCGTCTGCCTGATGAGCCAGGAAGCGCCGTCCTTTTTCGTCGAATATGATTTCTGGAGCGAGGAGGAGCTGAGCGCCGATCCGGTGTACCGCGACTTCTTTCGCCCGCGCGGGCTCGGCTGGTCGGCGGGAACCGGGCTGCAGGTGCCGACGGGCGACAATATCGTGTTCAGCGTCGAGCGGGCCTTCGACGGCGGGCCGATCGAGCCCGAGAATGTGGCGCGGCTGAACGGGCTCCGCCCGCATATCGCGCGCAGCGCGCTGGTCAGCGCGCGGCTGCAGCTGAAGCGCGCCGAGGGCGCGACCGAGGCGTTGGCGGCGCTGCGCCTGCCCGCGCTGCTGCTCCACGCCAGCGGCGAGGTCGCCGAGGCGAGTCTGCTGGCTTTGGAACTGAAAGACCAGCTGGTATGGGGCGCGACGGGCCGGCTGCACCTCGCCGACAAGGCGGCCGACCGGATGCTGGCGGAGGCATTGGCAGCGCTCGGCAGCGACGCGGGCGATCAGGTGCGCTCCTTCCCGATCCGCGACGCCGCGGGCCATCCCGAGCTGGTCGCGCATGTCGTCCCGGTGCGGCGCAGCGCGCACGACGTGTTCGGCGACAGCTTCGCGCTGATGCTGCTGATCCCCGTCGCATCGGAGCGCGCCCCGTCGGCGACGCTGATGAAATCCCTGTTCGACCTGACCCCGTCGGAGGCGCGCGTCGCCAGAGGCATCGCTGGCGGCGAGACGCCCGAGGCGATCGCCGCGGAGGGCGATGTCGCGATCAGCACGGTGCGCAGCCAGCTGAGCCGTATCCTCGAAAAGACCGGCTGCACGCGGCAGGCCGACCTCGCCGCCCTGCTCGCGCGGATCGCGGCGACGACGCCGGGCTGAGAAATTGCGATCCATCCTTCATATGAAGGATGCGGGCATCGCCGGGGTTACCGATAAGACCGCAACTGCCGGCCCTTCTGCGACCCTGGGACGTCAGTCAGCGGCACCCCGGCAGCGATGCGGGGGTGCCGCTTTCCAATTTGGGGCGGACAAAATCGGCGCCCGCCTCTTCCCTCGGCTGTCGAGTTAATTTACAATTTACCATAAGCCCGCGGCATCGAATCCCCGATTTGCGCCACTGGCACGGCTCTTGCTCAGGCTATGGTGATGCTGAAGAAAATCGGACGCCTGTTCGTCATCAAGACCAAGTTCGAGGCTTGCCTCATCATCTATGCGCTCGGGGTCGGCGCGATCGCGCGCGGGATGATCTATATCGACGAATATCCGGGGGTCGGCGGCAAGCTGCTGCTGCTCGCATGCAGCGGCTCGGTGTTCCTGGCGGGCGCGAAGATTTTCGACTGCCTGCGCTACGAAAAGGCCGATCGCGAAGCGCAACAGCAAGTCTAGGCGGTTGATTTCCTTCCGTCATCCCGGCGAAGGCCGGGATCTCGACCTCGCTGCAAAACGCACCAGCGAGATCCCGGCCTTCGCCGGGATGACGAAGCGGGGATTAGCGGACTTTCGCCGGTCACCAAAAGCTGCCAAGGCACGGGCCATGAGCAGGATCAGCGGCAAGCCCGCCCTCAGCACCGAACATGTTTATGGCCTGACGCTGCGCGTCGCGCGCTGGCGGGCCGGGGCGCCGGGAACGCCCCTGCTGTTCCTCAACGGCATCGGCGCCGATATCGGCGCCGCGGCGCCGCTGCTGGCGCAGATCATGGGACGCGAGGTGTGGACGCTCGACATGCCCGGCGTGGGCGGTTCGCCCGATGCGCTGATCCCCTATGGCGCGCCGACGATGGCGGCGGTGGTGATGGAAATCGCCGGCCGCTTCGATCACCGGACGGTCGACCTTGCGGGCTTCAGCTGGGGCGGCGCGCTGGCCCAGCAGATCGCAGTACAGTTTCCCGGCCGCGTCGGGCATCTGGTGCTGATGGCGACGACCCCGGTGATGGGGGCGCCCGGCATCGGATGGGGCGCCTTGTTCGATAGCGACATGCAGGCGAGCGGGCTCAAGATCCAGACCGCGACGCCGCTCGGCATCGCTTATCAGACCGCCGCGATGGCCGGATGGACCAGTATGGCCTTCCTGCCCGGGCTCAAGGAGATCCCGACTTTGGTGCTGATGGGCGAGCAGGATGGCGTGATGCCCGCCTGCTATGGCCAGATGCTCGCCGAGCTGATCGACGGCGCGGTGCTCGAGGTGGTGCCGGGATCGCACCTGTTCCCCTTCACCCATGCGGCGGCAATTTCGACGCGGATCAGCGCGTTCCTGGACCGGCCGGCGCGGGCGCAAGCCGCCGCTTGAGAAAGTCGGCGATCGCCGCGGCGGTTGCGTCGGGCGCTTCCTCCATCGGCAGATGGCCGATGCCGTCCAGCAGCACGACCTCCGAGCCTTCGATCCGTTGGTGGAAAGTATCGGCCGCCGTCGCGTTGATCAGCCTGTCCTGCTTGCCGAAGAGGATCAATGTGGGAGCTTCAATCTCGCCCACCCGCGCCGCCATCGCGGGTTCGCGGTCCATGCGCGCGCGCAGCACCGTCGCCTCGCGGTTGCCGGGGAAGCGCAGCAGCTCCCAATAGCGGTCGATCATCGGCTCGTCGACGATGCCCTGTTTCTCGACCGAACCGCGCAGCGACTGTTCGACGAGCATCCGCGGGGTGATCCGCGTCGCGAGCCAGCGGCCGAGGCGATATTCGAGCACGCGGAAGCCGATGTTCGATTCGGGGCGTTTCTCCCCTTCGCGCAGCGGCATACCGCTGGCGTCGAGCAGCAGCAGCGCGTCGACGCGGTCCGGATGACCGAGCGCATAGCGCCATGCGACCCAGCCGCCCATCGAATTGCCGCCGAGAACGAAGCGGTCGAGCCCGAGCTTGGCCGCAACGACGTCGACCGCAGCGCCCATGCCGTCGGCGCCATAATCCTTGTCAGGGGTGCCGCCGGTGAGGCCGTGGCCGGGCAGATCGAGCGTGACGATGCGGTAATCCGCGCGGAGCCGCTTTACCAGCGGCTCCCAGGTGTGGAGGCTGGCGTTCGAGCCGTGGAGCAGAATGATCGCGGGGCCGTCGCGCTTGCCCTGGTCTCGGTAATGGATGCGCTGGCCGGCGGGCCCCGCGACGAAGGTCGCCGCGGGGCCGCCATATTTGGCGATCATTTCATCGCGGTCGGTGTCGGGGGTGCGCAGCCACAGAAAGACGATAAGGAGCGCAAGCAGCAGTCCGAGCGGGATCAGCACGCGCTTGCGCCGCATCATCGGACGCGGCGGCAACGGCTCATATTCGTCGTCGTCGATCATCGTGCCTCCCCAGACCCTGGGGAGACCCTACCGCACCCGGGGCCGCCGTCAATGTACCAAGAATTGGCGCATCGAACGGCGGCGGTCCGGATCAGTTGACGCGGGTCACCGCGCCCTTGTGCGCACCGACGCTCTTGTTGCGCGGGCGGAAGCGGCGCTTGCGCTGCCCCTCCGCACCCTCGCCGGCGGCGCCGTCACGGCGCGGACTACGATCGCCGCCGGGCTTGGCGCCACCGCGGCCGCGCATGGCGTCCTGACGCTGGCGCTGCGGGTTCCGGCCCTGGCTGCCGGTGTCGCGCGGCGGCTGTGCCGGCTTCGGCAGGTTGCGCACCAGCTCGTTGAAATTCTCGGGCAGCGGCATCGGCTCGGACTTGCTCCGCGTAACGCGCTCGATGTCGCGCATATACGGACGCTCGTCGGGGGCGATGAAGCTTATCGCCTTGCCCTCGGCGCCGGCACGCGCGGTGCGGCCGATGCGGTGGACATATTGCTCCGGAACGTTCGGGATCTCGAAGTTGATGACATGGCTGACGCCCGACACGTCGATGCCGCGCGCGGCGATATCGGTCGCGACGAGCAGCTTGATGTCGCCCGAGCGGAAGGCCTGCAGCGCATGGGTGCGCTGCGACTGGCTCTTGTTGCCATGGATCGCCATCGCCTTGATCCCGGCGCCCGCAAGGTGACGCACGACGCGGTCGGCGCCATGCTTGGTACGGGTGAAGATCAATGCGCGGTCGATATCCTCACTGGCGACGACCGAGTGGAGCAGCGCCTGCTTTTCCTTCTGCTCGACAAAGGTCGAAAACTGGCGGATCTTTTCGACGGTGGTCGCCTGCGGCGTCACCGACACGGTCACCGGATCCTCGAGGAACTGTTCGGCGAGGTGCGCGATTTCCTTCGGCATCGTCGCCGAGAAGAAGAGGTTCTGGCGGCGCGAGGGCAGCAGCTTGGCGATGCGGCGCAGCGAGTGGATGAAGCCCATGTCCATCATCTGGTCGGCCTCGTCGAGGACGAAGATTTCGACGTCGTCGAGGCGCAGCGCGCGCTGGTCGATCAGGTCGAGCAGGCGGCCCGGCGTGGCGACGAGGATTTCGACGCCCTGCGCGAGGTCGCGGATCTGCTTGTTGATCGGCACGCCGCCGAAGACGGTCGAGACGCGCAGCTTGGTGAAGCGGCCATAGTCGCGGCAGCTCTGCGCGATCTGCGCGGCGAGTTCGCGCGTCGGCGCGAGCACGAGCATGCGGCAACCGCGCGGTGTCGGGCGGTGCGGATAGGTCAAAAGGTGATGGATCGAGGGCAGCGAGAAACCGGCGGTCTTGCCGGTGCCGGTCTGCGCGATGCCGCACAGGTCGCGGCCCTTCATCAGCGGCGGGATCGCCTGCACCTGGATCGGGGTGGGAACGGTATAATCCTTGGCGGCGAGCGCGCGATTGATGTCGGCGTGCAGGCCAAAGTCGTTAAAAGTCGTCATAAAATACTCACTATGGGCGACGCGCAGGCGCATCCGTTCGCATCGAACGGACGGCGCACGGGCCGCGGGTTCGAAACGACCCGCGTGAAAGGGTGCCTCTGGGGACAAAGCGCTGGTCCGGCTCGTCCCGCGCCTGATCTGGGCGGGAAAATCACGCTGCCGGTGGTTGCGGCGGGGAACCCGCCATGCTGCGCTGCACAACATATGGCATGGGTTGCGCGGAATTGCAAGATTATTGCTCAGGCGTCGTGGGAAGAAAGAAGGAGGACTCGCGCAGAGGCGCAGAGGTCGCCGAGATTGGTTCACGCGGAGACGCGGAGGCGCGGAGGAAAAGGAGGAGACTATCGGCGGCTTCGCCGCCATTTCCTCTTCTCTGCGCCCTCAGCGCCTCTGCGCGCATTTTTCATCTCCGCGTCTCCGCGTCTCCGCGTGAACCCTTGTCCTACCCCACCGCCTTTGGCAGACTCTCCGGCAAAGAGGGGATGTGCATTGGCCGAAAAGATCATCGTGATCGACGAGGGCACGACCTCGACCCGCACGATGCTCTTCGCCGTCGACGGCACCCCGCTCGGCAGCGCGCAGCGCGAGTTCCGGCAGCATTATCCCGCCCCGGGGCTGGTCGAGCATGATGCCGCCGAAATCTGGGAGGCCACCCTCGCCTGCACGCGCGAGATGGTGGCGCAGGCAGGCGGCGCCGATGCCGTCGCGGCGATCGGCATCACCAACCAGCGCGAGACGGTGGTGTTCTGGGACCGCACCACCGGCGAGCCGCTGGCGCCCGCGATCGTGTGGCAGGACCGGCGCACCGCCGCCGACTGCGCGGCGCTGAAGGAAGCGGGGCACGAGCCGGCGGTGCAGGCGAAATCCGGGCTGCTGCTCGACCCCTATTTTTCGGGCAGCAAGATCGGCTGGGCGTTCCGGAACTGGCCGCAGCTTCGCGAGGCGCGTGATCGGCTCGCGGTCGGGACGATCGAATCCTACCTCGTCTATCGCCTGACCGGCGGGGTGCATGTCAGCGATGCGAGCAACGCTTCGCGCACGCTGCTTATGGACATCAATGGCACAGGCGGCTGGGATGCGGGCCTGTGCGACATGCTCGGCGTGCCGATGAATCTGCTCCCCGAAATCGCCGGCTGCACGGCGACGGTCGGGACGACCGACCCGGCGCTGTTCGGCGGCGCGATTCCGATCAGCGGCATGGCGGGCGACCAGCAGGCGGCAACGATCGGCCAGGCGTGTCTTGCGCCCGGCCAGACCAAGGCGACCTTCGGCACCGGCGCTTTCATCCTGTCGGCGAGCGGCACGACGCGCCCGGTATCGAACAACCGCCTGCTCGCGACGGTGCTGGTGCAGGAAGGCGAGGTGCGCAGCTACGCACTCGAAGGCTCGGTGTTCGTCGCGGGCAGCCTGATCAAATGGCTGCGCGACGGACTGGGGCTGCTCGCCAGCGCGGGCGAGAGCGAGGGGCTGGCGCGATCGGTCGAGGACAATGGCGGGGTCTATCTGGTTCCCGCACTCGCCGGGCTCGGCGCGCCGCATTGGCGGCCCGAGGCGCTGGCGGCGCTGTCGGGGCTGAGCTTCGCGAGCAGCAAGGCGCATGTCGCGCGCGCGGCATTGGAAGCGCAGGCCTATCAGGCCCACGACCTGAAAGCCGCCTTCGCCGCCGACGGGGTCGACTGGGCCGAACTGCGCATCGACGGCGGCATGGCGGCGAACGACTGGATGGCGCAGGACCTGGCCGACATGCTGGACCTGGTGGTCGAGCGGCCTGGTTTCGTCGAGAGCACCGCGTTGGGCGCGGCCATGCTGGCGGCCACCGGGGCCGGCCTCTACCCCGATCTGGCGAGCGCGGCGCAGGCGATGCGCGGCACCGCGACGCGCTTCACCCCGGCGCTCGATGCCCGGAAACGCGAAACGCGCCTTGCCGGGTGGCAAAGCGCGCTTGCGAAAGTCCTCGGCTGAGGACGCGAATTAACGCTTGAGGGTGAGCCCACCGAAACGCTTGTTGAACTTCGCGACTTGGCCGCCCGCGTCGAGCAGACGTCCGGTGCCGCCGGTCCATGCCGGGTGCGCCGTCGGGTCGATTTCGAGCGTCATCGTGTCGCCCTCTTTGCCCCAGGTCGAGCGCGTCTGATATTCGGTGCCATCGGTCATCTTGACCGTGATCATGTGATAAGCGGGATGAATGTCTTTTTTCATGTCTGGGCTCCTGTGCCACTGGTTACCGACCAGCAGCGTGAGTCGATGCCGCCCCGTCGGGGGCCGCGAAGCGGCGTCCCCTAACGGCGAAAGCTGGATTTGGCAAGTAGGTGGTTAGTCGCTCGGCGGGTCGGCGATCATCGCGGTGAACTGGCATTCGGTCGCCAGCTGGCCGCCCAGCATCGCCTTGCCCTCGAACTTGCAGATGTTGCGCTTCGCCTGGAGGATGGTGACGTGAAGGTCGAGCAGGACGCCGGGTTCGACCGGCTTCCTGAACTTCACCCCGTCGATCCCCATGAAATAGACGAGCTTGCCCGAACCGCCGAGGCCGAGCGATTCGACCGCGAGGATGCCGCCGGCCTGCGCCAGCGCCTCGACGATGAGCACGCCGGGCATGATCGGCCGGCCGGGGAAATGGCCCTGGAAATAGGGCTCGTTCATCGTCACCGCCTTGACCGCGTGGATCGAGGTGTCCTTCACCATCGATTCCACCCGGTCGACGAGCAGCATCGGATAACGATGCGGCAGCAGCGTCAGAATCCGGCGGATATCCACCGGACCCATGGCGCCGTCCGAGATTTCCCCGTCCGCCACGATCTTAGCGGGTGGTCGGCGCGCTGCCGGTCGGCGCCGGAGCGGCCGGGGTCGTGCCCTGTGCCGCGCGCGCCGCGTCCATCAGCTGCTGGTTGCGCTGCTGGACGAGCTGACCGGGCTGATAGCCGGCCGGCACCGCGATCGAGACGTTGGGCAGGATGCGGTTGAGCTCGGTCACCACCGCGTCGGTGATGTCGACATTATTCTCTCGCGCGAGCACCGCGTCGGGGTTGAGCAGCAGGTCGACCTTCTTCGCGGTCATCGCGGCCTTGATCGCCTCGTTCATGCGGACGCTGATCTGGTCCTCGACATAGGCGACGGCGAGCTCGACAGGCGCGCCGATCTGGCCGAGTTCGGCGCTCGCGGCCTGACGCTTGTCCTGCACCGCCTTGCCGGCGGCCTGGAGCGCGGTCTGGTTCTGCGGGCTCTTCTTCGCTTCCTCGTTATATTTGGCGATGAGGACGTTGACTTCGGCCTGCAGCGTCTGGGCGCGGGTGTTCTGCTGATCGATCTGCGCCTTGTAGGTCGTTTCGATCTGACCGCTGGCGACGGTGAAGGCATTCGAACGCGCGGCGGCGACGCGAACGTCGGCGACGGCAACGCCCTTCGCCTGGGCGAAGGCCGGGGCGGCGAGCATCGGCGAAACCGACAGCGTGGCGATCGCCAGCGCCGATGCGACAAGAATTTTCTTCATTAGAATTGGGTTCCTACGTTGAATGAGAAGCGTTTGGTGTCATCGCCCTCTTCTTTGCGAAGGGCGTAAGCGAAATCGATCCGGAAGGGACCGAAAGGAGAGTTCCAGTTGACGCCGGCACCGATCGCGACGCGCGGCTTCCAGCTGTCGCCGTAGAAGCGTTCCTCGAACGGCGCGAGCTGCGAGAAGCCGGTGGGGCAAGTGGTATAGCTGTTGCCGTTCGGCGTGCCGTCGGTGTTCAAATCGCGCGTCGCGAACTGCTGAACGCCCGTCGTGGCGTTGCGGCACAGGAATTTGGTGAGATTGTCGGTCGGGTCCTTGAAACTCGCCAAGGTCGTGAGTGTCGGGCGCTTCACGCCGAACACCGAACCGATGTCGAGGAACACCGACGGACGCAGCCCCAGTTCCTTCGCGCCGGTGCCGAGCGGAATGTCGAGCTCGACGCGGCCCTGATAATAAGCGCGGCCGCCCAGCGCATCGTCGAACAGGTTGCGACGGTCGGCCAGGCTGGCGTTGAGCACCGGGTTGGCGGGATCGGCCAGGTCGACATCGGTGAAGCGGATGACGCGCGGGCCGATGCCGCGGATATCGAAGCCGCGCATCTGCGGCTCACCCAGGAAGAAGCGATCGGTCAGGCGGACCTTGTCGCTGGTCGCGGTCGGCGCGCTACCGAAGGGATAGATATAGCCGCCCTCGCCCGAGATATTGAGGATGAAGCGGCTGCCGAGGTTGAAATGCTTGCTGCCCGACAGGCGCGTGCGAACATATTTGACGCTGCCGCCGAGGCCGGCGAAATCCTGGCTGAGCGACAGCGACTGGCCGCGCGTCGGGCGCAGACGGTTATCGCGGTCGTCATAGGCGATGGTGAAACCCAGCAGCGAAGTCGTACGCTTGCCGATCGCATCGCACAGGTAGCGGCCGGCGCGGAGAATGTCGCACTGGCCGCCGAAGTAAAAGCCGTCGGCGGGGTCGCGGCTGAGCGACACATCGTCGTAGTTCAGGCTGTAACGCCCAAACGCGGACAGATATTCGGTCAGCGGCACGCCGACGGTGACCTGCGCGCCGGTGGTGACCTGTTCGAAGGTCGTGCGGCGATCGTTGTTGACGCCGAAACCGAAGGAATTGAGGTCGCGGCGATAGATGCTGCCGCCGATCGAGATGTTGCGGTCGAACAGATAAGGCTCGGTGAAGCCCAGTTCGACCGACTTCGAATAGCTCGAATAATTGACCGACGCCTGCAATTGCTGGCCGAGGCCGCGGAAGTTGCGCTGGCGCACCGACGCCTGGAGCAGGAAATTCTCGATCGACGAGAAGCCCGCCGACAGCGACAGCTCGCCCGTCGGCTTTTCCTCGACATTGGTTTCGAGGATGATGCGGTCGGGGGCGCTGCCCTCCTTGCGCTCGATCTCCAGATTTTCCTGGAAATAGCCGAGGCTGTTGATGCGGTTCTCGGTGCGCTTGACGCCGAAGCTGTTGAAGGCATCGCCCTCGTTCAGGCGGAATTCGCGGCGCACGACCTTGTCCTGCGTCAGCGTGTTGCCGTTGACGTCGATCCGCTCGACATAGGTACGCGGGCTTTCGGCGACGTTGAAGGTGATCGCCATCGTCCGCGTTTCGGGGTCGCGGCGGAATTCGGGATTGATGTCGGCAAAGGCGTAGCCGAACAGGCCCGCGGTCTCGCTGAGGCTTTCGACCGTGTCCTCGACCATCTTGGCGTCGTACCAGTCGCCTTCCTTCATCGGCAGCAGCGTCTTCAGCGTCTCGGGCCGGAAGTCGCGCAGCTCGCTCTCGACGTCGACCTTGCCGAATTTGTAGCGCTCGCCTTCCTCGACCACATAGGTGATGATGAAGTCCTGCTTGTTGCTCGTCAGTTCGGCGACCGCCGAGATCACGCGGAAGTCGGCATAGCCGTTCGAGAGATAGAAGAGGCGCAGCTTCTGCTGGTCATAGGCCAGGCGGTCGGGATCGTAGCTGGTGTTCGACGACAGGATCGTCAGCAGCCCCGATTCCTTGGTCGCCATCTCGTCCTTGAGATCGCCGTCGCCGAACTTCTCGTTGCCGATGATGTTGATCTGGCGGACCTTCGACTTCGGCCCCTCGTTGATTTCGAAGACGACGTCGACGCGGTTCTGATCGAGCGACACCATCTTGGGCTCGACCGTCGCGGCGAAGCGGCCCTGACGCTTGTAGAGTTCGATGATGCGCGCGACGTCGGCGCGGACCTTCGAGCGCGTGAAGATCTGGCGCGGCGCGAGCTTGATCTCGGGGCGGATCTTGTCTTCCTTGAGGCGCTTGTTGCCTTCGAGGATGACGCGGTTGATCACCGGGTTTTCGACGACCTGAATCGTCAGCGCGCCATTGTCGTCGTTGATCTGGAAATCCTTGAACAGCTCGGTCGCAGCGAGATCCTTGAGCGCCTGGTCGAGCGTCGCGCGATTATAGGTCTGACCGACGCGCAGGCGCAGGTACGACAGGATCGTCTGCGCCTCGAGCCGCTGGTTGCCGGTGACGGTGATCGAGCGGACGGTGGTTGCCGCGGGGACGGCTTCGGGAGCGGGCGCCGGAACGGTCGGCGCGGGGACGACGGGAGGCTGGACGCCCTGCGCCAGCGCGGGGCCGGCGAGCATGGTCCCCGCCATGAGGAACGCAGCCAAACGCGCCTGCGCCGAAAATTTGTGTGAAGCCACGCTGTTCATCCCGCAAAATAACTCGAAAAAGCGACGAACCCGCTTGCCCACGGGTCCGCGCGCACTCCTGCCCCAGTCCGCTTATCCAATCAAGCGCGCGATCCGGTCCCAAACCCCGATTGAGCCCAAATCGTTGAAAGTCACGACCAGCATCAGCGTGACGATCGCCGCAAAGCCGAAACGAAAGGCCCATTCCTGGGCCTGCGGGGGCGCCGGCCGCCGCCGCACCGCTTCATAACCGTAAAAAACCAAATGGCCACCATCGAGCATCGGCAATGGCAAGAGATTTATGAACCCCAGATTGATGGAGATCAGCGCGATGAAGAAGATCAGCGCTTCGGGGCCCAGCGTCGCCGCCTCGCCCGAAACCTTGGCGATCTTGACCGGGCCGCTGAGGTCCTTGATCGAGCGGTGGCCGGTGAGGAACTGGCCGAGCACTTCGACTGTCTGGCGGACGATCTGCGCCGTCTGGCGCACCGCCACGCGGGGTGCCTCGACCAATGGCACGGGTTCGAACACCGGCGGCCCGGGCGAGACGCCCATCACCGCGCGTTCGAAATCATTGCCGAACGGATCCTTGTCCTTCACCAGCCGCGGCGCGAGCTGGATCGTCTGTTCGGCGCCGCCGCGCTCGATGCGGATATTCATCGTCTCGCCGGGGCGATGCGCGACCGCCATCTGGAGATCGGTGAAGCGCTCCATCGCGCGGCCGTCGATCGACAGGATACGGTCGCCCGGCTGCAGTCCCGCGACCGCCGCCGCCGATTTGGGTTCGACGAGGCCGATCACCGCGGGGTTGGTCGCGACCCCGCCGATCCAGGCGAAGCCCGCAAGGATCAGGATCGCGAAAAGGAAATTGGTCACCGGGCCCGCGGCGACGATCAGCGCGCGCTTCCACACCGGCTGGGCGGGAAAGCTATGCGCACGCTCGGCATCGGGCAATTTCTGCCAATTGGCGTCGGGCTGGCTGACCGCGTCGCGGTCGCCCGCGAACTGGACATAGCCGCCGAGCGGCAGCCAGCCGACCTTCCATTCGGTCCCGCGCTTGTCGGTCCAGCCGAGGATGCGGCGGCCGAAACCGATCGAGAAGGTGTCGGCCTTCACCCCGCACCAGCGGCCGACGATATAATGGCCATATTCGTGCACGAACACGAGCGGACCGAGCACCAGCAGGAAGGCCAGAACGGTGAAGAGGAACCCCGGGGATTCAAGCATGTTCGTATCGATCCACAAAATGCTGCGCAGCCGTGCGCGATGACGCATCGACGCTGAATATGTCGTGAAGCGATGCCGGCGCGGCGGGCGCGGCGGCATCGAGCACCCGCTGCACCGTGTCGACGATCGCGGGGAAGGAAATGCGGCCCGCGAGGAAGGCGGCGACCGCCACCTCGTTCGCGGCGTTGAGCTGCGCCGGGCGCGCGCCGCCCTCGCCGATCGCGGCGCGGCAGAGCGCGGTGGCGGGAAAGCGCGTCTCGTCGGGCGCCTCGAAATCGAGCCGCGCGATGCTGGCGAGATCGAGCGGCGCACAGGGCGTCGCCATGCGGTCGGGCCAGGCCAGCGCGCTGGCGATGGGGATGCGCATGTCGGGCGAGCCCAGCTGTGCCAGCGTCGAGCAGTCGATATATTCGACGAGGCTGTGGATCACCGATTGCGGGTGGACGAGGATCTCGATGCGGTCGAGCCCGACGGGGAAGAGGTGAAACGCCTCGATCAGCTCGAGGCCTTTGTTCATCATCGTCGCCGAATCGACGCTGATCTTGGCGCCCATCGACCAGTTGGGATGCGCGACCGCCTGCGCGGGGGTGACGCGCGCCATGTCGTCGGCACTCATCGTCCGGAACGGGCCGCCGCTCGCGGTCAGGATGATGCGGCGGACCTGATCGATCCGGCCGCCCGCGAGGCACTGAAAGATCGCATTATGCTCGCTGTCGACCGGCAGGATCGGTGCGCCCGACGCCCGCGACGCGGCGGTCATCAGCGCGCCCGCCGAGACCAAAGCCTCCTTGTTGGCGAGCGCCACCGGGGTGCCGGCTTCGAGCGCCGCCATCGTCGGGGCGAGCCCGGCGCAGCCGACGATCGCCGCCATGACGAGGTCGGTCGGCGCCTTTGCCGCCGCGACCAGCGCGTCGGCACCCGCGGCCACCTCGATCCCCGTCCCCGCGAGCGCCTCGGCGAGGTCGGTGTAGCGTGCCTCGTCGGCGATCACCGCCAGCGCGGGGCGGAATTCCTTTGCGAGTTTCGCCAGTTCGGTGACGTCACTGTGCGCGGTCAGCACCGCGACCTGCCAGCCCTCGCCGTCGCGGCGCACGAGGTCGAGGGTCGATTGCCCCACCGATCCCGTCGCACCGAACAGCGAGAGGCGGCGCGTCATATCAGTGCGCCGTCCGCACGATGAGCTCGCCCGCGAAAGCGAGCCCGCCGAGGATCAGCGCGACCGGCAGCAGCCCGTCGACGCGGTCGAAGACGCCGCCATGACCGGGGATCAGCTTGCCCGAATCCTTGACGCCCGCGCGGCGCTTCATCCAGCTCTGGCCGAGATCGCCGAGCTGTGCGAGCAGGCCCATGACGAGGCCGATCCACAAGGGCACGCCGATGATGCCCGCGCGGTCGCCGAGCGTCGCGCCCGCGACGAGCGCGGCGACCATGCCGCCGAACAGCCCCGACCAGGTTTTCGACGGGCTGATCTTGGGCGCAAGCCGTGCGCCGCCGAAGGCGCGCCCCGCGAAATAGGCACCGATGTCGGTCGCCCACACCATCGCGAAGACCCACAAGGCCGCGGTCATGCCGAGCGTGTCGCGGATGAACCACAGGCCGCCGACCGCGCCGAGCGTCAGTAGCGGGCCGAGGACCATCAGCGCGCCTTTTGCTGCGCCCGAAAGCGTCATCGCGCGCACCAGCGCGAACCATTCGACGAGCAGCAGCGCCGCGCCGACGAGGAGCAGCAGCGCGAAGGCGATGCCGCCGAACCACAGCGCCGCGCCCGCAATGGCGAGCAGCACGATCGCCGATCCGACGCGCACCATCAGGTCCGATTTTCCAGCGCTCATATGTTCAGAAGCCTTCTTGCTGGAAAGGGATAAAGCCCCTCCCCTTCAGGGGAGGGGTCGGGGTGGGGGCCATCGGCCTTGCGCAAGGCCGATGGCCCCCACCCGCAGCGACTAACGAACAAGTTCGCAAGTCTCGCTGCCCTCCCCTGAAGGGGAGGGGCTTAAGAGTGTACAAGTCACGGGAGGATAGCATCAAAGTCCCCCGTAGCGGCGTTCGCGCCGCGCAAATTGGTCGAGCGCCGCCTGCAGATCGGCGGGTGCGAAATCGGGCCAGAGCTTGTCGGTGAAATAGAGCTCGGCATAGGCCGACTGCCACAGCAGGAAGTTCGACAGCCGCACCTCGCCCGAGGTGCGGATCAAGAGGTCGAGCGGCGGCATGTCGGCGGTGTCCAGATGCGCCTCGATCGCCTCGGCGGTGATCGCGCCCCCGGCGGCGGCGGCGGTCGCCGCGCGTACCAGTTCGTCCTGCGCGCCGTAATTGAGCGCGACGGCGAGCGTGGTGCGCTTGTTGCCCGACGTCCGTTCGAGCGCATTGTCGATCAGCGCGACGACGTCGGGCGCGAGCGCGCGCCAGTTGCCGATGACCTTCAGCTTGACGTCGTTGGCGGCGAATTCGTCGAGGTCGGAGAGGATGAAGCGCTTCATCAGCCCCATCAGGTCGGCGACCTCCTCCTCGGGCCGTTTCCAGTTTTCCGAGGAGAAGGCGTAGAGCGTCAGCGCCTCGAGCCCCATGTCGCCCGCCGCGCGCACGATCGTGCGCACCGCCTCGACCCCGGCCTTGTGCCCGGCGACGCGCGGCAGCAGCCGCTTCTTCGCCCAGCGGCCGTTTCCGTCCATGATGATGGCGACATGGCGCGCGCCCTGGCTCATAGGTCCTCCCCGGCACGGGGAGGGGAACCACCAAAGGTGGTGGAGGGGCATGTGAGGCCATACGGAGCGCATGATAGAGGGTACCCCTCCACCATGCTTCGCATGGTCCCCCTCCCCGTTCCGGGGAGGAGCGCGATGGCGGTACCGTCGCGCATGCGTTAGCCCAGGATTTCCTTTTCCTTGGCGGTCGCGGCGGCGTCGAGTTCGGCGATCGTCGCGTCGGTCAGCTTCTGCACCTCGGTTTCGTGGCGCTTGCGCTCGTCCTCGCTGATTTCCTTCTTATTCTCGTCGGTCTTCAGATTGTCCATGCCGTCGCGGCGGACGTTGCGGACCGCGATGCGCGCCTTTTCGGCATATTGGCCGGCGAGTTTCGACAACTCCTTGCGGCGCTCCTGCGTCATTTCGGGGATCGGCAGGCGCAGCGTCTGGCCGTCGACGATCGGGTTGAGGCCGAGGCCCGCCGAGCGGATCGCCTTGTCGACCGGGCCGACGTTCGACTTGTCCCACACCTGCACCGACAGCATGCGCGGCTCGGGCGCGCTGACCGAGGCAACCTGGTTGAGCGGCATGTGGCTGCCATAGACCTCGACCGTCACCGGATCGAGCAGCGCGGTGTGCGCGCGGCCGGTGCGCAGGCCCGAAAGGTCGCTCTTCAGCGATTCGACCGCGCCGTGCATGCGGCGCTCGAGGTCAGCCTTGTCATATTTCGCCATGGTAACTTCCTCTCTTATGCATGCCCGGCAGCGTCGCTGACGACGGTCGAGACACCCTCGCCCGCCAGCACGCGTGCCAGATTGCCCGCCTCGCGGATGTTGAACACCACGATCGGGATATGATTGTCGCGGCACAGCGCCACCGCGCTTGCGTCCATCACCTTAAGATTGTCGGCGAGCACGCGGTCGTAGCCGAGCGTGTTATAACGCACCGCGCTTGGATCCTGCTTGGGATCGGCGTTATAGACGCCGTCGACGCTGGTGCCCTTCAAGAGCGCGTCGCACTTCATCTCGGCGGCGCGTAGCGCGGCGCCGCTGTCGGTGGTGAAATAGGGCGCGCCGACGCCCGCGGCGAAGATCACGACGCGGCCCTTTTCGAGATGGCGCTCGGCGCGGCGGCGGATCACCGGCTCGCACACCTTGTCCATCTCGATCGCCGACTGGACGCGCGTCTCGACGCCCAATTGCTCGAGCGCATTCTGCATCGCGAGCGCGTTCATCACGGTGGCGAGCATGCCCATATAGTCGGCCTGCGCGCGGTCCATGCCCTTGGCGGCGCCCGCCATGCCGCGGAAGATGTTGCCGCCGCCGATGACGAGGCAGATTTCGAGCCCGCTGTCCTTGGCCTGCTTGACCTCGGCCGCCATGCTCGCGACCGTCTCGGGGTCGATGCCGAAGGGGGTGGAGCCCATCAGCGCCTCGCCCGACAGCTTGAGCAAAATGCGTTTCATGCCGGGCAATGCCATGTCGGGGGGGAACCTCTCGCTATCTGTAATATGCGAATGGCGCGCACCCTAGAGCGGGCACGCGCCATTGCCAAGCGGACTGCCGCGCGCACGCGCCGCAATCCCGCGTTTCTTTTTAGACGCCGGCGACCGCCGCGACTTCCGCCGCGAAATCGCTTTCTTCCTTCTCGATGCCTTCGCCGAGCTGGAAGCGGGTAAAGCCCTTGAGCGTGATCGTCGCGCCGACATCCTTGCCGGCGGCGGCGACGACTTCGGCGACCGGGGTCTTGCCGTCCATCACGAACAGCTGCGACAGCAGCGCATTTTCCTTGCGGAACTTGGCGATGCCGCCGTCGACCATCTTGGCGACGATGTCGGCGGGCTTGCCCGATTGCGCTGCTTTCTCCTCGGCGATCGCACGCTCGCGCGCGACGAGATCGGCGTCGAGGTCGTCGCCGTTCAGCGCCAGCGGGTTGGCGGCGGCGACGTGCATCGCGAGTTGCTTGCCAAGCGGTTCGAGGACATCGGCGCCGGCGGTCGATTCGAGCGCGACGAGCACGCCGATCTTGCCCATGCCCGGCGCCGCAGCGTTGTGGACATAGGCGGTGACGACGCCCGAGTTCACCGACATGATCGCCGAGCGGCGCAGCGACTGGTTCTCGCCGATGGTGGCGATGTTCTGCGTCAGCGCTTCGGCGACGGTGCCGCCGGCCGGATAGGCCGCCGCGCCCAGCGCATCGATGTCGGTCAGGTTGCCGGCGAGCGCCACGTTGGTGACGTCGCGGACGAAGCCCTGGAACTGTTCGTTCTTGGCAACGAAGTCGGTCTCGCTGTTCACTTCGACCATTGCGCCGCGAGTGCCGTCGGTGGCGACACCGACCAGGCCTTCGGCGGCGACGCGGCCGGCCTTCTTGGCGGCGGCGGCAAGGCCCTTGGTGCGCAGCCAGTCGATCGACGCTTCGATGTCGCCGCCGTTTTCGGCCAGCGCCTTCTTGCAGTCCATCATGCCGGCGCCGGTGCGGTCGCGCAGTTCCTTGACGAGAGCGGCCGTAATCTCAGCCATGGAGTGATCCTTTCCAAAAGGGGCAGGCGGTCATGACCGCCTGCAGTCCGCCGCGCGCATGGCGAGGCGATAAGTCAAACTGATGACGAGGCGGCGCGTGCGTCGATCGCAGCGCGCCGCTCAAGTCAAACGAGCGGCTGTTTAGGCGTCGCTCTGGCGTTCGGTTTCAGCAGCGGCTTCGGGCGAGACCTGCTCGTCTTCAGTCACCGGAGCAGCAGCCTCTTCAGCCGCGGTCGCTTCGGGAGCCGGAGCGGCTTCGGTCAGCGCTTCCTCGGCGACGGGCTCGACAGCCGCGCCCAGATCTTCGCCGCGATCGGCGCGGGCCTGCTGGCCCCCACGCGTCGCCGCCTGGGCGATCGCGTCGCAGTACAGGCGGATGGCGCGCGCGGCGTCATCGTTCGCCGGTACCGGGAAGGCGATGCCGTCGGGCGAGACGTTCGAATCGAGGATCGCGACGACGGGAATGCCAAGGACATTGGCTTCCTTGATCGCCAGCTCTTCCTTGTTCGCGTCGATCACGAACATCACGTCGGGAATGCCGCCCATGTCGCGGATGCCGCCGAGCGACATTTCGAGCTTGTCGCGTTCGCGGGTGCGGTTGAGCACTTCCTTCTTGGTGAGGCCCGAGGTGTCGCCCGAAAGCTGCTCTTCGAGCGTCTTCAAACGCTTGATCGAGTTCGAGATCGTCTTCCAGTTGGTGAGCATGCCGCCCAGCCAGCGGTGGTTGACGAAATGCTGGCCCGACGCGCGGGCCGCATCGGCGATCGGGCCCTGCGCCTGGCGCTTGGTCCCGACGAACAGCACCTTACCGCCCGAGGCGGCCGAGGAGGCGACGAATTCGAGCGCGCGCGCGAAGAGCGGCACGGTCTGCGACAGGTCGAGGATGTGGATGCCGTTGCGCGCGCCGAAGATATACGGCTTCATGCGCGGGTTCCAACGGTGGGTCTGGTGGCCGAAGTGGGCGCCAGCTTCGATAAGATTCTGCATCGTGACGACAGGTGCCGCCATGGTCTTTCTCCTTCCGGTTGGTCCTCTGGAAAGCAAGAACCGGGGTCCGCAAGCGGATGACCCGGCACCGGTTTATGTGCGCCTTCCATGTGGAATGGGCGGGCCGTTAGCGGCAGCCGCCGTCAAAAGCAAGGGCCAAGCGGCGATTTTCGTCGCATTCGCCGCGCCGCCCTGCACGGCGGGCGGCCTCATCCTGGCGACAAAATGACTCCATTCGTCGCAAAGCGCTTGAGAACAAAGCGGGAACATGGAACGATTTGCGTAACGAAACCGTCGCCGATGGGCATGGTTTCGCACAAAGAAACCGGAAGGACAAGATGATGGTTCAGGTCGCCGCCGCTCTCCTCTTCGCGATTGCCGCCGGGCTGGGCATCATCGTGATCCTGGCGATGCTCAAAACCAACGAAAATGCGATTCTCTCGTCGCTGCTCGGCGAGGGTGCCTTCCCGGCCGCCGGTGCGCCGCGGCCCGGCCCCGCCGCCAATGTCGTCAAGCTGCGCCACCGTTCGGATCGCCGCGACGCTGCGCGCCTGACCGGCCACGCCGCGCCCCAGCTCAGCCGCGCCGCCTGACCCGCGCGTAGCTCGCGAGCCCGAAAGGCAGCAGCGCCAGATAGACCGCGCATACCCCGAGCAATGTCAGCCACGGTGCGGTGACGAGCGCCGCGCCGAACAGGCCGACCCCCGCGAGCGCGAAGAGCCGCCACGAACGGCGCAGGCGGAACGACGACCAGCTGTAGGTCGGGATCGCCGAGATCATCAGCATCGCGACGCCGAGCGCCCAGGGCATGACGATATACCATTGGCGGAACAGATCGTCGCCGGTCACCAGCCACAGATAGACGGGGACGAAGGACAGCCCTGCCCCCGCGGGCGCGGGGATGCCGGTCATGAAGCCCGCCGACTTGTGCGGCTGGAAATCGGCGTCCATGCGCGAATTGAAGCGCGCGAGGCGGAGCGCGCAGCACACCGCGAGCGCAAGCGCCGCGGTCCAGCCGAACTTCGGCGCGTCGGTCAGCGACCAGAGGAACAGGATCATCGCCGGCGCGACGCCGAAGGCGATCACGTCGGAGAGCGAATCGAGTTCGGCGCCGAACTTGCTCTGCGCGCGCAGCAGCCGCGCGATGCGTCCGTCCATGCCGTCGAGCACGCCGGCCAGGACGACCGCGCCGACCGCATATTCGAACTGGCCGCCGATCGCGAAGCGAACCCCGGTCAGCCCGAAGCAGAGCGCAAGAACGGTGATCGCATTGGGCGCGAAGGCGCGCAGGCTGATCCCGCCGATGCGGCGCCCCGCGGCGTCCGCCGGAACCTCCTCGCGCTCGGCCATGCTATTGCCCGATACCGTCGATGACCGCGGCGGTGCCGATGCGCGCGACCACGGTCTCGCCCGCGAGCGTGCGCTGGCCGAGCAGCACCTGCGGCGTAGTGCCGGCGGGGAGATAGACGTCGACGCGGCTGCCGAAGCGGATCAGGCCGATGCGCTGGCCGGTCGAAACCTCCTGCCCCATGCCGACGAACGGCAGGATGCGCCGCGCGACGAGCCCGGCGATCTGGGTGAAACCGACGCGCAGGCCATCGGCGCGCTCGACGACGAAATGCTGACGCTCATTCTCCTCGCTCGCCTTGTCGAGGTCGGCGTTGACGAATTTGCCGGGGATATAGACGATCTTGCGCAGCACACCGGCGATCGGCGTGCGGTTGATGTGGACGTCGAATACGCTCATGAAGATCGACACACGCAGCATCGGCGCGGCGCCCAATCCGTCGGGGCCCGCGATCTCGGGCGGCGGCGGCACTTCGGCGATCTGCGTGATCAGCCCGTCGGCGGGCGCGACGATAAAGTCGCTGCCCACCGGGGTGACGCGCACCGGATCGCGAAAGAAAGCCGCAACCCAGGCGGTGATGCCGAGCATCAGCCACGGCACGATCGGCCAGCCGAGCAGGAAGAAACAGAGGGTGACGATCGCCGCGATCAGGACGAATTTGCGCCCCTCGGGGTGGATCGAGGGCCAGTGCCATTTGATACCGCCACCGGGGCGGTTGGAAGAGATGAAAGACATGGGGGCTTCTTCTAGAGTCGCGACTTCTCACTGACAACGGAATAAGCCGCTGGTCGTTCCACTGCGACGTTTGACCAAAGCCTCGGCTTTGCCTAAGGCCCGCTGCAACTCGACTCCCCAAGGAAAAGGCACGCATATGGGCAAGATCAAGGTAGCGAACCCGGTCGTCGAACTCGATGGCGACGAAATGACGCGGATCATCTGGCAATGGATTCGCGAGCGCCTGATCCTCCCCTATCTCGACGTCGACCTCCATTATTACGACCTCGGCATCGAGGAACGCGACCGCACCGACGACAAGATCACCGTCGAGGCCGCGAACGCGATCAAGAAATATGGCGTTGGCGTGAAATGCGCCACGATCACCCCCGACGAAGCCCGCGTCGAGGAATTCGGCCTCAAGAAGATGTGGAAGTCGCCCAACGGTACGATCCGCAACATCCTGGGCGGCGTCGTCTTCCGCGAGCCGATCGTGATGAAGAATGTGCCCAGACTCGTCCCCGGCTGGACCGACCCGATCGTCGTCGGCCGCCACGCCTTCGGCGACCAGTATAAGGCGACCGACTTCCGCGTCCCCGGCCCCGGCAAGCTGCGCCTGGTGTTCGAAGGCGAGGACGGCACGCTGATCGACGAGGAAGTGTTCCACTTCCCCTCGTCGGGCGTCGCGATGGGCATGTACAACCTCGACGATTCGATCCGCGACTTCGCGCGCGCCAGCCTGAACTACGGCCTCGCCCGCGAATGGCCGGTGTACCTCTCGACCAAGAATACGATCCTCAAGGCCTATGACGGCCGCTTCAAGGACCTGTTCGAGGAAGTGTTCAACGCCGAATTCAAGACGAAATTCGACGCGCTCGGCATCGTCTACGAGCACCGCCTGATCGACGACATGGTCGCCTCGGCGCTCAAGTGGAGCGGCAAGTTCGTCTGGGCCTGCAAGAATTACGACGGCGACGTCCAGTCGGACACCGTCGCGCAGGGCTTCGGTTCGCTCGGCCTGATGACCAGCGTGCTGATGACCCCCGACGGCCAGACCGTGGAGTCCGAAGCCGCCCACGGCACCGTCACCCGCCACTACCGCATGCACCAGCAGGGCAAGGCGACCTCGACCAACCCGATCGCGTCGATCTTTGCCTGGACCGGCGGGCTCAAGCATCGCGGCAAGCTCGACGACAACGCCGCGCTGATCAAATTCGCCGACGATCTCGAAAAGGTCTGCGTCGCGACGGTCGAGAGCGGCAAGATGACCAAGGACCTGGCGCTGCTGATCGGCCCCGACCAGAACTGGCTGACCACCGAGGGTTTCTTCGAGGCGATCGTCGACAATCTCGAAGCCAAGATGGGCGCCTGATTCCCCTTTCGTCATCTCGGCGAAAGCCGGAATCTCGCCGGTGCGTCACCATGCCAGGTCGAGATCGTGTTGAGAGTCACGCGCCTCTCAACACCCTTCGCCGGGATGACATTACAATGATCTAGCCAATCGGGGCCGGCCTGCATAAGGTCGGCCCCTATGGTATCTGAAACCGACACTTCGGCCATCGGCAACGCGCTGGTGGTCCTCGGCGCCGCGGGCGTCGTTATCCCGGCTTTTGCGCGCTTCAAGATTTCGCCGGTGATCGGCTTCATCCTCGTCGGGCTGCTCGTCGGCCCGTCGGGGCTGGGCGCGCTCGCGATCGATTATCCGTGGCTGCAACATGTCACCATTGCCTCGACCGAGGATATCGCGCTCTTCGGCGAGTTCGGCATCATCCTGCTGCTCTTCTCGATCGGGCTCGAACTCTCGTTCCGCCGCCTGTGGCAGCTCAGGAAGCTGGTGTTCGGGATCGGCGCGGCCGAGCTGTTCGTCGCGGGCGGCATCCTCGGCACCGCGCTGCTGCTGTTCGGCAATCATTCGACCGCCGCCGCCTATGGCCTCGGCATCGCGCTCGCGCTGTCGTCGACCGCGCTCGTGCTGCCGATCGCGGGGACCAAGTCGGCGGTCGGGCGCGCGAGCTTCTCGATGCTGTTGTTCGAGGATCTGGCGCTTGTCCCGATCATCTTCATCCTCGCCGCCCTCTCGCCGACCGCGGCTGGCGACAGCGCCGAGTTGGCGCTGACGACGCTGTGGCAGGGCGTGCTCGTCGTCGCGGCGCTCGCGATCGGCGGCTGGTTCCTGCTGCCGCGCATCTTCGCGCAGGCGGCGCGCGCCAAGGATCCCGAGCTGTTCCTCGCCGCGAGCCTGCTCGTCGTCATCGTCGCCGCGCTCGCGACCGCCGCGGTCGGCCTGTCGCCGATCGTCGGCGCGCTGCTCGCGGGGCTGATGATCGCCGAGACCGAATATCATGAGGAAGTCGAGGCGATCACCGCGCCCTTCAAGGGCCTCGCGCTCGGGGTGTTCCTGATCAGCGTCGGCATGGGGCTGAATCTCAAGACGATCGCCGCGCAATGGCCCGCGCTGATCGCCGCGGTGGTCGGCGTCGTCGTCGTCAAGGCGCTGGTCACCGCCGCGCTGCTGCGCTTCTCGGGCGCGGCGCGGCGCGGCACCGCGGCCGAAGTCGGCCTGCTGATGGCGAGCCCGTCGGAGACCACATTGATCGTCCTCGCGACCGCGCTGCAGGCGCAGCTGATCAGCCGCGACACCGCCGAATTCTGGCAGATCGTCACCGCGATCGGGCTGACGATCACGCCTTTGCTGGCTCGCGTCGGCCACGATATCGCGCGGCGGATCGAGATGCGCAGCGGCGATACCCAGGCCGACGAAACCCCCGAGGGCCGCACCGTCGTCGTCGGCTTCGGCCGCGTCGGCCACACCGTGGCGCAGCTGCTGCGCGAGCATGACCGGCCTTATGTGGCGGTCGATGCCGATATCGACACCGTCGCGGCGGCGCGACGCGAAGGGTTCATCGTGCGCTTCGCCGACGTCGCGCGGCCGGGCAGCCTCGACAAGCTGGGCATCGAGAGCGCGCATGCGATCGTGCTGACGATGGACGACCCGGTCCAGCAGCTGCGCATGACCAAGCAGATGCGCCGCAAATATCCCGACCTGCCGATCATCAGTCGCGCGCGCGATTCGGACCATGCCGCCGCGCTCTACCAGGCGGGTGCGACCGACGCGGTGCCCGAAACGCTCGAAAGCTCGCTGCAGCTCGCCGAAGCGGTGCTGATCGACCTGGGCGTCGCAATGGGGCCGGTGATCGCCTCGATCCACGACGTGCGCGCCAAGATGCGGCACGAGATCATGACCAAGGGCGAACTCGAACGCGAGCCGCGCATCCGCCGGACACGGCGCCCGATCGAGCGGAGCGACGCTGGCTAAGCTCGGGGGCTAACGCCCGCCCGCCGCCCCCGCCGGCTTGTTCAGCGCGGACGCCTCGGCAAGCGTCATCCCCGTCGGCAGGATCGCGAGCGACCATTGCTTCGCGGGGACCAGATATTGTTTCGCGAGTCGCTGGATGTCGGCGGCGGTCACCGCGGCGATATCCTGCTCCATAGACAGCGCCGACGCCGCGACGCGCGGGTCGCGCGTCGCGCCTTCGAGCAGGTACATCCAATAGACGTTGCCCGTCGAGGCGCGCGTCACCTGTTCGCGGATCGGCCCGGCGTTGCGCGCGAGTTCGTCGGCGCTGACCGGATTGGCCGCCAGGTCGGCGGCGATATCGCGCGCGATCGCGTAGAAGCCGTCGATATCCTTCGGCGCGAGCAGGCTGCCGACGAGCAGATAACCGCCGCTGTCGAAGCCCGTCGGCCAGTGATTGTCGACCACCGGGCCATAGCTCGCGCCCTGATCGGCGCGCAGCCGATCGAACAGCCGGTCGTTGAAGATCGCGCCCAATACGTCGAAGGCACGCGCGTCGCGCGGATTGGCGAAACCGCCGCTGGTCGGCCAGGCGGTCATCGCCGCCGCCTGCCCCTTGTCGCCGCGGTGATAGGCGAGCGCGGGGGTCGCGACGTGCGGCGCGAAGGCGACCTGCTGGCCGCCCGCGGGCAGGATCGCCCCCCGCGGCGCGAGCGCGCCCAGCGTCTCCGACAGGATTTTCCGGTAATCGACCACCGACAGGTCGCCGAAAACCTGCACCTCGATCGGCCCGCTCGCGAGCCGCGGTTCCCAGAAGGCGCGGAATGCCGCGGGCGTCAGCGCCTCGATCGCCGCCTTGTCGGGGGGTGACCAGCGCTTGTCGTCGGCGGTCAGCCAGCCGCGCAGATTGCGGTCGAGCACCGCGTTCGGCGTCGCATCGTTGAGGTCGTAGCCGGTCAGATAGCCGATGCGCAGCCGCTCGACCGGCGCAGCGTCCCAGCGCGGGCTGGCGAGCTTTGCCGCGATCAGGCGCAGCTGATCGTCGAGATCCTCGGGCTTGCTCTCGGCCGACAGCTCGAAGGCGTCGTCGTCGATCGCGAAATTGAGCTGGATCTGGCGCCCGTTGGTGATCGCATCGATCTCGTTCTGCCCCCACGGGCCGACCCCGCTCGCGACCACCGCATAGTCGCCGGTCCACAAGAGGTTCGGCTCGTTCGCCGCGACGCTGCGGTTGCCGGTGCCGAAGCGGACGTTCACGCGCACCTTGCCCGGCTCGACCATATTGTTCGAGACGAGCGCGGTGACGCCGTTGCCGAATTCGAGCCGCTCGGCGCGCAGGCCCAGCAGTCGCTCGCTCTTGACCACCGGCGTCGGGGTGCCGAGCGCGGGCAGCTGGCTGAAATTGACGTCGGCGGCGGTCAGCCGGTCATCACGAATCACCGCCGGCGCCTTGAGCGCGGCGAGCAGCGATGGCTGGCCGCCCGCGATCGGCGTCGGCGTGGTCAGCACGACGCGCGTCGCCGCGCCCGAGAAGATTGCCTTGCTGATGTCAAGCATCACCTGCGGCGTCGCCGAGGCGCGGATCGCGGCGAACATGTCGACCTGGCCCTGCGGGCTGGTCACCGTCTCGCCGATGTCGACCGCGCGCACCATGTCGTCGGCGAGCCGCGCGCCGGGCTCGTTGCGCGCGTTTTGCAATTCCTTCACCAGAAACGCCTGGATCTCGTTCGCCTCGCGGTCGATATCCGCCTGCGACGGCGGATTCTGTGTCGCGTCGGCGATCACCCCACGCACGTCGGCCAGCGCTGCCTTCCAGTCGCCGAGCGGCACGATCTGCGCGAGCGTGACGTCGGCGGCGCGGCTGACATATTGCTGCTCGGCGGTCGCGACGAGATAGCTGCCCCCCGTCCGCGCGCGGTTTTCGAGCCGCCGGTTGACGAGCGCGATCGCGAGGAATTCGAGATAGAGCCGCCGGGTATTCTCGACGGTATCGATGCGCTTCACCCATGGGCGAAGCGTCGCGAGCGTGAGCGACAGCGGCTGGTTGGGCTCGACGATCTGGAGCGCGGCGGCCGCCTTCGGATCGGGCTTGCCGAAATCGGGGATCTTCGGGGCCGGGTCGCCGGTCTTCCAGTCGCCATAATATTTGGCGATCAGCCGCGCGAATTCGGCAGGGTCGCCGTCGCCGACGATCACCACCACCGCGCGGTCGGGCCGATACCAGCGGTCGTGGAAGGCCGCGACGGTATCTGCGCGCGCCGCGGCGAGCGATTCATTGGTGCCGATCGGCGACCGGTCGCCGAGCAGCTGCCCCGCGAAGAGATGCGCGTTGGTGGCGTCGCCGATCCGCTTCTGCGGCCCGTCCGATTCGCGCAGCTCGGACATCACGACGCCGCGCTCGGCGGTCACCGCGGCCTCCGAGATGCGCGGTTCGCGCACCATGCCGGCGAGCAATTTCATGCTTTCGTCGAGATTGGCGGGCGTGACGCTCGGCAGGTCGAGCTGGTACACCGTCTGCGTCGGCGTGGTCTGCGCGTTCGAATCGCTGCCGAAGCTGACCCCGAAACGCTGCCAGATGCGCTTGGCCTCGCCGTCGGGAATATGTTCGGAACCGCGGAAGGTCAGATGCTCGAGCAGGTGCGCAAAGCCGCGCTCGCCCTCGGTTTCGAACATCGATCCGACGTCCATGCGCACGCGGATCGACACCTGCCCCGGCGGCACGCCATTGTTGCGCACGGCATAGCGCACCCCGTTGGGCAGTTCGCCGAACTGCCACGCGGTATCGCGCGGGATATCGCTGCCTTCGTAGAGCCAGCTGTCGGGCTGGACCTGGACGATGCCGGCCCCTTGCTGCGCGAGCGCGACGGGGGACGCGGTGAGCAGGGCGGCGGCGATGCCGGCGGAAAGGAAGGAACGGGCGAAGCGCGGGAGCGGCGCGGACAGGCTGGACATTGCCCCATCTTAACGCGTCCGAACCTTGCTCGCCACTGAACTGTCGCGGTGCTTGCCCTCTTCGCCGCATCTGCCTAGCCCTTGCATATGACCGACACCCCTTCCCCGCCGCTGATCGCCCTCGTCCAGATGACGAGCGGTATCGATCCCGACGCCAATCTCAGGGTCATGGATCGCGCGCTCGCCGCCGCGGCGGGGGCGGGGGCGGTCATGGCCTTTTTCCCTGAAATGTCGGTTCTGCTCGACCGCGACCGGGTGCGGTCGGGGGCGCATATCCGGCGCGAAACCGACAGCCCGTGGATCGACACCTATGGCGACATGGCGCGTCGCCACGGCCTTTGGCTTCACACGGGGTCGGCGCCCTTCCTGTCGGACGATGGCACCCGCCGGGTCAACCGCAGCCATGTGATCGCCGCCGACGGTTCGGTCGCGGCGCGCTACGACAAGATCCATATGTTCGACGTCTCGCTGCCTTCGGGCGAGAATTGGAGCGAATCGTCGAGCTATGCCGCGGGCGAGTCGCTCGTCGTGGTCGGTACGCCGCTGGGGAAGCTGGGGCTCAGCATCTGTTACGACCTGCGCTTCCCCGAACTCTATCGCGCGCTGGTCGATCGCGGCGCCGAAATGCTCGCGATCCCCGCCGCCTTCACCGTGTCGACCGGCGAGGCGCATTGGCACGTCCTGCTCCGCGCGCGGGCGATCGAGAGCGGCTGCCATGTCCTTGCCGCAGCGCAAGCGGGGACGCACGTCGACGGCCGTTCGACCTATGGCCACAGCCTGGCCATCGGGCCATGGGGCGACGTGCTGGGCGAAGCGCGGGATGTACCGGACGATGGCTTCGCATTGGTCGTGGCGCCGGTCGATCCTGGAGCGACGGTCAGGGCACGGCAAGCGATACCGCTCGCGCGCTCGCGTGAGAACCGCGGGCTGGCTCTCTGAGCGACGCGGTCGCCGGAAGCGACGCGGCCATGTTCGGCTTTGGGGTGGTAAACCGCCATGGCCTTCTTTCGTCGTCCCGGGTGGAATCCGGTCGGCGCAAGGGCCGCGTGACATTCCAAAGTTCAGTAAAGTTCAGCCCTATGCGCGCGCCCGCTTTGGACCTCGCGGCGTGCTGGACGCGCCCGGCGCGGCGCGCCGTGGTCGCACCGGCAAGCCGGGCAGCGATCGCTTTTGTCCACCAAATGAAAGAGCCGGTTGAAGGCTGGCACAGCCGGATAATGTAGGAAAGGCTTATTTGAAGGTGATTCCCGCCTTGGGGTGGCGAGCGGACGTTGCCGATCCTCCCCCGCAGGGGGAGGGGGACCACCCGAAGGGTGGTGGAGGGGCACAGGAGGTCATGCCCGGCGTGCGACTGCACGTACCCCTCCACCATGCTTCGCATGGTCCCCCTCCCCGTTCCGGGGAGGATCGGCTTTGTCCGCAATCACCCGATACCGGTCACCCGGCGCGCTCACACGCCGCGCATCACCCAGATGTGCAAAAGGCCCCGAACATTGCTCGGAGCCTTTTGAAACTCTTGTGTGGACGAGCCGCTTACGGGCTGGTCGGATCGTCGCTGTTGTTGCCAGCCGCGATCACGATGCCACCGATGATGGCGATCAGCGCCAGAAGCGCGATGATCCAGCTGGTGCTGCCTTCAAGCTCGCTCTGGCCTTCAACCGCCGAAACGGCGCTGACGTCATCGAACGACACTGCCGACATGGCGGGCGCAGCCGAAGCAACGACCGGAGCCGCAAGCATCGAAGTCGCGGCGAGGGAGATCGCAGCTTTCTTGAGCAGGTTCATCATTTTCTCCATCCACTGGAATTTTGATCTTCTCGAATCGCTCCGGGGAATCACCCCAAACCGCTTCTGCCTCGCCCTTCTAGGCAGCGCTGCCAGATATTGCAAGGCGTTTTGCCGTACTGCACCATTTCTTATGATTCTGCTAAATCTCGGGAAAGTTCCTCCGCAGCCCCCGCATTAACCGCGTCGCACGCGCTCGAAAGGCTCGCTGGTCACGGGATAGCCGAGGTGGCCGGGGATGCAGAGATGCGACACGCCCGCGCGATCCTCGATCCACGGCGTCACCAGTTCGACCGGGTGGGCGGCGGCATGTGCCGAAAATGCGCCGAAATCATCGGCCTGCGCCAGTTTCTCGAGATTGCGCCGCGTCGGAAAGATGATCGACACCTCGCCGCGGTCGGCCATGGCGAGCGTTTCGCGCGCGCTGGCCCAGAAGATATGGCTGTGCTCGGCTTCCTCGATGGTCAGTTCGTGGCCGTGCTCGGGCGCCTCGACCGCGAAAAAGCGCGTGTCGAAGGTCCGCGCTTCCTTGAAATTCGGGCACCAGCGCGCGAAAGGCACCAGCGCACCCAGCGCCAGCCGGTCGCCGCGTTCGGCGAGGATTTCGGAGAGCAGCCGTTCGGCGAGCAGCGCCTGGCGCACCGCGGGCACCTCTTCCTCGGCGAGCGCCGGCCACCCCACGGCCAGCCCGGTTTCCTCGAGCGTCTCGCGCAACGCCGCGACGCGCGCGGCGCCGTCTGGGTCCATTTCGGCATAGCCGTGCCGATGCGCGACCAGATAGTCGTCGGGGTCGATCCGGCCGCCCGGAAAGACCATCGCGCCTGCGGCGAACACCATCGTCGCGGCACGCTTGACCATCAAAATCTCGTCGGGTCCGCCGCCCTCGGACGGCCGCATGATGACGAGGGTGGCGGCGGGGATCGCGCCGTCGGGCAGTTTTTCACTATCGCTCATTATCATCGGCGATAACCCTCTCCGTTCGACTTGTCATCCGGCATTGCCGAGGCCGGGAGCCGGGTGCAAGATGGCAATCGCAAGGCATGGGCGGGAGCGGGTCGATGGGTATCGTCGAGATTTTGGGCGTCGCGGGCAGTCTCAGCCTGCTCGCGGGCTGGCGGCTCTACCTCACCATCCTCGCGACGGGGATCGCGATGCATTTCGGCTGGCTGCCGCTGCCCGAGCATCTGCAGTCGCTGCAGATCCTGGCCAACCCGTGGGTGCTCGGGGTCGCCGGGATCGGGACGGTCGCCGAATTCCTCGCCGACAAGATCGCCTGGGTCGATTCGATCTGGGACGGCGTGCACAGCATCGTCCGCCCCCTGGGCGGCGCACTGCTCGCGCTGGCGCTGGTCGACAGCTCGGACCCGGCGTGGCAGGTGGTCGCCTTCCTGCTCGGCGGCGGCGGCGCGCTGCTCAGCCACGGCGCCAAGGCGACGACGCGCGCGGTCGTCAACGTCAGCCCCGAACCGCTCAGCAATGTCGTGGTGTCGACCGGCGAGGATGTCGCGACGGGCGGCCTGCTGGCGCTCGCCATCGCCTATCCGCCGGTCGCGATCGTCATCGCGGTGCTGATGCTGGTCGCGGCGGTGATCGTGATCATCGCGCTGCGGCGCTTGCTGCGGAATATCAGGGCGACGCTGAAACGGACGCTGGGCGACCAGTCGGAGGCTGGCGCTTCACCGCCCACAGCCTAAACACTTGGCTTTTCCTAAAAACCCTAGGCCCGAGCTTGTCGAAGGGCGCCTCGCTGAGAAGCCCCTTCGACAGGCTCAGGGCTACGGTAGAGCGTGACGAAGAAAAGTGATCAGGCCGGAAGCAGGCTCTTCAGCGGCGTCTCGACATCGGCGAGCTGCTCGGGCGTCGCTTCCAGCCCCGCGGTGACCAGCATGCGCCCCTGGACATAATCCTTGGTCGCGTTGACGCAGTCGAGCGCGATCACCCGGCCCGCCTTCAGATAGACGATCGAGAAGCTGCGCTCGTCGGGGTTGCCGCGCAGCACCGTCGCGTCATGTCCGGTCGACAGGCCCGCGGTCTGGAGCTTGAGGTCATATTGGTTCGACCAGAACCAGGGGATCGCGTGATAACGGGCTTCGTCGCCGCAGATGCCCTTCGCGACGACATTCGCCTGGTCGTTGGCATTCTGCACCGATTCGAGGCGGATGACCGCGCCCTCGGCGAAGTCGTTTGCGTGCGCGGCGCAATCGCCGATCGCGTAGATATCGGCGAGATTGGTCTTGCAATGATGGTCGACGAGCACGCCATTGCCGCCATGCGCGCCCGCCGCGACCAGCGGCTGCGTCGCGGGGACGATGCCGATGCCGACGATGACCAGGTCGGCGGGAATGACCTCGCCGGTCGACAGGCGCACGCCCGTAGCGCGGTCCTCGCCCTCGATCGCTTCGACCTGCACACCGAGGCGCAGGTCGACGCCATGATCGCGATGCTCCTTTTCGTAGAAGCGCGAGAGGTCCTCGCCCGCGACGCGCGCGAGCACGCGGTCGAGCGCTTCGAGGAGCACCACCGGCTTGCCCGCCTTGCGCAGCACCGCCGCCGCCTCGAGCCCGATATAGCCGCCGCCGATCACGACGACCTGGCTCGCGGTTTCGGACGCCGCCTTCATCGCATCGGCATCGGCGCGGGTGCGTACACCCTGCACCCCGGGCAGGTCGCCGCCGGGGATCGGCAGCATGCGCGGGCTCCCGCCGGTCGCCCAGACGAGCTTCCCATAACCGATTGTCTCGCCGCCATCGGTGGTGACGCTGTGCGCCGCGGGATCGACCGAGACGACGCGCTTGCTCAGCAGCATCGTCACCTCGCGCTCGTCCCAATATTTGGCGGGACGGATCTGGATGCGTTCGAATTCCTTTTCGCCCGCGAAATATTCCTTCGACAGCGGCGGACGCTCATAGGGAAGTTCGGGTTCGTCGCCGACGATCGCGATGCTGCCCTCGAACTTCTGGGTTCGCAGCGCCACCGCGACCTGCGCGCCGCCGTGCCCGGCTCCCACGATCACCACATCGAACCGCATCGCCAAATCTCTCCCGCATAGGTTTATGCGAGGCTGTCCCTTGCACGCAGGCGGAGACGAGGCAAGCGGCGGCGAGGCCGTAGGGGAATAGAAATTCTTGGGGCGGCGATGCCGGTGCGGCGGTGGTCATGACGGGCGTGCCATGCGCATCGGCCGCCGATTTCCAGCCTGCCGAAGGCGCTATTTCCCCTGCGCCGCGAGCATGCGCAGCACATTGCCGCTCCACATCTTCTCGAGGTCGGCGTCCGAATAGCCCGCGGCCTTCAGCCGCTCGGTCACCTTGGGCAGCGCGGAGATGTCCTCGATGCCCGGCAGGCCGCCGCCGCCGTCCCAGTCCGCGCCGAAGCAGATATGATCGACGCCGCCGACCTCGATCGCGCGCAGCACCATCGTCATATAGGCCTCGAAATCGGCAGCCCACAAAGGCTCGCTCTTGTCGAGTTCGCGCCACTTCTTGTTGAGTTCGGCCTGCTCATCGGGCGACAATTTGCCGATCCGCTCATATTGGCCGAACAGCGCGCCGCGTGCGGGTGTCATGTTCATGTCGGATAGGAAGATGGTCGAGATGCACATCGCCCCGCCCTTCGCCGCGAGCGCCTTCAGCCGCCCCTCGTCGAGGTTGCGCACATGGTCATTCGCCGAGCGCAGGCTCGAGTGCGATAGGATGATCGGATATCTGGACAGCGCCAGCAACTGGTCGAAGGTGGCGTCCGACGCATGGCTCGCGTCGATCACCATGCCGAGCCGGTTCATCTCGGCGACCCATTGCTTGCCGAGCGGGCTCAGCCCCTTCCAGCGCGCCTCGCCGGTCGCGCTGTCGGCGAACTGGTTGGTCTTCGAATGCACCGGGCCCGCCATGCGGACGCCCCTATTGTGGAATTCGGCGAGCAGCGCGACATCCTCGCCCAGCGGATAGCTGTTCTCGATCGACTTATAGGCGATCAGCTTGCCCGCCTTGTCGAGCGCGCGCGCATCGGCGGCGGTCAGCGCGGGACCGATCAGCTCGCCATGCTTCTCGATCGTCGCGTCGATCAGGTCCGAGCGGCCGCGCGCGAAGGCGAGCGCGTCGGCATAGCCCTGCGGCGTCAGCGGCCCCTGCTCGGTGTAGATGACGAAGAAGCCGCCATCGAGCGCCCCCGCCTTCATCCGCGGGATATCGACCTGGACGATGTCGCCCCCCAGCGTGTGCGGATCGCCGAAGCTCCACCCCGCGCGCTCGAAATGGAGCGAAGTGTCGAGGTGAGTGTCGAGCGTCAGGAAACGGCTGTGCAACGGGCGGTCATCGTCAGGCGCCGCCGCACCTTCCTCCTTCGCGGCGGTGCAGGCGGCGAGCGCGGCGGTCGCGAGCAGCAGGGGCAGGTATCTCACTTCTTATCCTCCACCGGCTTCAGGTCGAGATCGTGATAGTCCCAGCTGAAGTCGGCGATCTTGCTCACCGCCTTCATCGTCACCCCGGTCACCTTCCCATCGGCGTCGAGCGCGAAGGTCACATAGGCGGGCTCGATCGCGGGGTCGTCATATTCGGTGACGAAGCTGTCATATTGCCAATGCTTCAGCCGCCCGATCATGCGCGGGGTCGAGGTGAAGTCGATCGTCAGCCCCTTGGCCGTATTCGCGACGACGATGTCACCATACCAGGGATCGCGGTAGCGCCCGGCGTAGCGCGCGGGGTCGAGCGACGGGCCGACCTTCGCGGGCGACGCCTGCGCCTGCGCGAGGAACTGGCGCCCGCCCTCGAGCCGCTCGGCGTACCAGTCCTGCCATTTGGTGGTCCAGCCATGGTCGGGCTGATCCAGATAGTGATCAAGCAGCCGGAAGGTCAGCCCGAGCAGCATGCCGCTTTCCTCGCTGTTCATCATGATCGCGAAGCCGACTTGTCTGTCGGGGATCATCACGACGCGGGTGATCGAGCCGAAGACCCCGCCGCTATGCTGGATGATGCGGTGACCGCGATAATCCTGCACCTGCCAGCCGAGGGCATAGGCCTGTTGCATCGGCTGCGCGGGTTTGAGCGTGTCGGGCAGCGGGGTGATCGGCATCGGGGTCACCGGCTTCCACATCTCCGCCGCCTGCGCCTCGCTGAACAGCCTCTTGCCGCCCGGCAGCGCGCCATGCGCGAGCTGGATCTTGAGCCATGCCGCCATATCGTCGGCGCTCAAGGCAAGCCCGCCCGCCGGCGCGCCGTTGCGGCCGAGTTCGTCGCGCTCGTCGAGCGCCTGCTGGTCGCCGAGCCCGCGCAGCGGCCCGTTCAGCCGCGCGTGCGGCCAGCTGCGGTTGGGGATGCGGAAGCGGTCCTCGCTGTCGCTCGTCGCATTCTTCATGCCGCCGGGGCGCAGCACGCGCTCGCGCATGAAGGCTTCCCACGTCTTGCCGCTGACCTCCTCGATCAGCTGTCCTGCGACCGCATAGAGGATATTGTCATAGGCATAGGCCGAACGAAAGCTCGTCTGCGGCTTGAGATAGGCGACGCGCTCGACCGTCTGCTTGCGGGTGAGGTGCGTGCGCGGCACGAACATCAAATCGCCCTGCCCCAGCCCCAGCCCGCTGCGGTGGACGAGCAGGTCGCGGATCGTGATTTCGCGCGTGACCCAGGGGTCGTACATGCGGAACCACGGCATATGCTGGATGACCGGATCGTCCCAGCCGATCTTGCCCTCGTCGACGAGGATCGCGAGCGCCGCGGCGGTCATCGCCTTGCCGGTCGATCCGGTCTGGAAGATCGTTTCCTTGTCGACCGCCCCGCGTTCGCCCAATTTGCGCTCGCCCCAGCCGCGCGACAGCGTCGTCTTGCCATCCTCAACGATCGCGATCGACACGCCGGTGGCGCCGATCTTCTTGCGCAGCGCCTCGACTTCTTCGCCCAGATTCTTCGGCGGTTCGGCCCAGGCGGGCACCGACGCAGCCAGGAGCAAGGTCAGCGTGAGCAGGTGGATCGGTTTCATGACAAAGCCTCCATCGAGGGAATGGGTTGGCGGCGCAGCAGGCGCCACACGCCGACGGTGAGCAAGGGCAGGACGAACACGCCGAGGAACAGCCAGGCGAGGAAGCGGTAGCCGCTAGCGATCAGGTCGACGAGACCGATGCGCCCCGCGACGAAGATGCAGCCCGCGAGGATCACCGCGCCGATCACCGCGCGCGCGCCGGTGGTCAGCGGCGCACGACCATGGCTTTCGACCGCGCCCGAGATGCGCTCGTTGATCGCATGCACCGCGCCCGCGCCGCTTTCGAGCAAAGCGCCGAAGATCATCACCTGGAACAGCACATGAAACCCCGGCACCGTCATTTGGCGGAGCAGGAAATCCGACGGCAGCGTCTCGGCGCCGATCGCCGGATAAAAGGCCATCATCGCGACGAAGAAGAGGATAGCGGGCAGCATCGACAGCGGGCCCGCGATGATCCCGGCGAGCACCGCGTCGCGCTGGCTCGTCAGGTGGCGCAGCACCGGCAGGATCACCACCGCGCCGACGATATTGTAACTCGCATAGGTCAGCCCGCCCGACATCCAGTCGCCCGACGGCGGCGGCGCGTTCGCGAACCCCTCGCCGATCAGCCTGCCGAAGCTGGCGAGCGCGATGACGAGAAACAGCGCATAGACGGTGTAGAGCAGGATCGAGACATATTTGAACATCTGCTCGACAACGCCCGTCCCCCACGCGACCACCGCGGTGATCGACACGCCGAGCAGCAGCGACCCCGCCCATTCGGGCCAGCCGAAGGTCGCGGCGCCGATCGCCCCCGCCGCGGCGCCGAACACCGCGAGGATCAGGATGACAAAGATGAGATAGGCGATCTCGAACGCGATCCAGCCGGGGCCGAGAAGCCCCTGGAAGAAAGCGCGATAGTCATAGGCGCCGAGCCGCCGCGCGAGCGCGAAGGTGACTGCCGCGACGACGCTCCAGATCAAGGTCGCGAGCAGCATCGCGGCGAGCCCGCCCCACGGCCCCGCGGGCACGAAATATTCGGCGAGCTCGCGCCCGGTGGCATAGCCGCCGCCGATGATCACCGCCTTCAGCGCGAAACCGGGGAGCAGGAAGCGCTGGAACCAGCTCGACGTCCCGGCTGGTTCGGCACCGTTCATGCGAGGCAAGCGTCCACGAGCGCGGCAAAGGCCGCGCCGCCGCGGATCGGGTCGGCGACCGGCAGGTCGAGCCGCCGGCTTTCGGCGCCGAGCAGCGCCTCGGCCTCGCCCGCGCCGAGGCTCGAGGTGTTGAGGCTGACCCCGCCGCAGCGGATCGCGGGGTTGGTGCGGCTGCCGAGGCGGATCGTCAGGTCGATGACCTCCTCGACGCTGGGCAGCGCGAAGCTCTCCATGCCGAGGATCACCTTGCGCGACGGGTCGTGGCACACGACGAAGACGTCGGGCTGGCTGCCGTGGAGCAGGCCGAGCGACACCGCGGCATAGGCGGGGTTGAAGATCGACCCCTGCCCCTCGATCACGTCCCAATGACCGGCGGGCGCGTCGGGGCTGAGGATTTCGGCGGCCCCCGCCTCGAAGTCCGACACCACCGCGTCCATCGGGATGCCGCCGCCGGCGATCATGATGCCCGTCTGGCCGGTCGCCCGGAAATCGGCATCGAGCCCGCATTCGACGAACGCGCGGTGCAGCGCGAGCGCGGTATATTTCTTGCCGAGCGCGCAGTCGGTGCCGACGGTCAACAGCCTTTTGCCCGTGCGCTTGCGGCCGTTGCCGATCGGGATGTCGGGCGGCGGGGTGCGCACGTCGATCAGCCGCTGGCCGGAGCGCCGCGCCGCCTCGACCAGGGCGGGCACGCTGTTCAGCCTTGTGTGCAATCCGCTGACGATATCGAGCCCCGCCTCCATCGCCTCGACCAGCACCGCGACCCAGCTTTCGCCGATCACCCCGCCCTGGTTGGCGACCCCGATCACCAGCGACCGCGCGCCCGCCGCACGCGCTGCCGCGGGGTCGAGCCGCGGCAGGCCGGTGGTGACGGTACAGCCCGCGGTCGAAAATTCGCCGACGCAGCGATCCGCGGCCCAGTCGGCGAGGCCGAAGGCGGTCTTGGCATAGCCCGCCTCGGTGGTATCGCCGAGGAACAGCAGATAGGGCTGCGGCAGCGTCAATCGGTCGGACAGGCGTCCGGTGGGCGCGTTCATCTTGGTCACTCCGGTCCGCGTCAGAAGGACATGTCGAGCGCGACGCCGACCGTCCGCGGCTGCAGCGGCGAAATCGCCAGGAAGCTCGGCCGGTTGAGCCCGTCGGCCAGCGTCGAGCGCGCCATCTCCCCCTTGTTGTCGAGCAGGTTACGCGCATAGGCGCGCAGCGTCCAATGGTCGTTGAACGTGATCGAGGCGTTGAGGTCGACCGACGTATAGGGCTTGGCGACCGCGACCAGCGGATCGCTTTCGACCAGCGACAGGCGGTTGCTGGCGTGGCGGATGCCCGCGCCGAAGCTGCCCTTGGTGCCGCCGCCCAGCTCGAACTCGTAATCGGCACGCAACGCCCCCGCGAACTTGGGCACCGCGGGCAGGCGGTCGCCGTCGGCGCCGCTGATCTCGGGCACGTCCTCGCTCAAGGTCGCGTCGGTGTAGCTCGCGGTCGCGCTGATGGTGAGCCCGGGGGTCGGGCGCAGCGCGAAGCTGCCTTCGATGCCCTTGCTGGTCGCCTTGCCGCCGTTGGCGCCGCCCGAGACGCCGCCGAAGGCGCGCACGACCTGGATGTCGGTCCAGTCCATCCAGAACAAAGCGACATCAACCGACACCAGGCGGTCGGCGAAATCGGCCTTCAGCCCGACCTCGTAATTGGTCATGTGGTCGGCATCGACCGTTGGCGGCACATTGGGCACGATGACGTTCGGGCCGCCGGGACGATAGCCGGTCGCGACGCGCCCATAGAGCATCGCGTCCTCATTGAGGTGGAATTGCGGGCTGACCGAAAAGGTCCACACACTCTCGGCCGACTCGCCCGGATCATTGGCGGTGGGGACGATCGCGCCCTGGCTGATCTGGCGGAAGGTCTGTTCGTTGCGCGCCCAGCGCAGGCCGCCGGTGATCTCGAACTGCTCGCTGAGCTTGAAGGTTGCGTTACCGAAGACCGCATATTCCTTGTAGGTCGCGGGCAGCCCGACGATCGCGAGCGGGTCGAGCGGCGCGATCGGGTTGCCCGCCATGTCGAACGAGCGCACGAGCTGCGCATTGCTCGTCTCCTCGTCGGTGAAGAAGCCGCCGACGAGCCATTCGAAGCGCCCGCCGCTCGGCGAAGCGAGCCGCAATTCCTGCGTCCATTTTTCGAGCCCGAGGTCGAGGTAGAAGGGCGTGATCCCCGGCGCGATCGCGCCGCCGGTGAGCAGCGGGAAGAGCACGCCGAAGGCATAGCTCGCGTCCTGCACCTGCCGGCTCTGCGTCTTGCTGTAGGTCGTCGCCGAGGTCAGCGTCGCCGCGCCGAAATCATAGTCGATCGTCGCCGAATAATAGTCGAGGTCGATGTCGAAGCTTTCGGCCACATAATTGTTGAACGAGCGCCCGTCGCCGAGCCGCTTGCCCGTAAGGTCGGCGGCGTAGGTGCCGTTGCCGTCCGAATCGAGCGACTGCCAGATGCCGGCGAGCTTGACGCTGAGTTCGGGCACCGGCTGCCACAGCAGGGCGAGGCGGCCACCGCGCTGTTCATAGTCGTTCTGGTCGTCGAGCGCGGCATTGTTGACGCTGTCGACCCAGCCCGGGGTCTTGCGCCACGCGAAGCTGCCCGAAATCGCCAGCGTGTCGGTCGCGATCGGCGCGTTGACGAACACCTGGCCGCCCCAGCCGAGCCCGTCGCCGCCCTTGATCGCGAAACCCTCGACCCCGGCGCGCACCTTGAACTGCGTCGTATCGGGCTGGACGGTGACATATTTGACGAGGCCGCCGATCGAGCTCGCGCCATAGAGCGTGCCCTGCGGACCCTTGAGCACCTCGATCCTCTCGAGGTCATAGGGCATCAGGTCGATGGTGAAGGCGCCCGCGCGATTGTAGATCGCGCTCGACCCCACCGGCGCGTCGTCGAGATAGATGCCGACGGTCTGCGCGGCGCTCAAGGGCGCGACCCCGCGCAGCGTGATCGTGGTCTGGCCGGGCGTACCGCCATTGCTGACGTTCATCCCGGGGACATAGCCCGCATAGTCGACGAGCGAGGCCGAACCCTGTTCCTGCAGCGCCTCGCCGCTGACCACGGCGATCGAGATCGGCACGTCCTGGACGTTCTGGACGCGCTTCTGCGCGGTGACGACGATCTCGCCCTCCGTCCCGCCCGCGGCGGCGTCCTGCGCCTGCGCGGGCATCGCGGCCACCAGCGCGGCCAGGCTTCCAGCTATAAAGAGACCCTTGTTCATCGTCTTACCCCCAGACTTGGCCGAGCAGGCGGCGGAAATTGCCCCCCAGCACGGCAATGATGTTTTCGTTGGAATATCCCCGGCGAATGAGTTCCTCGGTCAGGTCGAAGACCTTCAGCGGATGGTCGAAGCCGTCGATGTCGATCTTGTCGCGAAAGGCGTAGCTGCCCTTGTAGCTGCCCTTGAGCGCGGCATATTCTTCCGGGATCATGTCGTCATAGCCGTGCAGGTCGGCGTCGGAGCCGATGCCGACATGCTCGATCGCGGTCAGCTTCGCGACATGGTCGATATGGTCGGCCATGTGCCCGACGTTGGTCGGGTCGCTCGCGCGCACGAACATCCGCACCCCGGTGATCCCCATCACGCCGCCCTTCGCGGCGAGCGCCCTGATCGCCGCGTCGGTCTTGACGCGCGGGTGGTCGACCAGCGTGCGGGCATTGCTGTGGGTGATCGCGATCGGCCCCTTGGCGAGGTCGATCGCGTCGAGCGTCGTCCGGTCGCCGCAGTGCGAGACGTCGATCAGCATGCGCTGCTTTTCCATCTCGGCGATGATCGCGGCGCCATAGTCGCTGACCCCGCCGTCGACGCGCTCGGTGCTGCCCGACCCGATCATGTTCTGGCTGTTGTAGGTGAGCTGCGCGCAGCGCAGGCCCAGCCGGCGGAAGGTCGCGACATCCTCGACGCGTTCGAAATGCTCGGCATTCTGGATGCCCATGATCACCGCGCATTTTTGCCCGGCCTTGGCGCGGTCGAGGTCGGCGACGTCGCCGACCAGCGTGAAGACATGCGCATTATGCCCGGCGAAATGCTGCCAGGCGGCGAGATATTCGAGCGCCTGCGCGCGGGCGCCGGGTCCGCCGAGGCCATAGGCGTTGTGAAAACCCGTGATGCCGCTGGCTTTGAACTCGGCCGCCTCGGCGTCGGTCAGGCGGTGCGTCACATAGTCGGGCGACAGCGTGATCTTGAGCGGCGCGAGCATATCGATGACCAGCGACGAAGCGACGAGGTCGACCGCGCGGCGCGAATAGCTGCGCGCGGGGGCGGCAGCGAAGGCATAAGCCCCGCGATTGATCATCGGCGCCGACAAAACGCTCCCCACCGCGCCGGCGACTAGCGCGCGGCGCGTCAGCGGGAATGACCGACTCATTCCACCCTCCACGACTGAAATCTACAATTTCGAGACTATTGTCCTAATTAGAAAATTGTCAACCTAAATAGGACATCCAATTGTCACGCGCCCCAAATTTCCTGCGGGCAATGAATCATCCCGCCGCGATATTCGACCCCGGGCTCGCGATCGCGCGCGAGGAAGGTCGGGCCGTCGAGATCGACGATGTCGCAGAGCTGCCCCAGCACGAAGGACGGCGCCATCGACAGGCTGCTGCCCATCATGTTGCCGACCATCACGTCGAGCCCGAGCAGCCGCGCCTGCCGCGCGATCGCGAGCCCCTCGGTCAGTCCGCCGCATTTATCGAGCTTGATGTTCACCACGTCGAAGCGCCCGACGAGCGAGGCGGTGTCGGCGAGCGTCACTGCGCTTTCGTCGGCAACGAACGGCAAAGGCCGCTTGAGCCCGTCAAGATCGGCCTCGCGCCCGCGCTTGAGCGGCTGTTCGAGCTGCGCGATGCGGTTCGCCGTCAGCACCGGGAGCAGCCCCCGCAAGGTCGCGATATCATAGCCCTGGTTGGCGTCGACGCCGATCCACGCGTCGCGCCGCGCCGCGCGGATCGCCTCGATGCGCGCGATATCGTCGGCGAGGTCGCCGGTCAGCTTGACCTTGACCGGCGCCTCGGGGTCGATCGCCAGCGCCGCGCGCGCCATCTTTCCCGGTTCGTCGGCGCCCAGCGTCAGCGTCGAGCGCAGCGCCCTGGGCGCCGCAAGCCCGGCAAGCGCCCACACGGGCTTTCCGGCCTGCTTCGCCTCCAGCTCCCAGAAGGCGCAGTCGATCGCATTGCGCGCGCCGCCGGGCGGCAGCAGGTTCTGCAACTCGGCGCGCGTCGCCCCGGCCTCGATCGCCGGGCGCACGACGGTCGCTTCGGCGAGCATATGGTCGATATCGTCGCCGAGATAATAGACCCCCGCCCCCTCGCCGCGCCCGGCGTGGCTGCCGTCGGACAGGGTGGCGACAAGCAGTGCGGTCTCGGTGAAGACATGCCCCGAGATGCGGAAGGGCTGGTGGTAGGGAAAGCGCTCGACCCGAAGGTCGAGCGCCAGCTTCTGCCGGTCCATGGTCGCCATCAGTAGACCATGCCGAAGCCGTAGAGATGGAAGGCGAGCGTCACCCAGACGAGGATAAGGCCAGCGAGCAGCAACAGTGCCGCACCGAGCTTCATCGTCCAGCGGCGCTTGTCCTTGATCGTCCGCATCAGATGCCAGCCCGCGGTCGCCAGCAGACCGACGCTGGCGAACGGGGTCAGGATACGCAGCAGGTGGATCAGCCAGTCGAGCGGCCCGCCAATGCTGCCGATGTCGGCCGAGAAGGCCGCGATCAGCCCGATCCAGCCGATCAGCGCCGCGATCGCCAGCCAGGCGAAGACGCGCGACAGGCGGTAGGCGCGGAGCGACGGCCCGGCCAGCGCGAATTCGGCCTTGTAGCTGCGGCGTACCAGCGCGCGCACCGGCCAGGCGAAGGCGGCGAGCACGACCATCGCGAAGGCGAAGATCAGCGCCGGGTTGAGCCAGGCCGCGTTGGTTCCCGCGGGGGCGGGTTCGAATATCATGAAGGGCGAGCCCGCGTCGACGCTCATCCGCACGACGCGGCCATCCTTGACCTCGGCGGCGAGGCGTTCGCCGGTGCCGGTGTCGCGCCACACGAAAGGCTCGACCTCGACCCAGTCGCGCGCGCCGGCGCCGAGGCCGTCGAGCGCCGGGAAGCTGAGCTTGCCATCCTCGGTCATCCCGATCTGCGCCTGGCCGAGCAGGCCGAGCAGGCTCAGAAAATTGGTGAAGCTGCCGCGGCTGCTGACATAATGGCCGACCATCATCTGCGCGTGTTGCGCGGCGGTCTTGGCATCGACGGCGCCGGGCTTGTCGGTGCCGGGCAGATAGCGATCGGCGAATTTGTGGAACAGCGCGCTGCGCACCGCGCCCGCGTCGCCCGCCTGCCCCGGGGCGTTCATCGAGATATAGACGCCGATGTCGCTATCGGGGAACAGCCACAGATAGGAGTGGAACCACACGGTGTCGCCGCCATGCGCGATCGCGCGGTGGCCGTTGACCCATTGTTCGTAGAAACCGAGCGCCATGCTGTTGAGCGGGCCGACGCCCGGCGCCTTGTAATCGTGCATCTGCTTCGCGGTTTCGGGCTTCATCAGCCCGGCGCCGTCATGGAGGTGCGCGATCATGAACTTGCCCATGTCAGCGCCCGATGCCGACAGGCTGCCCGCGGGCGCGGGGATCACCATTTCGAACGGCTGCGCCTTCTGCGTGATGTCGGGATAGCCCTTCGACATATGCGCTTCGAGCGCCTTTGGCAGCGGCTGGCGGAACGTCGCATGCGTCATGCCGAGCGGCTTGAAGACGTGATTTTCGACATAATTATCGAAATCCTCGCCGCTCACCCGCTCGACGATATAGCCCGCAAGCGCGGTGGCGTAGTTCGAGTAAGCGGGGGTCGTACCCGGCGCGAAGACGCGTTCGGGCAGCGCCAGCGGCATCTGTTTCTTGAGCGTCATCACCGCCTTGGGATCGCTGCTGATCAGGTGGCGCACCGATTCCTCGAAGCCCGCGGTGTGCGTCATGATGTTGCGCATCGTGACCGGCTTGCCCTGATAGGCGGGAATCTTGAAATCGAGATAGGCGTTGACGTCCTTGTCGAGGTCGATCTTGCCGAGTTCGACCTGCTGCATCACCGCGGTCCAGGTCACCAGCTTCGACACCGAGCCGGGGCGGAAGAGCGTCGATTCGGGCAGCACCGGCGCGCGTTTCGCGACGTCCGAATAGCCATAGCCCTTCTCCAGCACGACCTGGCCGTCCTTGACGACCACGACCACCGCGCCGGGAATGCGCCCGCGTTCGAGCGCATAGGGGAGGTAACCGTCGAGCCAGGCCTCGAGATCGGCGCGGTCAAGCGCGACCGGCGCGGCGGGCGTCTTTACCGCGGGCAGCGCGGACGCCTCGGCCTTTTTGGCGGGCGGCGCGGGGACTGGCCCCTGCGCCATCAACGGGACCGCGGCGAGTGCCGCCAGTCCGATCATCAGCTTGCGAACGAAACGCATCGCCACCTCCCATTTTATGGCGCCCTCACTGGCCCTTGCAGCGAGCAGCGCGACCCCTTACCAAGGGCTGACATCTGTTAGCCCAATAGGGACATAATGATCCTGATTAGAAAATTGTCAAACGGCTTATGGCGACTTTGATGGCAAACCGCACCAAACCGCCGACGCTCGGCGAGGTGATGCGCGCGATAAGGTCGCGAAATCGCTGGACGCTCAAGGAGATGAGCGCGAAGTCGGGCATCCCCGTGTCGACGCTGTCGAAGGTCGAGCATGACCGGCTGACGCTCAGCTATGACAAATTGCAGCAGCTGAGCCAGCGGCTCAACATGCGCATGTCCGACCTGTTTGCCGAGGAATCGGAGGAGGCCTCGCCGCGCGTCACCGGGCGGCGCAGCGTCGGCACGCTCGACAATGCGGTGCGCGTGACCACCGACAATTACGACTATCATTATCTCTGCACCGATCTGCGCCAGAAGCGCATGATCCCGATCCTGACGCGCATCCGCGCGCACAGCGCGACCGAATTCGGCGAACTCGTCCATCACCAGGGCGAGGAGTTCATCTATGTGCTCGAGGGCCGGATGGCGGTGCACACCGAATTCTACGACCCGATCGTGCTCGAGGTCGGTCAGGGCATCTACCTCGATTCGTCGATGGGCCACGCCTATGTCGTCGCCGACGGCTGCGACGAGGCGCTGGTGCTGGGGGTATGTTCGAGCGCCGACGACGGGCTGATGGATTCGCTGATGAGCCTGCACGCCGATGGCGAGGGCGGGCTTTAGGGACAACAACCATTCCCCTCCCTTTTAGGGAGGGGTTAGGGATGGGTAGCGAGCGCAGCGAGCAAGAGGAAGAGCACCGCCTTCGGCGGTTACCCACCCCCGGCCCCTCCCTAAAAGGGAGGGGAGATCAACCCTCCCCAGCCCGATCGATCAAATCCATGAAGTCGCGCGCCGAATTGCGGTCGGCCTCGTCCTTGAACGCCACGTCCAGATCGGGCGCCGCGCCGAGCATGTAGAGCAAAGTCCACAAGGCAAAACGCCGCGCCCCGTTGGTTTCCAGCCCGAAATCGACCTGCATACGCTCGGTCCCCGCCGCGAGCGCAGCGGGCGGAATCGCAGCCAGGTCGGCGGTGCCGAAATAGCGGCGGAGCTGGTCGTCGAAATCCATGGCGTCCCTCCTCGCCCCGCCCGCCGCGCTTGGCAAGCACCGCGCGCGCAAAAATCGGACGGGCCGCGCCGCGCTCCGGTTGTCATCGGCGAGGGCGCCCGATAGGGCGGCGCGCGTGAACATCAGCATCGAAATCGGAACCGACGCCGGGGGGCAGCCGGTGCAGATCGACGTCCAGGAACTGCTGGCGACGCGCCTGCTCGTCCAGGGCAATTCGGGGTCGGGCAAGTCGCACCTGCTGCGCCGCCTGCTCGAGGAAAGCGCCGCGATGGTGCAGCAGGTGATCATCGATCCCGAGGGCGATTTCGTCACCCTCGCCGACGCCTACAGCCATGTCGTGATCAACGGCGGCGACTATAACGAGCGCGAGATCGCGGCGATGGGCGCGCGCATCCGCGAGCATCGCGCCTCAGTCGTGCTCAGTCTCGAATCGCTCGACCTCGAGGCGCAGATGACCTGCGTCGCGGCCTTTTTGAATGCGCTGTTCGATGCGCCGCGCGAACATTGGTTCCCTGCGCTGGTCGTCGTCGACGAGGCGCAGATGTTCGCGCCGAGCGTGTCGGGCGACGTCTCCGACACCGTCCGCCGCGCGAGCCTCAGCGCGATGACCAACCTCATGTGCCGCGGCCGCAAGCGCGGCCTCGCGGGCGCGATCGCGACGCAGCGGCTCGCCAAGCTGGCCAAGAATGTCGCCGCAGAGGCGAGCAATTTCCTGATGGGGCGCACCTTCCTCGACATCGACATGGCGCGCGCCGCCGACCTCTTGGGGATGGAACGTCGGCAAGCCGAGGCAATCCGCGACCTCGAACGCGGGCATTTCCTGGGGCTCGGTCCCGCCATCTCGCGCCGCCCGCTGTCGGTGCGCATCGGCGCGACGCGCACGGCGACGCGGATGGGCACGCACAGCCTGATGCCGCTGCCGACGGCCGATGGTGCCGACATGCGCTCGATGCTGTTCACCGCGATGGAGGCGCCCGCGGCGCCGCGCGTCTTCGCGCCGGAGCCCGAGCCGGTGGCGGCGGACGAGCTGCTCGAACGCATCGCCGCGCAGGACGCGCCGCACGAGGGCGAGGACGGCCCGCCGGTGCTCGACATCGTCGCCGCGGTCGAGGTGGCCGAGCAAAGCGACGCAGTGATCGTCGCGACGCTGGAGGAGATGCTCGCCGATCCCGACTGCGCCTTCCACCCCGAGGCGTTCCTGTATCAGGATTTCACCGTGCGTTGCCGGATGCAGCGCCTGGCGAAGGTGCCGCTCGACCTCGCCGCCTTCCGCCGCCGCTTCGCGCTCGCCAAGGGCGGCGTGCTCGACCCCGGCGAGCCGCGCTGGCGCGAGGCGCTGGCCGTCGCGGGGCGGCTGCCCGACGAGATGGTCGCGCCTTTCCTGCAGATCGTGCGCGCGGCGATGGACGGCGAGCCCTGCCCCGACGACGAGATCCTCGGCCGCGCTTATGGCAGCCGCTCGCCCGGCCGCATCCGCCGGCTCGTCGACTATATGGAAAAGCAGGGCGCGATCGTCGTCCGCTCCGATTTCGGCGGGCGCCGCTCGATCGGCATCCCCGAACTGGGGCTCAGCACCGAGGCCGAATAGCGCGCGAAACAGCGCTGGAAACCCCGCGCCCTTTTCCGTAGCTTGGGCCGCGGGGGGAACAGCGGCCATGCAGGTCCTGATTTGCGACGATCATCCGTTCATGGCGCGGGCGCTCGCGATGGCAATGGAACATGCGCTCGGCGCCGAGGTGAGCGTCGTCCACCGTTTCGCCGACGCCGCGGCGACCGCCGCGACGCTGACCGACCTCCGCCTCTGCCTCGTCGATTTCCATATCCCGGGCGAGGATAGCGCCGCGGGCCTCACCGCGCTGCGCGCCACTGCACCCGACGCACGGCTGCTCGTCTTTTCGGGGTCGGAGGCCGATGCCGACCTGCGCGTCGCGCTCGCCGCGGGCGCGCATGGCTTTCTGCCCAAATCGGCGTCGCCCGATGTGATCGAGGCGGCGGTGAAGCTGGTCCTTGCAGGCGGGCGCTATTTGCCCGAACGCGTCGAGACGCTGGCGTTCGGCAAGGCCGAGCCAGCCCCTGCGCCGCCGCGGACCGACACATTGACCGGCCGCCAGCGCGACGTGCTCGGTCATGTCGCGCGCGGGCTGTCGAACAAGGAGATCGCGCGCGAACTCGCCATCTCGCCGGCGACGGTCAAAGTCCATGTCGCCCAGATCATCGGCATATTGGAAGCGAGCAACCGCACCGAGGCGGTCGCCAACGCGCGCCGCGCGGGGCTGATCTGATTGTCGGCGAGCGATCCCCAGGCTGACGGCGGCCAGGCCTATCGCGAAATCCGCGCGAGCGAATCGCGGCTCGAATTCGCGATGGCAGGGATTTTCACGCTGCTCGTCGGCGGCACGCTATACTATGTCTACGGCCTGTTCGAGCCGCTGGTGCCGCCCGCGAACCTGCGCACATGGGCGGCGATCACCGCGGCGGTGACGCTGGTGATGGCGGTGACGCCGATCCTCTTCCTTATCCGCCGCCCCGACGCCGACGCGATCCACCGTTACTGGAGCCCGTTCGGCAAGCTCGTCGCGATCCTCTTCGACCTCGCGGTCGCGTCGAGCGTGTGGCTGCTCCTCCCCTTCGCCAGCGAGCCGCTGCAATTGCTGATGGTGATCTTCTATTCGGCGGCGATCAGCGGGCAGGTGATCTCGACCGCCGAATCGATCGGCACCAATGTCTTTGCGGTGCTCAGCATCTTCGGGTCGGCGGCGATCTTCTTCCTTCAGGCCGACACCGAATATGCGGGGTCGGTCGCGGGCTTCCTGATGGCGTTCGGCGGGCTGATGATCGTCGTCGCGCTGATCCTGAAACAGGCGATCCGCTCGGCGATCGCGAGCCGCCTCGCCGCCGAGCGGCTGTCCGGCGAGCTCGCCGTCGCGCTCGAGGACGCGCAGGACGCGCGCGACGCGCGCACGCGCTTCATCGCCGCCGCGTCGCACGATCTGCGCCAGCCACTGCAGGCGGCGATGCTCTTTTTCCAGCAGATGCGGCGCCATCCCGACCCCGTGCGGCGAGAGGAGGCGGCCGAGGGCGTGACCCACGGATTTGCCGAGGCCAATGCGCTGCTCGAGCGGATGATGGAGCATCTGCGTATCGAAAGCGGCGCGGTCGCGGTGCATCCCGAAGCCGTCGCGCTCGCGCCGCTGTTCGCCGCGCTCGCCGACGAGCTGCGGCCGGCGGCGGCGCAGGCGGGGCTGGCGATCGATGTCGAGGCGACGCCCTTGTGGGTGCGCGCCGACCCGACTTTGGTCACCCGCATCCTGCGCAACCTGATGCAGAACGCCATCGTCCATTCGCGCGCCGCGCATCTTCGCCTCGCCGCCGCGGCCGATGGCGCACAGGTCCGGATCGTCGTTGCCGACGACGGGATCGGCTTCGACGCCGGGTTCGTCGCCACCGCCTTCGACGCCTATTCGCAGGGCGGCCAAGGGACGGGCATGGGCCTCGGCCTGTCGATCGCGCGCGAACTGGCGCGGCTGATGGGGGGCGAGCTGGCGCTCGACAGCGGCGGTAAGGGTGCACGCTTCGCGCTGGCGCTGCCCGTCGCCGACGCCGTCGCGATACCCGTGACCGAACACGCGACGAGCGACGTCGATCTGACCGGCATCGCCGTGCTGGTAATCGACGACGACCGCGCGGGTGCGACCGCGCTAACCAACTTGCTCACGCTGGCCGGGGCCGATGCGCGTGCGGTGCATGACGCTTCCGAAATTGCCGCGCTCCGCGACGGCGCATGGCAAGCCGACGTCATCGTTACCGACTGGCATATCGGCCGCGAACTGACCGGCGCCGATGCGGCCGCGATGCTGCGTACCGCCTGGCCCGACGCGCGCGTGCTGGTGATGACCGGCGACGCCGCGCCCGCCACCGCGCAGGACATCGCGGCGACGGGCTGGCCCCTCTTCATCAAGCCGGTCGACCCCGCTGCGCTCGCCGCGGCTGTCCAGTCGCAGAGCACCGTGCTATAAATCCCAACCGTTCGCCCTGAGCTTGTCGAAGGGTCGTTCTTTCTTTTGACGCCGCACGAAGAAGGACGGTGCTTCGACAAGCTCAGCACGAACGGAAGCGAGTAGTTCGGCTTTAACGCATCAACGCCGCCGGTCGGCGCACTCCCCGACCTGCGTCGTGTAGCTATAGGTCGTGTCGTAGACGTAGAAGTTGGTGATGCCTGCGGGCACGTCGCTTTCGAGCTGCGCCCAGCTGGCGTCGGGATTGTCGGTGATCCGCAGCCCGCGCGGGACCGAGACGATCCGCACCTTGGGCTCGCCGCCGAGCTTGATCCCGATCGGCAGCGCGCCCGGCGGCGGCGAATAGAAGACCTTGTCGGCCACCGTCATGTCCTTCCACACCAGATAGGGCACGCCGCATTTCACCGGATCGCCATTTGTGGGCAGGTCGGTGCCGCGCACCGCCGGCGCGGCGCGGAACAGATGCTTGCCTCCGAATTGCGCGGTCTGCAGGCGTTCGCGCTGCGTCCGGCTGACCTCGCTGTCGATCGTCGCGCTCACCGCATTGCTCTCGCCATAAGGGCCGGTCAGCACGATGCGCACGCTCTTGCCGCGACCGATATCGGGGACCTTGACCGTGATCGCCCCCGGCAGGCGGTCGGGCGCGAGCGGGGTCAGCGGCTCGCAGGCATAGCGAAAGCCGCCATAGAGGCAGATGATCTCGCTGCCCGGGTCGAGCGGGTGCCAATTGATCACCGACCCCGACGCGGGGCGGATCTGCACCTTGTTGAAGGGGACGAAGGGCACCTCGCCCGTCGGCACCATTTCGAGCTGTGCGCTGTTGAAGCCCGCCGACCGGTCGGTCGCGCGCTCCTGACTCGCGGTCGCCGAGGCGACGAGCGCGGGCTTCGCCGCGGCGCGCATGAAGCGCACGGTGAAGCTGCGGCTGATGCTGTTGCCGTTGCCCTCGCGGGCGGTAACGGTGACGCGGTGCTCGCCCGGCATCGTCGAGGGGAAGGCGCCGGTACCGGTCACCTTGAGCATCCGGAACACCGGATCGGCCTCGAGGCTGGCGGCGGCCATAACGGGCTGCTGCTGGATGCCCGCGGTCACGATCTGCTGTCCGCCGACCGACGTGATCGGCGGCGGGTCGATCAGCGTGAAGCGGCTGGCGTTGGCGCCATCGACCGCGATCGACAGCGTCACCCTGCCCCCGCCGCCGACGGTGCGGATGCGCAGCGGTACTTCGGTCGTTGCGCCAGCGCCAGTGCCAGTGGTCACGGGGAGCAGGATCGTCCCCGAGGGTACTTCGGTAAAGCCGAGCGGCGCGATCTCCAGCGTCGGTTTCTTCGCCAGCGGATTGTCGGGCAAAGGCTGGATTTGCGCCGCCAGCGGCGTAGCGATGGCGGCGAGGCTGATCGCGGCTATTATCAGGACTTTCTGCATCATCTTTCTCCTCGAAATTCAAAGGATGGGACGACCCCTTGTTTTCATGTCCATCAGCCCTCGCCCGGCCCCTTGGGCTTGGGCGTTGCGGGGGCATTCGGATTGATCGGCTGGGGCTTCAGCGTGTCGGGGATCTGCGGCACCAGCGGCTTGGGTTTGCTCAGCGTGGAATTGTCGAAGAAGCGCACCGCGACCGCCTTGGTCACGCCGTTGCTCGTCACCTTGATGTCGCCGCCGCCATTGGTGCAGGTGCCCGGCGCGGCAGCGAAGATCGGCAGCGTCAGCTGCTTGGGATCGGTCGGCCGCAGGAAGGGCGAGAAGAAGCGGCCCCGCGCCGATGAACCCGGCACCGCGCTTTCGAAACAGGCAGGCAGGCTGATCTGCACCTGCTGGCTCTGGCACGGCAGCGGTTTGTCGAAGCGGAAGGTGAAACTGCCCTGCCCGCCCGCGCCGATCGCTTCGGCCGACGCGGTCAGGCCGGTCAGCGTGGACAGCGACTCGGTCGTATTGACGGCGCACGTGATGCGCCCCTTGAACCTGATCGCGCCATTCGCTTTCGAGATGGTGAAATTGACCGTGTCGCCGGCCTGCGCTTCGCGCCGGACATTGACCTTGAACGCCTTCGTTCCGGCCGGCGTGAACGTCTGCTGCGTTCCAACCTGAAACAGCGGGAGCAGCACGCGCGCCAACCGCCCGTCGTTCGATGTGAACTCGCTGCCGGTGACATTCGTATCGTCGTCGCTGAACTGCGTCGGCATCAGGTTGATGCCATGTTCATACACCCACAAATAGGTATCGCTGCTGCGTTCGATCTCGACCGTCCCGCCCGGCGACACGAAAGGCGTGTCATTGTCATGTTCGGCCATCTTGCCGATATTGGCGTTGGGGGCGCTGTCATGCGGTTCGACGATGATCCGCACCTCGGCCGAAGCCGGTGCGAAGGTCGATGTCGCCGCGAGCAGCGCCGTTAAATGTCTCCAGTTCATGTCTTCCCTCCTCAAAATATTGGACAAGTCTCAGCTTCCCGGGGCGAGTTCCCCGATCATTTCGGCGGCGACCTGGCGCGCGCCGGGCATCGGCATCGCGACGTCGGCGCGGGTCATGCGCGTGAAGAAAGGCATGCGCGCGAGGCGCTGCCCGGCGACGCCCGCGTCGCTCATCGGGTCGATGACCTCGGTCCACAGCTTCGCGAGCCGATCGACCTGGTCGGAGCGCGCCCAGGGGCGCCCGGGCAGCGCCATCGGCCGCGTCGGGGTGACGAGCACCAGCACCGAATCGCGCCGCTGCGTGGTGTTGCGTTCGTTGAACAGATTGCCGACCAGCGGCACGTCGCCGAGCACCGGGGTCTTGGAAAAGGTCTTGTCGTCGACCGTCTCGGTCAGCCCCGACAGCACCAAAGTCTCGCCGAAGCGGATCTCGGCGGTCGCCGCGACCTTTTGGCGGAAGGTCGTGAGCTGTTCGGTGAAACTGCCCGCCGGGTCGCTGGTCAGGAAGCTGCGCCCCGTCTCGATGCGGATACGCGTGCCCTCGGGCGTGATCTCGACCGGCGTCACCTTCATCTCGATGCCGATGTCGATCTGTTCGAGCGTGCCGAGATTGACCCCGCTCACCGCGACGCGCACCTGGCGCCCGACGAAGAATTCGCTCTGCTCGCCGCGATAGGCGGTGAGCTGCGGCCGCGCGACGACCGAATAATATTGCCCGCCGCGGTTGAAGAGGTTGAGGTTGTAGTTGAGCTGCGGGATCGAAATCGAGGCGGTCAGCACGCGCTGGTAATTGTTGCTGTTGTTGCCCTGCCCGTCGCGGGCGATCGTGCGCGTCGACTGGCGCCCCAGCCCATATTGCAGCCCCAGACCGTCGAGCAGATTGATGCCCGTGCGCTCGCGGCGGGTGTTCTGCGCAAGGATGATCGCAACATCGAGCGAGATCTGGTCGGGCGAGGCGGCGACGCCGCTCTCGCCCTCGGCCTCGGACGGCGTGTCGAGCGCGCCGGTCTGGAGCAATTGCATCGCACGCACGCGGTCGCGATCGGCCTCGGCCGGGGCCAGCGCCGCAAGCCGGTCGAGCCCCGCCAGCGCTCCCGCCCGGTCGCCCGACGCCGCGGCGGCGAAGGCGACGACCCGCTGCGACGCGACATCGGCCGGATCGAGCGCGACGGCGCGCTCGGCGGCGACCCCCGCGAGCCCGAGGTCGCCGTTCATATAGGCCGCCGACGCCAGCGCGGCGAGCGCGCGGCCATCGGCGGGACGGAGCAGCGCGGCGCGCGCGAAATGGTCGGCAGCCTGATCATATTTGCCCTGATCGAAAGCCACACGCCCCGCCATCGCCGCGGGCCAATATTGCCCCGGCTCGGCGCGCCCGGCGAGATCGTAGCCCGCCTGCGCGAGGTCGAGCGCCTGCGCGTCGCTCTCGCCGCGCATCTGCCAGGCGAGCGCGAGCAGCGCCTGATTCCCGCCGTGGCGCGGCTGGCGCGCAACGAGTTCGGAGAGCAGCCCGATGGCCCTGGCGCTGTCGCCCGCGCGGAGCGCCGCGGCGCCCTGTCCCGCGAGCGCGGCGGGACTTTCGCCCGACAGATCGACGGGTGCGGCTTCGCGCTTGCGCGCCTCGGCGGGCGGCGCGGCGAAGGCGAGCAGCGACGCGCCGGCGAGCACCAGCGCGAGCGGATGACGGATCATGATTTTTCCCCCTGAGCCGCGGGGCGCCGGATGCAGCGATCGGCGCGCCCCGCAGCGTCGATGCGATAGACGTCACTGTCGCGCGGGCAGGCGGTGGGCAGATAGCCCATCGCCATCGGCTGCCCCGCGCGATTGAGGCTGGCGCCGCACACGTCGCGCCCCTCGCGGACGAGCAGTCGCTCGTGGCTGGCGCGCTGGCAGACCGGCGGAACCGACGGCTCGGCCGGCGGCGCGGCGATCGCCGGCGGCGCACCCGCTGCCACGATCATCCCGATGATCAGTCCGACTGCCGGATCAGGCCGCATTGCCACTCCCCTTCAAGCCAGGAGAGTGTGCGGCGCGCCGCCGCCGGGCGCATCGCCCGGACGGGCTACACCCGATGGCCTAGCCCGGCCGGGGTTCGCTTATGGCGGCGGTGGCTGCGGTTCGGGCGGTGGCGTTTCAGTCGGGCGGTCCTTGGGGATCGGGAGCTTGAGGTCGATGCGTGTGCCGTTGATCTCGGTCGTGATCACCGCATTGCCGTCCTGCACGCCGATCTGCGTCGTCTCGCCCACAGGAATGGCGCCGATATCGGGGACGTCGAGCGGCTGGACGGGGTCGGTCGGTCGGCTCTTCGTCGGCGGCGGCGCGCGCTGGCCCTTGCCCGACGCCTGGACCATGAAGTCGCGCCAGATGCGCGCGGGGATGCTGCCGCCGGTCACCCCCGCCAGCGGGGTGTTGTCGTCGTTGCCGACCCACACGCCGACGACGAGGCCATTGGCATAGCCGACGAACAGCGCGTCGCGGCTATCCTGGCTGGTCCCGGTCTTGCCGAAATTGGCGGTCGGCAGCCGCGCCGCACGCCCGGTACCGCGGTTGACCGCGGCGCGCAGCAATTGCTCGATCGCCTCATGATCGTCCGACGAGAAGCTGTCGGGGCCCGAGAACAGGCTTTCGAACCAGCCGGCTTCCTCGGTCTCGAAGGCGTGCGGCTCGACCGGATAGCTGTTGCCCGCGACCCCCGCATAGGCCGCGGTGAGTTCCATCAGCGTCATGCTCGACGTCCCGAGCGCGAGGCTGGGATCGCCCTCGGCGAGCGGCGCGGTGACGCCGAGCGCCCGCGCCAAGGCGATCACCTTTTCGCTGCCGACCTCGCCCATCAGCCGCACCGCCGCGACATTGCTCGACGAGGCGAAAGCGTCCTCCAGCGTGATCGTGTCCGAATAGGCCCCGCCCGCATTTTTCGGGCGATAGCTGCCGGTCTCGATGGGCCGGTTGTCGATGATATCGTCGGGATCCCATCCCGCTTCCAGCGCGGCGAGATAGACGAAGAGCTTGAAGGTCGAGCCCGGCTGGCGCCGCGCCTGCGTCACGCGGTTGAAGGGCGATTTGGCATAGTCGCGCCCGCCGACCATCGCGACGACCTCGCCATTGGGGCGCATCGCCACCAGCGCGACCTGCGCCTTGCCGAGCGCCGCGCCGTTGACCGCGCGCCGCGCCGCCGCCTGCAGCCGCGAATCGAGCGTCGTGGTGATCGTCTGGCGCGAATAGCCGACGTCGCTTTGCTTGCGCGCCTCGGGCAGCGCCCAGTCGGCGAAATAGGTGCCCGTCGGCAAGGTATTGCGCGTGCGCACGTCGATCCGGGGGGTGCGCATCGCCTTCGCCTCGGCCTCGGTCAGGTAACCGACGTCGGCCATCGCGCCGAGCACCAGCCGCATCCGTGCCTCGGCGAGCCTGGGATTCTTGGTCGGCGCGAGGCGCGAGGGCGCCTGCACCAGCCCCGCGAGCATCGCCGCCTGCGCCTTGGTCAGCTTCTCGGGCTGGCGATAGAAATAATGCATCGACGCGGCGCGCAGCCCGTAAGTGTTGTCGCCGAAATAGGCGTTCGAAAGATAGCGTTCGAGGATCTCGTCCTTGCTGAGCCAGGCTTCGAGCCAGAAGGCGATCAGCGCCTCGCGCGCCTTGCGGCCAAGCGTGCGCTTGGGCGAGAGGAAGGTGAATTTGGCGAGCTGCTGGGTGATCGTGCTGCCGCCCTGCGTGCGCCCGCCGGTCACATTGGCCCACACCGCGCGCGCGATGCTGCGCGGGTCGACGCCCCAATGGCTATAGAAGCGCCGGTCCTCGATCGCGAGGAACGCCTGTTTGACATGGTCGGGCAGGTCCCCCGCCTTCACCGGCTCGTCGACGATCGCTCCCATGCGCGCGATCGGCGTGCCGTCGGACGCGAGCAGGGTGATCTGCGGCGGCGCGATCGGCTCCAGGGATTTCGACAGCGGTGCGGTGATCGCGAGCCAGCCGACGAGCAGCAGGAAGAGCAGGAAGGCGATGGTCAGGACGCGCAGGAAACGCCGCCAGCGGCGGCGGCGCGGCGACTCGGGCGGAGGTGCCGCGCCGGGGTCGGGGAGCGGCGCGAGGCCCGGCTCTTCGGTCGCGGGCGGCATGGTCACGGGACGGCGGAATGAAAACATCTTCGGGGCCGTATTAAATGGCCAACACAGCCTTGGCAAATGACTTGGCGGGTGTTGGGGGTGGACGTCGCCGATCCTCCCCCGCAGGGGGAGGGGGACCACCCGAAGGGTGGTGGAGGGGTACGGGCAGTCGGGCGCGGCGCATGATCTCCCGTACCCCTCCACCATGCTTCGCATGGTCCCCCTCCCCGTTCCGGGGAGGATCAGCTTGTTCGCCTTCGCCCACGACCTGCCGATCCACCGCCGCAAAAGCCGATTGCCAAAATGCGCCGCTCCTTTATGGGCACCCCCGCGGGAGCCTCGGCCCCCGCAAGATCGCACCGGTGCCCGAAAGGGCTTAAAATGGGAACGCGGTGAGAAGGCTTGCCCGCAAGCCCTTCGATTCCGCGGCTGTCCCTGCAACTGTAAGCGGCGAGTGCGATGCACAGGCGCGGGTTATCCGCGCCGGCCACTGGGGCAACCTGGGAAGGCGTGCATCGGGCCCTGACCCGCGAGCCAGGAGACCTGCCGGCGTGGGTCGCTCAATGCCTCGGTCCAGGGAAAGGCCAGGGCACGGAGACTTCCGTCGAGCGACGACCAAGGCGGGCTGGAGCCGCCTTCGGTGCAAGGGGTCTGGCGCCAACGCCCGTCCGCCCCTCGCCCGGCCGGTCGCGCCCGCGCCCCGGCAGGCTCCCGCCCTCGCTCATGGCGTACGGGGGTTTTCGATGTTCAAGCCGCTTCTCCTTTCCACCGCCGCGCTAGCGGTTTCGACACCCGCGCTCGCCGCCGAAAGCCCGGAAAACGACATCGTCGTCACCGCGTCGGGCATCGAACAGCCGCGCGACGAGGCCGGCCAGGCGATCACCATCATCGACGCGGCGACGATCGAGACACGCCAGTCGGTCGATGTCGTCGACCTGCTCGCGACCACCCCCGGCGTGCGCTTCAGCCGCACCGGCGGCACCGGATCGGTCACGGGCATCTCGCTACGCGGCGCCGAGACGACGCAAACGCTGGTGCTGATCGACGGGGTCAAGGTCAACGACCCGAGCGGCATCGGCGACGGCTATGATTTCGGCCATCTGCTCACCGCCAATATCGACCGGATCGAGGTGCTGCGCGGCTCGAACTCGGTCGTTCACGGCAGCCAGGCGATCGGCGGCGTGGTCAGCCTGACCACCGCGACCCCCGCCGAGGGCTTTGCGGCCAATGCTTCGGCCGATTACGGCTATAGCGACACCCTCGGTGCCAAAGCCGACGTGTCGGGCACGACCGGACGCATTTCGGGCGGCATCGGCGCTGCTTACTTTCGCACCGGCGGCATTCCGGCGGTCACGGTCGGGCCGGAGAAGGACGGCTACAAGAATTTCGCCGGCAACGCGCGGCTGAAGATCGCGTTCAGCGACACGCTCAGCCTCGACCTGCGCGGCTATTACATTCACGCCGACGTCGATTTCGACAGCTTCTTCGGCACCCCCGCCGACAGCGGCGACGCCGCGAAGCTCGACCAATATACGGGCTATGCAGGGCTCAACGTCGCGCTGTTCGACGGCCGCTTCACCAGCCGCACCGCGGTGACCTGGCTGCAGAACGACCGCGACTATTATTTCGTGCGCGGCACCGCGCCCGATTACGGCTATTCGGGCACCAATCTGCGCTTCGAATATCAGGGCGTCGTCGCGCCGAGCGAGGCGGCGAAGCTGATCTTCGGTTATGAGCATGAGCGCCCCGATTACGATTTCTTCGGCTTCGGGTCGACCGACCGCCAGAAGGCGAATATCGACAGCGTCTACGCGCTCGCCATCGTCCAGCCGCTGACCGGCCTTTCGCTGACCGGCGGCGTCCGCCACGACGACCACAACCAGTTCGGCGGCGCCACCACGCTCGGCGCCAACGCCAATTATTCGCCGAACGACGGCGCGACGAACATCCGCCTGAGCTATGGCGAGGGTTTCAAGGCACCCTCGCTGTACCAGCTCTTCGACGCGTTCAGCGGCAATGGCGCACTGCGTCCCGAGCGGTCGAAAAGCTACGACATCGGCGTCGACCAGAGCCTCGCGGAAGGCCGCGCGACGCTCTCGCTCACCGCCTTCCTGCGCAACACGACCGACCAGATCAATTTCGACAATGCGACCTTCACCTATGGCAATATCGACCGCACGCGCGCCAAGGGGATCGAGGCGGCGCTGGTGCTGCGCCCGGTCGACGCGCTGAACCTGACGGCCTCCTACAGCCTGATCGACGCGCGCGACCGCTCGGGCCGCCCGGGGTTCGACGGCAACCGCCTGCCGCGCCGCGCCGAGCATGCCGCCAGCCTGTCGGTCGATTATGACTGGGCGTTCGGCCTCTCGACCGGCGCAACGCTGACCTTGGTCGGCGACAGCTTCGACGATTTCGCCAACAATGTCCGGCTCGACGGCTATGCGCTCGCGGGCGTGCGCGCGTCTTTCCCGATCGGCGAACATCTCGAGCTCTACGGCCGCATCGACAATCTGTTCGACGCCGATTACGCCACCGCCTTCAACTACGGCACCTACGGCCGCTCGGCCTATGGCGGCGTGCGGGTGCGCTTCTGATGAAGCCGCCCCGCACCGACGCCGAGCATAAGGCGAAGATGCAGAAGCTGCAGGCGGCGCAGGCGAAGAAGGTCGCCAAAAAGACCGTCGAGAAGGGCCTGATCATCGTCCATACCGGACCCGGCAAGGGCAAGACCTCCGCCGCGCTCGGCATGGCGATCCGCGCGATCGGGCACGGGATGAAGGTCGGCATCGTCCAGTTCGTCAAGGGCGCGATGGCGACCGGCGAGAAGGCGGTGTTCGACCGCTTTCCCGAGCTTGCCGAATTCAAGCCGATGGGCGAGGGCTTCACCTGGGACACGCAGGACCGCAGCCGCGACATCGCGGTCGCGCGCACCGCATGGGAAGAGGCCAAGCGCATGATCGCCGACCCCGCGTACAGGATGGTCATCGCCGACGAGCTCAACATCGTGCTGCGCTACGACTATCTGCCCGTCGACGAGGTGCTGGCGGCGCTCGCCGCCAAGCCCGCGCTGACGCATGTCGTGATCACCGGCCGCAACGCGCCGCAGGCACTGATCGACGCCGCCGACCTCGTCACCGAAATGGGGCAGGTCAAGCATCCCTTCCGCGAACAGAATGTCCGCGCGCAGGCGGGGATCGAGTTTTGAGGCCGGCCTACGCCATCGGTGCGGCGCTGCTGCTCGGCGGCGCGGGCGCGCTGTGGGCGGCCGCCCCTGCCCCGGCCGCCAAGGCCCCCGCGGTCCCGCAGCGCATCGTCTCGATCAACCTCTGCGCCGACCAGCTCGTGCTCGCGCTGGCCGACCGCGGGCAGATCGCAGGGCTGACCAAGAATGCGACCGACGCCGAAATGTCGGGCGAGGCCGCAAAAGCTCACGGCATCCCGCTGCTCAGCAATTCGGCCGAGCAGATATTGGCGATCGAACCCGACCTGATCGTCGGCATGCCCGCGAGCCGCAGCGCGGCGCTCGCGGCGCTGCCCGAGGCCGACTATCCGCTGCTCGACCTCGAAACCGCCGACCGGCTGGGTCAGATTTACGCCTCGATCCATCAGACCGCCGCCGCGGTCGGCCATCCCGCGCGCGGCGAGACGCTGGTCGCGCATATGCAGGGCGAACTGGCGGGATTGCCGAAGCCCGGGCGCGGGCGCGTCGCGGCCTATTACCAGCGGCGCGGCTATATGACCGGCACGGGCACGCTGATCGACGAATTGATGGGGCGCGTCGGGCTCGTCAATCTCGCGGGCAAGCTCGGCAAGCCGCCGCTCTCGCAATTGAGCCTCGAGGAGATGGTCGCCGCGCGGCCCGATTTCCTGATCGTCGAAAGCGCCACCGACATCGTAACCGACCAGGGAAGCGAGATGCTCCATCATCCGGCGCTGAAAGACATTCCGCGGATCAGCGTGCCGCAGGCTTGGACCGTCTGCGGCAGCCCCGCTTATACGCAGGCCGCGCGCAGCATCGTCGCCCAGATCGCGCGTCACGATGCGGGAGGTGCGTGATGACCCGCTTCGCTCCGCCGCGCTGGACGCTGGTCGCATCGCTCGCCGCGCTGACGCTCGTCGCGGCAGTCGCGTCGCTGCTCTTCGGCGCCGTCGATCTTTCGGTCGCACGCCTGCTCGCCGCCGCGACGGGTGACGGCGACAAGGTCGCGACGATCATCCTCTTCGACCTTCGCCTGCCGCGCACATTGCTCGCGCTCGCGGTCGGCGCGATGCTGGGGCTCGCAGGGGCCACGTTGCAGGGTTATCTCCGCAATCCGCTCGCCGAGCCCTCGGTGCTCGGCACCTCGAACGCCGCCGCGCTGGGCGGGGTCGCGGCGATCTATTTCGGACTCGCCGAGCTGCATCCGCTGATGCTGCCCATCCTCGCGACGGGCGGCGCGCTGCTCTCGCTGGCCTTGCTGTTCGCGCTCGCCGGCCGCGCCGAAAGCCCGCTCACCTTGATCCTCGCGGGCATCGCAGTGGGGACACTCGCGGTCGCGGGGACCAGCCTCGCGCTCAACCTCTCGCCCAACCCCTTCGCGGCGATGGAGATCATGACCTGGCTGCTCGGCAGCCTCGAGAACCGCTCGTTCGACCACGTCTGGATCGCGCTGCCGTGCATCGCGATCGGCAGTGCGATGCTGCTGTGGAACGGCCGCGCGCTCGACGCGCTGACGCTCGGCGAGGATGCCGCGCAGGCACTCGGCACCGACATCGGCAAGCTGCGGCTGCGGCTGCTGATCGGCACCGCGATCGGGGTCGGCGGCGCGGTCGCGGTGTCGGGGGCGATCGGCTTCGTCGGACTGATCGTGCCGCACCTGATCCGCCCGCTCACCGACCGCAGCCCCTCGGCGATCCTGCTGCCCTCGGCGATCGGCGGCGCGGCCTTGCTGACCTTGGCCGATCTCGGCGTGCGCGTGATCCCGACGACCAACGAGCTCAAGCTCGGCGTCGTCACCGCCTTCCTCGGGGTGCCGGTCTTCCTCCTTCACCTGATGCGGGAGCGGCGGATATGGTGAGCCTGACCCTCGAGAATGTCGGCGTGACACTCGGCCGCCGCGCGGTGGTGACGGGCGTCAGCGCGGCCTTCGCCCCCGGCACGCTGACCGGTATCGTCGGCCCCAATGGCGCGGGCAAGTCGACGCTGGCGCGCGCGATGCTCGCGCTGATCCCCGCCACCGGGCGCGTGCTGCTCGATGGCGGGGATGTCGCGGCGATGCCGCGCGCCAGGCTCGCGCGGCAGGTCGCTTATCTGCCGCAGGGGCAGACCTTGCACTGGCCGCTCACCGTCGAGCGGCTCGTCGGGCTCGGCCGCCTACCGCACCTCGCCCCGATGTCGAAGATCGCCGCGGCCGACAGCGCCGCCATCGCCCGCGCGATGGAGCGCGCCGACGTGCTCGATCTGAAAGACCGCATCGCCACCGAATTGTCGGGCGGCGAGCGCGCCCGCACGCTCTTCGCGCGCGCGCTGGCGGTCGAGGCGCCCGCACTGATCGCCGACGAGCCGCTCGCCAGCCTCGATCCCGGGCACCAGATCGACGTGATGGAACTGATGCGCAGCGAGGCCGACGCCGGCGCGCTGGTGATCGCGGTGCTCCACGACCTCACCATGGCGGCGCGCTATTGCGACCGGCTGCTGCTGATCGACGGCGGCACGATCGCCGCCGACGGGACGCCCGCCGAAGTGCTGACCCCCGAGCGGCTGCGCGCCGTCTATGGCATCGACGCGCACGTCGAGACGGGCGGCGACTGGCCCACGGTGACCACCTTCGGCCGCGCGCGACCGTGAGCACCGAGGCCTTTGCCACCGAGGGCTATGCCGCGCTGCCCTTGTTCGACCGCGACCAGGTCCTCGCCGCGCGCGAGGATATCGCAGAGCATATCGACCGCGTCGCGCGCGCGCTCTACCTGCCCTTCGATCAGACCGCGCCCGGCGCACTGCTGACCGAGCGCATCGATCGCGTCTATGCCCAGGAACGCAGCGTCGCGAACCTGCTGCGTGTCGCGGTCTGCACCGACGCCCACCGCGGGGCGCGGCTGCAGGCGCTAGCGAACGACGCGCGCCTCGTCGAGACCGCCGAAGACCTCTGCGGCCGCAAACTCGCGGGCAAGATCGTCCGCGTCCGCGCCAGCATCGCCTGTTTCCCCGAGCATCGCCACGCGTGGCACAGCGACGTCGCGCGCGACGACGGCACCGGCTGCGGCAAGGTGCTCGTCACCGCGTGGATCCCGCTCGGCGATATCGGTCCCGACAGCGGCGGGCTGGAAGTCGTCGCCGCGCGCCAGCCCGCGCCGCTCGGCGAGCAGGTCGAAGACGGCTTCGAAATCCCCGACTACCGCCTCGCCGGCCTGCCGCGCGTCCAGCCCGATTGCCCCGCCGGGACCGCGCTGTTCCTCGACCGTTTCACCCCGCACCGCACGCTGCCGGCGCGCGCGACGCGCTTCGCGCTCGTCGTGTGGATGAAGGCCGCCTGACCGCCGCTGCAACGCAGCAATTGACCGCCGCTACGGAATCGCGTTAGGGGCGCCGCCAGCGACAGGTTCCCCGAGAGGGGATCAAAAGGGAATGGGGTGCGAAACCCCGGCTGCCCCTGCAACTGTAAGCGGAGAGCCATCGGGCCATATGCCATTGGGACGTGAAGTCCTGAGAAGGCGGCCCGAACCGGCACCGACCCGCGAGCCAGGAGACCTGCCCGTCGCCGTCGTCTTTCGTGCGGACAGGGTGTGCCGGGCGGACGGGGAGTGAACCCGAGCGACGACAAAGGTGGCCGTGCATGGGCGCGGGCCGATGTCGCGCGTCCGCTCCAGGACAATCGCATCGACCCTGCGCGCGAGCGGTCTTGTCGATGGGGTTATCATGTTCAGGACTATCATTCGTACCACGCTTTCCGTAGCCGCCATCGCGGCCGCGCTGCCCGCTTTTGCCGAAGAAGAAGCGGGCGAAGCCGACAACATCATCGTCACCGCGACGCGCGCGCCGCTGACGCTCGACGAGATTCCGTCGTCGGTCGCGGTGCTCGACAAGGAAGCGATCGACCGCAGCCAGGATATCGGCGTCACCGAATTGCTGCTGCGCACGCCGGGGGTCAGCATCGCGCGCAACGGCGGCTATGGCACCTCGACCTCGCTGCGTATCCGCGGCGCCGAATCCGAGCATACGGTCGCGGTGATCGACGGGGTCAAGCTCAACGATCCGTCGTCGACCGGCGGCGGCTTCAACTTCACCAATCTGCTCACCGGCGACATTTCGCGGATCGAGATATTGCGCGGGCCGCAGTCGATCCTGTGGGGCAGCCAGGCGATCGGCGGCGTGGTCAATATCGTCACCGCCGCGCCCGAAAAAGCACTCGAAGGCAGCTTCGATCTCGAGGCCGGATCGCGCGACACCATCAGCGCACGCGCCGCGATCGGCGGGCGCGCCGGGCCGCTCGCCTGGCGCATCGGCGGCCAGCGCTTCACCACCGACGGCATCTCGTCGCACGCCAAGGCGTTCGGCGGGGTCGAGGCCGACGGCTATCGCAACAGCAATGTCTCGGGGCGCGCCGAACTCACCTTGGCCGACAATGTCAGCGTCGATCTGCGCGGCTATTATTCGAGCGGGCGGGTCGAATTCGACGGCTTCAACACCGACAGCGCCGACTATGGACTCAACAAGGAATTCGTCGGCTATGCCGGGCTCAACGTCGATCTGGTCGACGGGCGCTTCCGCAACCGTGTCGCTTTTGCCTATACCGACACCAACCGCGACAATTTCAACCCGACGCGCGCGCGGCCGCAGAGCTTCGAGGCCGACGGGAAGAACAAGCGCTTCGAATATCAGGGCAGCTTCGACATCGCCGATCGCGTCACCGCGATCTTCGGCGCCGAGAATGAACGCTCGACCTTCCGCAGCCGCTCGCCTTCGGCGTCGCTCGCGGTACCCGTCCCGGCCTTCGCGCGCGGCGAGGCCGAGATTACGAGCGCCTATGGCCAGCTTAGCGTCGAACCGCTCGACGGGCTGACGCTCAACGGCGGCGTCCGCTACGACGACCATGATCGGTTCGGCGGCCAGACTTTGTTCGCCGCGGGCGGCGTGTGGCGGCTGTCCACGGGCACGATCCTGCGCGCGAGCTATGGCGAGGGGTTCAAGGCGCCCGGCCTGTTCCAGCTGTTCAGCGAATTCGGCAACACCGCTCTCGACCCCGAGGAGGCGAAGGGCTGGGAAGCGGGCATCGAACAGCAATTGTTCGATCGCAAGCTCGTCGTCGGCGCGGCCTGGTTCGACCGCCGGACGACGAACCTGGTCATCTTCAACAGCTGCAGCGGCACGTCGACCAACCCGCTGTGCTTCGTCCCCGGCGATCCCGCGACGCGCCGCTTCGGCTTCTATTCGAACGTCTCGCGCGCCGAGGCGCATGGTGTCGAAGCCACGGCCGCGCTGACGCTCGGCGGGCTCAAGCTCGACGGCAATTACAGCTGGATCGTCGCCGAGGACCGCTCGCCGGGCGCCGCCAATTTCGGCAAATGGCTGCCGCGCCGCCCGCGCAATACGGCGAACGCGTCGGTCAGCTACGGCTTCGATTTCGGTCTCGAACTCGGCGCCGCGCTGCGCTGGTCGGGCAAGAGCTTCGACAACGCCAGCAACGCGCAAAGGCTCGACGATTATACGCTCGTCGACCTGCGCGCCGAAGTGGCGCTTTCAGACGCGGTCAAATTGTTCGCGCGCGCCGAGAATATCTTCGACGAAAAATATATGACGGCCTTTCGCTACGGCTCGATCGGCCGCAGCGTCTACGCCGGCATAAGGGGGCGCTTCTGATGGCGGCGCTGTCGGGCCGCGGCGCTTCGGCGCTCTGGGTGTCGCTGCTCACCGCGGCCAGCACGGCGACGACCCTAGTCCTCGCCTGCGCGACGCCCTTCCCGGCGCTCGCGGCGCTCGCGGCGGTGCATATGCGCCGCCGGGGCGGCCTCGCGCTGATGTTCCTCGCCTGGGCCGCGAGCCAGTTCATCGGTTTCTTCCTGCTGGGCTATCCGCGCGACGGCAGCACGCTGGCGTGGGGCGCCGGGCTCGGCACCGCCGCCGTCGGTTCGGCGCTCGCGAGCTATGCGGCCCTGCGCGCGGCGGGCTACCGCTCGGCCGCGGCGCAGCTGAGCCTCGCCTATGCCGCGGGCTTCACCGCGTTCAAGGGCATCATCCTGCTCTGGGCGCTCGTCCTCGGCGGGCTGCACACCGCGATGGCGCCCGACCTGCTCGTCGAGCAATTCCTGCGCAACGGCGCGATCCTGATCGGGCTCTATGCGCTCTATCGCCTGCTCGTCGCCGCTGGCGTCCCCGCGCCGCCCAGGCCGGCGACGGCATGACCGGTCGCACATGCTGACCCCGGTCGATCCCGGCCCCGCGGTCGTGGCGTGCAGTACCTGTCGCCACGACCGCATGGCGCGCGCCGATGCCGAAGGCGTGACCGGCGGCGCGCGGCTGGTCGAGGCGCTCGAACGCGTCAAGTCGAGCGACCCGCGCTACGCCGGCATCGCGGTGCAGGCAATGCCGTGCCTCTTCGCCTGCCAGGACCATTGCACCGTCCATCTGCGCGCGCCGGACAAGGTCGGCTATGTCCTCGGCCGCTTTGTCCCCGGCAACGACGCCGCGCGCGCGATCCTCGATTACGCCGTCCATTACGCCGCCAGCGAGCATGGCCGCGTCGCTTACAGCCTGTGGCCCGAGGGGGTGAAAGGCCATTTCCTCACCCGCACCCCGCCCCCGGGATTTATCGCCGAATGAGCATCTTCACCTCCGTCGCCGCCTTCGAGGCCGCGCTCGCCGACCTGCCCGGCCCCGATAGCGCTGCGCAGGATGCCGCCCGCGCCCGGCAGGCGCAGCTCACCAAGCCCGCGGGTTCGCTCGGCCGGCTGGAGGAGATCGCGATCTTCTTCGCCGGCTGGCAGCACCGCGAGCGCCCGCGCCTCGACCGCGGCCGCGTCGCGATCTTCGCGGGCAACCACGGCGTCGCCGCGCACGGCGTCAGCGCCTTCCCGCCCAGCGTCACCGGACAGATGGTCGCCAACTTCCGCGCCGGGGGCGCCGCGATCAACGCGCTCGCGCGTGCGGCGGGGCTCGATCTCCACATCGTCCCGCTCGACCTCGACCGCCCCACCGCCGATTTCACCACCGGCGCCGCGATGACCGCGACCGAATGCCTCGACGCACTCAACGTCGGCGCCGCGGTCGTCGACGAAGACCTCGACCTGCTGCTGCTCGGCGAGATGGGGATCGGCAATTCGACCGCCGCGGCGGCGCTGTGCGCGCGCAGCTTCGGCGGCGCGGCGGCCGACTGGACCGGCCCCGGCACCGGGGTCGACGCCGGCGGCGTCGCGCGCAAGATCGCGGTCGTCGAGCGCGCGCGCGAAGTCCATGCCTATGCCGCGCACTCGGCGTTCGAAACGCTGCGCCGCGTCGGCGGACGCGAAATCGCGGCGATGGCGGGCGCGGCGCTCCGCGCGCGGCAGCTCGGCGTACCCGTGCTGCTCGACGGCTTCATTTGCTGCGCCGCGCTCGCCCCGCTCGCGGCCGACAATGCGGCGATCGTCGATCATTGCCTCGCGGGCCATTGCTCGGCCGAGCCCGGACACCGGCTGCTCCTCGACCGCCTCGGGCTTGGGCCAATCCTGTCGCTCGGCATGCGGCTTGGCGAAGGCAGCGGTGCGGCGGTGGCGGCCAACATCGTCCGCGCCGCGCTCGCCGCGCATGGCGGCATGGCGACTTTCGCCGAAGCCGCGGTGTCGGGGTCGCTGTGAAGCCCTACGCGCTGCACCTCCTCCGCCACGGCGTGCCCGAAACACCGGGATTGCTGCTCGGCCGCACCGACATGGCGCCGACCGCCGAAGGCATCGCCGCCTGCGCTGCGCAGGCGACCGGCCTCGCGGTCGAGACGCTGATCAGCTCGGATCTTCGCCGCTGCCGCGAGACTGCCACCGCGATCGGCGAAACAGCGGGCTTGCCCGTGACCACCGACCCGCGCTGGCGCGAGCTCGACTTCGGCGACTGGGACGGTCTCCCCGGATCGGTCATCGACGCTGAAGCGCTCGGCCGTTTCTGGAGCGACCCCGATGCCAATCCGCCGCCCGGCGGCGAGCCCTGGTCGGCGCTCGCCCTGCGCGTGTCGGCGGCACTGACCGACCTCGTCCCGCGCCCGACCTTGGTCATCACCCACGGCGGCGCGATCCGCGCCGCGCTGCACCGCCTCTGCGGTTTCGACCAGCGCCAGCTCTGGTCGTTCGACCTGCCCTATGGCGTCCTCGTCTCGCTGCAGATCTGGCCCGACGGCGCGCGGCTCGCGGCGATCCGGCCATGAAGGGGCTCATCGTCGCGATCCAGTTCCTGACGCGCCTGCCGACGCCGCGTATCGCGGTCACCAGCGAAGAATTCGCCGCCTCGATGCGCTGGTTCCCCGCGGCCGGCCTGATCGTCGGTGTGCTCGTCACCACCGCCGCATGGGCCGGCGCAAGGCTCGACTCATGGACCGGCGCCTTCGCCGCGCTGCTGATCTGGGTCGCGGTCACCGGCGCGCTGCACCTCGACGGGCTCGGCGACATCGCCGACGCCGCGGGCGCGGCGCACAAGGACCGCGGCCGCATGATCGCGGCCATGACCGACCCGCACGTCGGCAGCTTCGCCGTCGCGGCGATCGCGCTGCAACTAATCGCCAAGCTGGTGCTGCTCCACGGCCTCATCGAAGCCGAAGCCTTCATCGCCATCGCCCTCGTCCCCTTCGCCGCGCGGATTGGTCCTCTGGTCTGGTCGCGCTGGCTGCCCGACCTGCATGCGGGTCTCGGCGCGCGCTTTCGCGGCGTGATCCGCCCGGTCGACCTGGCGATCTGGGGGCTGCTGCTCGCGGTCGCCGCATGGCGGTCGCCGTCGCTCCTCGCCACTCCGCTGCTGATCGCCGGCGGGGCTTGGTGGCTTCATCGCAAGATCGGCGGCATCTCGGGCGACGGCCATGGCGCCGGGATCGAAGTGACCGAAAGCGCCCTGCTGCTCGCCGCGCTCGTCTGGCTGCATTTGGCATGACCGAGCCCTGGACCTGGCACGGCGGCAATCTCGCCGCCGCCAAGCGCCATTTCGGCGGGGGCGACGGATGGATCGACCTGTCGACCGGGATCAATCCGCAGCCCTGGCCCGGCACCGACCAGATCGCCATCGACTGGCAGCGCCTGCCCGATGGCGACGCGCTCGCCGCACTGGAAGCCGTCGCGGCCGATTTCTTCGGAGTCGATGCCCGCCACGTCTGCGCGGTGCCCGGCACCGAGATCGGCCTGCGCCTCGCCGGACGGCTGCTCGGCGGCGAAGCTCGTCACGTCGCACCAAGCTACCGCACACATGGCGAAATGATCGCGGGAAGCCTCGCCACCGCTGACGCCGAACTCGCGGCACGGGACGGCACGATCACCCTCGCCAACCCCAACAATCCCGACGGACGTATCCTTGCAACGCCCATGCTCGACGCACTGCTCGCGACGCGCGGCCGCGACGGCTGGCTGCTTGTCGACGAAGCCTTCGCCGACTGCGACCCCGCGCTCGGCATCGCCTCGCGCGTTGCCGACGACCGGCACCTGCTTGTCTTCCGCTCCTTCGGCAAATTCTTCGGCCTCGCCGGGGCGCGGCTCGGCTTTGTCCTGGGCCCGGAACCCTTCCTCAGAGACCTGCGCCAATTGCTGGGCGCCTGGCCGCTGTCCGCCGCCGCCATCGCGATCGGCACCGCGGCCTATGCCGACGCCGACTGGATCGCCGCGACCCGCCACCGCCTGCCCGAACAGGCGGCCGCGCTCGACGCCGTGCTGGTCGAGGCCGGCTACACGCCGCGCGGCGCCTGCCCGCTGTTCCGGCTGATCGAAACCGAACAGGTGCCCGCGCTGTTCGAGCACCTCGCCCGCCGCGCGATCCTGACCCGCCCCTTCGTCGACCAGCCGTCCTGGCTGCGCTTCGGTCTGCCCGCCGACGACGAGGCACTCGCCCGCCTGCGCGCCGCCCTCGCCGATGGCTGAGCCCGTCGCCCTCGCCGCGCTCGCGCTCGATGCTGCGTTCGGCTGGCCCGATGCCGTCTATCGCCGCATCGGCCATCCGGTCGGGCTTTTCGCGCGGCTGATCGACGGGTTCGAGCGGCGCTGGAACCGACCGGCGTGGACCTTCGCCACCCGCCGCCTGTTCGGCGTGTTGACGCTGGTGCTTCTCGTCGCGCTGGTCGGCGGCACGGCATGGTTCGTCCAATGGTGGCTGCTCCAACAGCTGGACGCCTACGCCTGGCTCGCCGTCGCCCTCCTCGCCTGGCCGGCGCTCGCGCAGCGCAGCCTTTTCGAGCATGTCCGCGCCGTCGCTGACGCGCTTGAAAACCACGGCCTGCCCGCAGCGCGCGAAGCCGTCGCCGCCATCGTCGGCCGCGACACCGCAGCGCTCGACGAAAGCGGCGCCGCGCGCGCCGCGATCGAGAGCCTCGCCGAAAGCTTCTGCGACGCCGTCGCCGCGCCGCTCTTCTGGCTGCTGCTCCTCGGCCTCCCGGGGATTTGGGCCTATAAGACGGTCAACACCGCCGACAGCCTGATCGGCCACCGCGAAGACCGCTGGCGCGCCTTCGGCTGGGCCGCAGCACGTAGCGACGACGCGATGAACCTCGTCCCCGCGCGCATCGCCGGCGTGTTGATCTGCCTCGCAGGCGGCGGCGGGTGGCGCCTCATGCTTCGCGACGCGCGCCAACACGCTTCGCCCAACGCCGGCTGGCCCGAGGCGGCGATGGCGGGCGCATTGGGGCTTCGGCTCGCGGGACCCGTCGCCTATGACGGCGTCATGCACGACAAAGCTTGGATCGGCGACGGCAGCATCGCCGCAACACCCTTCGACATCCGCCACGCGCTGCGCATCTACCTCATCGCCTGCGCCCTGCTCTGGCTGATCGCGGGAGCTTTCGCATGGGCGCACTGATGCTGCAGGGCACGGGGTCGGACGTCGGCAAGTCGGTGCTCGTCGCCGGCCTCTGCCGCGCCTTCGCCAACCGCGGGCTGACGGTGCGCCCCTTCAAGCCGCAGAATATGTCGAACAACGCCGCGGTCACGATCGACGGCGGCGAGATCGGACGCGCGCAGGCGCTGCAGGCGCTCGCCTGCCGGGCCGAGGCGCATAGCGACATGAACCCCGTGCTGTTGAAGCCGCAGGCCGACCGCACCTCGCAGCTGATCGTCCACGGCCAGGTCCGCGGCACGCTCGGCAGCGGGAATTTCCGCGAAGCGCGCGGCAGCCTGTTGACCGAGGTCCTGCAAAGCTACGAGCGCCTCCGCACCCAATGCGACCTTGTCGTCGTCGAGGGCGCGGGCTCGCCCGCCGAGATCAACCTGCGCGCGGGCGACATCGCCAATATGGGTTTCGCACGCGCCGCCAATGTCCCCGTCATCCTCGTCGGCGACATCGACCGCGGCGGGGTGATCGCCTCGGTCGTGGGAACGAAAGCGGTGATCGACCCCGAGGACGCCGCGATGATCCGCGGTTTCCTGATCAACAAGTTCCGCGGCGACCCCGCGCTGTTCGACGACGGCTATCGCGAAATCGCGGCGCGAACCGGCTGGCAGGGCTTCGGCGTCATCCCCTGGCTCGCCGCCGCCGCGCGGCTGCCGAGCGAGGACGCGGTGATCCTCGAACGCCCCGCCGACCCGCGCGAGGGTCGCCGGATCGTCGCCTGCCCGATCCTGCCGCGCATCTCCAATTTCGACGACCTCGACCCGCTCAAGCTCGAACCCGCGGTCGAGCTGGTGATGGTCCCGCCGGGCCGCCCGATCCCTGCCGAGGCGGCGATGATCGTGCTGCCGGGGTCGAAGGCGACGATCGCCGACCTCGCCGCGCTGCGCCGCGAAGGCTGGGACATCGACATCAAGGCGCACTACCGTCGTGGTGGCATGATCCTCGGCCTGTGCGGCGGCTATCAGATGCTCGGGCACAGCGTCGCCGACCCGCTCGGCATCGAGGGCGAGGCCGCGCACGCCGAGGGGCTCGGCCTGCTCGACGTCGAGACGATCCTCTCGCCCGCCAAAAGGCTTCGCCACGTCCGCGGCGAAGCACTCGGCGCGCCGGTCGCGGGCTATGAGATGCATATGGGCGAAACGACGGGCCCAGGCACGGCGCGCGCCTTCGCCCGCCTCGAAGGCGGTGCGAGCGACGGCGCGATGAGCCCCGACGGCCGCGTCATCGGCTCCTACCTCCACGGGCTGTTCGGCGCGCCCGAACTGCGTCACGCGCTGCTCGCACGGCTGGGCCTCGCCGGCAGCGGGCGCAACCATGAAGCCGACGTCGACGCCGCGCTCGACGAGATCGCGGCCGAGCTCGCCGCGCATGTCGACCTCGACGCGCTCCTCGCGCTGACGCGGCGCAGCGCATGAGCAGCCTCTTCGTCCTCGGCGGCGCACGCTCGGGCAAGAGCCGCTACGCGCAGGCGCGCGCCGAAGCGATCGCTGGGCGCCATATCTTCGTCGCCACCGCCGAGGCCCATGACGCCGAAATGCACGAACGCATCGCGCGCCACCGCGCCGAACGCGACGCACGCTGGACGACGGTCGCGGCGCCGCAGGATCTGCCAGACGCCGTCACCAGCCACAGCTCGCCGGACGCGGTGCTGCTCGCCGACTGCCTGACGCTCTGGGCCTCGAACCTGCTCCTCGCCGATCACGATATCGACGCCGCAGCCGCCGATCTCTGTACCGCGATCGCGCATTTCGAGGGCCATATCCTGCTCGTCGCCAACGAGGTCGGGCTGGGCATCGTGCCCGACAATGCCCTCGCGCGGCGCTTCCGCGACGCCGCGGGGCGGCTCAGCCAGCAGGTTGCCGCCACCGCCGCCGAGGTCGTGCTGGTCACCGCGGGCATGCCGCTGGTGCTCAAGGCCCCGTCCGCCTTTCGCGATCAACCATAACAAGTTGGTCGACTTCGCCCCGCCCGCTGTTAGGATGGCGCGAGTTTAGGGGATCGCATGCTCGGCTTTTTCGCTTTTCTGTCGATTGTCATCCTTTTCCTCCTGTTGGTGGACACGCGGGGCCGGCTCAAGCGGGCCGAGGCGACCTTGGCCGAGGCCGCCAAGCGGATCGGCGCGCTCCAGCGTCACGCAGGACTGCTGCCGCCGAAGGAAGGCGAGACGCCGGCACAGGCGCGCCGCGCCGCCGCTGCGCCGCTGGACCCCACACCGGCACCGCCCCCACCCGCATCCGCCCCCACCTGGGTCGCGCCATCGCCCGAAACCATCGACCGCTGGAAACCGAAGCCCGACGGGCCGGCGCCGGAAGAGCAGGCGCCCGCCGAACCCGAAGCCGAAGAACGGCCCGCTCCGGTCGCCGCCGCGAGCGCGCCGCTGCCGTCGATGACAGAGGAGGTCCCGGTCGAGGACGAAGCCATCATCGAAGAAGCCGCGCCAAAGGCCGCCGCGCCCGAACCAGAACGCCCTGCCGCACCACCGCCCGCCCCACCCGGACCGCCGCCGACCATGGCATCGCGCTTCGAAAATCTGTTCGGCAAGACGCTGCCGATCTGGGCCGGCGGCATCACCCTCGCCATCGCCGGCGTGCTGATCGTCCGTTACGCAATCGACGCGGGTTTCTTCGCGCGCGTCTTCACCCCCGGCGTGCAGGTGATCGCCGGCGTGCTTTTCGGCCTCGGGCTGATCGGCGGCGCCGAATATGCGTGGCGCAATGAGGACAAGGTCCGCGACGTGCGCGTGCCGCAGGCGCTGTCGGGCGCGGGCATCGCGACGCTCTACGCGGCGATATTGGTCGCCGCCAATGTCTATGGCCTGATCGGCCCGCTCGCCGCTTTCGTCGGGCTGGCGCTCGTCACCGCGGGCGCGCTCGGCCTGTCGCTGCGCTTCGGGCCGCCGAGCGCGCTGCTCGGCCTCGCGGGCGGCCTCGCCGCTCCCGCGCTCGTCGGCGCGATGGAGCCCAATGTGCCGTTGCTCGCGGTCTATCTCGGCCTCACCATCGCGGGGCTCGCGGGGGTCGCGCGGATGAAGCGCTGGCCTTGGCTTGCGCTCGCCGCCTTCTTCGGCGGGGTCGGCTGGAGCCTGTGGATGTTGCTCGCGACGACCGCGCTCGACACCTTGGGCTCGCTGTCGATCGGCGGCTATGTGCTGCTCCTAGCGCTCGCGCTCCCGATGATCGCCTTCGACGGGCCGCGCGCCGCGCTGCTCCGCGCCGGCTCGGCGATCGTCGGCGCGTTGCAGCTTGCCTTGCTCGTCGGCATCGGCGGCTTCGCGCCGCTCCACTGGGGGCTGTTCATCCTGATCGCGGCGGCGGGGCAGTGGCTCGCCTGGCGCGAAAAGGATTTCGCGATCGTCCCCTCGATCAGCCTCGCGCTGTCGGTGCTGCTGCTCGCCGTCTGGCCCGATCCGGCCGCTAGCTGGTTCGCGATCATCGGCCTCGCACTCGCGGCGATCCACGCGCTGCCGCTGCTCGCGCGGCTGTGGGGCGAGGCGCGGACCTTGCGCCGGACGCTCGAACTCTGCGCGCTGGCGCTCGCCGCGCCGCCGCTGGTCAAATATCATTTCTGGGATATCGCCGACACGGCGCTCGCGCTGGTCGCGCTCGGCGCCGCACTGGTCGCGGGTGGCGGCATCGCGCTCGGCTGGAAGGCCGAGAACCGCACCGCCGACAGCCGCTTCGCCTGGCTGACCGCAACGACCGGCCTGCTCGTCGCGGTCGCCGCCTGGCTGATCGTGCCGCTCTGGATCGCGCCGCTCGCGGTCGGCGGCGTCGCGGCCGCGCTGCTCTTCTTCGGCAAGGCGGCGAAGGACCGCCGCATCGAACCGATCGCAGGGAGCTTCGTCGCGCTCGCACTCCTCGCGCTGATCGCGACCCCGCTCGCGCTCGTCGAGCTGCCGCGGCTCGTGCTCGGAGTCGACGGCGGCTTCGCGGGCCAGGCATTGGCACGCTGGGCCGGCCTGGCCGCGCTGCTCGGCCTGTTCGCGGCAAAGGCCGAGGACCGTTACCTGCGCTTCCTCGCGCTGACGATCGCCGGCGGCCTCGCCTATGGCGCGCTCGCGCAGCTCGTGCCCGGCTGGAGCCTGACGCTCGCGATGGGCGCGGTCGCGGCGGCGCTGTTCGCGCTCGCCCGCCGCCGCGGCGCGCTCCCGGTCGAGGGTCTCTCGCTCGTCTTCGCGCTGCTCGCGGTCCTGCTGCTCGCCTCGACCGGCCCCGCCCTCATAGCGCAGTGGACACGCCTCACCGGCAGCGACGAACTGGTAGCCGGGACCGCGATCCTGCGCTGGGGCGGCCTGACATTGCTCGGCCTGCTCTACGCAACCTTGTCGGCGCAGCCCGCGATCCGCCGCATCGGTCAGGTCGCTGCGGCGCTGCTCGCTTATGGCACGCTCGCGCAGGTCGTCCCCGGCGCGTATCTGATGCTCGTCCCCGCGGTCGGCGGTGCAGCGGCGCTGCTCGCGGCGCGGCGGATCGACCGCGCGCGCATCGATGCCGCAGCAGCGAGCTTCGCCGCGCTGAGCCTCGCCTGGGCGGTGCTGCCCGTGGGCGTCTGGGCGACCAAAGCGACCCTCTCGCTTGGCGGCGTGCCGATGCTGTTCGACGCGCCCGCACTGGCCATCGACCAGCTGTTGCTTCGCCTGCTGCTGCCCGCGCTGCTGTTCGGCGCGCCGCTCCTGCTACTGCGCGATAGGCTGCCGCGCTGGCTGCTCATCGCGGCCTTCGCGGTCATCGGCATCGTCGCCGGAATCGCGCTGCACTGCCTCTATCGCCTCGGTTTCGCGGCCGCTTTCGGCGGCGATTTCGTCGCCACCGGCGTCGCGCAGCGGATCGTCTGGGGCGCGCTGCTCGTCGGCATCGGCTGGCTCGCGATGCGGCGCGGCCTCGCCAGCCTCGCGCGCCCGCTCATCGTCGCGGGAACCGCACATGCGATCTGGTACGGGCTCATCCTCCACAACCCGCTGTGGACCCAGCAGGCGGTCGGCTCGCTGCCGATTGCCAACTGGCTGGCTCCGCTCTTCCTGCTGCCGGGTATCGGGCTGGTGCTCATCCGCGCGCTCTTCCCCGACGCGCGCGCCGCGCTCGACCGCATCGTCCAACTCGCGGCGATGCTGCTCGTCGCAGGCCTCGCCTGGGCGACGCTGCGCCAGATCTTCCACGGCGGCCTGCTGATCGAACCCGGGGTGACCAACAGCGAGAATATCCTGCGCTCGATCCTGATCCTCGCGCTCGCGATCGGTTTCCTGCTCTGGGGCATCCGCCGCAACCGCCACGACTGGCGCATCGCGTCGCTGATCCTGATGCTCGGCGCGGTGGGCAAGGTGTTCCTGTTCGACGCCTCGGGGCTCGAAGGGCTGCTGCGCATCGGCTCGTTCGTGGTACTGGGGTTCAGCCTGATCGGCATCGGCTGGCTCTACAGCCGCCAGCTCGCGCGGCCGTCGGCGCCGGAGGCACCCGAAAAGCTGGACTGAAGGGAAAAGGTGGGACGATTCTGTTGCCCGGCTCGTCCCCAGCCGCTGGTATCCGATTCTGTTGCCCGGTTCGGTCCGAACCGCGTTCTATTTGAATAACCTTAGGCCGTGAGGCTTATCGGTTACGCAGCCAGAGCGAGTGCTTCGTTATCGTTAGCACTTATTGGTTTTGAGCCTTTAACGGGTTACTCAGCCCGGAAGAAACTACCGTCTTTGAACACACGTCGATCCTGGTTCGGCCCCGTCAGAAACCCGCGCACCCCTTCTAAAGGGGCGCGAGTTCGTGGTGGAGCCGCCGGGTACTGCCCCCGGGTCCGCTGTGCCTATTCCACGGCAACATTTATCCTCATAGTCGGCCGAAACCGACACAGCCCATATAGGAAGCCCGCCCGCACTTGGAAAGAGCACGGGCGGGCGAACCCCTGAAAAGCGGTGGAAAATTATTTCTTGCGCAGCTCGTCGCGGATTTCGGTGAGGATATCGACCTCGCTCGGGCCCGCGGCGGCATCGGGACCCTTGCGCACGACCCTGTTCACCGCCTTCACCAGCAGGAAGATGATCCACGCCAGGATCACGAAGTTGATCGTCGCGGTGATGAACGCGCCATAGCCGAACATCGCGACGCCCGCTTCCTTCAGCTTGGCATAGTCGGTCGGCGACACGCCGGCGGGTACCTGACCCAGCAGGATGAACATGTTCGAGAAATCGGCCCCGCCGAAGATCCAGCCGACGACGGGCATGATGACATCCTCGGTCAGCGACTTGGTAATCGTCGCAAAGGCGCCGCCGATGATCACGCCGACCGCCAGGTCGATGACATTGCCGCGCGCGATAAATTCCCTGAACTCTGCCAACATCTTGGCTCTCCCCGGATGGTTGGTCCTGCGCGCCGAAGGTGCCGCGCGGATTGCACAAAGGCAAGCGCCATCCTATGATGTGTATTGTTGCGGCAAAACGCCGCCGGAGGGAGCCTCGATGACCATGACCATGCGTTCCGCCCGCTGGATGATCCTGCCCGTCGCCGCACTGAGCCTGTCCGCCTGTGGCATCAACAGCGTGCCCACCAAGGAAGAAGCGGCGAAGGCGAAATGGGCGAATGTCGAAGCCGCGTATCAGCGGCGCGCCGACCTGATCCCCAATCTCGTCGAAACCGCCAAGGGCGCCTCGCGCATCGAGCAATCGACGCTGGAGGGCGTAATCCAGGCACGCGCCTCGGCGACGCAGGTCAAGCTGTCGACCGACGACCTGAACGACCCTGCCAAGGTCCAGGCCTTCCAGCAGGCGCAGGGCAATGTGTCGAGCGCCCTCGGCCGCCTGCTCGTCACCGTCGAAGCCTATCCCGACCTCAAGAGTCAGGCGCGCTTCGCCGACCTGATGACCCAGCTCGAGGGTACCGAGAACCGGATCAACGTCACGGTGCAGGACTATAACGCCGCGGTGCAGGACTATAATACGACGATCCGCACCTTCCCCGACATCATCGGCGCCAAGATCGTGCATGGCGCCGAGCCGATGACACCCTATCGCGCGGTGACGCCGGGCGCCAACGAAGCGCCGAAGGTCGATTTCGGTCAATAAGGTGCTCCGCACCACCCTTGCCGCTCCGCTCGCGATCCTGTTGGTCGCGGGCGGCTGCAAGGAAGCGCCGCCATCGGAGGCCGCCTATTGCGTCGGCGTTCCCGGAATTGCGATGCAGGGGCGGGTCAACGACGCGGCATCGGTGCTGAACGACGAGGAGGAAAGCCGCTTGTCCCAGCGCCTCGCCCGCTATGAAGCGCTGACCCGGCATCAGATGGTCATCGCGACGGTGGCGAACCTCAATGGCGCGACGGTCGAGGATTATGCGGCCTGCCTCGGCAATCGCTGGGGCATCGGGCGCAAGGACCATGACGACGGCATCCTGATCCTCGTGGCGCCCAACGAACGGCAGATTCGCGTCGCAACCGGGACCGGCATCGAAAAGCTGCTCCCCGACGAAAAGGCCAAGGCTGCGATCGACCGGATGACCCCACGATTCAAAAGCCGCGATTATGCAGGCGGCCTGGCCGCCGGCATCGACGCCATCGCCGCACAAACGGGAGAGCCGCAATGAAGTCGATCCTGCTCGGCTGGGGGCTAGGCTTGTCGCTGCTCGCCGCGCCCGCCGCGGCGCAGACCTTCCCCAAGCTCACCGGCCGCGTCGTCGATCAGGCCGACATCATCCCGCCCGCCGAGGAAGCCGCGCTCAATACGCAGCTCGAAGCGCTGGAGACCAGGACCGGGCACCAGCTCGTCGTCGCGACGGTCAAGGACCTCGAGGGCAACGACATCGCCGATTATGGCTACAAGCTCGGCCGCGAATGGAAGATCGGCGACGAGGCCAAGGACGACGGCGTCGTCTTCCTGATCGCGCCCAACGAGCGGCGGATGAACATCTCGGTCGGCTACGGCCTCGAACCCGTGCTGACCGACGCGATGTCGGGGCGGATCATCCGCGATACCGTTACCCCCCTGTTTAAAGACGGCGACATGCCCGGCGGCATCCAGGCGGGCGTCAACGCGATCGCTGAACAGATCCAGCTCACCCCCGAGGAGGCCGCGGCACGCGCGGCGCAGATCGAGGCCGAGGATCGCGACCGCGCCGACGACGGCGACATCGGCGGGCTGATCTTCGTCGCGATCATCATCTTTTTCTTCTTCGTGCTGCCGATCCTTTCGAGCCTCGGGCGCAAGGGCAAGAAGCGGCGGCGCAAGAACAGCCCCTGGGGCGCCCCGATCATCATCTGGGGCGACGATGACGACTGGGGCGGCGGCAGCGGCGGATCGTCGTGGGGCGGCTGGAGCAGCGGCGGCGGTGGTGGCGGCGGATTCGGCGGCTTTTCGGGCGGCGGCGGCAGCTTCGGCGGCGGCGGCGCGTCGGGCGGCTGGTAGGGAGCGCGAGAGATGCCACGCAAAGTGAGCCATGTGAGCAGCGCCGATCACGACCTCGTCACCGCGGCGGTCGCCGCGGCCGAGGCGCGCACCAGTGGCGAAATCGTCACCGTCGTCGCGGCGCAATCGAACGACTATGACGATGTCGCGCTCGTCTGGGCCAGCGTCGTCGCCTTCATCGCCATGTCGGTGATCGCGCTCTTCCCCGAATTTTACCGCGGGATCTACGACTGGCTGACCGGCGGCTGGGGGCACGAGCTCACCGCCAATCAGTGGCTCGGCACGGTAATCGCGATCGGCGCGATAAAATGGATCGGCATGTGGCTGATCCTGCTGTGGCGCCCGCTGCGACTGTGGCTGACCCCGCGCGCGATCCTCGCGGGCCGCGTCCGCGCGCGCGCGGTCGACCTGTTCAAGGTCGGCACCGAGGCCAAGACGCTCGGCCGCACCGGCGTCCTCCTCTATGTCAGCCTGAAAGAGCATCGCGCCGACATCGTCGCCGACCAGGCGATCGCGGCGAAAGTTTCCCCCGAAGTCTGGGGTGACGCCATGGCGGCGCTGATCGACCATATCCATGCCGGCCGCCCCGGCGAAGGCATGGCCGAGGCGGTGCGCCAGATGGGCGTGGTGCTCGCCGAACATTTCCCGCGCGGCAGCGAAAATCCCAACGAACTGCCTGACCGGCTGATCGAGATTTAGGATCGCTTTACCCCACAAATGCGGGCCGGGATTGATCTCGCACAAAGCCACGAAGCCACAAAGGGGCGCTGCTCACTGCCGCAGGCCCCTTACCTTTAACGTTGCAATTTCAGCCGCATTTCATGCGGAGGGTCCGGCTGCGGCCAATCCCTCCTTGTGGCTTCGTGGCTTTGTGCGAAACAAATATCATGGCGCCCGAAAGCGCCGCCGACCTAGGAGATGATATGTCCCGCCCCGCTCCCGACACACCCATCGAAACGCGGTGGGAAGGCCGCTTCGTCACCGTCAAGCAGCAGGGCACATGGGAATATGTCTCGCGCTCGCGCGGGATCCACGCCGCGGTGATTCTGGCGATCGACGACGCCCCCGACGGGCGCCACGTCATCCTGGTCGAGCAATATCGCGTGCCGATGGGCATGAACTGCCTCGAGATGCCCGCGGGGCTGGTCGGCGACGACACCGCGGGCGAAGCCGCGGAACTCGCCGCCGCGCGCGAGCTCGACGAGGAGACGGGCTATGCCGCCGCCAACTGGCGCACCGTCGGCGAATTTTATTCCTCGCCGGGGATGGTGAGCGAAAGCTTCACCCTGCTCGTCGCGACGGGGCTGACCAAGGTCGGCGAAGGCGGCGGGGTCGACAGCGAGGACATCGTCGTCCACCGCGTGCCACTGGCCGGGATCGAGGATTTCGTCGCGGCGAAGCGCGCCGAGGGCTGCGGCATCGACGTGCGCGTCGCGATGCTGCTGGTGGGCGGGCTGTTGGCCTAAAGCCCCCCCCCCTTTCAGGGGAGGGGTTGGGGTGGGGGCTGTTGGCGTGGCGCAAGGCCTCGGCCCCCACCCGCTGCGACTAAGCCAGCAAGCTGGCAAGTCTCGCTACCCTCCCCTGAAGGGGAGGGATGATTCACCTACCGCCCGCCGAAACGCCAGCGCAGCAGCGGGCGCGCCAGCATCAGCCCCGCGACGAAGCCGCCGATCGACGCCCACAGCGTCGGGATCGCGAAGCCGCCCGCCGCGACGCCGAGCAGCAATTGCAGCCCGATCCACGCCGCCCCCAGCCACAAGGCGCGCACCCATGGCGCCGGGATCGGCCCCAGCGCCCGCGTCTGCGCGCGGCTGAAGATCAGCGCGAACACCGCGAGCATCGCCGCGACCGACGCATTGGCGCCGAGCAAGGGCAGCTCGAGCCGCGGCTGCGCCAGCCACAAGGCGAGCGCGCCGGCATAGGCGCCGGCGACGATCAGCACCGCCAGCGCCGGCTTGCCCAGCGGCTGTTCGAGCTGCCGCCCGATGAACAGCAGCATCACGATGTTGAACGCCAGCGAAATCAGGTCGTAGTTCAGGAACAATCCGGTGAGCGGCGTCAGCAGCGCGGGCACCATCGGTCCCGATGCGACGACGCCGATCCCGAAGCGCGCGGGGATGAAGCCCGCCATGATCGCGGCGTCGCCCCACAGCCCGCTGATCAGCAGCAGGATGTGAAACACCGCCATCACCGCGGCGAGCGCGGTGATGAAGGGACCGGTCGGCAAGGTCATCGGCGCGCGGCGATCAGACGAATTCGATCTTGGTGACCAGATAATATTTGTCGCCCGCGGGCACGGTCACCTCGATCTCGTCGTCGACGCGGCGCCCGATCAGCGCGCGGCCGAGCGGCGAGTTGTAGCTGATCTTGCCGTCCTTGGCGTCGGCCTCGGCCTGCCCGACGATCTGGTACCGGATCGGCTTGTCGTCCTCGTCGGCGAGGGTGACGGTCGCGCCGAACACGATGCGGTCGCCCGAAAGCATCGTCGGATCGATGACCTGCGCGCGCGACAATTTGTCCTCGAGGTCGCCGATCGTCGCTTCGACCTGGCCCTGGCGTTCCTTGGCGGCGTGATATTCGGCATTTTCCGAAAGGTCGCCATGCGCGCGCGCTTCCTCGATCGCGTCGACGATCAACGGTCGCTCGGCCTTGAGCGCACTGAGCTGCGTGCTCAGCTTCTCATAGCCTTCTGCCAGCATCGGCACCTTTTCAACGCTTGCCATTATCCTGTTGTCCTTCGTCAATAATCCTGCCCCGGCGGGAGAGCGCCGGGCGGCAGAGCCGCTGGTTCCGTCGATGTCGGGGGGTGAAGCGGTCCGTCAATAATAGTCCTGAAGCGGCTTTACTTCAAGACTGTGCGCGCGCAGCGCCCCGATCGCATGGGTCGCGGCATCGCTGCCCGCCGCCGTCGTGTAATAAGCGACGTCGGCCGCCAGCGCCGAGGCGCGGATCGATTGCGAGTCCTGAAGGCTCTGCCAGCCCTCGGTAGTGTTGAAGATCAGCTGCACGTCGCCGTCCTTGATCCGGTCGACGATATGCGGGCGACCTTCCGCCACCTTGTTGACGCGCTCGACGTCGATCCCTTGCCCCGTCAGATAGTCGGCGGTGCCGCCGGTCGCGATCACCTTCCAGCCCCAGACCGCGAGCCGGCGCACCGGTTCCAGGATGCGCGGCTTGTCGCTGTCCTTGACCGACACGAAAAGCCGCCCGTCGGTCGGCAGGCGGTCGCCCGCGCCAAGCTGCGCCTTCGCAAAGGCCAGGTTGAAATTGCTGTCGATTCCCATGACTTCGCCGGTGGACTTCATTTCGGGCGACAGCACCGGATCGGTGCCGGGGAAGCGCGCGAAGGGGAAGACCGCTTCCTTGACCGCGACATGCGCGATGTCGCGGTTGATCCTGGGCAGGTCGGCGAGCTTCTCGCCCGCCATCACCCGCGCCGCGATCTTGGCGATCGGGGAACCCACCGCCTTGGCGACGAAGGGCACGGTGCGGCTCGCCCGCGGATTGACCTCGATCAGATAGACATCGTCGCCCTTGACCGCGAACTGGATGTTCATCAGGCCGCGGACTTCGAGCGCGCGCGCCAGCGCATCGGTCTGGCGCTCGATTTCGGCGATGGTTTCAGCGGTCAAGCTGTACGGCGGGATCGAACAGGCGCTGTCGCCCGAATGGACCCCGGCTTCCTCGATATGCTGGAGCACACCGGCGACGACAACATCGGTGCCGTCGCAGAGCGCGTCCACGTCCACCTCGATCGCATCGCGCAAATAGCGGTCGATCAGCACCGGCGAATCGCCCGACACCTGCACCGCGGTCTCGATATAATTTTCGAGCTGCGCCTGGTCGTCGACGATCTCCATCGCACGGCCGCCAAGCACATAGGACGGACGCGTCAGCACCGGATAGCCGATGCGCGCCGCAACCGCGACGGCTTCCTCGCGGCTGCGCGCGATGCCATTCTCGGGCTGCTTGAGGCCGAGCTTGTTGACCAGCGCTGCGAAACGCTCGCGGTCTTCGGCCAGGTCGATCGCGTCGGGCGAGGTGCCGAGGATCGGGATGCCGGCATCTTCGAGCGCCTTGGCCAGCTTCAGCGGCGTCTGCCCGCCGAACTGGACGATCACCCCGACCAGCGTGCCCTTCGACATTTCGACGTGCAAGATTTCGAGCACATCCTCGGCGGTCAGCGGTTCGAAATAGAGGCGGTCCGACGTGTCGTAATCGGTGCTCACCGTCTCCGGGTTGCAGTTGATCATGATCGTCTCGTAACCCGCTTCCTCGAGCGCGAAGCAGGCGTGGCAGCAGCAATAATCGAACTCGATCCCCTGCCCGATGCGGTTCGGGCCGCCGCCGAGGATGACGATCTTCTGCCGCTCCGACGGGTTCGCCTCGCATTCGGGGGTGCCAAAGGTCGGGGCTTCATAGGTCGAATAGAGATAGGGCGTCTGCGCCTGGAATTCCGCGGCGCAGGTATCGATCGTCTTGAACACCGGGCGCACGCCGAGCTTGTGGCGCAGCGCGCGCACCTCGGCCTCGGTCACGCCGCCGGTCATCGCCTTGACTGCCTCGTGGATCAGCCCGCTGCCGCGCGCGGTCGCGCGCTGCGCGCCCGGATGGAGGTTCGCCGACTGGAGCGCGAGATAGGCAAGCCGCTTGTCCGAAAAACCCATCGCCTTGAGCCTCCGCAGCCCTTCGGCATCGCGCGGCAGGCCGTTGGTGCAGACCTCGACCTCGGCGGCGACGATCTCGGCGATGCGTTCGAGGAACCACATGTCGTAGCCCGCGACGCGGTTGATCTCGGCGAGCGGCAGCCCCTCGCGGATCGCCTGCGCGGCGTTGAGCAGCCGGTCGGGGGTGCGCTGCGCGAGTTCGCTGCGCAATTGGTCGTGGCTCGCCCCTTTGAGGCGGTCGACGAAGTTGAAGCCGCTAAGCCCCGTCTCCAGCCCGCGCAGCGCCTTTTGCAGGCTCTCGTGGATCGTCCGCCCGATCGCCATCACCTCGCCGACCGACTTCATCGCGGTCGACAATGTCGCCTCGGCGCCCTTGAACTTCTCGAAGGCGAAGCGCGGGATCTTGGTGACGACATAGTCGATCGTCGGTTCGAACGACGCCGGGGTCACCCCGGTGATATCGTTCATGATCTCGTCGAGCGTGTAGCCGACCGCGAGCTTCGCCGCGACCTTGGCGATCGGGAAGCCCGTCGCCTTCGACGCCAGCGCCGACGAGCGCGATACGCGCGGGTTCATCTCGATCACGATCAGGCGGCCGTCCCTGGGGTTCACCGCGAACTGGACGTTAGACCCGCCGGTCTCGACCCCGATCTCGCGCAGGCACGCGATGCTCGCGTTGCGCATGATCTGATATTCCTTGTCGGTCAGCGTCAGCGCCGGCGCGACGGTGATGCTGTCGCCGGTATGCACGCCCATCGGATCGACATTCTCGATCGAACAGATGATGATGCAATTGTCCTTGCGGTCGCGCACCACCTCCATCTCATATTCTTTCCAGCCGAGGAGCGATTCCTCGATCAGGACTTCGGTGGTCGGCGAGGCGATCAGGCCGCCGCGGACGATATGCTCGAATTCCTCACGGTTATAGGCGATGCCGCCGCCGGTGCCGCCGAGCGTGAACGACGGACGGATGATCGAGGGCAGGCCGGTGCGTTCGAGCACGCTCAGCGCCTCGTCGAGCGAATGCGCGATGCCGCTACGCGCGCTCTCCAGCCCGATCTTGGTCATCGCGTCGCGGAACTTGATCCGGTCCTCGGCCTTGTCGATCGCCTCGGCATCGGCACCGATCATCTCGACGCCATATTTCGCCAGCGTGCCGTCGTTGAACAAAGCCAGCGCGGTGTTGAGCGCGGTCTGCCCGCCCATCGTCGGCAGCACCGCGTCGGGGCGCTCCTTGGCGATGATCTTCGCGACGATCTCGGGCGTGATCGGCTCCACGTACGTCGCATCGGCGAGGTCGGGATCGGTCATGATCGTCGCCGGGTTCGAATTGACGAGGACGATGCGATAGCCCTCCTCCTTCAACGCCTTGATCGCCTGCGTCCCCGAATAATCGAACTCGCACGCTTGGCCGATAACGATCGGGCCGGCGCCGATGACGAGGATGGATTGGATGTCGGTTCTTTTGGGCATTTATGCTGCTATCTTCAAAGCCCTCCCCCGTGAGGGGGAGGGTTGGGTGGGGGCGTCCAGACGATGACGGACAAGCGATTGACGAGGGTGGCACGCAGATTGCGACGCGAACCCACGGAGGCGGAGAAGAAACTGTGGTCGCGACTGCGCGGAAAGCAGTTGGGTGTTCAATTCACCCGGCAGTTCCCGATCGGCGGCTTCGTGACCGACTTCGCCTGCCGGTCGATGAAGCTCGTCGTCGAGGTCGATGGCGGTCAGCATGCCGACAGCATCGACGACATCGAGCGCACGCGCATCATCGAAACCCATGGCTACAGCGTGATCCGCTTCTGGAATAACGATGTGCTCACCAACACCGATGGCGTGATCGCGATGATCATCGAACAACTCGCCATCGCGCGAGGCCGATAAAGCTCTCCCCCTCGAGGGGGAGGCTTGGGTGGGGGTGTACGCCCGCCAGTGAGGACGCGCGGCCTGACGGCCTCGCTCCCCCACCCCCAACCCCTCCCCGACGGGGAGGGGGGTAGCAAGGCCGAAACCTTGGCTCACTGCACATTCCGATCGATACCGATCTGCGGATCACTCCCGCCGACCTCGGCGATGAAATCGAGCACCGGTCGCGCCGTCGCCGCGACCCACGCCGCATCGGGCACGACATCCTCATATTCGAAGATCAGATGATGCCGCCCGACCCCGCGCGCTTCGGCGAAGCCGCGCGCCTCGGCGAGCTGCACCGCCTCATAGGGCAGCCGCCGCGCGCAGGTGATGTTGAGCCGCACCCCCGCGCCCCAGCGCTCGGGATGCGCCGCCGCATCGGCCGCCAGCGCGTCGAGCTGGTCGGCGAACGCGGTTGCCGGGGACGCGAGTTGATCGGCCATCACGAAACCCCTCCAGCCAGATCGGCGGGCAGGCGCCTCGCGGCATCGGACGCGACCTGCCGCGTGCACCAGTCCACCGCACTTCGCAGGCCGGCGATCCGGACCGGATAGCGACGCGTCTCCCACCCATCGGGCAACCGGTTTTCGGGCTCGCGCTGGTCGACGTCGTGCCAGTTGCGCGATTTATAGCCCCATTCGATCTTCTTCGCGGCAATCAGCTCCGAATAGATGCGCGACAGGTGCATGAACGGATCGGCTTCGGACGCACGAACCGCCTGATGCCCGCGCCAGACGAGGATGATCTCGCGCTCGGGGTTCGGGTCGGGCGGATAGGCATGGTTCGAGAATATCGGCGCCGGCGTGGCGATATTGCGATATTCGTAGCGCCGCCCGTCGACATAGAGCCAGAGCGTGTCGCCGATAAGCGCAATGTCGGACCGCTCGTCATCCTCGTCGGGCAGGCCGTGGAAGCTCAGTCGCAGCGACCGCAAATTCCCATCGCCCTCGACCTCGAACAACACGTCTTCGCTCGCCCCTTCGCACAATATCTCGCCGACATAGGGCTGCCCCTCACGCCAGTTGATCTCGGTCCGGGCCTTCAGTTCGAAGCCGTCCTGCTCGGCCTTCGCGAAGTCGAAGGCCTGCGGCAAAGCCGCTCCGGGTTGCGCGGCGGCAAGCGAAGGCAAGAGCATCATGGAAAAGGCGAGCGAACGGATCAAACCAGCCCGCCCACGAACTTCTCGAACAGGTAGAAGCTGTCCTGCGGCCCCGGGCTCGCCTCGGGGTGATATTGCACGCTGAAGGCGTTCTTGCCGGTGATCGCGATGCCGCAATTCGATCCGTCGAACAGGCTGCGGTGCGTCTCGACCACGCCCTTGGGCAGCGTCGCGGTGTCGACCGCGAAGCCGTGGTTCATGCTGGTGATCTCGACCACGCCGTCGCCCTCGTCGCCGCCGACGCGCTGCACCGGGTGGTTCGCCCCGCGGTGACCCTGGTGCATCTTCACCGTCTTCGCGCCCGCGGCGAGCCCGAGCAATTGGTGGCCGAGGCAGATACCGAAGATCGGCACACCCCGCTCGAGCAGCCCCTTGATCACCGGCACCGCATAGTCGCCCGTCGCCGCGGGATCGCCGGGGCCGTTCGACAGGAACACCCCCGCGGGGCGCAGCGCGACGATCTCGTCGAGGCTGGTCTTCGCGGGCACGACCGTCACCCGCGCGCCGGCCTTCACCAGGTTGCGGAAGATATTGTCCTTCGCGCCATAATCGACCGCCACGACATGCGGCGCGGCATCATCGGCACGCTTGTGCGCCGAAACGTCATAGCCCGACCCCAGATGCCACACGCCCGCGTCCCAGCTTCCCTGCCGTTCGCGCGTCACGGTCTTGGCAAGGTCCATGCCCTCCAGCCCCGGCCAGCCTTGCGCGAGCAGCAGCAGCCGGTCGATGTCGAAAATGCCGTCGGGGCTGTGCGCGACCACGCCCGTCGGCGCGCCGCCGTCGCGGATGCGGCGCGTCAGCGCACGCGTGTCGATCCCGGCCAGCCCGATCAGCCCCTGCGCCTTCATCCAGTCGGGCAGGGTCTGCACGCTGCGGAAATTGCTGGGCAGCGTCGGCAGTTCGCGGGTGATGCAGCCGATCGCCGCGCGCTTCTCGCGCTCCATATCCTCGGGGTTCGCGCCGACATTGCCGATGTGCGGGAAGGTGAAGGTGATGATCTGCCCCGCGTAGGAGGGGTCGGTCAGGATTTCCTGATAGCCGGTCATCGCGGTGTTGAAACAAATCTCGCCTACGCCCGCGCCCGCGGCACCGTAACCCACGCCCCACAGGATCGTGCCGTCGGCAAGGACGAGGACGCCGGTGGCGCCGGCAGGCTGGCTTTTGGGCGCGGCAGAGGGGTTGGCTGGTGCCATTCAACATGCTCCGGACGGGGGGCTAAACGGCCGATCAACTAGGCACCAAAAAAGTGATTCACAAGCTATCCGATTCGGAAACTTGCCGCTAGAGAGGGCCTTTCCGAAATTTGCAGCGCATGGGAACACGGGTATGATTCGTGACGACATCAAGGCTGCGCAGGTCGCCGCGATGAAAGCCGGCGACAAGGCGCGGCTCGGCACCATCCGGCTGATGCTGGCCAAGATCAAGGACAAGGACATCGAACTGCGCACCGGCACCGCGCCGGCCGACGACGATGTACTGGTCACCGACGTGCTGCAGAAGATGGTCAAGCAGCGCCGCGAGTCGATCGCGATGTACGAACAGGGCAATCGCCAGGAACTCGCCGACATCGAAGCGGCGGAAGTTCTGGTGATCGAGGATTTCCTGCCCGCGCAGCTCAGCGACGACGAAGCGACCGCGGCGATCAAGGGAATCGTCGACGAACTCGGCGCGGCGAGCCTCAAGGACATGGGCAAGGTGATGGCCGCGGTGAAGGACCGGCTGGGCAGCCAGCTCGACATGAGCAAGGCCAGCGGGTGGGTGAAGGCGGCGCTGGGCTGATCGCGGAAATCCGTATACCCCATCTCCGTTAGTCCCGAGCGAAGTCGAGGGACGGGCTACCCAGAACCAACGTGTCTCGACTTCGCTCGACACGAACGGTTATGGGAGTTCATGGCGTTCTGGACCTATATGCTGCGCTGCTCCGACGGCCGCTATTACACGGGACACACCGACGATTTGGAACGCCGTATCGCCCAGCATGACCATGGCGGATTCTGCGATTTCACGTCGCGCCGGAGACCGGTGACCTTGGTCTGGTCGCAAGATTTCGCGACCCGCGTCGAAGCGCTGGAGGCGGAGCGCCGCATCAAACCATGGTCGCGCGCCAAGAAGGAAGCGCTGATCCGGGGCGATTGGGACATGGTCGGTCATTTCGCAAAACCGCCGAAAGAACGCCCTCCCCTCCCGTTCGTCCCGAGCGAAGTCGAGGGACGCGATGCCCAGCGCCAGCGTGTCTCGACTTTGCTCGACACAAACGGAGGTAGGCATATGGCGCGCCGGGAGGGGAATTCATGACCCTCACCCCCCAATGGCTGGACGAACTGCGCGCGCGCGTCACGCTGTCGACCCTCATCGGCCGGACGGTGAAGATCACGCGCGCCGGCCGCGAGTATAAGGCCTGCTGCCCCTTCCATAACGAAAAGACGCCCAGCTTCACGATCAACGACGAAAAGGGATTCTACCACTGCTTCGGCTGCTCGGCCCACGGCGATGCCATCCGCTGGATGACCGACCAGCGCGGCCTCAGCTTCATGGACGCTGTGAAGGAACTCGCCGCAGAGGCGGGCATGGAAGTTCCCGCCGCCGACCCGCGCGCCGCGAAAAAGGCTGAGGAGCAGGCGAGCCTGCGCGACGTGACGCAGGCCGCCGCCGACTGGTTCACCCAGCAGCTCGCCAGCAGCAACGGCGCCCCCGCGCGCGAATATCTGACGAAACGCGGCATTTCGGAGGCGACGCGCAAGGCTTTCGGTTTCGGCCTCGCCCCCGACAGCCGCAGCGCACTGAAAGAGGCGCTCAAGAAATTCCCGACCGCGATCCTCGTCGAATCGGGGATGCTGATTTCGGTCGACGACAAGGAGCCCTACGACCGCTTCCGCGGCCGGCTGATGATCCCGATCCGCGACGCGCGCGGGCGGGTGATCGCCTTCGGTGGGCGCATATTGGGCGACGGCGAGCCCAAATATCTGAACTCGCCCGACACCCCGCTCTTCGACAAGGGGCGCACGCTCTACAATCTCGACAAGGCCTCGCCCGCGTCGCGCCAGACCAACCGGATCATCGTCGTCGAAGGCTATATGGACGTGATCGCGCTCGCCGAAGCGGGGATCGCCGACGCGGTCGCGCCGCTCGGCACCGCGCTCACCGAGAACCAGCTCGGCATGATCTGGCGCATGGTGCCCGTGCCCATCCTTTGCTTCGACGGCGATGCGGCCGGGCAGAAAGCCGCGATGCGCGCCGCGATGCGCGCGCTGCCACTGCTCCGCCCCGGCTTCAGCCTCGCTTTCGCGACGCTCCCCGCGGGGCAGGACCCCGACGATATCGTCCGCGCGCGCGGCGCCGAGGGTGTCACCGCCTTGCTCGAAGACGCCCGGCCGCTCGTCGAACGCCTCTGGGCGCACGAAGTCGCCGCCGGCCCGCTCGCCACCCCCGAGGAGCGCGCCGCGCTGAAAACGCGCCTGCTCGCGCATGCCGATACGATCGAGGACGCCGACGTCCGCCACCATTATCGCGAGGCCTTTCGCGAGCGGCTCGACACGCTCTTCACACGCAAACAGCCCGAACGCGGCCCACGCGTGCCCTGGGCGCCGCAGGGTCCACGCGGCAGCAATCGCCGCTTCGCCCCCGACCCGCGGCTGCAGCCGCCCGCCGACGAAACGCGCAGCATCGGACAGGCGGGGATCGCCGGCCATCTGCTCACCGCCTTGCTCGGCGGCCTGCTGCGCTATCCCGAGGCGCTGCGCCGTCACGAGGAGGCGCTCAGCCGACTCCCGGTGGGCGATCCGGGCGACGCCGAACTGCTCGGCGCAATGCTTGACAGCGCCATGCGCCAAGAAGGGCTTGATACTGAGGGCTTGCTTGCCATATTGGAGCCAATGAAAGTGTATAATAGGGCGACGACATTGCTCAGAGCCGATGGAATGCACTTCTCGTTCAATCGCAGGCTGGACAGCAAGGATGGGGCCGATGCGGCGCGGAATACCGCGCTTCGCGACCTCGACGAATATATCGGCGTGCTCGTGACGCAGCCCGAAATCCGCGCCCGGCTCGCCGAGGCGACCGCGGATTTCCAGCGCACGATGGACGACGCGAATATGGAGCGACAGCAAAAGCTGCGCGCGATGGACGAGGATCTGACCCGCCGCCTGGCCGCGCTGTCCGAAGACAGCCAGCAGGCTTAATTTTTGTACGCCTTCAGGCAGGAACCGTAAATGGCCACCAAGAACACCGCCGCCGACGCCGATACCGACGCCCCACTGATCGACCTCAACGAGGCCGACGTCAAAAAGCTGATCGCGCGGGGCAAGAAGCGCGGCTACCTGACCTATGACGAATTGAACGCGGCGCTGCCGCAGGACGAGATGTCGTCGGAGCAGATCGAGGACATCATGTCGGCGATCTCCGACATGGGCATCAACATCGTCGAGAGCGACGAGGACGTCCAGGAAGAGGCCGACCAGGAACCCGACGACGAGGTCGACGTCAGCGCCGGCACCGGCTCGCTGTCGAACCCCGCGGTCGAGAAGAAGAAGGAAACGGTCGATCGCACCGACGATCCCGTCCGTATGTACCTGCGCGAAATGGGCGCGGTCGAACTGCTCAGCCGCGAAGGCGAAATCGCGATCGCCAAGCGCATCGAGGCGGGCCGCGACACGATGATCCTCGGGCTGTGCGAAAGCCCGCTGACCTTCAACGCGATCATCGAATGGTCGAACGCGCTCAACAACGGCGACATGCAGCTGCGCGAGATCGTCGACCTCGAAGCGATGCTCTCAAAGGACCCGGCGCCCGAAAATCTCGAAGAGGAAGGCGCCACCGACGACGGCGAGATCAGCGAGAAGACCGCCGGCGTCTCGTTCAAGGACGAGGACGAGGTCGAGGAAGAGCCCGCCGCCGACAGCGACGACGAGGACGGCGAAGGCACCTCGGGCAAGCGCGAGAGCTTCGAAGAAGACGACGAAGACAATACGCTGAGCCTCGCGGCGATGGAGGAATTGCTCAAGCCCGACGCGCTCGAGAAATTCGCCAACATCACCAAGAGCTTCAAGGCTTTTTCGAAGCTGCAGGAATCGCGGCTCGAAGCGCTGTCGCTCGGCGGCGAATTCCCGTCGGCGTCGGAGAAGAAATATCACAAGCTGCGCGAGGAACTCACCGCGCAGGTCGAGAGCGTGCAGTTCCACGGCACCAAGATCGAATATCTCGTCGACCAGCTCTACAGCTACAACCGCCGCCTGACCGCATTGGGGGGCCAGATGCTGCGCCTCGCCGAGCGCCACAAGGTGCCGCGCAAGGCGTTCCTCGACAATTATGTCGGGCGCGAACTGGAGGAAACCTGGCTCGACGCCGTCGGCTCGATCGACAAGAAATGGGCCGCCTTCGCCGAGAATGAAGCCGGCGCGGTCGACCGCATCCGCATCGAAATCAGCGAAATCGCGCAAGCCGCGGGCATGAGCCTCACCGAATTCCGCCGCGTCGTGAACATGGTCCAGAAGGGCGAGCGCGAGGCGCGTATCGCCAAGAAGGAAATGGTCGAGGCGAACCTGCGTCTCGTGATCTCGATCGCCAAGAAATACACGAACCGTGGCCTGCAATTCCTCGACCTCATCCAGGAAGGCAATATCGGCCTGATGAAGGCGGTCGACAAGTTCGAGTATCGCCGCGGCTACAAGTTCAGCACCTATGCGACTTGGTGGATCCGCCAGGCGATCACCCGATCGATCGCCGATCAGGCGCGCACGATCCGCATCCCGGTCCACATGATCGAGACGATCAACAAGCTGGTGCGTTGCAGCCGCCAGTTCCTCCACGAGAGCGGCCGCGAGCCGACGCCCGAGGAAATGGCCGAGCGTCTGTCGATGCCGCTCGAAAAGGTTCGCAAGGTGATGAAGATCGCCAAGGAGCCGATCTCCCTTGAAACGCCGATCGGCGACGAGGAAGACAGCCACCTCGGCGATTTCATCGAGGACAAGAACGCCGTCATCCCGGTCGACGCCGCGGTGCAGTCGAACCTCAAGGAAACGGTTACGCGAGTTCTCGCGTCGCTCACCCCGCGCGAGGAACGCGTGCTGCGCATGCGCTTCGGCATCGGCATGAACACCGACCACACGCTCGAGGAAGTCGGCCAGCAGTTCAGCGTGACCCGCGAACGCATCCGCCAGATCGAAGCGAAGGCGCTGCGCAAGCTCAAGCACCCGAGCCGCTCGCGCAAGATGCGGTCGTTCCTCGACCAGTAAGCGCGGTTTACAGGAAAAAAGATTGAGGGCGCGGGGTATGATCCCGCGCCCTTTTCTTTGGGCGCATGCGTCGATGGCCAGTTTTGGGCGGGAGCGGACAAAACCGATCCTCCCCCGCAGGGGGAGGATCGGCAACGCCCGCTCTCCACCTCAAACCCGCCATCCCCACGACAAATGCTTTGTACCATGCCCGCGGATTTGCCATTGGCATCCACGATGCCCGCCACCCCGACCTTTGCCGAAACCGCCGCCGAGGCCTGGGCGCCTGTGCGCGGCTTGGGCGCCAAGGCGCGCAGCGCCGCGCGCGCCGCGCGCATCCGGCTCGAAGCGCTGCGACAGCGGCCGCAAACAGCCCCCTTCGTCCGCTGCCTCTACGCCCACGCGGTCTTCCCCGACACCGTCCCGACCTTCCGCGCCTTCCTGAAGGCCGCGAAGCAGGAGGGCGAGTTCGTCGACACGCCCACCCTCCGCGCGATCATCGAAGGCGGCAAACCCTCCGACGGCCGCTTCTTCCACCTGAGCTTCGACGACGGCTTCGCGAGCGTCTACGAGGCCGGCGGGCCGGTGATGGAGGAGGAGCGGGTCCCCTATACGATGTTCGTCGCGACCGACCTGATCGACGCCGATCCCGACACGCTCGCCGCCTATTTCGCACATATGCCCGCCTATCGCGCGCGCGTCCGCACGCTCGACTGGAGCCAGGCCAAGGCCGCCGCCGCGGGCATCGGCGAGATCGGCTGCCACACGCGCACCCATGCGCGGCTGTCGAAAATCGCGAACGACCCCGCACGCCTCGCCGACGAGATCGCGGGCGCCAAGGCGATCATCGAAGGCCATGTCGGCTGCCCCTGCGACAGCTTCGCCTGGCCCTATGGCACCGCGAGCGACATCGACCCCGCGGGCCGCGCCGCGATCGCCAGCGCCGGCTTCACCAGCAATTTCAGCGCGGTACGCGGCGCGGTGCGGCCCGGCGCGACCGATGTCATGGACATTCCGCGCCACCAGCTCGAATTCCACTGGCCGCTCCACGAGCTGATGGTCTGGGCGCGGGGTTTCCGCGAGGGATGACGCTTCGCGTGGCCCTGATGACCAGCGGCCCGGTCGGCGGGTCGGGGGTGGTGCTCGAGCGGCTGACGCGCGTTCCCGAGGTCGAGCTCGTCTGCCTGATCGTCTCCGAAACCATCGTCGCGAAGCGCAGCCGCAAGAAGATGCTCCAGAAAATCTGGAAGATCGGCCCCTTGGGCGCGCTCAACGGTATCCGCATCCGCAAATGGTTCGGCCACGACATGCGCACCGACGCGCGCGAGGTCGCAAAGGCGCACGGCATCCCGATCGTCACCGTGCCGCGCGTCAATTGCGACGAGACCGTCGAAGCGCTGAAGCACCATGCCCCCGACGTCGGCCTGTCGGTCGGTAACAGCTACATCGCCTCGCGGGTCTTCAGCGTGCCCAAACAGGGTTTCGTCAATTTCCACGGCGAGCTGCTCCCCGAATATCCGGGCGCGCAAAGCGTCGTCTGGCCGATCTATTTCGGGCGCACCCAGTCGGGCTATACGATCCACCGCATCGACAAGGGCATCGACACCGGCGACATCCTCTACAAGCGCGCGGTCGACATCGATTTCCAGCCGAAGCTCGCCGATACGATCCGCCGCACCAACGACAGGGTGCGCGAGCAATTGCCCGAGGCCTTCGCCGCGCTGCTCGCCGACTGGGACAAGCACGCGGCGGCGGCGGTCCCGCAAAAGGTCGAGCGCCATTTCACCACCCCGACCTTCTGGCAATATCTGCGGATGGAGCGCAACAACAAGCGGCTTTGGCGCAAGCGCCAAGGCTGAGCGCTGCGCGCGCGAGATTGCTGCACCGCACAATTATTTTCGCCAACCCCCTTAAAATCTTCATCTTTGCGCCCCAGATAGCGCCTCGACCATGACGCGGGATCGTTTCGCAGCGCTGGTACCCGCCGCTGCAGCGCCCCGAACAAATGGTCGATATTCCCACTAGCTGGGAAATCATCCGAGACCCGAGGCATCCGGCCCGCGCGGCCGCAACGAAAAAACCTTGGAAATCCGGGAGAGCGGAAAATTGGCACGCCCGTTGCTTAGCAAGGGGCAGAGCCGCGGTGCCCCCCGCCGCGGGCAAGAGGAAAGACGAGAAAATGAGCCAGGACACCACTACCACCAATCTCTTCCAGCGTCGCGACACGATGTTCGGCATCTGCGAGGCCGTGGGGCAGGACTTCGGCTTCAACCCGACCTGGCTGCGCATCGCGTTCATCGCGCCGCTCTTCTTCTTCCCGGTTCAGACCTTCGCCGCCTATTTCGGCCTCGGCGCCATCGTGCTCGCCTCGCGCCTGATCTTCCCCGCGAGGAAGGCCGCGGCCCAGCCCGCGCTGACCGCCATCGAAACGCCGCGCGCGACCGAGGCCACCGAGGAACTCGCGCTCGCAGCTTGACCGGATCGCAAGGGCGGGCACTCCCTCTCCCCGCGCCCGCCCGCGCTTCGCTCCGCCCGGCCGCCGGATAATCTCCCGGCCGTGCAGCAACAGGGACCGGCAAGCATCCCCCGCTTGCCGGTCTCTTCTGTCTCGGCCTGACACAGCCGTTCGTCGAATGTCGCCCGCCTCATAAACGCGCTGTTTACGACGTTGCTCTATGGCTGGCGGTTGAAGTCCGGCAGCCACGCTGCCCGCAGGCAAGGAAGACGCGTTGAGCCAGTCGCCCCAGCTCCAGCCGCAGACGCGCAGCGTCGCCGAAATGCTCGATTCGCTGGTCGCCAGCGAGGGCACCGGCGCGCATCGCCACGTCCGCGCCGGCGGGCTGTCGAACGGCCCCAACGCGATGCGCAACCTTGCCGACGCCGTCCATTTCCTCTGCCTGCTCCATGGCCGCCATCCGGGCGTCATCGACCTCGCCGCGCGCAAGGCGGTCGATCCCGTTTCGCGCGGGTGGATGGACGAGGCGGCCGACGCCTTCGTCCAGGAACGCGCCTTCCTCTCGAAAATCGCCGCCGCGGTCGGCCCGGTGCCGAGCACCCAGGGCCAGGACCAGTGCGAGGCCGCGGTCGCCGCGCAGCGCAAGGCGCTCGACATGCTCGCCGAATCGGACCGCCACGGCTGCGCGGTCGGCGCCGCGATCGCGCTGACGCTCGACTGGCGTACGATCCGCGTGCTGCTCGACATCAGCGCCCAGCGCCTCGACATGGCGCCGCCGCGCTGCACCCTCCCCGATCTGCGCGACACCGCCCGCCTTGCCGGCGCGGTTGCCGACACCCCGGCCGCCGAACGCGCGCTCGTCTTCGGCGCGCAGCAGCTGATCGCCCAGCATAGCGGGTTGTGGGACCTGCTCGAGGCGCGCGCGGCGAGCCGCACCATTTAACTGACGCCTCGTCAGGCGCGCTTGCGCCGCCCCCCGCGCCTCGCTATGCCCCTTGACGTTCACGTTAAGGGAAAGGCTCTCCGCCCATGCGCTTCGAAGGAACCAGCGCCTATATCGCCACCGACGACCTCAAGGTCGCGGTCAACGCCGCCACGTTGCTGCGCCGCCCGCTGCTCGTGAAAGGCGAACCAGGCACCGGCAAGACCGTGCTGGCCGAGGAAATCGCCAAGGCCTTCGACGCGCCGCTGATCACCTGGAACATCAAGTCGACCACGAAAGCCCAGCAGGGCCTCTACGAATATGACGCGGTCGCGCGCCTGCGCGACGGCCAGCTCGGCGAAGAGCGCGTCCACGACATCCGCAACTATATCCGCAAGGGCAAGCTCTGGGAGGCCTTCACCAGCCCCAAGCTCCCCGTCCTGCTGATCGACGAGATCGACAAGGCCGACATCGAATTCCCGAACGACCTGCTCCAGGAACTCGATCGCATGGCGTTCCACGTCTATGAGACCGACGAGACGATCACCGCCAAGGAACGCCCGATCGTCGTCATCACCTCGAACAACGAGAAGGAACTGCCCGACGCCTTCCTGCGCCGCTGCTTCTTCCACTATATCAAATTCCCCGACCGCGACACGATGGCGTCGATCGTCGAGGTCCATTTCCCCGGCATCCAGAAGACGCTGGTCAGCCGCGCGATGGACATCTTCTACGAAGTCCGCGACGTCCCCGGACTCAAGAAAAAGCCCTCGACCAGCGAGCTGATCGACTGGCTGAAATTGCTCCTCGCCGAGGACATGCCGCTCGAAGTCCTCCAGAACCGCGACGTCGGCAAGGCGATCCCGCCGCTCCACGGCGCACTGCTCAAGAATGAGCAGGACGTGATGCTGTTCGAAAAGCTGGCCTTCATGGCGCGGCGTCAGGGGAGCTGAAGCAAAAAGAGCCTCCCCATCGCGAAGCGTTGGGGAGGGGGACCGCGCCCGTAGGGCGTGGTGGAGGGGTTTCGACGGTAGTGATATTACCCCTCCGTCAGCGCTTCGCGCTGCCACCTCCCCATGGCTGCGCCAAGGGGAGGATCAAACTTAAAGCTGGTAAGCCACCTCGACATCGCCCCAACGGCGCCCGCCGATCACCACCGGCATATAGACGTTGCGCACCGTGACATAGTTGGTGCCGTCGCCTTCCTGGCGATAGACCGCCATGAAGAAAGGCGCGCTGCTCTTTTTCGCGGCCTTGTCGGTGTCGTCGAACAGGATGCGGCCGTTGCGGCAATGCGCGGTGTCGTGGACGATATCACCCGTCGGCGCGCGCGAGCAATCGGTGATGTGCGTCGGCAGAAAACCGTTCATGTCGCCCGCCGAGGACATCTTCACCTCGGGGTGGTTGGCGACGATATGGTCGAACAGCGGGCGCCAGTTGATGTCGGCCCAGTCGCACAGCGTGGTGCGGAAACGTTCGGGATTCGACCCCGGCACGCGCACATAGTCATGGTCGAACAATTGCCCGGTCGTCAGCTCGCCCTTGGCGAGTGCGAGTTCGGCGATCGCGACGAACTGGTCGCGCACGCGCGCCGCCAGCTCGACCACCGCGGAGTCGCGCGGGGAGACACCCGCCGAGATCACCGCGTTGAACATGCGGTTCGACACATGCTCCATCTTCAGGATCGAATCGCGCGTCCCGCCCAGCGTCGCGCTGTTGTCGCGTACCGAGGCGACGACGCGGTCGACCGCGTCGCGCACCTTGGCACCATTGGCGTGCACCATCGCGCTCGACTGCGCGATGCGGTCGCTCTGGTCGTCGAGCAGCGCGACGAGGTGCGTCGCATCGTGCAGCGCATCGGTGATCGTCTCGAACTGCGCCTCGGCGCGGCTCGACTGCTCGACCCCCGACTGGATCTCGGTGACCAGCCCGCTCGCCTCGGTCGCGAGGCTGCCGATGCTGCGGCGGATTTCGTCGGTGGCGCTCCGCGTATTCTGCGCCAGCTTCTTCACTTCGGCGGCGACGACCGCGAAGGTGCGCCCGGCATCGCCGGCGCGCTCGGCCTCGATCGCGGCGTTCAGCGCCAGCATATTGGTGGTCTTGGCGATCTGTTCGATCGACTGGCTGACCTGCTGTACCTGCTCCATCACCGCGGCGAAATTGGTGACATGCGTACCGAGCCGCGCGATGAGGTCGATGACCGAGCGGAATTCGCTCACCGCGGCATTGACGCGCTCGGCGCCGGTGTCGAGCTGTTCGCAGGCGCGCGCCGACAGCAATTTGGCCTCGTCGGTCGAATCGGCAATCTGGCGCTGGTCGGCCTCCAGCCCGACGACATATTCCTCGAGCCGCCCGAGTTCGACGATCTGCCGCTCCATCTGGTCGGTCGAGCGCTTGATCCGCCCCGCCGCCTCGCTGCACCCCACGGCGAGTTCGCCGCAATCGCTCGCGACCGATTGGTCGAGGATCGGAGCCGCCGGATTGATCGGATCGAATTTCATTGCGCCACCCACCTTGGATTAATCCGCAGGTGATGACCGATAATGGTTAACGGGGGGTCAATGGGTGTGACAGATCCTCCCCGGCACGGGGAGGGGGACCATGCGAAGCATGGTGGAGGGGCACGTGCAGTCGAACGCTCCGTATGACCTCCTGTGCCCCTCCACCACCCTCCGGGTGGTCCCCCTCCCCCGTTGGGGGAGGATCGCTCGCCCCTCAAAAACAGCTTTCCTAATAAATCCCGCCATGATCTACCCTGTCGGATGACCCGGCCCCGCTCCTCGATATCGATCGCCCGAGCCTGCGCTATCCGCCCCCGGCTTAAAGCGACAAAGGAGACATTCCAGACACGCACATGCGTATCCTTTGCCGCCTTAAGGCCACAAAGGCCTCAATTTCAGCGCGTGCATGCGAGGCTTTTGTGGCTTTATGCGAGGCGCCATCCGACGCCCACCCGCGATTTGCGAATGAAGTTCCGCAGTTTTCCGCCACTCCCAAGCCCCGCACCCCGCACACTTTCCGTTTACGTAAAGCAGTTGCACCCGCCCCCGCGACGCGATAGGCCATAGCCATGCTGTTCGGCTTCCTCGAAGAACTCCGCACCGCGGGCATTCCCGTGAGCATGAAGGAGCATCTGCTGCTCCTCGAAGCGCTCGACCGCGAGGCGATCGATCGCAGCCCCGAGCAATTCTACTACCTCAGCCGCGCGATCTATGTGAAGGACGAGGGCCTGCTCGACCGCTTCGACCAGGTGTTCAACAAGGTCTTCAAGGGCCTGCTCACCGACTATGGCCAGAACCCCGTCGATGTCCCCGCCGACTGGCTGAAGGCGGTCGCCGAGAAATTCCTGACGCCGGAGGAAATGGCCGCGATCGAATCGCTCGGCGACTGGGACAAGATCATGGAGACGCTGAAGGAGCGGCTCGAGGAACAGCAGAAGCGCCACGAGGGCGGCAGCAAGTGGATCGGCACCGGCGGCACCTCGCCCTTCGGCAATTCGGGCTATAACCCCGAGGGCGTACGGATCGGCGGCGAAAGCAAGCACAAGCGCGCGCTGAAAGTCTGGGAAAAGCGCGAGTTCGCCAATCTCGACAACACCAAGGAACTCGGCACCCGCAACATCAAGATCGCGCTCCGCCGCCTGCGCAAGTTCGCGCGCGAGGGCGCGGCCGACGAACTCGACATTCCGGGCACGATCGACGGCACCGCGCGCCAGGGCTGGCTCGACATCAAGATGCGGCCCGAGCGGCGTAATGCGGTCAAGCTGCTGCTGTTCCTTGACGTCGGCGGGTCGATGGATCCCTTCATCAAGCTCTGCGAAGAACTCTTCAGCGCCGCGACGACCGAATTCAAGAATCTCGAATTCTTCTACTTCCACAATTGCCCGTACGAAGGCGTGTGGAAGGACAACAAGCGCCGCTGGTCCGAACGCCACCAGATGTGGGACATCCTCCACAAATATGGCCATGATTACAAAGTGATCTTCGTCGGCGACGCGTCGATGAGCGCCTATGAAATCACCCATCCGGGCGGCAGCGTCGAACATTTCAACGAGGAATCGGGCGCGGTGTGGATCCAGCGGATCACCCATGTCTATCCGGCCGCAGTGTGGCTGAACCCGGTGCCCGAACAGCATTGGGGCTACACCCAGTCGGTCAAGCTGATCAAACAGCTGATGAACGACCGCATGTACCCGCTGACCCTCGAAGGGCTCGACAAGGCGACGCGCGAGTTGACGCGCAAGCATTAAGCCCATTCCGTCATCCCGGCGAAGGCCGGGATCTCGACCTCGCATCTTGCCGCACCGGTGAGATCCCGGCCTTCGCCGGGATGACGATTCCTATGGCGGCAATGATAGGCTAAGGGCGCAAGGATGTTCGACCTCCCCCTGCTCACCATCCTGCTGCTCACCGGCTTCATCAACCTGATCGGCGCGCTCGCCTATGCCGCGCGCATCGCCGGCGTCCGCACCCGCCGCATCGCGATGTCCTTCGCGCTGTTCAACATTCTCGTGCTCTTCTCACGCACCTCGAACAGCTTCCTCGGCCCCTTCCTCGCCAAGCGGATCGAGACGCGCATCCACGACGGCAGCGGCGGCCAGCTCTTCATCGACATGCAGTTCGTGCTCGCCGCGGCGAGCGTCGCGACCTTGATCGGCATATTGCTGGTGCCCACGGGGCAGCGGATGTTCGCCGTCGCAATCGGCTGGTACCAGGACAACCGCTCGACGACGCGGCTCGCGCTCAAGGCCATCAGCCCGACCGGGCTGCGCACGCTCCGCCAGTCGCTGACCATGCCCAGCCTGTCGCACCTCAAGAGCTGGAAAATGCCCAAGGGCATCGGCTGGGGAGTGCTGATCGCCAACTGCCTCGCGCAGTCGCTGCTCGCCGTCGGTGTCGTCGCCTCGCTCTACGCGGGCTATCTCGCTCCCGAATTCCGGGTCACCGCGTCGCAGCTCTCGGCGCTGATCAACGGTTTCGCAACGATATTGTTGTTCGCCTTCATCGACCCGCAGCTGTCGGTGATGACCGACGACGCGGTCGAGGGCAAGGTCGACGAGGCCGATTTCCGCCGCGCGATCACCTTCATCTCGCTGAGCCGCCTCGCCGGCACGATCCTCGCGCAAGCGCTGCTGCTCCCCGCCGCGATGCTGATCGCCTGGGTCGCCGTGCATGTCTGAGCCGGAAAGCGGCCACAGCCGCTTCCACGCGGTCCGCGCCCGGCTCGAAGCGATGGCGGTCGAGCCGGGACCGCGCGGCTGGTTCCTCGAATTTCTCGTCTTCGGCTTCAAACAGGGCTGGGCGTGCCTGTTCGGCGCCCTGATGCTCGCACTGCTGCTGGGCACGCATCTCTTCTGGCCCGACAGCGCCGCGATCCACCGCTACGATGCGATCACGATCGGCGCGGTGCTGATCCAGCTCACCATGCTCGCCTTCCGGCTCGAGACGCCGAAGGAGGCGCTCGTCATCCTGATCTTCCACATCGTCGGCACGGTGATGGAGCTGTTCAAGACCGCCGCGGGATCGTGGCAATATCCCGAGGCAAGCCTGCTTCACATCGGCGCGGTGCCGCTCTTCTCGGGCTTCATGTACGCTGCGGTCGGCAGCTATATCGCCCGCGTCTGGCGCATCTTCGATTTCCGCTACACCGGCTATCCGCCGATGTGGACGAGCTATCTCTTGGCGGCCGCCATCTACGTCAATTTCTTCGCCCACCACTGGCTCACCGACATTCGCTGGCTCCTCTTCGCCGCGACCGCGTTTCTCTTCTGGCGCTGCCAGGTCTGGTTCCGCCCGCTCCACGTCCATCGTCGTATGCCCTTGCTCGTCGGCTGGGGCCTCGTGGCGCTGTTCATCTGGTTCGCCGAAAATATCGGCACCTTCGCCAGAGCCTGGACCTACCCCAGCCAGGACGACGGCTGGCACATGGTCGGCCTCGAAAAGCTCGGCAGCTGGTACCTGCTGATGATCATCTCGTTCGTGCTGGTCAGCCTGGTGCAGCGGCCGAAAGCGCCGGATCAGGCATAAGTCCTCCCCTCCCTGAAAGGGAGGGGCCGGGGGTGGGTCGATGCCTCGAACCGCTGACAAAAAGGAAAGAGCGGCGAGCTTCGCTCGCCACCCACCCCTAACCCCTCCCTTTCAGGGAGGGGAAACTCAATCGAAGGGCCGGTCGATCGACGGCGGCGGTTCGCTAAAGTATTTCGGCCCGCTGTCGGTCATATGGAAGCAATCCTCGAGCCTTATGCCGAACTCGCCCGGGATGTAGATGCCGGGCTCGTTCGAGAAGCACATGCCCGGCGCCAGCGGCATCGTTTCGCCGCGCACCAGATTGACGGGCTCGTGTCCATCAAGGCCGATGCCGTGGCCGGTGCGGTGCGAGGTGCCGGGGAGCTTGTAGTCGGGCCCCCAGCCAAGCCCCGCATAATAGCTACGCACCGCATCGTCGACCTGGCCCGCCGGCGTGCCGAGCTTCGCCGCGGCGAAAGCGACATCCTGCCCCTTGCGCATCTGGTCCCACACCTGCCGCTGCCGCGCGCTCGCCTTGCCATAGACGAAGCTGCGCGAAATATCCGACTGATAGCCGTGCACCGTCGCGCCGCAGTCCATCAACACCACCTCGCCCTCGCGCACCGCCTGCGGCTTGCCGCTGCCGTGCGGATAGGCGCTCGCCTCGCCGAGCAGGATCAGCTCGAATTCGCTCTTGCCGCCGAGCGCAGCGGTTGCCGCCGCCATGATCGCGCCGATATCGGCAGGGGTCATCCCCGCCTCGATCCGCGGCGCGGTGTGGCGATAGGCGGCGATGGTGATGTCCGCCGCGATCTGCATCAGCGCGATTTCGGCCGCCGACTTGTGCATCCGGCACCCGCGCACCACCGGCGCGCCGTTGACGACGGTCGCGCCCGGCATCGCCTTTTCCAGCCCGTCGACCGCGAAATAGCGCACCGTCTCCTCGACGCCGATGCGGCCCTTGGCGAGCCCGCGCTTGCCGAGCCAGGCCGCAACCGCCGCGAGCGGATTCTCGTCCTCGTTCCACGTCAGCAGTTCGGCATCAATCGCCAGACTCTCGCGTACCGATGGCTCCTCGAAAAAGGGCGTGACGACCGCGACCTCGCCCTCGCGCGTCAGCACCGCGGCGGTCAGCCGCTCGCTGCGGTTCCAGCGAACCCCGGTGAAATAGATCAGGCTCGACCCCGGCTCGATCAGCAGCGCGCCAACGTCGTTGGCGGCCATCAAATCTTTCGCCTTGGCGATGCGCGCCATGCGCTCGGCCTTGCCGATCGGCACCGCCTTGGCCGCGAGGTTCGGGAGCTTCGCGGTATCGGCCGCATATGACGGAAAAGGCATCGTCGCAGCGAGTCCGCCAAGCGCCGCCGAACCGAGAAATTGTCGCCGCTGCATTACAACACTCACTCCCATTACCGTTCGCCCTGAGCTTGTCGAAGGGCCGTTCTTACTCGTTTTCACAGGAAATACGGTGCTTCGACAAGCTCAGCACGAGCGGATTTGATGTTTGCGCTTGGCGCTAACGGTAAAGCAAAACCTCTTCCACGTCCGCACGCCACGCCGCCTCGTCGGGCAAGGCCAGCGCATCGAGGTCGCCCGCCGTGGCGCCTGCATCGTCGACCCACTCGCGCAGGCCGGTGCCGCCGTTGATCACATCGATCGCGAGCACATCGTCGGTATATTCATATTTGAAATCCGTGCCGCGCCAGATCGGATAGTCCGGATAAAGCGAGCGGATCGCCTTGAACCCCAGCGCCTGCACGCGCCACGGCCGGAACGCCGCATGGTCGTACCACGCCCCCTCGGCATGGATGAACACGCCGCTGTTCAGCGTCCCCCTATGCTTGTGAAAGGTCGGCTCGAACCAGATGTCGCGCAGCCGGCAGCCCGCAAGCCATTCGGGCGCGAGCCGCCGCATCTCGGCGATCGCCGCCTTGGCATCGATGTCGGGCGCCCCGAAAAGTTCGAGCGGGCGCGTCGTACCGCGCCCTTCGCTGAGCGTAGCCCCCTCGACCATCACCGTCCCGGCGTAGGCGCGCGCCATGTTGAGGTTCGCGGCATTGGGGCTGGGGTTGATCCACACCCGCTCCGCCGGCCAGCCGAAGCCCGCCCCCTCGGGCTCCCACCCCGCCATCTCGATCACGCGGTAGTCGACGTCGAGGTTGAAGTGCCGGATGAACCAGCGCCCCATCTCGCCCATCGTCAGCCCGTGACGCATGACCATCGGCCCCGCGCCGACGAAGCTTTCCCAGCCGGCCTGCAGCAACGTCCCCTCCACAGGGCGCCCCGCGGGGTTGGGCCGGTCGAGCACCCACACGCCCTTGCCATGCTGCGCCGCGGCTTCGAGCACATAGAGCAGGGTCGTGACATAGGTGTAGATGCGGCAGCCCAGATCCTGCAGGTCGACCAGCATCACGTCGAAGGTATGCATCGACTGCCCCGACGGCCGCCGGACCTCTCCATAGAGGCTGAACACGGGCATGCCATAGACCGGATCGGTGAAGTCGGGCGACTCCATCATATTGTCCTGCAGGTCGCCGCGCACGCCGTGCTGCGGCCCGAACACCGCGGTGACATCGATCCCGGCAGCAACCAGCGCATCGATACTGTGGGTCAAATCGGCGGTGACCGAAGCGGGATGCGCGAGCAGCGCGACGCGCTTGCCCTCGAGCGGGCGGCGCAGGTCGGGGTCGGCGAGCAGGCGGTCGATACCGAATTGGACTGTCATGCCGCGGGGGGTGCCTCAAGCGTCAGCGCAAAGCAATCGGGATGATGGAAGTCGGGCTTGCCGGGCGGGTGGCGGAGCGCCCAATAGGATTTGGTGCCGTCGGTTTCTTCGATGACGGCAGAGAGGGCGACGACGAGCGGGGCGCCCTCCCATCCCCGTGGCAACTGAACCGTCGCCTCCAGCGCGAGGTGCGAGGCGCTGCAGTCGAGGAAGATAGCCGGGGTCCCGAGGCCCAGATTCTCGGCACCGACGCGATAGCTTGAAAATCGGTACGCCGCCCATTGGCTCGACGGCGAAAAGTTGAACTCCAGATATCCCGGCTGGCCAGGCTGTCTGAGAAAGAGTTCGCAGCACGTTGTTTTCCAGAGCCCATCGGTTCGCTCTGACTCCGCCGGGTCGGGAAGCGTGAGATCAATCTCGGGCACTTCGATATGATAACGCAGCCACAGGGCGCCATCCGGCGACCTCTCGAACTGAACCTCGATGCTCTCGACCGCGCGCACGGGCGTTTCGGGGTGCGCGATCAGCATCAGACCTACGGCGGGCTCCGGCCAATCGGGAACAGGGTCGAGCGGCATCATATTCTCCTCGTCGCCGCGAATTAGAACCAAGGGCCGCGCGCATACAAGCTTGAGACAAGCCGATTGGTCGGGAACGAACCGAGTTGGGTTTACCCGTTTCCCATGCTAAGCGCCCCCCGCTTTCAAGAGGCTGCTATGACCAGTTACAAATCCGATCTGCTCCGCGTGCTCGACAGCCGCGGCTATATCCATCAGACGACCGATGCGGAAGGGCTCGACGCCCTCGCCGCGAAGCAGATCATCCCCGCCTATATCGGCTTCGACGCGACCGCGCCATCGCTGCACGTCGGCAGCCTGGTCCAGATCATGATGCTGCGCCGCCTGCAGCAGACCGGGCACAAGCCCGTCGTGCTGATGGGCGGCGGCACCACGCGCATCGGCGACCCGACGGGCCGCGACGAGAGCCGCAAGATGCTGGGCGACGCGACCATCGAGGCGAATATCGCGTCGATCCGCACGATCTTCGAACCCTTCCTGGCCTTCGGCGACGGCCCGACCGACGCGGTGATGGTCAACAACCACGACTGGCTCGGCCAGCTCGGCTATATCGAGCTGCTGCAGGAGGTCGGCACCCATTTCACGATCAACCGCATGCTGACCTTCGATTCGGTCAAATTGCGGCTCGAGCGCGAACAGCCGATGACCTTCCTCGAATTCAACTACATGATCCTGCAGGGCTACGACTTCCGCCACCTGTCAAAGGAAATGGGCGTGCGGCTGCAGATGGGCGGCTCGGACCAGTGGGGCAATATCGTCAACGGGATGGAACTCGGCCGCCGCATGGACGGCGCCGATCTCTATGGCCTGACGACTCCGCTGCTGACCACCGCGGCGGGCGCCAAAATGGGCAAGACCGCGGCGGGCGCGGTGTGGCTCAATGCCGATCAACTGTCCCATTTTGATTACTGGCAGTACTGGCGCAACGCCGACGACCGCGACGTCGGCAAGTTCCTGAAGCTGTTCACCGACCTGCCGCTGGACGAGATCGCACGCCTCGAAGCGCTCGAAGGCGCCGAGATCAACGAAGCGAAAAAGATCCTCGCCGACGCGGCGACCGCGCTGTGCCGCGGCGAAGAAGCCGCGCGCACCGCCGCCGAGACCGCGGCGCAAACCTTTGAAAAAGGCCAGATCGGCGGCGATCTGCCGCAGGTCGCGGCGCCGACCGAGGGCATTCGCATCCTCGACGCGCTGCGCGAACTCGGTTTCGCGGCGTCGAACAAGGAGGCGCGGCGCAAGCTCGACGAGGGCGCGGTCAAGGTTGACGGCGTCGTGATCCGCGACCCGAACCATGTCATTTCACCCGCCGCCGACCCGGTGCCGCTCAGCCTCGGCGCCAAGAGGCATGGGCTCGTCACGCGCTGACGGCTTGCCGCAACGTTTACCACTTCTTAGGTGAATCGCGGCGATCGTCCCCGCTCGACCAGCGAGGGTTATGGAATGCGCAAGATCGACACCAACAAGGCCCACTATGTGGGGCTCGACCAGCGGCTCGCGCCGCGCAGCGACGTCTATTGCCGCCTGCCCCTCATCCTGCCCGACGGCAGCCAGGATATGTGCACCTGCGTCAACATCAGCGCCGACGGCCTGCTGATGCGGTACGAGCGCGGGCTCGAGGTCGGCGACCTGGTGGTGTTCCGCATGCCGATCATCGGCCGCACCGCCGCCAAGGTCATCTGGTCGCTCGCCGGCAAGACCGGCGTCCAGTTCGAAAAACTGATCGCGGTCGAAGATTACCTCCCGATGATCCGCGCCATGGGCGCGCGCGGCGACGTCTAACCGCTAATCTTCCAATCCGTTCGCCCTGAGCTTGTCGAAGGGCTGTTCTTTCTTTCAGCGTTGGAAGAGAGAAGGACGGTGCTTCGACAAGCTCAGCACGAACGGGAGTTGGTGGTTCATCCGCTCCGCAGCAGCGGCACCGCCGCGTCGCGTTCGAACAGATACAGGCAAAGCCGCACCGCTTCGCCGCGTGCGCCGTCCATCCCGCCGTCGCGCTCGACGAACAGCCGCGCATCGTCGTGCGCGACGGGCAGCAGCCGCACCAGCTGCTCGGCGCTCGCGACACGATAATCGGCGTCGCCCGACTGCTTGAGCCCCAGCAATTCGCCGCCGCCGCGCAGCTCCAGATCCTTCTCGGCGATCAGGAACCCATCGTTGGTCTCGCGCATCAGCGCCAGCCGCTCGCGCGCGGTCTCCGATAGGGCCTGCGAGCGCAGCAGCAGGCACACCGATTTCGCCGCGCCGCGCCCGACGCGGCCGCGCAGCTGGTGGAGCTGCGCCAGCCCGAAATTCTCGGCATGTTCGACGATCATCAGGCTGGCGGCGGGAACGTCGACCCCGACCTCGATCACCGTGGTCGCGACGAGCACGCCGATCCGGCCCGCCTGGAAACGCGCCATGACCTCGTCCTTTTCGGGCCCCTTCATCCGCCCGTGCACCAGCCCGACGCGATCGTCGCCGAGCCGCAACCGCAGCAGCGCCGCCCGCTCCTCGGCGGCGGCCAGTTCGCTGACCTCGCTCTCGGCGACCAGCGGGCACACCCAGTACGCCTGCGCCCCGCTCGCGAGATGGCGTTCGAGCCCGCCGATCACCTCGTCGAGCCGGTCGACCGAGACGACGCGCGTGTCGACCGGCGTGCGTCCCGGCGGCATCTCGTCGATCCGCGACACATCCATCTCGCCATGATTGGCGAGTTGCAGCGTGCGCGGGATCGGGGTCGCGGTCATCACCAGCAGGTGCGGCGGCCGCTGGCCCTTGGCGGTGAGCATCAGCCGCTGCGCGACGCCGAAGCGATGCTGCTCGTCGACGACGACCAGCGACAGGTCGCGGTAATTGACCGCCTCCTGGAAGATCGCATGCGTGCCGACGAGGATGTCGATGCTGCCGTCGGCGAGCCCCATCAAGGTCGATTCGCGCACCCGTCCCTTGTCGCGCCCGGTGAGGATCGCGATGTTCACCGGCAGCCCAGCAAGCATGCCCTGCAAGGTCGCGAAATGCTGGCGCGCCAAAATCTCGGTCGGCGCGAGCAGCGCCGCCTGCGTCCCCGCCTCGACCGCGGTCAGCATCGCGCGCAGCGCGACCAGCGTCTTGCCCGACCCGACATCGCCCTGCAGCATGCGCAGCATCGGCACGTCCTGCGCCATGTCGCCCGCGATCTCGCGCCCGACGCGCTCCTGCGCGCCCGTCAGCCCGAAGGGCAGCTTGAGCGCACCGGTCAGCCGCCCGTCGCCGGCGATTCCCCGCCCCTTGCGCTTGCGCAGCCCTTCGCGGATCAGCATCAGCGCGACCTGGCTCGCGAAAATCTCGTCATAGGCGAGGCGGTCGTGCGCCGCGGCGTCGTGTGGGCTGGCGTGTGCGCGCGTCAGCGCCTCCTGCCAGGCCGGCCAGCTGCGCAGCGCCAGCAGCGGCCCGTCGATCCACTCGGCGAGCTCGGGCCGCCGTTCGAGCGCGATCTCGACCAGCTGGTTCAGCCGCGCATTGGTCAGCCCCTCGGTCAGCGGATAGACCGCCTCGCTCGTCGCGATGGCGGCGTCGCCCGGCTCGCCGACATGGTCGGGATGGACGATCTGGCGCATGTCGCCATAGGCGTCGAGCCGCCCCGACACCTGCCGCGGCTCGCCCAGCGGAAACAGCTTTTTCGCCAGCCCCGCGGTACGCCCGAAATAGACGAGCCGGACATGATCGCCCGCGCCGTCGAACGCCTCGACGCCGAAGGGAGCGCGGGGGGAACGGCCGGGTCGATAATCCTGCGCGGTCAGCGTCACGATGATCTGCTGCCCGACCTGCGCCGCATCGAGCCGGTCGACCGGATAGCGCTGCACCAGCCCCGTCGGCAGATGGAACAGCACATCGACCACGCGCTCCAGCCCCAGCCGCGTCAGCGGCTTGGCAAGCTGCGGCCCGACGCCCTTCAGGTCGGTCAGCGCGGCAAAGAGCGGATTGAGTATCTCGGGTCGCATGGCTAGGGCTTGTCTAGCCCCCACATTCCGTTCGTGTCGAGCGAAGGAAAAACAACCTCCCTTCCGTTCGTGCTGAGCTTGTCGAAGCACCGTCCTTGTTTTCCGACGGTGCAAGGAAAGAACGGCCCTTCGACAAGCTCAGGGCGAACGGGGAATGGAGGCGATGTCCGTTGCCACTTCGACGCTTCCGACTAAAAGGCCCGCCATGACCGACCGCCTCAAACGCCTGAAGTTTCGTGCCTGGCACCGCGGCACGCGCGAGGCCGATTATATGATCGGCGGCTTTTTCGACCGCTATTCGCCCGAGTGGGGCGAGGAAGAAATCGCCTGGTATGAAATCGTCGTCGAGGAGGATGACGTCGATATCATGGCGTGGGCGCTCGGCACCGGCGAGCCTCCCGCGCATCTCGACCGCCCCGAGATGATCGCGGCGATGCGCCGGCTGGACTATATCCCGCTGCCATGACCCGAAGCGCCGCCGACATCTTTGCCGCCATCGCGTCGGCCACCGCGCCGCTGACGATTTCGCGCGCCGCCGACGGTTTCCTGCCGCTGCTGCTCGCCGACCTCGCGCGCGCCAGCGACAAGAGGCTCGTCTATGTCGCGACCGACGATGCCGCGATGCAGGCGGTCGCCGATGCCGCGCCCTTCTTCGCGCCCGACCTCACCGTCCATCGCTTCCCGGCGTGGGACTGCCTTCCTTATGATCGCGCCGGCCCGTCGATGCGCGTCAGCGCCGACCGGCTGGCGACGCTCTCGGCGCTGCAGGCGGCGCCGAAGCGCGGCGAACTGATCCTGACCACCGTCGCCGCGGTCACCCAGCGCACGCTCACCCCCTTTCGCGTCCGACAGCTCGCGACGACGCTTGGCCCCGGCATGCGGATCGACCGCGACGCGCTCGCCGAGTTGCTGGTGTCCAACGGCTTCAGCCGCGTCGACACCGTCGCCGACCAGGGCGAGTTCGCCGTGCGCGGCGGCCTGCTCGACCTCTTCCCCGCGGGCGAGGAAACAGGGCTGCGCGTCGATTTCTTCGGTGACGAGATCGAGAGCATCCGCCGCTTCGACCCCGCCGACCAGCGCAGCCTCGGCCCCGCGAAGGCGCTGCAACTGCTCCCCGCCGCCGAGACGTTGCTCGACCAGGACACGGTCAAGCGCTTCCGCTCCGCCTATCGCGAAATCTTCGGCGCACAGGCGACCGGCGACCCGCTGTATCAGGCGGTCAGCGAGGGCCGGCGGCAGGCGGGCATGGATCATTGGCTGCCGCTGTTCGAGGAACGGCTGGCGACGCTGTTCGACCATATCGACGCGGCAACCCCGGTACTGCGCGGCCACCGCACCGAGGCGACCGCCGAAACCCGCTTCGCGGCGATCGCCGACTATCATGCCAACCGCGTCGCCGCGGCGCAGGAAAGCGCGGGCAGCTATCGCCCGCTGGGGCCCGAAACGCTCTACCTGACCGAAGCGGAATGGGCCGATACCGCGGCCAGCCGCCCGGTCCATATCGTCACCCCCTTCGACGTGCCGCCCGCCGCCGCCATCGTTGACCTCGAAAGTTTCGCCGCGCGCGATTTCACTCCCGAGCGCGCCGCCGACCTCAACGTGTACGACAAGGTCGCCGACCATCTGTCCGACGAGCGCCGCAAGGGGCGCCGCACGATCATCGCGAGCTATTCGGGCGGTGCGCGCGAGCGCCTGTCGGGGCTGCTGCGCGATCATGGCGTGACTGGGCTGGTTCAGGCCGAAACGTGGCAGGAAGCACTAGGCGTCTCTTCTCCCCTCCCGCTTGCGGGAGGGGTCGGGGGAGGGCCTGTTGCAGAGCGCGCCAACGAAACAAGCCCTCCCCTAGCGCCTCCCGCAAGCGGGAGGGGGACGGGCAACGTCGCCCTCATCGTCCTCCCCCTCGACCACGGCTTCGCCAGCGACGCGATCAGCCTGCTCACCGAACAGGACATCCTCGGCGAGCGCCTCGTCCGCCGCCAGAAACGCCGCAAGAGCGCCGACGCCTTCCTGGCCGAACTCGCGACACTCAGCGTCGGCGACCTCGTCGTCCACCTCGACCATGGCATCGGGCGCTACGAAGGGCTGACCTCGATCCCGGTCGGCAACAGCCCGCATGATTGCGTCGCGCTGACTTATTCGGGCGGCGACAAGCTCTACGTTCCCGTCGAGAATCTCGACGTGCTTTCGCGCTACGGCGGCGAGAGCGAGGGGGTCGCGCTCGACAAGCTCGGCGGCGAGGCCTGGCAGCGCCGCAAGGCGCGGATGACGGAGCGCATCCGCGAGATCGCGGGCGAATTGCTCGCGACCGCGGCGCAGCGCGCCTTGCGCTCGGGCGAACTGCTCGCCGCCGACGCCGCTTATCCGGCTTTCGCCGACCGCTTTCCCTATCAGGAGACCGACGACCAGGACCGCGCGATCGGCGACGTACTCGCCGACATGGCGTCGGGGCGCCCGATGGACCGGCTGGTGTGCGGCGACGTCGGCTTCGGCAAGACCGAGGTTGCGCTGCGCGCTGCCTTCGTCGCGGCGATGGCGGGGGTGCAGGTCGCGCTCGTCTGCCCCACCACCCTGCTCGCGCGCCAGCATTTCACCAATTTCGTCGAGCGCTTCAAAGGCTTCCCGGTCAACATCGGCCGCCTGTCGCGCCTCGTCCCCGCCGCCGAGGCGCAGCGGACGCGCGACGGGCTGGCGAGCGGCCAGATCGACATCGTCGTCGGCACCCACGCGGTGATCGCCAAATCGGTCGAGTTCAAAGGGCTCGGCCTCGTCATCGTCGACGAGGAGCAGCGTTTCGGCGTCGTCCACAAGGAGCGGCTGAAGCAGCTCAAGACCGACGTCCACGTCCTGACCCTCACCGCCACCCCGATCCCGCGCACGCTGCAGATGGCGATGTCGGGGCTGCGCGAACTCAGCGTCATCCAGACCCCGCCGGTCGATCGTCTCGCGGTGCGCACTTACGTGGCGCCCTGGGATCCGGTGGTCATCCGCGAGGCGCTGCTCCGCGAGCATGACCGCGGCGGGCAGAGCTTCTTCGTCACCCCGCGGATCAAGGACCTGCCCGATATCGAGGAATTCCTGCGCACGCGGGTGCCCGAGATCAAATATGTCGTCGCGCACGGCCAGATGGCGCCGGGCGAGGTCGAGGAGCGCATGGGCGCCTTCTACGACCGCAAATATGACGTGCTCGTCTCGACCACCATCGTCGAATCGGGTCTCGACATTCCGAGCGCCAATACGCTGGTCGTTCACCGCGCCGACCGCTTCGGCCTCGCGCAGCTCTACCAGCTTCGCGGCCGTGTTGGCCGGTCGAAGACGCGCGCTTACGCCTATCTCACCACCCCCGACCATGGCGCCATCACCGACACCGCCGAGAAACGCCTGAAGCTGCTCGGCGATCTCGACACGCTGGGCGCGGGCTTCCAGCTCGCGAGTCACGACCTCGACATTCGCGGCGCGGGCAATCTCGTCGGCGACGAACAGTCGGGGCATATCCGCGAGGTCGGCTTCGAACTCTATCAGTCGATGCTCGAGGAAGCGATCCTGGTGGCCAAGGCCGAAGGCGCCGGAAAACTGCCGCCGCGCGAAGCCTTGTCGCCGGTGATCACCATCGACGCGCCGATCCTGATCCCCGAGGATTATGTCCCCGACCTGCCGCTGCGCATGGCGCTCTACCGCCGCCTGAACGACGCGCAGGATCGGCCCGCGCTCGACGCCTTTGCGGCCGAGATGATCGACCGCTTCGGCCCGCTGCCGCCCGAGACCGCGAACCTCGTCCAGCTGATGGAGATCAAGGCCAACGCCAAGCTCGCGGGCATCGCCAAGCTCGACGTCGGCACCAAGGGCGCGCTGGTCAGCTTCCACGGCGACCAGTTCGCCAACGTCCCGGGCCTGATCGCCTATGTCGAACGGCTGAAAGGCCGCGCGCGCATCCGCCCCGACAACCGGCTGTCGGTCAGCGGCGAATGGGCGAGCACCGGCGCGCGGCTCAACGGTGCGCTGCAATTGTCGAAGGGATTGGGGAAGCTGGCGAAACTGGCGGGCTGATCCGCCCTCCCCTTCAGGGGAGCGGTCTTCTTATTCCATCAAACCCGGCAACTCGTCCCCCGGCACCGGCCCCGATTTCAGAAACCCCTGCCAGGTCGCGACCCCCAGCTCTTCGAGCCGCGCGAGCTGCGCCTCATGCTCGATCCCCTCGGCGACCACCAGCAGGCCCAAGGCCCGCGCGAGGTCGACGATCGCGCGCACGACGATGCGGTCGCGGTCGCTGTCGTCGATCGTGCGCGTGAAGCCGCTGTCGATCTTGAGATAATCGATCGGCAGCCGCGCAAGCAAGGACAGGCTCGAATAGCCCGTCCCGAAATCGTCGATCGCGATCGCGCAGCCGAGCTCGCGGATCTGCGCCAGCTGCGCCGCCGCGCTCGCAGGATCGCTCAGCATCGCCTGTTCGGTGAGTTCGAGCGTCAGCCGGTCGGGATCGACCCCGGCCGCCTTCGCCATCGCGGCAAAGCGGTCGGCGAAATCGGGGTCGCCGAGGTCAGCGGCGGTGATGTTGAGCGAGACGCGCAGCTTCGCCAGCGCTTTCGGCCATTTCGCCATTTCGCCGAGCGCGACGCGGTGCGCCTGCTCGGTGAGCTCGCACTCCATCCGTGCCGCGCGTGCCGCGGTGACCAACGCGCCGGCGCCGAGCAGCCCGAGTTCGGGATGCTGCCAGCGCAGCAGCGCCTCGACCCCGGTCATCGCGCCCGTCGCGACGTCATATTGCGGCTGGTAGAAGATCACGACCTCGCCCGCCGACAGCGCCGCCTTGACCGTCGCGCCATCGCGCGCCGACGCCGGACGCGCGAGCTGGTCGCTCGCGGTGCGCAGCTGGTCGGCGACGGGCTCGTCGCGCGTGATCCGCGCTGCGGCGATGCGGATCGCGAGGCGGCCGTTGGGATCGCCGACCATCGGTTCGGCCAGCGCGACGTGCAGCGCGCGTTCCTGCGCGCGCAAGGCGCCGAGCGACAGCGCCGCCGCGGGCACGATCAGGAAGCGCGGCCCGTCGAGCCGGTCAACGTGCGACCCGCGTCCGAACTCGTCGCCCGCGAAATTTTCGAGCCGCCGCGCGACTTCCTCGAGCACCGCATCGCCCGCTTCGGTCCCCGCGCTGTTGTTGATCCGCGCGAGCTGATCGACCTGGACCAGGATGACGCCAATGTCGGCATCGTGGCGCAGATGGAGCTCTTCGAGATGCCGGACGGCCGCGGCGAATGTGTCAACTATGCGATTCATCGGCGCCCCCATAGCAGGCATTGCTTGCCAATCTCCCCCCTTTTGCAGCAAGATTGACAAGATGACGCGATTGTCGCCCTCGTCTGTCGCCCCACTGACCGACGGCCACGGCCGCCGGATCGACTATTTGCGCCTGTCGGTGACCGACCGCTGCGACCTCCGCTGTCGCTATTGCATGGCCGAGGACATGACTTTCCTCCCCAAATCGGCGGTACTCAGCATCGAAGAGATGGCGGAGCTCGCGGAACGTTTCGTCGCGCGCGGAATTCGCCGCATCCGCCTTACGGGTGGCGAGCCGCTGGTACGACGAGGCGTGGATACGCTGGTCGGCCGACTCGGCGCCCTGATCGGCCAGGGCCTCGACGAGCTGACGCTCACCACCAACGGCATGCGGCTGTCCGAATATGCACCGATGCTCGCCGAAGCGGGCGTGCGGCGGATCAACGTCAGTCTCGACACGCTCGACGCCGATGCCTTTCGCCACATCACCCGCGTCGGCGACGTCGATGTCGCGCTCAAAGGCATCGCCGCCGCGCGCGCCGCGGGGCTGGCGGTGAAGATCAACATGGTCGCGCTCGCCGGGCTCAACGAGGACCAGCTGCTCCCGATGCTGGGCTGGTGCGCGGAAAGCGGCTGCGACCTGACGCTGATCGAGACGATGCCGCTCGGCGAGGTCGCGGACGATCGCAGCGACCATTATATCCCGCTCCACGCCTTCATCGCCCCGCTGCGCGCCGAACATGCGATCTTCCCGGTCGACAAGCGCACCGGCGGCCCCGCGCGCTATTTCGCGGTCGAGGACAGTCCGGTGACGCTGGGGCTGATCACCCCGCTCAGCAACAATTTCTGCACCACCTGCAACCGCATCCGCCTGACGGTCGAGGGGCGCATCTATATGTGCCTGGGGCAGGACGACCATGTCGACCTGCGCGCGAGCTTGCGCGAAGGAGGCGACGTCGATGGCTTGATTGATGCCGCTTTGGCTGGCAAACCCCGCGCGCATGACTTTCAGATCGAACGAAAGTCCGCACCGGCGGTCGCGCGTCATATGAGTGCAACGGGCGGCTGACACGTCGCCCATCAGGGGGACCAATATGCATCGCAAGATCGCGCTCGTCGCATCGAACGCGCCCGCGGGACTGGAGGCCGAGGCCGAGCTGCGTCCGCTTTATGATTTCGTCGATCTTAATGAAGCCGACATGCTGATCGTACTCGGCGGCGACGGTTTCCTGCTCCACATGCTGCACCAGTTGCTCGACCAGCGGCGCTCGATGCCGGTGTTCGGGATGAACCGCGGCACCATCGGCTTCCTGATGAACGAATTCCGCATCGAAGGCCTGCTGGACCGGCTCGCCGCGGCGCGCCCCTTCCTCATCCATCCGCTGTCGGGCGACATCACCACGGTCGGCGGCGAGCGCCATATATTGCCCGCGATCAACGAAATCTCGCTTCTGCGCGAAACGCGCCAGGCGGCAAAGCTCGAGGTACTGATCAACGAAAAATCGATGCTCGAGGAACTGGCGTGCGACGGCGTGCTGGTGTCGACACCCGCGGGATCGACCGCGTACAACCTCAGCGCCAACGGCCCGATCCTGCCCCTCGAATCGCAGATGCTGGCGCTGACCCCGATCAGCCCCTTCCGCCCGCGCCGCTGGCGCGGCGCGCTCGTCCCCGAATCGACGAGCATCCGCTTCAACGTCCGCGAGGCGGCGAAACGCCCGGTCAGCGCGGTCGCCGACCAGCGCGAAATCCGCGACGTGAAGACCGTGCTGGTCACCACGGATCGCAGCCGCCCGCTGACCCTGCTCTTCGATCCCGACCACGGCCTCGACGAACGCATCGCGATGGAACAATTTATCGTCTGAGGGGGCTTGCAAAATCGGACGCGCGGCGGCAAAGGGGCCGCCTTGTCCGCATCGGCGGCGTGTTCCTCGGTAGCTCAGCGGTAGAGCAGTCGACTGTTAATCGACCGGTCGTAGGTTCGAATCCTACCCGGGGAGCCATCAAGCCTAAGTCATTGAATTATTATATTTTCTATTGACTTGCGGTTCGAGACCAAAATCGCCCTATCAGAAAATATACGCGTTTCCATAGGGTTAGCTGGTTCGAATCCTTTCCGATGTTGGCACCTATTCTATTCTATTTTACGATATTGTTGGCTCTCCTTTCGTTCCCACATCCTGCGGCGTCCCCGAAGGATGCCCATCTCAGGCAAGCGATTTTAAGGCGGCAGGGCACACTGCAGAACGCGATAGCGAGCCAAGCGATCACGCTGCGGAGACAAGCGGAAACGGATTGTCCGTATGCGGATCCTGATCGTCCTGAAGCCGGCGAGCCGACCGAGGGGCATGGAGGTCACCCGGGAAGGTAGCTGCCGGTCACTTGAGCCTGAACGAACGAAAGCTTAGGCGGGTCTAGCGCTCCAATAGCCGCTGCGGTTTCCACCATCCTTCTAGAGCGCCGCCACGTTACCGAACGTCCGCTTTTGGATTGGAGCGGCGAGGACTTGAACGGCGGCAATCAGGCGCGAAGCCCTCCCAGTAGATGAAAATCGTCGAAGTCTGTCGGAAACGCGCGCTGAGCTATCTTCAAGCCTGGAAGAGCGATCGCAGCAGAACATCACACGACTATGGCTCTTCTTGCCGGTTTTCGGCTTGTCGCGATCAGCATAGAAGTGCAGAGATATCCTTAGTTCTTCTATGAAAAGCTGTATAAAGATCGGATTTGGAGGCTGCATGCCCAAGGCAAGCAAATTGGCGACCGACAGCGTCGAGATGATTGAGACCAACGATGATTGGGACATTCTTCTCGCCGAAATCACGGGCCGCTCGCGCCGCGGCACTGAGCGCAAGCAGGATCGCAGCAAGCGGACCGAGCAGCAGATATTGACGGCAGCCCTGCGGGTCTTCGCGCGCGACGGAATTTCGCGCTCGCGGATTGCCGATATCGCCGCTGAATCCGGCATCTCGACCTCGACGCTCTATGAATATTACAAGAGCAAGGAGGATCTGGCCTATGATCTTCCCCTCAAGAATCTCTCGGCCTTCTTCGAATCCTATCGCGACGCGCTGACGGGCGAGGAAAGCGCGCGCGAGCGTCTGGTGCTCTATCTGACGCTGTCCGCGGATTACGCCCGCGAGCATGCCGACTGGGCCCGCCTCTTCTACCTCGAGATCTGGCCGAGCGTGCTGGTAGTCGACACCGAGGTGCAGACAAGCATCAACGACTTCGCAAGGCCGGTCATCAAGCTGCTGGAAGAGGGGATCGCGGAAGGCTGGGTATCGCCGAAGCAGAATCTCTATGAGACCGCGGCGCTGATCATCGGCGGCTCGAGCCAGTTGATCATTACCTGGCTCCTGTACCGCAAGCCCAAGAATTTGACCAAGGCGGGATCCGAGATGGCCGAACGACTGGTGCGCCTGCTCGAAGCCGAAGCGAAGCTCGGAATCTAGGCGCGCGCAGTTCGTTTCAACGAATAAATCGGCGGACGTAATCCTTGCCGAGACCGACCTGCTCGAAATGCGCGGCGGCCTGCTCGATCCGCGTGAAGACATCGGCGTAGCCCGCCGCCTGGCCGTCGTCATCGAGCTCGATCAGCGTTCCCGTGATCCAGAACAGCGTTTCCGAAAACCCGTCGCCGGTCAGCGTGTGAATGTCGCCCGGCGCTTCGAAGACATAGCTTCCTTCCTCCGCGCGCCAGTCGCGCTCGAGATAGTGCCATGTTCCGCGAATGACATAGCCGTGTACCGGCGAGGGATGCGCATGGCGGCTGATGAATCCGTGCATGTCGATACGAACGACATTCGTCCACGCGCCCCGGACGGTATCAAAGAGGAGCGGCCGCATCCAGACGCCCCGGGTTGCAGCAGGGATCCAGTGGCGTGGGTCGTCCGACACGGCCGTCTCGACGATCTCGGCCGGGCTCCACGCGCTGACGTCCACCATCGCCCTCACCTCCTCCTAGCGGGTGCGCCGGCTTCGCGGCGTGTCGACCCGCTGCGCTCAGACGATCGGGCGCTGCTCGACGATCGAAAGACCATAGCCCTCGAGCGCCACAAGCGACTGCGGCGCATTGGTCAGCAGGATCATGTCGTGCACGCCAAGCTCGGCGAGGATCTGGGCGCCGCCGCCATAGTCGCGCAGCTCGAGACTGCGGGCGATATCGCGGCGGACGGGATCGCTCGACGGGATGAGCGCGCGGCTCACATAGTCGTTCACGAAGCGGTTGATCATGACGATGACCCCGCTCCCCGCCTCGCCGATCATCTCCATCGATTTCTCGACGAGGTGCGTGCGATCCGATGCCTCGGCGAACACATCGTGCATGATCGACAGGAGGTGCATGCGCACGAGCGTCGGCTTCGCTGGATCGATTTCACCCTTCACCAGCGCGAGCGTCTCCTCACCGGTCGACGTGTTTTCAAAGGCGACCGCCTTCCACTCGCCGCCAAATTCGCTCACGACCTCCCGTTCGCCGATTCGCTTCATCATGCGGTCGTACTTGCGGCGATAGGCGATGAGGTCGCAGATCGTCCCGATCTTCATCCGGTGTTCGGCCGCGAACTCCATCAGATCGTCGAGCCGCGCCATGCTGCCATCGGCTTTCATAACCTCGCAGATCACCGCCGACGGGTTGAGCCCGGCAAGGCGTGCGACATCGACCGAGGCTTCGGTGTGCCCGGCGCGCACGAGGACGCCACCGTCGCGCGCGACGAGAGGGAAGACATGTCCCGGGGTCACGATATCGGCGGGGCCGCGCGCCGCGTCGATGGCTACCGCAATCGTGCGCGCCCGGTCGGCGGCACTGATGCCGGTGGTGACGCCTTCGCGCGCCTCGATCGACACGGTGAACGCCGTCTCGTGCCGCGTCCGGTTCTGGCTCGACATCATGTCGAGACCGAGCTGCTCGGTGCGCTGCCGCTGCAGCGCTAGACAGATGAGGCCGCGGCCATGCTTGGCCATGAAATTGATCGCGTCGGGGGTCGCCATCTGCGCCGGGATGATCAGGTCGCCTTCATTTTCGCGATCCTCATCATCGACCAGAATGAACATGCGGCCATTCCGCGCTTCATCGATGATTTCCTCGACCGTCGCGATCGCGAACCTGCCCATGGCGTCTTCCTTCCGCGGCGCGGCAAGGAAGGCCGCCGTTGCCACATTACCCATCGCCTTGCTCCTTCGAGTCCATCGAAAAATCCAATGATCTATCGAATTATTTACGTCTAGAAATCAATTTTGCCAAGAGATACCTTGAACAATTCTCAGACGATGATATCAATATCCGATTATTAATCGGTTTTGGAGTGCTCACGTGGCCGATAGCGCCGTCCCCCTGCAGGCTGACTGCTGCCCCGACGATCACCAGGCCAATTTCGTGGCGCAAATGCGCGTGGTGCCCGGGCCCGTCGCACTGATCTGCTCCGCGGACGGCGACGACCGGACGGGCATGGCGGCAACGGCGTGGAACTCGCTCTGCGCCGAGCCGCCGATGCTGCTCGTTTGCGTCAACCGGAAAGCGAGCGCGAACGAGATGATCGTCTCCTCGGGACGGTTCAGCGTGAACCTGCTCTCGACCGACGATGTCGAGACGGTCGCCATCTTCTCGGCCCAGCGCGGCCTCTCCGGCGCGGCGCGTTTCCTCGACGGGCAATGGGACAAGGGCGAGCTCGGCCAGCCGATGCTGAAGGACGCCGTCGCGGTCTTCGAGTGCGAGCTCGAGGCCAGGCACAACCATGGCACGCACGATATCTTCATCGGCCGCGTGCGGCATATGACAAGGACGGCGGGCGCCGAGCCTTTGCTCTATATGGACGGCGGATATTGTACGCCCGCGCCGCTGGCCGCGGCCTGACAAGACAAGCATAAGGCCGCGTCAGATGGCCGCCTGCGATGGGATTGATGATGTTTGGCAAATCAAAGGACAGGACAGATGATTGACAAGCTGGCCGCATCCGCCGCCGAGGCCGTATCGGGCCTGCACGATGGTGCGGCGATTATGATCAGCGGCTTCGGCGAGGCGGGGGTCCCTGCCGAACTGATCGACGCCGTCGTCGACCATGGCGCCACCGACCTCACGATCATCAGCAACAATGCCGGCACCGGCGAGGTCGGCATTGCCGCGCTCATCAAGGCGAACCGGGTGCGCAAGGTCATCTGCTCCTACCCGCGCATGGCCAATTCAGTGCATTTCGAGGCGCGCTACCGTGCGGGCGATCTCGAGCTCGAGCTCGTGCCGCAGGGCAATCTCGCCTGCCGCATCCAGGCCGCGGGCTCAGGCCTCGGCGCCGTCTTCACGCCGACCGGCTATGGAACCATGCTCGCCGAGGGTAAGGAAACGCGCGAGATCGACGGGCGCCAATATGTGCTCGAATATCCGATCCACGCCGATTTCGCGCTGGTAAAGGCCTGGGCGGCCGACCGCTGGGGCAATCTCGTCTACCGCAAGGCGGCGCGCAACTTCGGGCCGATCATGGCGATGGCGGCGAAGAACACGATCGTGCAGGTCGACCAGGTCGACCCCTTGGGGACGCTCGACCCCGAAATCGTCGTGACGCCCGGCATTTTCGTCAATCGCATCGTCGCGATCCCCACCCGCGCGGCAGCGGCGGCCTGAAGGAGACATGGACATGCAGCGGATGGATCGCGAAACCCTCGCGGCGCGGGTCGCCAAGGACATCCCCGAAGGCGCCTATGTCAATCTCGGCATCGGGCTTCCCACCAAGGTCGCCAATTTCCTCCCCACCGAGGGTGATTTCTTCCTTCACAGCGAGAATGGCATCCTCGGGATGGGGCCGGCACCCGCCGAGGACGACATCGACTGGGATCTCATCAACGCCGGCAAGCAGCCGGTCACGCTGCTGACCGGGGGCTGCTTCTTCCATCACGGCGACAGCTTCTCGATGATGCGCGGGGGCCATATCGATATCTGCGTGATGGGCGCCTATCAGGTGTCCGAGAAGGGTGATCTCGCCAACTGGCACACCGGCGCGCCCGACGCGATCCCGGCAGTCGGCGGCGCAATGGACCTTGCGGTCGGAGCGAAGCAGGTCTTCGTGATGATGGACCTCCTCTCCAAGACCGGCGAGAGCAAGCTCGTCAAGGAATGCAGCTATCCGCTGACCGGCCTCGGCTGCATTTCGCGTCTCTATACCGATCTTGCCATCTTCGATCTCGGTCCCGACGGCGCCAAGGTCGTCGAGATGGTCGACGGCCTCGATCTTGCCGCGCTCAGCAAGCTTACCGGCCTCGAACTCGAAATGGCCGGCTGAAGCGGTGGCGGAGACGCCAGAACCGCCCGTCTTCGGGGCGTTCTCCCTCGAACGCCGCGCCGATGGCGTCGCGATCGCTACCTTTTCCCGCCCTCCGGTCAATGCCTTCTCGATCGCCGAATATCGTGCGCTCGGCGACCTCATAGCCCATGTCGAGGGCGACGCGGCGGTCCGCGTGCTCATCCTCGCGGCCCCCGACGATGCGCGCGCTTGGTGCGGTGGCGCAGATCTCCGCGATTTCGAGGGCATCACCAAGGCGGCACGCGCCGAACGCTATGCGTTCATCAACAGCGTGTTGCCGCGCTTTCATGCGCTCGATCGGCCGACGATCGCGGCGATCAACAAGGCGGCGATCGGGCTCGGCATGGTGCTCGCGAGCCTTTGTGACTTTCGCATCGCCGCCTCGTCGGCGGCCTTTGCCGTGCCCGAAATCAATTTCGGCCTGCTCAGCGGCGGCGCCGGCCGATTTGCCGCCTTGCGGCTCCCCGAGCCGAAGCTTCGCGAGATGCTGTACACGGGCGGGCGCTTTACCGCGGCGTCGCTCGAGCCGACGGGTTTCTTCAACTATGTCGTCGAGGCGAGCGAGGTTCTGCCCCGCGCGCTCGCGCTGGCGGAGCAGCTCGCGGCCAAGGATCCCGCGGCGATGCGGGCGCGCAAGCGCGATACGCTCGAACTCGAAGGCACGGCCTGGATCGCGGCCTATGAGCGGTCGCAGCGCGCCTCGGGCGAGCTTGTCGAAAATGAAGCCAGCCGCAGCGGCGTGCAAGACGCGCTCAAATCGCGAAGCGGATCCGACCGGCCCGCTGCCGGCTGAAGCCTAGCGCCCCTGCCAGACGGCGGGGCGCTTCTCGAGGAAAGCGGTCACGCCTTCGACCTTGTCGGCCGTGCCGAACAGGCCCGCGAAAGCCTGGCGCTCCATCGCGAGGTGCGCCGCCTGGTGGGTATCGAACCCGGCCCGGACGAGCGCCTTGCCCTGCTGCATGGCGAGCGGCGCGCGCGCCGCGATCTTTTCGGCCAGTTCGAGCGCGGCGGCGACGGCATTGCCATCGCCCACGACATCGGTGACGAGCCCCGCATGCAAGGCTTCGGAGGCGGTCAAGGCCTCGCCGAGAAGCACCATCTTCATCGCGCGGCCGCGCCCGACGAGGCGCGGCAAGGTCGCGGTCCCGCCGGCACCTGGGATGATCCCGAGATTGGTTTCGGGCTGACCGAATTTCGCCGAGGCGCCGCTGACGACGAGGTCGCAGCACATGACAAGCTCGTTCCCTGCGCCGAGCGACCAGCCTTCGACCGCGGCGATGAGCGGCTTTGAAAAGCTGCGGATCCGCGCCCAGATCGCCGGCCGCGGATCGTTCATCGCCCCGGCAGTATCGCGCGAGGCGAGTTCGCCGATGTCGGCGCCGGCCGCAAACACCTTCTCGTTTCCGGTGACGATCACCGCGCGCACGTCGGCATCTGCCGCCGCCGCGTCGAGCGCATCGGCAACGCGGCGCAGCAGATCGGTTGCCAGTGCGTTGCGCTTCTCGGGCCGGTTGAGCCGCAGCAGAAGCACATGGTCCAGGCGCCGCTCGCAGATCAGGCTGGCATCGGCTTCGCTCACTTCCAGTTCCTCATATATTGCGACGGGCGATACATCGCCTCGCCGGTTTCGTCGGCGATCGCAGCGAGCGCGGCGCGCACCCGGCCGCGGCCATAGAGATCGGCCCAGGCAAAGGGGCCGACGGGATAATTGGCACCGAAGCGCATCGCGGCATCGATACCCTCCTCGCCCGCGACATGCTCGAACACGGCATCGGCGGCGGCATTGGCGATCTGTGCGAGCGTGCGGCAGACGATCAGCCCCGGGCGGTCGGCGATACGGATCGCGGCGCGCCCGAGCGCGCCGGCGAGATCGATCGCCACCTCGGCCGCCGTGCCGTCCGACGCAGCAAAGATGATGGGACCGTCATTTTCGGCCAGCGTCCAGTCGATCAACGCCGTCGGCGTACCGGTTTCGGAAGCGAGGGCAGTTGCCGTCCGTCCCGCGGCAATGCCGATCGACGCGCCGCCGACCGGCAGCAACTCGCCGGGCGCCGAGCGAAGCAATGCCTCGGCCTCGGCGCGGCCCTGCCCGTCCGGAACCGCGCGCGGCGCGGCGTCGATGCTGGTGGGCGCCGGGGCGCCTCCCGAATAATCGTAGATGCCGCGCCCTGTCTTGCGCCCGTACCAGCCCGCATCGACGAGCGCCGCCTGTGCGCGCTGCGGCACGAAGCGGGTCCGTCCGAAATAGGCGTCGTGGACTGAGCGGGCGACGGTGAAGTTGACGTCCTGCCCGATGAAGTCGGTGAGTTCGAGCGGCCCCATGCGAAATCCCGCAGCGCGGACCGCTGCGTCGATCGTTCCCGCGCTCGCGGCCTGTTCCTGGAGCGCCATGAATGCCTCAGCATAGAAAGGGCGCGCAACGCGGTTGACGATGAAGCCTGGCACATCGGCGACCGGCACCGCGACCTTGCCCCACGCCTTCGCCGCCGCGGTGACGGCGTCGGTCGCCGCCGCATCGGTTGCCGGACCCGAGACGATCTCGACCAGCTTCATCGCGCCGGGCGGATTGAAAAAATGCATGCCGACGAAGCGCTCGGGCCGCGCCAGCGGCTTTGCAAGACCGGCGATCGGCAGCGAGGAGGTATTGCTCGCAAGGACCGTATCGGGGCCGACGATCGCCTCGAGCTTGGCGAACAGCTCGGCCTTGATCGCGGCATTTTCGACGATCGCCTCGATCACCAGCTCACTATCGGCGAGCGATGCGATATCCTCGGTGCAGATGATCCGCTCGAGGATTGCGGCCGCGTCGGCCGCCTCGAGGCGTCCCCTGGCAACGAGGCCGTCGAGCGCCTTGCCCGTGCGCGTCCGCGCGGCAGCGAGCGCCGCGGCGGAAAGGTCGAACAGGCGCACCGTTGCACCGCTTTGCGCAGCGATCAGGGCAATTCCCGAACCCATGGCACCGGCGCCGCACACGGCGACCCGCGAGACTGTCGTCATTTGCCGGATTCCCGAAGACGAACGAGGATCGTGCCATGTTCGACCAGCGCGCCGGGAGCGACACAGACTTCGGCCACTTCGCCGTCCGAAGGCGCCAGAAAGGCCTCCTCCTCGTCGAGAACCGAGAGCCGCGCGAGCTCGGCGCCCGCCGCGACGCGATCGCCAACGGCCAGGACGGACACCAGCGTCGCGACGTGCGGTGCAACGATGTCGCGGAGCGCGGCAACCGGGACAGCGTCGGACTCACCGTCCGGCGCATCGAAACTGGGATCGAGAGGCTCGCCCAGCAGCGGGTTGGGTCCGCCGCCTTCACGCGCAATGAATATCTCGCCGCGCGCGTCAACCACATGCGTCTCGGTCCAGTCGCCCTCGAGGAAACCCGTCATCAGCGCGCGAAGGTCATCGATGGCGGCCTCGAACGGGTCTTTGACGTCACTCATGCCGCGGCCTTTCCGAATTCGGGAAGCACGACCTGCTCGAGCCAGCGCGTGTGGATCCGGTTCTCGACAAAATCGGGGTGGGTGATGATCGCGCGCTGCAGCGGAAGCGTCGTCGGCACGCCCTCGATTGCAAATTCGTCGATCGCGGCAACCAGCCTTGCGATCGCGTCGCTGCGGTCGCGGCCGTGCGCGATCAGCTTGCCGACCATGCTGTCATAATAGGGCGGGATCATCGCCCCGGCGGACATATGGCTGTCGAGGCGGATGCCCTCCCCCGTCGGCGGCTCCCAGCGCGTGATGCGCCCGGGACTCGGCATGAAGTCGCGCGCGGCATCCTCGGCGTTGATGCGCAGCTCGATCGCATGGCCCGAGAGCTTGATGTCGTCCTGCGCGGCCGAGAGGCTGGCGCCGCCGGCGATGCGGATCTGCTCCTGGACGAGGTCGAAGCCCGAGATCATCTCGCTCACCGGATGCTCGACCTGGATCCGCGCATTGACCTCGATGAAGTAGAATTCCTGCCGCTGGACGTCGAAGAGAAACTCCGCGGTGCCGGCGTTGCGATAATTGACGCTCGCGGCGAGATCGACCGCCGACTGGTGGAGCTGCGCGCGCAGTGCATCGGACATGGCGGCGCAGGGCGCCTCCTCGATCAGCTTCTGGTAGCGGCGCTGGACCGAACAGTCGCGTTCGCCGAAATGGAGGACGCTGCCCTTTCCGTCGCCCATCAACTGGACTTCGACGTGACGCGCCTCGGGGACGAAGCGCTCCATGAAGAGGGTGCCGTCGCCGAAGGCCGCGACCGCCTCGGCCGATGCGCGGTGAAAGCCCGCCTCGACGTCGTCGCCATTGTGCGCGATGACCATGCCGCGGCCGCCGCCGCCAGCCGATGCCTTGAGGAGCACCGGATAGCCGATGCGGTCGCCCTCGCGCCGCGCGTCGGCGGCGCTTGCGATGCATTCGCTTCCGGGCACGAGCGGGACCCCCGCCGCGCCTGCCATGGCGCGCGCCTGCAGCTTGTCGCCGAGCGCGTCGATCATGTCGGGCTCGGGCCCGACGAAGGCGATGTCATGCTGGTTGCAGAGACGCGGGAGGATTGCGCGCTCCGAGAGGAAGCCATAGCCCGGGTGGAGCCCGTCGCAGCCGCTTTCGCGGGCGGCGTGAACGATCAGCCGCGGGTCGAGGTAGGATTTGGCGGCGGAGGCCGGACCGATGACGATCGCGCGGTCGGCGAGGCGCGCCGCGGCGCTGTCGCGGTCGGCTTCCGACACCGCGACCACCGTTTCGATATCGAGCGCTTGCGCGGCGCGAACGACCCTGAGGGCGATCTCGCCGCGATTGGCGACGAAGAGACGCTTGATCGCCATCAGCCTTCCACCACCACGAACAGGGGTTGCCCACCCTCAACCATGACGCCGTCCTCGACCAGGATGCTGTGGATGCGCCCGCCCTTGTCGGACTTGAGCGCCGTGAACAGCTTCATCACCTCGATGAGGCATAGCTCGTCGCCCGCGACGATCGTATCTCCCACCTCGACATAGGGCGCGGAGCCCGGTTTGGGCGACCGGTAGAAAGTGCCGATATTGGGCGCGGTGATGATCACGCCGCCGGGCGGAAGCTCGCCCGCCGGATCGGCCGCCGGTGCCGCAGGCACGGCGGCAACAGGTGCCGAGGCCGAGGGCTGGACCACGGGTGCCGGGGCAACAACCCCGCCCCTCCCGTCCCGGCGTATCGCTGCGCGGCTAGCCGGCGCTGCGTCACGCGACAGATAGATTTCGATGTCGCCCCGCCGGATATGCACTTCCCGAAGCGACGAGCGCTCGAACTCCTGAAGCAGGAAGGTCAGTTTCTCGGGGAAATCGCCGGAACTCATTCTTGTCGTCCTGAAATGAGTGCGGGGTCGCCAGCAATGACGACCCCGCACGCTGGAAGGCGGATCAATATTTGAACTGGACCGAAACGCCGTAGACCGAAGGCTTACCACGATAGCGGACGAGCGTGTCAAGGAAGGTCGAGACCGCCGTGATGTAGGACTCGTTGGTCACATTGCGGCCGAAAACCGAGAGGCGCCAGCGATCGTCTTCCGTCGCGATACCGGCGCGTAGATCGAGCGTGGTGTGCGACGGGATGACGAAATCGTCAGCGCGCAGAACGGCCGTCTCGAAGGTCGCATTCTGCTTGCCCTGATAGACGAGCGTGCCGCCGAGGAAGGCTTTCATATTGCCCGACAGACTGGCCTCATATTGCGCGTCGAGGTTCGCGCTGAAGGTCGGCGTGTAGGGCAGCTTGGAACCCTTGAAATTGCCGGTGAAGCCCGAGGCATTGTAAATCGCCAGGCCATCGGGCGTCTGCGTATAATCGTCGGTGACCTTGCTCTTGAGATAAGTCGCACCGGCCGAGAAATTCAGCCCGTCCACCGGCTCGGCGGTAAAGTCGGCTTCGAGGCCCCAGATATAGGATCCCGGAACGTTCAGCATCTTCTCGAGCAGGCCGAACACCGGATCCTGGATGCGGCCGCGGACCTGCTTGTCCGAATAGTCGTAATAGAAGGCGGCACCGTTGAGCTGCACACGGCGATCGCCAAGCGGTGCCTTGAAGCCCGCCTCGTAGGCAATCACCTTTTCCTGCGTGGCCGGCGTATACTGGCTGACGCGCGAGGCGCCGATCGCCGAGAAGATGCCGGCTTTATAGCCTTGGCTCACCGTCGCGTAGAGCAGCATACCGCCATCGAACTTGTAGTTTGCGCCGACGCGGAAGGAGATATTGTCCTGGTCGAGGCTGCTCGCGACCGGGTCGAGCGTCGAGCGCGCCGTGCCCTGCAACAGGTCGCCCGTGGTCGGGAAACACTGGCCCGGCTGGATCACGATCGGAACGCTGTTGAGCGCGGACCCGAATACGAGGGCCGTTCCCTGCGCCGTGTCTTCCGGCGGATCATTGTAGCAGTAGAGCGCGTCCAGCTTGTTCTTCGTGTAGCGGACGCCACCCTGAACGGTGAAGTTGGAACTCAACTCCGCCTCGATATTGCCGAAAAGCCCGAACGTCTGCTGCTTCGAGTTGAAATTGTTGAGCGTCAGCGTGATCAGGTCGGCGTTCGCCGAATAATCGCCCAGGAAGAAGAAATTATTCTGCTCGGTCCGGATATCGTCGAAGCTCGCCCCGACGATCCAGTTGATACCGCCGCTGTCGCCGGCGATGCGAAGTTCCTGGTTGAACGATTCGACCTGTCCGTCGAGCGGCACATCGACGACACGGGCGGTCGTCCCGTCGAGGTCCTGCGCATATTCGAGGTTCTTCTTCGCATAAGCGGTGGTCGACGTGATCGTGACACTGTCGCTCACCGAAAAATCCGAGCGCAGGGCGAACTGGAAATAATCATTGTCCGACTTGCCGAGCAGGCCGGATGCCCAGTCCGCGCCGCGCGCACCATCGCTGATCGGCGTTCCGAGGACCGCGTTGGCGCCGGCGCGGACCGAGGGGTTGGGACTGGACAAGCGGCCGACGACGACGGCCTGGCGCCCGAGGAAGGACCCGTCAAAGCCGGGGCTTGTCGGGGTGGTTAACTGCGCAAAACGTTCGGCGTCGACAAATCCATAGGGGTTCCCGGAAGCGGTCAATGCGGCTTGCGACCCGTAGACATTCAGCAACGTCCCCGCATATTGGGACGCGAGGGGATCCGAGCGATCGCGCGCACCCGTCGCAGTGAACAGGAATTTCACCGCGCTCGAGGGCTCGAACTCGAGCGAGAAACGGCCCATCAGCTTGCGCTCCGCGCCATTCTCGTCGTCGGGACGCGAGAAGCTGCGCTGCCATGCGCCGCCGGTAACGCCCTTGACCGCGAGGCGTGCTCGCAGCGTGTCGGAGAGCGGTCCGCTCACATGACCGGACAATTCGAACCGGTCGAAGCGTTCGTATGAGGCAAAGCCTCCCATCTCGAAGCTGTCGGTCGGCTTGCCGACGATATAGTTGATCGCGCCGCCGGTCGAACTCTGGCCGAACAGGGTGCCTTGGGGACCTTTGAGGACTTCGAGCCGCTGGATATCGAGGTCGAGGCCATCCGACATGACCGGGACGTTGCGCGGCACTTCGTCGGTGTAAATGGAAACCGACGGCGCAGCGCCGAAGGTCGCGTCGTAAAGACCAATGCCGCGCAGCGTGTAGACCGGGGTCGAATAGAGCGACTGGGTGAAAGTGAAGCCCGGGACGAGCTTGGCGAGATCCTCGGGCCCCTTGATGCCGCGCTCGCCGAGACTTTCGCCCGTCGCCGCCGTGATGGTGAGACCGACGTCGTTCAGCGCCTGCTCGCGCTTGTTCGCGGTAACGATGATTTCGTTGTTCGAGGTGTCGGTTTCGGTATCGGCAGCTGGTGCCGTTGGCGCTGTCTGCGCCGCGGTGGGAGCGGCGGCGAGCATCGCGACCAGCATGGCGGACGATGTGAGGAATAGATTGGTTTTCATTTCAGGCACCTCCCAATGTGCGACCGCGCTGCCGAGCAGCGTCGATCGCCTGTTTTTTGACTATCCAGCGATCATGGCCCCATCGACGACATGTTCTGCGCCGCTCACGAAGCTTGATTCATCCGAAGCGAGGAACAGCACCACCCGCGACACTTCGTCGGGCTGGGCCAACCTTCCCAGGGGAATGAGTTCGGCGGCTCCGCCGCCTTTTTCGTCAGTCGCGGCGACCATCATCGGCGTCAGAATATATCCGGGGTGAACCGAGTTCACCCGGACGCCGGCGTGGCCATATTGCGCCGCAATGAGCTTGCTCATCCCGCGAACGGCGAATTTGGTCGAGCAATAGGCTGCGTTGGACGACGCGCGCGTCCCGAGCATGCCCGCAATGGAGGAGATATTCACGATCGAGCCGCCGCCGTTCGCGATCATGTCCGGCAGCACGGCCTTCATGCCGAGGAACACACCGAGCTCGTTCACGCGAAAGACTTCGGTGAACTCCTCGGCGGAAAACTCAAGGATCGACTTCACCGGCCCGATGATGCCGGCATTATTGACGAGCACCGAGACGGGGCCGAAGCGCTTGTTGGCAAGCGCGACGACCCGGTCCCAATCGTCCGCGCTCGCGACATCGTGCGGCGCGAACACCGCGGTATCGCCAAGTTCGCGCGTGATCCGTTCGCCATCGTCGGAGTTGATGTCGGTCAGGACCACGCGCGCGCCCTCGGCGACGAAGAGTCGAGCGTGCGCCTCGCCCATGCCTTGGGCGGCCCCCGTCACGATCGCCACTTTTCCGCAGAGGCGTTGCATCTGTCAGGCCGCTTCCGCGGCCGCGTCGGTGCTGATCTTCGGCGCGACTTCCTTCGCCAGCAGTTCCATCGACCGCTCCCAAGGCTCGGGATTGTCGATATAGTCGTGGCTGTAGATGAGGAGGGTGCCGAAGGGTCCGCCGAGTTCGCTCATCCAGTGATCGAGCTTCTGACGCACCGTTTCGACCGATCCGACGATCCAGACATGTTCCGCGAGATAGGCCGCGTCGACGTCGGCGGGATCGACATTCGGATCGTGCAGCAGGCCCTTGAGCACGCCGAAGCGCTCATAGGTCGGCTTGATATAGGCCTTCCACGCATCGCCGATGCCGCCTTCGATGGCGAGCTTGCGCGCTTCCTCGTCGGTGTCGGCAACAATAACGTCGCGCACCACGCGGTGGGCCGAGCGGTCGGATTTCCGACCGGCTTCAGTCATCTTGTCGCGATAGGTCTCGAAATGGCTCTTGAGGAATTCATTGCCGGCATAGACCGAGGCCGGAATGAAGCCGTGGGTGCCGGCAAAAGCGATCGACGGCGACGGCGCGGACAGGCCGGTCATCGCCATGTGGATATCGCCGTCCCAGGGCCGTACGTCGCGCAGCTTTTTCTTGGGATCGGCTTCGGGATAGCCGGCGTTCCAATATTTGCCTTCGACGCTGAAGGGCTCGGCCTTCCAGACCTTTTCCATGATGTCGATCGCCTCGAGCATCATCTCGTGATTCTTCGACATGTCGGTGATGCCGCGCAGCGCCGCGTCGGTCGGATAGGCGCCGGTCGCGACGCCGAGCATGTAGCGGCCTTCGAGGATCTGGCTCAGCCAGGCCGTCTGAACGGCGAGCGTCGCGGGGTGATGATAGGGCAGAAGATGTGCCAGCGGTCCGAACTTGATCTGTTCGGTTTGCAGCGCCGCCGCAGCGATGACGAGTTCGGGGCTGGGAATGGATTCCCAGTCGAGCGTTCCGTGCTCGCCAACCCAATATTCGCTGAAGCCGACCTTGTCCGCATGCACGGCCTGGCGGATCGCCCATTCGAAAACCTGCTTGGGCTTGCGTTCCGGCCGGAGAAAGGGCGTCTGAAACATACCGATTTTCATGTTGGATACCTCGTTCTGAATTTGGTCTGCGCGATGGGGCGCACCCGATGCTTCAATAGCCCGGCCACGCGCGCGTCGCATGGTTTCGCGATGCGGCCGATCGCGCAGTGGCACCTGTCCCTGCCTGAGATGATGTTTCGGAGAGCGAATATCGGGGGAGCGGCGCCCGAACGCGCGGCAGACGCCCGATCGGCGTGCGTGCCTCGGCCTCGAGGCTGAAGCGCTGTCCAGCGGTTGCCGTGACGAATGCCATTTGCCGATTCTCCCAAATGCCGCCGCACAGCTTCTTTCGGCTGGTGCGGCATCAATCTCCTACGCCGACCATGGTCGAGCGTCAAATAAAATCGATCATTCGTCGGAAAACTTCATTTGCATGACGATAACGCGACTCCCCTCTCCGTCTCGCTTCATGCGCCACATATTCTAGAAATATCTAGCATAACCTAGCAATTTCCGCGATATCAGGACGCCGAACAATAGCCGATTGACCAAGGCGCGATGCTAGTACAAACTCGAACAATAAACGGTTTTTGGAGAGACAAGTTGGCAACGGGTACCCAAGACATCGCCATCGCTCCCGGTACGGACCCCGGATGGGAGACCCTCCTCGGGGAGATATTGTCGCGAGCGACTCGCGATACCGAGCGCAAGCAGGACCGCAGCCGTCGAACCGAGCAGCAAATCTTCAACGCGGCCTTGCGCGTCTTTGCGCGCGACGGCCTCTCGAGGTCCAAGATTTCCGATATCGCCGCCGAGGCCGGGATCTCGACCTCCACCTTCTACGAATATTACAAGAGCAAGGAGGACCTCGCTTACGACGTCCCCATGTTCTACCTCGCCGACTTCTTCGAAAGCTATCGCGCCGCCGCGCCGGCGTCGATGAGCGCGCGCGCGCGGCTGCTCCTCTATCTCACCATGTCGGCCGATTATGCCCGCGAGCACGCCGAATGGGCGCGCCTCCTCTATCTCGAGATCTGGCCAAGCGTCTTCGTCAGCGAGACCGAGCTCCAATATACGATCAATGACTTCGCAAAGATCGTCCAGTTCCTGGTCGAGATCGGCAAGACCGAGGGCTGGGTCGATCCCGCGCGCAACAAATATGATACCGCCGCGATCATCATCGGCGGGTCGAACCAGCTCATCATCACCTGGCTACTCTATCGCAAGCCGCGCAACCTCACCAAGGCGGGCGCGGAAATCGGCGAGCGCATCATCCGGCTTCTCGAATGCGAGTGCCACGCGGCCTGACCGGGACGTACCCACCGGCGCGGACGCCCGACTATGACGACCGTCAGACGTCCCAGACGAGCGCGAAGGGTTTAACGCTTCCGACGATCCCGTTGGTATAGGCGAGCGGGCGATCCTCGCCGAGTCGGAACTCGGGGATACGCGCAAACCATTCCTGAAGGACGATCTTCACTTCCATGCGGGCGAGATGCGCGCCGGGACAGGTGTGTGAGCCTTTGCCGAAGGTCGAATGTCTGCGCCCGGGCCGCTGGAGCTGGAAGTCGAGTGGATCGGCATTCATGCCCGCGTCCATCGAGACAACGATTGTCGGGGACATGACCATGTCGCCTCGGCGGAGCATGACACCGTCGAACTCGACGTCGCTCCGCACTTCGCGCGACGAGGAGACGACCGGAAAGCGGCGGAAGAATTCGAGCAGCGCATCGTTGATCAGCGCGGGATCGGCCGCGATCGCACGGCGGAGCTTCGTATCGCGCGCAAGATAGGAGAAAGTGAAGCCGAGCATGTTCACGACGGTATCGAGCCCGCCGACGAGAACCTGGGTGCAGATATTGAGCGCTTCGATCTCGCTGAGCTCGCGCCCGTCGATCTGGCCCTTGACCATGCGCGAAATCATGTCTTCGCCGGCGCCGGTGCGCCGCGCGGCGATCACCGGGGTCAGATATTCGCGGAAGGCCTCGAGCACTTCGGGATAGGTCATCGACCCGTCGGGCCGGGTGAACTGGTCGGCGAGATGCTTGAGCGTCGGAAGATCCGCAAGCGGCAGGTTGACGAGCATCATGAAGATCGTCACCGGCAGCTGCTCGGCGAAATCCTCGACGAAATTGCAGCGGCCCCGATCCTTGAAGCCGTCGATGAGTTCGGCCGAGAGATCGACGATCGCCTGCTCGATCGGCTTGAGCGGCTTGGGTCCGAGATTTTCGTTGAGAAGGGTCCGGAACGGGCGGTGCTCGGGTGGATCGAGCGACAAGGGGATGAGGCGATAGGCCTCGCCCGCCGCTTTCGGGACGAGCACCGTGTTGTTCGAGAAGCGCGCCGGCTCGGACATGACGATGTCCGACAGCTCGGCGGTGAGCGCGATCCAGTGGCCGTCGTTGTGCGGCGTCCACATCAACTGATGCGGCGCCTGCTCCATGATCTCGCGCCAGAAGGCGTGAAAATCCATGCCCTCGGGAATCTCGCGATAGATGTCGAAATCGAAGACCCGGTCCGCCGGGACATTCTCCGGGCGCGGCAAGACGAGCACATCTTTCGTGTCGAACGCGCCAACTTCCATTCTAGTCTCTCCCAGGCACAAGACCGATCCCCTTTCCTACCCGATGCGACGCCCCATAAAAAGACTGTTTATCGGATTTAACCTTGGACATGCCTGATTTTCCTCATATATTGTGCCAAATTGTCAAAAAATATCCGATGTTCTATCGGAAAAAATGGAAGAGGTGACATGAGGCTCAATCAAAAGGTCGCGATCATCACCGGCGCCGCGCAGGGCATGGGGGCCGAGCACGCCCGCCGCTTCGTCGCCGAAGGCGCGAAGACGGTCTTCACCGACATCAATGCCGAGGCCGGCGCGGCGCTCGAGGCCGAGCTCGGCGAGGCGTCGCTCTTCGTGCGGCACGATGTCGGCAGCGAAGCTGACTGGGCCGCTGTGGTCGCCGCCGCCGAGGCAAAGTTCGGGCCGGTCTCGGTGCTCGTCAACAATGCCGGCATCATCGGGCCGGTCGCCAAGGCGGCGGATCTTGCGGCGGCGGATTTCGAGACTGTGTGCCGCGTCAACCAGACCTCGGTCTTCCTCGGCACCAAGCATGTCCTCCCCTCGATGGTGCGCGCCGGCGGCGGCTCGATCGTCAACATCTCGTCGATCTCGGGGATCGTCGCCATCTATGGCACGCCGAACGTCGCCTATGCCGCGAGCAAGTTCGCGGTGCGCGGCATCACCAAGCAGGTCGCGATCGAATATGGCGAGCACGGCATTCGCGCCAATTCGGTGCACCCCGGCTATATCCGCACCCCGATGATGACCGAGGCGCTCGACGCCGACCAGATCAAGATTGCGAGCGGGTCGGTCCCGATCAAGCGCGTCGGCGAGGTCGAGGATGTGTCGAACCTCGTCGTCTTCCTGGCCTCGGACGAATCGGGCTTCATCACCGGCAGCGAATATATCATCGACGGCGGCCTCACCGCGCTATGACGGCCGTGGCCGAGCAGGCCGCAAAGTCGGCATCGCCCGAGCGGCCCGGAGGGCGGGTGGCTGCCGAGTGGGGGAAGAGCTGGCATCTCGTCCTGCTCACCGCGATCGCACTCACCTGCTCGCCGGCGACGCTCCCCGTCTATACGATCGGGGTTCTCACCGGTCCCTTGCACGATGCGTTCGGTTGGGGCCGCGGCACGATCCAGGCCGCGATCCTTTTCAGCACCGGGCTCGGCATGGTGGGCGGGCCGCTCGCCGGCTGGATGATCGAGCGGCTTGGGCTCCGGCGATCGGTGCTGCTCGGCGTCTCCGGCCTCTCGACCGCGGTCGCGGCCTGCGCCTCGATCACCGGCGCGGCCTGGCAGCTCTATCTCTTCTACGGGCTGATGGCGCTGCTCGGAGCCGGAACCGGCGCGGTGTCCTGGACCTATCTCATCGTCGACCGGTTCGAAAAGACGCGCGGGCTCGCGCTCGGCATTGCGCTTTCGGGCACGGGGATCGCCGCGATGCTGATGCCGCGCATCGCCGCGTTCGGGCTCGATCGGGGCGGGTGGCAGGCGAGCTATCTCATTCTTGGCGCCTATGGGCTTCTCTTCATTCTTCCGCTCTGCGCGCTCCTGCTGCCGCGGCGAGTGCCGCATGCCGCGGCAGGGGCCGATACCGCAGCCGCGCTGTCCGCTCCCGGGCTGACCCTTCGCGCTGCCCTACGCCGGCGACATTTCTGGCTGCTGGGCGCTGCGACTTTCTGCATCTATGTCGCGGTCGGTGGGCTCATCCCGACCATCGTTCCCGCGCTCACCGACGCCGGGCTGTCGACCGATGACGCAGTCTCGATCATGGGCTTTTTCGGGCTCGCGATCATCGTCGGGCGCATCCTCATCGGATCGCTCGTCGACCATATGTGGGCACCCGCGGTCGCGGCCTGCGTGCTGGTCCCGGCGGCGGCGGCCTGCTTCGCCTTCCAGCTGCCGCTTTCCTTCGGCGCCTATGCGCTCGCCGCGATGCTCATCGGTATGGCGACGGGAATGGAACTCGACATGCTTGGCTTTCTCGCGACGCGCTATTTCGGGCTTAGGCATTTCGCGCCCATCTACGGCCGGCTCTATATGTTCGTCTCGATCGGCGCGGGCTCGGCGCCGCTCGCTTTCGGCAGCGCCTATGACCTGACGGGAAGCTATGCGCTCCCGATTTCGCTCGCGGCAGGGTTGCTGATTGCAGGCGCCGCAGGCATCCTCGCACTCGGACGCTATCCCGACCAGCGCTTCCCGGACGCCGCGTCCGCGGCTTGACCGGGCCGATCGTCAGCGCTTGAGGCTGACCTCGAGCGTGCCCGTCTTGACCTCGACGAGCGGCAGCGTCGCGACACTCATCAGCTTGCGGACCTGCTCGAGCTCGGGCGAGGAGAGCAACGGATAGTCGCGGCGGACGGGTCCTGCCGCGCGCATCTTGTCGATGTCGGCCTGCGGCACGGTCGCGCGGTAAATGAGCTCGTCCTCGTCCTCGGTCCCATATTGCTTCTTGAGCTCGTCGAGATCGGGATCGGCAGGCGGGTTGGCGAGCACTTCGGCGGCGCGCGCGCTGTTCATGATCCGGTCCATCACGTCGGGATCGACGGGGGCGACGGTGTCGCCATAGAATCCCGCCGCATATTGCACGACCTCGTCGGGAACCGTGCCGTAGCGCTTGCCGGTGACGATGTTCAGCACCGCCTGGATACCGACGAGCTGGCTGAAGGGGGTCGCCATGCCGGGATAGCCGAGGTCGCGACGCACCGCTGCGACCTCGTCTAGCACGTCCGACAGTTTGTCGGTCATATTGTGCATCTCGAGCTGCGCCTTGAAGGTCCCCATCATGCCGCCGGGGATCTGATGCTCTTCGGAGAAGGCGTCATATTCGGCATATTGATCGACGAGGAAACCCGCCGATTTGCCGACCGCGCGGAAATGATCGGCGACCGGCTGGAACAGGCTCTTGTCGAGCGAGTGGCTATGGCCCTTGATCTCGATATTGCGCACCATGATCTCGGTCGAGGGGACCGATGGCCCGTTCGCCATCGGCCGGCTCGCGGTATGGAGCACCGAGACGCCGAGATCGACGGCATCGAGATAGGCCTTGGCCGACATGCCGAGAAGATTGTTGGCGTGGAATTCGATCGGCTTGCCGTTCGCCGCGGCGACGATGCCGGGAAGGAGACCGATCAGCCTTTCCTTCTCGAGCACCCCGGCGGTGTCGTAGAGAAGGATGCTGTCGACATCGGGGCTGGCCGCGAGGAGCCGGGTCTTTTCGGCGAAATATTCATTGGTATGAACGGGCGAGAGCGCGAACATCACCGCGCCCGCGACCTGCGCATTGGATTCCTTCGCGACCTTCGCGAGGCGCAGCATATTATCGATGCCGAACAGCACGTCGTAGATCCAGAAGGAGCGCACGCCATGCGCGCAAAGCCGGCGGACCCAAAGATCCATCAGCGCGCGCGGGCTGACGCTGAAGGTGACATTGGCATTGGCGCGCAGCCCCGCGCGCACCGGCGTGTCGGGCATCGAGGCGACGAGCAGGTCGAGGCCTTCCCAGTAATTTTCCTGGCAATAGCGGGTGAGCACGTCGAGCATGCCGCCGCCGGTGAGGTCGATCGTCTTGAACCCGGTCTTGTCAAGAAGCGGCGATACCGGAAGCGCCATGCCGGCGCGCATGCGCAGCCCCCACAGGCTCTGCTGCCCGTCGCGCATCGTTTCGTCGAGAAATTCGATATGAGCCATTTCGTCCTACACTCCAGGAATCGCGTCGGCCGACATCAGTCGGCCTCGATATAGATGAGCGGCTGCCCGCCTTCGACGAGCTGTGCGTCCTCGGCAGCGATATGCCGCACGACGCCCGCGACCTCGGTTCGTACCGAGGTGAATAGTTTCATCACCTCGATCAGGCAGACCTCGGTGCCGGCGGAAATAGTCTGCCCGACCTCGACGAAGGCCGGCGAGCCGGGCTTGGGTGAACGGTAGAAGGTCCCGAGATTGGGCGCGATCACTGCGGTCCAGGCCGGGTCGATCGCCGAGGCGGGCGCAGCCGGAGGCGCGATCCGGCCGGTAACGCCGGCGGCTGCGGCCGAAGCGGCGCTCGGGGCAGGCGGCGCGGCGCGAGGCACGCTTTCGCGGCCGGCGCTATCGGCATCCATCGACAGGCGCAGGCTGAGGTCCGGCCCCCGAACCAGCAACTCTCGCAGTTCCCCCTTCCGGAACAGATCGATGATGATCTCGAGGTCGCGGGTGGTGCGCTCATCCATGACCGGCCGTCCCTCTCATAGTCTCAGGCCGCAGCGCGGCTGGCGGTCCCGGCTTCGTCGCGCATCGCAAGCGCGGCGGCGAGAACGCGGGCATAGTGCCACGACGGCGTGCCGATTGCATGCTCGAGGATTTTCGCGCGGCGCAAAAAGCGGTGGAGGCCGAGCTCCCAAGTGAAACCCATGCCGCCGTGGATCTGGATCGCGTCGTTGCAGGCATCGCGCGCAATCTCGGTGCAATAGGCCTTGGCCGACGAGGCGCTCCGCGACCGATCGTCCATGCCCTCCGAGCAGGACCAGAAGGCGTAATAGGCGGTCGCCCGTCCAGCCTCGACCGCGACGGCAGTGTCGGCGCAGCGATGCTTGATCGACTGGAAGGCGCCGATGACCTGACCGAATTGTTCGCGCGTCTTGGCATAGTCGACCGCGACATCGTGCATGCGGCCCGCGATGCCGATCGCGAGGCCGGCGTGGACGGTCGAGGCGAGATCGAGCAGCGTTTCGAGCGCCGCCTCGCCGCGATCGGCTCCGAGCAGGCTGGTCGCCTCAAGCGGCACGGCGTCGAAGCTGACCGCGGCAAGCCCGGCCGACGGATCGAGCGATTCATGGTGACGGACTCCGACACCCCCTGCCGACCGTTCGACCAGCACGAGAATGGGTCTGCCGCGATCCTGCGCGGTGACGAGAAAGAGATCGGCGTCCGCAGCGCCGGCGACGGCAATCTTTGTTCCGCTAAGCGCGCCGCTGCGCATCTGGGTGGCGCAGCGCGTCGGATCCTCGGCGCCGCTCTCGGCGACGGCCAGCGCGGCGCGCACTTCGCCGGCGGCAAGCGGTCCGAGCCAGCGCGCGCGCTGCTCGCTGCTCCCGAAGCGCGCGATGACTTCGGTCACGAGAAGCGTGCTGGCGACGACAGGCGGCGCGAGCCCGGCGCCCAGGGCCTCGATCGCGAGCGCGCAGTCGACGAGCGTGAGACCAACGCCGCCGTCGGCCTCGGGAACGAGCAGCGAGAACAGACCGAGTGCAGCAAGCGCGTTCCAGGCGTCGATATCGGCGGCACGATCAAGATCGGGACCCGCGAGCGCGGGAAAATCGGCGAGAACATTGCCGACCGTCTCAGCGAGGTTCTGCTGCTCCTCGTTGAATGCGAAGTCCATGTTCCTCTTCCTTTCGCCGTCTAGCGCGGCAGGCCGAGCAGGCGCTCGCCGATGATATTGCGCTGGATCTCCGAGGAGCCCGAATAGATGCTGAAAGCCTTCGACTGGAGATAGCTCAGCTGGAACTTGCCGCCGGCGTCGGCGAGCGGATCATTGTCCGACAGCACCGCTTCGGGCGACAGGATGTCGAGGGCATTTTCGTACATCCGCTGCGCAGCATGGCTCCAGTAGAGCTTGACCACCGAGGCATCGGATCCGCGCTCGCCGCCATTCTTGTAGCGGCTGAAGCTGCGCAGCGCGACGAGGCGCATCGCCTCGACCTCGGTGATCGAGCGACCGAGCTTTTCCTGGACGCGCGGATCGTCGATCGCGACGCCCCCGTTCGAGGGCTTCGACACCGCGACGTCGATTAGCTTTTCGAGCTCCTGCTTGAAGCGAATCTGGCGCCCGAGGCAATCTTCCGGACCGCGCTCATAGGCGAGCGTCGTCATCGCGATGCGCCAGCCTTCGTTGAGCCCGCCGACGATGTTCTCCACCGGTACTTCGACATCGTCGAAGAAGGTCTCGTTGAATTCGCTCTCGCCCGAGATTTGCCGCAGCGGCCGGATCGAGATGCCCGGACTGCTCATGTCGATGAGGAGGAAACTCAGCCCCTTGTGCTTGGGGAGATCGCCGTCGGTGCGGACAAGCGCGAAGCACCACTGCGAATATTGCGCGAAGCTCGTCCAGATCTTCTGGCCGTTGACGATGAACTTGTCGCCCCTCAGTTCGGCGCGGGTGCGCACCGAGGCGAGGTCCGATCCGGCATTGGGCTCGGAGAAACCCTGGCACCAGATCTCATCCGAGGAGATGATCTTGGGGAGGAAGCGCTTCTTCTGCTCTTCGGTGCCGTGGCGCAGGATCGTCGGCCCGGCGAGATTCTGCCCGATGATATTGAGGCTTTCGGGCGCGCGGGCGCGCGCCATTTCCTCGGCAAAGATCGCACGCTCGGTCAGCGTCGCGCCGTGGCCGCCATATTCGACCGGCCAGTTGATGCCGGTCCAGCCGCCGGTGTGGAGCTTGCGGTCCCAGTCGCGGCGGAAGAGATAGCGCTGCTCCTCATCCTCAGGTTCGAAGGCCGTCACGCCCCAGCCCGCGGGAAGCGCGTCGGCAAGCCAGGCGCGCAGGCGCTGGCGAAACTCCTCCTCAGCGGGGCTGTAGCTGAAGTCCATGGTCAGCCCCGCTTCGCGGCAGTGGCGAAATCGGGCGCGCGCTTCTCGCGGAAGGCCTGGACACCCTCCTCATATTCGGGAGTAAGATAGGCGATGGTCTGCGCATAGCCTTCATATTCGAGCATCTGGTCGAGCGTCGCGTTGGTCGACTTGTCGAGCAGCGTCTTGGTCATGGCGAGCGCCGTCGGCGAGCCCGCCGCGATTTTAGAGGCGATGGCGCGCGCTTCGGCGATCAGCGTGTCGTGCGGGACGACATGATTGACGATGCCCATGACCTGCGCCTCGGCGGCAGGCACCTTGCGGGCGGTGAAGCAGAGCTCCTTCGCCTTGTTGATGCCGATGACCCGGCCCAGCAGGTAGAGGCCGCCGAGATCGGGAACGAGGCCGACCTTGGCGAAGGCCTGCATGAAGCTCGCCCGGTCGCTCGCGATGATGAAGTCGCACGCCAGCGCGATATTGAAGCCGGCCCCGGCTGCGGCGCCGTTGACGGCGGCGATGACGGGCTTTTCGAGCCGGAAGAGCGGTTCGACGATATTGCGCAGGATGCCGCGGTGGCGCGTGCGGCGCTGCAGCGGGGTCATGTCGTCCTTGCGCGCCTTGAGGTCGGCACCGGCGCAAAAGCCGCGCCCGGCGCCCGTCAGGATGACGCAGCCGACATCGGGGTCGGCGGCGACGCGGCCGAGGGCGTCCTCGAGCTCGGCATAGAGCTCGTCGGTCGTCGCGTTCATCGCGTCGGGCCGGTTGAGCGTGATCGTCGCGATCCGGTCGCTCACTTCATAGAGGATATTCTCGTAAGACATGGCTGACCTTTCAGAAGCTGGACATATCCGGCGGCACATGCGCCAGATCGCCTTCGGTCGATTCCGGAATGGCGAACCATTGCTCGGGGATTTTCTTCGGGATGCGAAAGTCGTGCGCGGGCACGACGATGTCGGAGTTCACCTGCACCCGGCGCATCGCCGCCTGCCAGTCGCGCTCGCTTTCGCTGCGGATATTCCCGGTCAGGAAGGCGTCGGAGAGCGAGCGCTGCGGATGGTCGGTGGCGCGCGCATCTGCCGGAAACCAGTAACGATAATGATCGCCAAGGTCGGAGGCGATCGCGACGATGCCCTTGGCGGTCCGGATCAGTGGCACCTGCATCCCCGGCGTGTGGCTCGGCACCTTCAGGACGCGGAAACCGGCGAACAGCTCGGCATCGCCGTCGAGGGTACGGATCTGGCCGGGCCGGCGGCGCGCCACCAGATTGCCGATCGTCGACTGCCAGTAGAAGATGCGCTGCGACGGCACCGGATCCGCAGCGTGCGACAGCTCGTCGCGCTGGATGACGATGCAGGCGTCGGGAAAGAGGTCGAGATTTTCGGCGTGATCGAAATGGCCATGGGTGAGCACGACATGGTCAATGTCGCCCGGCGTCAGCTCCTCGCCGGCGAGGAGCTCGGTAAGCTTGGCATGGCCTCCGCCCCACCCTTCGACCTTGAGGCGCTTGGTGATGAGCGCGATCTCGGCCATGCCGGAGTCGATGAGCACATTATGCGTTCCGTCGCGCGCCAGCCAGACGTGGACCGGGTCGCGCTGGATCCCCCCGCCATGCGGCAGGTAGAGCTCACCGATGAGCAGCGAGTCGATGCGCCACTCGGTCACTCGTCGATGACCTCGAAGCGTTCGATGTCGGCCATCGAACCCTTCCGCTCGCCGCTGGTCCAGATCGCACGGACACGCGTTCCGGGCTTGATGCGCTCCTTCGCCTCTTCGAGGCTGTCGATGTCGATCATGTGAATGAGGCGCGTCGAGGCCCCGTCAAGCACGATCTCGGCATAGACATAGGGCGGTTCGCGGGTCTGGCCGACGAACTCCATGTTGATGATCGAGCAGCCGCGGATGGTGCCGGTGTCGGCGCAGGCTTTCCAGGTGCCGGTGCGCTTGTGCGTGATATCGTCGACTTCGCGTGGCGGGAGCAAGGCATCGTCGCCGTTCGAGGTGCGAACCCCGATGACGCGCCCGAATTCCTTGATCTCGTCGAACATGCGCCCGTAATAGGGGCCGTAGGCATGCTCATAGGGCAGCGCGAGCGAATATTTCACAACCTCGAGCGGCGCCTCGGTATCGGCGAGCGGCGAAACCGTGCCGACCGGCGCATCGGCCGCAACGCGGAAACCGCTGATCGCGGTGATCGTTTCCGACGCCTCGTCCGCCCAGACCGCTTCGATGCGCTGCCCGATCTTGAAGTCGCCGAGATCGCCGATCAGGCGGTGTGCGAACTCATTGTCGCAGCCGTCGAGGCGGACAAGACCGATCACCTGGCCGTCGACACGGGTGAAGCCCGTCAGCTCGCCGGTGTGGGGCGCTTCGACGAAGCTTTCCATCGGGTCGCTGTTGATCGCGGAGAAATCCTGCGCCGGCGCGACAACCGAGCCGTCGGGGAAGCGCGAACCGACGATCCGCCGGTTCTTGATCTCGGCGAGGAAGGTCCCCGCCGCGCGCCCGGGCGTGAGCGTGTAGGGCAGCGCGATCTGCGCATTGAAGACCGGAAGTTCGATCGGCATCGTTTCGGGTGCTGAATACATGTCGTCGTCCCCTATGCGCTCAGGACCGCGCAGCCGCGCAGGTTGGCCCAGCCACCGCCGGACTGGACCAGTGCGAGCTTCGCATCCTTGATCTGGTGGCTTTCGTTCCGGCCCATGACCTGGGTCGCGGCTTCGATGAGGCGGATCACGCCGACCGCGCCGATGGGATTCGCGCCCATGCAGCCGCCCGACGGATTGACCGGGATGTCGCCGTCGAGCTGCGTCGCGCCCGAGGCGATCAGCTCGGCGGCCTGCCCCGGCGGGCAGAGCCCGAGGCTCTCATAATAGTTGAGCTCGAAGCAGGAATAGGGCTCCTGCACCTCGACCACGTCGAACTGGCGGCGCGGATTGGTGATGCCCGCCGAACGATAAACGGCGCGCGCGGCGAGCGCGAGCGGCTCGGAAATCATCAGCGAGCGTTCGGGCGCGTTATCGGCTTCGCAATAATAGGCCATGCCCTGGATCCACGCCGGGCGATCGGTCGACTTGTGGGCGACCTTTTCGGTGGCGAGGACGATTGCAGCGGCACCGTCCGAGATCGGCGGCACATCGAGAAGCTTGATCGGCCAGCACAGCGGCTTCGAGGCGAGCACCTCGTCGACGGTCACTTCCTTCTTCATATGCGCATAGGGATTGGCGATCGCGTTCATGCGGTTCTTCACCGACACCATCGCGGCGGCTTCCTCGGTATGACCGAGGACGTCCATGCGCGCGCGCCAGTAAGCGGCCGAGAAGCCCATGATGCCAACCGCAAACTCGCGGCCCCAGAAGGGATCGTAGAGCGTCGAGATCGAATATTGCAGCGGCCCCTCTGACAGCTTGTCATAGGCGACGACCAGGGTTCGGTCGGCGTAGCCACCCGCGACCTGATAATAGCCGGCGAGCGCCCCGGCAAAGCCTGCGCCGCCGCCGCTGGTCACGCGAAGAAGGGGTTTCCCCTGCGCCCCGATCGCATTCGCGACCCAGAGTTCGGGATGGTTCACGGCGCCGAACAGCACCGGGCCCGTCGCGACGACGATCGTGTCGATGTCCTCGATCGTGAGCTTCGCGTCGGCAAGGGCGCGGTCGACCGCCTCGCGAACGAGCCCGGCCTGGCTGACGTCGGTGCGACGACGCGCGTGATGGGTCTGTCCAACCCCGACGATTCCTACATGTCTGGTCATTGTCACACCTCGAGGCTGAATACGCAGTTGCTCTGCATCGCGACGCCCGTGCTGCCATGGACGACCGCCTTGCTCGGCGTGCCGCTGCCGTAGAGCTGCGGCTCGCGCAGCTGTCGGACGGCTTCGGCGAGCCGGAACATGCCGGTCGCCATGATGGGATCGGCGGGTAGTGCGCCCCCCGAGCGGTTTACGGCGACCTTGCCGCCGCGCGCCGCGGAAAGGCCATTGCCCTGCTTGGCAAGGCCGAGCGCCTCGATCGCCATGAGTTCGGAGACGACCGAAGAGGCGCTGACCTCGACAATATCGGCCGAGGCGGCGTCCCAGCCCGCCGCGCGGGCCGACATGGCGGCGGCATTTTCGAGCGCGCGCAGCCGGCTGCGGTCGCGGTCGGCATAGGCGTGGCAGTCGGTGCTCGATCCCATGCCGGTGACGAACACCGGCGTTCCGCCGCTCCGCCGTGCGGCATCCTCGCTTGCGATCAGGATCGCGACGGCGCCGTCCACCGGGCGCGCAAACATGAGTTCGGTGAGCGGCGCGGCCGCTTCGGAGGCGCCGAGCACGGCGTCGAGATCGGGAAGCTCGTCGATCGCCACGCGGCCATCGGCCTTTGCATCGGCCCAGCGGGCAACGACCAGTTCGGCGAGGTCGCGCTCGCCGAGCTTGCCCGAAGCCAGATAATGCTGCGCCTGGATGCCCGCGGCCGCGCGCTGGTTGAAGCCGACGGGGCGCTGGTAGAAGGGTTCGACCTGCGAGGCCCAGTAATTCTCGACCACCGACTCGGACGGCTTGGAATAAGCGACGAGAAGGCCGACCGACGCGGCGCCCGAGCGGATCTTGTTGACCCCGTAGAGCGCCGAGAACAGCCCGTCCTCTTCGACACGCGCCTCTTCCTTGTGGTGCGCACCGAGCGCACCGAGGAAGCCGCAGTTCGAGATCGAGCGTCCGTCGAGAACGTCGCTGCCCGAGTCGATGACGAAATCGACGTCGTCGATCGAGAAGCCCGATCCCTTGAACACCGCGGTTACGACCGACGAGATCAGGTCGATGTGCTGCGCATCGCGCCAAGCGGGCCGCAGCTCCGCTTGCGCAGTCGCGACCACTGCCACCTTCTTCAGAGCCATCCACGGCCTCCCATGCGTTACGTTTCGCAAGCCTGGCGCCCGTTCAGTCCCGGTACGTCCGCTGTGCAGGGTCGGTTTATGGCCGGGAAAAATTTCCGTCAACCCATATTCGACGTTTCATCGGATTTTGAGTTTCGCGCGATATAGACGATTAATGCACGGTTTCCTTGGAATCATGCCGGATCAACATAGGGCTTGCATTCCGAGTATATCCGAAACAATATCGGAAGATGGAGAAGGAGAAGACTGTGAGCCTCGATGTTTCAGGCAAGTTTCGCTATCCGTCGCCGGACCTTGCCTGGCTGTCGCAGCGCGTCGAAGATGTGCTGGAGCCGGAGCTTCCGATCATCGATGCGCATCACCATCTCTGGGAAGAGGGCGGATCGCCCTATCTTCTCGCGGAAATGTGCGCCGATGTGGACGATGGCCACAGGATCGACGCGACGGTCTTCGTCCAGGCTCATTATGGCTATCGTACCGACGGCCCGGCGCATCTGGCGCCGGTCGGCGAAACCGAAAAGGTCGCCGCCATCGCCCGCGCGGCGCGCGAAGCCGGATGCGCGACTAGCATCGCCAAGGCTATTGTCGCTTATGCGGACCTCATGTCGGGACCTCTGCTCACCGAGACGCTCGATGCGCACAGCATCGCGGCGGACGGCGCGCTGCGGGGCATTCGCCACTCGGTGTCGCGCGACGAGAATTTCCCCGATGGCATCGTGCTGCGCCCGGCCCCGGCGGGCCTTCTCGGCGACCCCGCCTATCGTGCGGGGCTGGCCGAACTCGGCCGCCGCGGTCTCGTCTATGACGCGATGCTCTATCATGCGCAGATTCCCGAGCTGGTCGACGCCGCACGGGCGGTGCCCGGCACCTCGATCATCCTCGACCATCTCGGCTGCATCCTCGGGGTCGGCCCTTATGAGGGCCAGGAGAAGGCGTCGTTCGCGCGCTGGCGCGACGCTATGCGGCGACTCGCCGATTGCCCGAACGTCGCGGTCAAGATCGGCGGCTTCGGTATGATCATTTGCGGCGCGCGCTGGCACGAGCGCGCCCTGCCCCCTTCGTCGGCGGAACTGGCCGAGGCCTGGCAGCCCTATGTCGAGACCTGCACCGAACTGTTCGGCGCCGAACGCTGCATGTTCGAAAGCAACTTCCCGGTCGACAAGGCGATGTACAGCTACCGGACCCTCTGGAACGCCTTCAAGCGGATCACGCAGGGCTGGCCCGAGGCCGACCGGGTAATGCTGTTCGCAGGAACCGCGCGTCGGATCTATGGGCTGGACGAGGCGCCGCGCCCGAGCGTGCGGCCGGAGACCGAGGCCGCCGATGCTTAACAGGGCGAATGCACTTTTTGCGCGCGAGGCGGAGCGCCCCGACAAGATCGCGATCCGCTTCGAAGGCGGCGAGACGAGCTTCGCGGCGCTGGCGCGGCAGGTCCGCGACATGGCGGGCGCGCTCGCGGCGCTTGGCGTTGCGCGAGACGTGCATGTCGGGCTGCTGCTCCCCGCCTCGCCCGAGTTCATCGTCGTCGAGCAGGCGCTGTTCGCGCTCGGCGCGCCGATCACCCCGGTCAACATCCTCTACCGCCCCACCGAGATCGCCCATGCGGTCGACTGCTGCGATCTCGCGTTCATCGTGACCACCGAAGCGCTCGCGAGCGCGGCGTTGGCCGCCCTCCCGGCAAGCTGCCGGCTCCTGCTGGTCGATACGGCGGCGCATGACGCGGCGGGTGCCTCGATTCCTGCGACGCTCGCGGCCTCCAGTCCGCTCGCCGACCTCGCCGCGATCGGCCCCGGCGACCCCGTCTTTCACCTCCTGACGAGCGCGACAACGGGCAAGGCGAAGGGCGTGATCCTCACCGCAGGAAATCTTGCCGCCAACTACGACCGGACGCCAGCGTGGCTCGGTCTCGACGCGAACGACGTCATCCTCTGCGCGCTGCCGCTCTACAACACATTCGGGCTCAACCAGTGCATCAACGCGATGCTGGTCACCGGCGCGACGCTGGTGCTCCTCCCACGCTTCGATGCGGCGCGCTGCATCGAAGCCGTCGGCGACTTCGGCTGCACCTTCCTGCCCGCCGTCCCGACGATGCTCCAGAAGATCTTCGATCATCCGGGGGCGAGCGGTCCCCGCCTCCAGTCGCTGCGCCGGATCATGACCGGCGGCGCCCCTGTACCTTCGGCGCTGCTGCAACGGATTATCGCTGCCGCGCCTTCGGTCCAGGTGCTGACCGGCTATGGGCTGACCGAAGGCACCGCGCTGGTGACGCTGACCGAAGTCAGGCTGGACGCCGATGGCGAGCTCGAACGCGGCCGCACGATCGGCCGCGTGCTAGAAGGCATGGACCTCGCGATCGTCGACGACGCCGGGAATCGCTGCCCGGCCGGCACCTCGGGCGAGATTGTCGTCTCCGGACCCAATCTCATGGCGGGCTATTACAAGGCGCCCGATGACAGCGCCGCGGCGCTGCGCGGCGGCTGGCTCTATACGGGCGATATCGGCTACATCGACGACGAAGGCTATTCCTACATCGTCGACCGCAAGAAGGACGTCATCATCCGGGGCGGCCAGAACATCTATCCGGTCGACATCGAGGAGGTTCTCTACCAGGCGCCGGGCGTCGCCGAGGTCGCCGTCGTCGGCCGCGAGGACGAGATGATGGGCGAAGTCCCGATCGCCTATGTCGCCGGAACGGCTGCGCTCGCGGTCGACGCGCTGATCGAGCACTGCCGCGAACATCTCGCCCGCTACAAGGTGCCCGCCGACATCGAGATCCTGCCCGAACTGCCCAAGGGCCCCACCGGCAAGATCTTGCGCAGGGCGCTGCGCGACAAGGCCCGCCATGCCGCCTGAGCCGCCCGTCAGCACCGCACGCTCGCGCTTCGTGTCGCTCGGCGGCTCGCGCCACCACCTGCTCGAATGGGGCGAGACCGGCGCGCCGGTCGTCCTTCTCCAGCACGGCATACGCGACCAGGCGCATAGCTGGACGTGGCTCGCCGAGACGCTGAAGGACAATTATCATGTGATCGCGCCGGACCTGCGCGGTCATGGCGACAGCGACTGGTCGAGCGACGGCAATTATGCGCTGGCCAGTTTCGTCATCGACCTCGCCGCCATCGCCGATCTCTGCGGTCTGCGCGACTTCGCAATCGTCGGCCATTCGCTCGGCGGACAGATTGCGCTGCGCTACACCGCCGCCTTCCCCGAACGGGTGCGCGCGCTCGTCGCGATCGAGGGCGTCGAGCTGCCGATCATCCGGCAGGAACGCGAGAAGTCGCGCCCCTATCCCGAACGTCTGCGCGAGTGGACGGCGAACGAGCTGATGCGCCGGCTGCAGACGCCGCGCTACTATCCCGATCTCGCGCGCGCCGCCGAGCGCATGCAGGAAGCGAACCCCGAAATCGACAGCGAGACGATCGCCTATCTCACGCGAACGGGCCTGATTGCCGAAGCCGACCGGGGCCTTCGCTGGAAATATGACAATGGCTGCCGCCATCGGCCGCCCGAAGACCAGCGCGGCGCCGATCTCGACGAGATGCTGACCGCGATCCCCTGTCCCACGCTGCTCGCCTATGGCGACGAGAGCTGGATAACGCCGCCGCCGACGACGCGTCTTGCACATCTCGCGCGGCACCGCGTCATCACCTTCGGCGGCGCGAGCCACTGGCTCCATCACCAGCGCCGTGCAGGATTCAACGAGCTTGTCGGCCGTTTTCTTGGCGATCCCTCGCCTACCCTCGCCAATGAAAGAGACCATTATGCGTGAAGCAGCCATCATCTCCACGGCACGAACGCCCATTGCCAAGGCCTTCAAGGGCGCCCTCAACGATACCGACGCCCCGGAATTCATGGGACACGCCATGAAGGCGGCGGTCGAGCGGGCGGGCATAGATCCGGCGCGGATCGACGATGTGCTCGTCGGGGTCGGCACCCAATGGGGCACGCAAGGCGGCAATCTTGCACGCACCGCGATCTTCGCCGCCGACCTCCCGCTGTCGGTCCCGGGTACGACGCTCGACCGCAAATGCGGCTCGGGGCTGACGACGCTCGCCTATGCGGCGCGCGGGATCATGGCGGGCGATCTCGATGTCGCGCTGAGCGGGGGTGCCGAGTCGATCAGCCATACGCGCAACGCGCACCACCCGACCTTTCGCGCGCAGCCGCAAGCGGTGCTCGACCGGCAGCCGCACGCCTATATGGCGATGATCGAGACCGCGGAGATCGTCGCCGAGAAATATGGCGTGAGCCGCGAGGCGCAGGACGAAGTGTCGGCGCTCAGCCACCAGCGCGCCGCGGCCGCCGTCGCCGCGGGCCGTCTCGCCGAAGAAATCGCGCCGATGACGGTCACCAGGAATCTCGTCGCCAAGGACGGCAGCGTGACCGGGCAGGAGACTTTCCTGTTCGAGCATGACGAAGGGATTCGCGCTGATACCACTGCCGAGGGGCTCGCCGGGTTGCGCCCGGTCTGGAAAGACGGATCGGTGATCAAGGAGGGCCGCCACGTCACCGCGGGCAATGCGAGCCAGCTTTCGGACGGTGCTGCAGCGCAGGTGCTGATGGATCGCGCAACCGCCGAGGCGGAGGGCAAGGACATCCTCGGCATCTTCCGCGGCTTCCAGTCGGCGGGCTGCACGCCCGACGAAATGGGGGTCGGACCGATATTTGCCGTGCCCAAACTTCTCGCGCGCGCCGGGCTCAAGGTCGACGATATCGGCCTCTGGGAGATCAACGAGGCCTTTGCCAGCCAGTATCTCTACTGCCGCGACGAGCTCGGCATCGATCCCGAAAGGATCAACGTCAATGGCGGCGCGATCGCGCTCGGCCACCCCTTCGGTATGACCGGCGCCCGGCTCGCGGGCTCAGTGCTTCTCGAGGCCCGCCGGCGCGGCGTCCGCTACGCGGTCGTCTCGATGTGTGTCGCGGGCGGAATGGGATCCGCCGGACTCTTCGAAATCCCGCAATGAGGACTATGACATGACCCTTCGTTTCGACAATGACGTCGTGATCGTGACCGGGGCCGGGCGCGGCCTCGGGCGCGAATATGCGCTGGCCTTTGCCGCACGCGGCGCTGCGGTGCTGGTCAACGACCCGGGCGGCCCCGAGGGCGGGCCGGGCAGCGGGCCGGGCGTCGCCGAAGTCGTCGCGGCTGAAATCCGCGCTGCCGGGGGCCGCGCGGTCGCCGACGAGACGGCGGTGGGCACGCGCGAGGCAGCCGAGGCGATCGTCGCCAAGGCGATCGCGGCCTTCGGCAAGCTCAGCATTCTCGTGAACAATGCGGGCATTATCAGCTTCGCCAAGCTCACCGATATCCGCGAAGGCGACTGGCGGGCGATGCAGACGGTGACGCTCGACGGGGTATTCCATCTATGCGCCGCAGCCTGGCCGCATCTGGCGGCGGCGGGGCGGGGCCGCATCATCAACACGACCTCTAACGCCGGGTTCGCCGGCAATGAGGGGCTAGGCGCCTATGGCGCCGCCAAACTGGCGGTAGCGGGGCTCACCAAATGCCTGGCGCAGGAGGTGGGCGACAGCGGCATCACCGTCAATGCCGTCGCGCCGATGGCGATCACGCGAATGAACCGCGACGCCTTTTTCGACAGCAAGGAAGGCGGCGGCAGCGATTGGCAAGGCGATATCCGGAGCGGCGTGGTCCCGATGGGGCCGCCGTCGATCGTGGCGCCCGCGGTGCTCTGGCTCGCTCACCGCGATACAAGGATCAACGGCGAAATCTTCTCGAGTTCGTCGGGCAAGGTGGCGCGCGTCGCGTTCGTCGTGGGCGAGGGCTATTTCGATCCCGACCATGGCCCCGAGGATCTGGCCGCGCACGCCGACCAGATCCGCGCGCTCGGCGATTTTCTCGATCCCGCCTCCACCTCGGACGAACTCGCGGCAATTCCGCCCCTATTTGTAGGAGCGCCCTGAAATGGCCCCCGAAGACGCACCGCGCATCGACTGGACGCGCGAGGAGATCGCCGGGCTGTTCCACCTGCCGTTCGACGAGCTGATGTGGGAGGCGCAGGGCGTCCATCGCCGCCGCCATGCGCCTGGGCAAATCCAGCTGTGCACCTTGCTCAGCATCAAGACCGGCGGCTGCATCGAGGATTGCGGCTATTGCTCGCAGAGCGCACACGCCGACACGGGGCTGAAGGCCACCAAGCTCATGGATGTGCGCGCGGTGCTGCAGGCGGCAGCCGAGGCCAAGGATGCCGGATCGCAGCGTTTCTGCATGGGTGCCGCGTGGCGCAACCCCAAGGACCGCGATATGCCGGCGATCGTCGAGATGATCGAGGGCGTGCGCCAGATGGGCATGGAAACCTGCATGACGCTGGGGATGCTGACCAAGGAACAGGCGCAGCAACTCGCGGTCGCGGGGCTCGACTATTACAATCACAATATCGACACATCCCCAGAGAATTACGGCAATGTCATCACGACGCGCAGCTTTCAGGATCGGCTCGATACGCTGGAGGAAGTGCGCAGCGCCGGGATTAACGTGTGCAGCGGCGGCATCGTGGGCATGGGTGAGACACGGCAAGATCGCGTCGGCTTCATCCATACCCTGGCGACCCTGCCTGAACACCCCGGCAGCGTGCCGATCAACGCGCTGGTGCCGGTGAAGGGCACCGTACTCGGCGATATGCTCGCGGATACGCCGCTCGCCAAGATCGATGATATCGAGTTCGTGCGCACCGTCGCCGTCGCGCGCATCACCATGCCGATGAGCATGGTTCGCCTGTCGGCGGGACGCGAGAGCATGTCGGAGGCGACGCAGGCGCTCTGCTTCATGGCGGGGGCGAACAGCATCTTCACCGGCGACAAACTGCTGACGACGGGCAATCGCGGCGACAGCGCCGACGCGGCGCTCCTCGCAAAGCTTGGCCTCAGGCCGATGGAGAGCGAAGAACCGATGCGGCGCGGCGAAAGCGAGGAAGCTTCGCCAACTTCCGACCTTTTATCGGAATATTTTCCACATTATCTTTGATTGAAGCTAAGTATATTTTCCGACTATTTGTCGTATATTGACGTTCAAGCGAGCCGACGCTACGGAATGCGCCTGTTCTTGACGAGGGCCTTGCGATGAAAAAATACTACGCCGCCGCCGCCGCTGCACTCGAAGGGCTGCTCTTCGACGGCATGCAGATCTGCGCGGGCGGTTTCGGCCTGTGCGGCATCCCCGAACGGCTGATCGACGCGATCCGCGATGCGGGCACCAGGGACCTGACGATCGCGAGCAACAACGCCGGGATCGACGGCGAAGGGCTCGGCAAGCTGCTCCGCACGCGGCAGATCAAGAAGATGATCAGCAGCTATGTCGGCGAGAACAAGGAGTTCGAGCGGCAATATCTGGCGGGCGAGCTCGAGGTCGAATTCTGCCCGCAGGGCACGCTCGCCGAGCGCTGCCGCGCCGGCGGTGCGGGCATCCCCGGCTTCTACACCAGGACCGGCGTCGGCACGCTGGTCGCCGAGGGCAAGGAAGTGAAGAATTTCGACGGTCAGGATTATATCCTCGAGCGCGGCATCTTCGCCGACCTCGCGATCGTCAAGGGGTGGAAAGCCGACGAGAGCGGCAACCTGATCTTCCGCAAGACCGCGCGCAACTTCAACCAGCCGATGGCGACCGCGGCGAAGATCTGCATCGCCGAGGTCGAGGAAATCGTCCCCACCGGCAGCCTCGATCCCGATGCGATCCACCTGCCCGGCATTTACGTGAAGCGGCTGATCGTCGGCGCGCCCTACGACAAGAAGATCGAATTCCGAACGGTTCGCGAAAGGGAGAATGTATAATGGCCTGGACCCGCGACGACATGGCGGCGCGCGCCGCGAAGGAACTGCAGGACGGTTATTACGTCAACCTCGGCATCGGCATCCCGACCTTGGTCGCGAACCATATTCCCGCGGGGATGACGGTCACGCTCCAATCGGAGAATGGCATGCTCGGCATCGGCCCCTTCCCGCTCGAGGGCGAAGAGGACGCCGACCTGATCAACGCGGGCAAGCAGACGATCAGCGAGCTGCCGCAGTCGGCCTATTTCAGCTCGGCGGACAGCTTCGCGATGATCCGCGGCGGGCATATCGACCTGACCGTCCTGGGCGCGATGGAGATCGCCGAAAATGGCGACATCGCCAACTGGATGATCCCGGGCAAGATGATCAAGGGCATGGGCGGCGCGATGGACCTCGTCGCCGGGGTCAAGAAGATCATCGTCGTGATGGAACACAACGCCAAGGACGGCAGCCCCAAGTTCATCCCGGCGTGCACGCTGCCGCTGACCGGCAAGAATGTCGTCGACATGATCATCACCGACCTCGCGGTGTTCCGGCGTGACGACCATGACAGCCCGTTCAAGCTGATCGAACTCGCGCCGGGGGTGACCGCCGGGGAAGTCGCCGAAAAAACGACCGCGCGCTACCTCGCCTAAAGCCCGCCGGTCTCCGTTTGCCTTCGGGGGCCGCGACCGGTTTCGACCGGGGCCAGGTCGTGCGGCCTCTGCTCAGTCGAACGTGACGACCGCGCGGCCCTTGAGCGTGCCGTCGCGGAGGCGGGACAAGGCTGTCTCCACATCGTCGAAAGCGTAGCGCTCATAATCGATCAGGAGCCGACCATCGGCCGCAAGCTGGCATACCTCTCGCAAGTCGGCCAATGTGCTGCCGAGCGAGATAGCAAATTGGCAGGTCGTCGCCAGCCGTCCCCAGCCAACGGCGAGCGAACCACCTTCGAGGCCGACCAGCACGATCCGTCCATGCGGCCGCGACACGGCTGCGGCCAAGGCGAGCGTCTCGTCGGTTCCGACCAGGTCGATCACGACGTCCGCGCCGCGGCCACCACTGATATCCATGATGGCTTCCGCCGTGCGGCGATCCGCGACAAGCGCATGGTCGGCGCCATATCGCCGCGCGTCGGACAGCCGGCTCTCGGCCCGATCGACCGCGAAGACCGTCGCACATGAGAGCAGTTTCAGGAACTGGATGGCATAGGCGCCGAGGCCTCCCACCCCGATAACGAGCGCGGTCGAGCCTGGCTTGAGCCGGTCGAGCACGGACTTGACTGCGCGGTAAGAGGTGACCCCCGCGTCGGTCAGCGGCGCGATCGAAACCGGATCAACGTTGCCCAGCGGCACGAGCTCGCGGCGCGGCACCACCATAAATTCTGCAAGGCCGCCATCGATACCCACTCCGCGGGTCGTGCCAATCGGTCCGCGCGCGAAGGTCGCGCACGATTGTTCGTACCCTTCGTGGCAATATTCGCAGTTGCCGCAGTGGTGCATGTTGTGAACCGCGACATTGTCGCCGGGCTTGAGGTCGGTAACGCCGTCACCGCAATATTCGACCTGCCCGGCATTTTCATGGCCGAGCGTGAAACCGGCCGATAATTCGGCGGCGTAAGGAACGCTTCCCGGCCGGCTGCCGATGATGTCGAGGTCCGAGCGGCAGAGACCCGCGCCCCGCATGCGGAGGAGCACCTCTCCGGAACCGGGAACAGGCGTGGGAATGTCGACGAACTCGGCAGGCCGTCCCCATTCGACTATCCGATAGGCTCGCATCGCCTTCTGTTTCTCCCTGCCGGGGCCGCTCGCTTCACATTACGGGAGCGCAACCGGCGTCAGTTTGATTTCGGCAGCGCGTAGGCCATCACATAATCGCCGGCTCCCGAGGACAGCGGTGCATTGCCGCCCGCGGCGATCACGACGAACTGACGACCGCTCTTCTTGCTGATGTAGGTCATCGGCGTGGCGTGGCCGCCCGCCGGGAGCGGAACGCGCCACACCAGCTTGCCGCTATTCACATCGAACGCCCGGAACGCGCGCTCCTGCGTGGCGGCAATGAAGATGAGTCCGGACCTGGTGGTGACCGCGCCACCGGTGTTGGGGACGCCCATGGGCAGCGGCAGGTGCGTTCGCGTGTTGAACGGCCCACTGTCGGAGGCGGTGCCAAGCGGCCGCTCCCAGTTCATCTTGCCGGTCTTCAGGTCGACGACGCCGATCTTGCCGAAGGGCGGCTCGGTGCAGGGAACATTCAGCGGCGAGAGGAACGGTCCGGTCAGAAGTGCGAACGGCGTTCCCTCCTGCGCGACCGGCTGGCCGACATGCGCGCCACCGGTCAGCGAGCGCTTGTAGCCCTTGGCGTCGGCCTCGGCACGCGAGACCATCGTTGTGTAATTGGCCATCCGGCTCCAGTTGACGATCGCCAGCTTGCGATCCGGATCGATCGAAATGCCGCCCCAGTTCACGCCGCCGAGGAAGCTTGGATAGGTGATGGTCGGGCGCGGATAGCCGGGCGGCGTGAACATGCCCTCGTACCGCGCCTGGCTGAACTTGATGCGGCACCAGAGCTGATCGAGCGGGGTCAGGCCCCACATCGACTGCGGCGTCAGAACCATATTGTCGAACGCCGGCAAGGTCGGTGAGTGAGGCTGCGTGGGAGACAGGAAGTCGCCCTTTGCCGGTCCTTGCGGCACCGGTCGCTCCTCCACCGGCCGGATCGGTTTGCCCGTCCGGCGGTCGAGCATGAAGAATTGTCCGCTCTTCGACGTCTGGAGCAAGGCGGGAACCATCTCGCCGCCGACAGGGATGTCGATCAAAGTGGGCTGCGGCGAAACGTCATAATCCCAGACGTCATGGTGAACGATCTGGAAGGACCAGCGCGCTTCGCCGCTTTCGATGTCGAGGGCGACGACCGAGCTGCTATACTGCTCCGAACCCTTCGAACGATGGGCGCCCCAATAATCGGGCGTGGAATTGCCGGTGGGCAGGTAAACGAGGCCGAGTTGCTCGTCGCCGCTCATCGGGGCCCAGCTGTTCGCAGTGCCCGGGGAATAGGTCTCGCCAGGCCCCGGTTCGCCATGCTCGTGCGGACGATCCATGTCCCACGCCCAGGCAAATTCGCCGGTCGTCGCGTCGAACGCCCGGATGACCCCGGACGGCTCGCCGACATATTGGCCGTCAGTCACCCAGCCGCCCAAAACGACCTTGCCGCGGACGATCGTCGGTGCGGAGGTGATATAATAATATCCCTTGATGATCTTGCCGAAGCCCCGCGTGAGGTCGACCGAACCATTGGTCCCGAATGCGGGACAGGGTTTTCCGTCGTCGGCATCGATGGCCATCAGCCGGGCATCGGTGGTGGCCGTGATGATGCGCCGTGCGCACGGTCCGGTGGCACCGGGCGGCGCGAAATAGCTGACGCCGCGGCAGGTACCGGCGTCGGGTGCATCGATGTTCGGGTCGAATTGCCAGCGGCGCGCACCGGTCTCGGGATCGAGCGCGATGACGATATTGGTGGGCGTGCACAGATAGACGGTGTCATTCACCATCAGCGGCGTGGCCTGAAAACCGAGGCCGGTTCCGGCGATCACACCGGTTCGGTAGGTCCATGCTGGCGCGAGGCGCGCGACGTTGCCCTGATCGATCTGCGACAGCGGAGAAAAGCGGGTGCCGCCAAGCGTATTGCCATAATGCGCCCACTCACCAGACCCGTCGCTGCCCTGGATGACCTGCTCCGGCGCTGCCTGGAGCTGGTTGACCTGCCAGAGCCACGCGCCGAACGCGACCAGGCCAACGGCTGCGGCGCCGATGACAATGGTGCGAAACCGTCGGAGCCAGGGCCAGCATACCCAAAGCCCGAGGATCATCGGGGCGACGAGGCGGCTCTGCAGACGCCAGACGTCGGTGCCGCTTTCCCAGATCGCCCAGACAAGCGTCAGGGCGAGAAAAAGCACATAGACAGCCACGTCGCGCCGGTCGCCCTTGAAGGCGAGCCATGACGTGGCGGCGACGGCGATACCCGCCGCGAGATAATAGATGGAGCCGCCGAGCAGGGCGAGTTGCGCGCCGCCGACAATCAGCAACAGCGCGATCACGGCGAGCACGGCCGAGAGGACGAACCGCCTGCGGGGCTTCAAAGGTGCTGTGGGCTCGTTGTCCATCGGTCCCTCGGCAAGTGGCGAAGTCGTCGAGAGCGAGCTCATGGCCGTCTTCCAGCGATGCGACGGTTCAAGCGTCCCACTCCAATTCGAACGGACTGACTGCGGAGACGATACCGCTCAGATAGGAAAGGTCATTGCCCTCGACGAGGCGGAACTCGGGAATCCGGGCCAGCCATTCCCTGAGGATGATCTTGAGCTCGAGCCGCGCGAGGGGCGCGCCGGGGCAAACATGGATGCCCTTGCCGAATATGTAGAAATGCCGCTTCGGCCGCTCGAGGCGGAACTCGAGCGCATCGTCATTGCTATCTTCGCTCATCGCGACGAGGATCGTCGAACCCATGATCATGTCGCGGGGCTTCAACGTCACCCCGCCGAATTCGGTTTCCTTGGCGACTTCGCGTGCATTCGACACGAGTGGAAAGCGCCGCAGGAATTCGGGTATCGCGTCTTCGAGCAGCGAAGGCTCGCTCGCGAGCTTGCGTCGCAGGCCTGCGTTTGTCGCAAGGTAGGAGAAGATGAACCCGAGCAGGTTCACCACCGTATCGAGCCCCGCGATCAGGACCTGGATGCACATATTCTCGGCTTCTTCATCCGTTATCGGACGGTCGAAAATCTTGCCGTTGATCATCTCGGTGATGAGATCGGTGCCCTCCTTGCCCCGGCGTGAGCGGATTACCGGTCCGATATATTCGCTGAACTGGCGTTCCACCTCGGGATGGGTGATCGAACCGTCGGGCCGGGTGAACTGATCGGCGAGATATTTGAGCTTGGGCAGATCCTCCTCGGGCAGATCGACCACGCGCATGAAGATGCGGACGGGCAGCTGCTCGGCAAACTCGGTCGTGAAATTGCATCGGCCGCGGGCCCGGAAACTTTCGATCAACGCGGCGGTCAGTTCCTCGACATCTTCGGTCATGCGCGCGATCGACTTCGCGCCGAGATTGGCATTCAAAATGCGGCGAAACTCGAAATGATTCGGTGGATCGAGCGGCAGGGGCAGATATTTGGAATAGGTTTCCCCCATCGGCTCGCGCGGAACCATGACCACCTTGGTCGAGAAGGTGTCCCACTCGGACAGGACCGACTCGGTAAGGTCCGGCGTCATCGCGATCCAGTGGCCGCCATTGCGCGGTGTCCACATGACCGGATGCTTCGCATGAGCCTGCATCTCGAACCACATCCGCTGCGGGCACATGCCGGCCGGCGGGGACCGGTACACATCAAAATCGATCACCCGATCTTCCGGCACATGATCCGGACGGGGTGCGAGATCCGGCTCGCCGGGATTTGCATCAAGCGCCGCTGAGGTTTCCATGCGCTTCCTCCATGGGACTAGGGGATATCGTCGTGCGGCCGACAGGTGCCGGCCGCGCCGTCAGCCATGATCCTTCCAGTCGACCAATATGCCGGCGTCGTCGAACTTCATCACCGAGCAGAGCCGGAGGCGAAGCGCCTCTCCCTTGGCCGCAAAGCCTGGCAGATCCTGCTGGGCGGTCCCGCCCCAATACCCCTCGCGCACGACGACATGGCCGACGACATGGACGCCCTCGGCGGGCTCGAAACGCCGGTCGGGCATGAGGCTGTCACCGAACGCCTTCATCACTTCGATCAGGTCATCGGCATTTTCGAAGGAAGCGCCGCGATTGAAATGCGCCATCTTGAGGTCGGGGGCGATCGCGGCTCTGAGCCGCTCGAAGTCCTTGTCGTTATAGGCCTGGATGATGCCATCGGCACGGGCCGCGAAATCGGTCATCTTCACTCTCCCAGCTGGATCAATCTCCGGAGCCGGGGACCACCGGGCGGCGGCCGCCTCGAATATTCGAAAGCGGCCTTACCCGACGACCCGACTTCCGCGAGTCATCTCTATTTCCGACAAATCGTCGATTATCGTTGACATAGGTATATCCCGCTTCTACTTTCGTCAAGTACGATAAAACTGGCAGAAACCCCGAGGTAAACTGCCGCTCTGATATTATCAGAGCAGCGCACGAGAGGGCGCTACCCAATATGACGACGGCTGATAAATACGACGAATCATCGATATCTGCATGGGCCCATCGGGTCGGAATGCTGGATCTGGGCTCGCCGGTGCCGCCGGCCGAACGCTGCGAGGCGAGCGATCGCGCAGCCGTCGGCGAATGCATCGCCCGATATTGCTGGGCCTATGACGAACGGCGGATCGAGCCGCTCGGCGACTGCTTCACCCCCGACGCGATATGGGAGGGCAGCGTGCTCGGCGAAATTCCGATCGGGCCCCTCGAAGGGCGCGAGGCGATCGTCGAGTGGCTCTCCAAATTTTGGCCCCACCAGAAGGATCAGCGGCGCCATATGCTCCTCAATACGATCGTCGAGGACCTACGCGACGACGAGGCAGTGACATTGAGCTATCTGCTGTTGATGGCATCGACAGGCGATGCGGTCTCGATGGAATCGATGGGTTTCTACCGGGTCGCCTATCGCCGCGACGGTCCGACCTGGCGTATCGCGAGATTGACCGCCGGCTTCGACAAGCCCTTCTGGCCCGGCAAGCTCGAAACGATGAGCGAAAGAGGCCGCGTTCGCCACGGCGTGTTCGAGCAATCATGACCTGGCTCAATGGATGGGGCGCAAACCGCCACTACGGTCATCTTCGGACGCGTTCGATTTCGGCCGTGCGCCCGGGTGAAAGATGATTCGCCTCGTCCATATGCTGCGCCGCGCGGCCGGGCTTTCGTACCGCGAATTTGCCGATATCTGGCGTGACACCAACGGCCCCCTGGTTGCGTCGTTCCAGACCGATCTCGATATCGTCCGCTATCTGCAGCTCCATCCCGACCCCGCCGGACAAGGCATTGACGCCGCAGCATCCGAAGCGCGCGGCGGCATGCTTCAGCCGTTCGACGGGATTGCCGAATATTGGTGGAAATCGGCAGATGCCCTGCGTGCCGCGCTATCGAGCGCGGCCGGCGCTTCCGCAGCCGAGCAACTGGTGGCCAGCGAAAGCCGGTTCGTCGACCTGTCAGCCTCGCCGCTTTGGATGGCGACCGAATATCCGCAAGTGGCGACGTCCCTCTCCCGTCCGGTCGCGCGCGCGCGCAGCAATGTGATGCGGCTGCACTTTGCGCTGCGACCGCCCAAGGATCTCGGCGAGGCGGAAGCCAGGCGATATTGGCTCGAGGAGCATGGCCCGCTGATCCGCTCGCATTCGCCGGCGCGCGGCCTCATCGCCTATAATCAGGTGCACCGCCGCGATGACCCGCTGGCCTCGGCGTTCGGCACGCCGCGCGGAACGACGGCGGACCCGTTCCTCGGCCACGCCGAGTCCTGGTTCGAGCGGCCCGCGGGCGCGAAGCCCTTGGCCGAAACCCAAGCCGCGATGGATGCCGCGATCGAGGACGAGCGGCAATTCATCGATTTCAGCAGCTCGACCATCCTGGTCGGGAAGGAATTCGTCTTCGTCGATCGAGAATGGGCTCAGTAGAACTATGGACAAGCTGGACGGCATGGTCGCTTTGGTAACGGGCGCGGCGCGCAAACGGGGGATTGGCCGCGCCATCGCGCTTCGGCTCGCCGAAGACGGGGCGGATGTCGCGGTCACCGCGATCGCGCGCGACCCGTCCGAATATCCGGCGCATGAGCGCGAAGAAGGATGGCAAGGCGCGGAGTCCGTCGCCGAGGAAATTCGCGCGATGGGCCGCCGCGCGATCGCCATCGACCTCGACGTCACCAGCGACGAGCAGGTCGCGGATGCGATTGCGCGCACCACGGCCGAACTCGGCGACCTCACGGGCCTCGTCAACAATGCCGGCATCGCCAGCGAGGCGGCTGCAGCCTCGATCGCAGACATGGACGATGCGCTTTGGCATTCGACGATCGATATCAATCTCAATGGCGTGTATCGCATGTGCAAGGTCGGCGTCCGCGCGATGCTGGCGCATGGACGTCCGTCGGCGGTGGTCAACATATCGTCGCTGGCCGGGCGGTTCGGCTTTGCCAATTATGGCGGATATTGCGCCAGCAAGTTCGGAGTGATCGGCCTGACCCAGCAATTGGCCGCGGAAGTCGCAAGCCAGGGCATCAGGGTCAATTGCATCTGCCCCGGTTCGATCGACACGGACATGCTCGATGGCACGATGTCGCGCAAGGCGAAGGTCGCGGGCATGGAGTTCGCCGACTATAAGGCGAGCTACAACCAGACGATCATCCCGATGGGACGCAGGGGCCTTGCATCCGAACAGGCATCGGTGGCGTCCTTCCTGCTGGGGCCGGACTCAAGCTACGTCACCGGGCAGACCATCAACGTGTGCGGCGGTTACAGGATGGACTGACGGGCCGCGGCAAGTCCTGGGAAAGCGAAGATGCGTAACCGGCAATGGCTCCTCGCCCGTCGCCCGGACGGACTCTGTGTTCCGGACGACTTTCTGTATCGCGAAGAAGCCTATCCATCGCCCGACCTTCGCGCGGGCGAGGTCCTGATCCGGAACATGGCCTTTCTCTGCGCACCGACCATCCGCAACTGGATGGACGAAGAGACGGGCAATTTCATGCCTTCGATTGCGCTGGGCGAGCCCGTTCGCGGCCCCTCTGCCGCGCGCGTGATCGCGTCCGCGAACCCCGACTTTCCTGCGGGAAGCCGGGTCTGCACGATCGCGGGCTGGCAGGATTTCGACGTGGTATCTCCGACGCGGGCGCTCATCCGTCCGATCCCCGACGGCTTCAGCTTCATCGACGCGCTCGGGCCCGTCGGCATGAACGCGCTGACGGCCTATTTCGGGCTCATCGAGATCGGCAAGCCGAAGGCAGGCGAGACCCTGCTGGTTTCGGGTGCGGCCGGCTCGGTCGGGAGCGTCGCCGCCCAGATCGGCAAGATCCTCGGTTGCCGCGTGATCGGCATCGCCGGCGGCACCGACAAATGCGCCTGGCTCGTCGAGCAGCGCTGTGTCGATCAGTGCATCGACTATAAGAGCGAAGACGTTGCCGCGCGGATTGCCGCCCTTTGTCCCCAGGGTGTCGATATCTATTTCGACAATATCGGCGGTGCGACGCTGCAGGCCGCCATCGACAATATGGCGCGACACGGCCGGGTCGTCCTGTGCGGCCAGATCTCCGGCTATAATGACGGGGCAGCCGAGAACCGCCTCGGGAACCTCATGCGCCTCGTATATGGCAGCATCCGCATGGAAGGCTTTCTGGCCTCCAACTTCATCGCGCAATTCCCACAGGCGATGTCCCGCCTCGCCGGATGGATCGAGGAAGGCCGCCTGCTTCACCGCGAGGATGTGCGGGTCGGGATGGAGGTGCTGCCGCTGTCGCTGAACGCGCTGTTCGACGGCTCGAATCAGGGCACGTTGATCGTGCAGATCTCGGACGATGCGAGGCAGTCGACCTGACCCGGCCGCTACATTGAAAATGCGATTCTATCCGATTATTTCTCGGAGTATGTGACTGTCATCAACTAGATTGAAGTACACACGCGGGAGTACTGTATATCAACCTTTTGTAATTAAATAATTTATATATTGGATTCCCTCCGGGCCGATAATGTGAATTGACATTTATCCGAAAATATGTCGATTATTCGCCATCCGAAATGAGACAAGATGGGAGAGCGCAAGTGAGCGCAGAAGTGTTGGAATCGGCGCGTCCGTCGCACGTTCCCGTCGACCGCGAGGTCGACTTCGATATCTACAATCCTTGCACCCTCGAGGCCGACCTGCACCAGGCCTGGACACGCATGCGCGAAAGCACCCCGCACGGCATCGCCTGGACGCCGCACAACGAAGGCCATTGGATTGCGCTCGCCCCCGAACTGGTCTCGGCGGTTCTTTCGGACAGCACGCGCTTTTCCAACCGCATCGTCCTGGTACCGAAGTCGACCTCGGGTGAAGCCTATAGCGAATTCATCCCGCTATCGCTCGACCCGCCGCGTCACAGGCCCTTCCGCAAGGTTCTCGACGAACAATTGAAGGTCGGGGCGGTGAATGCGCTCGAAGGCAGTATCCGCGAGCTGACCGTGTCGCTCATCGAGGCGTTTCTTCCAAACAAGCGCTGCAATTTTGCTCACGAGTTCGCCGAACATCTCCCGCTGCAGGTCTTCATGAAGCTCGTGGATCTGCCGCTCGAGAATCTCCCCGAGCTCAAGCATCTCGCCGACCAGTTCACCCGCCCCGACGGGTCGGTGACGCCCGCCGAGGCGACCGCCCAGTTCCAGAAATATCTCGCCCCCATTCTTGCCGAACGCAAAGGATCGGGCCGGACCGACCTGCTCACCCATATCGCCGATGCGCAGATTGAAGGGCGCGACATTACCGAGGATGAGGCGGTCAACCTGGCAGGCCAGGCGATGGTCGGCGGTCTCGACACGGTCGTGAATTTCATGAGTTTCGCGATGTACACGCTTGCCGGCCTGCCCGATCTGCAAGCCGAGATTACCAGGGATCCCGGCAGAATTCCCAAGCTGGTCAATGAACTGATCCGCCGCCTTCCGATCATCTCATCGGGTCGCGAGGTCATCAACGACGTGGAGGTCGACGGCGTGACGCTGGCCAAGGGCGATATCGTCATTGCGCCGACCGAGTTGTACGCGCTCAACGAGAGTGTGAATGCTTGCCCGTTCGAGGTCGACCTCGATCGCGCGGTGAAGAAGCAGGTCACTTTCGGCGCTGGCCCGCATATTTGCCCGGGCCAGTTCCTCGCCCGTCTGGAAATCAAGATCCTGCTGGAAGAATGGTTCGCCCGGATTCCGAGCTTCCGGCTCGAGCCTGGTCAGGAAATCCGTCATCTCGGCGGCGTGACCTCGGGAACCGAGTCCTTCTGGCTGGAATGGTGAGGGTCCGCATTTGGGCGACATAGCGACGCCTCCCCGCTCAAATCGAGCGTTAGAGTCGGGCGAAGCCGACGCAACAGAGAGAAGCAGATGGCGCTGACCACGCGGATCACGGAATTGCTCGGGATCGAACATCCGATCGTGCAGGGCGGAATGCAGATTGTCGGCGTACCCGAACTGGCTTCGGCGGTGTCGAATGCTGGCGGGCTCGGCATGCTGACCGCCCTCACCTTCCCTTCAGCGGCAGCGCTGCGCGAGGCGATCGAGCGCTGCAAGGCGATGACCGCGAAGCCGTTTGCGGTGAACATCTCGGTCTTTCCGACGATGAACCCACCAGACTATCCGGCTATCGTCGACGCGATAGCCGACGCCGGTATCACCATAGTCGAGACAGCAGGGACGCCGGCCGTGCGCGAAGTCTGGGAAATGCTGCACGCGCGCCGCATCACGATCATCCACAAATGCACGTCGGTGCGCCATGCGCTCTCGTCGGAGCGGCTCGGCGTGCACGCGGTGTCGATCGACGGGTTCGAATGCGCCGGGCACCCCGGTGAAGATGACATACCGGGGCTGGTCCTGATCCCCGCAGCGGCGGACAAGGTGAAAGTGCCACTGCTCGCCAGCGGCGGGATCGCTGACGGGCGCGGGCTGGTCGCGGCACTTGCCCTGGGCGCTGACGGCGTCAACATGGGCACCCGCTTTTGCGCCACGCAGGAAGCGCAGATCCATCCGAACGTCAAACAGGCCTATCTGGACAATGACGAGCGCGGTACGGTCCTGCTGTTTCGCAAGCTCAACAATAGCGCGCGCGTCGGGCGCAACCGCGTGGCCGAAGACGTTGTCCGCCGGCTGAACGAGCCCGACTCGACCTTCGCCGACGTGGCCGAACTTGTGGCGGGTGCAAAGGGGCGCGAACTGCTTTCGAACGGCGACCTCGATCATGGGGTCTACTGGGCAAGCATGGCGCAGGGCCTGATCCATGATCTGCCCACCTGTCGTGACCTGATCGATCGGATCATGACCGACGCCGATGCAATCATCGCGCGCCGCCTTTCGGGGATGCTGCGCGAAAGAAATGCCGGCGTTCCAGCCGGGCGTTGATGACGGTGCCTTGCCGAATCACGCGGAGACGGCCGATTTTGGCCGATTGCGGACAGGCCGCCTTTGGCGCGAAAACTTGCAAGAGCGGACGTAGAACCAATAGGATATTACAACGTCATCCCGGCATCGGCGATCAGATTGGCGCCGGTGATCTGCCCCGCTTCGTCGCCAAGGAGGAAAAGGACCAGGCTGGCTGCCTCGTCGGCGGTCGCATAGCGGCCAAGCGGCGTGCGAGCGGCAAGCGCATCGAAGGCGCCGCGCTCGCTTCCGGTCTTCTCGACCAGCGTATCGAAGAAGCCATTGCCGCGGAAAAGCGGCGTTTCGACCCCGCCCGGCGCGATGACATTGACGCGGATGCCGCACGGTGCCGCTTCGAGCGCCGCGATCTTGGCGAGGTGGATCAACGCCGCCTTCGACGTGCCATAACCCGCGGTTCCGGGCGACGGCTTGACCCCCGTCGACGAGGAAATGAGCAGGATCGCCCCGCCGTCGCGCATCGTGCGCAGACTGGACCGCAGGGTCAGGAAAGCCCCGGTCAGGTTGACCGACAGCACCTGCGTCCATTTGGCGGGATCGAGATCGGCAATCGGCGTCACGGCATGGCCGATCCCCGCCCCCGCAAAGGCGCAGTCGAGGGCGCCGAAACGCCTCGCGATGTCGCTCTCCACCCTATCCCAGAACAGCGGGTCGGCGACGTCGCCGGCGGCTTCGATCAGCGGACAGTCGAGTTCGGCCGCAAGCACCGCCAGCCCCGCAGCATTGCGATCGACAAGAACAAGGCCCGACGCCCCTTCGTGGGCCGCAAGCCGCGCCACCGCCGCGCCGATACCCGACGCCGCCCCGGTGACGAGCAACGTCTTGCCGGTCAACCGCCCGGTCATGACACGCGGACCAGCAGCTTGCCGACATTGGTGCCGTCGAACAGCATGTTGAGCGCTTCGGGCGCCTGTTCGAGCCCGTCGACGATCGTCTCCTCGGCCTTGATTCGCCCCTCGCTGAGCCAGCGCGCCAGATCCTGCACCGCGCGGGGCCATATCTCGCCGCAATCGATCAGGTTGAAGCCTATGACGCGCAGCCGCTTGGCGAGCATCACCGACCAGTCGTGGCGTGCGCTGCCGCCTGCATTATAGATCGAGATCATCCCGCAAAGCGCGATGCGTCCACGCGGATTCATGCGCGCGATGCACGCCTCCATCACCGAACCGCCGACATTTTCGAACAATATATCGGCGCCGCGCGGCGTCGCCGCCTTGAGTTGGCCCTCGAAATCGTCGGCGCGATAATCGACGCCCGCATCGAAACCGAAATCGTCGATCAGCCGTGCCGCCTTTTCGGGGCCGCCCGCGATGCCGATTACCCGTGCGCCCTTGAGCTTCGCGATCTGTCCCGCGGCCGATCCGACCGAGCCAGCGGCGGCGGTGACGATTACGGTGTCGCCTTCGCCCACGTTGGCGACGTCGATCATTCCGGCCCAGGCGGTGACGCCGTTCGGGCCGCAGATACCGAGGAATTTTTCGGGCGCGATGCCGGGTAGTGCAGGGATCTTCGCCAGCCCGAGCGCGCCGCCCGGCTTCAGCGCGGCATAGTCCTGCCACCCGGTCATCCCGAAGACGAGGTCGCCGGGCGCAAAACCGTCGAGCCGCGATTCGAGGACTTCGCCAAGCCCGCCCGAACGCATCACCTCGCCGATCGCGACCGGCGGCATATATTGCGGGACGTCCTTCATCCACACGCGGTTCGTCGGGTCGACCGACAGAAAGCGCGTGCGCACGAGAACCCCGCCGTCGTCGACGGGCGGCGGGGATGTCTCCACGATGTCGAAATGATCGATCGAGACGCGATCCTCGGGACGACGCGCGAGCAGGAGTTGGCGGTTGATAGCCATGGTCGTTTCCTTTTCAGACGACGGCGTAGAGCCGGTAGCGCAGCCAGCGCTCGCGTGCGTTCGAGACGCCCTTGCCGATGCATTGCAGCCCGCTCAGCCAGGCGTAGCGGGGATCGCCGGTCTCGAAGCGCGGGCTGGTCACGACATGGTTGAGCCCGCCGGCGCCAAAGTGGACGCGGCCACGATATTCGCTGAAGATCAGCGCGCCGTCGTCGGTCTTCATCGTCGCGCGCACGTCGAGCGCGCCGATGTCGCCACCCGCGCCGACGCTGACCCAATCGGCGGCGGCGCTGCCCTGAAGCGACGCGCGGATGCGCGGTCCCTCCATCCGCGCGCCGATGACATCGACGATCAGCCAGCGGTTGAACGGCGCGTCGCGCAGGTCGTGCGTCGGGCCGAGCCGCGCCTCGACATGCGCGATCAGCTCCAGCTCCGCCTCGCCAATCTCCGCGAAGCGGTCGGTGAACGCCGCCTCGCCCATCAGAAGCGCATCGTCGCGGTCACACCATAGGTGCGCGGCGCATTATAGGTGCGGTTGCCGAAACCGAGTGCGCCGACGTCGAGGCCTTGCACGACGTGGCGGTTGTCGGAGAGGTTCTTGCCCCACAGCGCAACCTCCCAGCGGTCGTCGGCGGCGGCGATGCCGATACGCGCGTCGAACAGCCAATAGCTGTCGCCCGCGATCACCGGGTTGTTCGTGGCGTCCTTGAAGACGCTGTCGCTGTAATGCGCACTGCCGCTGAACGACAGGTCGATCCCCGAGGTGACGGCGAATTCGTAGCGCGCACGGCCGGTGAAAGTGAAATCGGGCGCGTTGGGCAGCTTGTTCCCCGCCGCGATCGGTCCGGCGCTCGTGGCGAAGGCACCGAGCCGCGTATCGAGCAGGCCAAGCCCTGCGAACAGGCTGAGCCCCTTCACCGGCAGCCAGGTCAGGTCGAAATCGGCGCCATAGACGCGCGCGCTGTCGATATTGCCGAGCTTCTGGATCGTGATCGGCCCGGAATCAACACGGATGAAGGTCTGCACGTCGTCATAGTCGTAATAAAAGAGGCTGGCGTCGGCGAGCAGGGTCCGGTTCGCGAGTTCGGCGCGCGCGCCGATTTCATAGGCGGTCAGATCTTCGGGCCGATAGGGCGCGAGTTCGCCGCTGCTGGTCGTGATGCCGCTGAAATAGCCGCCGCTCTTCCGCCCGCGCGCAACGCTCGCATAGATCAGGCTGTCGTCCGACGGTTTGAACTCGAGCGCGATGCGCCCGGTCAGATTGGTGTCCTTGATCCGGTCGTCGATAAAGCTCAGCTGGGCGGGTCCGGGCACACCCGGGGCACAGAGCCCGGCGGCGATGCAGAGCAGCGAGAAGCCGAGCGGGTTGAGGTCGGTCGTCCCGCCGACATAGCTGCGCTTCTCGTGCGTCAGGCGCAGACCAGTGACCAAGGTCAGCCGGTCGGCGACATGCCAGTCGATATTGGCGAAGAGCGCGGTCGCGTCGGTCTTTTGCAGCGCATTGATCACCGTCTGCGTCGCGAACAGGTCAAGGTGATTGCCCGGCGTGAACACCGTCACCTTGTCGTGCGACCAGAAGCCGCCGACGATCCATTCGGCGATCCCCGTTTCGCCCGACAGGTGCAGCTCCTGCGAAAATTGCTCGATCTTGTCGTTCTGCAGAAAATCGACCTGCCGCGCCGGGGTCGCGTCCGAATCGACGTCGAAGCCGCGATCCTGCCAGCGATAGCCGCTGATCGACGTGAGTTTTACCGCGCCCAGATCAGCCTCGACCTTCAGCGTCGCGTCCCAGCTGTCGATGTTGTAAAAGGCGTCGCGCGCCCAGTCGCCGAGGAAGGGATCGCCATCGGTGTCGGTGTAGCCGAAGAAATCGGTGCACTGGCTGTTGTCGGGGCGCCCCGCGAGATAGGGCGCGCAAGGTCCGCCGGTCAGCGGATTGACCGCGCCGAAAAACTCGCCCTGGCCGAGTTCCGAATTGGACCGCATCCCCTCGATCTTCAGATTGACGTCGATGTCGCTTGTCGGCTGCCAGCGCAATTGCAGTCGCCCGGTCACGATATCGCGCTCGCCGAGCGTTTCGCCGGGCAGCAGGCGGCTTTTCCAATAGCCCTTGCCCTGCTGCACGGTGCGCGCCGAAATGCGCGCCGCAAGCGTTTCGGACAGCGGCACGTTGATGAAGCCTTCGGCCTCGAAATTCTGGTAATTGCCATATCCGGCGGTCAGCGAACCCGCGAAGTCGTGGGTCGGCCGCGCGGTGATGATGTTGATCGCGCCCGCGGTCGAATTGCGGCCATAGAGCGTGCCCTGCGGCCCCTTGAGCACCTCGATCCGCGCGAGGTCATAGATTTCGCTGCTCATCAGCGCGGTCGAGACGAGCGGGATCTCGTCGACATAGATCCCCGCCGAAGGGCTGTTGGTCGCGCTGAAATCGTCGAGGCCGATGCCGCGGATCGTCACGACCGGGATCGCGCCGGGCACCTGTTCCTTGATGTCGACGTTGGGCACCGCCTGCGCCAGATTCTCGATCTGGCTGATCCGCCCCTCGGTGATCGCTTCAGCCGACAGCGCCTCGATCGCGATGCCGACATCGGTCAGCCGTTCGGCGCGGCGCTGCGCCGTGACGATGATCGGTTCGCTGCCGATGCTTTCCTGCACCGCCGTTTCCGGGGCTTCCTGTGCGTGCGCAACGCCCGGACAAAAGGCGGCCGAGGCGAGCAAAAGCGCTGCGGCCCGGCGCGATAGCGTGTGTGATATCTGCTTCATCCCATCCTCCCAACCGGGCTTTTGCCCGCACTCCCGTTTTCGATTCCGTCTGTCGCGGATTTAACAAATGAGTATGTCTGCATCACGACATGCAAAATTGGACTTGTCAAGCGATTCTACATATGGGTATGAGAATATTCGAAAGGGCAGAATCACCGATGAACGCAAAGCGGCGAACCGAAGCGGAGCTAAAGCTGGTGCAGAAGCGCAGCCGGCGCGACCAGCTGCTCGACGAAGCGGCGCGGCAATTCAATGCGCGCGGCATTTCGGGAACCTCGCTTGCGGACATCGCCGGCGCGCTCGGCCTCACGCGCGCGGCGCTCTATTATTACGCCGACGACCGGCAGGACCTCGTCTTCCAATGCTATCGCCGCGCGTGCGAAGCGCTCGGCCGCGACCTTGCCGCGGCGGCACAGGTCGAAGGCCGTGCGCTCGACCGGATCGGCGCCTTCGTCACCCGCAGCCTCGCGCCCGATCGCGTCGAAGAAGCGGTTCTGAGCGAGGTTGCCTATCTGGGCGACGAACAGCGCTCGACCATCGAGGCGCTTGCCGCGGGGGTGCTCGCGCAGCTCGTCGACCTCATCGAAGCAGGTCAGCGCCACGGCGATATTCGGCCGTGCGATGCCGCTGTCGTCGCGCGGGCGCTCATCGGCATCGTATCGTGGGTGCCGCTCGCGCCGCGTTGGAGCGGCGACGATCCCGCCATCATGCGCCCGCGCATCTGCGCCGCGGCGATCGACCTTGTCCGCGACGGGATATGCGCCGCGCCCGATCGCGCATCATCGCTTCCCCGGATCGACGTCGCGGCGCTGCGCGGCGAACGCGGCAACCCGTTTCGCCGCGAAGAAGCGGCGGCGATGAAGCGCGAGGAATTGCTGCGCATCGCCTCGCGCCTCTTCAACCAAAAGGGCATCGACGCGACCTCGCTCGACGAAATCGGCGCGGCGCTCGGCGCCACCAAAGGCGTCGTCTATCATTATCTGACCGATAAGCCCGACCTCGTTGCACAATGCTACCGCCGCGCCTTCGCGCTCGGCGACCGGGTGATCGGCGCGATCGAAGCCTATGAAGGTGACGGTTTCGCACGCGCCGTGGCGGGTTTCCGCCTGCTCGTCGAGATGAATGCGCGCGCCGAATTTTCGCCGCTCGTACCGCTCGCGGGGATCGAGGCGCTCGAGCCCGAGGCGCGGCGGGAAATCGTCGCGCTGGCGCGCCGGTCCGAAGATATTTTCCCGGCCTATGTCGCGGCGGGAATCGCCGACGGCACGATTCGCGCTATCGACGTGACCGGAGCCGCAGTCGCCCTTGCGGGGGCCTTCGGCTGGATTCCGAAATGGTTCGATGGCGAAGACGAGACGATGGTGAACCATATCGCCGACGAATTTGCAGCGCTTTACGCCGTCGGGCTGCGGGCGCGTTGATGGGCGCGCCGATCGCGGGCCGCGTCGCGCCGGGGTTCGAGCCCGTTGCCGATGCCTTCGCGGCCAATTTCGAACGCACCGGCGCCTATCGCGAAATCGGCGCGTCGCTGGTGGTGTTTCGCCGCCGCGAATGCGTCGTCGACCTGTGGGGCGGCCAGGCCGATCGGGCAGGCGCGCGGCGCTGGACGCAGGACACGCTCGTCAATCTCTGGTCGACGACGAAGGCGGTCGCCGCCTTCTGCATCGCGTTGCTCGTCGATCGCGGACGACTGCGTTACGACGACCGCGTCGCCGAGCATTGGCCCGAATTCGCCGCGCAGGGTAAAGGCGATGCCACCATCGCGCACATCCTGTCGCATCAAGCGGGCCTTCCCGGCTTCGCCGAACCAACGACGATCGACGATCTGTTCGATCATGCGCTTTGCGCGGCGCGGCTTGCGGCGCAGGCGCCGCTCTGGGAACCCGGCACCGCCAACGGCTATCATGCCGCGACCTATGGCTTCCTCGTCTCCGAACTCGTCCGGCGGGTCGACGGCCGGACGCTCGGCCGCTTCCTCGCGGATGAGCTCGCGGGCCCGCTCGGCGCCGATTTCCACATCGGCCTGGCGCCCGAACAGCGCGCGCGCGTCGCCGAGCTGGTACCGCCCGATACCCCAGCCGATATGAGCCAGGTCGAGATGAATCCGGCGATGATGCTGGCGCTGGGTAGCCCCGCGATGGACCCGAACCGTGCGAACGAGCGCGCATGGCGCGCCGCCGACCTGCCGGCGCTGAACGGCCACGGCTCGGCGATGGGGATCGCCACGCTCTATGCGGCGATGCTTGCGCCCGACGGTCCCTGCTCGCCCGCCACCATCGCGCGCATGACCGCCATCGCCGCCGACCGCCCCGATCTGGTCCTCGGCTTCAACCCGCAATGGGGGATGGGCGTCGCGCACAATGGCACGGGTATGTTCGGTCCCGACCCGGCAAGCTTTGGCCACAGCGGCTGGGGCGGATCGTTCGGATGCGGCGATGCCGCCACCGGAATCGCGATCGGCTATGCCTGCAACCACATGGGCCCCGACCTCGTCGGCGACCCGCGCGCGACTGCACTATGCCGCGCTATATTCAACATCGGCTGACAGGCGCGTTCGCTCGCATCGCTTATGGTGTTCGCTTTTGGCCGGTTGGGGACGGTCCGGTTACCAGCGGCATGAAGCGAAAGCAGACGGTCGATGCTCGACCGATCCCTCGGTCCACTGTAGCGTGAGCGCTTTGAACCTGCGTTCGGATGGGCGATGGACCGCATCGATGCGATGAAGATATTTGTGACGGTGGTCGACGAGGGCAGCCTTGCGGGTGCGGCGCGCCGCCTGCACCGTTCGCCGACCGCGATCCGCCGCGCGATCGCATCGCCGGAAGCGCATGTCGGAGCGGAACTGCTGCACCGCACGACACGCAGCATCCGTCTCAGCGAAACGGGCCAGCATTATGCCGCGTCGTGCCGCCGCATCGCTGGACGCTGTATCAACCGGCCAAAAACGGCTACTCCTGCGGATCCGCGCAGGAGAGGAGAAGGATGGATCGGCTGGACGCCATGCGGGTCATTCTTGCCGTGGTCGACGCCGGCAGCCTGTCGGCGGGCAGCCGCAAGCTCGGCGCGCCGCTTCCCAGCGTCAGCCGCAAGGTCGCCGAGCTCGAACGCTTCCTCGGTACCAACCTGCTCGTCCGCACCAGCCGCAACATCCAGCTGACGGACGCGGGGCGCGACTATGTCGAAGGCGCGCGACGGATCATCGCCGACCTCGAGGAAACCGAACGGCGCGCATCGGGTGAATATCAGACGCCGCGCGGCGCGCTGACGGTTACCATGCCGGTCGAATTCGGCGCGCGCCATGTCATGCCCGTCGCGCTGTCGTTCATGGCGGAATATCCCGAGGTCACGCTGAACCTCATCACCTCCGACCGGCTGGTGCATATGGTCGACGAGCAGGTCGATGTCGCGATCCGCCTCGGCCATCTCGCCGACAGCGCGCTTTACGCAGTCAAGGCCGGCGAGTTTCGCCTGATCACCTGTGCCAGTCCGCAATATCTGGAGCGGCGCGGCGCGCCGGCCGGCCCCGCCGACCTGCCCCGGCACGACGGCATATTCTTTGGTCCGCCGCCGCTGTTCTGGAACTACCGCGTCGATGGCGAGGACATGCTGTGCGCCCCGCGCACGCGAATCGCGGTCAACAGCGCGGCGGGCAATCTCGCCGCGGCGCTCGCTGGCGTCGGCGTCGCCCGCCTCTTCGACTATCAGCTGTCGGGACAGATCCAGTCGGGAGCGCTCGTCCGCCTGCTTCCCGACGACGATGGCGGACCGCGCCCGGTGCATATCGTCTATCCGCGTCAGGGGCTGCTGCCGCTGAAGGTACGCGCCTTCATCGATTGGGCGACGCCGCGGCTGCGCGCCGCCTGCGCCGGTTTCAACTGCCCCTGACCCGGGCCTTGCCGCGGATGAGAGGCTCGCTCTCGCTTTGCCCGGCTACCGGCAAAATAGCCCTCGCCTAAATCGCTCTGGTCCGCCCCGACCCATCGGCCGGCCGGCACCCACCCCTGTTGGAAAGGAAAAGCGATGAACGAAGCAAAGGGCACCGCCCTCATTACCGGAGCGTCGAGCGGCATCGGCGCAATCTATGCCGACCGTCTGGCGCGTCAGGGCTATGACCTGATCCTCGTGGCGCGCAGCGCTGCAAAGCTCGACCGGGTAGCCCGCACAATCCGCGAGGCGACCGGCCGCACCGTCGAGACGCTACCGGCCGATCTGGCCAATCCCGGCGATCTTCGCCTGGTCGAGGCGCGCCTCACCAACGACCGCCACATCGCGCTGCTGGTCAACAACGCCGGCATCGGATCGACCGCGCGCGCGCTCGACGCCGACATCGATGCGATGAGCGCGATGGTGTCGCTCAACGTCGAGGCGCTGATGCGGCTCAGCTATGCGGCGGTCCCGGCCTTTGTCGCACGCGGCCGCGGCACGATCGTCAACATCGCCTCGATCGTCGCGGTGGCGCCCGAGGTGCTCAACGGCGTCTATGGCGGCACCAAGGCTTTCGTCCTCGCCTTCAGCCAGAACCTTCAGCACGAACTCGCCGGCACCGGCGTGCAAGTCCAGGCGGTGCTGCCGGGCGCGACGGCAACCGATTTCTGGGACATCGCGGGCACCCCCGTCGAGCATCTGCCCGGCGAGATCGTAATGCAAGCCGACGCCATGGTCGACGCCGCGCTCGCCGGCCTCGCGCGCGGCGAGCCGGTAACGATCCCCGGCCTGCACGACGAATCCCGCTGGACCGCCTTCGAGGCGGCGCGGCAGGCCATGGCGGGCGAACTGTCCACCAGCACCCCGGCGGCCCGCTACCGCGCCGCCTGATCTCTCCCCACCCCCACTGACAAGGAATATCATCATGTCCAAGACCATCGTCTACACCGGAAAGACCCACACCAGCGGCGGCCGCGACGGCGCGGCGCGCAGCAGCGACGGCGAACTCGACGTCAGGCTGTCGCCGCCCGGATCGCCGCGTCCCGGCACCAATCCCGAACAGATGTTCGCCGCCGGCTGGTCGGCCTGCTTCCTCGGCGCGATCGGCAAGGCTGCGATCGAGCACGACCTGCGCCTGCCCGCCGATGCGGCGATCGACGCCGAAGTCGATCTCGCGCTCGACGAGGCCGACGGCTATTCGCTGATCGCGCGCCTCAACGTCAGCCTGCCGGGCATCGACCGGACCACCGCCGAAGCGCTCGCCGCACGTGCGCACCAGATCTGCCCATATTCGAAGGCGACGCGCGGCAATATCGCGGTCGAGATCCACATCGCCTGACACGCTCCCCCGCCGCCGTGCCCGTCAGCAATGTCCGGGCGCGGCGGCTTTTTCATGCCCGGTTCGCACATTTTGAGAGGCTCGCTCTCGGTTTCGCCGTCTGCCGCCTGCGGCGTGGAGCGAATATATGGACAGTGACCCCGGCGCCCTTCGCGACCGGACAGAAACACCAGAGGATCATCATGAACACGCATCTCAAACGGAAAATCGCCTTCGCCCTGTTGATGGGGATCGTGACGACGGGGATCATCTCCTTCACGCTGCTCTCGCTCAACCTGGGCTTTGCCGAAGGCTTTGTCCTGACCTGGCTGCGCTCGTGGAGCGTCGCCTATGTCATCGTCATCCCGGCCATCCTGCTCATCGGCCCGCGCCTGCAGGCGCAGGTCGATCGGGTCATCGGTTGACCCGCCGGCGCCATGCGAAGGACCCCGATATGACAAAAAATCTTCTCCGCGCTTTTGTCGCCACAGCGCTGACCCTCGGCGCGCCGATGGCACCCGCCATGGCGCAGGTCTCGCCCGATCGCGGGCAAAAGGCCGAAATCGGACCGATCGAGCTCGACCGCGATATCGTGCTGCGGCACATGGTCGTCCGCCCCGATGCGCCGAAGGGCGTGGCCCTGCTCCTCCACGGCTTTCCCGAGACGCTCTACGCGTGGCAGGACGTATCCGCGGCGCTCGCCGGCGATTATGAAGTCCATGCCTTCGACTGGCCGGGTTTCGGCCAGTCGTCGCGCCCGCCCGCCGACGCCTTCGCTTATTCACCCCGCGATTATGCGGAGGTCCTGAAGGCCTATATCGACAAGGCCGGGATCGACCGGTCGCGGCTCGTCATTTACGCGACCGACATCGGCGCGCTGCCCGCGCTGCTCGCCGCGCTCGACGATCCGGGCATCGCGCGCGCGATCATCGTCGGCGACTTCGCGCCGTTCGACCGGCCGGACTATATGCAGGAAAGGCTGCAGGCGTTGAAGTCGCCCGCAACGAACGCAGCGGTCCGCGCGCAGTTCAACGCCGGGCGCGACGAAATTCTCGAAAACGCCATGCGCCGCGGCCTGACGCCCGGCGAACAGTTCGAAATCGCCCCCGCCTTCAAGGCCGACATGGCGCAAGGCTGGACGCATGGCGCGATCACCAGCGCCGACGCCTTCGCGCTCTATTACGCGCAGTTCACGCGCGACCAGGCCTATTTCGAAGCGAATATCGCGCGGCTGCAGACGCCCGTGAAGGTCGTCTGGGGCGCGAAGGACATCTATATCGACAAGGCAATGGGCGCAGAATTCGCCGGGCGCCTGAATGCCCGGCTCACCCTGCTCCCCGGCGTCGGCCACTACCCCCATTTGCAGGCACCACAGCAGACCGTCGCCGAAATCCGCGCGGCTCTCACCGAAAAGGAACAATAGGATGAACGCCACCATCAAGACCCTGTTCGCCGCCGCCCTGCTGGCCGCCGGCTCGGCAATGGCCGCAGCCCCGGCGCCCGAAGGCGTCACGCGCACCGACCTCCAGCGGCACGATCTGTCGATCGCGGGCCGCGAGACGGTGCAGGCGCGCATCGACATCGCCCCCGGCGCGGTCGCGCCCTGGCATCGCCATCCCGGCGAGGAGGTCATCTATATTCTCGAAGGCACGCTCGAATATCAGCTCGAGGGTCAGGCACCCGTTACGCTGAAGGCGGGCGACGTCCTGTTCGTTCCCGCCGGCGTCGCGCATATGGCGCGCAATCGCACCGCTGCGAACGGCGCCGAGCTGGCGACCTATATCGTCGAAAAGGGCAAGCCGCTGCTCGTCCCCGCCGGCGACATCGCGCCATGAGCCGCACGATGCTGGCCGCCGCTGTGCTCGGCCTCACCCCGCTTGCTGCCGCGCACGCCGAGCCGAAGGCCACGCCCTTCCTTCCGCTCGCGTACGAACCAGCCCCCGAGCTGGTCGTCGATCCGCCGCTCGCCGCGCCGCTCGCCCGCGGCGCGGTGATCATCCCCTATCGCACGACGCATTTTCGCATCCTGCCGATTTTCGGCGCGGGCGCGAGCCATGTGTCACCGCGCGCCGGGCACCTGCATGTCAGCGTCGACGACCTGCCGTGGCGCTGGGCCGATGCGGGCGACAATGACAGCGTCGTCGTCGTCGGCCTGCCGCCCGGCCCCCACAAGATCCTGATCGAACTCGCGACACCCGAGCACAAGGTCGTGGCAGGAAAGGCGGTGTCGTTCGTCGTTCCGGCAACGCCCGTCGTTACCGCTCCGCCGGCACCAAACGCCCACCACTGACCACCGCCTTTACCCGACGAACGGCCGATCTTCGGTCAAAGGAGACCATCATGAAAATACCCCGCATCGCCACCGCCACCCAGCCCGCAAGGCTGCTCGCGGTCTTCATCGTCGATACCGACGACCGCGAACTGACCACCGCGGCCGAAACGCATGAAGGGAAAGTCCCATGACCCAGCGCCTCGACTATAACCGGATCGCGCCCGGCGCCGTGAAAGCGCTCGGCGGCGTCTATGGCTATGTCTCGCAGTCCGGCCTTCCCGCCGACCTGATCGAACTCGTCTATCACCGCATCTCGCAGATCAACAATTGCGCCTATTGCCTCGACATGCACAGCCGCGCCCTCGCCAAAATGGGCATCGCGCCCGAAAAACTGGCGCTGGTTCAGGCATGGGCGGAAGCGGGCGGGTTATTCAGCGCCACCGAACGCGCCGCGCTGGCCTGGGCCGAAACGGTCACGCGGGTCGCGGAAACCGGCGTGCCCGACGAAGCCTTCGCCGCGGCGCGCACCGTTTTCGACGAAAAGCAGCTGGTCGACCTGACGGTCGCCGTCGGTTTGATGAACGCCTATAACCGGATGGCGATCGGTTTCCGGAACACCCCGCAGGCGGCTCTGCCGGCCTGACCAAATGACGACAATGGCATTCCCTCGCGGAAGCACCATATTTTAATGCGAAATGGAGATTCGAAATGACCGAATATCGCAAGACACCCAAAGCGCTCGCGGCCCTGTCCGCCGAGCAATATCGTGTGACGCAGGAGAGCGGCACCGAGCGGCCCGGTACGGGCGAATATCTGGGCAACAAGGAACCCGGCATTTACGTGGACATCGTCTCCGGCGAGCCGCTGTTTGCGTCATCCGACAAATATGAATCGGGCTGCGGCTGGCCGAGCTTCACCAAACCGATCGAGCCCGCCAATGTGCACGAGCTGCGCGACGCGACCCTCGGCATGATCCGGACCGAAGTGCGCTCGGCGCATGGCGACAGCCATCTGGGACATGTGTTCGAGGATGGTCCGCGCGACCGCGGCGGGCTTCGCTATTGCATCAACTCGGCGTCGCTGCGCTTCGTCCATCGCGACGATATGGAGGCCGAGGGTTATGGCGCCTATCTCGACCAGGTGGAGGACGTGGCATGAGCACCGAACGCGCGCTTCTCGCCGGCGGCTGCTTCTGGGGCATGCAGGACCTGGTGCGGCGACAGCCCGGCGTGATTTCGACCCGCGTCGGATACTCGGGCGGTCATGTCGCCAACGCCACCTACCGCAATCATGCCGGCCACGCCGAAGCGATCGAGATCATTTTCGACCCGGGCGTCACCAGCTATCGCGCGCTGCTGGAATTCTTCTTCCAGATCCACGATCCGACAACGATGAACCGCCAGGGGAACGACATCGGCGACAGCTATCGATCGGCGATCTTCTACACGAGCGACGAGCAAAGGGCAGTGGCGGAAGACACTATCGCGGACGTCGATGCCTCGGGCCTCTGGCCCGGGAAGGTCGTCACCGAAGTCACGCCGGCGGGCGACTTCTGGGAAGCCGAACCCGAGCATCAGGATTATCTGGAGCGCCTCCCCAACGGCTATACCTGCCATTTCGTGCGTCCGGGCTGGAAGCTCCCGCGACGCGCGACCGAGGCATAGCGATCAACGCAGGCTCGCGCACAATTTTGTGCCGTTTGCGGCCGGCCGGCCTTGCCTAGGGTCAGGACCCATCAATTGCACGTTCGAGGCGTCGAAATGGTGCGCCACCCAGTCTGGAGCGAACCCGTCTCTGCCTGAAATTCCCTGTTCTTAGGGAATTAACAGGGAAATCATCAATTTTCGGACGCGTTGTGCGCCCCATCGTGGCCCTAAACCCCTGCAAAAGCGCGGTCTTCAGGCCATCGGCGTCGAAAATTCCCTGAAAAATAACAGGGAATTCTTCTCCCGATAACAGGGAAGATAATTCCGTCGAACAGGGAACGCACCGCGCGATAACAGCGATTGGCGAAGGCATATCAGGGATGGCTGTTTCTGGACGGAGTCGGGGACCAGCGCAGCGCGGCAGTTCGTGGACGCTCGCGGCAGTATCCTTCGAGCGTGCCTGCCGGGCATCGGAGCCGGCAACCACAAAATTGCGGCAAGCCGTGCATTTCGAGCGATATTGTTCCTTTTAATGTCCTTCTAATGCCCCTTTTTGTTCCTATGTCCGATCTGGGCAAATCAACAGGACAGGGGCATCATGATCCAGGCATCGTCACAGCTGGTCGAACGCGATATTGCGTCGCTGCGACCATATGCGCGCAACGCGCGCGCCCATTCGAAAAAGCAGGTCAAACAGATCGCAGCGTCGATCGAGCGCTTCGGCTTCACCAACCCGGTGCTGGTATCCGATGATGGCGAGATCATCGCCGGTCACGGACGCGTCGAGGCGGCGAAGCTGCTCGGCTTGCGTAAGGTTCCGACCCTGGCGCTGTCGCATCTGAACGATGCCGAACGCCGGGCCTATGTGCTCGCCGACAACAAGCTCGCGCTCAATGCCGGCTGGGACAAGGAGATGCTCTCGATCGAACTGCAGGGCCTGATCGACCTCGACTTCGACGTCGAGCTGACCGGGTTCAGTCTGGCTGAGGTTGATTTTGTCTTGGACGAGGCCGGGGACAGCGATCCCGCTGGCTCCGATGCACCCGAGGATCATGTTCCCGAGATATCGGGAACCCCTGTAAGCTTGATGGGTGACGTCTGGCTGCTCGGTCGCCACCGCCTGCTGTGTGGCGATGCACGCCGGTCTGATCACCTAGCACTGCTGATGCAGAATGAGCGCGCCGACATGGTGTTCACCGATCCGCCCTATAATGTGAAGATCGACGGCAATGTCTGCGGCCTGGGATCGGTCAAGCATCGTGAGTTCGCGATGGCGACCGGCGAGATGAGCGAAGACCAGTTCGTGCGCTTCCTCATCGAAACGTTGGGTAACATGAGCAGCGTGATGCGCGACGGCGCTATCGCATTCGTGTGCATGGACTGGCGCCATATGGGCGAACTGCTCGCGGCGGGCCGGTCGGCGTTTACCGAACTCAAGAACCTTGTCGTGTGGAACAGGACCAACGGCGGCATGGGTGCCTTCTATCGCTCGAAGCACGAGCTGATCTTCGTGTTCAAGCAGGGCAGCGCCGAACACACGAACAGCTTCGGCCTTGGCGAGACCGGTCGCTATCGGACCAACGTATGGGACTATGCCGGCATCAGCAGCATCGGTGCGAACCGCGGGGACGAGCTCGCCATGCATCCCACGGTCAAGCCGGTCGCGCTTATTGCCGACGCGATACGCGATTGCTCGCGGCGCGGTGAGATCATTCTCGACGCTTTCGGGGGCTCAGGGTCAACGCTGATCGCGGCCGAGAAGACCGGGCGCAGTGCTCGCCTTGTCGAGTACGACCCCATCTACTGCGACACCATCGTCCGGCGCTGGGAGCAGCTTACCGGGAAACGAGCAACGCTGGCGGCGAGCGGGGCCTGCTTCGAGGACGTCGCTTACGCACGTCCGCTCGGGGCGGTGGAGGCCGCCGAATGAGCAGCGAGGACCGGGACAGCAAGGCCCTGTCCACTGCCCTTGTCCCTGCCACCGTGGGTTATTGCCAGCCACCGGTCGAACACCGGTTCCAGAAGGGGCAGTCCGGCAATCCGAGAGGTCGGCCGAAGAAGTCCCGCCAGTCCAAGCCTTCTTTTAATCCGTCCCACCAGCCGACCGATGGCCTTGTGCTGGAGGAAGCGTATCGGCTGGTATCCATCCGCGAGGGCGATCGGATGATCGAATTGCCGGCGATCCAGGCATCGACGCGGGCGCTGGCGATATCGGCGATGAAAGGAAGCCGGCTCGCCCAGAAGCAGCTCGCCGACATGGTGGCGCCATCGAAGCGAAGCGGCACGAAGGCCAGTTGCAGCTTCTCGACACCATGATCGAGTACAAGAAGCGGTGGACCGCCGAGCTGAAACGCCGGCGGCAGTTCAACATCGACGAGCCAGATCCTGTACCGCATCCCGACCACGTCATCCTCAACCTTCGCAAGGGGACCGTTGATATCGAAGGTCCTGCCGACGAGCAGGAGAAGGAGTTCTGGGATCACCGGTTCGCGCGCATGGGCGACGCGCAGGAAAGCGTCACCTATTTTGCACGCAAATATCGTCGGTGCCGTGACGACCGGCTCAAGGCACAGTATCTGGAGGAGTGGCACTTCGAGCAGCGCATGTTCGATCTGCTCAACGACAGCCTTCCCGAGCGGCACAAGCGCAGGCTTGCCGACCGCTCATACGCCGAAGGCGCATCGCGTCAGGGAAAGACGCTTGAGGAGTTCCGCAGGAACAAGGCCATGCGCAAGGATTTTGTCGGCGATTGACGCATCGGCTACAGACGAAACGCGGTCTCCGGCAGTTCGTGGCCGGTTACGGACTTTCCGCTAATGAGCCCAAATCGCGAAATGCAGACATTGGATCTCTTACTGGATCGGCTATTACGATAACCAGAGCGAATGATGAAAGACTCTCAATCGGTACGAAGGTCGTCGTTGGTGTCGAACGTCGAGATCCATTCAGCCCAGAGTCGAACGAATTTCAGGAAATGAGCCTCGCGCACCGCCACAACTCGATATGTTTCCGCCTCGTCCCGCTGTGCTTGACTTTCCTCGTAACGGGAGAGGAAACCAAGATACTCCACTCGCGTTCCGGCAACCTCATAGCCCTGAGCGTTCAGGTAGACGATGTTGCCGTGGGCCAGCGCGTTGCGCAGGACGCGTAGTACCTCCGAGACCTTGCGGCGTTCGATGGTATTAGCCTCCGGCGACATCGTCGGTCGATCCTCCGCGTCTCGCGAGGCGCTGACTTCGTTGGGATTGCTGACAATGCGAGCGAATTTCCATTCCGCCGACGCGGCGTCTGCCAGAAGTTCGGCTTCCACCCATCGCATCTTCGCGAACTGCCGCATTGCGTCGGCCAGTTCATCATAGCCGTTGTGCATTGGATGGCGGGCTTGCAGCCTCTCGAACGGGACCGTGAGCATCGAGGAGGCCAGCATGACCGAAAATGTGCCGGTCAGATCCATCCCCTCCGCTTCGGGCGCAAGTCAGTCGAGCAGCGCGAGGCACCGCCGGGGATATTCGACGACGAAGCGGTTCGGAATCATATCCTGTTCACCCTCGTCTGCGCCCCTGGCCTCATGTTCCGATCTGACGTTCGGTGTCGTCGACGAGCTTCTGATAAGATCTGGCGAAATCCCGGCTCGTCTCGTCGAGATCGATCTCGAGATATTGATTCCGAACCCTCGCAACCACCGAGGTGAGCGTCCCGGCCAAGGATGAGACAATCATCCTGATGTCATTAGCAATCTTCATTTCCTGCTCGAAGTTGCGGTGGGGGCCGGGAACACCAAGCGCATGCACCCAAGGCGAACTGGTGTCGCGATAGACATGATCGAAGCCGAGAGAGGCCTTGAGGTCATGAAAGAGCGACCGCAACTGATCTTCGAGGGGCTGGTCGTATAGCCGGAAGCTCGGGCTTTCGATCAGCGGCTCAAGGCCGTCGCTCATGACGATCGCGAAATAGTGAAGCCGGTCGGGCATCTCCTGAACATGCATGCCGAGCATGTCGATGCTGATGTGACGAAAGAACCAACGAAGGTTCACCACATCGCGTTCGAGCTTGATCTCGGCTTCCGATTTTCCTTCGAGATCGCGTGGCCGGAGCGGTTCCTGATCGAGGATGGTCTCGACAGCCAACGTCACGAGAGCTGTCAGCTTCTTCTGCTCGGCGGCTATCGGCTTCTCCTTTTCCGCCATCTTGTATCGCGATATTCGATGACGGTCGAAGTCGAAAGGCAGCTTGTCAAACGTCGAGATGGTGTCGTTGAACAGCAAGATAATACGGTCCCAGCCAAGGTGGGCAGCGGCAAGCCCGAGTTCGAACGTGACATTCGGATTGGGAAGGCTTTTGCCATCCGGCATCACCGCTATCGAGGTGATATCGCCGACGAAGATGTCGCTGCTCCGAAGCTTCTCGGCCAGTTTTCCGGGGATATAGGGCGAGCCCGCCACATCTCTTGTCGCTTCATCCGAGGTCACCGGCTCGCCGAACTTCTGGGTCATCGCCGCCGCCGCCGCTTTGACGGCGGCTCGAATAGCGCGCGTATTCGCATTCGGTGCTACGTCGCTCTGCCAGGAGAAGAATATTTTGGTCATAGCAACCATCTAGAGACGAGACGCACAATGGCAAGGATGCCGGAAGCGCAGCGGCGGCGGGCGCATGTGCCGGAACTGAGCGGGGCCGGCCCGCGAGAGACCAGCCAACGACAGGGGAAGATATGTAACTAAGCTGTGGAGTATCGACGGCAACAGGCTCCTGCCGATGGCGGCGGAACGGCTCGACGGGGAAGATCGTCTCGAGAAGTGGCTCGAAGACGATATCGCGATCCTGGATGCCTCGCTGCTCATCATCGGCAGGCAGGTGGTAGCGCCGCACCAGGGGCGGATCGATTTGGTGGCAATAAATGCCGAGGGATCGGTCACCGTGATCGAACTGAAACGCGATCGCACCCCGCGCGATATCGTCGCCCAGGTCCTGGATTATGCGAGCTGGGTTTCCGGACTCGACACGCCGGCCATCTACGCGCTGGCGGACAATTACCTGGTTGCGAAAGCGAGCACTTTTGTCGAAACCTTTGAAAAGACATTCGGCGCGCCGCCGCCAGAGCCGCTGAATGCCAGCCACTCAATGGTGATCGTCGCGAGCGCACTCGATCCGGCTTCGCAGCGGATCGTGGAATATCTCGCGCGTATCCACGACGTCGGCATCAACACGGCCTTCTTCACGGTCTTCGGCGATGGACGGGGCCAGTATCTCGCCGCCGACTGGCTCATCGATCAGGAGGAGGTCGTCGAGCGCACCGAGCGGCGGGCGAAAGCGCCTTGGTCGGGCATCTGGTACGTGAATGTAGGTGATGGCCCTTCGCGAGCCTGGGAGGATATGCGGCGGCTCGGCTTCATTGCCGCAGGCGGCGGCCGCGTCTATTCAGGACCGCTTGACAAACTGGAGCCTGGGGCGCCGATTTACGCTTATCAGAAAGGTTCTGGCTATGTCGGCCATGGCATCGTCACTGAGAGCGCGGTGATCGCTCGGGACGCGGTGATCGATGGCCGGCCGAGACGATCAAAGGGTCGGCGCGTCCCTTGGTGGTGCCTGCCCCTGCGGCCACCGCCCAGCCGCGGGTGCCGGTCAGATTGCTGAGATCGGACAGGTCGAACGCGGCGTCGATCGTGTCGGCGCGGCTCGTGCGCCAATTCGTGCTGGAGATCGGCCTCTGAATGGAAGATCGGGCGGCGCTTGCCCAATGATGCCAGCACCGGTTCGATTTCGATCACGCGTTTGCCCCCATCCAATTTGCCCGCTTTCCATAACCGCGGACGCCGCGCGGTGCGAACAGAAGACCCGCTGCGCTGACCGCCCTCGATCGGACCCACGCCGGCCGGCCGCATACAACGTGCCGACAAACATGCGCATGATTATCCCCAATCGAAGCCCAACGTATCGCGCGATGCTAGCAAGAGCAGTTTCGTTGGCAAGCTACCTTGGACATGTGCTAGCAATAGATAGGTTTTGAGGCGAGATGCCTATATAGTTGCTATCGACTCGTCGGCATAACGGGGTCATCAGGAGGACGTGATGGCACTTATCAATCCAAGTACCGCGAAACGCGAGCGGCTGAGGCTCAAGCTCAGTCTCGATGACCTCGCCCGTAAATCCGGGGTCAACAAGGCGACGCTGCATCGGATCGAAACCGGTCGGATGAAGCGCAACGCCGACCATGTCGTGAATCGGCTCGCCGCGATCTTCAAGCTCGAGCCCGACGCGCTCACCGCTGCGGTTGCCGACGACGCGGAGGCCGATATCGAGACGGCCTTCTCGTTCCGGTCTCAGCTGAATGTCCGCATCTCGCACGAGACCCGCAATGCCCTGACCTTGGTCAGCAAACGCTATGGGGTAAAGGCGCTCGACATTCTCGAACTGGCGCCGCTGATGTTCCATGTAGTCGCCGCCGAGACGCTGAAAGAACGCAGCGCCCGACTCGACGCGCTCGATGTCGCGCGCAACCAGATTTCCGATCTCGGCCGACATTTTCCCCATGTCAGCGAACGGATGGTCAATGACTGGAATGGCGAAGAGATAGAGGAACGCGAGCGGAGTTCGATCGCCGCCTGCGATGTTCGCGGCGACCTCCTCGATACGGGTGACGATTTTGTCGACACACGCCCGATGGATTATGACGACGGCGCGGAAAATCCGTTCGTGTCGCAGGTTCGTGAGCGACTGGCTGCGGTCCAGGGCGACGGCGCCGAGCCCGACAGTTTCAGCTATTGGTCGGACGGCTATGGGCCCAGCTACGAGATCTGTCGCGCCGAGGCGATCGCCTATCTGGCAGGCGCAGCAGAACCGGCGGAAGCGGTCGTCGCCGGGCGTGTCGGGCTTCATGAGATCCCCAAAGAGCTGCGCGAACCGGCGATGGGCGAAGCACGGGCGAAGTGGGTCGAGGAGCGCGCCGCCGAGATTGGCAAGCGCAACGCCGAATGGCTGGAGACGCTTGGCCTTGGGGAGCTCGGGCTGTGAGCGCCGCCGTTCAGGCCGGTTGCAGTGCCGGCCGGGCGACGCGGCTGTCGCGCCATGCTGATCATCGCAGCCGTGAGCGCTCGATCCCGGCCTCGGTAATCGATGCGCTGCTGGATTTTGGCGACCGGGCACGATCGGGATCGGGCGCAGAGACTTGCTATTTTACCAAACGCTCATGGAAAAAATTTGCCGCCTATCTCGGCCGCGAGGCGCGGCATTTCGAGCGCTATCGCGCAGCTTATGCCATCGTCGCTGACGATGGTGTCGTCATCACGGCCTGTTGGCGTCACTAACAGGCGCTTTGCAGGATCACGCGGGGAGGAAAAAAAGATGGCAGTCACGGTAGCGGCATATGTCGGGGCAGCTGGATCCCGCAGTCTCCTAAGAGCGGGGTGCATTCTTCTTCTTAGCACTGGCATCTAAGATCAGCCGCCCGTGGACCAGCCTGGTTGCGGTAACAGCACTGGATCTAACGCGTCACCAAAATATCCACGCAAGGTCGTGATGAATCGCGGTAAGTCGCCCTGCTCTGGTGGAGCTAAGTCCTGTGCTAGCTCCAGAATCGTCGCGTCGAAGCGAGCTTCATTTGATCCCTCGCCAACTTCGATTAAGGAAGTTGCTAAGGCGTCATCGAGTGCCTGTCGGATTGCCCGCCGAGCGTTTTTGAGGCGTGTGCAATTTAATCCCAGAAACTCGATTGTGATCGATAGCCGTGTCGCGTCAATTCCATGGGCTGCGCAATCGCCGGTCGGCCTGATAGCACCGTCATCGCTTACGGTAAAAATGACCGGCAACTCTGGGATCTCTTCAGGACGATAAGGAATGATTTCTTCTACGCCTTGAGCGGGGTCGGAATTGGCTTTCAGAGCACCGCAGCTTAAATTTGGGCCTGGCTCCGGGTTTCCGGTTCGGTCCCTGTCTGCTTCGGGATGGCGGCGCGTACCTCCGAGACAGCCAAGCTGAAGATTGTCGATGCCGAAAGTCCACCTCGTCGAAGGCGGAATATCGAGGGACTTTGGACGCCAGTGCTCGACTTCGCGCGCATTTGTATCCACGCTTGTCTTGAGGTCAATCTCGCAAAAAGCACAAAGACCACGTTGGCGCTGATACAGGGCGGCGCAAAGCTCATCGTAAGCGTCCCGCTGTTCATTGCGGAACTGCCTCCAGCTAGGAGCCGCACCATCAGCAAGATAGTTCGCCAGCAACTGTGGCTGCGCCGGCAGGGGCGAGCTATGCTTCACCCGTTTCGCGCCGCTTTTGGCCTTCAAGGCGCCGACGCTCAAGATCCAGTGCCCCAAGCACAGGATCATCCGGCGATTCTTTTCGGAGCTGTTCCAGAAGGTCAGTGGCTTTTGTCGTCTCCCATTGCCCATGCGCGACGAGATTTCGGTAGTGCTCAAGGTCGCGTACGAATTTAGAAATGCTGGCAGGAGGCCGCTCTTCCACGCCCATGAGTTCAGACATCAATCGCCCTGACTCCGCGCCGGAGGTAGATGGCACGTCGTCTTCGACAAGGCGCCCGTCATGCCAGGAGAGATTGAGTATATTGTGCGGTTCAATGGTGGTCAGGACCTGTGGGCTGTGGGTCGTCAGGATGAACTGAACTGCGGGGAACATGTTTCGCAGGCTGCTGACTACAAGTTGCTGCCACTTCGGATGAAGGTGCAGATCAATCTCATCGATAAGTACAACGCCGCCGACGCTCAACGGATCAGGCGCATCTGGATTGAGATCCGCCATCCGCCTCGCGAGGTCGATCACCAGTGCAAGCATCGCACGGTAACCGCCACTGAGCTGGTCGACCGACAAGCTTTCCGGCGGACGCCCAGGCAGTTTCGCATCAAGCATCAAGCGCGGGGGAAGACCGACCATCCGCAAATTACCGAGCTCGGGTACCAACTGCGAGACGGCTTTGCGCACCGCGTCAAGCCGGTGGTCGCGATATCGTCCTGGAGCTTCACGATTGCTGCGTAGCTCTAAATTCTCGATTGCCTCAAACCACTCAACAGCCTCGTCATACACCGCACGGCTTTCCAACGCGCCGACGTATCCTCCGACACGCCCGAGTGAGCCCGCAAGACGCCTGGCTGTAGCAGCAGAAGCTGCGGTGCGGCTAGGCGGCGTAGCGCGGTCCGCACCGTAGCTAGCGATCACAGGCACCTCTGTATCGTCGTGCTTGATCATTTCACGGTACTGCCGGCGCGCGAGCCCACTCACTTCCCCCCGAACAGTGCGGCGCCGAGGGTTATCATCTAAATGGAATTCGCACTCCCAATCGCCGTCGCTCGCTTCGACTTTGAGCCTGATCCACTCTTCGCGAACCACTTCACCGAGCGGATCGGCTAGGCCAGTTACGCGAAAATCTTTGGGCTCCACGCTTCGAGAAAGTCGAGGTTGCCCCCCGTCGACCAAGGGCGACAATGCTGCACCTATCGCGTCGAGAATTGCCGTTTTGCCAGCAGCATTCTCACCGACGAGGACGGTCAGATAAGGGTCGAGAGGCACCTTGGCGTGCGTGATAGCACGGAAGTTGCGAATCTCGATCGACTTCAAATGCAGCATTCGCGCTCCTTATTGGGTCAAAGCCTAGCAGAGCTGCCTTCGTTTGCGAAGCTCACAGTCTATGCGACAAGCGAGTTGCAGCCATTTCGACGCATTGATGTGATCAACGTCAGGTCCTTGAGCGCTCGAAGATGAAGCTGCGCCAGCGATAGCGTACCCGGCCCAGCGCATCTTTAGCCTCGGCCCTGTCGAGAGGGCGGAGTTCGGCTGCAGCTACGGCCGCCAGGATCGCGTCATCCAAATGAGCAAAAAACAGATCGGCTGGTTCATTAGCCATAGGTTGGCGAATATTAATCCCGATCCGGCCGGCCGGTGCCAGAAGTCGTGCCATCGTCGCAAAGCTGGCAGCGAGGTCAGCTGGAGAGACCAGCATCAGCACCGCTGAGCAGAGGATGAAATCAAAGCGGCCAGCGTGATCCGCCATGCTCAACAGGTCCGGCAGACGGTCGTCGATCCAGCGAATGCGAGGGTCGCTCGCCGCCCCGATCGCCCGCAGGCCGGCGGACGGTTCGACCGCGGTGACGTCGAGCCCGTGCTCGGACATTGCACGCGCGTCGCGCCCGCTGCCAGCTCCGATGTCTAGGGCTGAGCCTGTCGAGGGCAAATAGAGCGACAACAGAGGATGGACGGCGTTGAAGGTCACGGAATCATAGCGCACAGCATAGCCGGCGGCGTCCCGGTCATAATATTCGTGGGCGGCCAAGCGATCGGACAAGGCCATCAATCGCCCGCCTTATTGTCTGTCGCTGCGGGCCTTGTGAAGTAAGCCGCCGGGTCGCAGCTCGCGACGAACGAGCCGAACGCTGTCATGAGCAGCAGCAACGAGAAGATCCCGACAATGATGTAGTTGCCACCAACCTTATGCCTTTTATCATAGCCGTGAATATCGGTGAGGACGCTTTGCATAACCCAGCGCAGACGGATGAGCGCACCGATCATCAGAAGATTGGCCAGTCCGGCGAAGACGAGCAGCATCGTCCGCGCCGCGTCGCTGAGCGCGAAGCTCGCCACCGCGAACCACAAACCGCCGGTCAGTGACATGATGATCAGCGGCGATTGCCAAAGAAATCCGTTGAGCGAGCGAAAATCTTCGCAGCGCTGCTCGTAAATCACCTTCTGATCGGCGGTCGTAGCGGCTACATCATCACTCATGAATCATGCGCTCCTCTCCTGTTCGCTTAGCACAGCACGTCTTGCCGTGCGCGGGTGTGCATGACGATGGCAGCGCCAATTTATCTCGACGGTTTCGCGACACTGCCGCTCGCCCCCGAGGCGCGCAATGCAATCCTGGCGGCCTGGGAGCAGCCCGGCAACGCCGGCTCGCCCAATGCCGCTGGGGAACGTGCCGCAAGCATTATCGCCAATGGCCGGGTCGAAGTCGCCGCGCTGCTCGGCTCGGCGCCCGCCGAGATCATCTTCACCTCCGGGGCGACCGAAGCCAATAATCTTGCGCTGCTGGGCGTCGCGCAGAGTGTGGCGGCGCGCGACCAAAGCCGGAAGCGGATCATCGTTTCGGCTGTGGAACATAAGGCGGTCCTTGAGCCGGCGCGGATGCTCGCCGAGCAAGGCTTTCCGATCAGCGTCGCTCCGGTCGATAAAGACGGCCGGCTCGATCTGGCCGCTTTCGAAGCCTTGCTCGGCAATGACGTGCTGATCGCATCGGTCATGCTGGTCAACAATGAGACCGGGGTCATCCAACCGGTCGCCGAGGCCGCAGCGTTGGTTCACGCAGCGGGCGGGCTGATGCACAGCGATGCCGCACAGGCGGCCGGCAAGATCGCGATCGATGTGCTCGACCTCGATGTCGACTATCTCAGCCTGTCGGCGCACAAATGCTATGGTCCGATGGGCGTCGGCGCGCTCTATGTCGCGGCGCATGTCCCCAGACCCGCGCCCTTGGTGCACGGTGGTGGCCAACAGGATGCGATCCGTCCCGGCACCGAACCGGTCGCATTGATCGCTGGCTTCGGGGCTGCCGCCAAGGTCGCGCGGTCCCGCCTCCAAGGCGATCATCGTCACGGGCAATTGCTGATCGGCACGCTGTTGGACGGGCTCGCGTCGCGCAAATTGCGGTTCCGCCGGATCACCGGTGATGCCGAAGTTGTTCCCGGCAGCGCAGTTCTCCAGCTTCCCGACGTCGATGCCGACCAATTGTGCGCGTCTGTTGCCCGCGACGTATCGCTCTCCACAGGTTCTGCCTGCACATCTGGTCAGATAAAACAATCGCATGTTCTTGAAGCGATTGGTTTTTCTGATAGTGATGCGAGTCACGTCGTTCGCATCTACTGCCATCGCTATCAAGCGATCAATGAGATAGAGATGGCGGCTGACCGCATTGTCGCCGCCGCGAACCGATCTCAGCTTGCCGCTGGAGAGGTTCGCCAGTAGGGTCCCCGCATGAGGCGGGGAGCAGTAAAATTTGATTCGAGAGGGCAGTTTGCGGGCCATGAAACTTTCCCGCTCCGCCTTCTATGGCTGAAAAAGGCGTTCGACGCCGTCGGCGAGCGGACCAACGCGAGAACATTCCAGGAACAAGAAGCTATCGCACGCTTCGGCGTTGGCCGCAATATGGCAGCGTCGATGCGCTATTGGGCGCTGGCGACCGGCTTTTTCAACGAGCTCGATCGGGTAATCTCCCCTACTCCGCTCGGTCGCGCGATCCTCGCCGATAACGGCCTCGACCCCTATCTCGAACAAGCCGCGACGATCTGGCTCGCGCATTGGCGGGTGGCGTCCACGCCGGACATGACCACTACCGCCTATTATGCCTTCAATCACCTCAGCGCGATCGAATTCGATCCGGCGATGCTGGTCGAAGAATTATTCGCGCTGGTCGAAGTCAATGGCTGGCGCGCAACGCGCGGAACGCTTAAGCGCGACATCGAAGTCTTTCTGCGCAGCTATGTCCGGCGCGGCGACAGCTTCAATGAAGATGCCGCCGAGCCTCTGCTCGCCGAGCTCGCGATCATCCGCGAAGCGCGTCTGGGCGGTTGGTATGAATTCGTGCGTGGCCCCAAGCCCAGCCTGCACGACGCGGTCTTCGCCTATGCGCTCGGCGATTACTGGGACCGCTCAGGCGGATCGACAACACTAACCGCGGAGCAGATTTGCTATGCGCCGGGTTCGCCCGGCCGCGTGTTTAAACTCGACGAAGACAGCGTGATCACGCGCCTGATGCGGCTCGACGACCTGACTGACGGCGCGTGGCAATGGGTCGATACGGCCGGCTTGCGCCAGATTCAGCGGACGGCGGCATTCGATGCGATGCGCACGCTCGACCTCGCCTATCCGCGGTCCGGCCTAAGGGCTGCGGCATGACCAAGCTTTCTTCTATGGTGACGATCGACCGGCGGTTCGCACGCTCGGCTCGGCTCGATGCCGACCTCAATGGCACGCCGCCGCTTGTTGGTTATGTATTGCAGGCCAGCGTCGCCAAAGCGCTGACCACCCTCGCCGACAGCCAGTGCGACAGTCACCAGGGTGCCTACACCTGGACCGGACCATATGGCGGCGGCAAATCCAGCGCCGCGCTGCTTGTCGCCAATCTGGTCGCCGGGGCCAAGGGCAATCGCAAGATCGCGCGCGACATTGCCGGCGAAGCCCTGAGCCGGCTCTATATCGAAGCGTTTCCCGAACCCAAGGGTCGCTGGAAGGTTGTTGCAATTACTGGCAGCCGGACCCGGTTGCGCGACGCGATCGTCGAAGCTGCGACGATCGCGCTCGACTGGAGCTCGGCGCAGGCCGCTGACTATGGCGCGAGCGACGACGCCCTGATTGCCGCGCTGATTCCGAGCGGCGAAGCCGCGTCGAGCGGTACGCTGCTGATCCTCGACGAACTCGGCAAGCTGCTCGAGCATGAAGCGCTCGAGGGCGGCGATGTGCATTTGCTGCAGGACCTCGCCGAGCGCGCGACACGCAGCAAAGGCCGGCTGGTCGTCATCGGCATCCTCCACCAGTCGTTCGAGCAATATGCCGCACGTGCGGCCCGCGATGCCCGCCAGGAATGGGCCAAGGTCCAGGGCCGTTTTCAGGATATCGCGTTCCTCTCTGGCGCCGATGAGACCGTGGCGCTGCTTGGTCGCGCTATCGCGGCCGAACATCCAGCCAATGCCGTCGAACGCGCCGAACTGGTCGCCGAGGCGGTGGCAAAGCGCCGTCCGACCGAAGTCGGTGTGCTCACCAAGGCCCTTGCCGATACCTGGCCGCTCAACCCGGTCAGCGCATTGCTGCTAGGCCCGATCTCACGGGCACGCTTCGCGCAGAATGAACGCAGCGTCTTCGGTTTCCTGAGCTCGGCCGAGCCATCGGGGTTCCAGGAGTTTCTCGAGCATGCCGATGAGGGCAGCGGCACATACGATCCGGCGATGCTGTGGGACTATATGGCCGCCAATTTCGGCATGTCTCTTGCCGCCAGCAACGACGGCAGCCGTTTCAGCCTCGCCTATGAGGCGATCGAGCGCGCCAGCGCCAAGGGCCAAGGGCTGCATGTCCTACTGACCAAGTCGGCTGCGATCATCGAGTTCTTCCGCAACGGTTCGGGCCTCGCGCTAGCCGACGATTTTCTCGAAGCAGCCGTGCCGGGCGCGGCACCCAAAGCGGTCAAGGCGGCGATCAAGGAGCTGCTCGACTGGGCGATCCTGATCCGCCAGCCCCGCCTCGGCGGCTATGCGCTGTTCGCCGGGAGCGATTTCGATCTCGAGGAAGCGATCGGCCGCGCCGTGGTGCCGGTCGACTCGCTCCAGCTCGAGGGGATTCCGCAGCGGGTGGGCTATGGCTTCGCCGCCGCCAAGCGGCATTATTTCATGACCGGCGCGCTGCGGACGTTCGAGATCGCGCTGCAGGTGGTGACGCCCGACGACGATGCCGACGGCCTCGCCGAACGCATCCTGGCGCGTCCCCAGCGGGGCAGCGGTCTGATGCTGTTGCTGCTCGGCGATGGCACCTTGCCGCGTCAGGCGACCGACGCGCTCACCAAAGCGACCGCGAAGGCGCTCAAGGCGAGCGGGCGGGTCATTGCGCTCGGCGGCGCCAGCGAAAGCTTCGCGCTGCGCAACGCGGCGGCCGAACTGATGGCGGTAGAACGTGTGTTTCGCGAGCATCCCCAGCTCGAAGGCGATCGTATTGCCCGGCGTGAAATCGCCGCGCGGCAGTCGCGCTGCATCGACGAATTGCACCGCAAGCTAGAGGCGGCGCTCGAATGCGCCAAATGGTATCTCTCGCCGGCCCCTGGCAAGTCGCACAGCGAACCGCTTGCGGTCATCGCCAGCATGCTGGCCGATGCCGGCTATGCCAAGGCGCCGATCCTTAAGAGCGAATTGCTCCAGCGCGACAAGCCGTCGTCCAATGCCATGGCGGCGCTGCGCGATCTCGCCCATGCCATGGTCGGTAAATTTGCCGAAAAGCAGCTCGGCATGACGCAATATCCCGCAGAACTCGGCCTTTACCTGACGGTGCTCAAGCCCTTTGGGTTGCACAATGAAGTCGAGCCTGGGCGTTTCGACTTCGCGGCGCCTGACGACAGTCGTGAGGGGCAATCGCTGCAACCGGCATGGGACGTTCTCGATCAGGCAGGCGATGATCCACTCGATGTGATCTATGCGCGCTGGGCCGCCCCGCCCTATGGGATCAAAGGCGGAGTCATGCCGGCATTGGCACTGGCCTACATGCTGGCGAACCGCGCCACCGTCGCCGTCTATATCGATGGCATCTACCAGACCGAGATCGACGATGTCGTCGTCGACCGGCTGTTGCAGAAGCCGGGCAGCTTCCGGCTGCGCCACATCGACCGTTCGATTCGCGAAATGGCGTTTCTGAGCGGCCTGGCCAAATTGTTGGCGGTCGGAGAGAGCACGGCGTCGCTGCCGATCGCCGCGGCGCTGTTTCGTCGCTTCGAGGCACTCCCGACTTTCGCCAAACGAACGCTGCGGCTCGACGCGGACGCCAGAGCGATCCGCAGCGTTGTCATGAAGGCCGACGATCCGGAGCGTTTGCTGTTCGACGATCTACCCGGCGCATTGGGCGATCGGTTGTCACCGGAAACCATATTCGAGGCTATCCTCGCTGCAGAGGCGAGCTATCCCGCGCTGCTCGACGAACTGCGCGTGGCGCTCGGGCGCGCGCTCGGCATCAACCACCGGGATTTTGGCGGGATCGGCGAACGCACGCAGCTGATCCGGGGCATGACCAACGACTATAATTTCGACGCCTTCGCCGACCGCGCGGCGGCGATCGAGCAAGGCACCGGCGATATTGAAAGCCTGGTCAGCGTGCTGCTGCACCGTCCGGCGCGCAACTGGTCGGACCGGGACCGAGAGGAAGCGCTGACCGAGATCGCACGCTATGGCCGACGTTTCCGCGAACTCGAGGCGCTGGCGGTGGTGCGTGATCGGCGCACACATAGCGAGGCGTTAGCGCTGGTGGTCGGCCTCGATCCCCTTGCCCCTCCGCTGATGCGCAGCTTCATTCTCACCGACCAGGAAAAGATGGCGGCCGCGGGCATGGCGGACAAGCTCGTTGCGGCGCTCCGCGCGGACAAACGAGGCAATCGCTTGCAGCTGGCGGCGCTGGCACGCGCTGTGGCGACACTTGCCGCCGAAACTGAGGATGAGGCGGAAGCAGCATGACGAGCGAACGCCATATTCTCGGGATTTCGGGCGGTCGCGACAGTGCGTCGCTCGCTGTCTATATGCGGCAATACCATCCGCACTTGCCGCTCGAATATTTCTTCACCGACACAGGCAAGGAGCTGCCGGAGGTTTATAATTTTCTGGACAAGCTCGAGGGCTTTCTAGGCAAGCCGATACAGCGGCTTAATCCCGATCGCGACTTTGATTTCTGGCTCGACGAATATGGCAATTTCTTGCCCTCGCCGCGCACGCGCTGGTGCACCCGACAGCTCAAATTGCGCCCGCTCGAGCATTGGCTAAAAGAGGATCTCGAAGCCGGCACCACGATCCATAGCTATGTCGCGATCCGTGCTGACGAGCCGAGCCGGGAAGGCTATCAGGCGACCCATCCAAATATGCGCGTGCATTTCCCGTTGCGTGATGCCGGGATAGACCGCGCCGGCGTGCTCGAAATCCTTGACCAATCCGATGTCGGAGAGCCAGAATATTATAGGTGGCGATCGCGTTCTGGTTGCACCTTCTGCTTCTATCAGCAGAAAATCGAATGGGTGCGGCTCGCCGAGAACCATCCCGACCGCTTCGCCGAGGCCATCGATTATGAGAAGACTGCGCTCAAGGACGGCTCGCCGTTCACCTGGAGCCAGGGCGAAAGCCTGACAGAGCTAATCGCGCCCGACCGCGTCGAACAGATCAAGGCAGACTATGAAAAGCGCCGCGAGCGTCTGCGCCGCAATCGTCGGGCGAACCCGCTTTCAGCGAACACCGCCGAGACGATCGACGATGTCTATGGCATCGACGAAGGCTCAAGCAGTTGTGTCATCTGCCACAAATGAGCTGAAGCTTCATCCGACGATGGCGGCATCGATCTCTATGGCAAAGGCGGTTCCGTCCGCTGGCCTCACATTTGATCGATGATGAAGAGCTCGGAAGATCGGCTCAAATAATGCGTCGGGCCCTCGCCAGTCGTCGCGTGAGAGCACGCCGGTCGGATGACTTCGGTTGACCACAAACCAGAAGACAGATGCTAACTGAAAAACATCAGACGAAGCATCAATCGCATCATCCCTACCGATACTTCGGTTATTGGCTTCAGGTGACATCCAAAACCGGGGCCCGACTACCTCCCAATCGGGGGTCATGCGCTCTTCCTGCGGCAACCCAAGCATGTCACAAAGACCATAGTCGCTCAGCACCCAGCGATCGCCCACGACTAAAATGTTATCGGGTTTGATGTCACGATGGATCGCTTTGGTGTGAAGCTCACCGAGTCCCTCCGCCAAGCCGCGAAATTGAGCGAGAAAAATTTCCTTCGGAACATCTGCACGTCTGACTAGGTCGGTGAGGGCCTCCGTGGCGAGGATCATCACGATGAACGGCACAGACTTTTCCCCGCCGCCTCGACCGCGTTGGCGCCGCAGTTCTCCCACCACGTCGCCGCAATCCTGATACACGATCAAGTGTTCGTGCTTCAGGTCCGCAAGCAGCGCGCGTTCGCGCGCAAATCGCATCCGGCGATGCTGCCGCAGATCGAGCAGGAATTTTATCGCATACTCCGTGCCGTCGTTGAGATCGACGCACCGGTGGACGACGCCATTGCCGCCAGCCGCGATGCGTTCGCCAATCTCATAAAGCCGACCTGATTCAGCCCGAATTTCATCGGGAATGACAACTGTCTCGCGCGGTGGCTGATCGCCCCGCCCACCAAATAGCTCCGCCATGTCAGGGTGCATCGCCGCAGCCGAGGACACGCCAGCATGCGTTAGAGAGCTGAAATACGGTTGTCTCAGGGCGCCAATCGAGCGCGAGCTGATATTCGCCATGGTCGTTGAATGACTCTCCACACGCTACGCAATGCTCGAACAACTTCCCGTCAGCGCTGTGATCGAGCTGCGTTGCCATGACTTCGAGTACTTCACGTACAGGCTCGTCTGGCCGGCGAGATCGATAAGTGCCCGACATGATGCCCATCAGAAAATTTTTCCGCCAAGAGCGACTGCCGATAGTGTTGGCCTGAGAAACGCATTTGATTGCATACTCGCTTAGGACGTCAATTTCGGACTCGGGAGCGATGTGTTCATCGAGGATTCGCAAGTCACCGCGCAGCGGATCGAGGTCTTGGTCCTCGAGCTTATGCCCACTCTTTTGAAACTCGTGGATGGTTAAAAAGAGAGAGTAAAAATCAGATTTTTGCTTGAAACGGGTCTTGGCAAGGACAAGCTTTCCCGCCACGAAAATTTTCTGAAAATCGGCCAGAACGGTGTCAAACTGAGTGCGAACCGCCATCTCGGCGTCCTTGTCCCACGCAGCATACCGCGTGTAAAAATAATCAAGATCGCCCTTTTTGTCCTGCGGGCCCTCAAGCATCCCAGCGAGTATTTCGGAAACAAACTCCACATCTCCCATTCGCCGGCGTTGCGCCACCGTGAATATGCGGGCCTCGTCAAGATACTCATTTAGCGAGAGCTCAGTCGCTAACTCCAAAAAACGACCAGGGAAATCAGCTCTACGCAACTCCTGCTTGTTTAGCGGTAGGGAGTATTTGTTAACCCTAGAATATACCTCGCGAACCTCTTCTTCGGTAAAACCGACGGCTTCATTATAATCGATCTTGTATTGAAGGATGGCATCTTGAACATCGTCTGGCAGCTCCGAAAACTTCAGCCCCTGGAACGGTCCATGATACGGCTCGTCGAGGGCGAACTCATCGCGCAAAAACGCAAGAATGGCGGATATTCGTTGCTGTCCATCGATCACCTGCCGATGAGTGTGCCCTTTCCTGACCTCATTCCACAGGAACATCTTCGGCATTGGCACTTCGCGCAGGATGGTGTCGATCAACATGATCCTAGCGGCCGGATGCCAGACCTCTTTGCGCTGAAAAGAGGGGCGAAGCTCGAGCCGTCCGAGCTCGTTCCAATCTCGAAGATCTGAAATCGGATGCGGGCTAGAGTTCCACTTGGCCACGATGCCTCAACCTTTCATGACGTTTGAGTGCGTTCGCTTGCGATGATTGCGTCGACGGCTGCATCGATATCATCATCAGAAAGGAACGGTGCCTGAGCGTAAATGATCGCAGGCTCCCCGCTCAGCCGCGCGGCGAGATGCCCCAGGCCGAGCAGCTGCTCGGCACCCTTCACACCTAATGCGATCTCGGAAGTTCCGACGCTGGCAACCTTCAGGATCAGCCGGTTGCCGAGATTATCGCGCAGCTGCATCGGCATGACATTGGCGTCGGGCCGCTGCGCCGCAAAGATGAGATGCATGCCGGCGGCGCGCGCTTTGACGCCCAGCCGTGAGACATTCGAGGTCACCGCAGACTTATAGTCCTCGGTCAGCATCCACTCGGCGAACTCGTCATGGACCAGGAACACGTAAGGCAGCCGTTCCGACGGCGCGGCCTTGGTGTTGAACGACCGGATGTCGCGCGCGCCATGCGCGCGAAACAGCTCGTAGCGCCGCTCCATCTCGGCAACGAGGCCTTCCATCACCTCGACGGCTCGGGTCTGGTCGACAATGACCCCGCCCTGGAGGTGCGGCAGGCGTTCGACGGCCGCATAATCGACACCCATTTTCGGGTCGATCAGATAGATGTGAGCGAGCTGATTTGAGTTGGTGGCGGCGATGTCGAGCAACAGCGCCTGGATCAACACCGACTTGCCCGAACCCGTCGCGCCAGCGACGAGTGTGTGTGGCTCATGCTGCTGTCCGCCGGCAAAGGGGCCGCCGAGGTTGAGATAGAGAATCTCGCCATCGAGCTCCTTGAGCCCGAGGACGAACGACGTGTTCACTCCCGCAGCGTTGCGATTGATCTCGCGCCGGCCCCAGACATCCCAGAGTGACACCAGCTGCCGTTGCGGGCGGGCAACGCCAACCACGATCTCACCCGGGAGTGGCGAGACCGAAATCAGTCGCAGACCATGGGTCGTGAGCAACGCCGACTGGCGCGCTTCAATGTCTTCGACGCGGAGACGATCCGACCCCATGAAGCGGATGAGGGCTGCGTTGGGCGTCAAACGCGTTGCCGTAATCTTGGCCTGAAGATTGTAGTTGAGCAGTGCCGAGCGCAGCTTCTGCGCCGTCGCGTCAAGCCAGGTCTGGGCTTCGGCGGACTCCTCATGCTCAGCTTCAGCGCGCGCCTGGATCAGTGCTTCGATTCCCGAGCCCGCGACCGATGAAGGGGACTGGGACGGCTGCGGTTCAATAATCGCCGGCTCCGCCCGCGGCGGTGGAGCCGCTATCGGTTCTGCTTCTACCATTGGATTGGCAATCACCGGTTCGGCTGTGAGTGGCTCGCCCTCTGACGCGACTGGTTGCGGAGCACTTGGATTGCCGGACGTATCGGCGTCCACCGCTGGTCCACTGGCCGCGCCACCGCTATCGGGTTCCTTGGGAGTCAGCTCTTCGCTGGCGATGCCGCCCTCGGGATCGCCGTCATCATCGTCTTCGTCATAATCATGGACGATGGGCTTGCTCGCGGGGCCGCTCGCGTCGCCGATCTCGATGGTCTTTGTCCATTCGACCCGCGGCGCGGGGTCCTGGAACGCGGGCGTGTCCCAACTATGATACTGCCCCAGGCCCACGCGGATCGCGCTCAGCGGCGTCCGCGCCTCATAGGCTTTGAGCAACTGGCGAAGGCCTTCGCGGGTGAAGGTTTCTTGCAGACCGCCATTGATACCGGTCAGCATTTCCTGGTCGCCATTTGAGCTGCCATCGCCGGCAGGCCCCGAAATGAAGATGTGCGAATAGCCGCGCAGATCGATCGGCACCACGCCACGGCGGATGCCGTCGCGCACCCGTTCGAGCAGATTGGGTTCGCCAAGTGCTGCCGTGCCGTCGAGCAGCAGATCGGCAATACGCGAGAGCCAGAGATCGCGGTCCAGGCGACCGGGATCGCCGAACAAAGCGTCGTCGATCCGCGCCACCGTTTGCCGCAGCTGGCTGCGGGACTTTCGACAGGCTTCGGCCGACCCCGACTGGTCGACATATTTGGCTTCGGTGACGATCGCGCGCAGTTGCGGTTTGCCCTCGGCATCCGTCGAGAGGCTCAGCCCGAGGATATCGGCAATGCCTTCCTCCTTCTGGCCAAGCCATTCGGCATAATCGTCGAGCAGGAACCAGGCGACCGTCGCTGCGCCACCCATTTCCTCGGCGATCAAGGCGCGGCTCAAGACCAGACCGATCAGCTCGCCGGCGGATACGCCGCGTTTGGCGGCGCGCAGAACGATGTCGCCGGAAATGGCGTTGGCGTCCTCGATCATGCGTTTGGCAAGCGCCGCCAGGCGTGCATCGTCAAGCCCGAGCGAGAGCTCGGTCAGACGCCGCAGCACCAGCACATGCAGGATACGCAGTTCAGAGGTCGAGGAGACGACCATGTTGCGACCATGCGTGCGCTGACGCCGGTAGCGGATGACGTTGATTCCCTGCGCGGCCAGCTGACGCTTGTCGAGCAGATCGTCATAGGTCGCGACCCATTCAGCGAGACTATGGACTTCCTCAAACATCGCCTTGAGGCCGCCGTCCTGGAACGAAATCTGGCGTGCGGGCAGATAATGCTCGTCGGGCGCATGGGATTGGCGCCGGACGATGTTGGCGACGGCATCGACATAGGCCCAGCCGGCTGCGGGCTGACGCGGACAGGTCAGATAACTCGTGGCCTTGAGCTCGTCCTCGGACGTGACGCGGCGATAGGACCATCGCGCAGGAACATGCTCGAGCAAGCTTGGATTGTCGGCAATCGCGGGCACTGGAAACCATTGCTCGCGCGCTTGCCGTGACACGACATCGTGTAAGAAGGCGACATCGATTTCGCGAGTTCCACTGCTGCTCGTCGTTCCGCTGTCGAGCATGACGCCGATGCGCAGCTTCGACATGAAGTTGCGTGAGGTCTCGCTCACCACCACCGCATCGGGATCGCCATCCGAACGCTCAAGCAGTTCGGTATAGACGCGCGAGAGGCGCGAGCGATCGCGGTGGCGAACCAGCACGTTGCAGTGCATCTCGTCTTGATCCTGGACCGAGCCCAGCGCGTTGACAGTGGCGAGTGGCAGGCCTGCCGCATCGCAATTGTAGAGCATAATGCTGAGGTTCGAACGCTCATGCGGCTGCAAGTCGAGATAGCGTTCGAGCAAGCTGCGGATCTGCCTTGCAGCTTCGGCCGGGTCGACATCGGTGGTGGCTTCGGATGGATCGCGCACCGGTCGCTCGACCAGGCTATAGTCGTTCACGGTGCTGGTTTCGGCCAGCAAGATCGCTTCGCTGCTGTCATAGCCGACCGCGATCTCGGGGAAGAGCGGATGGGCGAGCTCGGCGCGCAGGTCGGCGAAAAACAGCCGCGGATCGCCGAAGTTCACATCGACATCCGAGAGGAGATAGTCGGCGAGGCCTGCTATGGACCGCATTTTTGACGCGCTTGCGGCAAGCCGCAGCGGATGCCAGGGGGCAACGATCGCCGACGGCCCGCCACCGAGGACGCGGACGGTACCGATGCTGAGCAGCGGCTCCCACAAGTCCCGGCGATTGAGGTCACCGACCGCGTGCGCGAGCAAGGTGCTAAGCAACGCGCCATAGGCGTCTGCCTGTGCGATCAATGTGCCGGAGGCATAGCCTGAGTTTTGCAGCGCGGTCAGCGCCTCGCCATAAAGCCCGGTGAAGCTGCCCCAGGCTTCCTCGATCGCCGTGAAGCCCGCGGCATCGATCCGCCCGCCGTCCCGAGCCGCCTTGAGCGCCTTAGGAAAGAGCTTGGCGATATCATCACCAGCGTTGGTCCGCGGAACCAGAGTGCCGGCATCCTGGCCGAAGGCTGGCTGCAATGTGCCGACATCGGTCAGCGACACGGCCTGTAACGCGCCTTTGCGGCTCACCGGCAGGCGCGCGACATGGCTGCGCACGAACGGACGCTTCAGCAGTCGTCCGATGTCCTTTGGCAATTCCAGCCCGATCACGCCTGGCTGGCCGGACCAGACGAGCTGCACCGTCGCGCGCTCGCTTCCGACCGTCAGCGCGATATCGAACTTGATCTGAATCGCGCCGCGCGCCGTCGACTCGTTCCGGCGATATTTCTTCTGCCGCGCCTTGGCGCGATCGAGCAGCTCCTCATAGGCGAAGAGGTGCGGCACATCCCACTCGACCGCCCGCCCGATCAAATCCTTCAGACCGCGGTAGCGCAGGCCGAACGACAGCCCGACATCGGCGTTGAGATCGAGGAACTGGTTGCGGGTCCGCCGCGACGACTTGATCACCAGCTTGCGCGAGCCGCCGACTAAATTGACCTGCCCGAACAGCCGTTCGATCGCGCGCAGCAGGCCTTCAAGGAAATCCGTGCACTCGATCGGGCGGCCGAAAATGAACCGCTCCCACTTGACGCGCAGCGCCTTGTCCTGCCCGAGATCGTCGCGATGCGCCTCGAAGAAGTCGCGGTCGTCGTCTCGTGTTTCCTTGAGCGAGCGGGTTTTGAGCGTTGCGAGATACTCTTGATCGGCCGCGCTCAACCGGTCAGGCAGCGTGAAATCGAAGAAGTTGATCGTTTCCTGGGCGAACGATGTCTTCTTGAGCTTGATGCCCGAGAAGAGCTGGAGAACGCTTTGCCCTTCCCATTCGAAGCTCGCCAGCGCTTCGGCCTCAAGGCCCCAGCCCGGTGCAGTTTCGATAAATGCCTCGATCGTCGCGTGGACTTCGGCTGGGATGTCGTCGCGAACCTCGTCGAACTGGCTGCGCAGTTCCTCGGTCTCGATGATTTGCCGATTGGGACGCTGCTTGACCAGCAATGGCTTGCGGTCGGAGACGAGCTTCTCGAACAGCTTCTTCCAGCGCCGGGGCTGCTCGCGGTCCTTGTCGCCAAGCCCCATGAAATAGCCACTGTCGCGCGGCAGACGCAGCGCCGGGAGCGCCCATCCCAAGGCCGCCGCAACCGGCACCGCCTCGGTATCGATCCGCTCGCGCGTCATCGCGACAAACATGCCGATCTGGTGCAGCGTCCAGTCATCGGCGCTGTTCAATCCCTTGAGCGCCGCCTTCCAACCGTCGATCTGGCCTTCGCTCAAGCCCAGCCCGGCTGCCGCGGCATCGACCCAAGGACCGGATTCCTCGGTCAGCTGCTTCGCCCCGATCAGCGTCACGTCGCCAAGCGATGCTCCCTGATCGTCGTCGGTATTCGCGAGCAACATCGCCGGCTGGTCGCAGGCGGAATTACGCACCCGCACAGTGCGCTCATCGGTGATCACCGTCTCAGGCAGCCCGAAGGGCCCGACCAGATCGCGCGGCAGCGCAATCATCAGCTTGCTGGCGGTAGCCGGGTCGGCGAGCAAGGCGCGCGTGATCGCCGCAACCTGTTCGCCGGTCAGCCGGTCGAGCAGGTAGCGCGCGAGTTCATCGTCGGGCGTCAAAGCCTCGAGGCGCAAACGAATGGAGGTCGCGCCGGCGGCGCCAATCAGGTCTGACGGGGTCACGCGGCTTGGGCTCGCTGGAAGGGGTTTTCGACATAGGCGCAGCTATCGGAGAGCCGCTTCAAGAGACCGAGGCTGGCGAGCCGCTCTTCCAGACGATGCGCGTTGTCAGAAAAATCCTCCTGGTCGGCAGTACCCGAATCAATGAACTGGCGCGCCTGCGCGTCGCCGATCACAAAGCCGTAGCGCTCCTGAATGCGCACCAGAAAATCCTTGAATTCGAGGCGTTCGCCGACACAGGCGATGACCAGCGTCTTGAGCAGCCGGTCGGTCGGGGCGTAGCGGACGCGGCGGCTCGAGCGGCGCGACGACAGCCCGATCGCGCGTGCCCAGGTCATGTGGACCTTGCCGACATGCTGTTTGTGGCGAACGGTCGCGCGTTCGACGAGTTCGTCGACAAAGTCTCGCGGCTCCGCGGAGAGCTCGTCATCATCGCCATCGGGCCAGCCAAATTCGCGCTTCAATATGTCGATGGCATTGAGTGTCGGATCGTCGGATGCCAGCGCCTCGGTCCAGGCATCGGTCTCGGTGACTCGCCGCACGAAGCGCTCGATCGCTTGCTGCGGGAGCATGTTGTTGTGCTGGTAGCTGTCGGCAGAGAGGTCGCGCACCACCGATTTACGCGGAGATACGATTTCGCACACAAGACTGATCGGCGGCCGGTCGAGCAATTCGCGCGCACGGTCGAGTTGATACAATATGAGGTTGAGGCCGGTCATGGTGACGAGATGCGGGATCGCATCATGCGTCGGGATCGGCAGGCTCAGGATCGCCAGCCAATCGGCGGCAAGGCGATCGAAGATCGAATGGCTGGCGCAGGGCAGATACGCGCCGGCGCGCTCCTGCTTGGCGAGCTGCCGCTCGCCCTGAAGGGCATGCGCCATGCTATCATAGGGCGCCGGGCTCTCTAGAAAGCGGCTGACGAGCAGACTGCGTAGCGCGTCGGCATGCTGGCTGCGGCTCAGCATCAAATAGAGGAGTTCGCCGGACCGTGCGAAGAAGCGGCGATCGTTCGACACGCTGCCGCTCGGCTTGACGTTCACATCCTCGTAGAGCGCGTGCGGCCCGAACGGGAAAACGAACTTCGAACTCCAGCGCTTGTTGCTCGTCCCTTCGATTGCCGAACCCTGCAGGAAGCTCAGCACGGCGGCAAAATCGTCGAAATTTTCGAACCGGTCCCGCAAATAGGCGAAGTCCGGCCGTTCGATGCCACCGGCGCTCTCGGCCATTCGCTCAAGCCACATCGCCCAGGCCGCTTCGTCCGATCGCGCCTCCGCACGCACCGTCATGATATGCGGGTTGTTGAAGACGAGATTGCGTAGCCGCAGCTGCAGCTGCGGCTTGTACGAGAGGCTGTTGAGGCGCTCTTCCTTGAGCGCGCGGCCCTCGCGTTGCTCGGCGAGCAAGACGGTCATGAATTCGAGGAAGATCAGCCAAGGCGCCTGTTCGTCATGCAAACGGTGGCCCCAGATCGCTTCGTCGATCCAGAATGCCGGACCGGCGCGGTCCTCGAACTCGGTCGGGCGGGCCAGGATTTCCATTGTCATACCCGTACGATCACCCGGCGCGGCTGCGCGCGGCCATCGGGATTGAGTTCAATGAAGCGTAAGACCAGTTCGCCATCGGGCGATTCCTCCTCGCCGTCGAGCTTGCGCCGATTCTCGGTCTCGCGCAGCAGCCGTGCCTTGAACGCCAGCAAATCTTCATGGCATTCGAGCGAGAAACTGCTGGGCAAGGCGCCTTCGGCAACGCGGCCGAGAAATTCGAAGCGCGTCGGCGACAGAGACAGGAAGACCGGCGCAATTTCGCTGCCGCGCACGAGCTTGACTGAAACGCCGAAGCCGCCGCTTTTATCGGCGACGATGCTGACCTCCTCACCACCGGAGCGCGGGACCGAAATCAGTTCGTCGAGGAGCGGGCTGCGCTTCGATTGCGAGTAGCTGCCCGAGGTCGCCAGCACGAGTTCGTCCTGGTTTTGTACGAGCATGCCGGTGAAAATCCGATTGAGGCCGCGCACCACGATATTGAGCGCCGCCCGTGGCACCGTCTGCCGCTCCGCGATTTTCTTGGCGACCTCAAGATACAGGCCGGCATAGCGGAAGACGGTCAGGTCCCAGAGATCATAATCGACTGCCTTGGCATCGGGCATGGTGAAGAAGAGACGCTGCCTCTGTGCGCGCAGGGCGCCCAGAAAACTCGACCGGTCGCCATCATCGGCCCCTTCGAGATAATTGCGCTGCGCCGTCGCATACGCAGGCGTCGCGCCATACACCGGATCGCTCAGCACCAGCGCGGCATAGTCGGCAGCATAAGCGGGGTCGTCAGCGCCGTAGACTAGAAGATTGTCGACCCGATTGCTCGTCTCGGCGCCGATCCCAAAGGCGTTGAGCTTGCGGAACAGCTCGGTCTTCTCGGCCTTGCTGGCTTTAAGATTCTCGCCAAAGACATTGCGATAGATGCTCGCAAGGTCGGACTTGCCGGACGCCTGGATCGCCGTGACATCGTTACAGCTCATCAAGCCGTCGCGCGCGTCGGGATGTCCGAGGATCGCATTGGCGACCAGCGCGAGCAGCTGTCGCACCGGGAAATGGCTGCCGTTGCGCTCGCTCAGTTCGATCAATTCCGTCAGTCGGCGCTTGAAGGGATCGTCCTGATCCTGACCGATCAACCGCCGGCGATTCTCGAAGATCGGGCATTTGCCGTCGCCGCTGGCGTTGCAACTCTCGCAGCCGGCCCACCCTTCATGGCCGGTCACCTCGTTGATGATCGCCATTGCCATCTCGGCGGCCGGCGATCGGCTGAGATCGGTGAGGTCGAGCGCGATGCCTGCGTCGGTGCTGACGCTGGTCACCAGCAGGTCTTCGACCACCTTGCTGACGCGCACCACTTCAGGCGTGGATGACGCGGATTTGAGCTTCTCGAGCAGCTGGCCGTGATTGGCGGCGAAAAGGTAGAAGTTCTGGGTCGCCGGATCCGCGACGTCGCGCGCGAATTCGACGATGAGTTCATCGCTTTCATCGTCACGCAGCTCGCTCAAATCCTTGACGATGACGAGCGTTCGGTCGCCGACCACTAGGCGCTGGATCTTATCTCCATGATTCCAGGCGGTGACGTCGCCGCCAAGCTCAGTCCAGACCTCGCGGCAATGATAGGTTTTGCCGTCGCCGGCGGTACCCGTGATGATGTGCGAGACGGGCGTTTCCCCCTTGAACATCGCGACGAGCTCGTCCCGGAGCGGCGCCGGTAAAGTGATGGGACGTATCTTATGACGCCGCAAAGCCCGCTGAATCGACTCGTCGTACATGTTGTCGTTGGTCGGAATAGGCCCGTAGTTCCGTAGAAAACGCACCCATATCGCGGTTGATGGATTTGCCGACAAGCCCTGCCCCCAAAGTTTCCAGCATGTTCCCCGTAAAGCGAGATTTGGTCAACAACGTTCGCTACTTGTTTTCCAAGATGGTTGGATTGTTGGTCAACGCTCACTACAAATGGCCGCGCGATGGTGCGGAATTACCATCGGCCATTGCTCTTACCGCGCGGCCCGCAAATCGCCCTCAAGCGCATCGCGCTCGGTGAGGACTATGAGGTCGATTACTGGTCGAACAAGTTGGGCGTCAGTCGCGATCAGCTTGAACATGCCGTGAAGGTGGTCGGCAACAGTGCCGACGCGGTTGAGCGCCACCTCAAGGGCTGACCGCCGCCGTTCACGAGATCGCCGGGCCGGAACGACCGCGGCCGAACTGCCAGTTGATCCCGTCGATGCGCATGATCCCGGACGCCGCCTTGCCGATGTTGCGTTCGAGCACACCGCGCCACGGTACGAGCGTGAAGTCCCGCGACCGCTCGACCAAGGCATAGCTGCCGCTTTCCAGGTCGACCCGGCGCGCGATGACGCCCTCGACACGTTCGCCCTTTCGGCTCGGCTCGAACGGCTTGCAGTCCTCGCGGCGAGACCCTCCGCGGCTCCACGCAATTCGCGTTCGCGCAATGCCTCGGCCGCACCATCGCGCATCCGAAAAATCCCTCGCTCGCCGGTAGCAAGTAGCTGCTCGATCAGCCATTGCCGCCGGGCGGCAAGCGCAGTCCTGACCTCCCGGCCAAAACCGACGTCGCGCGGGGCGTGCTCAGAACCCTCGATTTCCCGGTCGAGCCAAGTTGGGGCATCCACGGCAACATCGCCGCTCTTGATGCCGTTCTCGCGGATGCTGCCAAGCGGGGAGTAGACCAGATCGTCAACCTCAGGGGCATATTCTCCGGGGGACTGTTCCCTCGCGAGCCGGCCGAAAGACTAACCCCGCTTGGCTTGCCAACCATCAGAGGCAATCACGAACGTCAGATCATCGATCAGCGTTTTGAGACCATGGGACTGTCTGATCAGCACACCGTAAACACGTTGCTTCCGGGGCAGCTGGCCAGGGCGGCCGGATTGCCGCCAACGCTGCGTCTGAACGATGACGTTCTGCTTGTCCACGGTACGCGTGCAAGCGATCTTGAGTACTTCCTTGAGACCGTTACCGAAGACGGACTCAGGGCTGCAACGCCTGCCGAGGTTGGTCAAAGGGCTGGCGACACGGATGCCGCTGTCATCCTAAATTTTCCCACACCCCGCAGTTCAACGTAAACACGACAGATGTCCGCTGTTAGGCACTCGCTGACTTGACCGAAGCGGCCGAGATCAGGCGCAAAGCCGACATTCGACTGGACTGGTGCCAGCGAACGAGCATTGCTGTTTCCGCGGCCGTGCCGGTGGGTGCTGGCCGCACGCCTCGCGCTGACGGGGCTTTGGGTGGTGGGCCCGGCGCGGTGCCGGGATCCGATCAAGGAGACCACCCATGACGAAGAAGATCACGCAAGCGAACCGCGGAGCTTCCGCTTTCGCACCGACCGCCCCCGAACGGCCGCAGACGAAGGCCGAGCGGCTGCTCGCCATGCTCCGCGCCCCCGCTGGGGCCAGCGTCGAAGAGGTAGCCGAAGCGCTGGGCTGGCAGCATCACACGGTGCGCGCCGCAATCACCGGCGTGCGCAAGAAGGGCCATGAGGTTGTCCGGCAGAAGCAGGGCAGCGTCACGACCTATCGGATCGAAGCTTGAGCGCCGGTGATGATGAGGTGGCAGCACTCGGCGCGATGTCGAATGCCGAGCTGAAGCGCGAGTGGGAGCGGGTGCAGCAAGCACCCGCTCCTCCGATCGCACCGAGCCTCCTCGCGCGCGACCTCGCCCATCGCGTGCAGCTCGTCGCAGCAGGGGGCATGGATCGCGGCCTCGAACAGCGGCTATGCAAGCTGGTCGCTTCCCACGCGGATGTCTCCGGGGCCGGCGGCCGCGCTGCTGCGCCTTCCTCCCTCGCCGGCGGTACCCAGCTGCTGCGGGAGTGGGGCGGTCGGACGCACCGCGTGATCGCCGAGCCCGACGGCAGCTTCCTTTACGCGGGCGAGCGATGGCGATCGCTCTCGGCAATTGCCCGCGCCATCACCGGAACACGGTGGTCGGGGCCGCGCTTCTTCGGGACCGGCGCATGAAGAAGCTGCGCTGCGCCGTCTATACCCGGAAGTCGACCGAGGAAGGGCTCGACATGGACTTCAACAGCCTCGACGCCCAGCGCGAGGCTTGCGAGGCGTATGTGACGAGCCAGCGTTCCGAAGGCTGGACGCTGGTTCCCACCGCTTATGACGATGGCGGCGTATCCGGCGGAACCATGGAGCGCCCCGCGCTCCAGCGGCTGCTATGCGACGTGCGCGCAGGCAAGGTCGACGTCATCGTCGTCTACAAGGTCGATCGCCTGACGCGCGCGCTCTCGGACTTCGCGAAGATCGTCGATGTCCTTGACGCGGCCGGCGCCTCCTTCGTCAGCGTGACCCAGGCGTTCAACACCACGACCAGCATGGGCCGGCTGACCCTCAACGTCCTCCTGTCGTTCGCGCAGTTCGAGCGCGAGGTGATTGCCGAGCGCGTCCGCGACAAGGTCGCTCAGTCGAAGGCACGCGGCATCTGGATGGGCGGCGTCGTTCCACTCGGCTACGATGTGCAGGATCGCAAGCTGATGCCGAACGCGGTCGAAGCCGCAACCGTCGTCCACATCTTCCGATCTTATCTCAATCAGCCTTCGGTGCGGGCGCTGAAGCTTGCGCTCGACGCACAGGGCGTCCGGACCAAGATCCAGCAAGGGAAGTCGGGGCCGCGGGGCGGCGTGCCATTCTCGCGCGGCGCGCTATACTGGCTCCTCTCCAACCCCATCTACATCGGCAAGCTGCGCCACAAGGACAAGGTCCATGAGGGGCAGCATGACGCGATCATATCCACCGATCTGTGGGACGCGGTGCAAGCCAAGCTCGCAGCCTCCACCGCCGAACGTGCGAACGCCATCATCCCGAACGGCATCGCGCTGCTCACCGGCATGATCCGGGACGCCGACGACCGTCCGATGTCGCCGTCGTTCACGGTCAAGCAGGGTCGTCGCTACCATTATTACGTGTCGAGTATCAGCAAGGACATCGACCGTGAGGCACCCGCCAAGCCAGCCGCCCCGGTCGCGCGGATCGCGGCACGGTCGATCGAGACGGCAGTCCGCGACGCGGTTCGCCAACTGCTGCTCGATCCGGCACGCATCGCCGGGCTCGATGCTCGCGCCGGGGCCGCGGTCACAAGCGCCCGGATCGACACCGCCGCGGAGCTTGCCCGGCAGGTCGGGCCTCACGCCGACCATGGCGCGCGCAATCTCTTCGAGAGATTCGGGCTCACGGTCGAGGTCCATCCAGGGCGTGTCGTAGCGAGCCTGTCGGCTAACGACTTGATCGCGGCACTGGACCATTTGCCCGAACGAACCGATCACGAACCGGATCGTATCGATCTTGTGATCCGCGCGGACGTTCAGCGCGGCCGGCGGGGGACGAAGCTCGTCATCGCCGGTCCAGAACCCGACGGCCGCAAACCAGACCCGCGCCTCGTCAATCTGATCGCCAGGGCGCATCGCGCTCGCTCCAACCTTTTCGGCGAGCAGGCGTCACCGAGGGATCGGCACATCGAGCGCATTGCCCGACTGGCTTATCTGGCGCCCGACATCAGCCGCGCGATCCTCGACGGGAATCAGCCCGCCGCACTGACGTCGCGCCGGCTGATGAAGCTCCCGGCGCTGCCGCTTACATGGGCCGACCAACGCCGACTGCTCGGATTTACCTGATCGAGTCACCCGCGCCGTGGCCACCGAAATGCGCCGCAGAGACTCGCCGAGACGTTGCCCTGAGTTAGCTCGCCGGACGCCCTGTCTCTGACCACGACCGAGCCATAGACGGCGAGAACGGCCGCAGAACCGCGCCGATTTCACCTGAGTAACCTAATATAACTGTTTTATATCAGTCACTTACATGTGCGTGGTGCACCCGACAGGATTCGAACCTGTGGCCTTCGGATTAGGAATCCGACGCTCTATCCTGCTGAGCTACGGGTGCGCCGGCGCCCGTGTAGCGGCGCCGCGCATGCAGCGTCAATCGGCCCGATAATCCGCGCCGATCAATTCGTCGCTTCGGGCGGCACGAAGGGGACGAGCAGCGGCATCGCCGCGATGCCCTCGTCGCGAAGCGCCTGCGCTTCCTCGGGCGAGGTCTGGCCGTGGATCAGGTCCTCGGCGGCGCGGCCCTCGTGCATCGCGCGCGCGGCATCGGCGAAATCGCGGCCGACCCAGCGCGACTGCGGCAGCATCTCGGCCTGTTTCGCGGCGATCCCCGCCATCACCTTGCGCACCAGTTCGGGCGTTACCTCGCCCGCGCTTTCGGGCACGGCGGGCAAAGCGGGCGCCGCCTGCTGGTTCGACTTCGCGCCGACGCGCGGCGCCATCACCGCCTTAGCCACCTCACTGTCGCCGCACACGGGGCAAGCGATCAGCCCGCGCGCCTGCTGGTCGGCAAAGCTTTCGCTGCTCTTGAACCAAGCTTCGAACCGGTGATCACCGGCGGCGCAGCAGAGGTCGAAGACGATCAAGGGCGGGGTTCCTAGGCCGTGCCGAGCAGCGGGTCGAGCGCGCCGCGCGCGTCGAGCGCGGCGAGATCGTCGCTGCCGCCGATATGCTGGCCGTCGATGAAGATCTGCGGGACCGTGCGGCGGCCGCCCGCGCGCTCGACCATCGCCTCGAACCCCGCGCGGTCCATCGTCAGGTCGATTTCCTGATAGTCGGCGCCCTTGCCGTCGAGCAGCGCCTTCGCGCGCGAGCAATAGGGGCAGAAGAATTTCGTAAAGACTTCGATTTTGGCCATGGCGGCTACCTTGTCATCCTTTCGTCAACCATATCGGAATCCAACGAAGCAAAGTCAAATATGTTGCCGCTCGCCAGCGCATCGGGGACGACGCGCGCCCAGCACAGCGCCGACACGCGCGCGGCGCCGCTGCGACGGAGCGCGCGCGCCGCGGCGCGCAGCGTCGCGCCGCTCGCGTGAACATCGTCGACCAGCACCAGATGCCGCCCCGCCGCACGCGCCTTCGCGCCGTCGGCGAGCTTGAAGGCGCCCGCGACGATCTTTTCGCGCTCGCGCCGTCCCTTGCCGCGCAGCGACGCGGTTGCCTTGGCGCGCAGCAGCAGATGATGGTCGTGCGCTATTCCGGACAGCCGCGTCAGCTCGTCCGCGACCAGCGCCGCCTGGTTGAAGCCGCGCGACCACAGCCGCCCGCGGTGCAGCGGCACCGGCACGAGCAACGCATCGCTCCCGCTTGCCAGCACCGTCAGCGGCCGCACCATCAGCCGCGCCATCAACCGCGCATGCCCGACGCGCCGCCCATATTTGAGCCGCAGCGCGACGGTGCGTGCCGCCGGACCATAGGCCACCGCCGACGGCGCCCCATCGAAGGGCGGCGGATCGGCGAGGCACGCGCCGCATTGCAGCTCCGCCCCGGGCAGCGCGTCGGGCAGCGGGATCGAGCAGCGCGCGCAGGCGGGGCCGTCGAGGAAGTGGAGCGACTGCCAGCAGGCGAGGCAGAATTGCCGGTCGCCCGCGACGATCGTCCCGCACGCCGGGCAACGCGGCGGCAGCGCATAGTCGATCAGCGCGCGCCCGGCCCGGCCGAGGCCATGGAGCAGCGCATCGGCCGGTCCCGCCGAGGGTCCGCCGTCGACATCGCCCGTCGCTGCCCCCATGTCCCGCTTGTGAAGCAGGACGCGAGGCGGCACAAGCGCCGCATGTCGCCGCCCCTCGCCCCGCTTTTCTCCTCCGCGCGCCACCGCGCCCAGCGCGACCGCATGGCGAACCTTCCGCAGGGCGCCGATTTCCTCGCCCCGATCATCGTCGAAAGCCTGCTCGACCGGCTGGCGATGGTGACGCGCGATTTTCCGCGCGCGCTGTTGATCGGCGCGCACGACCCCGCACTCGCCGCGCATCTGCGCGCCATAGGCAGCGAATTGACCTTGCTCGAGGCCGGGCCGCGCCTGGCGGCGGCGAGCGGGGCGCTGGCGGGCGAGGCCGACGCGATCGACCTGCCCTTCGCCAGCTTCGACCTGATCCTGTGGCCCGGCGGGCTCGACAACGTGAATGACGTACCCGGCGCGCTGGTGCGGCTCCGCGCGCTGCTCGCGCCCGACGGGCTGCTGCTCGGCAGCTTCGTCGGCGACGGCAGCCTGCCGCGCCTGCGCCGCGCGGTGATGGCCGACGGGGTGCGGTCGATCGCGCGGCTGCATCCGCAGATCGACCTCGCCGCGATGGGCAATCTGCTCCAGCGCACCGGCTTTACCCTGCCCGTGGTCGACGTCGAGGCGCTGAGCGTCCGCTATGCCGACTGGTTCGCGCTCGTCCGCGACCTGCGCGCCGCGGGGCTCGCGAGCCGGCTCGCCGCCGCGCCGCCGCCGCTGACGCGGAGCGAGGTCGCGCATATCACGCTCGCCTTCGCCGCGCAGGCCGACCCCGACGGCCGCGTCGCCGAGGCGTTCCGCCTGATCCATTTCAGCGGCTGGGCGCCGCACCCCGACCAGCCGCGTCCTGCAAGGCGCGGCAGCGGCACCGCCTCACTGGCCGACGCGCTCAAGCCGAAGGACTAGGTTGTATCGCCATTCAGTTCAGGGTGAGTCGAAAATGGTGATTTTTCGTGATCCGGAGCGCAGCGTACTTCAGTACGTGAGCACCGGAAGCGCGGGAAATCGCCATTTGCAGGCCGCCCTGGGCTGAATGGCGATACAACCTAGAGCAAGGCCTCGAGCAGCCCGATGAGCGGCCGGTCGGCGGGCGGCATGTCGAGCGCGTAAAGCTCGACCGGGCGCACCCAGCGCAGCGCGGTCGCGTGCCGCGCCTCGGGCACGCCTTTCCACTTGCGCAGCGCATAGACGAGCAGCAGCAAATGCCGCGCGCCGAGCGGCTCGCTCGCGAAACAGGCCGGCGCCAGGCAGGCGTGGTCGACCTCGATCCCCAGCTCCTCGGCGAGTTCGCGGATCAGCGCCGCCTCGGGCGTCTCGCCGGGTTCGAGCTTGCCGCCGGGGAACTCCCACAGCCCTGCCATCGACGTGCCGGGCGGGCGCTGCTGGACCAGCACACGACCGTCGCGGTCGACCAGCGCCGCGGCGACCACAATGAGACAGTTTTCGGCGGTTTTTGACGAGGGAGATGAGGACAAATTATTAACCCTGATATGCGAATTCCGGAAGCCTCGGGAACTCTAGGACCAGAATCCCCGAATTGCACGGCTGAGGTTTGATTGGGATTTCGTTCAGGGCAAAGGCGCGACGCAGCACGGACCAGTGCCGCCCGCTCCGGCAAAAGTCATGAACAAGGCGCCATGCGGTTCAGGGACGATGATCCTGTCATAAGGCAGGGGCAGGACATATGACCAACAAGATCGCCCGGTTGCTACGGTCGACCAAGGCCGCGACAGCCGTCGAATACGGGCTGATACTCGCGCTGATCTTTATCGCCGCGATGGGCGCGATCAGTTCCGTCGGACAATCGACCATCACCATGTGGAACAATGTGTCGTCGAGCGCGAACGACGCCATGTAGCGCTGTCCGATTTCGGGACTCGAAACCCGGTCGATGCCAATCGGACCATTAAGAATTTCAAAACCAATTCAACGTAGATCGGTCCGGGTTGACCAAGACCAGAGTGTCAACCGGGCAAGTGACTTGTTAGGAGACCAGACATGAAGTTCATCAAAAAGTTCGTTCGCGATACCAAAGCCGCCACGGCCATCGAATATGGCCTCATCGCAGCCCTGATCGCCGTCGCCGGCATCACCGCGATGACCTCGGTCGGCAACAGCGTCGAAGCGACGTTCAACAACGTCAATGACGGTCTGACCGGCGCGGGCAACTAATAGCCCAGCCGAGCGCCTGTTTCGACAGGCCAGGACAGAAATGGGGTGGCGGACCTGGTCCGCCACCCTTTTCTTTTGTCGTTGCCGTTTTCGGGCGGGCATGCCGCTCCGCCAGAACAGCCCGTCAGCGGCTCGCGTAAACGACGATCTTGACCTTCTGCCCCGGCGTCAGCCGGCTCGTCGCGTTCAGCCGGTTGAGCACCTGGAAGCGCTCGGTCTGGTAATTGCTGTACGCCATGCGCCGCGCCAGCGTCGCGACCGTGTCGCCGCGCGCGACCGTCACCACGTCGATGCGCCGCGGCTTGATCGCCGCTGCTTCGGCGCTGCTCAGCCGCCGCACGCTGTTGTACATCGCATTGAACGCCGATCCGCCGCCGGCCTTGGTCAACGCGACGAAGTGAAAGGCGCTGGTCCGCGAAAATTCATAGGCGAAGACGGTGACGTCGACCGCCCCCGACTGGGTGTTCGCGCGCGCGGTCGAAGTATAGGCCGGGATGCCGTTCACCGTCGTGCGCTGGATGCTGCTTGGTGACAGCGCCGTATCGCCCGCGACCGACTTGAAGGCCGCGGCGACATAGGCGTTCATGTCGCCATTATAGGCCGCGGTCGTGAACTGCGCCTGCCCGCCGCTGCCGCTCACCGACACCGCAGTCGCGCCATTCTGCATCCCGTAACCGCTCGGCACCGCGAATTTCAGCCGCAGGTCGGGGTGCAGGAATTCATTGCCTTCGACCACGCCCTGCGCCGGATCGTCGCCATAGAGCACGCCGTCGACCGACGCGTAAAAGGCCTCGGCGTTGCGCACCCCGCCCGCGCCCGCACGCGCCGCCAGCGTCTCGGCATTGCGCACGCGCGACGCGGGGTCGGGGTGGGTGCTCGCCCATTCGGGCAGCGCGCGCGCGTCGCCGCCCGACAGCCGCGCCTCGAGGCTGGTCTGGTTGGCGAGGCTCGCGAGCACCGTCGACAGCGCCATCGGGTCGTAACCCGCGCTCTTCAGATATTGGACGCCGAGCTGGTCGGCCTCCAGCTCCTGGCTGCGCGAGAATCCCAGCGTCGCGAACTGCGCGACCTTCATCGCATTATTCTGGAGCAGTCCGCCAAGCCCGCCGAGCAGCCCGCCATTGTCGCCGATCGCCCCGCCGAGCACCCCCGCGAGCACGCCGAGGATCGTGTTGCGCGTCGCCGCCGACTGGCGCTTCTTGCTGTGCTGCGCCGCGACATGGCCGACCTCGTGCCCCAGCACGCCGGCGAGCTCGGCCTCGTCGTTCATCAGCGCCATCAGCTGGCGCGTGACATAGACATAGCCGCCGGGGATCGCGAAGGCGTTGTTCACCGGCGAATTGAGCAAGGTGACGGTGAAGTCGCCGCGCGCGTTCGACAACCGCGACTGCACGGCGATATTCTGCCCGACACGTCCGACATAGGCGGCCTGCGGGCCTTCGTAATTGCCGCCGAATTCCTGCACCAGCTGCGGATGCGCCTCGGCGCCCTGCTTGCGCTCGCTGGCGGTGATCGCGGTCGCGGTCTTGATCGTCTTGGTCTTGCCCTTGGTCTGGGCCTCGGCATCGCCGCCGATACCGCCCACGCCCGCCGCCGCGGCCAGGCAAATCGCCAAGGCTGTCGTCACTTTCCGGCCCATATTCGCGCCTCCCTTTGGTCCTCTTGTACCTGCCATAGCCTATATCGGCGCACGGCAAGACCCGCGATGAACATCTTGCTCATCGGCGTGTCAGGGAGAACGTCGGCCCCCGCGATCGGGTTCCGGCGAATGTCGGCGTCAGGCGCGACCCATGGCGAGGAACTTCTCCTCGCGCGCGGCGAGGATCGTCTCGCGCGGCAAACCCGCCAGCGCATCGAGTTCCTCGGCGATCGCATCGCCCAGCGCCTTGATCGCGATCTCGGGCGCGCGGTGTGCGCCGCCGACGGGTTCGGGGACGATGCGGTCGATGACCTTGAGCGCCAGCAGATCCTCGGGCGTCATCTTCATCGCCGCGGCGGCATCGGCCGCCTTGTCGGCGGTGCGCCACAGGATCGAGGCGCAGCCCTCGGGCGAGATCACCGAATAGACGGCATGTTCGAACATCAGCACGCGGTTCGCCGCGGCTATCGCGATCGCACCGCCCGATCCGCCCTCGCCGACGATCGTCGCGACCATCGGCACGCCGAGCGCCAGGCATTGCTCGGTCGAGCGCGCGATCGCCTCGGCCTGCCCGCGCTCCTCGGCCTGGATCCCCGGAAAGGCGCCCGAGGTGTCGACCAGCGACACCACCGGCAGCCCGAAGCGGTCGGCGAGCTGCATCAGGCGGATCGCTTTCCGATACCCCTCGGGCTTCGCCATCCCGAAATTATGCTTCATCCGCGACGGGATATCGTCGCCCTTCTCGTGCCCGATCACCATCACCCGGCGCCCGCGAAAGCGCGCGAGCCCGCCGAGGATCGCCTGATCGTCGCCGAAATTGCGGTCACCCGCCAGCGGCATCCAGTCGTCGAACAGCCCCGCGACATAATGCTTGAAATGCGGCCGGTCGGGGTGGCGCGCGACCTGCGTCTTCTGCCAAGGCGTCAGCTTGGCATAGATGTCGCGCAGCATCTTCGAGGATTTATCGTCGAGCCGCGCGATGTCGTTTTCGATATTGAGCGTCGGATCGTCGCCCATCTCGCGCAATTCGGCAATCTGGCGATCGAGCGCCGCGACCTGTTTTTCGAAGTCCAGAAAGGCTGTCATGGGGGACGTCGCTAGGCCGAAGGCGGCGTCAGGTCAACGTCGTCCATCCGCGCCAGCGGATGCCGCCGGTTGACCAGCTCGACCAGCCGCCGGCTGTCGACATGCGTGTAAATTTCGGTCGTCGCGATGTCGGCGTGCCCCAGCATCAGCTGCAGCGCGCGCAGATCGGCCCCGCCTTCCAGCAGGTGCGTCGCAAAGGCGTGGCGCAGCACATGCGGGCTGACCGCCGCGGGATCGATCCCCGCGCGGCCTGCGAGTTCGCGCAGCATCTGGAAAAGCCGCACGCGCGAAACATGGCTCTTGCCCGACGGGAACAGCCAGGGCGATCCGTCGGCGACGAGCGGCAGCCAGCGGTCGAGCGCCTCGCGCGCGCGCTCCGACAAAGGCGCCAACCTCTCCTTGTCGCCCTTGCCGCGGACGATCAGATATTGCCGCTCGCCCGCGACCGCGCGCCGCGACAGAGAGACCAGCTCGCTCGCGCGCAGCCCCGAGCCATAGAGGAGTTCGAGCAGCAGCAGCATTCGCACCGCGTTCGCCGGCGGCGCCTCGCCCGCGGCTTCCTCGCCCGCCTGCGCGAACAGCCGCTCGACATCGTCGTGCGTCAGGATGCGCGGCAGCGGCCGCCGCGTCGTCGGCCGCGCCAGCGGCTGCGCGGGATCGTCCGGACGCTCGCCCTCGTCGCGCAGGAAAGCGTAGAATTGCCGAAGCGCCGACAGCTTGCGCGCCGCACTGCTCGCCGCAAGCGATTGATATCCGGCCATGACCTTGCGCAGCGCCGCCGTATCGGCGCCCTCCAGCCCCGCGGGAACCATCGCCGCCGCCTGTTCGAGGTCGCGGCGATAAGCCATGAGCGTGTTGCGCGCCGCGCCGCGCTCGGCGGCCATCATTTCAAGGAACCGGTCGATCAGCGCGGCGTCGGACATCTCGGCATCCTCCATTGCGACGCCAATTGCCCCCCTCCCCGGCGGGGAGGGGTTGGGGGTGGGGGAGCGAGGCCGACAGGCCTCGCGTCACGCCCTGCATCGGAGCACCCCCACCCAACCTCCCCCTTGAGGGGGAGGAGTTTCAAAGCGCTAATCTTCGAACGGTTCAAACCCGAACCAGCGCCTCGGCCGCGATCATCCGCGCCTCCGACGCCAGCCCGACTTCGCGCAGCGCCCGCACGATATGATAGAGGTGATAGGGCGGCATCTTCGACCAATCGCCCTGCATCCCCGTCGCCGCGAGCAGCGCGACCATGCCCGGCTCGCGCCGCGCCGCGGCATCGGTGATCGCGCGCGTCCAGCGCGTCTGCTTGCCGAGGTCGACGCCGAGGTCGCTCGCCGCCGACGCCGCCTGGCCGGGTTCGATCCGCCCGAGCCCCGCCAGCCCCGCGAGCAGCAGCTTCGAACGCAGAGCGTCGGGGCTGTCGTCATCGCCCGCGAAATTGCCCACCGCACCCGCCGTCGTGCCATTGAGCGCGCGCGGCGATCCGACCGCCAGCACGCCCCACGCGCGGCTGCCGACATTGACCGTCGGGACCCAGTCGATCGCGCGATTGTCGTAACCGCCCGCGAACATCGAGCCGATCAGCTGCCACGGATCGGCATCAACCGCCGTGCCCACCGGCAGCGCCGCTGCGGCGCGCGCGGTCGCGACCAGCGCGGCATAACGACCGATCGGGTCGGTACCGCCGCCCCACAAACCCTGCATCGCCGCATAGCGCGCGGCCGCCGTCTCGCCGCCGAAGGCGTTCTGCAGCAAATCGGTCTGCGCGGTCAGCGTCTCGGGCGGCTCCTCGGCGCTCGCCGCGGCGCTGAGCAGCGAGACATAGGCCTCGCTCGACAGCACGCCGCGCGCGGCGGCATCGGGCGCGGCGGCGACGCGGTCGGTCATCTCGCTCATCGGCGCCAGCACCGTCCAGGCGCGCATCGCGGGGGTTTCGGTGCCGCGCAATTCGGCCGGGATCGGCGTCGCGGTCGCGGTCGCCATGCCGAAGCGCCAGCTGGTCAGCCGGTCGACCTTGTCCCACTGGATCGTGATCGATCGCCCGCCGGCCACGCTCGCGCCCAGCACGCGCTCGGCGAGCAATATGTCGAAACTGGCGACCTTTCCGCTCGACCGCACGCGGCTCATCGCCCAGCCTGCCGGCCCCGAATCGCCCGACAGCCCGGCGCAGATGCCCGCGGCGAGCCGCCAGCTATGCTCGTCGCCATGCGCGAGGCCGCCCGGGACATAGGGGCACATCCCCGCCGGATCGGCATTCGCCAAGAAGACCTGCTGCGCGGTCTGGACGAGCCGCGGGCTCGCGCGGTCGTAGTCGACCGACTGCACGATCGAGCGCGCGACATTCGCCTCGCCCATGCGCAGCAGCAGAGACGCGCGGTCGGCGGCGAGGTCGGCGCCGTTGATCGTCGCGGGCGTGTCGATCGCCGAGGCGAGCGAGCGCCGCAGCAGGATCGATCCCCAGCGCGAGGCGATCGGCCCGCGCGTCGCGCGCATCAGCGCCGCGGCATATTGGCCGCGCACGCCGAAAGCGTCGGGCGCCAGCCCGCCGGTCTCGGGGGTCAGCGGGCCGATGCGCGTGAGCAAGCGCCGCGCCCCCGGCGGCAGGTCGTATTTCAGCGTGCCGGGCTCGACCTCCTCACTCTCCTCGAGTGTATCGTCTTCGGTCGCGGCGCCGGTCGTCGGCACCACCGCGGGCGGCGCAACCCCGTTCGAGGTTGGGGCGGGAGTCGCCGAAGGCGCCGGCGTGCCCGGACGCGGCGCGGGAGCCGGGGTCGGGGCGGGGGCCGGCGCGGGATTGCCGAAACCCTCGGGCAGCAGCGATTCCTGCGCCAGCGCGGGCAGCACCAGCGCCGCGGCCAGCGCGCCGCCCGACAGCCCGAGCGCCAGCGTCCATGCCTTGGTCTTCCTCACCGCGCGCCCAAATCCGTCGATCACGTCCACCTCATGCCCTATTCTTGCGCGCCGCAGCAAAACCATTGTCCCGCGCGCCCCGGGCGGTATAGCCGCGCCCAGCATGACGGGAAACCCGAAAAGCCCGGCCGGATCGACATCCGGGCCCGCAGCCGCCGATATCCGCGCGCGGCCGATCGTGCTCGTCGGGCTGATGGGCTCGGGCAAATCGACCGTCGGCCGCCGCCTCGCGCAGCGGCTCGGCATGCGCTTCGTCGACGCCGACGACGAGATCGAGCGCGCCGCAGGCATGAGCATCTCGGAGATTTTCGCGCGCTTCGGCGAGGGGCATTTCCGCGACGGCGAACGGCGCGTGATCGCACGGCTGCTCACCGGCAAGCCGCTTGTGCTCGCGACCGGCGGCGGCGCCTTCATGAACGACGAGACGCGCGCGCTGATCAAGGACGCCAGCCTGTCGATCTGGCTCGACGCCGACATCCCGACGCTCGTCGAGCGCGTCGCACGCCGCAACCACCGCCCCCTGCTCAAGGACCGCAACCCCGGCGACGTGCTCCGCGACCTCGCCGCGGTGCGCAACCCCGTCTATGCCGAGGCGCATATCCGCGTCAGTTCGGCGTCGAGCCCGCACGAACATACGGTGCGCGCCATATTGGAGGCTCTCGCAACGTGGAACAATTGACCGTCGATCTCGGCAGCCGCAGCTATCCGATCCTGATCGGCGACGGGTTGATCGCCGAGCTGGGCGCGCATGTCGCGCCGCTGCTGAGGCGCCCGCGCACCATGATCGTCACCGACGAGCATGTCGCGCCGCACTATCTCGCCACGGTCGAGGCGTCGCTGACCGCCGCGGGCATCGCGCACAGCGCGCTCACCCTCCCCGCGGGCGAAAGCACGAAGAGCTGGGACGGCCTCGCGCGCCTCACCGAATGGCTGATCGGCGAAGGCGTCGAGCGCAGCGACCATGTCATAGCCTTGGGGGGCGGCGTGATCGGCGACCTCGTCGGCTTCGCGTGCAGCATCGTCAAGCGCGGCTGCGCCTTCGTCCAGGTGCCGACCACCCTGCTCGCGCAGGTCGACAGCAGCGTCGGCGGCAAGACCGCGATCAACGTGCCCGCGGGCAAGAACCTCATCGGCGCCTTCCACCAGCCCGCGCTCGTCCTCATCGACCCGACGACGCTCGCCACGCTGCCGCGCCGCGAACTCGGCGCGGGCTATGCCGAGGTCGTCAAATACGGGCTGATCGACGATGCCCAGTTCTTCGCCTGGTGCGAGGCGAACGGCGCCGCGCTGCTCGCGGGCGACAGCGCGGCGCGCCACAAGGCGATTGCGCATAGTGTTTCCGCCAAGGCGCGCATCGTCGCCGCCGACGAACGCGAGACGCAGGATGTCCGCGCGCTGCTCAACCTCGGTCACAGCTTCGGCCACGCGCTCGAGGCCGAGACCGGCTATTCGGACCGCCTGCTCCACGGCGAGGCGGTCGCTGCGGGCATGGTGCTCGCGCACGAGTTCTCAGCGGCGAACGGCCTGTGCCCCCCCGAGGATGCCGCCCGCGTCCGCGACCATCTCGCGAGCGTCGACCTCCCCCACAGCCTGGCGAGCGCGGGCATCAACACCGGCGGCGCCACCCTCGCCGCGCATATGGCGCACGACAAGAAGGTCCGCGCCGGCAAGCTGCCGCTGATCCTGACGCGCGGGATCGGGCAGAGCTTCGTCACCGACGAATATGGGCTGGATCGCGTGGCGGCCTTCCTCGACGGGACCCACAGCTAAAGTTTCGGGGCCCATATTTTTGATATGCTTTGGTCCAGTAGACAGCCGGACCATCGCCACCCACATGCAGCGCAAAGCTTCCTTCCCCGCCGCTCTCCCGCGCGCGAATATGGAGATTTGCCATGCAGCGTTTTGCCCAGAAGATTTTCATCGCCCCCGGCCTGCGCACCCCCTTCGGGCGCGGCGGCGGCGCGCTCGCCGACCATGATGCGATCAGCCTGTCGGTCCCGCTGGTCCAGGCGATGGCGGCGAAGGCGCGGCCCGACCTGTTCGTCTGGGGAACCGTCATCCCCAGCCTCGGCTGGAGCAACATCGGCCGCGAAATCTGGCTCGATGCGGGGCTCGACCCGACCGTGCCCGCCTTTTCGGCGGTGCTCGCCTGTTCGACCAGCATGATCGCGGCCTTCGCGGCGGCGGGAATGCTCGGCGGCTCGGCCGATCTCGCGCTCGTCGGCGGCGCCGAGGTGATGAGCAGCCCGCCGATCGGGCTGAAGCCCGCCAGCTCGAAGCGCATCGTCAAGCTGTTCCGCACCGACCCGCCCGCCGCACTCGCTGCGCTGCAGGCGCTGACCGCCGACGACCTGACCCTGCCGGTCAAGGGCTGGGCGAACCGCATCACCGGGCGGACGATGGGCGACCACATGGAAGAGACCGCGCAAGAATGGGGCATCGCCCGCGCGGCGCAGGACGACTGGGCGCTGAAGAGCCACCAGCGCGCGGTCGCGGGGTGGGACAGCGGCTTCTTCGACGATCTGGTGCTCCCGCTCCCCGAGCTTGCCCGCGACGCCAATCCGCGCGCCGACACCTCGGCCGAGAAGCTGGCGGCGCTGAAGCCCGCCTTCGATACCTCGGGCAAGGGCTCGCTCACCGCGGGCAACAGCTCGCCGATCACCGACGGCGCCGCATCGCTGTGGGTCGCGACCGAGGCGGGGATCGGCAAGCTGCCCGAAGGCACGCCCCATGCCGAGCTGGTCGATCACGAGATCGCCGCGGTCGACCATCATGTCGACGGGCTGCTGATGGCGCCGAGCTTCGCGATCCCGCGGCTGCTCGCGCGGCACGGGCTGCGCTACGACGATGTCGCGCTGTGGGAGATTCACGAGGCCTTCGCCGCGCAGGTGCTCGCCAATGTCGCCGCGCTCGAAAAGCCGGGCTGGGCGAAGGAGCGCGCAGGCGTCGATTTCGATTTCGGCGCTTTCCCGTGGGACCGCGTCAACCCCAATGGCGGGTCGGTCGCGATCGGCCATCCGTTCGCCGCAACGGGCGCGCGCGACCTCAGCCAGGCGGTCAAGGAGCTTTGGGACAAGCCCCCGGGTTCATGGGCGATCGTCAGCGTCTGCGCCGACGGCGGCCACGGCACGGTCTCGCTGCTGCGCCGCCCCTGACGCTCAGCCCGGCGCGTCGCAGCCCGGCGGGCGGGGCCGCAGCAGCGCGCGGCCGGCGGCGGCGCCGGTCGCCCGCCCGTCGTCGACCGCCAGCTTGCCGTTGACGAACAATTTGCTGACCCCGACGCTCAGCTCGCGCGGCCGCACATAGTCGGCGCGCGGCGCAAATTCCTCGGCGTCGAAGACGAGGACATCGGCGAAATAGCCCGCGCGCAGATAGCCGCGCCGGTCGAGCTTGTAGATATCGGCGGTGCGCCCGGTCGACTGGCGGATGAAGGTCGCGAGGTCGATGACCTTCCGCTCGCGGACATAGCGGACATATTTTTCGGGGAAGGTCGCGAACATCCGCGGATGGCCGTCGGAGCCGTCGGACGAGGTCACCATCCACTTCTGTTGCATCAGCAGGTCGACATCGGCCTCTGCCATGTTGAACGACGCGACCGCGCCGCCGCCGCCGCTTTCCCCGCGCGCTTTCGCCTCGACGCTCCGGCGGATGATGCGCAGCGCCGCGTCGCGGCTGTCGAGCTTCCACTCGGCGGCGAGCTGTTCGAGCGTCCGGCCGGTCCAGGGATAGCCCTCGGAGATCAGCAGCAGTGCCGCCGCACCGCCGCGCCGCCGCAGATTTTCCTGCATCTCGCCGCGGATCCGCGCCAGCGTCGCGGGGTCGCCCAGCCGCTTCAGCAGCGCCGCGCCGCCGCCGTCGACCGCCCAGCGCGGGAGCAGCGAGGCGTCGAGGTTCGATCCCGACGCGAGCCAGGGATATTGGTCGGCGGTGACATCGATCCCCTCGGCGCGCGCGGCCTCGATCGCCGCGATCACCGCCCCCGCCTGCCCGTGGACGTCGACGCCCAGCGCCTTCAGATGCGCAAAATGGACGGGCATGCCCGCCTGCCGCCCGATGTCGATGACCTCCTGCACCGATCCGAGCAGCCCGATGCTGTAGCTCGATTCGTCGCGCTGGTGCGTGTCGTAGAGGCCGCCGCGGATCGCCGCCTCGCGCGCCACCGCGACGACCTCGCCGGTGGAGGCGAAGCTCTGCGGGGCATAGAAAAGCCCCGTCGACAGGCCCACCGCGCCCTCGCACATGCCCTTCGCCACGAGCGCCTTCATCCGCTCGAGCTCGGCCGCATCGGGCGGGCGCGCGTCCTGACCCAGCACGCGCTGGCGCACCGGCCCGAAGCCGACGAACGAAACCACATTGGTGCCGATGCCCGAGGCTTCGAGCGTCGCGGCGTCCTCGGCGACGTCGGGGGTGCCCGAACCGTCGACGCCGATCATCACCGTGCTCACCCCCTGGTTGAGCCAGGCCGCGTTGACGCGCACCGCCTTGTCGGATGAACGGAGGAAGCCGTCGGCATGGGTGTGCGGATCGACGAAACCGGGCGCGACGATCAGGCCTCTGGCATCGACGATGCGCGCCGCCGTATAACCGCCCGAAGCGCCGACATGGACGATCTGGTCGCCGCGGATCGCGACGTCGCCGACGAAGGGTTTGCCCTCGCCGCCGTCGTAGATCGTCCCGCCGCGGATGATGACATCGACCGTCTCGTCCGCCTTCGCGGCGGCCCCGGACACCGAGAGCAGCGCGGCCGCCGCCGAGAGCATAGCCATGGTGCGGGCGATACGAAGCGGGGCAAGCGGCATCGTCTGAACCTTTCTGCGCGACCGTCCGGCGACGAGATGTCCCGAATGAGCACCGCGCGTCCAGCCAGCGTTGTTGCACCCCCTATAACCCGATGGCATAGAGAGGGAAGGTGCGCCGGCACTGTTGGACAAGGGCCATGACGCGATGAACCTGCGCCAGATCGAAATCTTCCACGCGGTGTTCCTGCACGGCACGGTCAGCGCCGCCGCGCGCTCGCTCAACGTGTCGCAGCCGTCGGTGACCAAGGTGCTGCGCCATGCCGAGCGGTCGATCGGGCTGACTTTGTTCGAACGCTCGAAGGGGCGGCTGATCCCGACGCAGGATGCGCATACGCTGTTCGCCGAGGTGTCGGACATCCAGGACCGGGTGCGCTCGCTGCGCCAGGCCTGCCAGAACCTGCGGCACGGCCGCGGCGGGCTGCTGCGCATCTCGGCGCTGCCCTCGCTAGGCCTCGGCGCGGTGCCCGAGGCGGTGTCGCGCTTCCTCGGCGATCACGACGACATCATGTTCGACCTCCAGACGCTCCATCACGACGAGATGGTGCGCAAGCTCTACGAGCATGAAACCGACATCGCGATCAGCTTCGAAGTGCCGCTGTCGGCGCCCGTCGCGCACCAGGTAATCGGCGAGGGCGAGCTGGTCGTCATCTACCGCGAAGAGGATCTGCCGGGGGCGCCGCCGCGGCTGCACCTCGACGAACTGCGCGGGCACAAGTTCATCAGCCCGGTGCAGAGCGGTCCGATCGGGCGGATGCTGTCGAGCGAGCTCAGCCGGCTCGAGGTCGAACTCGACGAGGTCGTGTCGGCGCGCACCTATTATGTCGCCGCGGCGCTGGTGAATGCGGGGGTCGGCATGGCGATCGTCGACAATTTCACCGCCCATGCCGCGCTGCCGCCCGGCCTGTCGAGCCGGCCGCTGCAACCGGCGATCACCTTCGACATCAACGCCGTCTATCTGCAGAACCGGCCGCCGTCGAAGACCGCGTCGGCCTTCCTCGCCGTGCTCGCGACGGTGCTCGAAGGATTATAGCGCCAGGCTATAGGATAGGAGGCGCTAGATATATGGGACGCCGCCGCAACCGGGCGTAAGAACGCGTTTCCATCGTCACGCAGGTCTGCCGAACCATGATCGAAACCCCCTATCTCCTCTATCTCGGCCATGCGACCGACCCCGCCGACATCAAGACGTCGCGCGGGCTCGCGGTGTTCCGCCCCGACATCTGCGTCGGCGAATTTCGCCACGACGACTGTCCGCTGACCCTGGACCTGCCGCGCATGGATTTCGCCGCCGCGCGCGCGGCCGGTGCGCGCACGCTGGTGCTCGGCATCGCCAATGCCGGCGGCAAGCTCGGCGAGCCGCTGATCCTCGACGCGCTCGCCGCGCTGGAGGCCGGGCTCGACATCGCATCGGGGCTGCACCACCGGCTGAACGCCGAACCGCGGCTGGTCGAAGCCGCGGCGCGCCTCGGCCGCCAGCTCCACGACGTGCGCGACCCGCGCCCCGATATCCCCGTCGGCAACGGCAAGAAGCGTGCGGGCAACAGGCTGCTGACCGTCGGCACCGACTGCTCGGTGGGCAAGATGTACACGACTTTGTGCCTTGCGAGTGCGCTCGCAAAGCGCGGCGTGCCGGCCGATTTCCGTGCCACCGGGCAGACGGGCATATTGGTCGCGGGCGACGGCGTCCCCCTCGACGCCGTGGTCGCCGACTTCATCTCGGGCGCGATCGAACAGGTGTCGCCGGCGCGCGACGACGACGGCTGGGACCTGATCGAGGGACAGGGTTCGCTCTACCACCCCTCGTTCGCGGGCGTCTCGATGGGGCTGCTGCACGGCGCTCAGCCCGACGCGCTCGTCCTCTGCCACGACCCGGTGCGCCCGCATATGCGCGGCCTGCCGCATTATCCGCTGCCCGGCATCGCCCAGACGATCGAGGCCAATCTGAACGCCGCGCGGCTCACCAACGACGATGTCCGCGTCGTCGGCATCGCGCTCAACACCTCGGCGATGCCCGAGGATGAGGCGCGCGCGCTGTGCGCGCGCATCGAGGCCGAGTTCGAACTGCCGACCAGCGACCCCTATCGTTTCGGGGTCGAGTCGATCCTCGACCGTCTGCTCGGGACCGAAGTCGCGGCGTCGAGCGTCGCGGCAACCGCCTGAACGCCATGCGCCGCACCCTGACTGTCGCCGGCGAGATTTTGCCACTGCACACGCCGTTCCGCATCTCGCGCGGGACGAAGACCGCGGCGCAGGTGGTCACCGTCGCGCTCATACAGGACGGCGTCACCGGGCGCGGCGAATGCGTGCCCTATCCGCGCTATGGCGAGGATGAAGAAAGCACGATCCTTGCGATCGAGGCGGCACGCGATGCGATCGAGCAGGGGTGCACACGACAGGAACTGCTCGAAACCATGCCCGCGGGCGCGGCACGCAACGCGGTCGACTGCGCGCTATGGGATCTCGAACTGCGGCTCGCGGGAAGCGATATCACGGCGGCGCTGGGGCTCGAAAGGCCGCTGCGCCCGATCGTCACCGCGATGACGATCAGCCTCGACGCGCCCGATCGCATGGCCGCCGCCGCGGCGGCGCTCGCCGACGCCCCGCTGCTGAAGGTCAAGGTCGATCGCAACGATCCGGTAGCGCAGATCAGGGCCGTTCGCGCGGCCGCACCCAATCCCAGGATGATCGTCGACCCCAACGAAAGCTGGACCATCGCCGAAGTGCGCAGCCTGCAGGATTTGCTGCTCGACCTTCGCATCGACCTGCTCGAACAGCCGCTGCCCGCCGATGCCGATGGCGATCTCGCCGGTTTCCGTTCGGCGATCCCGATCGCCGGCGACGAGGCGGTGCATGTCGCGGCCGATCTCGATGGCCTGCCCGATGGCTATGGCGTCGTGAACATCAAGCTCGACAAGACCGGGGGCCTCACCGCTGCGCTGGACCTCGCGCAGGCGGCGCGTGCGCGCGGACTCGGCGTGATGACCGGCTGCATGATCTGTTCGTCGCTGTCGATCGCCCCCGCCTGGGCGATCGCGGCGCAGAGCAGCTTCGTCGACCTTGACGGACCGCTCTGGCTTGCCGAGGATCGTCCGGGCGGGGTCAGCGCAGCGAACGGCATATTGTCGCCGCCGCAACCCGGCTTCTGGGGTGGGATTTGACGGCATCGGGGCAAAACGGGGGCGAGGGTTGCGGGGCTGTGGTCCTGCGACGGTTTTGGAGTGGGGAGCGGCCATCGCCGATCCTCCCCGGAACGGGGAGGGGGACCACCCGAAGGGTGGTGGAGGGGCACGCGAGGTTTACGCCGCGCCCAACGAAAATGCCCCTCATGTCCGGCAACGAATCTGTGGTGCGCCACTTCGCCGGTAAGAGGACCAGCCTGTGCCCCTCCACCAGCTTCGCTGGTCCCCCTCCCCGTTCCGGGGAGGATCATTTGGTTCCGACGTGCGCGAGGGACAAATGATCGCCGCCGCCATCCCCGCCACCCTCCCGACGGAAACCCCCGCCAAGCCCTCCGCGCGGCGCCTGCTCGGTCTCTACCTGCTGCTCGGCTTTTCGGCCGGCCTGCCTTTCTACATGTTCAACGCAGTGCTGACTTTGCGCCTGTCGAAGCATGGCGTCGACATCGTGATCATCGGTTTCTTCGCGTGGATCGCGTTGCTGCCGACCTTCAAATTCGCCTGGGCGCCGCTGATCGAGCGATACGACGTGCCGGGCTTTGCGCGTTTCTGGGGGCGGCGGCGCGGGTGGATCATGCTGTCGCAACTCGGCATCTTCCTCTCGATGGTCGCGATGGCCTTCACCTCGAGCGACAAGAGCCTGCCGCTGACCGCGCTGTTCGCGGTCCTGCTCGCCTTCTGGACGACGACGCTCGAGGTTGCCGCCGACGGCTGGCGGATCGAACTCGCCCCGACGCAAGCCGAGCAGGCACCGATCGTCGCCGCCAATTTATGGGGCTATCGCAGCGCGATGGTCGCGGCGGGCAGCGGCGCGATCCTCGTCGCGGCCTGGTCCGACTGGACCTGGGCCTATCTGGTCATCGCCTTCGCGGCCTTCCTGCCCTTCCCCATCCTCGCGGCGATGCGGCCCGAACGCGAAGGCACCGGCGGCCGCGCGCAGGCGCTGGTGGCGGGAACACTGACCAGCCTGCTCGTGGTGCTCGCCGGCGCGATCGTCACCGCCCTGCTCGGCTGGGCGCTGCTCTCGGCCGCGCAAGGCGCCGGCATTTCGGCGAAGACCAATGTCACGCCGATCGTCCTCGGCATCGCGCTGCTGCCTTTCGTCGCGCTGGCGCTCGCCCTTCCCCGCATCAATCGGATGCCGGCGGGCGCGCCGGCGGCCATGTCGACCTTCGCCGCGCCCTATGTCGAGCTGTTCTGGCGCTATGGCTATGCGGTGCTCGCGCTGCTCGCCTTCGTCTCGCTCTACCGGATGGGCGACGTGCTCACGCTGACCCTCTCGCACCCGCTGTGGAACGACAGGGGTTACAGCCTGCATCAGATCGGCGTCGCCGACGGGGTCGTCGCGCTGTCGGCGAGCATGGCGGGGGTCGCGCTCGGCGGCTGGCTGTCGACGCGGCTGTCGCTCGGTTGGACGCTCGGCATCGGCGCGGTGACCGCCGCGGCGGGCAACTGGATCTATGTCTGGCTCTGGCACAGCGAGCCGTCGTCGTTCGTCCTCTATACCTCGGTCGCGGTCGACCAGTTCGGCAATGGTTATGCGGGTGCGGTGTTCGTCGTCTATCTGTCGATGCTGGTCAGCCCGAAATATCCGGGCGCGCAATATGCTTTGCTCTCGGGCTTCGCTTTCCTCCTGCCGCGCCTGCTCGCGGGCGCGTCGGGGTCGATGCAGACGCAGATCGGCTATGACGGCTTCTTCCTGCTGTCGGGCGCGCTGAGCTTCGCGGCGATCTTCCTTCTGCCCATCATCGTCCGCGTGAAAGAGCGCCTGGCATGACGATCGAGGCCGTCTGCGAAGCGGGCTTCGCGCCCGCGCTCGAAGCGACCCGAAGCGGCCGCATCCCCGGCGCCGCGTTCGGCGTGGTCGGCGCCGACGGTGCGAGCGCGGTGCGCTTCGCCGGAATGGCCGCGCTCGTCCCCGAGCGCGAGGCGCTGACCCGCGAGCACTGGTTCGACCTCGCCTCGCTCAGCAAGGTGATCGCCACCACGGTGATGATCCTGAAACTCGCCGAAGAAGGCCGCCTCGACCTCGACCGGCCGCTGACCGACGCAATCCCGGACCTCCGCCAATATGACGTCGCGGGTGCCGCCGAGCGCAAGCTGACCTTCCGCGACTGCCTGATGCATCGGACGTTCCTGCCCGCGGTCGAGCCCATCTATACCTATGGCGGCGACCCGGCGCGGCTGCGCGCCTTCGTGCTCCAGCGCGAATGGCGCCACGGGCCGCCCGTCTATTCGGACATCAATTTCATCCTGCTCGGCATCGCGATCGAGCGCCTCACCGGCGCCCCGCTGTCCGCCTGGCCGCTCGGCGAGGGGCTCGGTTTCGGCCCGCCGCCCGGCCCCGCGGTCGCCACCGAACATTGCAGCTGGCGCGGGCGCGTGATGAAGGGCGAGGTCCACGACGAAAACGCCTTCGCGCTCGGCGGCGCCCCGGGTCACGCCGGAATGTTCGGCACGGTCGACGGCGTGCTGGGCTTCGCGCGCGCGCTGATGGCCGGCGAAATCCTGTCGCCCGCGATGCTGGCCGAAATCCGCACCGCGGGCGACCGCCACCGCACCTGCGGCTGGGAGCGCGCCTTCGCCGGATGGCACGGCGGCGACGCCTGCTCGGGCCACACCATCGGCCACACCGGCTTCACCGGCACCGGCCTCTGGCTCGATTTCAGGCGCGGCCTCGGCTGGACCCTGCTCACCAACCGGGTCCATCCGACCCGCCACGCCGACAGCGGCATCGTGGCGCTCCGCCCCGCGGTGGGCCATGCGGTCATCACAGCTTGGGACGAACGGATTTAATATGACGCCAATAATCGCACGCCTCGCCCTCGCCTCGGCCCTCGCGCTGTCGCTTTCGCTGACCGCGGCCAGAGCGCAGACGGCCCCCGTCTCGCTCCAGACGACGGTCGAGCAGAAACTCGCCGAAGGCCCGCCGGGCTCGCGCTTCGGCATGCTCGTCACCACCCTCGACGGCGAGATACTGGTCTCGATCGCCGCCGACCAGCGCTTCATCCCCGCATCGAACACCAAGATGTTCACCACTGCGATCGCCTATGCCGAGCTGCCGCTGCTCCAGCAGGCGGCGAAGGGCACCGGCGTGCGGCTCGAAACGCACGCCGACGGCAAGGTCGACGTCGTGCTGCACGGCCGCGGCGACGCGCTGCTGTCGAGCGCCGACGGCTGCAAGGCCGACTGCCTGCAGACGCTCGCCGACGCGGTCGCGGCCAGGACCCGCCATGTCCGCAACATCACCGGCGACGACAGCTGGTTCCCCGACGAACGCTGGAGTCTGGGGATGAGCTGGAACAATATCGCATCGCGCTACGGCACCGGCACCTCGGCGCTGACGCTCGACGACAATGAGCTGGTGGTGAAACTGGCACCGGGCGCGATCGGCGCCGCGCCGAGCGTGCAGGCGCCCGGCTATTACGCCATCGAAAACCGGGTCGTGACCGTCGCGGGCAAGGAAGAGGAGATCGAGGCCGACCGTATGCCGAACAGCCGCGTCTTGCGCCTGACCGGCACGGTCGGTGTCGAGGCGGGACCTTTGACGCTGCGCTATGGCATCGACGATCCGGCGCATTATGCCGCGTGGCGCCTCGGCGAACTGCTGCGCGCGCGCGGCGTGCGCGTCGACGGCCAGATCGAAGCCCGCCATCGCCCGCTGACCGCCGCCGACGATCCCGAGAAGCGGAAAGATACGCCAGCCACCCTGCCCGCCGAACCCGCGATGCTCGCCGAACTGCCCGCGCCGTCGCTCGCCGAAAATATGGTGCGGATCAACAAGGAGAGCCAGAATCTCCACACCGAACTGATGCTGCGCCGCGTCGCGCGGCACGCGGGCAGCGGCTCGATCGCCGACGGGCAGGCGGTGATGCAGCGGGTGATGACCGGGGCGGGGCTGCCCGCGGCCGGCTATCACTTCGCCGACGGGTCGGGCATGTCGAGCTACAACCGGCTCAGCCCGCGCGCCGCGGTCGGCCTGCTCGGCTGGATCGCGCGCCAGCCGTGGAGCATGGACTGGCGCGCGACGCTGCCGATCGCCGGGCGCGACGGCACCTTGAAGAGCCGCTTCAAAGGCACGCTGCTCGAGGGCAAGCTCTTCGCGAAAACGGGGTCGCTCAACGCGTCGCGCGCGCTCTCGGGCTATCTCACGACGCGCAGCGGCAAGATGCTGATCTTCTCCGCACTGGCGAACGACATGCCCGAGGACACCGACGCCCAAGCAACCGCCGCGGTCGACCGCGCGCTGGTCGCGATCGCCGAGGCGCTCTAACTTCAAACTCCGTTCGTGCTGAGCTTGTCGAAGCACCGTCCTTCTTCTTGCCGCGCCCGAAAGAAAGAGCGACCCTTCGACAAGCTCAGGGCAAACGGTGCAAATAAGCAGCGGTCAATCCGGGATGGGCGTCAGGACCAGCCGCGCCGCGGCGTGGCGGTCGACCGCCGCCTTGCTGAACCACAAGGGCTGCATCGTTCCCGCGAGCCATAGCGGGTAAAAGTCGCGATATTGCGGCGAGCGCGGGTCGGCGGACTGGCCGGGGAGCAGCAGGAAGCGGCTGTTGTCCCACGCGCCGACGTCGGCGACGAACAAATAGCTGGCGCCGTGCGAGACGTCGAAACCGCGCTTCGCATTGAAGCCGCGCGCCATCGGCGTCGTCCCGTCGCCGCCCGACCGGCCGCCCTCGATCTTGGGGAAGGCGGCCGCGATCGCGCGGTTCGACGTCGCCAGCGGATGCGCGATCGTCACGCGGTGGAGGTCGCCCCATTTCCAGCGCGCCGGATCGGGCCCGCCGAGCACGACCGCGCGGTTCCATCCCGCGACCAGCGCGCGATCGATCATCGCGTCCCGTTCGACGATAGGGTCCGCGCCCAGCCTCTTGTCGGGCGAGGCAAGGATGCGCAGCATTTCGGACAGGTTGACCGACGGGATCAGGTCCTTCGCTCCCGCCGGAACGATGCGCTCGCGGAAGTCCGCCAACAGCGCCAGCATCACCATTTCATAGAGCAAAGCGGCGGCGCTGTCGGCCTCGATCCCCCAATCCCACCGGCGCAGTAGCGCCGCGGCGGGAGCGGCTTCGGCCGATGGAGCAGTCGGCAGCAGTTTGAGCAGCGCACGCGCGGGCAGCGACTGGACGTCGTGCTGGAGCGCGATGCTGTCGGCGATCCGGTGCTTCGGCTGCGCGCGCAGCACTTCGGCGACCCGATCGTAGCGAAAGGGATCGCTCCAGCTGAAGCTGATGATCCGCTCGCGATACGGATAGCCCGCCGGCAGGTTCATCTGGTTCGCCGACGCGAACCAGCCCTCCGCCGGGTTATAGACGTGCGGCATATCCTCGACCGGCAATAGGCCCGTCCAGTCGTAGTCGCCGTCGCCGGGCGCGGGGAAAAGGCCGTCATGCTTCGGCCGGCGCGGGGTGAAGCCGATCGTCTGCCAGCCGGTGTTGCCGTCGATGTCGGCATAATGGAAATTGGTCGGCGACACGTGCAGCTTGAATGCCTGCCGCAGCGACGCCCAATCCTTCGACAGGTTGATCGCGATCATCGCGAAGCGCATGTTCGCGCCGGGCAGCGCGCTGACCGTGGCAAAGGCGACCGCACGGTGGCGCGCCGCATCCTCCGATACGATCGGACGGCCGCTCGCATAGCGCAGGACCACGCGCTCCGCCGGAGCGCCCTTGACCGCAATGTCTTCCTCGACCGTCTCGAACGCCTTCCATTCACCCATGTGCCAATAAAGGTTCGGATTGCCTTCCTTCGTGCGCAGGATGAACAGGTCGGTCTGGTCGATGTGGAAATTGGTCCGGCCGAAGGCGAAGCGGTCGGTGTGTCCCTGCATGATCCCGGGCAGCCCCGGCGCGCCCGCGCCGATGACGTCGAGCCCCGGCGCGGTCAGATGGATCATGTGGCGCGGGCTCGAACCGCCGATGCCGAGATGCGGGTCGTTGGCGAGGATCGGCCGCCCCGTCGCGCTGCGCGACGGCGCGATCGTCCAGGCGTTGCTGCCGAGCGCAAAGCGGTCTTCGCGGCGCGTTTCGGGGTCGAGCCACGCTTCCTGCAGCGGCTCGAAGCCCCCCGGCCGGTTGGCGGGATCAAGCAGGCCGAGGTCGACCTCGCTCACCGCCGCGACGTCGAGCCCCTCGGGAACGGTGAAGGACCAGGCGGGGCGCAGCGGGACCATCAACTGGTCGGCGTCGAGCAGGCCGCGCGCTTGAAGCTGCGCGCGGCGCACCTCGTCGTCGGCGTCGCCCATGCTGATCCCCCGGTCGCGCACCAGGTCGCGCACGTCCCAGCGCAGCGGACCGATCCCGAGGATGCCATATTCGAGCGGCAGCAGCGACGGGTCGGCGGCAAGCTCGTCGATCCGGGCATTGACCCCGGCGACATAGCCGCGCGCGCATTCGAGCACGTCCGGCGGCAGCGCCGCGAGCTCGGCCTCGACATCGCCGCGATAGAGGAACAGCCGCGCCGCCTTGTCGGCAGCGACGAAGCGCGGGCCGAACGCTTCAGCCATGCGCCCCATGTCGCGGCGATGCTCCATGTCGATCTGGAACAGCCGGTCGCGCGCAACCAGATAGCCTTGCCCGAAAAAGGCATCGTGCAGCGAGGCGGCGCGGACATGCGGCACGCCGAGCTCGTCCTCGACCACCTCGATCGGCGCCCGCGCGCCGGACAGGCTGATATTGCGCGTGCCGCCCTTGATCCGCGGTTTCGCGAGCAGGCTGCCCGGCATCGCGACAAGCGCGGCGGAAGCCAGCAAGAATGCGCGGCGCTGGATCAACAGGCCCTCCCCGATTGTGAATGACGATCGCGAAACAAAACCCTATCGCAGCACCATGCCGCGACCCCATAACAAGCGGGCCGCCCCCTATAACTGCAAGCTATCCGCATATCGCCGCGCCGCGACAACCCTATATCCTCGGGCTATATGTCCATATCGCAAGGTTAGCGGCGGAGCAGTTGACCGGCTGCAACCACCCTGTAACCTCCGCGTCACGAAGCCGGACATCCGCGGCCCCCGGTCGCGGCCGTTGCCGGCCGGTTACGGTGATTACCCAAGAAAAAATGAAGGGACGGAGCGACGCTCCGCCAGGCGGTCAGGTGGGACGACAGGGCGAGCCAAAGCACGCGATGCGCGACGTGCGGCTCAGCCTTACGGCAACAAAGGGGACGGTAATAATGCGTAATTTTGGACGAGTTCGTGGGTCGCTGGGCCGCAACATCGGGTTCGGCGCGGCGATGACCGCACTGGCGCTGGTTCACAGCGTTCCGGCAATGGCGCAGGACACCGCCGCACCGGCGGAAAGCGACGAAGCGGCGGCCGGCGACCAGATCGTCGTCACCGGCTCGCGCATCGCCCGCGACGGGTTCAAGGCCCCCACGCCGGTGATCGTGATGACGCAGGAGGATATCCAGAACACCTCGCCGTCGAACAATATCGCCGACTTCATCAACCAGCTGCCGCAGCTCGCGGGCTCGACCAAGCCGGCCAACTCGCGCCTCAACATCTCGAACGGCTCGGCGGGCATCAACGCGCTCAACCTGCGCAATCTGGGCGAGAGCCGGGTGCTGGTGCTGGTCGACGGGCGGCGGTCGGTCGGGTCGACGATCTTCGGCTGGGTCGACATCAACACCATTCCGCAGGCGCTGATCGAGCGCGTCGAGCTGGTCACCGGCGGCGCATCGTCGGCCTATGGGTCGGACGCGGTCACCGGCGTGGTCAACTTCATCCTCAACAAGAAGATGGAGGGGCTGCGCATTACCGGCGACATGGGGATCACCCATGTCGGCGACGGCTTCAACTATTCGGGCAGCATCGCGGGCGGCAAATCCTTCGCGGACGGCCGCGGCCATGTCGTCTTCAACGCCGAGATCGCGCATCAGGACGGCATCTACGAAGTCGACCCGAACGATCGGCCGTGGAACCACAAGGGCTATCTGGCCTTTGCCAACCCGGCCTATACCGCGACCAACGGCCAGCCTGCTTTCATCACCTTCCGCGAGAATGCCGGCCAGACGAACCAGGCGCCAGGCGGCTTCATCACGGGCTCGGCGGGCAACAACAACGGGTTGCGCGGTCTCTATTTCGGCCAGAACGGCCAGGTCATCCCGTTCCAATATGGCTCGTTCAACTCGCCCGCGCTTGGCGGCGCTGCCGCGGTCACGCGCACGGTCGGCGGCGACTGGCGCGTCAACGATTCGGGCCGCCGCATCGGCCTCGCCCCGAAGGACGATCGCTACGGCTTCTACGGCCGCGTCAGCTTCGATGTCTCGGACGGCGTCACGCTGTTCGCCGAGGGCTCGTTCAACAAGCAGGAAGTCTTCTTCAACGCCGGCCCCAATCTCGGCTCGGCGACGCTAAACACCACCGGCTGTACGGTCGTCCCGACCCCGATCACCTGTAACGCCTTCGCGCTGCAGACGCTCGGCGCCCAGCGGCTCGCGGGCGTCACCAGCGTCAGCATCACGACCACGGCCGCCGACCTGCCGTTCCGCGGCATCAACAACAAGCGCCAGGTCCAGCGCTATGTCATCGGCGCCGAGGGCGAATTCGACGCGTTCGGCAAGTCGGCGCGCTGGGACATCTATGGCCAATATGGCCGTTCCGACGTGCGCGAACAGCTGCGCAACATCATGCACGTCGCCAAGATGACGCAGGCCACCAATGCAGCCTTTGCGCCGGCCGGCAATACCGGCGGCTATGCGGTCGGCTCGATCCAGTGCCTGATCAACGTCGATGCCGATGCTACCAACAACGACCCGAGTTGCGTGCCGCTCAACCGCCTCGGTATCGGCGTCGCCGATCCGGCGGCTATCGACTATGTGCTCGGCGATCCGTTCCGCAAGCAGGTGCTCGAACAATATGTCACCGGCGCCAACCTGTCGCTGACCCCCTTCGCGACCTGGGCGGGCGACGTCAGCATCGCGATCGGCGGCGAATATCGCGAAGAAAAGATTCGCGGCAGCGTGCCCGCCGAGTTCCAGCCGATCATCAATCCCAACGGCACCACCTCAAACCGCTGGTCGGTCGGCAATTACCTGCCGTTCCGCGGCAGCTACAATGTGAAGGAAGCCTATCTCGAAACGCTGATCCCGCTGGGCTTCGGCCTCGAATTCAACGGCGCGGTGCGCGCGACCGACTATTCGACCTCGGGCTATGTCACCACCTGGAAACTGGGTGCGACCTGGGCGCCGATCGACGATATCCGCCTGCGCGTGACGCGCTCGCGCGACATTCGCGCGCCGAACCTGAACGAGCTGTTCCAGGCCGGCACCGCGAACAGCGATTCGGTGCGCAACCCCGCCTTCACCCCGGACCTCGCCAACGGCCCGCAATTCTTCCCCTATTCGGGGCTGACGACCGGCAACCCCGCGCTCGAGCCCGAAAAGGCCGATTCGTGGAACATCGGCGGGGTGATCACGCCGCGCTTCCTGCCGGGCTTCCAGGCATCGGTCGATTATTTCCGGATCGACCTCGAGGATGCGATCGATTCGATCAGCGCACAGGAAGTGGTCAACCGCTGCAACGAAGGCATTCAGGCTTTCTGCGACGCGATCACCACCGATCCGGTTCGCTCGACCCCGACCACGCCCTATCTGCTGATCCGCACCCAGCCCTTCAACTATGTGCGCCGGCTGGTGCGCGGCATCGACTTCGATGCCGCCTATCGCCTGCCCGTGGGTGAAAACAGCAGCATCACGCTCAAGGGCACCGCGACCCGATACATCGAAAACCTGTCGGAGACCGGCATCGCCGGGACGACGCCGGTCAACACGGTGGGCGCAAACGGCGGTCAATTCAGCACGCCCAAGTGGATCTTCCGCGCGAACGTCAATTATTCGACCCCGACCTTCTCGGGCACCGTCACCGGCCGCGGCGTGAGCTCGGGTAAATATCTGGCGAATGCGATCGAATGCACCAGCGGGTGCCCGACCTCGACCAGCCAGTTCCCGACCTATGACAACAACCGCGTCAAAGGCACTTTCTACGTCGATCTTAACCTGACGCAGAAGATCAAGGTCGGGAACGCGTCGGAGGCCGAGTTCTTCTTCAACGTCACCAACCTGTTCGACGCCGACCCGCTGCGGTTGCCCGAAACGGGCCTCGCCGCGAACAGCACCTTCTCGGACCTCCTGGGCCGTACCTACCGCGTCGGCGTCCGCTTCAAGCTGGACTGACGCACAGCAAACCCAAGTAAAAGGGGCGGGCGAGAGTCCGCCCCTTTTTTGTTCATTTCTGGATACCGAGGCCGTCATCGCCGCCGCAACCCAATTCTCGCGATGGCGATCACCGGCGCGCCCGCGCTCGCCATCGCAGCGCTCGGCGCGGGTGCCGTGGTCGGCGCGCGCTAGTTCGCGTCGAAAGCGGCTTCGACCTCTTCCTTCGCCAGCTTCGCCGCGCGCCGCGTCTCGCGCAGCTTTTCCAGGATGCTCGTCCCCTCGCGGCTGCCGCCCGGCTGGAAGCGATGATCCATGCCCGCCGACAGGTCGCCGCCCGCCATCTGCGCGCCCAGCCGCACCTCGTCGAGGTGGCGCAGCGCCGCTTCGACATCCTCGATCTCGCGCCGGTCGATGTCGAGCTGTTCGAGCGCCATCAGCCCCAGCGCGATCGAGCTTTCGAACACTTCGCGCACTGCGCCCGTCGCCCCCGCGCCGTCGATCGCGATCAGCTGGCGGCGGTCGAACACGCGGGTGAGGATCCTGGCGTGCGGAAAGGCCTCGACCACCGGGCGCAGCGCGTCGGCGTCGACGCTGCGGTCGTCGATGCAATAGACGATCAGCTTCGCCTCGTCGGCACCCGCGCGGCGCAGCAGGTCGAGCCGCAGCCCGTCGCCGAAATAGACCTTGGTGTCGAAGCGTTCGGACAGCTCGATCTGGCTCGGTTTCTTGTCGATCAGCGTCACCGAACAATCGACCGCGTGCAGCATCTGCGACACGATCTGCCCGAAGCGCCCGTAGCCGATCACCAGCGCCGAGCCGCGCGGCGCATGCTCGGGGCCCGCCAGCCCCTTGCCGCTCCGGTCGGGGGCGAACTCCAGGTTGCGCGCGAACAGCATCAGGAAGGGGGTCGAGACCATCGACAGCGTCACCACCGCGCTGAACAGGCTGGCAGCCTCGGGCGCGATCAGCAGCGCGTCGGCGGCTTGGGTGAAGAGCAGGAAGCCGAACTCGCCGCCCTGGCTCAGCAGCAGCCCGAGCCCCAGCGCGGCCTTCCACGCCATGCCGTAGATCCGCGCGATGCCGGTGAGCACCGCGATCTTGACCGCCACCAGCCCCGCCGCGAGGCCCAGCACGAGCCAAGGCCGCTCCAGCACCGCGCCGACGTCGAGCACCATGCCCACCGCGAGGAAGAAGAGCCCGAGCAGGATCAGGCGAAAGGGTTCGACATCGGCTTCGATCTCGTGCCGGTACGGCGAATCGGCGAGCATCACCCCCGCGATGAACGCGCCGAGCGCGGTCGACAGGTGCAGGCTGTGCATGAAGGCCGCGCTCGCGAGCACGACGAGCAGGCCGACCACCACGAACAGCTCGCGCTCGCCGTAGCGCCCGACGAGCCGAAGCAGCGGATTGAGGACGAAACGCCCCACCAGCACCAGCGCGGCGATCGCGCCGACGGTATAGAGCGCCATCTGCCATCCCGGCGGCGCCGAGGGATCGGCGGGCGCGCGCGACAGCGCCGCGACGATGGTGATCATCGGCACGATCGCCAGATCCTGGAACAGCAGGATCGAAAAGGCCTTTTCGCCGAAGGGCGAGTTGATCGTCCCCGAGCTTTTGAGGCTGGGCAGCACCTGCGCGGTCGACGACAAGGCGAGCGGCAGGCCAAGCGCGAGCGCCGCCTGCCAGCTGAAGCCCAAAGTGGCGAGGATCAGCGCGGTGAGGATCAGTCCCGAAATCACGACCTGCGCCATGCCGAGCCCGAAGATGGCGCGGCGCAGTTCCCAGAGCCGCCGCGGATGGAGTTCGAGCCCGACGAGGAAGAGCAGGAAGGCAATGCCGAGCTCGGCGAAGGCGAGCTTCGATTCGCCGCCGCCGACGAGGCCCAGCCCGTGCGGCCCGACCAGCGCGCCGGCGATCAGATAACCGAGCACCGCGCCGAGCCCCAGGCGGCGGAACAGCATCACGAACAGCGTCGCGACCCCGAGCAGGATCGCGCCCTCGAAGAGCATCGTGTCGGTCGCGGTCTCGCCCGCCTTTTCGGCGGCGATATTCGAGGCCGCGGCGGTCAGCAGCAACAGGGTCATGCGCGCGCTGCCTGCGTTTCGAGCGCGGCAATCGCCGCATCGAAAGGCAGCAGGATCGCGCCGTGCCGCGCGGGATAATCCTTTGCCGGCGCCAGCAGGTCGAAGCCCGGCCAGTCGGGCCGCGTGCCGCTGCCGCCGAACCAGCCCGCGATCGCCGCGCGCGCGGCGCGAATCTCGCCCAGCCCCTTGCCCGCCGCATGGCGCGCGAGCAGCGAAGCCGACGCCTGGCCCAGCGCGCACGCCTCGACATGCATGCCCACCTTCGTCACCCGCCCCGCATCGTCGGTGTCGAGGTCGAGCAGGATGCGGCTGCCGCAGAGCGGTGCGCGGAGCGATGCATGATGGCGCGCGCCCGGCAGTGGCAGATATTCGGCGGTCGCAACCGCCAGCGCCAATATGTCGCGATTATAGAGCGGCGCGCTCATTTCGCGTCTGCGCCGGACGCGTCCTTATCGCCATTGGCCTCGGCCTCGCGCGCCGCCGAACGGCGTTCGGCGATGACCTTGCTCATCGCCGAGCTCATCGCATTGAGCGCCGGATAGGTGCGGCTCGCGGTCATCCACGCCGGACGCTGCGCATTGCCGTAACCGATGTCGTAGAGCAGCGTGACGAGCATGAAGCCGATCGTCGCGATCAGCAGCCCCTTCACCGCGCCGAAGCCCGCGCCGAGCCCGCGGTCGAAGCCGCCGACGATCGACGCGCGGCTGCGCTGTCCCATCGCACGCGATCCCCATTTGGCGAGCGCGAAGACGCCGCCGAACAGGATCACGAAGGCAAGCACCGCGCCGCCGCCTTCGGTCCCGACCCAGTCCGCGACCAGCCCGGTCACCGTGCCGTGGAGCAGGCGCACCGCGAGAATCGCGAGCACCCAGGCGAGGAGCGTCGTCACCTCCTGCACCAGTCCGCGCGAAAAACCGAGCACCGCACCGCCGCCAACCAGCAGCAGCACAAAAATGTCCAAAGCCGTCAAACTTCCCATTCGCCGGTCGCTAGTCGCGCCCGAGCATCAGGTCAACGAGTTCGCCGAGCCGCGCGAAACCGGTGACCGAAATCCCGCCGACGCCTTTCATCCCCTTGGGTCCCCAGCCCGTCGAAAAGCCGAGCTTCGCCGCCTCGCGCAGCCGCAGGCCGTCGTGCGAAACCGGCCGCACCTCGCCCGACAGCGACAGCTCGCCGAAGACGATCGCGTCGGCGGGCACCGGCCGCTCGCTGAACGCCGAGATCAGCGCCGCCGCGACCGCAAGATCGGCGGCGGGATCGGTCAACCGGTAACCGCCCGCGATGTTGAGATAGACCTCGGCTCCGCCGAGTTGCAGCCCGCAGCGCGCCTCCAGCACCGCGAGCACCATGGCGAGCCGGCCGCTGTCCCAGCCGACGACGGCGCGGCGAGGCGTCGCCCCGCTCGCCAGCCGCACGGTCAGCGCCTGCACCTCGACCAGCACCGGGCGCGTGCCCTCCAGCGCGGGAAATACCACCGACCCCGGCACGTCGCGGCTGCGGTCGGTCAGGAACAGGCTCGACGGGTTGGCGACCTCGCCCAGCCCGCCCTCGCCCATCGCGAACACCCCGATCTCGTCGGTGCCGCCGAAGCGGTTCTTGACCGCGCGCAATATGCGATATTGGTGGCTGCGTTCACCCTCGAACGCCAGCACCGTGTCGACCATATGCTCGAGTACGCGCGGCCCCGCGATCGTCCCGTCCTTGGTGACATGGCCGACGAGCACCAGCGCCGCGCCGCTGTCCTTGGCGAAACGGATCAGTTCCTGCGCCGACGCGCGCACCTGGCTCACCGTCCCCGGCGCGCCTTCGATCAGGTCGCTGTGCATCGTCTGGATCGAATCGATGACGATGAAATCGGGATCGCTGCCGCCCAGCGTCGCGAGGATGTCGCGCACCGAGGTCGCGCTCGCGAGTTGCACCGGCGCCTTGCCGAGTCCCAGCCTTTGCGCGCGCAGTCGCACCTGCGCCGCCGCTTCCTCGCCGCTGATATAGACGACCGCCTTGCCCGCGAGCGCCAGCCGCCCCGCGGCCTGCAACAGCAAGGTCGACTTGCCGATCCCAGGATCGCCGCCGATCAGCGTCGCCGACCCCGCGACGAAGCCGCCGCCCATCGCGCGGTCGAACTCGGCGATCCCGCACAGCATCCGCTCGGGCATGATGCTGTGCGCGTCGAGCGCCTCGAGCGCGATCGTCCGGCCGCCCTTGCTGAGGTCGTGCTTCGCCGAAAAGGCGGTTTCGCCGGCTTCCTCGACCAGCGTGTTCCACTCGCCGCAATCGGCGCACTGCCCCTGCCAGCGATAGGTGACCGAACCGCAATTCTGGCAGACATATTGACGCTTCGCTTTGGCCATGCCGCCCGCTTAATCGGAACAAAGGCGGAACGCCATCATTTTCATGCAGGTCGCGTGACGGCCGTCACGCGCATGGCGACCATCACGGCGACTAGGATCTCCATGCCCCATCGAGGCGCATAGCAGGAGAGCCATCATGCCGAAGGACAAGAACCGCCCCCGCAACGAAGCAGAAATTCCGCCCAAGGCCGAAGCCGCCGTTCACTTCTTTGGCAACCGCCATGTGTGCGGCACCGACTCGCTCGGCTACGCGACACCGAAAGCCCGGTCGCCGTTCGACCTCAGAGTCGACGCCTCGGGCGGCTTCATCCCGCTGTGGGACGAAAATGTCCTGCTGCGATACCGCTTCCAGCCCCGCTCGCTAAACCGGCTACCCGATCCGGGAGCGACCGTGGCGACGATCCGCCAGCTCCTCGGCGAGGCGCTCGAATCATGGGGCGACGCCGCGCCCGTCCGCTTCGGTGAACGCGCCGATGCTTGGGACTTCGAAATCGCCGTCCGAAACGCCGACGACTGCGATTTCGGCGGCGGCTGCGTGCTGGCCAGCGCCTTCTTTCCCGACGCCGGTCAGCACGAACTCGTCATCTATCCAAAGATGTTCGACCAGCCGCACCATGAGCAGGTCGAAACGCTGGTCCACGAACTCGGCCATATCTTCGGCCTGCGGCACTTTTTTGCCGATGTGTCGGAAACCGCATGGCCGGCTGAACTCTTCGGCAAGGACAACGAGTTCAGCATCATGAATTATGGTGATGCGAGTATCCTGACCGACCAAGACCGGGCCGACCTGAAGGCGCTCTACAAGGCCGCGTGGCGTGGGGAGCTCAAGAATATCAACGGCACGCCGATCGTGCTGATGAAGCCGTTCAGTTCGCATCGTCCCTGAGAGGGCGGCCGACATCGGTGATCTTGTTCCGGGGCCGGCGCTGGCGCTCCAAGCTTGGACGCCAGCGCCGGCGCGTGATAGGCGGGGGGCGAATCGAAACCGCCCGCACAAGGATCGCCCCGCGCCATGAAATTCTTCGCCGACACCGCCGAAATCGCCGACATCCAGGAGCTCGCCGCGACCGGCCTGCTCGACGGAGTCACCACCAACCCGTCGCTGATCGCCAAGTCGGGCCGCGACTTCAAGGAAGTGACCCGCGAAATCTGTGCACTGACCGACGGCCCGGTATCGGCCGAGGTCGTCGCGCTCGATCACGCGACAATGATGAAGGAGGCCGAAATCCTCCGCAAGATCGCCTCCAATGTCTGCATCAAGGTGCCGCTGACGATCGACGGGCTCAAGACCTGCAAGGCGCTGACCGGCGACGGCACGATGGTCAATGTCACACTCTGCTTCTCGGCGGCGCAGGCCTTGCTCGCGGCCAAGGCCGGCGCGACCTTCGTTTCGCCCTTCGTCGGCCGCCACGACGACAATGGTTTCGACGGGATGCAGCTGATCTCGGATATCCGGCTGATCTACGACAATTACGGCTACGAGACCGAGATCCTCGTCGCCAGCGTGCGCCATGGTATCCATGTGCTCGAAGCCGCCAAGATCGGCGCCGATGTGATGACCGCGCCGCCGTCGGTCATCAAGGGGCTGTTCAAGCATATCCTGACCGAAAAGGGTATCGAGGGCTTCCTTGCCGACTGGGCGAAGACGGGGCAGTCGATCTGATAACAAGATCCTCCCCATTTGTGGGGAGGTGGCAGCGCGCAGCGCTGACGGAGGGGGTTCTCGTTCCGACGCAGCGTTGCGTCAGGACGCAAACCCCCTCCACCACCCGCTTCGCGGGCGGTCCCCCTCCCCGTGCCGGGGAGGATTACAGTTGACGTAAACGTCAACCCGCGCCGATACTCTCCCGCGACAAAGGGAGAGATTCGATGACTGACACTGCCGTCCCCGCCATCCTCACCGAACGCCAGGGCCATATCCTGATCGTCACGATCAACCGCCCCGAGGCGCGCAACGCGGTCAATGCCGCGGTGCATGCCGGCATCGGGACCGCGCTCGAGGAAGCCGAAAACGACCCCGAAATCCGCGTCGTCGTGATCACCGGCGCGGGCGACAAGAGCTTCTGCGCGGGCGCCGACCTCGTCGCGCTGTCGCGAGGCGAGCATCTCGCGCCCGCCGACCCGGCGCAGCAGGCGTGGGGTTTCGCGGGTATGGTGTCGCACCCGATCTCGAAACCGATCATCGCCGCGGTCAACGGCTTCGCCTTTGGCGGCGGCTGCGAGATCGCGCTGATGAGCGACATCATCGTCGCCGCCGATCATGCGCAATTCGGCCTGCCCGAGGTCAAGGTCGGGCTGTTCGCCGCAGCGGGCGGCGCCTTCCGCCTGGCGCAACAACTGCCGCGCAAGCTGGCGATGGAATATATGCTCACCGGCGACCCGATCCCCGCCGCGCGCGCCGCCGAATTCGGGCTGGTCAATCACGTCGTCCCGCTCGCCGACCTGCTCCCCACCGCGCTCGCGCTCGCCGAGAAGATCGCCGCCAACGCGCCGCTCTCGGTGCAGGTGTCGAAGCGCGTCGCACTCGGCATCCAGGACGGCCGCATCGCCTCGGACGCGGCCTATTGGGAGCATAACACGATCGAGCGCAACGCGCTGATGCGCAGCGAGGACGCGCGCGAAGGCCCGCTCGCCTTTGCGCAGAAGCGCAAGCCCGAGTGGAAAGCGCGCTGAGATGGCAGCCGGTCCCGATCGCATTCCCGTCATCATCGGCGTTGGCCAGGTCAACGACCGCCCCGAAGATCCCGACCAGGGGCTCGACTCGCTCGGCCTGATGGTCGCGGCGCTCAATATCGCCGCCAAGGACGCCGGCGTCTCACTCAGCGAGATCGACAGCCTCGCGATCGTCGACCAGATCAGCTTTCACAGCCTCGGCAAGCTGCCCGAACCGCTCGCCGCCGCAATCGGCGCGAGCCCGTCGATCAACTATCAGTCCGACGCCCCGCATGGCGACACCCCGATTCGCCTGCTCAACGAGGCGGCGAACCGGATCGGCGCGGGCGAAGTAAAGCTCGCCGCCATCGTCGGCGCCGAGGCACTGCGCACCGCCGCCGGCCGCGCCGCCAAGGCAGCGAAGGGCGAAGACAAAAGCTATAACGCCGTCCGCCAGGTCGCGACGCGCCGCGAACCCAATTATGCGCAGGTCCACGGCCTGTCGGCGCCCGTCGACGTCTACCCGCTCTATGAAAATGCGACGCGCGCCGCCTGGGGCCAGAGCCTCGAGGAGGCGCAGTTCGAAAGCGCCGAAATCTGGTCGCGCTTCTCCGAAGTCGCCGCCGCCAACGACGGCGCATGGATTCGCAAGCCCGCTTCGCCCGCCGACATCCTCGAAGTGAACGAGCGCAACCGCCCGATCGCCTTCCCCTATTCGAAGCTGATGGTCGCCAACTCGTCGGTCAACCAGGGCGCGGGCTTCATCGTGACCAGCCTCGCCGAAGCGCGCCGCCGCGGCATCACCGAGGACCGGCTCATTTACGTGGGCATGGGCGCCGCGGCGAAGGAGCCCGCGAGCATCCTCCACCGCGACCGCTACGACGGCAGCGTCAGCATGGAGACCTCGATCACCCGCACGCTCGAATTGAACGGCATGACCGCCCAGGATTTCGACTGCGTCGAACTCTACAGCTGCTTTCCCTGCGTGCCCAAGATGGCGCGGCGCATCCTCGGCTGGCCGTGGGACCGCCCCGCGACGGTGTTCGGCGGCCTGACCTTCGGCGGCGGCCCGATCGCCAATTATATGAGCCACGCGGTGGTCTCGATGGTCGAGAAATTGCGCCAGGAGGGCCGCACCGGTTTCCTCTTCGCCAACGGCGGCTTCGCGACCGACAATCATTGCATCGTCCTCGGCAGCGAGCCGATCGCCGCCGCCAGCTTCCCGCAGGATTTCGACTATCAGGCCGAGGCCGAACAAAAGCGCGGCCCTGTCCCCGAACTGGTCAAGGACTATGCCGGCCCGGCGACGATCGAAAGCTACACAATCTTCTACGGCCGCGACGGCGCGCCGAAGGCGGGCGTGGTGGTCGCGCGCGCACCCGAAGGCCAGCGCACGCTAGCGCATGTCGATGTGAGCGACGCGGCGATGCTGGCGTTTTTGACCGACGGAACCAGGGAACCCGTGGGAACCACCGGACAGGTCGTGGCGCTGGGCAACGACCGTTTCGGCTGGCGGGTGAACTAAAAATCCTCCCCGCTTGCGGGGAGGGGGACCGCCTGAAGGGTGGTGGAAGGGGCGGGCAGGCTGACGCGACGTCGCGCCCCGATGCGAACCCCCTCCGTCAGCGCTGCGCGCCGCCACCTCCCCACAAGCGGGGAGGATTTACAACTCGAAACTAACCCCCTGCGCCAGCGGCAGCGCGTCCGAATAATTCACCGTGTTCGTCGCGCGCCGCATATATTGGCGCCAGCTGTCCGAGCCGCTTTCGCGGCCGCCGCCGGTTTCTTTCTCGCCGCCAAAGGCCCCGCCGATCTCGGCGCCGCTCGTGCCCAAATTGACGTTGGCGATCCCGCAATCGCTCGCGACAAGAAAGCGCTCCGCCTCGCGCATATCGGTGGTGAAGATCGCCGACGACAGTCCGGCGGCCACGTCATTATGCGCGTCGATCGCCGCATCCAGGTCATAGTAGCGCATGACGTACAGGATCGGCGCGAAGGTCTCGTCGAGCACCGGGCCGCTCTGTGATGGCATTTCGACGAGCGCCGGCTTCACATAATAGCTCGCCCCCTCGCCCATCCGCTCGCCGCCATGGACGACACCGCCCGCCTGCACCGCGGCCGCCAGCGCCTCCTGCATCATCTCATAGGCCGCCCGGTCGATCAGCGGCCCGACGAGCACATCGCTTGTCCATGGATTGCCGACCCCGACGCTGGCATAGGCCGCCTTCAGCTTGGCGACGAAGCCGTCGTAGATGCTGTCGTGCAGGAACAGCCGCCGCGTCGTCGTGCAGCGCTGCCCCGCGGTCCCCATTGCGCCGAACGCCACCCCGCGCAGCGCCAGGTCGAGGTCCGCCGACGGCGCCACGATCACGCCGTTGTTGCCGCCGAGCTCGAGGATCGAGCGCGCGAAGCGTTCGGCGAGCCGCGGCGCGACCGCGCGGCCCATCCGCGTCGACCCCGTCGCCGAGAGCAAGGCCACGCGCCGGTCATCGACCAGCGCCTCGCCCGCCTCGCGCCCGCCGATCAGCAGCTGCGAAAGTCCCGCGGGCGCATCGCCGAAGCGCGCCACCGCGCGCTCGAAAATCACCTGCGTCGCCAATGCCGTCAGCGGCGTCTTTTCGGAAGGCTTCCACACCACGCTGTTGCCGCACACCAAAGCGAGCGCCGCATTCCACGCCCACACTGCGACGGGAAAGTTGAACGCCGAAATCACGCCCACGACGCCGAGCGGATGCCAGACCTCCATCATCCGGTGCCCCGGCCGTTCGGTTGCGATCGTCAGGCCATAGAGTTGGCGCGACAGCCCGACCGCGAAGTCGCAGATGTCGATCATCTCCTGCACCTCGCCCACACCCTCGGACGGAATCTTGCCCGCCTCGATCGTCACCAGCTTCGCGAGATCATCCTTCGCGGCGCGCAATTCCTCGCCGAAGAGCCGCACCAACTCGCCGCGGCGCGGCGCCGGGACGTGGCGCCAGGCGCGGAACGCCGCGGTCGCACTGTCGAGAGCTTCGTCGATCGCCGCACTGTCGGCGACGCGCACCAATGCCACCTGCTCGCCGGTCAGCGGCGTCACCGACAGCATCGACCCTTCGCTCCACGCGCGGCGGTCGACGCCCAGCCCATCGAGCAGATTCCCAACCTCTTCGCCGATCCCGGCCATTATCGATCCTTTCCAAATCGCTGTTGCACGCCGTCTACTCTCCCCTTCCCGTTCGTGTCGAGCACAGTCGAGACGCCCCGAAGTCGTATGCGACCGACGGGCATCTCGACTTCGCGCGATACGAGCGGCTAAGGGGAGAGCAAATAGAGGAGAGCTGCCGTGTCCGACCTACCCCCCTCCGAACCTTTGGTCCCCGTCCCCGCCGACGCCGCCGCGAACACCCATTGCACCGCAGCCGACTATGACCGGCTCTACGCCCAGAGCGTCGCCGACCCCGACGCCTTCTGGGCCGAACAGGCCAAGCGCCTCGACTGGATCACGCCTCCCACGAAGATCGCCAACTGGTCCTACGACCCGGTGTCGATCAAATGGTATGAGGACGGCGTCCTCAACCTCTGCCACAATGCGATCGACCGCCACGTCGCCGCGGGGCATGGCGAGCGCACTGCGATCATCTTCGAACCCGACGCCCCCGACGGCGAGACGCGCACGATCAGTTACAAGGCGCTGCTCGCCGACGTCGTCCGCTTCGCCAACACGCTGAAAAAGCTGGGCGTCCGGAAGGGCGACCGCGTCACCATCTATATGCCGATGATCCCCGAGGGCGCGGTCGCGATGCTCGCCTGCGCGCGGATCGGCGCGGTCCACAGCGTCGTCTTCGGCGGCTTCTCGCCCGAGGCGATCCACGGCCGCATCGAGGATTGCGCGAGCGACTGGGTGATCTGCGCCGACGAAGGGCTGCGCGGCGGCAAGGTCGTGCCGCTGAAGGCCAATGTCGACAAGGCATTGGAGCGCGTGGACGTCAAGGCAGTGCTCGTCATTTCGCACACCGGCGGCGACGTCGACATGAAGGAAGGCCGCGACCATTGGTACGATGCGCTGTCGGCTGATGTCCCCGCCGACTGCCCGTGCGAGCCGATGAAGGCCGAGGACCCGCTGTTCATCCTCTACACCTCGGGCTCGACCGGCAAGCCGAAGGGCGTGCTCCACACGGTCGGCGGCTACAGCGTGTGGACCGCGACGACCTTCTGGTACGGCTTCGACTATCGTCCGGGCGAGATCTTCTGGTGCAGCGCCGACATCGGCTGGGTCACCGGCCACAGCTATGTCGTCTATGGCCCGCTTCAGAATGGCGCGACGACGCTGATGTTCGAGGGGGTGCCCAATTATCCCGACCACGACCGCTTCTGGCAGGTCGTCGACAAGCATAAGGTCAACATCCTCTACACCGCCCCCACCGCGATCCGCGCGCTGATGCGCGAGGGCGACGATTATGTGACGCGCCACGACCTGTCGTCGATCCGCCTGCTCGGCAGCGTCGGCGAGCCGATCAACCCCGAGGCGTGGCGCTGGTACAGCGACACCGTCGGCAAGGGCCGCGTGCCGGTTATCGACACCTGGTGGCAGACCGAGACCGGCGGCATCATGATCACCACCCTGCCCGGCGCGCATCCTGCGCAGCCCGGTAGCGCCGGCAAGCCTTTCTTCGGGATCCGTCCGCAACTCGTCGATGCCGAGGGCGGTGTGCTCGCCGATGAACAGACGGGCGGCGCTGCCGAGGGCAATCTGTGCATCACGCACAGCTGGCCCGGGCAGGCGCGGACGATCTATGGCGACCATGGCCGCTTCGCCGAGACCTATTTCTCGACCTACAAGGGCAAATATTTCACCGGCGACGGCTGCCGCCGCGACGCCGACGGCTATTGGCGGATCACCGGCCGCGTCGACGACGTGATCAACGTCTCGGGCCATCGCATGGGCACCGCCGAGGTCGAAAGCGCGCTCGTGCTGCACGCGGATGTCGCCGAAGCCGCGGTCGTCGGCTTCCCGCACGACATCAAGGGCCAGGGCATCTACGCCTATGTCACATTGAACGCCGGGGTCGAGGCGACCGAGGAAGTCGCCGCCGCGCTCAAGCAACAGGTCCGCAAGGAAATCGGCCCGATCGCGACCCCCGACCATATCCACCTGACCCCCGGCCTGCCCAAGACACGCAGCGGCAAGATTATGCGCCGCATCCTCAGGAAAATTGCGGAAAATGATTTCGGCTCGCTGGGCGACACCTCGACGCTCGCCGACCCGAGCCTCGTCGACGGGCTGATCGCGGGGCGGAAGAACCGGTAAGCGCTACTTCGCCAGCGCCTCGCACAGGCGATCGGTCGCCAGCGCGATCCGCGATTCGGCGGTGTCGCGATTGGCGGGGCTGTTCTCGACGCCCTTTGTTTCGGTGTTGAACGCCAGCAACGTTCCCGCCCGCTGGTCGGGGCAGAGGCTCAAATAGGCGCGAAAGCCGTTCTGGTCGCCGTTGTGGCCGACGAAGCGCACGCCCGCGCTGCGATCGACGAAGAAGGACAGCCCGCTCTGCGTCGTCTTCGCCATGCGGCCCTGCGTAAAATCCTCGCCCGCCGCGATTTGCGGCACCCACATTTCCTCGAGCGACGACCGCTTCAGCACCAAGTCGTAATCGGCCTGTCGCGCCGGGTCGCCGAGCAGGAACGCCGCATATTTTGCCATGTCGGGCATCGGCGCGTTGAGCCCGCCGTTCGACACCGTCACGCCGGTGTCGACATCGAAGGGCGCCGCGGCACGCTTGCCGTCGCGGATAGTATAGCTGTGCGAGCGGTGCGGCAGCAGGTGCGGCGGCGTGCGGTCGAAATAGCTGTCGTGCATCGCCAACGGCTTCAGGATATTTTTGTCGATATAGACTTCATAGTCCTCGCCCGACAGCCGCTCGATGACCTGGCCGAGATAGACGATGCCCGGGTTCGAATAGCCGAAGCGGCTGCCCGGTTTGAACTCGACTTGCGTGTACGGCAACATCGCTACCAGCTGCGACCAGCTTGCAGGCTCGAACGGCTGCCAACCATGGTCGCGCCACGGCCAGGTGCCGCTGCGGAACCCCGCGCTGTGGCTCATCAGCTGGCGCAGGGTGATCGCACCCGTATCACCGTACGGATTATGCACCGCGGCGAGTTCGGGCACATATTTGACGACCGGATCGTCGAGCGACAGCAGCCCGCGATCGCGCAGCTGCATGATCGCGATGCCGGTCATCGTCTTGGTCACCGACGCCCAATGATAGACGGTGCGCGAATCGACCGGGACATATGCCTCAGCATCCTGCTCGCCCAGATGGTCGGCGGCCACGACGCGCCCGTCACGCACGAAATAGAAACTGCTGCCGGCGATATTCGCGCGGCGGGCTTCCGCGCTATGGAGCGCGCGAAAATCCTTGAGCGCCTTGTCGAATCCTTGCTCATCTGCTGCCGCGGGATGCGCGGAGATCAAGCAAAATGCGGTGGCGATCCAGCGCGACGCAGTCATAAGCTAGGCCGCCACCGCATGCCCGCGCCGCATCGCGAGGATGCGTGCCTCGACCTGGTCGAGCGCGTCAAGCGCAGTGACCAGATCAGCGTTCACCGATGCCCCGACCTCGCGGCTCAGCGCGTCACCGGTGCCCAGCATCTCGCGGAAGGTGTCGCGCTCGAAGCGGAGCAGCGTCGCCTGCTCGCTCGTGCGCAGCATCCGGTCGTGCGGCGCGCCCAGCAGCAGCGGCGACAGCCCGACCAGCTGGCCGGGGCCGGTGATCGTCAGCTGATAGACGCCATCCTTGTGCGGCAGCGCGCTGCGCACCGCGCCGCGCACGACGAGCCACAAGCCGTCGGACGCCGCGCCCACCGCGGCAAGGTCGCCGTCCGCCGCCACGTCGATCCGCGTCCCCGCATCCCAGAAGGCCTGTCGCTGCGCCGGGTTCATCTCCGCGCAGCAGGGCAGCTTGGCGAGGAACGCCTCGGCCGCGAAATCCTCCTCGACGACCGGCGCCAGCGCGCGCTGCGGGCGCGGCGTGAAGCTGTCGGGTTCGCTCGCGAGCAGCGCGGCGATATCGCGCGTCTTGCCCGCGACGCGCGCGGCGATCAGCTCGCCGAGCGCCGCCTGCAGCCGCAGCGACGCGGGCTGGAGCCGCGCCAAGGCCGCGCGGAACTGGTCGGCGGGCAGGTACCAGCTCGCCACCGGCCCACGCGCGATGCCCATCGCCGAGCGCTTGAGGTCGCGGCCGATCAGCGCCATGTCGCCGATCACCTCGCCGGGGCCGACCCTGGCGAGCAAGGCCAGCCCGCCACCCGGCAGCCGCTTGCCGATATCGACCCGGCCTTCGTCGACCAGATACAGCCCTTCGGCGCGCTCGTTCTGGACCAGCAGCGCCGCGCCGTCGGCGAAATGGCGCGGCGAAAAACCGTCGGCGAGTTCGGCGAGCTCAGCCGCGTCGAGTCCGGCGAAGAGCGGCGCGTCCGCCAGCTTCGCGGCGGACAACAGGCTCATCCCAGCACCGCCCAGGTCGGCGCATGGTCGCTTGCCTTCTCGCGGCCGCGATGGTCCTTGTCGACGCCCGCGCCGATCAGCCGGTCGGCGAGTGCCGGACTCAGCAGCAGATGGTCGATGCGAAAACCATGGTCGCGCTGCCAGCCGCCCGCCTGATAGTCCCAGAAGGTCCACACCCCGCCCGCGGGATGGCGGCTGCGCACCGCGTCGGTCCAGCCGTCGCCGAGCAGGCGGAACCAGGCGTCGCGCGATTCGGGCTGCATCAGCGCGTCACCCGCCATTGGCCCGCGCGGGTCCCACACATCGTCGTCGTAGGGGATGACGTTATAGTCGCCGGTCAGGATCGCCGGGATCTCGGCGGCGAGCAGTTCCTTCGCACGCTCGCGCAGGCGGGCCATCCAGCGGAGCTTATAATCGAACTTCGGACCCGGGTGCGGATTGCCGTTGGGGAGATAGATGCACCCGACACGCAGGCCGTGCACGTCGGCCTCCAGATAGCGCGACTGCTCGTCCTCGGCCTCGCCCGCCAGCCCGCGCTGCGTCTCGACCGGCATCGTGCCTTTGGCGAGGATCGCGACGCCGTTGAAGCCCTTTTGCCCGTGATAGAGGAAGCCGTAACCCGCCGTTTCGATCTCCTTGGTCGGCATCGTCTCGTCGCTCGACTTCAGTTCCTGCAGGCAGGCGATGTCGGGCTGGGTTTCCTCGAGCCATTCGATGAGGCGCGGCAGCCGCGCCTTGATCCCGTTGATATTGAAGGTCGCGATTTTCATGCCGCATCTATGGCAGCATGCGGCGCCCCGCGAAAGGCGTCAGATCGAGAAGCTCGACCCGCAGCCGCAGCCCGAGGCCGCGTTGGGATTTTCGACCTTGAACGACGATCCGCCGAGCGAATCGACGAAGTCGACGACGCAGCCGCGCACCAGGTCGATGCTGACCGGATCGACGACCAGCTTCACCCCATCGGTCTCGGTGACGATATCGCCGGCGTCGATGCTCTCGGCGAGCCCGAAGCGATAGGTGAAGCCCGAACAGCCGCCGCCATCGACGGCGAGCCGCAACGCGGCGTCGGTGTTGCCCTTGCGCTGCGCGATCCAGCGGACGCGCGCCGCGGCGGCAGGGGACAGGGTGATATCGGAAAGCTGCGTGGCCATGGGGTGAAGATAGGGCGTGCGGGCGCGAATGGAAGGGGTTGCTGGGATAGGTGTTGCGCGGGTGGCGGCTTTGGGGTGGGGAGCGGACGTTGCCGATCCTCCCCCGCACGGGGAGGACCGGCGTTGTCCGCAACCGCCCGAAACCCGCCATCCCAGGCACCCAAAAGAAAAAGGGCGCCCCGGCTTGAACCGTTGGGCGCCCCTCCTCTCCGACCCTGGAAACTTGTTTATTCGGGACCGCCCATCGCGAGCTTGTCACCGGTGATCGCCGCGATCGCCATCGAATCCTGGCGGCAGAAGGGCATCGGATTGACCGGCGCGCCTTCGATGCGGACTTCATAATGCAGGTGATTGCCCGTCGAGCGGCCGGTCGAGCCGACATAACCGACGATCTCGCCCTTCTTCACCTGCTGGCCGGGGCGGACGATGTACGAGGACATATGGCCGTAGCGCGTCTGGATCGCGTTGCCATGTTCGATTTCGACGTAATTGCCATAGCCGCCTAGGCGCTGGGCGCGGCCGACGGTGCCGTCGGCGGTGGCGTAGATCGGGGTGCCGTGCGGCGCCGGGATGTCGATGCCGTTGTGGCGCGCGACCTTGCCGGTGATCGGGTGGACGCGCATGCCGTAGGACGACGAGAGCGACATGTTCTGGATCGGCACCCGCGACGGGACCGAAACGCCCAGGCTCTGCGTCAGCCCGGTGTCGAGGCGCTTCCACGCCTGGAAGATCGCACGCGCTTCGCTATCTTCGCCGACCTGCGGCACGCCCGCGTCGAAGCTGTCGTCATCGGGTTCGTCGGGTACGACGATGCTCGCATCGGCGCTGTTTTCTGCGGCATGAGCCGCCGGGGCGTTCACGCCCATCAGCGCGGTGGCACAAAAGATCAGCCCAAAATGAAACTTTTGCGCCAGAAGAGTGTTAATCACTTACGACCCCGCATCTGCCTTGTCGCCAATGGTCCGGAACGGCCATTGGTGCCGGTTTAGTCTGCTTTTGGATGATTGATCATCCGCCCGGCAGCCTGTCTGCGGGGGCGGGCCTTACGAAGCAACAACGGCATAGTATTCTTGCGTTAAACCGGCGTCACGACGCGCCGAGTCGTTGAACGGCGGCTTCAACACTCCCCGAAATCGCGATTTTACGAGGCTTTGCCAGGTTAACGCCGGTGCGAATCCCCTTCTCTCGCACGCCCATTCGAACCAGACTGTGCCCGCGGTCACATGGCGGATCTCGTCGGCATAGATGCGTTCGAGGATAAGCGCCGAGGCGACGTCGCCGGTGCCGCGAAACCGCTCGATCATCGCCGGAGTAACGTCGAGCCCGCGCGCCTCGAGCACCATCGGCACGATCGCGAGCCGCGCCAGCGCATCATCGCTCGTTTGCTCGGCCGCCTCCCACAGCCCGGCATGCGCGGGCAGCGCGCCATAATGGCTGCCGAGCTGGCGCAGCCGCCGGTCGATCAGCGCGAAATGCATCGCCTCGTCGGCCGCGACCGCGATCCAGTCGTCGACGAAGCCCCGCGGAAATTCACCGCCGAAGCGCCCGATCAGGTCGACCGCGAGGTCGATCGCGACGAACTCGATATGTGCGAGCGCGTGGAGCATCGCGATCCGCCCGCGGTCGGACCCGCCCTTGCGGCGGCGCGGCATCTGGTTGGGCGGCAGCAGCTGCGGCTCGGCGGGCCAGGCGGGCCGGTCGGGCATCGCGACCTCGCAGCGATGCGCAAGCGAGCCCCGCCGCCACGCACGCGCCAGCCCGCGCGCCGCGCGCCTCTTGGCGTGCGGGTCGGCGGTGAGCAGCACCGCGCGCGCGGCTTCGCCCAAGGTCGTCAAAGCGCCTTCGCCGCCTCCAGCACCGCCTCGGCATGGCCCTTCACGCGCACCTTGCGCCATTCCTTCGCCAGCGTGCCGTCGGCGCCGAACAGGAAGGTCGAACGTTCGATCCCCATATAGGTGCGGCCGTAATTCTGCTTCTCGACCCAGGTCCCGAACGCCTCGCACACCGCGCCGTCTTCGTCCGAAGCGAGGCGCACGGTCAGCCCATATTTGTCGCGGAATTTGCAGAGCTTCGCGGGCGCATCGCGCGACACCGCGAGCACCTGCGCGCCGAGCTTCGCGAATTCGGGCGCCAGCCGCGTGAAATCCTGCGCCTCGACGGTGCAGCCCGGAGTATCGGCCTTGGGGTAGAAATAGACCACCAACGGCGCGCCCTTCAGCGCCTTCAGGTCGATCGCCGCGCCGTCGGCGTCGAGCAGCGTAACGGCGGGCACGGCATCACCGATGGCAAGGGTCATGGCTCATTCTCCTGATGATCGGGGCGAATCGACGCCCACCAGTTCGCGATCTCCTGCCGCGCCGCATCGTGCGCGGCAAGCAGTTGCGGCCAGCCGGGCTCGCCGCACGCCGCCGCGACCAGCTGGCGCGCCGCCGGGGTCGCGGGCTCGCCGTCGGGCGCGGTCAGCCGCAGCATCACCAGCATCCGCGCGAGCAGCCCGTGCGCGTCGCAAATCTCCGCCGGCGCCAGCCCCTCGATCCGCAGGCAGGCGAGCGCCGAACCGATATTGGGGTCGTGGCAGCGCCCGCTCGACAGCTGCGTCACCTGCATCGCGAACTCGAGGTCGACGAGCCCGCCCAGCCCGCCCTTGATGTCGAGCGCGCCCTTCGGCGGTTTGTGCGCCGCCATCTTGCCGCGCATCCCGGCGGCATCCTGCGCGAGCTTGGCAGGATCGCGCGGAATCGCGAGCAGCGCGTCGATGATCCGCTGCACCGCGGCCTTCGCGCGATCCGAGCCATAGACCGCCCGCGCGCGGAGCAGCGCCATATGCTCCCACGTCCACGCCTCCTCGCGCTGATAGCGTTCGAAGCTGTCGAGCGTGACGACCAGCGGGCCCTGCGCGCCTTGGGGCCGCAGCCGCGTGTCGACTTCATAGAGCTTGCCCGCCGCGGTCGGCACCGACATCGCGCCGGTCAGCCGCTGCGCGAGGCGGTTGTAATAGGTGGTCGCGCCGAGCGGCCGCCGCCCGTCCGATTCGGCGAGATGATCGCCGGTGAAAAGATAGATGAGGTCGAGGTCCGACGCGTGCGTCAGCGCCCGCCCGCCCAGCCGCCCCAGCGCGAGCACGACGAGTTCGCTGTCGGCGATCCGCCCGTGCGCTTCGACGAACTCGGCGACCGTCGCGTCGGCGAGCACCTGCAGCGCCGCCTCGGCGAGTTCGGAATAGCCGCAGGCGATCATCATCGGGTCGGTGGCACCCGCGATCAGCTGCACGCCATAGGCGAAGCGCCGCTCGCCGACGCGGTCGCGCACGCGGTCGAGCAGCCGCTCATAATCGAGCCCCGCCAGCCCCGGCGCCCATTCGGAGAGCAGCTCGGCCCTGGTCGCGGGCGCCTCGAACGCGCGCTTGTCGATCAGCCCCTCGATCAGCTCGACCCGCGCGCCAAGCGCCTCGGCCAGCGTCGGGGCGAGCGTCAGCACGCGCACCGCGACCTTCGCGAGCTCGGGCTGCGCCGCGAGCAGGTGGAAGAAATTGATCGCGCTCGGCAGCCCCGAGACGAGCTTGTCGAAGCGCGTCAGCGCCGTCTCGGGATCGGGCGCGGCGCCCAGCGCCTTGACCAGCCCGGGCAGGACGGTTTCGAGCGCATCCTGCGCGGCGGGCGTGCGCAGCGCGCGCAGCTTGCCGCCGCGCCATTCCGCGATGGTGCGCAGCGCCGCGTCGGCCGGCTCGAACCCCGCCGCCATCAGCGCGCCCGCCAGCTCGCCCTCGTCGCGCGGCAGCCCGTTCGTCGCCGCGCGTTCGAGCACCAGCCGGTCGTAACAGGCCGCGACATCGGCAGTGACGGGCTCGAGCATCGCGAGAAGCGCCGCGCCGTCGGCGTGCCCGTCGAGCCGCGCCACCGCGTCGAGCGCGGGGGGCTGGAGCGGCAGGCAGTGCGTCTGCTGGTCCTCGATCATCTGCAGCCGATGCTCGACCCGCCGCAGCACCGCATAATGGCCGGTCAGCCGCTCGGCGATATCGGCATCGATCCGTCCCGCCTTCGCGAGCGCGGCGAGCGCGCCGACCGTCGCCGGCACGCGCAGCGACGGGTCGCGACCGCCGTAGATCAGCTGATGGACCTGCGCGAAAAATTCGATCTCGCGGATGCCGCCGCGCCCGCGCTTGAGGTCGTAACCGGGGCCGAAGGCCTGCCCCTGCGCAAAATGGTCGCGGATGCGGTCGCTCATCGCGCCGATTTCCTTCAATTGCCGGAAATCGAGGCTGCGGCGCCAGATGAAGGGCTGGATCGCCGACAGGAATTCACCGCCCAATGCGCGGTCGCCTGCGGAGGCGCGCGACCGGATGAACGCGGCCTGCTCCCACGCCAGTGCCTCGGATTCATAATAGGATATGGCGGCATCGACCGGCAGCACGATCGGCGTCACCTCGGGGTGCGGGCGGAGGCGGAGGTCGACGCGCAGCACATGGCCGTTCGCGGTACGCGCCGACAGGATCTCGGTCATCCGCCGCGCGATGCGCACCGCCGCCTCGGTCGGATCGTCGCGCTGGCGGCGCGGCATCGTCTCGGGATCGAAGATCAATATCGGGTCGATGTCCGACGAGTAATTGAGTTCGTGGCTGCCGAGCTTGCCAAGCGCGATCACCGACAGCCCGCGCGCGTCCTCGTCCGTGCGTTCGGCAAAGGCGGCGGCAAGCGCGGCGTCGCAGGCGGCGTCGGCGAAGGCCGACAAATGCCGCGTCGTCGTCGTCACATCATGCTCGCCCGACAGGTCGCCGAGCGCGAGGAGCAAAGCCATCCGCCCGCGCCAGTGGCGCAGGCCGACCATGATGTCGTCGTCGACCGGCGGCGCCGTGACCGCGACCAGCGCCGCGTCGGTGCCCTCGCGCAGGAAACGCGCGACGTCGTCGGCATGGATTTCGGCGAGCCGCGCGAGGAACGGCGCGTTGGCGGTCAGGCGATCGAGCGCCGATTGGCGCGCGGAAGAATCCGGTGCGGTCATCGCCCGCCGCTATCGCCCGCGCATCTGCGCATGGCAAGGCGTCAGGCCGGAACCGTGCTCTCGTCGAAGAACAGCACCTGCGAGATCGCCGCGCGCAGCGTCGCGGGCTGGTACGGCTTGGTGAGCAGGAACGCCGGCTCGGGGCGGTCGCCGGTCAGCAGCCGTTCGGGAAAGGCGGTGATGAAGATGACCGGCAGCTTCACCTCGGCGAGGATTTCCTGCACCGCCTCGATCCCCGAGCTGTTGTCGGCGAGCTGGATGTCGGCGAGGACGAGGCCGGGCTTGTGCTTCTGCGCCTCGGCGACCGCCTCGGCATGGGTGGTCGCGACCGCGACGACGTCGTGGCCGAGGTCGCGGACGATCATTTCGATGTCCATCGCGATGATCGGCTCGTCCTCGATGATCAGGATTCGCGCGCGCGTCTGACGCTCGATCTCGTCCAGCGCCTGCGCGATCAGGGCGTGCACCGTGCCGGCGTCGCGCCCGACGATCCGCCCCGCCTCGTCTTCGCTGAACCCCTCGACCGCAGTCAGCAGCAGCGCCTGGCGCGCGAGCGAGGGAATGCGCCGCAGCCGCGCATCGGCGATCGCGATGTCAGCCGCCGCGGGTTCATCCGAAGCTCCCGCCTGCTCGGCGACGAGGCCGAAATTGTCGTGCACCATGCGATAGAGCTGGATGCGCAGGTCGGCGCTGGTGTCGACCGCCCCGGGATTCGCCACCAAGGTCTGCAAAAGGCCCGCGACCAGTGCATCGCCGCTTTGCTGGCTTCCCGAAATCGCCCGCCCGTAGCGGCGCAGATAGGGAAGATGCGGCGCGATCGCCTGACCCAATGACATATATTACCTCCTAAAACAGGTCGCTGCCTGCCCCGAAACATTCGAATACCGGGCGCAAAACCCGGCGAAAGGCGCGCGCACGCCCGCCACGCCCGATATTATTGCGCTGTCACGGAACGATTTAGCCGCAAATTGGTTTCATGGGGAAGGAACAAAGCGTCATTGCGCTTTGCTCGCCGCGCGGTTAGCTACAGGCCCCATGTCCATTGGATGTCACGATAATGTCGTCTGAAACCGGTTCCCGAGCCAAGGCCACCGGAAAAGACGCCGACAAAAAAATGCCCAAAAAGGCGCAGGACGTGAACATCGCCCTGCGTCGCGCTTATGAGTCGGCGATCGAGGAGAATATCCCAGATTCGATGATGGACCTGCTCAACAAGCTCAACTGACTCGTCGGGCCGCGCCGCGGCGATAGCGATCCTCGAAATCCGACTGGAAGGCCGCGAAGCGCCCTTCGGCGATCGCGCTGCGCATTCCCGCCATCAGATCCTGGTAGAAATGCAGATTATGCTGCGTCATCAGCATCGCGCCCAGCATCTCGCCCGCGCGGACGAGGTGATGCAGATAGGCGCGCGACCAGGTCGAACACACCGGGCAGCCGCACGCGGCATCGAGCGGACCCTTGTCCTCGGCGTGCCTGGCGTTGCGGATATTGACCGGCCCTTCCCAGGTGAAGGCCTGCCCGTTGCGGCCCGAGCGCGTCGGCAGCACGCAGTCGAACATGTCCACACCTCGCGCCACGGCACCCACCAGATCGTCGGGTTTCCCGACCCCCATCAGGTAGCGCGGCTTGTCGGCAGGAAGCTGGCCAGGGGCGAAGTCGAGCACGCCGAACATCGCCTCCTGCCCCTCGCCCACCGCGAGCCCCCCGATCGCATAGCCGTCGAAGCCGACGTCGGTCAGCGCCGCGGCCGAGCGCGCGCGCAATTTTTCGTCGAGCGAGCCCTGCTGGATGCCGAACAGCGCCGACCGCGCAGCATGCTCCTCGCCCGCGTCGAAGCCGGCGCGGCTGCGCGCCGCCCAACGCATCGAGCGTTCCATGCTCGCCGCGGCGCGCTTGGCGTCGACACCGTTCGGCGGGCATTCGTCGAACGCCATCACGATGTCGCTGCCGAGCAACCGCTGGATCTCCATCGAGCGTTCGGGGGTCAGCATATGCCGCGACCCGTCGAGGTGGCTCTTGAACGCCACCCCCTCCTCGCTCTGCTTGGTCAGCGCCGACAGGCTCATCACCTGATAGCCGCCGCTGTCAGTCAAGATCGGCCGGTCCCAGCCCATGAATTTATGGAGTCCGCCCAGCCGGACCATGCGTTCGGCGGTCGGCCGCAGCATCAGATGATAGGTGTTGCCGAGGATGATGTCCGCGCCGGTCGCGCGCACTTCGGCGGGCCGCATCGCCTTCACCGTCGCGGCGGTGCCGACGGGCATGAAGGCGGGGGTGCGAATCTCGCCGCGCAGCATCGCGATCGTACCCGTGCGCGCAGCGCCGTCGGTCGCGGCGACCGAAAAGGCGAATCTTGTCGTCATGGCGCGCGCCTATGGCGGGGGTGGGGGGAAAAGTCGAGGTGGGGGTGGTTCGGCGAGCGGACATATAGCCCTCTCCCCTTCAGGGGAGAGGATAGCGCAGCTTGCTCCGTCAGGAGCTAGCGGAGCTTGGAGAGGGGCATGACCGCCAGCGATCGGAAGCCCCTCTCAACTCCGGCTAGGCAGCAAGCTGCCAAGCCTTCGTATCTCTCCCCTGAAGGGGAGAGAGCATAATCCTCGCTCCCGCCCCCTACTCCCGCTCATCCTCGCTCGACGGCTCTTCCTCGGCCGCCTTCGCCTTTTCCTTCGGCTTCTCCTTGGCGAAAATCTCCGCGATTTCCTCCTTGCGCGCCTGGCTCAGCCCTTCCTCGGCGGCGGGGAACATCTCGTCCTCTTCCTCCTCGATATGGTGGAGGTAACGGTGCTTCATCGTGCGGAAGCGCGTCAGCCAGCCGGTCGAGGCGAAGTCCATCTCGTAGAGCTCGGTGAGCATCTCGTCGATTTCCTTATGCTCGCTCGCGCTGTGCTGCGCGTCTTCGCGCAGGTCGGGCTTGGCCATCATCGTCGCATAGAGCGACAACTCTTCGGACGCCGCATGCGCGGTCACCTCGACGCGGAACGCCTCGAACAATTGCTCGCGCTCGTCGCTGTCGCCATGCGTCTCGTCGATCCGGTCGAGCAGGTCGCGATGCCGGTCGTGGTCGGCCTTCAGCCGCTCGAAAATCTTGCTTTCCGCCATGATCGTCTCCGTCGTTGGTCGACAGGAGAACGGACGGGGTGGCGCCCGGTTCCGTCAGGGCGTCTTGGGCGCGGGCGGAGTGGCCGGCGCCGCAGCCTTCGCGAGCGGGCCGATATATTCGGCGTAGATCGCATTGGCCTTCGCCGCGACGCGGTCGAGCACCTCGTTCTTCTGCCCCGCGAGCAGCCGCTCGCTGGTCGCCTTGCCCTGCGCGTCGCCGAGCAAATTCGCGACCGAGAACCACGCCGCCGCGGTCTCGCCGTCCTTCGCGACCCCCTGCCCCTCGAGATAGAGCAGCCCGACGCCGAAAAAGGCGTGCGGCTGGCCGGCCTTCGCCGCGGCCTGGTAATTTTCCATCGCCTTCGCATAATCGACCGGCGTGCCGCGCCCATTGGCGTGCATCACCGCGAGGCTCATCTGCGCCTGCCCATTGCCCTGCGCCGCCGCTTTGGAAATCAGCGCCAGCGCCGCCGCGGAATCCTCGGCGACGCCGTCGGCGGTGTCGAGCATCACGCCCAGCCGCCACTGGCACTGGCTCAGCCCCGCATCGGCACATTGGCGGTACAGCCCCGCCGCCTTCGCCTTGTCGGCGGTCATATGCTCGCCATTGTCGTAGAACCATCCGAGCGCGAACTGCCCCTCGGCATCGCCCTCGTTCGCCTTCGCCTGCGCGAGCGAAAAGGCCTCGATCGGCTTGCCCGCGTCGAGCAGGTCGGCGACCTGTTCGCCGGTCGACGGACCGGTCGATGCGGCAGTGAGCAGGGCCCAGGCCAGCGCGACGGCGCCCAGGGCTTTGATGTTGCGAATATCCCTCATGCCGCGTCTTGTGACAGCATGATCGGCAAAGCGCTAGGCCCTGAAAAGGCCCGCGATCATTTGGCCGCCCAGTCGCTCGTCGTGGTAAAACTGGGCAGCGCGATCCCCGCCTGCTGGCTCGCCGCGGCGATCAGATAGGGCGACACGCGGTGCCGCGTGCACAGCCCGCCATTGCCGTCGCTCACCATCGATTGTTCGAACTCGATGCCCTGCTGGTGCTTCTTCGACCGGCGGACGGTGCCGGTGACCAGCTGCCCTTCGCCGAAATCGATCACGAACTGCGTGTCCAGCGGCACGTCGATCAACCCCTCGATAAAGGCGCCGGTCGCCGACAGGTTGCGCATCACCACGGTGTAACGGTAATTGCCGTGGATCGCGCCGACCTTGCGGAACATCTGGAAGCGGCCGTTGCGCTGGCGCGCCGGCCCCGCGGGCTCGATCATCCAGTTGCCCGTCTCGGCATGGCCGAGCAGTTCGTCGTTCGATACCGACTTGCTGTACACAAAACCCTGCACATGGCTGACGTTGAGCTTGCGGATCAGGTCGAGCTGGTCGAGCGATTCGATCCCCTCCGCGGTCGTCTCCATCTCCAGCGCCTCGGCGAGCGCGACGATCGCCGCGATGATCGCGCCGTTGCGCGACCCCGGCTCGGTCGCCCCGCGCACAAAGCTCTGATCGATCTTGATCTTGTCGAACGGCGCCGACTGGAGGTAGCCGAGCGACGAATAGCCGGTACCGAAATCATCGAGCGCGAGGCGCACGCCCAGCCCTTTCAGCGCCTTGAACATCTGGCTCGTCTCGGCCGAATCGCCCAGGAACACGCTTTCGGTGATCTCGAGCTCGAGCTGCTCGGGCGGCAGCCCGCTCGCGGCGAGCGCATGCGCGACGATCCGCGGCAGTTCGGCATTGGCGAACTGGATCGGCGAGACATTGACCGCGACGCGCATCGCCCCCGGCCAGCGCGACGCATCGTCGCACGCCTTGCGCAGCACCCATTCGCCCAGCGCCCAGATCAGATTGGCTTCCTCGGCGATCGGGATGAACAAGGCGGGCGAGATCGGCCCGCGCTCGGGGTGCGTCCAGCGCACCAGCGCCTCCATGCCGGTGACGACATTGGTCCTGGCCTGGACGATCGGCTGGTACGACAGCTCCATTTCGCCGCGCGCCAGCGCGTCGCGCAAATCCTCCTCGAGCGCGCGGCGATCCTCGGCGGCCTGGTGCAGATCGCTCGAATAGAAGGCGAAGCGCCCGCGCCCGTTGCCCTTGGCGGCATAGAGCGCGAGGTCGGCGTTGCGGACGAGGTTGTCGCTGTTGTCGCCGTCGAAGGGGCTGATCGCGACCCCGACCGACGCGCCGATGATGCAGCGGCTGCCCTCGACCGAATAGGGCTGCGACAGGCTCGCGATGATGTCGGCGGCCATCTCGCCCAATTTGCCGCGATCCTCGATGTCGGGCAGGATGATCTGGAACTCGTCACCGCCCAGCCGGCTGACCATTTCCTTGTCGCCGACGATCTTGAGCAGGCGGCCCGCGACCTGCTTGAGCAGCGCGTCGCCCGCGGGGTGGCCCAGCGTGTCGTTGACCTGCTTGAAGCGGTCGAGGTCGAGCAGCATGATCGCGCACGAGCGCTGCTGCTGCGCAAAAGCGGCGAGCGTCGTGTCGAGCTTTTTCGAAATGTTGAAGCGGTTGGCGAGCCCGGTCAGGCTGTCGTACATCGCAAGGCGCGACGCATCCTCGGCCGAGCGGCGCTGTTCGGTGATGTCGACGCCGCTGCCGCGATAGCCGGTGAAGCGCCCCCCGGCGTCGAAATGCGGCCGCCCCGACACCGCCCACCAGCGGTCGCCCTCAAAGGCACAGCGCAGCGGCAATTCGTCGAATTTGGACTGTTTGGTCAAGAGGAAGGGCAAGGTGCGCTGGCGCTCGCCATGGCTTCCGGCTGGCAGGAACAGCTCGGCAAAGCTCGCGCCCGCCAGCGCGGCGGCGCTCCGCCCCATCTGCTCGGCGACCGACGGGGTGATATAGGTCAGCCGCCCGTTGGCGTCGGTCGACCAGAACCAGCCTTGCCCGCTTTCCTCGTAATTCCGGAGGAGCAGCAGCGCTTCCCTGGCCTGGATATTCGGCACGCCCTCGCCGCGCGGCGCCGCGCGGGCGCCGCCGAACTTGCCCAGAAATCCACGCCCGCCGCCGTCTGGCACCGCCCGTTCCTCCCGGTCCTCCGGGCAACGCGCCGGCCTATGCATCTCGCATCATCATACTGGTCCCCACCAATATGGAGCCTTTAGGGGATAGGCCTTGAAAATCCGTAAATGGCTAAGGATCGGGGCTGGAGCGCGGCCCATGCAAATCGCACCGCAGCTCTGAGCCTGTCGAAGGGCGCCTATCCGGGAAGCCCCCTTCGACAGGTTCAGCGCCACGGTGATTCGATCGGAGCAGGACAGCCTCTAATCGGGCAGCAACAGGCTCGCGTCGCCATAGCTGTAGAAGCGATATTCGCTTTCGATCGCATGGCGGTAGGCCGCCTGCATCGTCTCCAGCCCCATCAGCGCACTAACCAACATGAACAGCGTCGACTTCGGCAAATGGAAGTTCGTCATCAGCCCGTCGATCGCCTTGAAGCGATAGCCCGGCGTGATGAAGATCGCGGTGTCGCCCGCGAAAGGCGCGATCGTACCGTCCTCGCCCGCGGCGCTTTCGAGCAGGCGGAGGCTCGTCGTGCCGACCGCGATCAGCCGGCCGCCGGCGGCGCGCACGGCGTTCAGCCGCGCCGCAGTGTCGGCTTCGATGCGGCCCCATTCGGCGTGCATCACATGGTCGTCGGTGTCGTCCGCCTTGACCGGCAGGAAGGTCCCGGCGCCGACATGCAGCGTCAGCGTCTCGCTCTTCACCCCGGCCGCCGCGAGCGCCGCGAACAGCTCGGGGGTGAAATGCAGCGCCGCGGTCGGCGCAGCGACCGCGCCGTCTTCCTTCGCGAACATCGTCTGATAATCGCTGCGATCCTCGGCGTCCGTCGGGCGCTTGCCCGCGATATAGGGCGGCAGCGGCATCGTGCCCGCGCGTTCGAGCAGGACTTCGACCGGCTCGTCACCCGCGAAGGCGAGGACGAAGCTGCCGTCGGCGAGCCGCTCCTCCGCAACCGCCGCGACCCCGGCGCCGAAATCGACGCGCTCGCCGACGCGCAGCCTTTTGGCGTTGCGCACGAACGCCTGCCAGCGGCGGAGGTCGATGCGCTTGTGCAAGGTCGCGCCGATCTTCGCCTCTCCGCGCGTGCCTTCAAGCTGCGCGGGGATCACCCGCGTGTCGTTGAACACCAGGCAGTCGCCCGCGCGCAGCAGCGACGGCAGGTCGCGCACGCCCATATCGCTTATCGCCCCGTCCGCAACCACGAGCATCCGCGCCGCATCGCGCGGGCGCGCGGGGCGGAGCGCGATGCGCTCGCTGGGCAGGTCGAAATCGAAGGCGTCGACGCGCATCGCGCGCCTCTCCTTACTGGATCGGCGCGTTGAGCTGGTCGGCGGTGATCTCGGCCGGCGCGGGCTGCGCTTCGGTCAACGCCGACGCGGGGGGCACCGGCTTGTTGTCGGCGGCGACCGACACCTGGACCATGCGCGACATCACCGCGGGCGGTTCGCCCTTCTGGATCGCATCGACATATTGCATGCCCGACACGACGCGGCCGAAGGCGGTGTAGCGCCGGTCGAGCGCGAAGCGCGGCTGCAGCATGATGAAGAACTGGCTGTTCGCACTGTCCTCGCTCTCGGCGCGCGCCATCGACAGCGTGCCGCGCAGGTGCGGCGACGCGTTGAATTCGGCCTTGAGGTCGGGGAGCTGCGAGCCGCCCTGTCCGGTTGCCGTCGGATCGCCCGTCTGCGCCATGAAGCCGTCGATTACGCGGTGGAACTTGACCCCGTCGTAGAAGCCCGCGCGCGCCAGCTGCTTGACGCGCTCGACATGGTTCGGCGCGACATTGGGATAGAGCTGGATGACGACGCGCCCGCCGGTCGAGAGGTCGAGGTCGAGCATATATTCGGGATTGTTGATATATTGATCGGGCGTCATCGCCGGTGCCGCGGGCGTCGCGGTCGCTGCCGCCGCATCGGCCGCAGGTGCCGGGGTTTCGGCAGGCGGCGTCACGGGCGCCTCGGCCGGGGCCGAGGGCGGCACGCTGCCGTCGGGCATCGGCGCCGGCGGGGCTTCCTGTGCGACGGCCGAAGCCGCAAGGCCGAACGCCATCGCCGTCAGGATCAGAGGGCGGAAAGTGAAAGTCATGCTGGATCGGCCTTTGTGAAAAACTGCAATTTGCGCCCCGTCTGGCGCGCCCTAGCGGGAAAAAGCTGAACGCTCAATGATTGGGACGCGCTTTTGGAGGCGGCACCGGCCCGGTGCCGAATTCGATCATCATGCCATGCCTTGGCGCAGTCCGCGTTCGGCGATGCGCGCCACCACGGCGTCGCGCACCGTCGGGGTGACGAATTTGTGGATGTCGCCGCCGAATATCGCGATCTCCTTGACCAGCCGCGACGCGATCGGCTGCAGGCTGACGTCGGCCATCAGAAAGACGGTTTCGACCCGGGCGTTGAGCTGGCGGTTCATGCCCGTCAGCTGATACTCATATTCGAAATCGGTGACGCCGCGAATCCCGCGGACGACGATCGACGCGCCCTGCGCGTCGGCGAAGTCCATCAGCAGCGAATTGAACCCGACGACCTGGATATCGCCGTCGATCCCCGCGAGCTCGGCCTCGACCATCGCAATGCGCTCATCGTCGTCGAACAGCGGCGATTTGGCGATGTTGGTCGTGACCCCGACGATCAGCCGGTCGACGAACTTGGCCCCGCGCCGGATGATGTCCATATGCCCCAGCGTGATCGGGTCGAACGTCCCCGGATAAACCCCCACCCGCATCAGCGATCCCTTTCCACGATATAAGAGGCGATGGCGCGCAGCAGCGTCGCCTCCTCGCCGAAACCCGCAAGATGCGCGACCGCCTGGTCGACCAGCGCCTGCGCCTGCTCGCGCGCGCGGTCGAGCCCCATCAGCGTGACGAAGGTCGCCTTGCCCGCGGCCTCGTCCTTGTGCAGCGCCTTGCCCGCGAGTTGCTCGTCGCCCTCGACGTCCATGATGTCGTCGGCGATCTGGAACGCCAGCCCGATGTCGCGCGCATAGCCCCGCAAGGGCGTGCGCCCCTCGGCCGGAATGCGCGCGAGGATCGCGCCCGCCTCGACCGAAAAGGCAATCAGCGCGCCGGTCTTCAGCTGCTGCAGCCGCGTCACCGTCGGCAGGTCGAATTGCGCAGTCTCGGCGGCGAGGTCCATCATCTGCCCGCCCGCCATGCCCGCGGGCCCGGCGGCGCGCGACAGCTCGCGGATCAGTTCGCTGCGCACGAACGGGTCGGCGTGGGTCGCCGGATCGACGAGCCATTCGAACGCCAGCGCATGGAGCGAGTCGCCCGCGAGCACCGCGGTCGCCTCGTCGAACGCCTTATGCACCGTCGGCTTGCCGCGGCGAAGGTCGTCATCGTCCATGCACGGCAGGTCGTCGTGGATCAGCGAATAGACGTGCATCGCCTCGACCGCCGCCCCGACGCGCAGGCTGGGTGCGCGGTCGACATGATAAAGGTCGCCCGCCGCGCGGACGAGCAGCGGGCGGAGCCTTTTGCCGCCGCCGATCGCGGCATGGCGCATCGCCTCGTACAGCCGGTCGCGCGGGTCGTCGGGAACGGGCAGCAACTGGTCGAACAACCGGTCGATCGCCTCGGCGACATCGGCCTGTGCGGCGTGGACCAGCCGCGCGCCGGCATCGATCTCCCCCTCCGCGACCGCCATCGGGTTCAGCCCTCGCCGAACGGCGCGGTGCCCGCTGCGCGGCCGTCGGCACCGAGGCTCACCTGCTCGATCCGCGCCTGCGCCGCGGCGAGCCGCGCTTCGCAATGGCCGCGCAGGGCATGGCCGCGTTCGTAGAGCGTGACCGATTCCTCGAGGCTGACGTCGCCGCTTTCCAGCCGCCGCACGATCGTCTCGAGCTCGCCCATCGCGGCTTCAAACGACAGCGAGGAAATTGCGGATTCGGCGGGGCTATCGGGGGTGTCCGTCATGACGCCTGCTTTGGCCCCTTCGCCCCCCGATGGTCAAGTGCACTCGCGCTTGACGCCGCCCGCCACGGCCCTAGCATCCGCCACCATGTTCATCGGCCATTTCGCCCCGGCGCTGGTCGCCGCCGCCCGGCCGAAAGCCGCGGGCCTCGGAACGCTGTTCGTCGCCGCGCAGCTCGTCGACATCGGCTTCGCCGCGCTGCTCGTGCCCGGCATAGAGGCGATGCGGATCGAACCCGGCATCACCGCGATGAACCCGATGGACCTCCACCACATGCCCTATACGCACAGCCTGATCGGGAGCCTGTTGTGGGCCGCAGGGTTCGGCGCGCTCGTCCTGTTCGCGACGAAGCGGCGCGCCGCGGCGATCGGCGCGGCGCTGGTCGTGCTGTCGCACTGGTTCGTCGATCTCCTCGTCCATATTCCCGACCTCACTGTGTTCGGCGCGCCGCCGAAGCTCGGGCTTGGCCTCTGGAACCATCCCGCGATCGCAATGCCGCTCGAGCTCGCCTTCATCGGCGCCGCGCTCTTCTATTACGCGCGCCGCACGCGGGCGCCGGTGGGCAGCCGCCGGCTGTGGATCCTCGCCGCGCTGCTCGCGCTGGTACAGGCGGTCGACTGGTTCGGCCCCAAGGAGCCCGCCTATTCGCTCGCGATCCCTGCGACGATGCTCTTCGCCTACACCCTGCTCGCCGCGACCGCCGCCTGGGCCGGCGCCGACCGCCGGCCGCGAGCCGCCACCGCATGAGCCTGCAAGCCGTCGCCGCCTATGTCGCGACCGCGCTGGTGTTCGGCCTGCTCGACGCGCTCTGGCTGGTGCTGACCCTGCTCCCGCGCAGCGCCTGACCCCACGTCACCGCACGCAATCGCGATTCCATTATTTGCAATTGCCGCGACTCCGCAGCGCCGTCATGCTGCACTGCACAAGAAGAGAGGGGCATAAAGGCAAGTTTTGTTCATCCAGACAAGGACTTGCATCATGAAAAAGTTCATCCTCCCCGCCGTCGCGCTGTTCGCGGCGCTTCCCGCCGCCGCCCATGCCGAAGAGGCTCGCCGCTTCGAGCACGAAGGCCGCATCTACAGCTACACGATCAAGACCGTCGGCGAGCGCCGCATTATCGAAGGCGTCGACGAAGCGACCGGGAAGCGCTTCTCGCTCCGCGTCGGCACCCATAAGGTGCGCGGCACCGTCGGCTCGCAGCAGGTCGAATTCTCGCTCAAGGACGTCGAGCCGCTCAAGGCCTCGGTCACCGTCCTCGCCGCGCGCTGATCTCCGACCGGAACAGGCCCCATTTATCGCCTGCAAGGGCCTCATGGGGTCTGTTCCAATGGCGCGCGCCCCGCTAAAGGCGCGCCATGACTCAGACAGCAACCGCGCCCGCCTCCGTCATCACCCCCGAGATCGTCGCCGAACACGGCCTGTCTCCGGAAGAATATGAGCGTGTCCTGCACGCGCTCGGGCGCGAACCGAACCTCGTCGAGCTCGGCATCTTCTCGGTCATGTGGTCCGAGCATTGCAGCTACAAAAGCTCGCGCCTCCATTTGAAGAAGCTGCCCACCGAGGCGCCCTGGGTGATCTGCGGTCCCGGCGAGAACGCCGGCGTCATCGACATCGGCGAAGGCGAAGGCGGCAAGAAGCTCGCCGCGATCTTCAAGATGGAGAGCCACAACCACCCGTCGTACATCGAACCCTATCAGGGCGCAGCGACCGGGGTCGGCGGCATTTTGCGCGACGTCTTCACCATGGGCGCGCGCCCCGTCGCGAACCTCAACGCGCTGCGCTTCGGCCGCCCCGACCATCCGAAGATGAAGCATCTGATCTCGGGCGTCGTCCACGGCATCGGCGGCTATGGCAATTGCGTCGGCGTGCCGACGGTCGGCGGCGAGGTCAATTTCCACAAGGCCTATGACGGCAACATCCTCGTCAACGCGATGACCGTCGGCATCGCCGAGCAGGACAAGATCTTTTATTCGGCCGCCAGCGGCGTCGGCAATCCGATCGTCTATGTCGGGTCGAAGACCGGCCGCGACGGCATCCACGGCGCAACCATGGCGTCGGCCGACTTCGGCGAGGATGCCGAGGAAAAGCGCCCGACCGTACAGGTTGGCGACCCCTTCACCGAAAAGCTGCTGATCGAGGCGTGCCTCGAACTGATGGCGTCGGACGCGATCGTCGCGATCCAGGACATGGGCGCCGCGGGCCTCACCAGCTCGTCGGTCGAGATGGCGTCGAAGGGCGGCGTCGGCCTCCATCTCAAGATGGACGACGTACCGCAGCGCGAAACCGGCATGACGGCATATGAAATGATGCTGTCCGAATCGCAGGAACGCATGCTGATGGTGCTGAAGCCCGGGCGTGAGGATTTCGCCGCCGCGATCTTCCACAAATGGGAACTCGACTTCGCGGTCATCGGTACCGTTACCGACACCGGCCGCATGGTGCTCGAGCATAAAGGCGAGATCGTCTGCGACATCCCGCTCGCGCCGCTCGCCGACGACGCGCCGCTCTATGACCGCCCGCACGTCCCGACGCCGAAGCAGGCCGAACTGACGAACGTCCCCGAGACGAAGGATGTCGCGGCCGACCTCAAGACGCTGATGGGCACCCCCGACATCGCCAGCCGTCGCTGGATCTGGGAGCAGTATGACAGCCAGGTCGGCGCCGACACGGTGCAGACCGGCGGCGACGCCGCGCTCGTCCGCATCCACGGCACCAACCGCGCGCTCGCGATGTCGACCGACTGCACCCCGCGCTATTGCTACGCCGACCCGGTCGAGGGCGGCAAGCAGGCGGTTGCCGAAACCTGGCGCAACATCAGCGCGGTCGGCGCGACCCCGCTCGCGATCACCAACTGCCTGAACTTCGCCAACCCGCAGCGTCCCGAAATCATGGGGCAGATCGTCGGCTGCCTCGACGGCATGGCGCAGGCGTGTGTCGCGCTCGACTATCCGATCGTGTCGGGCAACGTCAGCCTCTACAACGAGAGCAAGGCGACCGGCGGCGGCAGCGCGATCCTGCCGACCCCCGCAATCGGCGGCGTCGGGGTGATCGAGGATCTGAACAAAGCGGTCGGCATCGGCTTCAAACGCACCGGCGACATCGTGCTCGCGGTCGGCGAACGCGCCGGCCATCTCGGCCAGTCGGTGTGGCTGCGTGAAATCCATGGCCGCGAAGAAGGCCCGCCGCCCGAGGTTAACCTGCGCTGCGAAAAGCGCACCGGCGACTTCATCCGCGGTGCGATCAACGCCGGCTGGATCACCGCCTGCCACGACGTGTCCGACGGCGGCATCGCGGTGACGCTCGCCGAAATGGCGCTCAAATCGAACATCGGCGTGCTGGTCAGCGAAGAACAGCCGTTCGGCATCGCCGAGAGCTTCTTCGGCGAGGACCAAGGGCTGTATCTGGTCACCGTGTGCGACACCTGCCTCGCCGACTTCCTCGACGCCGCGGGCCGCGCCGACGTGCCGGTCGATCCGGTCGGACGCACGATCAAGGACCGCATCGTCTTCGAACTGGAGGGCAGCGACCATCAGGTGACGCTCGCCGAACTGCGCGAGGCGCATGAAGGCTTTTTCCCAGCGCTGATGGGGGCGGATGCGGCCCTCGCCTGATCGCCGCCCGTAACATCTGGAAATTCATCCAATCAGCCTGCATGATGTTTATGGAGGCACAATGCGGATCGATGCGATTGAAGAGGTCGGGATAGATCAAAATGGGTCGCTGTGGGTGAGGCCCGCGACAGCGACTTTCCCGTATATCTATCGCGAAGCGATGGAAGTTCACTGGGATGCCGAGCGGCGTTGTCTCTACAGTCCCAAGCCGCGAGAGTGGTCATATCTCTCGTGGTTCAGGCAGATTGTATGCGGTGCACGATACCAAGGCGTTGAGCTGGTGCTTAAGCCGGAGACTTTATGGTCCGGGATAGATGATGAGCTTCGGCAGGCGATGAAAAAATGAGCATCCACATCGGCATCGGCGGCTGGACCTTCGAACCCTGGCGCGGCCCCTTCTACCCCGCCGGCCTCGCGCAGAAGCGCGAGCTCGAATATGCCGGCCAGCACCTGACCGGGATCGAGATCAACGGCACCTATTATGGCAGCCAGAAGCCCGAAACCTTCACGAACTGGGCCGAGTCGGTGCCGGACGGATTCAAGTTCAGCGTCAAGGCGTCGCGCTTCACGACCAACCGCAAGGTGCTGAAGGAAGGCGCCGCCTCGATCGAGAAATTCCTGACGCAGGGCCTCACCCGCCTCGGCGACCGGCTCGGCCCGATCCACTGGCAGTTCATGGCAACCAAGAAATTCGACCGCGACGATTTCGCGGGCTTCCTCGACCTGCTGCCCGATACGCAGGACGGCCTGCCGCTGCGCCATGCGATCGAGGTCCGCGATGAAAGCTTCCGCGACCCGGCGTTCGTCGACATGCTGCGCGAACGGAACATGGCGATCGTCTATGCCGACAGCGACGAATTCCCCTGCATAGACGAACAGACCGCCGACTTCACCTACGCGCGGCTGCAACGCAGCGAGGAGAATGTAGAAACCGGCTATGACGACAAGGCGCTCGACAAATGGGCCCGGCAGGCCCGCGACTGGGCCAAGGGCGACCGCGACGTCTTCCTTTTCTTCATCTCGGGCGCGAAGGTCCGCAATCCCGCCGCCGCACAGGCACTGATCGCCCGGTTGGACAAATGACGACGGGCTATTCGGGCACGCCGCTCGCGAAGAAGCTGTCGCTGAAGGACGGGGTGACCGCTTGGTTCCACGCAATGCCCGCCAGCGTGCGCGCCGAGATCGGCGATATCGCACTGGACGAACGCGCCGCACCCGAAGCCGGACTCCAGGCCGCGCACATCTTCACCACCGACCGCGCCGAACTCGAACGCCTGCTTACCGAGCTGCGCGCCCTGATCGATCCCGCGGGTTTCGTCTGGGCGAGCTGGCCCAAGAAGGCGTCGAAAGTCCCGACCGACATCACCGAGGATGTCATCCGAGAAATCTGCCTGCCGATGGGCTGGGTCGATGTGAAGGTCTGCGCGGTCGACGCGGTCTGGTCGGGCCTGAAGCTGATGATCCGCAAGGAATTGCGCTGAGGCTCACTCCCGCGCGTAAGGCTGAAAGCTGCAATCCGCCGATTTCACCATCACATAGACGACCTCGGGCGCCTCGACATAATTGCCGGCCTCGATGAAGATCGGCACATCGCCCCTATCGCCCGCAGCCTCGATCTCCATCGGCGCCAGCTGCCGCGGCAGGCCATATTTGGCATAGGTCCCACCCGCGAAGCGCAGCACCTCGTTCTCGATGAACCATTTCAGCCCCGCGGCTTCGAACGCCGGCGTCGGCTCTGCGGCATGGGTGATCGCCCCATTGGCCGGGTTGAAGGCGCAGGCGGGTGCCGGGCTCGGCGTCGCGAGCGCGGCCATAAGCATAAGAAACATCGTAATTCCCCGATGGCGCGACCCGGGCCGACCTTAGCGCGGCCGGACCGGTTCGCAAGCCGCGAGGATCAGGCCGCGACCGCCGCCTGCGACGCGAGGAAATTATACGGATCGATGCCGCGGCTGCGATACGCGCGGTGCGCTTCCTGATACAGCGTCGGCTCGCCGATCCCCAACCGCGCGCGCGCGGCTTCGAGCGGCTCGGCGAGGAGCGAGCGGATGTCCTGCTCGATGATCGCCTGCGACGCCTTGCCGTGGCGCTGGCCCTGACGGATCGCGCCCATCACCGGCGCATCGCCCTTGACGCTGCGCTTCAGCTCGTAGCCGCCGGCATAGGCGATGAAGAAATTGCCGTAATTGCCCGTCTGGCCATAAGTGAAGCCGAGCACGCACTGTTCGCCGAGCGCGTCGCGGCCATAGCCGGTCAGGATGTGGAACAGGTCGTGCGTGTCGCGCAGGCGGTTGGCGTACCACTGGATCTGGTCGTCGAACTTCGGGCGGCCCATCTTGTCGGCCTCGGCGACGAGCCCCGCGGCCGACAGCCCTTCGCGGCGCATGAAGGTGACATAGGCGTGGCCGACGCTGCCTTCGGGCAGTGCGTCGATCCAGCCATGATCGTCGAGCAGGTCGGGCAGATAGGGCTCGCTCGCCATCAACTGGCGGCCCTTTTCGCTTTCGACGAAGGCGCGCGCGTCGTCCATGAAGCCCTTGCGCGGCAGATTCTCGAAGATGTGGAACACCTGCTCGGTGTCTTCCTTGTCCTTGATGAGATTGCGGAAGTGCCGGAACGCCTTCAGTGGACGGAACTTCGCGGGAACGCGGTCGGGGTGAGAGAAAATGGTCGGGGTCGTCATGGGAAGCCTCGTCTCGAATCGTTGCTGATTGCTACCTAGCATTACTGACATAGATGTCAATAGTTGATGAACGACGGCCCGGCACCGGAAAGAAACCGCTCGACGCTGCCCGAGCGGGGCGATAGCTCTGTGCCGGTCCTGAGGGGGAATGGGGATGACGAGCGGCAGTGCGGCGCCACGTTATGAAAGCCTCGACGCGATACGCGGCGTCGCGGTGATGGGCATATTGGCGATGAACATCGTCGCCTTTGCGCTGCCTTTCCCGGCCTATTCCAATCCCGCCGCCGGCGGACCGCCCGCCGATCTGGACCTCGCCACCTGGTTCTTCAACTTCGTCTTCGTCGATTCGAAGATGCGCGGCCTGTTCTCGATGCTGTTCGGCGCCAGCACCCTGCTCGTCATCGAAGGCGCGGCCAGCGGCGGGCGCAGCGCCGTGGACGCACATTATTCGCGTATGTTCTGGCTCGCGATTTTCGGCCTCATCCATTTCTACCTGATCTGGTTCGGCGATATCCTGTTCCTCTATGCGATTTGCGGCCTGCTGCTCTTCCTGTTCCGCAAATTGTCGGTCCGGGCGCTTCTGCTCTGGTCGATCCCCTTCTTCCTGGTCGCACTTGCGCTGCCGGGCAGCTTCTGGACCATGCTCAGCATGGCCCAAGCGGGCACGCTGCCCCCCGAAACGATGGCCGGGATGAAACAGGCACTCGCCGACATGAACGGCGACATGGGGCCGGGCACGCCGGCCTATGCAAAGGAAATCGCGATCTACCTCGGCAGCTATGGCTCTATCGTCGGACACCGGACGGGCGAGATGGGCGGCGACCCGCTCTTCTTCATCGCGATGTTCTCGTGGGAAACGATGGGGTTGATGCTGATCGGCATGGCGCTGTTCAAGTCGCGCATGCTGACTGGTGAATGGGATGTCGCGCGCTATCGCAAATGGGCAGTGCGATGCTTCCTGATCGGCGTGCCGCCGCTGGTCGCGCTTGCCTTGTACCAGGTGAACGCGGAGTTCAGCGCGATATCGGTCTTCGGCGCATCGATCGTCTGGTCGGTCCCGTTCGACACGCTGCTGACGGTCGGCTGGGCCGCCTTGATCATGCTGCTGATCAAGACTGCCGCCAGCCCCTCTACCCGCGAGCGCCTCGCCGCGACCGGACGCATGGCCTTCACCAACTATCTCGGCACCAGCATCGTGATGACGACGATCTTCTACGGCTATGGGCTGGGGCTGTTCGGCAGCGTCGGGCGGACCGCGCTCTATCTCTTCTGCTTCGGCATGTGGGGGGCGATGCTGCTGTGGTCGAAGCCGTGGCTCCAGCGCTATCATTATGGTCCGCTCGAATGGCTGTGGCGCAGCCTGTCGCGCCTCAGCCTGCAACCGATGCGCAAGGCCGCCGGGCCTGATTAGGACTGGACGCGGCGCGCCGCATCTGTATTATACAGATAATACAGTGGAGGGCATATGCGCGACGATCGAGAAGTTCCAGCCGACCGCCTGATCACCCTCGACGCGCTGCGCGGCTTCGCGGTGATGGGCATTTTGGCGATGAACATCGTCGCCTTCGCGATGCCCGAAATGGCCTATGTCTCGCCCCAGGCCTATGGCGGCGAAACCCCGTCGGACATCGCCGCGTGGGGCCTCGGCTTCCTGCTCTTCGACGGCAAGATGCGCGGGCTCTTCTCGATCCTGTTCGGCGCGAGCATGCTCCTGATCGTGGACCGCGCCGAAGCGAACGGCCAGAGCGCCCGCGCGGTCCATTACCGCCGCATGGCGTGGCTCGGGGTGTTCGGCCTCTGCCATTTCTTCTTCATCTGGTGGGGCGACATCCTCTTCCTCTATGCGAGCGTCGGCTGCATCGCCTTCGGTTTCCGCAAATGGGAGGCACGGCGGCTGATCAAATGGGCGCTCGGCCTGTTCACCCTCGGCGTCGTGCTGACCTCGCTCTTCTTCGGCGCACAGCTGTTCGTCGCCACGCAGGCCGACAACCCCGCCTCGCCGATGGCCGAAGCGGGCCAGGACCTGCTCGAGGAATATGGCGAGATCGACCAGGAAGTGACCGACGAACTCGCACTCTACCGCGGCCCCTATCGGCCGATCCTCGACGAGCGGCTGGGCAGCGCCGCCAATCCCGTCGTCGGCGTGCTGATGACGATGCTCGAAACGCTGCCGCTGATGATGCTCGGCATGGCGCTGTTCCGCAACGGCTTCCTCACCGGGTCATGGACCTTGGAAGCCTATCGCCGCACCGCGCTGCGCTGGCTGCCGCCGGGCATATTGCTGACCCTCATCGTCGGCTGGATCCAGTGGCGCTCGGGCTTCGACTATATCGTCGCGGTCAACGCGTTCATGGCCTGGGCCGGTCCCGGGCGGCTGATGATGACGATCGCTTATGCCGCGCTGCTCGTGCTGCTGATCCGGCAGGCGGCCACCAGCCCCTTCATCGCGCGCGTCGCCGCGGCGGGCCGCGCCGCCTTCTCCAACTATCTCGGCACCAGCATCGTGATGACGACGATCTTCTATGGCTACGGGCTGGGGCTGTTCGGCGACGTCGGCCGCTGGACGCTCTATCTCTATTGCATCGCGATGTGGGCGGTCATGCTGCTCTGGTCGAAGCCCTGGCTCGACCGCTTCCGCTACGGCCCGCTCGAATGGCTGTGGCGCAGCCTCGCGCGCGGGTCGCTCCAGCCGATGCGGAAGGTTGCGCCCGCTCAGTAACCGACGGCGCGGCCGAAGCCCGAAGGACGGCGCTGGACGAGCGGATTGGCTTCGCGCTCCAGCTCGGCCAGCGTCTTTTCGAACAGCGGACGCAATTCGACGACGCGCGGCAGATATTCCTCGGGGCTGATCTGCGCCTCGACGCAGTGACGCGCGAAAGTTTCGATATCCTCGGCCAGCTCGGCGAGCTTTTCGGCACCGAACTGGCGCGATTCGCCCTTCAGCGTGTGCGCGGGCATCACCAGGCCGCGGGCGTCGCGAGCGCGCATGGCTTCCTCGATCGCGGCGACCGATTTGGTGCCGTCCTCGCGAAAATAGCCCAAAATCCGCACGAAGGCGGCCCCGAGCTGGGTGCGCGTCGCGCGGAATTCATCCCAATCGACCAGGATATCGTCCACTCGTTTGTCCCTTGGCAGTAATTTGGTCCGTGGTCCCGCACCCGTCATGCCGCGAACCCGGTTAAAAGGCCGTTACGATTCGGGAAGCCGAACCGAATGCGGCCCGTTTTGGGTCAGCTGCGGCGGACCAGCCAGCGATCGTCCGCCTCCGCGGCGACCGACCAGCCCTGTTCGGCGGCCAGCGCCGCAATCTCGCGCCCGGCCTGCGGATCGTCGGCGAGCAGCATCACCGCCGAAGCGGCCCGCATCGCGCGCGCCAGCCGCAGCGCGGGCCAGGGACAGCGCATTCCCCGCGCATCGACGGTCACCGCCGCCAAATCGTCAACCATCATCACTCGTCATAGGGATTGCGCGAGTTGCGGAAGTTGAGTCGCACCGGCACGCCCTGGAACCCCAGTTCCTTGCGCATGCCGTTGACCAGATAGCGCTCGTAGCTGCCCGGCAGCGCATCGGTGCGCGTGCCGAACACGACGAAGGTCGGCGGACGCGTCCGCGCCTGGGTGATGTAGCGCAGCTTGATGCGCTTGCCGCCCGGTGCCGGCGGCGGGTTGTTTTCGACCGCGCCTTCGAACCAGCGGTTGAGCTTCGCGGTCGAGACGCGATTGGTCCAGATTTGGCGCTGTTCGAAGGCGACGCGCACCAGCGTGTCGATCCCCTTGCCCGTCGCGCCCGAGATGGTGAGCACCGGCACGCCCTTGACCTGGGAGAGCCCGTCGTCCAGCGCACCCCGCACGCCGTTGTACAGCGACGAAGGATCCTCGGCGACGTCCCATTTGTTGAGCGCGACGATCAGCGCACGGCCTTCCTGCAGCACCTTGTCGGCGATGCGCAGATCCTGCGCCTCCAGCCCCTTGGTCGCGTCGAGCAGCAGCACCACGACCTCGGCGAAATCGACCGCGTGCAGCGCGTCCATCACCGACAATTTCTCCAGCTTGTCGACGACCTTGGCGCGCTTGCGCATGCCCGCGGTGTCGAACAGCTGGATCTCGTGGACCTCGCCGTCGTCTTCCCAACGCCAGTCGACGCGGATCGAATCGCGCGTGATCCCCGCCTCGGGTCCGGTGATCAGCCGGTCCTCGCCGATCATGCGGTTGATCAGCGTCGATTTGCCCGCGTTCGGCCGCCCGACGATCGCGAGCTTCATCGGGCCGAGCGGCGCGTCCTCGTCTTCCTCGCCCTCGACCACCGGCGGCGCGGCGGCCTCGGCTTCGGTGTCGAAGCCCTCGACGATCGGGCGCAGCGCATCGAACAGGTCGACGACGCCCTCGCCATGCTCGGCGCTCAATGCGACCGGATTGTCGAAGCCGAGCGAATAGCTTTCCATCAGGCCGTTCTCGCCCTGCTTGCCCTCGGCCTTGTTGACCAGCAGGATGATCGGCGTGTCCTCGCTGCGCAGCCAGCGCGCAATTTCCTCGTCGAGCGGGGTCACCCCCGCGCGGCCATCGATCATGAACAAGGCGGCATCGGCCTCGCGCACCGCCTTTTCGGTCTGCACGCGCATCCGCCCGGGCAGGGTCGCGGCATCATAATCCTCGAAACCCGCGGTATCGACGATGGTGAACTTCAAGCCCAGCAGTTCGCCGTCGCCCTCGCGCCGGTCGCGCGTCACCCCGGGCTGGTCGTCGACCAGCGCCAGGCGCTTGCCGACGAGCCGGTTGAACAGCGTCGATTTGCCGACATTAGGCCGGCCGACAATGGCGATCGTTGCGGATCGCGCCATCTCATAATTCCTATTTTTCCTTGCTCCGAGCCAAGTCCAGCACGGAACACACACCCATATCTAACCGTTCGCCCTGAGCTTGTCGAAGGGCCGTTCTTTCTTTCCACGTCGAAAAGAAGAACGATGCTTCGACAAGGCTCTCCCGAGCGACTGCAAGGCAGTCGAGGGGCTCAGCACGAACGGATCAAAAATTCTGCTTACCTGATCAGCGCCAGGCGGTGATGCGCCCGTCGTCCGCCAAGATATAGAGGACATTGTTCGCGACGATCGGCGATTGCGACAGCGGCGTCTCGAACTCGGTCGTCGTGATCACCGATCCGTCGGTGGGCGAAAATTCCGCAAGCTGGCCCTCGCTGTTCACCGCGATCAGCCGGCCGCCGGCCAGGATCGGGCCGGTCCAGCGGATCGGGTCCTTCTTCTTCTTCTCGGTCTCGACGCGGAATCGCGCGAGTTGCTGCATCCAGCGGACCTTGCCCGTCGCGCGCGCGACGCACAGCAGCTTGGCATCGTCGGTCATCGCATAGACCCACTCGCCGACCACATAGGGCGTCGAAATACCCGCGATCGAGATTTCCCAGCTGCGCTGGCCGGTGACGAGTTCATAGCTCGCCATGCGCCCGCCCTGCCCCAGCGCGAAGACGCGGCCGCGGTCGATCACCGGATCGGCGTCGACGTCGGACAAAGTCGACACCGACAGCGCCATCGAGGTGCGCGCCAGCGCGTCTTCCCACAGGTCGCGTCCATTCTCGTAGCGATAGGCCTGAACCTCGCCCGACGAGAAGCCGGCGACGATCGTGCCCTGCCCGGCGGCGGGCGAACCCGCGCCGAAGATGCTGCCCGCCTCGAGCGACGCCGTCGCCTGCCACAGCACCGCGCCATTGGCGGCGTTCAGCGCGATGATCTGGTTATCCTGGCTGATCACATAGACGCCGCCGAAGGCAATCGTCGGCGCGCCGCGCAGCGGCCCCGCGGGCTTGACCTTCCACAGCACCGATCCGTCGGTCGCATTGAGCGCGGCGACGTCGCCGACGCCGCTGGTCGCATAGACGACATTGCCGTCGACCGACGCGCCGCCGCCGAACAGCGAATCCTCGAAATCCTTGCCTGTGCTGCCGATCGACACGCGCCACAGCGCCGCGCCGGTGTCGGCCGAAAAGGCATAGACGACCGCGTCGGTGCCAACCGCGAACAGGCGGTTGTCCGATACGACCGGCGACGAGGCGAGGCGCTGCTTGTTGTTGCCGCCCGCGATGCTCGCGGTCCAGATCTGGCTGCGCGACGCGCCGAGCGCCGGGTGGCCCATCGATTTCGACGCGTTGCCGCCCGATTGCGCCCAGTTCGCATTGACCTGCGGTTCGGGCAGCACGACCGCGACCGACGCGGTGGCGGCATCGACCTTGACGCTGTTGTCGTTCGACAGGATCGACACACGCTCGCCGACGGTCGGGGTCTTCGGCCCGCCGTCGCCCTTGAACACGCCGCAACCGGCGAGCGACAGGGCGATCAGCGCCGCGCCGGCAAATTTGGCTTTACGCATTATTTCTTTTCCTCAGCTGGTCCGGCGGTGGCCGTCTTGGGCGCGACCCCGGCTTGCTTGTCCTTGGCGGCGCTCTCGGCCGCGCGATCCTTGACGGTGTCGACGCCCAGCATGCCCGCCATCTGCGCCGAGCGTGACTGCAGCGACTTGGGCAGGTTCGGGGCATCGGTGATGCGGCCGTACAGCGCCCCCGCCTGCTTATACTGGCCCAGCTGGTAATGCGCGATCGCGCTCAGCTCGGCAGCGCTCGAGAAAAAGCTCGACGGCGGATCCTTGGCGTCGACCAGCGGCTTCATCCGCGCGATCACCACCTCGGGCTTCAGCGTGTCGAACTCGAACGCGGTCTGGCGCAGCAGCGCCAGGTCGCGCAGCGACGGGTCGAGCTTGGTGTCTGCGGCAGCCTTGGCCATCAGCGCCGCGGCGGCTTTCACGTCGCCGCGCTCGGCCTTCATATTCGCCTGCTGGAACAGCGCTGCGGCACGATAGGCGTCGCCGCCGTCGGCTTCGAGCTTGGTGAGCTCGGCGGTCGCCGCGGTCGGCTGGCCGGCCTTCGCCTTGTCGAGCGCGCCCAGCAGCAGCTCGGCATTCTCGCCGCGCGCTTCCTCCTGCCTATGGCCCCAATAGAGGTAGCCGCCGAAGGCGAGCAGCACCGCGATCACGCCCACGACGATCCAGCGCCCGAACCGCTGCCAGATATTGTCCAGCCGGTCCTTGCGGACGGCGTCGTCCACTTCCTGCATCAGGGCCGCGTTGTTCGTCGGGCTCAGCGCCACGCATATCCTCCATGTCCGGGCCGCGCGACGGCGCGGCCGGTGGTTTCCTTAGCGACGGCGCCCGAAAAGGCCAAGCCTTTCACTCGGCCGGGCGCCACCGCTTCGCGCCGCTTATCCGGCGTAGATCTGTTCTTCGGTGGGGAATGAACGGGACCTGACTTCGGCCGCATAATCCTTGACCGCGCCGGTGACGACATCGGCCATATTGCCATAACGTTTCACGAACTTCGGCACGCGTTCGAACATGCCGAGCATGTCGTCGGTGACCAGCACCTGGCCGTCGCATTGCGCCGATGCGCCGATGCCGATCGTCGGACAATCGACCTTTCCCGTGATCTCGATTGCGATCGATTCGAGCACGCCCTCGATGACGATCGAAAAGGCGCCGGCCTGCGCCACGGCGACCGCATCCTCGACAATCGACCGCGCTTCCTCCTCGCTCTTGCCGCGGACGCCATAGCCGCCGAGGATATTCACCGCCTGCGGGGTCAGCCCGACATGCCCCATCACCGGGATGCCGCGCTGGGTCAGGAACTCGATCGTCGGCGCCAGCACCTTGCCGCCCTCGACCTTCACCGCCGCCGCGCCGGTTTCCTTGAGCAGCCGCGCGGCATTGTCGAACGCCTGCTGGGGGCTGCCCTCATAGCTGCCGAAGGGCATGTCGACGATGACGGCGGCATGATAGCTGCCGCGCACGACGGCGGCGCCGTGCAGCGCCATCATGTCCATCGTCACCCCGACGGTGTGCGGCAGGCCGTAGATCACCTGCGCCAGCGAATCGCCGACCAGCAGCATGTCGCAATGCGGGTCGAGCAGCTGCGCCTGGCGCACCGTATAGGCGGTGAGCATGACGATCGGTTCGCCGCCCTTGCGCTGGCGAATCCGCGGCACCGTCAGGCGCTTCATCGGCTGCGGCGTCGGGTTGGCGCGGCTCGTCGACGTGTCGAAGGTGAGCGTTTTGGAGATGGTGGACATGGGGCGGCGGCTTAGCGGCTTATGCCCCGGCGCGAAAGCCGCAAAGCCATGTCATGTCATCCCTGTTTGACTCTATGTTAAAAATATTATACATAGAGTTCGAATCATATGACATGGAGTTCGAAATGGCGTTCCGCGAGAAGATTCACTGGGTCACCTTGGTGACGATGGCCGCCGCGTTCGGCTGGTATTTCCTCGTCTATCCCTGGCAGATCGCCGACACCCCGGCGGGCGTGTGGGCGACCGCCGGGCTGCTCGTGCCCGTCACCATCGCGATCATCGTCGCGATGACGGTGGCCACGGCCTTCCTCGCGATCCGCAACCGCGGCGAAGTCGACGTCAAGGAAGACGAGCGCGACCGCGGCTTCCACATGCGCGGCACGCATTATGCCTATTATCCGCTCGTCGTCGGTATCTGGGTCAACATCTTCCTGATCTTCTGGGGGGTCAGCCAGGCGCAGCAGCTCAACATGATGCTCGCGACGCTCGTCGTGGCCGAACTCGTGCGCATCGGCACCCAGCTCTACCTCTATCGCCGGGGCTATTGAGCCATGTCCCCCGCGATCCTCGAATCCGCCCGGCAGCTTGCCGGCGCCGATACCGGAGACCACCAAATGAACTTCCGTGAAAAGACCGCCTGGCTGAACGTCATCGCGATGGTCGCCGCCTACACCCTCTATTTCGGGCTTCTCCTCTCGGGCCATCCCGCCGGGCGCGAGGTGTTTCCGATGCTGTGGCTGTTCGGATCGATCGCCGTGGCGCATGCGGTCACCGTCATCGTCGGCACCATCATCCTGTCGGCGCAGGCACCGAAGTCCGAGCGGGCGCGCGCCGACGAACGCGACCGCGCGATCCGCCGGCGCGGCGCCACCGCGGCCTATTATGTACTGCTGGTGGGGATGATGGTCGTCGGGGTCTATATGCCCTTCGTCGAGCGCGGGGTGCCGCTGGCGAACGCCGGCCTGTTCGCGATCGTTTTCGCCGAACTGGTGAACAGCGTCGTCGTGCTCGTCAGCTACCGGAGGGGCTGGCATGGCTAGTCTTCCCTTCACCAACGACATCCGCACCCTACGCTTCCTCGCCGGCGAGATGACGCAGGGCGAGCTCGGCGACCGGGTCGGGGTGACCCGCCAGACGATCGCGGCGATCGAACAGGGTAAATATTCGCCCTCGCTCGAAGTCGCCTTCCGCATCGCGCGCACCTTCGACAAGCCACTCGAAGCGGTGTTCCAGTGGAGTGACGGCAAGAGCTGAGACAGCGCGGCCGCGCGGGTGCGGCACCGGCTCTCCCCGGGGCCGGGGCCGCACCTCCATTTGGCACCGAGGCGAAAGCGGCGTAATATGGCCTCTCGAAAGGAGTGCCCCGATGCGCCGCCTTGCGTTGCTTCTATCGGCCGTGCTGATCGCCGCTCCCGCGGCGACGCAGATGACGATGCCGCTTCCCGCCGACATCCGCCTCCAGACCGTCGACACCGCAACGAAACCGCGGCCCTGGGCGATCTTTTTCCCGCGCGCGGCGGGGATCGGCGCGCTGGTTCCCGGCAACCAATATGCCGACCTCGCGACCTTCCTCAACCAGCGCGGCATCGACGTCGCGATCATCGACGACGACTTCGCGCTCAAGCGGCTGAACCCCGCGGGTTCGGCGGGCGAGAAGCGCGCCGCGATCGCGGTCGATGCGCTGCGCCGATTGCGCGAGCAGGGGCGCTTCGACATGCGCTGCCCCGGCCTCGTCGTCGGCTGGTCGCGCGGCGGCGAGGGCGCGCTGACCTTGGCGTCGAGCGCCAGCGGCACCGACAGCGGCATCCGCGCCGCGATCGTCTATTATCCCTCGGTCGGCGGCCAGCCCTCGCCCTGGCCGCAGCGCATGCCCGTACTCGCGCTGCAAGGCACCGGCGACGGCACCGCGCCCGCGAAGAGGCTCGAGGCGCTGGCGGAGGGGCGCGTGAAGAACGACGAATATCCGTTCGTCGTCAAACTTTATCCGGGCGCCAAGCATCGCTTCGACGTCGCGCACCCGGTCGACGACCCCGCCAGTCCCAAGATCGAGAAGGATTTCGATGCCAGGGCGCACGCCGACGCGCTCGCGGCGATCGATGCGTTTCTGAGCGAGCGCGCGATCAGCGGCCAAAGCTGCGCGCTGGACTAGGCCCGCTACGGTGAATCTAGTTCCCGGCGGCCGTCAGCGCCGCGAGCTGATCTTCGTTCAGCGTCACATCCTCGCTACCGATGATCTCGTCGAGCTGTTCGACGCTCGTCGCGCTGGCGATCGGCGCGGTCACGCCCGGCTGCGCCGCGACCCAGGCGAGCGCGATCTGAGACAGCGTTGCGCCGGCTTCCGCGGCGACAGCGTCCATTGCCGCAAGCATCGCAGGGCCCTTGCCTTCGATATAGGGTTTGACGCGGGGCCCGCGCGCGCGATGGCCGATGTCGTCGAGGCTGCGGTACTTGCCCGACAGATAGCCCGAAGCGAGGCTGAAATAGGTGATGACGCCGATCCCCTCGGCGACGCACAGGTCCTGGAGCGCGCCTTCATATTGCCAACGGTCCAGCAGGTTTAGCTCGGGCTGCATCGCGGTAAAGCGCGGCAGGCCCTTCTCATCGGCGACGCGCAGCGCCTCGGCGAGCCGGTCGGCCGAATAGTTGGAGGCGCCGATCGCGCGCACGATGCCCGCATCCTGCAGCTCGGCGAAGGCGCCGAGCACCTCGTCCAGCGGCACGTCGGGATCGTCCTTGTGCGCGAAATAAAGGTCGATGGCCTCGACGCCGAGCCGATCGAGCGACCCCTGCACCGCGTCGCGGATCCGGTCGGGCTTGAGGCCGCCCGGCATCATCCCGACCTTGGTCGCGATCAGCACGTCGCCCCGCGCGCCGCTTTCCTTGAGCCACGCGCCCATCATGCGCTCGGACTCGCCGCCCGTGTGCCCCGGGACCCACGCCGAATAGACGTCGGCGGTGTCGATCATGCCGCCGCCGCGTTCGACGAAGCGGTCGAGCACCGCGAAGCTCGCATCGCGGCCCGCGGTCATGCCGAAGACATTGCCGCCGAGCACGAAGGGGCGGATCGAAAGGCCGCTTGGGCCCAGCGGGCGATCGGTCATTTTACGCCTTTCATCGCCGTCGCGGCCTCGCGGCTGTTATCGCTGAACAGCCCGTCGATGCCGGTGTTCAGATAGGCCGAAATCTCGGCGCCCAGGTCGCCATGCCCCGCCGGGTTCAGGCCCGTCTTGTCGCCCAGCGGCAAGAAATAATTTTCGCGGCGAAAAGTCCAGGGATGAACCTTGAGCCCCGCGGCGTGCGCGTCCCTGACCAGGCTGGTCGGATCGCCGAGCGTGCCGAGCGCGCCGCGCGGGATCACCATCGCCTTGTTCGGGCCGATGCCGTCGGCATAGGCCGCCACGGCTTTCAGGCCGGCCGGCGTCGCCATCTCGGCGTAGCTGGTCTTCGCATCGTCGGCGGGGCCGCCCTCGGCGTCCATCAGCTGGATCAGCGGCAGGTCGCTCGTCGCGCGGATCGCTTTCAGGTTCGCGACTTCGAAGCTCTGGATGAAGACCGGCGCGGCGCGACCGCGATAGCCATATTTTTCGAGCGCCGCGAGCAGCGCCGCCTCGTGCGGCAGGCCGATGCCAGTGAAATAGCTCGGATGCTTCGTCTCGGGATAAACGCCGATCGGAACCTTGCGGCCCTTGTTGGCTTCGACGAGCAGATCGAGGATTTCGTCGAAGGTCGGCACCTCGAAGCGCCCGTCATAGTCGGTCGAACGAAGCTGCGGCAGCCGCTCCTTCGCGCGCAGCGTCTTGAGCTCGGCGAGGGTGAAATCCTCGGTGAACCAGCCGGTATACTCCTGCCCGTCGATCGTCTTCACCGCCTTGCGCGCCGCGAATTCGGGATGGTCGGCGACGTTGGTCGTCTCCGAAATCTCATTCTCGTGCCGCGCGACGAGCACGCCGTCCCTGGTCAGCACCAGGTCGGGCTCGATATAGTCGGCGCCGAGTTCGATCGCGAGCTTGTACGCTTCCAGCGTATGCTCCGGCCGCTCCCCCGAAGCGCCGCGGTGCGCGATCAGGATCGCCGGCTTGCCGTCGAGCGTGGGGGCCTGCGCGGCCATCGGGTCAGCCCCGCACGCCGCGAGCAGCAGCGCGAACAGCGCGGCCGGGCGCCGGATCATGCAAAGCGCTTCTGCCACTCGTCGGCCGAAAAGCCCACGCTCACCCCGTCGCCGGCCTCGACCACCGGCCGCTTGATCATCGCGGGCTGCGCCAGCATCAGCGCCTTTGCCTTGCCCGCGTCGAGCCCCGCCTTGTCCGCGTCGGGCAGTTGGCGAAAGGTCGTTCCGGCCTTGTTGAGCAATTTCTCCCAGCCGATCGCGTCGATCCAGAACTGCAGCTTCGCAGGATCGAGCCCGTCCTTGCGGAAATCGTGGAACGCGTGCGGAACCCCCACCGCATCGAGCCAGCGCCGTGCCTTTTTCACCGTGTCGCAATTGGGAATTCCGTAGAGAGTCAGTGCCATTAAACCCACGCTAGAAGCTGCCGATGACAATAGTGCGGCAGAGCTTAGGGCCTGAATCCACGGATTGCACGCTCGAGGCGTCGAAATGGCGAAGATATTGGGTTCGGGCGGTTGCAGCGGGTAGCGGCGCTACCCGCAAGGCCGCGCGAACCCAATATCGAAGCCATTTCGACGTCCCTTCGGGATTTGACCGATTTTGCCCAGGGCGTCGTCGGCAAGTCTGGACATATCGACATATGCCTGCGCCTTGCCTCCTCGCCCTGAACAAAATCGCTTCAAACCTCGAACGCGCAATTCGCGGATTCAGGCCCTAAGCGATGGGCGGCATGTCGGCAATGCGGGCGTTGGCGCTCGCGAGCTTGCCGCGAAGCGCGCGCGCAAAGCCTTCGTGGAGCGCCGCGGCGATGTCGGGATTGGCGCCGAGATAGGCGCGCAGCGCGGCGGCGGGCATGAACCACAGCCGCGCGTTGCTGGCGAGCAGCACCGTGCCCGTCGCGTGCGTGCCGTCGAGCACGGTCGCTTCGCCGATCAGCGCGCCGCCGGCCAGCGTCCCGACGTCGGCGCCCTCGCGGCGGATCGTCGCGGTGCCGTCGGCAAGGTAGAAGAGGCTGGGCGCGGCCTGGTCCTCGCGGATCAGCACCTCGCCGCGCCGCGCCGAAATCCAGTGGCCATGGTCGATCAGGCGGCGGACGTCGCCCGCGCCCAGCTTGTCGAAATGGAGCCGGCGCAGCTCCTGTTCCTCGGGCGTGAAGCGGATCTGGCTGTCGCCGATCCGCCCGCGCACTGCCTGCCCCAGGTTGACCACGAGGATCAAGAGCAGGAGCAGGGAGTAGCCGGGGCCCGGCCAGTGCAACAGCGCGATCGGCAGCGTGAATATCGCGGCGATCGCCAGTCCGATCCGGACATGCACGAGGCGCAGCGCAAAGCTGGTCGCGAGGACCGCGAGCAGCGCACCGTACCCCAGCCATGCGGGATCCAAACTCGCCATATCCATCTTTTCGTTATGCGGCCTCTACACCAGGGTCACTAAGTGTATAAGGTTACGGATTACCGAACGCCCGGCCGCGCAGCCCCCGGGCGCATGCCCCAAAAACCATAGCAAACTATCAGTTTTTGGCGGCAAAGAAAAGCATAGGTGCGCAAAAGCCCCGCCGATGCTAATTTCCTTATCCTTGCCTCCCGCGCGGGTTCGCGCCATGGCGGCGCGCGATTCGGATTTTGGATTTTTTCGGTTATGACACAGCAATGGCAGCCGCACAGCTGGCGCTCGCACGAAGCCCGCCAGCTTCCCACCTACCCCGACGATGCCGCGCTCGCCGCAGCCGAGCGCGAGCTGTCGAACTATCCGCCCCTGGTCTTTGCGGGCGAAGCGCGCGACCTGACCCGCGACCTCGGCCGCGTCGCCGAGGGCAAGGCCTTCCTGCTCCAGGGCGGCGACTGCGCCGAGAGCTTTGCCGAATTCCATCCGAACAACATCCGCGACACCTTCCGCGTGCTGCTCCAGATGGCGGTCGTGCTGACCTTTGCGTCGAAAATGCCCGTGGTAAAGCTCGGCCGCATGGCGGGCCAGTTCGCCAAGCCGCGTTCGGCCGACATGGAAGACATCGGCGGCGTCGAGCTGCCGAGCTATCGCGGCGACATCATCAACGACATCGCGTTCGAGGCCGCGGGCCGCGCCCCCGATCCGCAGCGCATGATCAAGGCGTATAACCAGTCGGCGGCGACGCTCAATCTGCTGCGCGCCTTCGCCGGCGGCGGTTATGCGAACCTGCACCAGGTCAACGCCTGGACGCACGACTTCATGGACCGCAGCCCCTGGGCCAAGAAATATCAGGAAACCGCGGCGCGGATTTCCGAAGCGCTCGCCTTCATGGAAGCGTGCGGGGTGACGCCGGAGACGGTGCCGCAGATCAAGGGCACCAGCTTCTACACCAGCCACGAAGCGCTGCTGCTCCCCTATGAGCAGGCGCTGACGCGGCAGGACAGCCTGACCGGCGGCTGGTACGACACCTCGGGCCATTTCCTGTGGGTCGGCGACCGCACGCGCTTCGAAGGCTCGGCGCATATCGAGTATCTGCGTGGTATCGGCAATCCGGTTGGCATGAAATGCGGGCCGAGCCTCGAGCCCGACGTGCTGCTGCGCCTGCTCGACACGCTCAACCCCAATCATGTCGCGGGCCGCATGACGCTGATCACCCGCTATGGCCACGACAAGATCGAGGCGCATCTGCCCAAGCTGGTGCGCGCGGTGAAGGAATCGGGGCACCCGGTCGTCTGGTCGTGCGACCCGATGCACGGCAATGTCATCAAGACGCCCAACGGCTACAAGACGCGCCCGTTCGAGCGCATCCTCGCCGAAGTGCGCGGCTTCTTTGCCGTCCACCGCGCCGAAGGCACGCATGGCGGCGGCATCCACATCGAGATGACCGGCCAGAATGTCACCGAATGCACCGGCGGCGCGATGGACGTGACCCAGATGGACCTCGCCGACCGCTATCACACGCATTGCGATCCGCGGTTGAACGCGGGGCAGTCGCTGGAGCTGGCGTTCCTGCTCGCGGAAATGCTCAACCAGGAAATGGCCGAGCGGGCGAAGCAGGCGGCTTAGCAATAATTCGTCGCCCCCGCGCAGGAGTGAAGGGTCGGATTGTCCCCCGGACAATCCTTGGACATGCGGGGCATGTCCAACCCTTAACTGGCCGCCATCGGCCTAGCGCAAGGTTGCCAGCGGCCCCCGCCTGCGCGGGGGCGACGTGTTATTTCTCGGCCCCGCTCCACGCCTTGGTGTCCGCGAACACGCGCCCGAGCGCGACGTGCAGGTCGGCGTCTTCCGCCGCGCCGCCGAGCGGGATCTTGTCGCTGAAATTGTCGGCCGCGCGGTGATAGTCGCTCTCCAGGAACGCCTCGAGCAGCGGCATGTCCGAAAAGCTGCCGCCGACCATCAGCGACGGCACGCCCTTGGCGCCGAGCGCCCAGCCGTCCTGCCGCTGGACGAAGGCATCGGCCTCGCCATCCTCGTCGAGCTTGCGGCCGAGGTCGGCCGCGACCTTGCGGATCACCGCATCATAGGCCGGACGCCCGCGCCCGATCGTCGCGACCGGCGTGCCGCGCGGCGAAATGGCGATGGTGTCGATGTTGAGCGCGACGGTAATATCGGTCAGCGGCACTACGGCGTGGTCGGCAAAATGATAAGCGCCGATCAGCCCCTTTTCCTCCGCCGTGGTCGCCATGAAATAAATGTCGCGGTCGGGGCGCGGGCCGGCCGCGAGGCGCTTCGCGACCGCATTGAGCACCGCGATGCCGCTCGCATTGTCGACCGCGCCGTTGCAGATGCGGTCGGCGTCGCCTTCTTCGCCGCAGATGCCGAGATGGTCCCAATGGCCGAGGAACAGCACCGCCTTGCCGTCGGGCCTGGCGCCGGGCAGCCTGGCGATGACATTGTGGCTGGCGAAGGGGCGCACTGACGTGGTCGCCGACAGATCGGCGGTCAGCGGTAGCACGAGGCCGCGGTAATCGGCACTCTTCGCCGCGGCTATCGCCGCGTCGGCTTGCTTGCCGAGCAAAGTCTGGACCGCGGGCTGCGCGATGAAGCCGCTCGCCTGCGCGCCGGGCTTGGCGCTCGCGAGGCGCACCGTCTTGCTGCCGAGCGAGGCGCGGAGATCGGCCCAGGGCAGGCTGTCGGGCGCGACGACCAGCACCGCCGCCGCGCCGGCATCGGCGAGCATCTGGCGCCGTTCGCGATAGCGCGGCAGCTTGTCGCCGAAGGGCGCGTTCTCATAAAGCAGGATCGCAAGCTTGCCCGCGACGTCGGCATTGACCTTGCCCGCACCATCGACGCCATAACCGACGAAGACCACGGGCACGTCGGCGAGCGCCAGCGACGGGTCGCGGCCGGTCAGGATCAGGCCGTCGTCGGCGAGCTTGACCTCGCGGCCCTTGGCCTTGAATTTGACGCTGCCCGACGCCGACTGGCTTTCGACCAGCGGCACCGGCTGCAGCCAGGGGGTCGCGCTGCCCGGCACGGGTTCGAGGCCCAGCTTCGCCCATTGACCGACGATCCACGCGATGGTGCGGTCCTCGCCCTCGGTCCCTGGCGCGCGGCCTTCGAAGGCGTCGCTCGCGAGGACGCCGATGTCGGCGGCGAGCTCGGCCTCGGTGACCGGGGCGTCGACGGGCTTGGCGTGGACGGTGGGGGCGGCAAGGGCCAGGAGGGCGACGGCCGCGATCGCGGCGCGAAACTTAGTTGCGTGCATGGGCGCGCGGCATGGCATGCTCGCGAAAGCCGGGCAAGGCGCGTTCGTCGAAGCAGGGCGGGTGTTGGTCAGGTCGGGTGGTGGGTCGGTATCGGCTTTGGGGTGTTCTAAGACGCTAAAACCCCTCCTCTTCAGAGGAGGGGCAGAGAGACTTGGTCAGGCGCAGCCGGGCCTTAGTCGAGCGGGGTGGTGCGGGAAGCTCGGCTCTTTCCTTCGACCACCACCCCGCTGCGACTAACGCGCAAGCGCGTAAGTCTCGCTACCCCTCCTCTGAAGAGGAGGGGCTGGGAAACGGCAGCCACCGCCCGATGCCAGTCACCGACCACCCGCCCGCTCCAGCAGCGCCCTTGCCGCCGCGACGTGCATGTCCTCGATCATCCGCCCGTCATGCCGCTGCGCGCCGCCGGTCGCCGCCGCGACGAGCGCCTCGGCGGCGGCGATCTCACGCGCCGACGGTGCGAAGGCGGCGTTGCACGGATCGACCTGCGACGGGTGGATGAGCGTCTTGCCGTCGAAGCCCAGCCACCGCCCCTCGGCGGCCTCCGCCGCGAAGCCCGCGGCATCGTCAATCTTATTATAGACGCCGTCGAAGCACCGGACGCCGCCCGCGCGCGCAGCAAGGACAATCGCCTGGATCGCATGGCTCATCGCGCCCCGGTCCATGCCGTCGGGCAGCTTCAGTTCGTGCGCGAGGTCGTTGAGCCCCGCGACCAGCCCCGCGACCGATACGTCGGCGGCGATGTCGCGCGCGGCATAGATGGCGGTCGGCGTCTCGATCATCGCGAGCAATGGCAAGCCCAGCCCGCGCGCGGGTTCGAGGTCGGCGACCGCATCGACCTTGGGCAGCACGACGGCGTCGAGCGGCAGCCCCGCGACCGCATTGATGTCCGCCGCCTGATGCTCGCTGCCCGTGCCGTTGATCCGCACCGCGATCCGCTTGCCCGGATAGCCCGCGGTCACCGCGGCGCGCATCGCATCGCGCGCCTCGGCCTTGCGATCCGCCGGCACCGCATCCTCGAGGTCGACGATCAGCATGTCGGCGGCGAGCCCTTGCGCCTTTTCGAGCGCGCGCGCGTTCGAGCCGGGGACATAGAGGAGCGAGCGGGGCGCGAAGTCGGTCATGCGCTTTTGTCTGGCGCAAAGGGCCCAAAGCCGCAATAAAGAAGGGCTTGCAGGTGGACATTTGCGGAGGGGATGGACGATGGGTTATGTGGCGATTGCCGGGGTCGTGCTGGCGCTGGTGTTCGTGCTGTGGGCGCTGACGCCCGTGCGGCAGGGCTATGCCTATACGATCGAGCGCTTCGGCCGCTTCACCCACACCGCGCAGCCGGGGCTCAACTTCATCATGCCGATCTTCGACCGCGTCGGTCGCAAGGTCAATATGATGGAACAGGTGCTCGACATTCCCGGCCAGGAAATCATCACCAAGGACAATGCGATGGTCGCGGTCGACGGCGTCGTCTTCTTCCAGGTGCTCGATGCAGCGAAAGCCGCCTATGAGGTCAGCGACCTCTATCTCGCGATCATGAACCTGACGACGACCAACCTGCGCACCGTGATGGGCTCGATGGACCTCGACGAAACGCTGTCGAAGCGCGACGAGATCAACACCCGTCTGCTGCATGTGGTCGACGATGCGACGACGCCCTGGGGCGTCAAGATCACGCGTGTCGAGATCAAGGACATTCGCCCGCCCGCCGACATCTCGAACGCGATGGCGCGGCAGATGAAGGCCGAGCGCGAGAAGCGCGCCAACATCCTCGAAGCCGAGGGCATGCGCGCCTCCGAAATCCTGCGCGCCGAGGGCGAGAAGCAGGGCCAGATCCTGCAGGCCGAGGGCCGCCGCGAAGCCGCCTTCCGCGACGCCGAGGCGCGCGAACGCGAGGCCGAGGCCGAAGCCAAGGCGACGCAGATGGTGTCGGACGCGATCGCCGGCGGCAATGCGCAGGCGATCAACTATTTCATCGCGCAGAAATATGTCGAGGCGGTGAGCCAGTTCGCGACCAGCCCCAATGCCAAGACGATCCTCTTCCCGGTCGAGGCGACGCAGCTGATCGGCACCCTGGGCGGCATCGGCGAGCTCGCCCGGGATGCGCTCGGCAAACGCGACGGGGGTCAGTGAGATGCCCGACTGGCTGGCCAACCTCGACCCGCACTGGGCGTGGCTCGCGCTCGGCGTGCTGCTCGCCGCCGCCGAGATCGTAGCGCCGGGCTTTTTCCTCGTCTGGCTCGGCGCCGCGGCGATCGCGACCGGGCTGCTCGCCTGGGTGCTGCCGATCGGCATCCCGCTGCAGCTCGTCATCTTTGCGATCCTGTCCTTCGTCGCGCTCTACACGACGCGCCGCTGGCTGAAGGCGAACCCGATCACCAGCACCGACCCGCTGCTCAACCAGCGCGGCGGCCGGCTGGTCGGCGAAGTGCTGACGCTGACCCACGGAATCGAAAACGGCCGCGGCCGCGCCAAGGTCGGCGACGGCGAATGGCCGGTGCGCGGGCCGGACGCCGCCGAAGGCAGCAAGGTGCGTGTGGTCAGCGCCGACGGCGGCGTGCTGGTGGTGGAGCTGGCCTGACCGATCCTCCCCGCTTGCGGGGAGGTGGCAGTCGCGCAGCGACTGACGGAGGGGGGTGGCGCCCTCAGGCAACGCCGCCTCGGAACGCGAACCCCCTCCACCGCCCTTTGGGCGGTCCCCCTCCCCGCAAGCGGGGAGGATTAAGCGCCGCGCACCCGCGCGTAGACATTCACCACCTCGGGCAACACATCGCTTTGCCCGATCAGCCCGAACCCCAGCTTCGCCGCGACGCGCTCGGACGCGCCGTGTCCCGGCTCGATGATGCAGCGCACATCCGCGGCGTCGAGATTGGCGTCGGCCCACGCCAGCACCGCCGCCATCGCCTCGGTCGCGAGGCCGCCGCCCCAATGGTCGGCGTCGAAGGCCCAGCCCGCCTCGGGCTGGCCTTCCAGTTCGGGGATGCCGCGGCCGAAATAGCTGAGCCCGCCCATGCCGATCAGCCGGTCGCTGGCCTTGTCGGCGAAGACCCAATAGCCATAGCCCATCACCGGCCACAGCCCCGCGGCGGACAGGAACTTGCCCCAGCTGACGTCGGGCGCGCGCGGTTCGCCGCCGATGAAGCGCGTCACGCGTTCGTCGGCCCACATCGCAACATGGTCGGCCTTGTCCGACAGGCGATGTTCGCGCAGGCGCAGGCGGGCGGTCTCGATGATCGGGGGCGTGGTGAACATGGCGCCCCGGCTATCAGCGCGCGCGCTGCACAGCAAGCCGCCGGTCCCGCGAAGACGAAGCCCCGGAAATGGGGAGAGAGAGCCCTTTGAGGCTCCGCCTTCGCGAGCCGGTCAGGCGGCCGCCGCCGCCAATTCCTCGTGCCGCGCCGGCGCCGAGCTATGCTGCGGCATCACCGCATCGGCATAATCGCTTTCATGGAGCTGGATCAGCGCGCGGTCGTCGTGGTTCCACGGGTGGAAACCCGGGAGAAAATAGCTGAGCCACGGCAGGAAGCTGCGGCGCAGCACGCCAGGCTTGCCCAAGAGGTACCACCAGATGCGCGCGGTGACGCGCCAGCCGGTCAGCCCGTCCTGCTTCAGCAGCGCCTTCATCCCCTTGACGCGCTTCGGCCAGAAGCGGCTGGTGACGAGCAGCATCATGATCGATTTCGCACGCCAGCGCCTAAAGCGGCTCCAGTCCTTCGTCGCGTGCAGCCAGGTGTCATAGGCGACGCCCTTATGCTCGATCTCCTCGATCGCGTGCCATTTCCACAAGGCCGCCCATTCGGGCTCGGCGCCCGCGTACATTTTGGGATCCTTCAGCATCACCGCCGCCATCATCGCGGTATAATGTTCGAGCGCGATCGTCGCCATCAGGTTGACGATCTGCGGGCGCTGCTTGATCAGGTCGAGCACCTGGTTGACGTCGTCCTCGAGCTCCGAAAGATCGTAGCCCGCCTCCGCCGCCTTCTTGTTGAACACCACATGCTCGCGGCTGTGGATCACTTCCTGCTGGGTGAAGGCGCGGATTTCGCGCGCCAATTTCTCGGGGACACCCTCGCGGTGCGCCTTCACCGCCTCGATGAACATCGCCTCGCCGCGCGGGAAGGTCACCGACAGCGCGGTGTGGAACGCCGAGGCGATCGGGTCGTCGTTCAGCCACCAGCGCCCCTGCCGGTCGTCGCGCCCGAAGCGCATGTCGCGCGGGGTGATGGCGAGGTCGGCGGGGGTCGGGTTGTGGGAAAGGCTGGACATATGTTTGTCACCGTTCGAAAGGGATCATGGGGTGGAGCAATAGGGCTTATTAACATATATGTCAATAGTAGCGAAGAAGCGCCTGAGTCCCGAGGAGAGCCGATCGGCGGCGCTCGAAGCGGCGCGGACGATATTGGTCGAGATGGGCCCCGCGGCGGTGACGCTGAAAGCCGTGGCGGCGCGGATCGACCGCACCCACGCCAATCTGCTCCACCATTTCGGCAGCGCCGCGGGGCTGCAAAAGGCGCTCGCCGCCTATCAGGCCGAAACCGTGTGCGCGACGATCGGCAAGAAGATGGCCGAATCGCCCCCGGGCGAGCGCAATGTGCGCGAGATCGTCGACCTCGCGTTCGACGCCTTCAACGAAGGGGGCGCGGGCGCGCTCGCGACCTGGATGGCGGCGACGGGCAACGACGACGCGCTCGACCCGATCGTCGAGGCGATCCACCGCCTGATCGACGGCATGGCGCCCGACGCGCATGAAAAGCGACTGATGCACGAAGATACGCTGGCGCTGGTGCTGATGGCACTCGGCGACGCGCAGCTGGGCGGACCGATGGCTGAGGCGCTCGACCTGCCGCGCGACACCTCGCGCGTGCTGGCCACCGAACTGATCACCGGACGGATCGCGAAATTCTGGGCCGAGCATGGCGGCAAGCCGGGGGGCTGAGCGGGGTCGAACGGCGGGTATCGGGCGGTTGCGGCCGTTCGCAGGGTTATGCTCTCTCCCCTTGAGGGGAGAGATACGCAGGCTTGGCAGCTTGCTGCCTAGCCGGAGTTGAGAGGGGTTTCCGACCGCCGACGTCCAAGCACCCCTCTCCAAGCTTCGCTAGCTCCTGACGGAGCAAGCTGCGCTATCCTCTCCCCTCAAGGGGAGAGGGCTAAACGTCCGCTAACTACCCCAAAACCGCCGCCCTCAAAAAAGGCCTTTCCTAAAAAATCCGGCTATGCCAGCGTCGATCTCGACTCTTCCGCTCGGCGAATACAGCGGTCTCCGAGGTCTCTATTCGGGAGGCGCACAGGGCTGAACTTTCCTGAACTTTGGAATAAGGCAAAGGCAGCTTCCCACCCCAACCCGGCATCAACGCCGCTGGCAATTTTGTTGCGCGCGCGCTAAGGGGCCGCTTTCCCCATCCCGTTCGCATCGAGCGAAGTCGAGATTCCTCTCGGCTCGGCGCTGTGTTGCGGGGTGTCTCGACTTCGCTCGACACGAGCGGGTTTAGAGGTTTAGTTCCAGCTTCCCGCGCCCGAAGGCCCCGCCATGCATTTCCTCGACCAAGCCAAGATCTTCATCAAGTCCGGCGACGGCGGCCCCGGCGCCGTGTCGTTCCGGCGCGAGAAATATATCGAATATGGCGGCCCCGACGGCGGCAACGGCGGCAAGGGCGGCGACGTGATCTTCGAGGCGGTCGCGGGGCTCAACACGCTGATCGACTTTCGCTACACCCAGCATTTCAAGGCCAGGCGCGGCACCCCCGGCGCGGGCCGCGACCGCACCGGCGCGGGCGGCCCCGATCTCGTCATCCAGGTGCCGATCGGCACGCAGATCCTGGGCGACGACGAGGAGCGCAGCCTGCTCGCCGACCTCACCAAGGAAGGCGAGCGCCTCGCCTTCCTGCGCGGCGGCGACGGCGGGCGCGGCAATGCGAGCTACAAGACCTCGACCAACCGCGCCCCGCGCCAGCACGGCCCGGGCTGGCCCGGCGAGGAAATGTGGGTGTGGCTGCGCCTCAAACTGCTCGCCGACGCGGGCCTCGTCGGCCTGCCCAATGCCGGCAAGTCGACCTTCATCAACGCGGTCAGCAATGCGCAGGCCAAGGTCGGCGCCTATGCCTTCACCACGCTCCGCCCGCAGCTCGGCGTCGTCAGCCACAAGGGGCATGAGTTCGTCGTCGCCGACATTCCCGGGCTGATCGAGGGCGCCGCCGACGGCGCCGGGGTCGGCGACCGCTTCCTCGGCCATATCGAGCGCTGCCGCGTGCTGCTCCACCTCGTCGACGCCAATGACGAGGATGTCGCGACCAGCTACCGCATCGTGCGCGACGAGCTCGAGGCCTATGGCGCCGACCTGATCGACAAGCCGGTGATCGTCGCGCTCAACAAGATCGACACGCTCGACGACGAACTGATCGCGGCACTGTCGGCGGAGCTTGCGGAAGAGAGCGGCCACCCGGTGATGGCGCTCTCGGGCGCGAGCGGCGCGGGGATCGATCCGGTGCTCGACAAATTGCTCGAGATCATCGCCGGCGACAAAGCGGGCGAAGACCCCGAGGATGGCGACGGGGAATGGTCGCCGGTTTGATCCGACCGATATGGATCGGCCCCCTTCTCCCGCTGGCGGGAGAAGGATAGCACAGCTTGCCGCCGCAGGCGGCTAGCGGCGCTTGGATGAGGGTGGAGCGACATGGCGATAGCACGCAGGACCAACCCCAACGCCCGCAACCTGCGTCGCAATTCCACCGACGCCGAACGCGCCTTCTGGTCGCGCGCCCGGAACCGTCAACTCGACGGGTACAAATTTCGCCGGCAAGTCAGCATCGGCTCCTATATCGTCGACTTCGCCTGCATCGAGGCCAGGCTCATCGTCGAACTCGACGGCGGACAGCATAGTGCGGAAGTCGACGCCGCGCGCACGGCCTTTCTCGAAGCAAAGAATTTCCATGTCATCCGCTTCTGGAACAACGATGTGCTTCTGAATATGGAGGGCGTGATTTCGACGGTGTTGGGCGAACTGGCGCAAACGCCGGCGAAGGCCGCACCACCCTCACCCAACCCTCTCCCGCCAGCGGGAGAGGGCTAGAAGAACCGTCCATGTCGCTGTTTCCACCCGCCTCCTGCCCCCGGCTGATCGTCAAGATCGGCTCGGCCCTGCTCGTCGACCCGGACGGCGCGGTGCGGCGCGACTGGCTGGCAGGGATCGCCGCCGATATCGCAGCGCGCGTGAAGGCGGGGCAGCAGGTCGCGGTGGTCTCGTCGGGCGCGATCGCGCTCGGCGCGCGGCGGCTGGGCCTTGCGAAAGGAGGGCGCGCGAGCCTTGAGGATGCACAGGCCGCGGCTGCCACCGGGCAGATCGCGCTGAGCCAGGTCTGGGCCGAGGTGCTCGGCGCCGAAGGGCTGACCGCGGCGCAGATGCTCGTCACGCTCGACGATCTCGAGCATCGCCGCCGCTATCTCAACGCCGCCGCGACGCTCGGCCGCTTGCTCAGCCTCGGTGTCGTGCCGATCATCAACGAGAATGACAGCGTCGCGACCGAGGAAATCCGCTTCGGCGACAACGACCGGCTCGCGGCGCGCGTCGCCCAAGCCGCCGCCGCGGGCGGGGTGATCCTGCTCAGCGACATCGACGGCCTCTACGACCGCAACCCCGCGCAGGCGGGCGCGCAACATATTGCGCGGATCGAACGCATCGACGCCGGTATCGAGGCGATGGCCGACAGCGGATCGGCCTCGGGCATGGGGTCGGGCGGCATGGTGTCGAAGATCGCCGCGGCGCGGATCGCCAATGCCGCGGGCGCGCATCTCGCGATCGTCTCGGGCCATATCGACCACCCGCTGTCGACCGAGGCGCGCCACAGCCTGTTCGTCGCCGAAAGGGGCGCGAGCGCGCGCAAGGCCTGGCTCGCGGGCGGGCTGACCGCCAAGGGCCGGCTGACCATCGACGCGGGCGCAGCCAAGGCGCTGCAGGGCGGCGCCAGCCTGCTGGCCGCGGGAGTCACCGCGGCATCGGGGCGTTTCGCGCGCGGCGACATCCTCGACATCGCAGGGCCCGACGGCCGCGTCGTCGCGCGCGGCCTCTCCGAATATCCCGACGCCGATGCGGCGGCGATCCTCGGCCTCGGCCGCGACGCGCAGGAAGCCGCGCTCGGCTATGCCCCGCGCGCCGCGATGGTCCACCGCGACCATATGGTGCTCTTGTGATCCTCCCCTGCAAGGGGAGGGGGACCACCCGCAGGGTGGTGGAGGGGCACCATCGGTCGGGCGCTGCGTTGGACTGCCCGTACCCCTCCACCATGCTTCGCATGGTCCCCCTCCCCGTTCCGGGGAGGATCGGAATATGACCGCCCCCACCCTCGCGATGACCGGCGCGACCGGCTTCGTCGGCGGCGCGACGTTGCGCCGCGCGGTCGAAGCGGGCTGGCACGTCCGCGCACTCACCCGCCGGCCGCAGCCCGAGCGCGACGGCGTCACCTGGATTATGGGCGCGCTCGATCAGCCGGACAGCCTGGCCGCGATGGCGGCGGGCAGCGACGCGGTGATGCATATCGCGGGCGTGGTGAACGTGCCGACGCGCGCCGCGTTCGAGGCGGGCAACGCTACCGCGACCGGCCATGTCATCGATGCCGCGCGCGGCGCCGGGATCACGCGCTTCGTCCATGTCTCGTCGCTCGCCGCGCGCGAGCCCGGTATCTCGAACTACAGCTGGTCGAAAGCGCGCGCCGAGACGATCGTCAAGGCGAGCGGGCTCGACTGGACGATCGTGCGTCCGCCCGCGGTGTTCGGCCCCGGCGACACCGAGATGCTCGACCTGTTCCGCATGGCGCGGCGCGGCATCGCGCTGCTGCCGCCCGCAGGGCGGATGTCGGCGATTTATGTCGACGAACTCGCGCGGCTGCTCGTCGCGCTCGCTGCCGACCGCGACGCGAGTATCGGCCAGACCTACGAGCCCGACGACGGCAAACCCACCGGCTGGTCGCACCGCAGCTTCGCGCGGATGATCGGGCGCGCGGTGGGGCGCAGCCATGTCTCGACCCTGTCGGTGCCCGCCGCGGTGCTCAAGGCCGGCGGGCGGATCGACAAGCTGGTGCGCCGCGGCCGCGCGAAACTGACACCCGACCGCGCGCGCTATATCGCGCATCCCGACTGGGTCGCCGCCACCGGCGCCTGCCCGCCGCCCGAGCTGTGGCGCCCCGATCGCGACACCGGCGAGACGCTGGCCGAGACGGTACGCTGGTATCGCCGCGAAGGGTGGCTCTGAGCTTTTAGACCCCTCCTCTTCAGAGGAGGGGTTGGTGAAAAGTCGTTGGCCCCCTCCCCATCGCCCGCCCGTCGAAGCGTGCATTGCCAACGGCGGGCGGCATCCCTAGGTTTGCGTCCATGACCGACACCACTACAAACACCAACGATCCCGCTGGCCCCTGGGCGATCCCCGTGCGCCGCCCGCTGCCCGGCGACGACAAGCCCAAGAGCACGACCAGCTTTCCGCGCAAGGTCTGGAACCTGCTCGTCGCGATCAAGGACGGGCTGGCGCTGATCTTCCTCCTGCTCTTCTTCGTCACGCTCTTCGGGCTGCTCGCAGGGCGCCCCAACGCCGGGCTGCCGGTCAGCGAGGGCGCGCTGCTGATCGAGCTCGACGGCATCGTCAGCGAACAGCCCGCCGAGATCGATCCCTTCGCGGCGCTGTCGGGCGGCAATAACCTCAAGGAAGTCCGCGTCCGCGACGTCGTCCACGCGCTCGAAAGCGCCGCCGACGACAAGCGCGTGACCTCGGTCGTGCTCGACCTCGACCGCTTCCTCGGCGGCGGGCAGGTGTCGCTCGCCGAGATCGGCGACGCGATCGACAAGGTGCGCGCGAAGAAGAAGCCCGTGCTCGCCTTCGCCACCGCCTATACCACCGACAGCTACCAGATCGCCTCGCACGCCAGCGAGGTCTGGGCCGACCCGATCGGCGGCGTCGCGATCGCGGGGCCGGGCGGATCACGTCTCTATTACAAGGGGCTGATGGACCGGCTGGGGGTCACCGCGAACATCTATCGCGTCGGCACCTTCAAGAGCGCGGTCGAACCCTTTCTGCGCAGCGACCAGTCGCCCGAGGCCGAAGCCGCCAACCTCGCCTATGCCGGCGCTTTGTGGGAGCAGTGGCTGGCCGATGTGAGGAAGGCGCGGCCCCAGGCGAAGATCGATCCCTTCATCGCCGACACCGGCGCTGCAGTGCGCGCCGCGGGCAACGACCTCAGCAAAGCCTCGCTCGACGCCGGGCTGGTCGACAAGCTCGGCAGCCGCATGGCGTTCGCCAGCCGCGTCGCCGAGATCAGCGGCGCCTATGACGACAGCCAGCCGTGGAATTACAACGCCATTCCGCTCGAGAATTGGGTCGCCGCCAACCCGCCCGCGCAGCCGGGCAGCGCGATCGCGGTCGTGCCCGTGGTCGGCGAGATCGTCGACGGCGAAGCACCCAACGGCGTCGCGGGCGGCGAGACCGTCGCGCAGCACATTCTCGACGCCGCCGCCGACGACAGCGTCAAGGCGGTGGTGCTGCGCGTCGATTCGCCGGGCGGCTCGGTGCTCGCCTCCGAACAGATCCGCCAGGCCTTGCTCGCCGCCAAGGCGAAGAAGCTGCCCGTCGTCGTCTCGATGGCCAATGTCGCGGCGTCGGGCGGCTACTGGATCTCGACCCCCGCCGACCGCATCTTCGCCGAGCCCGACACGATCACCGGCTCGATCGGCGTCTTCGGCATCCTGCCGAGCTTCGAACAGACGCTCGCCAAGGTCGGGGTGACCACCGACGGCATCGCCACCACCCCGCTGTCGGGCCAGCCCGACATCCTCGGCGGGGTCAATGCGGAGTTCAACGCGCTCGCGCAGGCGAGCGTCGAGGATATCTACGCGCGCTTCACCGGCCTTGTCGCCAAGAGCCGCAAGCAGCCGCTCGCCAAGGTCGAGGAAATCGCCGAGGGCCGCGTCTGGGCCGGCGGCACCGCGCGCCAGATCGGGCTCGTCGACCAGTTCGGCGGGCTGCCCGACGCGATCGCCGCCGCGGCGAAGCTCGCCAAGGTCGACGGAGAGGTCCACGCCAAATATTTCGAGAATGAACCGAGCGAATTTTCGAAGATGCTCGCAAAGTGGACCGGCGCCGAACAGCCCGAAGAGACGGCGGCAAGCCCACGCGGCTGGTTCGGCATCGCGGCGATGAACCGCCAGATGATCGAGCGCCGCGTGATCCAGGACCTCGCGCTGCTCACCGAGGCGGGGTCGGTGCAGGCGAGCTGCCTCGACTGCCGCGCCTATCTCCCCGCGGTGCCGCGGCCGGGCAAGGCCGAGGCAAAGGGCTTCCTCGCAACGCTGGCGTTGTTGATGAAGTAAGCGACGGTGTAGGTCGCGACTTGCGACAATGTCGGCTTTGGAGTGGGAAACGGACCTAAAACCCCTCCTCTTCAGAGGAGGGGCAGAGAGACTTGGTCCGGCGCAGCCGGGCCTTTAGTCGAACGGGGTGGTGGCCGAAGGCTTACGCCCAGCCGCGGCCACCACCCCGCTGCGACTAACGAACAAGTTCGTAAGTCTCGCACCCCTCCTCCGAAGAGGAGGGGCTGGGAATGTCCGCTCCCGCCCGAAACCCGCCTCTCCTACGCGAGACCGCTCAAGCCGCCACAGCATAATCCCGCGCATGCCCCGCAACCGCATCCGCCAGCGTATCGACCAGCGCCAGCGGCAGGTCGTGCCCCATGCCGGGGATCGTCAGCAGCCGCGCGCCGGGGATGTTCGCCGCGGTATCCTTGCCGCCCGCGAGCGGGACGAGCGGATCGGCCTCGCCGTGGATGACGAGCGTCGGGGCCTTGATCATCTTCAGCATCGCGCGCCGGTCGCCGTCAGCGACGATCGCCGCCATCTGGCGCGCGACGCCCTGCGGATACCAGCCGCGCTCGAAATCGGTGCGCACGCGGCGCTGCAGCCGCTCCTCGGTCGCGGGATAGGCGGGGCTGCCGATCACCCGCGCGGCGCGCACCGAATAGGCGATCATATCCTCGGGATCGCCGCTCATCGGGCGGTTGGCGAGCACCGCCATCGCGTCCTTGTTGGCGCGCGGCAATTTGGCGTTGCCCGTCGTCGACATGATCGAGGTCAACGACAGGGTGCGCTCGGGATAGCGCGCCGCGATATGCTGCGAGATCATGCCCCCCATCGAGGCGCCGACGATATGCGCCTCTGCGATGCCCAGATGATCGAGCAGGCCGATCCCGTCGGCCGCCATGTCGGCGAGCGTATAGGCCGGCCGCACCGGCAAACGCAGCGCCGCCTTCACGAACATCCATTTGAGATTGGGAACCCCCGCCGCCTCGAAGCGCGTCGACAGGCCGACGTCGCGATTGTCGTAGCGGATGGTGCGAAAGCCGTGCGCGACAAGCGCGTCGACGAACTCGTCGGGCCACAGCGTCAATTGCCCGCCCAGCCCCATCACCAGCAGGATCGCGGGCGCGTCCTTCGGCCCCTTGTCTTCATAAGTGACCTTGATGCCGTTCACCTGCGCTTCGCCGATCGTCATATCTGCGCTTATCCTTTTATCCAGATGTCAGTTTGCCGCACCGTGCGGCGCGGTCAAGCCATCGCCGGGCGATATTCGGAAGCGTCCGAGCGGAACTCGGCATGGCCGTATCCGGCGAGCTGGCGCTCGATGCGGCGGATGAGGTCGCGGTCGGCGAGGCGGCGCACGCCGGGCAGCCGCAACGCCGCGCGGTACGCCGCCATGCGCCCCGCGACCCCGAGCATCGTCGCGCCATAGATGAGGTGGTCGCGCTTGCCGACGGGCACGCCGACGCTCGCCGCGCGCTCCTCGTCGCCGTTCAGGAAGGCCTTGACGAAAAACACCCGGCTTGCCGAGCGTTCGAGGCGCCGCGTGAGCCGTCCGCGCGGCGACACGTCCTTCGACAGCTCGGCCTCCATCGTCGCGCGGAGCAGCCCGCCGCAGATGCGGTCGTCATATTCGTAGCGCAAAGTCGCGCTCCGCGTGCGCCAGATGCGGACGATCTCCTGCGGCGTGTCGGCGAGCAGGTCCTCGGGCAGGCCGAGCAGATAGCAGCGGTAGCGCGCGAGCTCGACGCGCCCCCGCTCCTCGCGGGTGAAGCTGGCCCGCCCCTTCGCCAGCACCTCCTGCGACAGGAAATAGACCGGGATCAGCCCCGCGGGCATCTGGTCGAGCTGCGGGATCGGCATGCCATAGGTTTCGACGTCCCATAGGCCGGGCCGCGACAGTATGTTGACGCGCACCATCGAATGCATCAGCCGCACCATCGCCGCCGCCTTGAACCCCGGGCCGAAGCGCTCGAGCGCGCCGGGCAGCGCAGTAGTGGCGAAGAAGGTCGCGGTCTCCTTCACCCGCCGCGCCGCGGTCGCATGGCCGAGCGTGCCGGTGAGCGCCATCGGCAGCGCCGAATATTTGTTGAGGAAGGTCGCGATGAAGGCGCCGCGGATCAGGAAAGGCGCGAGGTTCGCGGTGGCGTTGCGCTCATAGGCGGCGCCCTCCTCGACCAGTTTCATGTCGAGCCAGTCGGGCACGACCTCCATCTCGCCGATCAACCGCGCCAGTTCGGGCGGCGCGGCAGCGACCGCATCGATGCCCTTGTCGCATGCCTCGACGAGCATCGCGACGCTGCGCTGGAAGCCATAGCGCGGCATCAGGGCGGCATAGGCGTCGCCCGAGCGGTCGCCGAGCATCGTATATTCGCGGATACGCGCGACGAGATCGGCGTCACCCAGATAGTCGGCGCGATCGACCCCGCGCACGCGCCCCAGCTCGGTGACGTCGCCCGCCTCCGCTGCCCAGCGTTCGGGCGCGCGGTCGAAATCGATCCGGCCAAAGAGATCGGGCAGCGCGACGGCCTGGTCGCGCACCCGGCGGGCGATGGTGCTGACATCCATGTTCATAAGCCGAACCTGCCACAGATTTGGCATTTGGCAAGTCCGGCGCCGTCAGACAGCGGGACGAAGCCAAGGGAAAGATCGGAATTGCACAGCGGCAACCTGGCCAAATGCCCTGCGCGCTGCGGCGAATATCTGCCCCAACCGGTCGCGCATGACAAGCAGCAGGAGGACCGGCGGCATGCCGAGCAGCAGCGCCCCGGCAGTGCCGGATGCGTTGCAATCGGCCGTGCAACCGGCCGGTGCGACCCCCGCGCCGAAGCTGATCAGCAAGATGTCCAAGGCCCCCACGCGCCCCTTTCGCGGCGGAGCTAGGCGGGCCGGGTTAATCCTTTCTGACAGCACGTGCGCCGCGCGGGCGATTGCGTCCCGAAGCGGGACGGCTCAGCGCGCGAGGTCGCGATAGGCGGGCAACGCGAGCGACCAGCGGATCGCCGCGCCGCGCAGGACGAAACCCGCGACTGCGCCGCATACCGCCGCGACCGGCGTCCCCACCCCGAACCACAACAGCAGCAGATAGAGGCCCGCCGCGAGCGCCGCCGCGGTGACATAGATTTCGGGCCGCACGATGATCGACGGCACCCCGGCGAGAATGTCGCGGATCGTGCCGCCGACGCAGCCGGTGATCACGCCCATCAGCAGCGCGGGCACCGGCGGCACGCCCCAGGCGAGCGCCTTGGCGGTACCGAACACCGCATAGGCCGCGAGCCCGACGGCGTCGGCCCATTCGAGCAATTGCCCCTGCCACCAGCGTTCGGGGGTGATCCAGACGACCAGCGCGATCGCGATGCACACCGCGGCGATCGCGCCGTCCTGGACCCAGAAGACCGGCGCGCCGATGAGCAGGTCGCGCACGCTGCCCCCGCCGACTCCGGTGACGAGCGCGAAGAACATCGCGGTCACCAAAGTCTGCCGCAGCCGCACCGCCATCAGCGCCCCCGACAGCGCAAACACCCCGATGCCGACGAGGTCGAGCAGCCGGACGAGCAGCATATTGTCGAGGCCGAGCATCGGCGGCCGCTATTTCGCCGCGGGGCGGACGCCGCCGATGATTGACAGCACGATCGCCGACACCGCATTGCGGATCACCGGCTCGGCCTTGGGCGCGAAGAAGGGCGAATGGTTGGTCGGCACCGGCTGGCCCTTGGCCTTGAGGTCGGCGAGCACCGCAGGATCATAGCCGCCGATTGCGAAATAGAGCGACGGGATTCCGGCGTCGACGAACTCGGAATAATCCTCGCTCGCCGAAACGGGCGCCGCGCTCGCGGGCGCGAACAACAGCCGGTCGCCGAAAACGGGCTTCAGGATCGCGAGGCCGTTGGCGGCCATGCTTTCGTCGTTCACCAGGCTCGCGGTGCCGCTCAAATAGGTAATCGTCGGATGGGGCGCATTGCCCATCAGCGCCGCGGCCTTCGCCGAACGCTTGGTGCCCGCGTTCAATAATTCGCGCACCTCGGGCGTCAGCGAGCGCATGTTGACCTTCACCTCGGCGCTGTCGGGGATGATGTTGGGCGCGCTGCCGGCGTTGATCGCGCCGATCGTCAGCACGCCGAAGGCCGCGGGGTCCTTTTCGCGGCTGATCACCGTCTGGACATCGGTGACGAAGCGCGCCGCGATCGGGATCGGATCGAGCGCCGCCGACGGCATCGAGCCATGGCCGCCGCGTCCGTGAAAAATGATCGAATAGCTGTCCGACGCCGAAAAGGCGGTGCCCGCCTTGATCCCGATCGTTCCGGTCGGGCCGTTGAGCACATGCGCGGCAAAGCCATAATCGGGCTTCGGAAAGCGCGTCAGCAGCCCGTCGTCGAGCATCGCGCGCGCGCCTTTCAGAATCTCTTCGGCGGGCTGGCCGATCAGGACGACGGTGCCCGACCAACTGTCGCGCATCGCCGACAGCGCCTGTGCGACGCCGACCAGATAGGCGACATGCGTGTCGTGGCCGCAGGCGTGCATCACGGGGACGTCGCGGCCCTCATAGGTTGCGCGCGCCTTGCTCGCCCAGGCGAGGCCGGTCTTTTCCTCCATGGGCAGCGCGTCCATGTCCGCGCGAATAAGGATCGTCGGCCCTTCGCCATTCTTGAGCACGCCGACGACGCCAGTCCCGCCGACCTTCTCGGTAACGGTAAAGCCGGCGCTGCGCAGATGCTTGGCGAGGATGCCCGCGGTGCGGACCTCCTGCACACCCAGTTCGGGATTGGCGTGGAGGTCCTTGTAGATGGCGTCGAGCGCCGGATAGTTTTTGTCGAGCAGCGCGATCAGCCGGGTGTTCGCGGCCGCCAGATCGGGCGCCGTCTGCGCCGCAGCGCCCGTCGGAAGAAGGGCCAGCGAAGCCGCCGCCCAGAGCCACTGCTTCGCCATACCCCGTCTCCCCAATGCGTCAGATGTGGATCGGCTTGCCGGTCACCGCCATCGCCGCTTCCTTCACCGCTTCGCTGTGCGTCGGGTGGGCGTGGCAGGTGTAGGCGATGTCTTCGGACGTCGCACCGAATTCCATCGCCTGCGCGGCCTGCGCGATCATCGTGCCCGCGACGCTGGCGATGATCCACACGCCGAGCACGCGGTCGCTCTTGGCATCGGCGATCACCTTCACGAAGCCGTCGGGTTCGTGGTTGGTCTTGGCGCGGCTGTTGCCCGCCATCGGGAATTTGCCGACCTTGACCTCGCCGCGCTCCTTCGCCTGCTCTTCGGTCAGGCCGACGCCGGCGATTTCGGGCATGGTATAGACGACCGACGGGATCACGTCATGGTTCACGATGCCGGTCAGCCCCGCGATATTCTCGGCGACCGCGATGCCCTCGTCCTCGGCCTTGTGCGCGAGCATCGGGCCGGGAATGACGTCGCCGATCGCCCAGATGCCGGGGACCTGCGTCGAGAAATCATGGTCGGTCTCGATCTGGCCGCGCGCGTTGACTGCGATGCCCGCCTTGTCGAGGGCGAGCCCGTCGGTGTTCGGGCGGCGTCCGATCGACACCAGCACGACGTCGGCCTCCAGCGTCTCGGCGTCGCCGCCCGCGGCGGGTTCGAGCGTCAGCAACGCCTTCTTGCCCTTGACCTCAGCCTTGGTGACCTTGGTCTTGAGCTTGAATTCGATGCCCTGCTTCTTGAAGATGCGGTTGGCGTCCTTGCGGACGTCGGCGTCCATGCCGGGCAGGATCTGGTCGAGGAATTCGACGCAGGTCACCTTGGCGCCGAGGCGGCGCCACACGCTGCCGAGTTCGAGCCCGATCACGCCGCCGCCGATCACCACCATATGCCCCGGAACCTTCGCCAGTTCGAGCGCGCCGGTCGAATCGACGATAATCTGCTTGTCGTTGTCGACCGCGACGCCGGGCAGCGGCGTGACCGATGAGCCGGTGGCGATGACGATATTCTTCGCACGATAGGCCTTGCCCGCAACCTCGACCGTGTCGGCCGACGTGAACGCGGCATAGCCCTTCAGCCAGTCGACCTTGTTCTTCTTGAACAGGAACTCGATGCCGCCGGTCAGCCCCTTGACTGCATCGAGGCGCTGGCCGTGCATCGCGGGCAGGTTCAGCTTCGGGGTCACGTCGATCCCCATCTTCGCCATCGCGCCATTGGCCGCGGCGTCATAATATTCCGACGCGTGGAGCATCGCCTTCGACGGAATGCAGCCGACGTTGAGGCACGTACCGCCCAGCGTCTCGCGCCCTTCGGCGCAGGCGGTCTTCAGCCCCAGCTGCGCCGCGCGGATCGCCGCGACATAGCCGCCGGGGCCGGCACCGATGACAAGCACGTCATAATCATAGTCAGCCATCATTCACTCCATCTGCAGGCCCGGCGCGGCGACATAGACCCAGGCCTGTTCGCCCGATTCCAGCCGCACGCGCTGCCGCTCATATTCCCCGGCCTCGTAGATATCGGCCGCTTCGAGTTCGCTTTTCGTGATCCAATATAGGGTGCCGGCGATGCGGTGCGAGCCGTCCGGGTCGGGCGCGAGCACCGGATGGTGCGTCTCGCCGCTCTTGCGGACGACCTCGGGGTCGGTGATCGCGATCCGGCCGAGCCGGAAGCCGACAAGCGCGTCGGTCGACCCGCTGAGCAAGCGACCGAATTGTTCGCGCTGCACGTCCGGATACTGGAGCGTGCCGTACGAAAACAAAGGTTCGGTCGCGTCGCTCACGCCGCTTTCCCCTTACAGGTCGATCAGCAGCCGCGTCGGATCCTCGATCGCTTCCTTGATCGTCTTGAGGAAGGTCACCGCCTCGCGGCCGTCGACCAGGCGGTGGTCGTAGCTCATCGCGAGATACATCATCGGACGGATCACGATCTCGCCATCCCGCACGACCGGGCGATCCTCGATGCGGTGGAGGCCGAGCACCGCCGACTGTGGCGGGTTGATGATCGGGGTCGACATCAGGCCGCCGAAAACGCCGCCGTTCGAGATGGTGAAGGTGCCGCCGGTCATGTCGTCCATCGTCAGCGTGCCTTCCTTGGCGCGCTTGCCGAGGTCGGCGATCGCCTTTTCGATCTCGGCGAAGCTCATGCTGTCGGCGTTGCGCACGACCGGCACGACGAGGCCGTTCGGCGCGCTGACCGCGACCGAAACGTCGAGATAATTGTGATAGACGATCTCGTCGCCCTCGATCCGCGCGTTGACCGCGGGGATGTCGTGCGCGGCGAGCGCGACCGCCTTGGTGAAGAAGCTCATGAAGCCGAGGCGCACGCCATGCTTCTTTTCGAAGCTCTCGCGATATTTGTCGCGCGTCGCGATCACCGCCGACATGTCGACGTCGTTGAACGTCGTCAGCATCGCCGCCGTGTCCTGCGCGGCCTTCAGCCGCTTGGCGATCGTCTGGCGCAGGCGCGTCATCTTGACGCGCTCTTCCTGGCGGCCCGGCGCGCTCGACGCGGCAGGCGCGGGCGCAGGTGCGGGAGACGGCGCGGGCGCGGCGGCCGGCGCATTGTTCGCGGCGGCGAGCACATCTTCCTTGGTCAGGCGGCCGTCCTTGCCCGTGCCCTTGATCCTGCTCGGGTCGAGGCCATGCTCGAGCACCAGGCGGCGCACCGCGGGCGACAGCGTGGTAACGCCGTCGCCAGCCTCCTCGGCGGGAGCGGGCGCGCTCGCGGCAGGCGCGGGCGCCGCGGCTTCGGCCTTGGCGGGCGCCGGAGCGGCAGCGGCGGGCGCAGCGGCCGCGCCGCCGGCCTCGACGGTCGCGATCGTCGCGCCGACATTGACCGTGTCGCCGACCGCGGCGAGCTGCTGCCCCATCACCCCGGCGACCGGCGACGGCACTTCGACCGCGACCTTGTCGGTTTCGAGGCTGGCGATCGGCTCGTCGAGCGCGACCGCTTCGCCGGGCTGCTTCAGCCATTCGCCGATCGTCGCTTCGGTGACGCTTTCGCCCAGCGTCGGGACTTTGACTTCGGTGCTCATCGTCTCTTCTCTTTCCGTGCCCCTGCGAAGGCAGGGGCCCATCATCAAACGGTGGAAGATGGGCCCCTGCCTTCGCAGGGGCACACCCTATAGTTCTATGCCTTGTTTTTCGCGCGCCTGATTTCCGCCCGGACTGACAACCCCAGCGCGTCGGCGACCAGCGCCGACTGTTCGGTCTGGTGGCGGCTCATCAGGCCGGTTGCGGGCGACGCGGCGGCGGCGCGGCCGGCGTAGCGCGGACGCATGCCCCTGTGCCCGGCACTGGCCAGCGCGTCCTCGATGAAGGGCTCGACGAAGGACCAGCTGCCGTTGTTGCGCGGCTCTTCCTGCGCCCAGACCACGTCCTCGAGCTTCGGCATACGCTTCAGGCGCACAGCGAGGGGCTCGCCCGGGAAGGGATAGATCTGCTCGACGCGGATCACCGTCGTGTCGGTCAAGCCCGCGGCGTCGCGCGCTTCCATCAGGTCGTAGCCGACCTTGCCCGAGCACAGCACGACGCGCTTGATGTTCGCGTCCTCGGGCGGAGTGCGGTCGGACATGATGCGGCGGAAATGCGCGTCGCCGATGAAGTCCGAGCGCTGCGACACCGCGAGCTTGTGGCGCAGCAGCGACTTGGGCGTCATGATGATCAGCGGCTTGCGGAACGGACGCAGCATCTGGCGGCGCAGGACGTGGAAATAGTTCGACGGGGTCGAAATATTGCACACCTGGATATTGTCGCCCGCGCACAGCTGGAGGAAGCGTTCGAGGCGCGCCGAGCTATGCTCGGGTCCTTGGCCCTCATAACCATGCGGCAGCAGCAGCACGAGGCCGTTGGCGCGCAGCCATTTGGCTTCGCCCGACGCGATGAACTGGTCGATCATGATCTGCGCGCCGTTGGCGAAATCGCCGAACTGCGCTTCCCAGAGCACGAGGCTCTTCGGATCGGCCATCGCATAGCCATATTCAAAGCCGAGCACGCCATATTCGGAGAGCGGGCTGTCGAGCACTTCGAAGCGGCCGTGCGGGACGGTGGTCAGCGGCACATATTTGCGCTCGTCCTTCTGGTCGACCCAGACGGCGTGGCGCTGGCTGAAGGTGCCGCGGCCCGAATCCTGGCCCGACAGGCGGACCTGATACCCCTCGCTGAGCAGGGTGCCGAAGGCAAGGCTCTCGGCGGTCGCCCAGTCGAACACTTCCTGGTCGCTCTTGTCGGCGAACATCGCGGCGCGCGCGTCGATGACGCGGCGCAGCGTCTTGTGGACTTCCAGATCGTCCGGAACCGTGGTCATGATGCGGCCGATCGAGTCGAACAATTTGTCGCTGACCCCGGTCGCGATGTTGCGGCGGGCGTTTTCGGGGTCGGCGGGGGCGTGCAGCCCCGACCAGCGCCCGGCGAACCAGTCGGCCTTGTTCGGCTTGTAGCTCTTCGCCGCTTCGAAATCGCCTTCGAGCCGCGCGGTGAATTCGGCGCGCCGCGCATCGGCCCAGCCCGCGTCGATCACGCCCTCGGCCTCGAGCTTGGCGGCGCAGATCTGCGACACCGGCGGATGCTGGCGGATGATGCCGTACATCAAGGGCTGGGTGAACGAAGGCTCGTCGCCCTCGTTATGGCCGAAGCGACGGTAGCACCACATGTCGATCACGACGTCGCGCTTGAAGCGCTGGCGGAAGTCGATCGCGAGCTTGCACGCGAAGGTCACCGCCTCGGGATCGTCGCCGTTGACGTGCAGGATCGGCGCCATCACGCCCTTCGCAACGTCCGACGGATAGGGCGACGAGCGCGCGAATTGTGGGCTGGTCGTGAAGCCGATCTGGTTGTTGACGATGAAGTGAATGCAGCCGCCGGTGTTGTAACCGCGGATGCCCGAGAAGCCGAGGCATTCCCAGACGATCCCTTGCCCCGCAAAGGCCGCGTCGCCGTGGATCAGCACGGGCAGCACCTGCTCATGCTTGTCGAGGTCGTCGCGCACCACCTGCTGCGCGCGCACCTTGCCGAGCACGACCGGGTCGACCGCCTCGAGGTGCGAGGGGTTGGGGACGAGCGACATGTGCACCGACGCGCCGCCGAACTCGCGGTCGGTCGAGGTACCGAGGTGATATTTGACGTCGCCCGAGCCACCGACATCGTCGGGATTCGCGCTGCCGCCCGCAAATTCGTGGAAGATCACCTTGTACGGCTTGGCGAGCACGTTCGCGAGCATGTTGAGGCGCCCGCGGTGCGCCATGCCGTAGACGATTTCCTTCACGCCGTACTGGCCGCCATATTTGATGATGGCTTCCATCGCGGGGATCATGCTCTCGCCCCCGTCGAGTCCGAAGCGCTTGGTCCCGACATATTTGCGCGCGAGGAATTTCTCCCATTCCTCGGCCTCGATCACCTTGTTCAGGATGGCGCGTTTGCCCTCGACCGAAAATTCGATGATCTTGTCGGCGCCTTCCATCCGCTCCTGCAGGAACATGCGCTCCTCGATGTCCGAGATGTGCATATATTCGAGGCCGACATTGCCGCAATAATTGGCGCGCAGGATCGCCACGATCTCGCGGATCGTCGCCTTCTCGAGCCCCAGCGCGCCGCCGAGCCAGACGGGGCGGTCGAGGTCGGCGCCGGAGAAACCGTGATATTCGGGCGTCAGGTCGGCGGGCAGTTCGCGCGTGCTGAGCCCCAGCGGGTCGAGATTGGCGGCGAGATGCCCGCGCACGCGATAAGTGCGGATCAGCATCATCGCGCGGATCGAATCATTCGCCGCGCGTTCGACCTCGGCGTTCGACAGCGGCGCGCCGGCCTTGGCGGCGGCGGCCTTTACCGCGACCTGCATCTGCTGCGGGTCGAGCGCGGCGGTCAGGTCGTCGCTGTCGATCACGGGCCAGTTCTTCGGTGCCCAGCTGGGGCCGGCCTGCAGCTCGTCGATATCGAAGCTCTGTCTCTCGAGGTTCATCTGCTTTTCCACGGGGAGGTAGGGGGTGGTTCTATATGGGAGCGGGAGGCCCGCCGGCAAAGGGCGCCGGCGGGCCGTCCGGTCAGACGCGTTCCTTCAGCACTTCGACCAGCGTCGTGCCGAGTTCGGACGGGCTCGCCGACACCTTGATGCCCGCGGCTTCCATCGCCGCGATCTTGCTCTCGGCGTCGCCCTTGCCGCCCGACACGATCGCGCCGGCGTGGCCCATGCGGCGGCCCGGAGGCGCGGTGCGGCCCGCGATGAAGCCGGCCATCGGCTTCTTGCGGCCGCGCCTGGCTTCGTCGATCAGGAACTGCGCGGCCTGCTCCTCGGCGTCGCCGCCGATTTCGCCGATCATGATGATCGACTTGGTCGCTTCGTCGGCGAGGAAGAGTTCGAGCACGTCGATGAAGTTGGTGCCGTTGACCGGGTCACCGCCGATGCCGACTGCGGTGGTCTGGCCGAGGCCGGCGTTGGTCGTCTGGAACACGGCTTCATAGGTAAGCGTGCCCGAGCGCGATACAACACCCACGCTGCCCTTGGAGAAGATGCTGCCGGGCATGATCCCGATCTTGCATTCGCCCGGGGTCAGCACACCGGGGCAGTTCGGGCCGATGAGGCGCGACTTGGAACCCGACAGCGCACGCTTCACCTTGACCATGTCGAGCACCGGAATGCCCTCGGTGATGCAGACGATCAGTTCCATCTCGGCGTCGATCGCCTCGAGGATCGAATCGGCGGCGAACGGCGGCGGCACATAGATGCAGCTCGCGGTCGCGCCGGTCGCGGCCTTGGCTTCCTCGACCGTGTTGAAGTTGGGCAGGCCGATATGCGTCGTGCCGCCCTTGCCCGGCGTGACGCCGCCGACCATCTGGGTGCCGTATGCGAGCGCCTGTTCGGTGTGGAAAGTCCCCGTGGCGCCGGTCATGCCTTGCGTGATGACCTTGGTATTCTTGTCGACGAGAATGGACATTGTTCAGTTAACTCCGTGGGTTTGGCCACAGGGACGGCCAAGGGTGGTCAGGACGCCTTCTTTCTTTCGAGAAGGGCCAGGTGAATGCGATGCTCGCTGCCACGCGACAGCGAACGGGCGAAAAGGATGCGCTCGCGGTCGGGCGCGGCGGCGGCGAAAATCCAGTAAGGACGCGTCGCGTCGTTGGGCTTGCCGTCGGGGCCGAACATCTCGGCAAAATTGGCGGGCTTGCCGTAGCGCGCGGTAAGCACCGGGAAGAGTTCGGCCGCGGGATACTGCGTCGCGGTCGATACCGTCAGCACGCACTGTGGATTGGGCGAGAAGAACACGTCCTTCGCGACGCCGAGCGAATGATCCGCGCCCTGCCAGCCACCGAGGTCGACCTCGCCCGACGCCATCGCCATCATGCTCGGCATATAGGCGCCACCCCAACCCGACCCGGCGATCACCGGATTGACCTTGAGCTTGTCGAAGCCGGTCTTCATGCACAGCGTATCGAAACCTTCGACGATCTGCGCGAGGGTACGCGGGCCCGGCTTCAGCGGTTCGACGGGCGCGCCGTCGACCGCCAGCCCCGACAGGCCGCCGCCGGGGTTGACCCACATGATATCGGGCGCCGCGAGCGCGGGCGACGCAAAGGCAAACATCGCGGCGCCGGCCGCGAGGGTGCGGATGACAGAATACTTCATTTCCACTCCTTCCTTCGCGACCCAATTCGACAAACGACCCGAACCCAAAGCTACTGAACGACACTCATTTCAACATGGGGACCCTCCGCATCCGACTTGATCTGGACGGTCAAGATGTCGAGCCGCGGCAGGAAATAGAGATAGCGCTTCCCGGGCTCGTCGACCTTCGGCGTCTTGCCGAGCTTCGCCGAGAGCGCCGCCAACAGTGGTTGCGGATCGAAATCCGGCGGCGTGGTTCCGCGCGCGATGCACTGTTTCATCTCCGGCGAGGTGAAATAGACGAGCTTCACATCGTCGCGGACATAGGTTGAAAGCCGCATGCCCTTGGCCGGATCCACCTTGTCCCTGGCTTCCCAGCCCAGTCCGGTGAGCCGTTCCGCCATCTTGGCGTCGCTGAGCGAGCGGGTGGCGCACGCATCGGCGCCCGCCACCATCGCTTCGGTCGTCGGCAGGCGCGCCTCTTCCGCCCGCGCCGCGACGGGCGCGATCAGCAGTAGAAGCGAAGCCTGCCAGCGGCTCACGCGAGCGACGGGTCCAGAGCCTTGCACGCGTCGAGCAGTTCCTTCACCGCGTCGACCGACACCTGCAGGCCCGCCTTGTCGTCCGCATCGAGTTCGATCTCGACGATCTTCTCGACCCCGCCCGCGCCGATCAGCACCGGCACGCCAACGTACAGGCCGTCGAGGCCGTACTGGCCGTCGACAAAAGCGGCGCAGGGCAGGATGCGCTTCTGGTCGCCCAGATAGGCTTCGGCCATCGCGATGCCCGAAGCCGCCGGCGCGTAGAAGGCCGAACCGGTGCCGAGCAGCGCGACGATCTCGCCGCCGCCGCCGCGCGTGCGCTTGACGATCGCGTCGATCTTGTCCTGGCTCGACAGGCCCATCTTGACCAGGTCGGGAACGGGGATGCCGTTGACCGTCGAATAGCGGACGACGGGAACCATCGTGTCGCCATGGCCGCCGAGGACGAAGGTGTTCACATCCTTCACCGACACGTCGAATTCGTCGGCGATGAAGTGGCTGAAGCGCGCCGAGTCGAGCACGCCCGCCATACCGACGACCTTGTTGTGCGGGAGGCCCGAGAATTCGCGCAGCGCCCAGACCATGGCGTCGAGCGGATTGGTGATGCAGATGACGAAGGCGTCGGGGGCGTTGGCCTTGATGCCCTCGCCGACGGCCTTCATGACCTTCAGGTTGATACCGAGCAGGTCGTCGCGGCTCATGCCGGGCTTGCGCGCGACACCCGCGGTGACGATGATGACGTCGGCGCCGGCGATGTCGGCATAATCGTTCGAGCCGGTGATCTTTGCATCGAAGCCCGCGATCGGACCGACCTGCGACAGGTCGAGCGCCTTGCCCTGCGGCACGCCTTCGACCACGTCGAACAGGACGACGTCGCCGAGTTCCTTCTGCGCCGCGAGTAGCGCCAGCGTCCCGCCGATGTTCCCGGCTCCGATCAAAGCGATTTTCTTGCGTCCCATGGCGCGCGGCACTCCCTTCGTGGCAAGCCCGGCGATGAAGCACAAAACCGGCCGGCGCACGGGCTAAAGCGCAGGCTGGTCCCAAGACTGGGCGCCGCCCTACGCCGATTCCCTTAAGGAAACAACCGCCAAAAAGGCCGAATTACCGGGTTTTTTTGCAATCAGTTCGCAATAGCAATAGATGCGCCAGCGTCAGCCCGCCGAGGCATCAACCACCAAGGTCACGGCGGCGCTGACGCATGATTTCTGCCAGCGGAGCACGGTATCCTCGAGGGGCCCCTCGTCGTCCGGCGCTGGGGGTGTTTCGGTGTCGGCATAGCCGATCTCGACGCGCACGCCATAGTCGCCGGGCGGCAGCCGGGCCTCGCCCGCCGGGTTCCACAACCTGCTGAGCCTCAGCGGCCAGTCGAGTGCGAGGTCGCGGCGCAGACTTTCGCCGGCGCCGAGCTTCACCATCGCGGGCGCAAAATAGCCGAAGGGCATCGCGCCCGGCGCCATCGGCGCGCGCGCAAACGACAGGCGGACCTGGCCTCCACTGCGGCGAAAGGCGAGGAAGCCGTCGTCGTTGATCCACACGGGCCCGGTGCCGCGATTGACGACCTCGTAGGTCAGCGACCAATGCAGCGCGCGCGCCGCCGCGGCGACGATCTCCACCGCGATCACGGGATCTTGTCGCTGATCTTGTATTTCTTGCCATAGGTCTTCTCGCGCCATTGGCGGCAGCGTTCGAGCGAGGACGACCAATTGGTCGTCCCGGGCGCGGCCTTGTCCTTCCAGAAAGATTCGCCGCAATAGGGATCCTTGAAGCCGCCGCGGTTCTCCAGCCCATGCTCGTCGCGAAGCAGATTTTCGCGCCCCACCGTCTCCTGGTGGCCGCCTTCGCCGCGGTTGTCGTTGCTGTCGGGCAACCCCTTTTCCGACAGCCAGGCGTGCCCGCATAATTCGTGACCCAATACCAGCCAGGGATCGATCGGCATCTCCTTGCCGCTTTTCGAAGCGGCGCCCCAGATCTTGTCCGAATTGGGCGACGGTGCCGTCACCACCGTGTCGTCGGTCCCCCACATCAGCGTGCCCAGGATCGGCATGCGGACCGCGGTCGGCAGATCGGTGTGCGGCCAGTCGCCGTCATCGATCCGGACGATGTAGTTTCGGGTCGAATTGATGACGTCGCACAGACAGCCGCAGCCCGTCGGCGTCGATGACAGGTCGGCAGGCGACGGCGCGGGCGGCCCGACGAAATCGGCGGGATATGGCTTGGGACAAAAATCGGCCGTCGCGGCGCTGACGATGCCGCTCGCGGCGTCGACGGTGATCCCTCCCGCCGCGCATAGCTTCTGCAAATAGTCTTCACCCGTCTTCGCGTTGGTCTGGTCCAGCCCCTTGCCGGTCGGATTGGCAATTTTGCCGGCCGGATTCTCGACCAGCAATTTGCGCCGCACCACCGCGCCGCCGCCCTGCATCGCATGCGCGATCTCGTGCGCCATCAGCCGGCGCCCCGCGTCGGTTCCCGGCCGATATTCCCCCGCCGCGAAACCGATGTCGGTGCCGAGCGTGAAGGCGCGCGCCGCGATCGCCCGCGACGCCGCCGCGCCCGCGCTGTCGGCATGGATACGGATCTTCGACAGATCGGCACCGAAGCGCGGTTCGAAAAAGGCACGTTCGGCCGGAGGAAGTGGCGCCCCTGCGCCGAGCCCCGACAATGCATTCCGTGCCCGCGGCCCAGCGGACGACGCTCCGGCCGCGTCCCCACCCGCCGCCTCGCGCCGCACCGTGGCACCGGACGATGCCCCCGTTATCGCCCCAACTTTCTCTGCGCCCGGACGCATCACCTGGTCGGCGGCAGCATCGGCCTGACGTTCGGCAGGGTCGTTCGCGGCGCCGATGACCGGCGGCTCGCGCGACGGCACGCCGGCGAGCGAGGTCAGCGGCGACCAGGCCGCGCGCAACGGTGCCGGTTGCGGCGCGACTGCCCCGCTGTTGATACGCTGTTTGCGCCGGATCGCGCGTCGATACATGGCGCTTCGCCTTTCGACTCGACGGACATATTGCGCGGTAAATATACACGGGATTCCGGCGCAAGGCATTGGACCGATCCGCCAAAGTCGCATGGCGCGCTCGATTGCGCTATGGACCGCTCATCGGGGCGTCGAGAGCGCCTGCAGCAAAGGCAAGGCAAATCCATGCGCTACCCCCTGATCACCACCGGCATGGCAATCGCGCTGACCTTCGCCGCCCCCGCGCAGGCCAGCGAGAAAGGCTGGGACGACGCCGGCACGATCGCCAAGAATGCGCTCGTCGTCGTCGCCTTCGGCGTGCCCGCGGTGCAGGGCGACTGGGAAGGCGTGCTCGAGGCGGGGGGCAGCATCGGCGGCACCATCCTGATCACCCAGGGGCTGAAGGAAGCCTTCCCGTCGCGCCGCCCCGACGGCAGCGATAACAAGAGCTTCCCCTCAGGCCACACCTCAACCAGCTTCGCCGCAGCGGCGACGCTGCACAATCGCTACGGCTGGGAGGCCGGCCTGCCCGCCTATGTCGTCGCCTCCTTCGTGGGCCTCAGCCGCGTCGAGGCGCGCAAGCACCGCGTCGGCGACGTGCTCGTCGGCGCGGCGATCGGCACCGCGACGGGGCATCTGATCACGACCAGGGCCGACGACCGGGTGCAGATCTTCCCGTGGGGCAGCACCAACGGCGCCGGGGTCGATGTAACGCTGCGCTTCTGACCACGAACGCGGGCGGCGATTAACCCTCCCTATACCCCGTTCCTGTTAGGCTCGCGGGGATGACGCGGGCAATCATCAGTTTCGACACCGAATTGTCGGCAGGCCTCTATCAACGGGGCGCCGACGCGCGCGCCAATTTCGAAAGCTCGATCCTCGGCCGCTGCCGCGAGGGCGATTATGGCATCCACTTCCAGATGGACATGCTCGAACACCACGGGCTGACCGGGGTTTATTTCGTCGATCCGATGCCCGCGCTGGTCTACGGCCCCGAGATCGTCGACCGGATCGTCCAGCCGATCCTCGCGCGCGGGCACGAAGTGCAACTGCACATCCACACCGAATGGCTCGCCTTCGCGCGGTTCAACCCCGTGGGACGCCATACCGGCCGCAACATCGGCGATTTCCCGCTCGCCGCGCAGAAGAAGCTGATCGGCCTCGCGCGCGACATCCTCGTCGGCGCGGGCGCGCCCAGGCCCACCGCCTTTCGCGCGGGCAATTTCGGCGCCAACGACGACACGCTGCGCGCGCTCGCGACGCTCGGCTTCCGCTTCGACAGCAGCTTCAACGGCGCCTACCAGGACCATGGCTGCGCGATATCGCTCGACCCCGGCAACCTTGCGATGCGCGCGCATCAGGGGGTCGTCGAGGTCCCGGTGAGCGGGCTGATGGACCGCGCCAACCGCTTTCGCCCCGCGCAGCTGTGCGCGATGTCCGAAGAGGAAATGCGCGACGCGCTGGGCCATAGCGCGGCGAGCGGCGCGGTGCAGTTCTCGGCCTTCAGCCACAGCTTCGAGTTGTTGAGCCGCGACCGCGCGGTGCCCAACGGCCTCGCCATCGCACGAATGGAAGCGCTGTGCCGCGCCGTCGCGGGCGATGCGCGCGTGAGCAGCGGCGGCTTCGCGACCCTGCCCGCCCCGTCCGCGCGCGCGCCGCGGATCGCCGTCGCCGCACCCAAGCCGCTCCGCACGCTGCGCCGCACGGTCGAGCAGGCGATCGGCCATATCGTGCATGAAGTGCGCTATGTCCGCGACCTGATCGCGGTGACGATCAACTCGTCGCGCTGGGGGAAGATCACCGGCGGGGTGTTGCTGGTCCTCGCCTAGCTCTGATCGAATCGCGCATCACCGTAGCCCTGAGCCTGTCGAAGGGCGCCTCACCGAGAAGCGCCCTTCGACAGGCTCAGGGCTACAGTTCAATTTAAACGGAAAAAGAATCTCAGGCGATCTCGTCCTGACCGTGGCCGAGCGCCAGATAATCGTCGGACTGCATTTCGGACAGGCGGCTCGCGGTTCGCTCGAATTCGAACGCGCCGTCGCCCGCGACATATAGCGCGTCGGGCTCGGCCGCGGCGCTTGCGAGCAATTTGACCTTATATTCGTAGAGCGCGTCGACCAGCGTGACGAAGCGCGCCGCCTCGTTGCGGTTCTCGGGCCCCATGCGCGGGATGCCGACCAGGATCACGGTGTGGAAATGCCGCGCGACCGCAAGGTAATCGGAAGCGCCGCGCGCCTCGCCACAGAGCTTTTTGAACGAAAACACCGCGACACCCTTCAGCGCCTTGGGCACGTGGAGCAGGCGCCCCCCGCCGACGTCGAGATCGAGCGTCGGCACATGCGCGCGGTCCTCGGGCGGATAGTCGGTAAGCCGGAAAAAGGCCGCCGACAGCGCCGCGCTCGCTGCGTCGTCGGCGGGCACGAACCAGCGCGCCCCATCGCCCAGCCGGTCGCGGCGATAATCGGTCGGGCCGTTCAGCCCCATCACGTCGAGCCGCGCCTCGACGAGCGCGATGAAGGGCAGGAAATGCTCGCGGTTGAGCCCGTCCTTGTAGAGATCCTTCGGCGGCCGGTTCGAGGTCGCGACCACCGTCACCCCGCGGTCGATCAGCGCGGTGAACAGGCGCGAGAGGATCATCGCGTCCGCGCTGTTGTTGACCACCATCTCGTCGAAGGCGAGGCAGCGGACATTTTCGACCAGCGCCGCCGCGACCTGCGGGATCGGATCGCCGCTCTCGGTCTTGCGCACCTCGCGCATCCGCGCGTGGACGTCGATCATGAAGGCATGGAAATGGACCCGCCGTTTCCGCTCGATGGCGAGCTGGTCGTAGAAGAGGTCCATCAGCATCGACTTGCCGCGCCCGACCGCGCCCCACAGATAGACGCCGCGCGGCGCTTCGGGCTTGCGGCCCGCGAGGCGCCACAGCAGGCTGCCGCGCGGCGGCACCGCCTCGAGCTCCTCCTGCAGCCGGTTCAGCCGCTCGGCGGCGGCGCGTTGCTCGGCATCGGGCTGAAGCTCGCCGCCTGCGACCAGCGCGTCATAGGCGGCGAGTACCCCCGTCATTTGCTCGCCTTGCGGATCGTGCCCGCGAAAGTGAGTATGATATGCTCGTCCTTCGCGCCCTGGACCACCAGCCCGCGCAGGAAGATCAGCCGCCCCGTCTCGCGCACCAGCTCAACGATCGCGTCGAGGGGCTCGCCAAGCCGGCCGGCGCCGACGAACTGGGTCGACAGGTCGAGCGTCACCGAATGGCCGGCATTGAGCGAGCCGAACTGGTGCGACGCCGCGAACAGCGCGATGTCGACGAGCGCGAGCGTCACCGCGCCATGGACGTTGTCGCCGAGGTTGCTGTGCTTGCGCTCGGGGATCATCCGCACCCGCGCCTGCGGGCGGCCGTCGGACGTGTCGGGTTCGACGCGCACCGACAGCGGCTCGATGAAGGCGTTGAAGCGGCTCGGGTCCTTGAGGTTCCAGCTGACCCAACCGCCGTCCATCTCCTCGGCGCTGAAATTGTCGCGGCGCTTGGGTTCCTCGATGCCGTCGTTCATGCCCTCACTATCCGTCCCGTTGCGCGCGCCGATCCGCCCCGCATAATGGCCGCGGCGACGCTGTCAAATATGAGGGCCGTCCACAGTACCGTGCGCGTAAAGATAGCTATCCTGTAAGATCATGAAAAAATATTGCTTTCCGGTTTGACGCCACGTCTGCAAGGTGTTTCGGTTGTGAATGAGTAGCGCTTCCCCTATACTTTTGCTCCATTCGAGGAGAAACGAGGGGGAGAAAAGTCATGGCGTCCGTTCCGAGCGAAAATCCGTCACCGAGCCCCGATCCGAGCCCCAGCCCGCAACCGAGCCCGAGCCCCAATCCGAGCCCGAGTCCTGACCCCAGCCCGCAGCCGGTGCACGACCCCGACACGACGTCGGTCCCGCAAAGCCCGGTCACGCCCTGACCGGGCCGGCCGTTCAGGCCGGGCAATAGCCGTCGAGTTTTCCGCTGCGGATCAGCGCGCCATAATAGTCGGCCATCGCCGTGGCGCGCGTCGTATCGCGGCCGATCCACCGCGCCGCGCCCGCGAGCCAGCCCGCCGAGCAGGCGTCGAGCGCGCCCGGCCCGCGCGCGCAGGTGACAAAATCGGCAAAGGCGCTCTTCCAGGTGCCGAACGCCGCGATGTCCATGATCGGCCCATGTCCCGGCACCACCTGCTCGGCCCCCGATACGGAGACGGCATCGAGCGCCGCCAGCCAGCCTTCGGGACAGGCCGTGTCGAGGAAGGGCACGGGCACGGTGACGAGGTCGCCGACGATCGCGCGCTTCTCCGCGGCGTCATAGATCCACAGGTCGCGTTCGGTCACGGCGTGCGGCGCGACGCGCAACGACAGCGGCCGCCCTGCGATCGCCATGTCGCGCGATTCATCGACGATCACGTCGGGCCGCAGCTCGGCGCCGCGCGCGATGGTCGCAAGGTCGCCCTCGATCTCCGCAACCGCGCTCGGCGGGACGGTCCCGTCGGCGAGTGCCTGGCGCGACGATTCGGCGCTCCTAGCAAGGAAACCGGTCAGCGCCCCGTCGATCGCCGAGGTCCCATAAACCTTGACCTCCGGAAACGCCGCCTTCAGCGCGGGATTGCCGCTGACATGATCGAGGTGCCAATGCGTGTTGATGATTGCGACGGGAGTCATGCCAATCCCGCTCATCCCGAGCTTGATCGAGGTCAGATGTTCGGCATGGCGCCCCGTGTCGATCACGAAGGCTCCTTCGGGCCCGTAGAGGATCAGGCTGTTTCCATCGGGCGAACGGCCCGGATCGAAGCCGCCGCCGACGAGGAAAGTCGCCCCGCCGATGCCATGCGCATAGGTGCGCGGCATGTCCTCATATTCGACCTTGGGATTGGTGGCACAGCCGGCGAGCGCCAGCGCCAATAGCGCTGGCAGCCAGCCCCGCATCAGACCTGCCGCTCGGCTTCCAGCTTCTTGATCTCGGCGATCGCGCGCGCCGGACTCAGTCCCTTGGGGCAGGCGTTCGAGCAGTTCATGATCGTGTGGCAGCGATAGAGACGGAAGGGATCTTCGAGCTCGTCGAGCCGCTCACCGGTCATTTCGTCGCGGCTGTCGGCGAGCCAGCGATAGGCCTGGAGCAGGATCGCGGGGCCCAGGAACTTGTCGCTGTTCCACCAATAGCTCGGGCAGCTGGTCGAGCAGCAGGCGCAGAGGATGCACTCGTAGAGGCCGTCGAGCTTCTCGCGCTCGGCGGGCGACTGGAGGCGTTCCTTGCCGCTCGGCGTCGTGGTCTTGGTCTTCAGCCAGGGCTCGATCGAGGCATATTGCGCATAGAAGTGGGTGAAGTCGGGGACCAGGTCCTTGATCACGTCCATCGACGGCAGCGGGGTGATGCGGATGTCGCCCTTCAGATCCTCGATCGCGGTGGTGCAGGCGAGGCCGTTCTTGCCGTTCATGTTCATCGAACAGCTGCCGCAGATGCCTTCGCGGCACGAGCGGCGAAAGGTCAGCGTCGAATCCTGCTCGCTCTTCATCTTGATCAGCGCGTCGAGCACCATCGGACCGCATGTGTCGGTGTCGATCTCGAAGGTATCGAAATGCGGGTTCTGGCCCTTGTCGGGGTCGTAGCGATAGACTTTGAACGTCTTGACGTTGGTCGCGCCCGCGGCCTTGTGGGTCTGGCCGCCCTTTTGCGGGCGGCTGTTCTTGGGCAGGCGAAATTCGGCCATTTGTCTGGCTCCCCTGATGCAGTCGCGGTCGGCCTAGACCCGTTGCGCAGTGGGGGCAAGGGTTGTTGGAGGCAAAAAACCTTCGCGTGCCCCTGCGAAGGCAGGGGCCCATCTCCTGCCCGCGGAGGCCGCCACCGCCGGTCGTTTCATGCCGAACGGTCCGGTGATGGGCCCCTGCCTTCGCAGGGGTACGATGCCTGCTTTCTTACTGGCTCAACAATCGCTACTGGCGCCGCAATGAGCGAAGAGACCGCCCAGCCCGCCGTCACCAGCCGCAGCGTCGCGAAGGGACTCGGCACGACCGTGCTCGCGCGGCTGGGCGCGGTGGTCGAGATCGTCGCGCAGCCGCTCTATGTGCTGATGTTCGGGCTCGCTGGCTACGGCCTCTATGCGGTACTGTGGGCGACGATCAACCTGCTCGAAAATCTCTTCGACCTCGGCATGACGAGCGCGATGCAGCGCACCGTGCCGCAGTCGGCGAGCGACGCCGACGCCGCCGCGGCGCTGCGCACCGCAATGCTGTGGGGCGTCGGTCCCTGCCTGATCGTCGCGGGCCTGATCGCGACCTTCGCCGCCGACCTCGCGCCCTTCCTCAATGTCGCGGCGAAGCACCGGCCGCTCGTCGTCCCCGCGATCCAGCTTTTCGTCTGGGCGCTGCCGCTCTGGGCCTTTGTCGAGATCGCGACCAGCGCGATGCGCGCGCGCATGGTGTTCGGCGCCGAAATCCGCCTGCGCATCGTGTGGGAACAGATCATGCGGCTGGTCTTTGCCGGCCTGTTCTTCGCCGGCGGGCTCGGCCTCAAGGGCCTGTTCATCGCGCACCTCTGCTCGCTCGCCATTACCGCCATACTCTGCGTCCGGCTGCTGCGGCGCTACTATGTCTTCGGCGAACTGCTGCGCGGCGGGCGCGGCGGCGAGACCGCGAAGAACACCTTCTGGGCCGGGCTCTCGATCCTGCCCTCGAACGTCATCGCGCGATTGTTCGGCGACGCGCCCGCGCTGATCCTCAACCTGATCCTGCCCGGCGCGGTGGGCGCGGCGGCGGCGGGCCTCTTCACCATCGCGCGCAAGCTGTCGAGCGTCGTCCAGCTCGTCCGCATCGCCTTCGTCTATGTGCTCGCGCCGCTGGCGGCGAGCGCCGAGCGCGCCGACCGCGCACAGGTCGCCGACATCTATGCCTATGCCACGCGGCTGATCATGGCGATCGCCCTGCCGCTCGCCGCAGTGCTCGCCGCGGGCAGCGCGCCCTTGCTCAGCCTGTTCGGGCATGAGGCGAAGGTCGCGCAGGCCGCGGTCGTCATCCTGCTCTTCGCGCGCGCCGCCGAAGCGGTGCTCGGCATCTCGCTGCCGGTGCTCCAGGTCGTGGCCGCCTTCCGCCACCAGCTCACCGCGAGCATCGTCGGGGTGATCGTCGCGGTCGGCGCGGGCTGGCTGATCGTCGGCCATATGAATGCGCTCACCGGGGTGACGCTCGCGATGTCGATCGGGCTCGTCGTCATGGGCGGCATCCCGATGCTCCAGCTCGCGATGAACGAGAAGCTCCACCCGTTCGATCATCAATTCCCGGCCGTCGCGCTGCGCGGTATCGCGATCACGCTCGTCGCGGGCGGCGCGGCGCTGCTCGCCGGGCGCCTGCCCGATGCGATCGCGCTGCCGCTCATCATCCTGCTCGCGGTCGCGGCGATCTGGCTGTCGCTGCGCTTCGCCCTCCCCCATGCTGACCGGGCGTCGCTGGGCAAGACGGCGCGCAAGCTGCGGCTGGTCTGAAAGTTTCGGTCTTATTTTGGCCGCAAAAATCGCTAGAGACGTCCCACTTTATTCTGACGCCGCGCCTCTGCGGCCAACAGGCGGACCCACATGTACCAGACCGAACTCGCGCGTAGCGGCAAGCGCCTTTTCTTCATTCGCGGCACCTATATCTATATCACCATCGCGATCTCGGTGCTGATCGCCTGGTGCAGCAAGGACTGGGGCCCGTTCCGGACCGCGTTCGGCGACTGTGCCTGGTTCTGGGTCTCGCTCGGCGTCGCGAGCGCGGGTGCGATCGTCCGCATCTTCACCAGCGGCTGGGCCGCGCTCGGCACCTCGGGCCGCGCCAAGGTCGCCGCCGAGGCGAGCGAGCTCAACACCACGGGGCCCTACAGCCTGGTGCGCAATCCGCTCTATGTCGGGCGTATCCTCAACTTCACCGGCCTTGCGATGCTCTCGGGCAGCTGGGTGTTCGGCGCGATCGTCTTCCTGCTCGCGATCCTGATCTACGAGCGCATCTCGATCTATGAGGAAGAATATCTGCGCGAGAAGTTCGGCGCGGCGCACGCCGAATGGGCGAAGGACGTCCCCGCGCTGCTCCCCCGTCTCCACGGCTGGGTGAAGCCCAAATACCCCTTCTGGTGGAAACGCATGATCTGGCGCGAACAGAACAAGCTCTTCCTGCTTGCGACGACCGTGTTCCTGACCTGGTTCGCGCGGCTCGACTTCAATTTCGATGCGCTGACCGCTCCGCAGTGGAACTGGGTCTATGCCTTCGGCGCGCTCGTCGTCGTCCGCTTCATCATCGGCGGGCTGAAGATGGTCGGCTTCTTCAAGGAACTGAGCTGAGTATATGGGGAGCGATCTCGCTCCCCTGATCGCAGTCGTCGGCAGCGATGGGTCGGGCAAGTCGACCCTGTCGGCGGATTTGCTCGCGCATATCCAGCGGACGCGGAGCGCCGAGAGCGGCTATCTCGGCCTCGGCTCGGGCGAGCAGGGGCGGCGCATCGGGCGCTGGCCGGTCATCGGCCCGCCGCTGCACCGCTTCCTCGACGGCATCGCCGATCGCTTGCGCGAACCCGGCGAGCCGATCCCCGGATATCTCGCGGCGCGCTATGCGCTGAACAAATCGAAGAAGCGCCGCGCCAAGTTCGACGCGCTGATCGAACAGCGCCGCGCGGGCAAGGTGATCGTCACCGACCGCTATCCGCAGCTCGAGGTCCCCGGCCTCCACGACGGCCCGATCCTCGCCGGCGTCGCGACGAGCCCGCGCCTCGCCGCAATGCAGGCCGAGGAGCGCGCGCTCTATGCCGAGATGGCGGCGTACAGGCCGACGCTCGTCATCCGCCTGCACGTCGATGTCGACACGGTGATGGCGCGCAAGCCCGACCATGACCGCACTCTGATCACGCGCAAGGTCGAGACGGTGCCGCTGCTGGCGTTCAATGGCGCGCCGATCGTCGATATCGACGCGACGATTCCCTATGGGGAAGAGCTGGCGATCGCGAAGGCGGCGGTGGACCGGGCGCTGACTTCAGCCTGAACCTCCCTCCCCGTTCGTGTCGAGCGAAGTCGAGACACGCGAAAGCAAGCACGAACTCGGCGTGTCTCGACTTCGCTCGACACGAACGGAATTAGAGGGCGGTCTTGGCCGCCATGATCTTCTCGATCAGCTCGATATCAGCGGGCTTATCGGCATCGATACACGCCTCGGGATCGCTCATCGGCACCACGGTCGCATTCAGCCCGAAGCGCAGCCCCGCGCGCGCGACCCCCTGCTGGATCGTGAACAGCCGCAGCAACGCGCCGATCAGCAGCCACGGCCCAAAGGCCGCGACGATCTTGAGCCCCTTCTTGCGGTCGCGCTCGATGCGCCCCCAGAAGTCGAGCAAGGGCAAGACGCGCCGCCCGCGCAGCCGGAACATATTTGCCCCCGACCACCAACCGCCGCGGAACTTCAGCCAGGTGCGCTTCGATTCGGGATAGCGCGCGAGCAGCACGTCGCGCTCGACCATCGCGACCGCGACGTCGCTGCCCTCGGCGCCGTCGAGAAACTCGGCGATCATCGCGGGGGTGAGCAGCACATTGTCGGCGGTCGTCACCAGCACCGGATCGTCGCCCGGCGGCAGCGCGGCGGCGAGCGAGCTGCTGATCCCCTGCCCCGAATCCGAAAAATGCAGGTCTGCCAGCCCCGCCAGCCCGGGCTCGGCGGCGAGCTCGGCGCTGTTCTGCGCGAGGATCGTGATCGGTCCCACGCGCGGCGAGGCACGCAGCGCAGTGACGACATGCACCAGCATCGGCCGCCCCGCGATCGGCAGCAGCGCCTTGGTCGATACCCCGGTGCCGCTGAGCAAGGGATCGGGGCCGGGCCGGCTGCCCGCCATCACGATTGCCGAAATCTTCGCAGTCATTGCGCGGGCGCCACCCGCTTCGCGGTCGCGCCGCGCAGGAAGTCGGTCGCCTCGGTCAGGATCGGCCCCTTGTACGACAGCGGCCCGGTCAGCGCCATGACGAGGTCGTTGTGGCTGAGCCCATCGTAAGTGCGCAGCTGCGCCGACCCGCCGACCTTCGCCATCGCCGCCGCCAGCCGCTCGCTGTTGCGCACCCGCACCACCGTGTCGGCGGTCCCATGCCCGAGCCACAAAGGCGGCGCATCGGCGCGCACGAAATGGATCGGCTGCGTTTTTTCGACCGGCCTTATATCGCCCATCGCGACATCGGCGCGCCCGCCCTTTTCGAACGGATAGAAATCATAGGGGCCCGCCAGCCCCGCCACGCCGCGGATCACCGACGCATCGCTGCCCGCCGCCTTCAGCCACTGCGGGTCGAGCGCGATCATCGCCGCATTATAGGCGCCCGCCGAATGCCCCGACAGCGCGATCCGCCCCGCATCGCCGCCATAATCGCCGATATGTTTTTCGGTCCAGGCGACCGCTGCCGCGCTGTCCTCCAGGAAATCGGGCCAATGCCCCTCGGGCACGATGCGGTAGTCGGGGATCACGACGATAAAGCCCTGCTTCGCGAAAGCGCGCCCCGCAAAGCCATAATCGCCGCGCGCGCCGCTGTACCAGCCGCCGCCATAGAGCCAGACGATCACCGGCAGCCGATCGCTCTTCGTCGTCCCCGTCGGCACCCAGATGTCGAGCTTGTTGCGCTGTCCCGAACCATAGGGCTGGCCCGCGACCTGCAGCGTCGCGCCGTCGCCATTGCCAAGCCATTTGTCGCCGAGGTTGAGCGACTTCGCCCCGCCGCCGACGATCAGCCGCGTGCCGCCGCCGAACAACAGGATCAGCAGCCCGATGAGTATCAGATATTTGATCAACCGCCGCTGTCCCTTGACTGGCTTATCCATGGGTTCCCTCTGGCCCGCGCCCTACAGGCCCGCGCGCCGCCGAACAAGCCGCCACCTTTTGCGCGCTCGTGCGTAGGAACCCGCGATGACCGACGCCTTCACCCGCCCCGCGCTGATCTGCAACGACCAGAGCGGCAGCTTTGACCCTGCGATCCGCGATACCATAGAGGCCGTGTGCCGGGCCGCGGGCGCGCCGCTCGCCGCGACCTTCGTGCTGCCCGATGCCGACATTCCCGATGCCGATGCATTGCGCCGGCAGGCGATCGACCTGCTGCTCGTGTGGACCGGCGACGGCACGATCAACGCCGCCGCGACCGGGGCGGCGGGCTGGGACGGCGCGCTGCTGGCGCTGCCCGGCGGCACGCTCAACCTGCTGTCGAAACAGCTCCACGGCGACCGCCCCGCGCCCGATATCCTGGCCGATGCGCTCGCGGGCAAGGGCCGCCGCCGCGCGATCCCGACGATCCGCTCCGGCCGCGGCGAGGCCTTCATCACCGTCGTCGCCGGTCCCGCGACGCGCTGGGCCGAGGTGCGCGAAACGATGCGGCAGGACGGGCTGATCGAGGCGAGCCGCGCCGCGCCCGACGCGCTCGATACGATGCTGAACGCGCCGGGCGTCGCCGTCGCGGGCCATGGCAAGGCCTATCCGGCGGTCATCCTGACCCCGACCGAAAAGGGCATCGCCGCCGACGGCATCTTGACCGAAGGCACCGGCGACGTGCTGCGCCACGGCCTCGCCTGGCTCGGCGGCGATTTCCGCGACGGCCCCAGCGAGCCGATCGCGACCGCCGAGACGATCCTGCTCGAAAGCGCGGCGGCGATCAGCCTCGAATATGACGGCGAGCTCGGCGAAGTCCCCTCGCCCGCCCGCTTCGCGCTGGGGATGAGCGCGGTCGATTTCCTCGCCACCGCATGACCCGCCTGTTCCACATCAGCGACCTGCATTTCGGACTCGAGGACCGGACCGCGCTCGACTGGTTCGCGCATTGCGTAAAGACCGAACAGCCCGACGCGGTGTTGATCACCGGCGACCTGACGATGCGCGCGCGTGCCCATGAATTCGCCGCCGCCTGCGACTGGATCGAGCGGCTCGACGTGCCGGTGACGGTCGAGGTCGGCAACCACGACCTCCCATATTTCAATCCCTTCGCGCGCTTCTTCTGGCCCTATCGCCGCATCCGCCGGATCGAGCGACTGGTCGAGCGCGAGCTCGAGCTGGAGCGCGTCGCGGTCGTCCCGCTCAAGACCACAGCGCGCGCGCAATGGCGGTTCGACTGGTCGAAGGGCTGGGTGACGCGCGGCGCGCTCGACAAGACGATGGCGGCGATCGACGCGCTGCCGCGCGGCACGACCGTCTTCGTCACCGCGCACCACCCGCTCGTCGAGGCGGGCACGCGCGGCCGCGCGCTCACCCGCGGCGGCGAGACGGCGCTCCGCGCGCTCGCCTCGCGCGGGGTCGCGGCGGTGCTCACCGGCCACGTCCACGACGCCTTCGATCTTGTGAAGAACACGCGCGACGGCCCCATCCGCATGATCGGCGCCGGCACGCTGTCGCAGCGCATCCGCTCGACCCCGCCGAGCTTCAACGAATTGCGTGTCGCCGGTTCCGCGATCGACGTCCGGGTGCGCAACCTCGAAAAGGTGCCGACCCCCGACATGCAGATCGGCGCCATCCCGCCCGACGCGCTGCCGCCGCGCGAACCCGGCGAGCCGGTCGCCCCCGTGGGCGCGGTGCCGCCGGTCGATCCGCCGGTGCATTGACGCTGCATTGACGCGCCGCTCCATCCCGTTAGGTTGCAACAAAAAACGGGATGAGGATCGACGATGCTGACCAAGGGCGACGATTTTCCGCTGCACCAGACGAGCGAGCCGGTGGCCTTTGCGGGCACCGACCGCAATTTCTACGACCGCTATTTCTTCAACGGCACCAGCTCCGACGGGTCGGTGTTCTTCGCCGCCGCGATGGGCTTCTATCCGCAGCTCGGCATCGTCGACGCCGCCTTTTGCGTCCTCGTCGACGGCGTCCAGCATAACCTCCGCGCCAGCCGCCGCTCGACGGGCGAGCGGCTCGACCTTTCGGTCGGTCCGATTTCGATCTCCATCGACGCGCCGCTCGAACGCGTCACGCTGAGCATCGCGCCGGGCGACGGTCCGCTCGCCGCCGAACTGACCTTCACCGGCCGCCATTTCCCGATTCTGGAGCCTCGCTTCATCCGCCGCAACGGTACGCGGCTGTTCATGGATTATACGCGGATGACGCAGAACGGCCGCTGGGCGGGCTGGCTGGCTGTCGATGGCGCGCGGGTGCCGGTCGGCGACGGCTGGACCGGCACCCGCGACCGCAGCTGGGGCATCCGTCCGGTCGGCGCCGCCGAACCGCAGCCGCCGCCGCAGGGCAATTTCAACCAGTTCTTCTGGCTGTGGACGCCGTGCAATTTCGACCACGCCTCGCTCTTCTTCCACAGCAACGACGATGGCGAAGGCAATCCGTGGAACCGCCGCGCGGTGATCGTCGGCGACACAAAGGACAATGGGGGCAGCGAACAGCATTTCGACGCCGCGAGCTTCGCGCTCGACTGGCAGCCCGGCAGCCGCCGCGTCGCCGCGCAGCGCACCGAACTCGGGAGCGGACGCGCGCTGACGCTGACCCCGACCGGCCCGGTCTTCGCGATGAGCGGGCTCGGCTACACCCATCCCGCCTGGGGGCACGGCCTCGATCACGGGCCCGAACTCGCGGTAGCATTCGACAGCCTGTCCGAGGCCGAACGCGGCTGGGGCAATCCGCTCGCGATGCATATCCAGGCGCTGGTCACCGCCGAGCTCGTCGACGGCGGCACGGTCCATCGCGGTCTCGGCGTGCTCGAACAATTGTTCGTCGGCCCGCACGCCCCGACCGGCCTCACCGGCCTGATGGACCCGATATCATGAGCTTCCCGACCTCGCCCGAGGCGATCACCCCGCTGTTCCTCGGCGCGCTGTTCGGGCATCGCGAAGCGCTACGCGGCTTCACCTGGACCAAAGTCGGTACCGGGCAGATGTGCGACAGCTATCGCCTGGCGCTCGACTGGGAGGCGGGCATCGACGCCCCCGCGACCGTGATCGCCAAATGCCCGAGCCACGACGAGGCGAGCCGCAACATCGCCAAGCTCACCGGCACCTATGTCAAGGAGGTCAGCTGGTACCGCCACCTTGCTCAGGCAAGCGGCGTCCCGGCCCCGACCTGCTATTTCGAGGATATCGCCGACGACGACGTCGAATTCCTGCTGATCCTCTCCGACCTCGCGCCGGCGGCGCAGGGCGACCAGCTCGCGGGGCGCGGCCTTGCCGGTCTCATCCCCTGCATCGAGGCCGCGGCCAGGCTCCACGCTTTTATGTGGAACGACGTCCGGCTCGCGCATATGCCCTATATCGCGCGCGACAATGGCGAGCTGATCCGCGCGATGTTCCCGCAGCTCTATCTGGGCTTTCGCGAGCGCTATGCGGGGCGCCTGTCGCCCGACATCCTCGATATCGGCGCGGGCATCGTCGAGAAACTCGACACTTACCTCACCCGCGAACCCGCCGCGCGGACGCTCGTCCACGGCGACCTGCGCATCGACAATATCCTGTTCAGCCCCGACGGCGACCGCTGCTGGCTGGTCGACTGGCAGACGCTCGGGCGCGGCAGCGGCGCGAACGACCTCGCCTATCTGATCGGCACCAGCATCGCCGACCCCTTCGAACGCGCCGCTGCCGACCGCCCCGCCTTCGACCACTGGATAGCGGCGCTGAAGGCCGCGGGCATCGATGCCGACCCCGAAGCGCTGTGGACCGACTATCGCATCGGGGCGCTCAGCGGCTATTTCATGGCCGTCTTCGCCTCGATGAGCGTCGAGCGCACGGCCCGCGGCGACGAAATGTTCGCGGTGATGGCGGAAAGGCCGGCGCGGCAGGCGTTGGCGCTGGGGAGTTTGGATTTGCTTTAGCCGTTTTCCCGAAACGTCCCTTCTCGGGCGGGAGGGGACATCAAGTTCCTCCCCACCCCAAAGCCGCCACTGGGAACCTCTGCCCACAAGCAAAAAGGGCGGCCCGTTTCCGGACCGCCCTTCCTGTTTCCACCCGTCGGCGGAAAAGCTCTTAGCGCTTCGAGAACTGGAAGCTGCGGCGGGCCTTGGCCTTGCCGTATTTCTTACGTTCCACAGCGCGGCTGTCGCGGGTCAGGAAGCCGGCCGCCTTGACCGGGCTGCGCAGCGCCGGTTCGAAGCGGGTCAGCGCCTGCGCGATGCCGTGCAGCACGGCGCCCGCCTGGCCCGACAGGCCGCCGCCCTTGACGGTCGCGACGACGTCATACTGGCCGGTGCGCTCGGTCAGGCCGAACGGCTGGTTGATGACGAGGCGCAGCGTCGGGCGCGCGAAATAGACTTCCTGGTCGCGGCCGTTGACGGTGATCTTGCCCGTGCCGGGCTTGACCCACACGCGGGCGACGGCGTCCTTGCGGCGGCCGGTCGCATAGGCGCGGCCCTGCGCATCGACCTTCTTCTCGCGAAGCGGCATCGTGCTCGTCGGGGTAGCGACGGTGCCTTCAACGGCGCCGCCGAGATCCTTGAGATCGGTCATGGTCTGTTCGTCGGCCATTATGCACCCACCTTGTTCTTGCGGTTCATCGACGCGACGTCGATCACTTCGGGGTTCTGTCCGGCATGCGGATGTTCGGCGCCGGCGAAGATGCGCAGGTTGCGCATCTGCTGGCGGCCGAGCGGGCCGCGCGGAATCATGCGTTCGACGGCCTTTTCGAGCACGCGCTCGGGGAAACGGCCTTCGAGGATCTTCGCGGGGCTGGTTTCCTTGATGCCGCCGGCATAGCCGGTGTGCTTGTAGTACCGCTTGTCCTGCAGCTTCTTGCCAGTGAACGCCACCTTCTCGGCGTTGATGACGATGACATTGTCACCGCAATCGACGTGCGGGGTGAACGACGGCTTGTGCTTGCCGCGCAGGATATTGGCGATGATCGATGCAACGCGGCCCACCACGAGGCCCTCGGCGTCGATCAGCACCCATTTCTTTTCGACCGTACCGGCATTGGCCGAAGCGGTCGTCTTGGTCAGCGCCTTCATCATGGCGACCTCCTTGAGACATGGGGGGCAGCAACGCCGCCCGAAACAAACCGCGCCGCAAGGTCCGGATGGACGCCGCGGCGCTTCGGAGCGGGCCAATGGCGATATCGGCGCCGAAAGTCAAGCAGGCAGCGGCTTTGCTGACGGGTAAAATAATACCTTTAGCTCAGATCGCCCCCGGGATCGCCCATCGTCAGCGCGCGGATCCGCTCCTCGACCAGCGTCCGCGCCTCGCCGCCCGGCTCGCGCATCCAGCTCTGGCGCCGTTCGATCAGGACCAGGCCCGCGGCGGTATCGACGGTCCACAGCGTATCGATGTCGAGCACGCCTGATGCGAGTTCGGCGCGCTCGGACTTGGCCACGGTGCGATTCCGCCCCTCGTGCCGGATCGCGACATCGTCACCCTCCGCGGCCGGGATCGACGAATTCGCGGGTGCGACCAGCGCGCGGATGTCGGCGGTGAGCATCTTCTCGCGCTCGGCCTCGGGCAGCCCGGCGAGCAGCGCCGCGATCTGCCGCGCTTCGGGCGTGGCGGCCGCTGCGGCGAGATCCTGCGTCCGCTGTCCGATGCGCGCCCATAGTTGCGCGGGATCGGCGAGCGCGATGCTTCGCCCGTCGGCATCGACCAGGTAGGAGACCGTCTCGCCGACCAGCGGCTGGAACAGGGCCGTCAGGCTGTTCACCAGCTCGGGCCGCGCGTCGGATTCGATCCGGCGCAGCGACGCGTCGAGCCGGTAGCCGCGCCCCGCCCCCTGCCATTGCAGCGCATAGACGAGCGCGAAGCTGATCAGCGTGCCGCTGCGGCTGACGCGGCGGGTCGTGACGCGATAGGTCATCGGCTGGCCGAGCGGCGGGGCAAAGACCTGCGCGGCGGCACTCTCGGGCGCTTGCAGCGCCGGCACGGGTTGCGGCGCGAGGAGCAGCAGCGCCAGCGCGCCGCCCCACAGGCCGCGCGCGCTCATGAGGGCGCGCGGCCGAGCCGGTGAAGCGCCGCCGCTGTCGCCCCGACGAGCATCGCGCCGACCGCCTGATGCGCCACCGCGATCCACAGCGACACGCCGGTGACCACGGTCAGGATGCCGAGCGACATTTGTGCGACGACGATCACGACGAGCGCGCTTACGTGCCGTTCGCCGCGCCGCGCGAGCGTGCGGGCGACCAGCAACAGCACCGCCGCCGCGATCCACGACCACCAGCGATGGAGGAAATGGATCAGGAAGGGATCGTTGGTCAGTGCCATCCATGCCCCGCCGCTCCAGTCGATCCCGTCGGGAAAGAAGCGGTCGTTCATCGCCGGCCAAGTGTTCGCGACCTGCCCGGCGTTGAGCCCCGCCACCCACGCGCCGAGCAGCAACTGGACCAGGAGAATGGCGATCACCACGACCGACGTTCCCGTCAGCCGCGCGGGCTTTGCGGCGGGATCGCGCGCCAGCGCCCACAGGTCGCGCGCGGTCCAGACGAGCCCCGCGAGCAGGAACAGCGCGGTGAGCAAGTGCGTCGCGAGGCGGAAATGGCTGACGTCGGTGCGATATTCGAGGCCCGAGGCGACCATCCACCAGCCGATCGCGCCCTGCAGCCCGACCAGCGAGGTCAGCGCGACGAGGCGCCAGCCATAGCCCGGCGGGATCGCGCGCCGCCACGCGAACCAAGCGAGCGGGATCAGCATCGCGCCACCGACCAGACGGCCGAGGACGCGGTGCAGCCACTCCCAGAAGAAGATCGCCTTAAACGCGTCCAGCGACATCCCCTTGTTGATCTCCCTATATTCGGGGATCTGCTGGTATTTCTCGAACTCCTGGACCCAGTCGGCCTCGTTGGTCGGAGGAATCACTCCCGACACCGGCCGCCATTCGGTGATCGACAGCCCCGATTCGGTCAGCCGGGTGATGCCGCCGACCGCGACGACGACGATCACGAGCAAGGCGACGAGCCAGAGCCAGCGCGCCAGCGCCGCGGGGCGGGGACCGGAGGAGGGATGCGACATGGCGGCCCTATCGGCGCTCGCCTTGCGATAGGCAAGAGGGATGGGGAGATGGGAATGTCGGTTTTGGGGTGGGGAGCGGATCTAAACTCCTCCTCTTCAGAGGAGGGGCAGTGAGACTTGGTCCGGCGCAGCCGGGCCTTTAGTCGAACGGGGTGGTGGCCGAGGGTCTAAGCCACGCCCGAGACCACCACCCCGCTGCGACTAACGAACAAGTTCGCAAGTCTCGCTGCCCCTCCTCTGAAGAGGAGGGGTTGGGAAACGACCGCCCCCCGCCCGAAAGCCGCAGCCCGGCGCCGATTTGCAAACCACGCCATCCGCCTCGATAAGAGACGCAATGCGCCCCCGCCTCCCCCACCTCCTGCTGGCCGCTGCCGTGATGACCCCAACCAGCGCCGCCGCGGCCGATCCCGCCGAAATCGCGCGGCAGGAGACGCGGCTCGCCACCATCGGCTGGCGGCTGGCCAGCGGCGGCGCGCGCTGGTGTCCGGAGGTGGCGCCGCAGCCCGGCTGGGTCCTCGGCGACCCGCGCCGCTTCGACAAGCGCGAGCGTGCGGCGGCAAAGTTGGCTTATGGCACCGGCGGCGACATCCCCTTCGTCGCGGCGGTCGCGCCCGGGTCGCCCGCCGAGCGCGCAGGGCTGGTTCGCGGTACCGGCATCGCAGCGATCGACGGCCAGCCCATTCCCACGCTGGGGGACGGACCGACGGTGCGGATCGACGCGGCGCAGGTGATGCTCGCGGCGCGCGAACCCTCTGCCCCCCTGACCGTCACCGACAACGACGGTCGGCGCTACGAACTCGGCGCGTCGGCCGGCTGCGCTAGCGGCTTTCGGGTCGAACTTAGCGGGAAGCAGGCCGCGGCGAACGGGAAGCTGGTGCGCGTGACGCTCCGCCTCGCCGCGTCGGTCGCCGACGACGGCGAACTCGCCGCGGTCGTCGCGCACGAACTGGCGCACAATATCCTGCGGCACCCCGCACAGCTCGCAGCGAGCCGGCCCACCGACCGCGTCCGCCGCGCCGAGATCGAGGCCGACCGGCTGTCGGTGTGGTTGCTCGCCGACGCGGGCTACGACCCGCGCGCCGCGATCCGTTTCTGGGAGCGGCACAAGAAGCCGCTGATCCGCGCCGCGACGCACCCGCCGCGCCGCGACCGGATCGCCGCGATCGAGGCCGAGATCGCCGCGATGACAACCGCGCGCGCCGCCGATCCGGGCGCACGCCCGCCGCTCGTCGCGGCGCTCCCGCCCTTGGAATAGGCGCGCGGCCTCCTATTTTGGGGGCCATCCCCTTTCCCCAGCAAGGACCGACCCATGACCCAGGAAACCGCCATATTCGCCGGAGGCTGCTTCTGGTGCACCGAAGCGGTGTTCCAGTCGCTCGCCGGCGTCGACAAGGTCGAGAGCGGCTATATCGGCGGCAGCGTGGCCAACCCCACCTACAAGCAGGTGTGCGGCGGCGACACCGGCCATGCCGAAGCGATCCGCATCAGCTTCGACCCCGCCGTCATTTCCTACGACGACCTGCTCGACGTCCATTTTGCGACGCACGATCCGACGACGCTCAACCGCCAGGGCAACGACGTCGGCACCCAATATCGCAGCGCGCTCTTCCCGCTCGACGCCGCGCAGGGCGATGCCGCGCGCGCGGGCATCGAGCGCGCGCAGGCCGGCCAGCCGGCGCCGATCGTCACCACCATCGAGCCCCCCGCGCACTGGTATCCCGCCGAGGATTATCACCAAGCCTATTGGGAGGGCGAGGGCCAGCGCAATCCCTATTGCATGGCGGTGATCCCGCCCAAGCTCGCCAAGCTGCGCAAGGGATTCGCCGACCGGCTGCGCGGATAGGTCCGGTCGTGGACTAATATAGATCAGGATATGAGCAATATCCTTACCCAAATCCGGCGCTTGACGTAGCGCTATTGCGAATTGGCGGCATGACGTCACTTCTCGTTGACTTGTCCACACTTTAGGCTAGCGGACGCCGCCAACTTGGGGCAGCGTGCCCGAGCGCGGTGGGGGTCGCAAGTCGGGTGCTGGCATCATTGTTCCTGATCGGCGCGCTGTTCTCGACGCCGCAGATGTCGGTACAGGCGGCCAGCCAGACGATCGTCGACGACGGGGTCGACGGACTGACCCGCGCGGTCAACCGCATGCTCGGCGGCATCATCAGCTACGTCCGCTGGCCCGGCGCGGAGGAGCGTGGCCGTACCCTGTGCCTCGTCGGCACCCCGCGGCTGACCGACCGGATCGCGCCCGACGTGCCCGGCCGCGGTCCCGCCATCACGGTGCGGCGGATGACCGCGGCGGCGGTGACCGGCGGCGAGGGCTGCGACATCCTCTTCCTCGGCCGCATGCCCGCCGACGACCGCCAGCGGCTGATCGGCTGGGTGCGCGGCCGCGCGGTGCTGACGATCAGCGACGACGATCCCGCCTGCCTCTATGGCGCGATGTTCTGCCTCGCGCGCAAGGCCGAAGGGCTGAGCTTCTCGGTCAATCTCGACGCGATCGGACGCGGACCGCTGCGCGTCGATCCGCGCGTGCTCAAGATCGGCCAGAGCGACGGGGCGGCGTCATGAGCAGCCGCACGCCCCCGCGCACGACGCTGCAAAAACTGCTGTCGCGCTTTCATTTCGGCATCACGCTCTTCGCCGTCGCGCTGTCGGGCCTGACGATCCTGCTCGCGGGCGTCACCGCGATGCGCGGCTATGCCGACCGCAATATCGAACTCGCGGCGCAGCTCGGCGCCTATGGCGTCGAACCCGCGCTGATATTCAACGACGCCGCCGCGGCGCGCGAGGGGCTGGCGCCGTTGATGCGCATCCCCGGCATCGCCAAGCTGCGCGTGCTCGACGACCGCGGCCGGCCGCTGACCGAATGGGCGTCGCCCTCGCCCGACCCCGCGCCGCTCCTGACCCGCGCCTTTTTCCCCAAGCCCTATGCCGTCACCATCCGCCGCAACGGATCGGCAATCGGCACGATCCAGGTCTGGGGCGACAGCTCGACCTTGATCGACTATGTCCGGATCGGGCTGCTGGCAGGGCTCGCCTGCCTGATCGTCACCGCGCTCGGTGCGATCGTCATGGCGCGGCGGTTCGAATATGAGCTGGTCAAGCCGCTCAATGCCATCGCGACCGTCGCGCACGACGTCCGCCTGCACCGCCGCTTCGACAAGCGCGTCCAGCCGCTCGGCATCGCCGAGCTCGACCGGCTGGGCGGCGACATCAATGCGCTGCTCGACGAGCTGCAGGGCTGGCAGGGATCGATGGAAAGCGAAAGGGCCGTGCTCGCGCACCGCGCCTCGCACGACGCGCTGACCGCGCTGCCCAACCGCGCCGCGTTCGACGAAGAGCTCGCGCGGCGCATCGCGGCGGCGCGGCAGCGCGGCGGGCGCTTCTTTCTGCTCTTCATCGACGCCGATAATTTCAAGGCGGCCAACGACGGGTTCGGCCATGCCGCGGGCGACGCCGTGCTCGTTGCGCTGTCCAGCCGGATTCGCGAGACGCTGCGCGGCGGCGATTTCGCCGCGCGCATCGGCGGCGACGAATTCGTCGTCCTCGTCGATCCGCTCGACCCCGCGGTCGAACCCCAGGCGATCGCCGACCGGATCCGCGCCGGCATCGCCCAGCCCCTCATCCTCCCGGGCGGCGAGATCTATCGGCCCACGGCCAGCATCGGCTTCGCGGTCTTTCCCCTTCAGGCCGATGGCGCCGGCGAACTGCTCACCGCCGCCGACGCCGCCATGTACGCCGACAAATTGTCCAACCGGACCCGAAGCTGAAACCGAAAGCGCGAAGAGATGACCCTCGCATTGTCCCGCTCGATCAAGACCCTCTTCACCCTCGCCGCCGCCGCGCTGCTCGCGGCATGCCAGAGCCTGCCGGCGCCGAAGGGGTTCAGCCCGGCACAGGTCGCGATGCTGCAGTCGCAGGGGTTCGTCGAAACCGGAAGCGGCTGGCAATTGACGTTTCCCGAGCGGCTGTTGTTCGCGTCCGACGATGCCAATCTGAAGCCCGAACAGATCGATGCCATCTCGCAGGTCGCGCGCGGGCTGGCCAGCGTCGGTATCGCCTCGGCGCGCATCGAGGGCCACACCGATTCGACCGGTACCAGCGCCTATAACCTCAAGCTGTCGCAGGCGCGCGCCGATGTCGTCGCCGGCGCGATGCGCACCAACGGCATGACCATGGGCCCCGACCAGGTGATCGGGCGCGGCGAGACGCTGCCGCTGTCGAGCAATGCGACGCCCGTGGGGCGGCAGGACAATCGCCGCGTCGTCGTGATCGTCACGCCGCAATAGCGCGCCTTTCCATGGCTCCCGTTCGCCGCTAAGCCCGCGCCCATGAAACCGATCCGCAAAGCCGTCTTCCCCGTCGCCGGCCTCGGCACCCGCTTCCTCCCCGCGACCAAGGCGATCCCGAAGGAGATGCTGCCGATCGTCGACCGCCCGCTGATCCAGTACGCGGTCGACGAAGCGCGCGAAGCGGGAATCGAGCAGATGATCTTCGTCACCGGGCGCGGCAAGAGCGCGATCGAGGATCATTTCGACATCGCCTTCGAGCTCGAAAAGACGATGTCCGAACGCGGCAAGGACCTGTCGGTGCTCGAACCGACGCGGCTCGGCCCCGGCAATTGCGCCTATGTCCGCCAGCAGGAACCGCTCGGGCTCGGCCATGCGATCTGGTGCGCGCGCGATATCGTCGGCGACGAACCCTTCGCGATCTTCCTGCCCGACGAGTTCATGCACGGCACGCCCGGCTGCATGAAGCAGATGGTCGACGCCTATCACAAGGTCGGCGGCAACCTGATCTCGGTGCTCGAAGTCCCGCACGAGCAGGTGTCGAGCTATGGCGTGATCACCCCCGGCGCGCAGGACGGCGCGCTCACCGAAGTGCGCGGGCTCGTCGAAAAGCCGAAGGTCGAAGACGCGCCGTCGAACCTGATCGTGTCGGGCCGCTACATCCTGCAACCCGAAGTCATGCGCGTTCTCCAGCGGCAGGAAAAGGGCGCCGGCGGCGAGATCCAGCTGACCGACGCGATGGCCGAGATGATCGACACCCAGGCCTTCCACGCCGTCACCTTCGACGGCGCGCGCTACGACTGCGGGTCGAAAGCGGGTTATATACAGGCGAACCTCGCGGTCGCGCTCGAACGCCCCGACATGGCGGACGAAGTGCGCGCCTTTGCGATCGACCTGTTGAAATAGCAGGCGGCGGGAGCGGAAGCCCCCACCGGCCCTTCGTCAATTGCCCTCGATATCGGGCTTGGGGAAAGCGTCGGCGCCGACCTTGCGATAGAGCCAGCCGCCGACCAGCCCGCCGATCAGCGGCGCGACCCAGAACAGCCAGAGCTGCTGCAGCGCGAGCCCGCCGACGACCAGCGCCGGTCCGGTGCTGCGCGCGGGGTTGACCGAGGTGTTGGTTACCGGGATCGAGATGAGGTGGATCAGCGTCAGCGCCAGCCCGATCGCGATCGGCGCGAAGCCCGCGGGCGCGCGGCCGTCGGTCGATCCCATGATGATCCACAGGAAGAAGGCGGTGAGCAAAATCTCGATGATTAGCGCCGAGGTGAGATCGTAGCCGCCCGGCGAGCCGCCGTCCGCGCCATAACCGTTCGCCGCGAGCCCCTTGGCCGCGAGGTCGAAGGCGGTGCTGCCCGCCGCGACGTGCCAGAGCAGGAAGGCCGCGACGATCGCGCCGAGCACCTGCGCGACGACATAGAGCGGGATGTCGCGCGCCGCGAACCGCCCGCCGGCCCACAGCCCCACGGTCACCGCGGGATTGAGATGGCAGCCCGAAATATGCCCGATCGCATAGGCCATCGTCACGACGGTCAGGCCGAAGGCGAGCGAGACGCCGAGATATCCGATGCCGACGTCGGGGACCCCCGCCGCCAGCACCGCGCTGCCGCAGCCGCCGAACACGAGCCAGAAGGTGCCGATGAACTCGGCCAGACCCTTTTGCATGTTACTCATATGACCCTCCTCCCCGCCGGCGGCCATCGCGCCGCTGGCGCGGGGGGAGACTAGCAAAAACCCGTGGTGCGGCAAGCCCTTGAGGCCGGTCCGGGAAAATCAGGCCGCGGCAACCGCCTCGACGAAATGGCGGGCGCGCCGGTCGAGCGCGCGCGCCGCCTGCGTCAGCCCCGACGACAGCTCGCCCAGCGATTGCGCGCCGTCGCCGACGGCACTCGCGCCGCGGCCGATATGCTGCATCCTGAGGTCGATTTCGCGCCCCGCGGACACCGCCTGCTCGACATAGCTGGCGATCGTCAGCGTCGTGCTGCTCTGGTCGGCAACCGCGGCATCGATCGCGTCGGAAAAGCCGTTATTGGTGTCGATCGCCTTTTCGACCTCGCCGAACCCGTCTGTCACCTGGCCGACGATGTCGCGGATGCGGTCGACATATTGGGCGATATCGCCCGCCGCGCCGCGCGTCTGCTTCGCCAGCGTCTTGACCTCCGATGCCACCACCGCGAAGCCGCGGCCCGCGTCGCCCGCATGCGCCGCCTCGATCCCGGCGTTGAGCGCCAGCATGTTGGTGCGGCTCGCCATGTCGATGATCAGCGCCAGCATCTGTTCGATCGACTGGCTCGCCGCCTTGAGCGCCGCGGCGCGCCCGCTCGCCGCCTGGACCTTCAGATGCGCGTCGTGACGCACCGCGCGGGCGTGCGCGCCGTCCTCGACGATCCGCCGCATCGTGGCGGCGAGCGCATGACCGCGATCGCCGAGATCGCTGAGCCCCGCCAGCGTCTGCGCGGTGGCGCCCGCGACCGATACGGCATCGCGCCCCGTGTCGCGCGCGCGCTCGGCGAGTTCGGACGCCACCTGTTCGACCTGGTGCGCCATGTCGGAGAGCGCCGCGGTCAGCGCCGCGATATCCTGCCGGAAGCGGCCGCCCGCTTCGTCGACGCGCGCCGCGCGCGCGCCGCGTTCCTGCGCCAGCTCGACCTCGCGCAGCATCGCCAGTTTCGCGAGCTGGCCGCCGTCGAGCGTCTCGACGAAGCGGCCGCCGTCGACCAGCATCAGCCCGTCGGTCCCCGCCGCGCGAGATACGATGCCCAGCAGCGTCGCGGTGCTCTCGCCGATCTCGGCGGTCGGGCAGGGTTCGATCAGGCTCGCGATCGAGCCGCCGATCGTCGGATTCTGCATCAGCGAGAACCAGTAAGGACAGAAAAGCAGTTCGCGCACGCGCTGTTCGCGCACCGCACCGCACGGCCGCCCTTCTTCGTCGAGCACCGCCAATATCCGCAGATGCGGATCGGCACGAAACAGGTCGATCACCTCGGACAGATGCGCGTCGGCGCGGATCGCGGCCGAAGGGCCGGGCGTCGGGGCGAAAGCGGGGTTGGTGGGGTTCATGGACCGTCTTTGGCTGGTGTGGGCGGGGCAAAGCCGACCTAGGGCAGGATGGTAAAGACGGATTTAACCATTTGTTTCAGTGATATGACAGAGCGGCGCCTCGGCGGTGCCGATCGTCGCAATCCCCTGTTCAGCCGCGCCGCGATATGCGAAGAAACCGCTTGATCGAAAAGGATGGAACATGCGCGCGATATTCCTCGTCATGCTGGCGGCCCCTTTGCTGGGCGGCTGCGTCAGCACGGCCAAAACCATCGTCACCGCGCCGTTCAAGGCGGTCGGACAGGTCGCCGACTGGTCGACCACCAGCCAGGATGAAGCCGACCGCAACCGCGGCCGCGAACTGCGCAAGCGCGAGGAGCAACTCGGCAAGCTGACCCGTCAGCGCGACAAGGCGGCCGAGAAATGCCGTGATGGCAACGAGGAACAATGCCAGCGCGCCGAGGTGCTCGAGCATGAAATCGAAGCGGTGATGGCGGCGCCGAATTAAGCGGGCGGACGCGTGGCGGCTTTGGGGTGGATTCCCGGCCTCAACCCCTCCTCTTCAGAGGAGGGGCAGTAAGACTTGGACCGGCGCAGCCGGGCCTTTAGTCGAACGGGGTGGTGGCCGAAGGCTTACGCCCAGCCGCGACCACCACCCCGCTGCGACTAACGAACAAGTTCGTAAGTCTCGCTACCCCTCCTCTGAAGAGGAGGGATTGGGAAACGGCAGCAATCGCCCACTACCAGTCCCCTTCCGGGAGACAATCAACGCACGCGCCGCCCGGTCCACACCACGCGGCCCACCAGCTGCACCGCGCCCATCGGCAAATCGTCCCAGCTGCGATACTGTGCATTGTCGCTGATCACCGAAATCCGTCCCGGCCCCGGCGCGCGCGCGACGCGCTTCACCATCAGCGCGTCGTCCATGCGCAGCACATAGATGCCGTCGCGCAGCCGCGCGGCCGCGTCGCCGCCATCGACCAATATATCGTCGCCGTCGTTCAGCGTCGGCGCCATCGAATCGCCCTCGACACGGATGATGCTGAGCGCGCGCGGGTCGGCGCCGAGCTCGCGCAGCCATTTGGGATCGAAGGCGACCGCACCCTCGACCGGTTCGCCGTCGACCGTCATGCCCGCGCCCGCCGACGCGCCCACCGCAACCTTGGGCACCAGCACCATGGCCCGCGAACCCGAACGCGCCAGCGCGGCGACGCGCTGCACCGGCCCGCCCAGCATCGCTTCGGAAACACCCAGATAGGCGGCGATCCGTGCGCGGTCCTCTTCGGCGAGCCGCCGCGGCGACCCGCGCTTGATATACTGCTGGATATAGGCGGGATTGCGCCCGATGCGCGCCGACAGCTGGGCATAGTCGACCCCCCGCTCGGTGAGCAGCCGGTCGAGCGCGGCGCGCGGATCGTCTCCAAAATCTGCCACGGGGTCGGTCCTTCCTATTTCGTATCTAGCAGTAGGATTTATCCTAGACAAGTAGGAAAATGATCCTCAAATAGGAAATATCCTATCTGGGCGAGTCGCCCGGCGGCAGGAGCAGTCAGGGAGGACTTATGGAGCAGAAGCTGTTGCAACGGATCGAGGCCTTCCTCGTCGAATCGGCGATCCCGCAAAGCGTCTTCGGGCGCGACGCGGTGCACGACCCGCGCCTCGTCGCCGACCTGCGCGAGGGCCGCGCCGCCGGGCTTCGCATCACCTGCCGTGTGGAACATTTCATGAACAAATGGCGCGCCGATCATCGCGCGGGCCGCGTCAAGCCGCGCGGCGACCGCCGCAAGCACAGCGTTCGCGCGGGAGAGAAGGCATGATCCGCTGGTCCCCCGCCGCCCCGCCGCGCCCGGGCTGCCCGCACCGCCGCCTCCGCCGCCTGCTCGCGCGCGAACTGCCGCACGGTGTCGCGCTGGAACCGTCGACGCTGCGTCCCTGGGCGAGCGCCAATTTCGTCGGCGCGCGCCATCTGTTTCCATGCACGCTCGCGGACGACGATGCCGCGACGCTACGCCCGCTGCTCCAGGCGCGGCTCGAGACGATCGAATGGCGCCTGCCGGGGCATATCGTCGCCGACCTGGTGGTCGAGGCGGCCGATGACGGGCTGCGGATCGAAATACTGACGGTCGAGGATTAGCTCACTCCCCTCCCGCTTGCGGGAGGGGGACTGTGTCACCCCACGGCGCGGCGGGTCATGCGTTGCAGCGTGCTCAGCGCCGCTTCGAGCGCGAAATCGACCGGGGGTTCGCCGTCTTCGTTGGCGGGCGCAGCGACGGGCAGCGTTGCGGTCGCCGGTGCGGCAGCAGCCGTCTGGCGCCGCGCGAGTCCGGCCTCGAAGCGCGCGACCATCGCGCCCAGGCTGTTGTCGGCGGGATCGGGCATGACCGGCCCAGATAGTTCGGCGGGCTGGAGCCAGGGGGCTTCGCCGCTGCTCTCTTCATAATCGACGGGCGCGAGGTCGGCGAGCACCAACTCGTCCGCTTCGTCGGCGGGCATCGCGATGCCCGCATCGGCCAGATCGAGCTCCTCGTCGGCGTCGAGCACGGGCGGCACCAGCGGCCCGAGACCGCCCTCGGGCAGGTCGCGGCCCGCGCGGATCGGCGGGCGCGGTGCGTCGTCGGGGTGCCTATCGGCGCGGCGGCGCGGAAGCGGCGCTTCGCCTTCGGCGTCAGCCTGCTTCCTGGCGCGCGCGGCGACGCGGCGGTTCATCGCGCCATTGCCCTTGACCGCGGGCTTGGCGAGCGCGAGCGCCACGAAACCCGCGAAGAGCGCGGCGATCGCCGCCATGCCGATCGCCAGCGCCAGCCGTCCGCCATTGCCGACCGGCGGCGCGAACAGGTCCGACAGGCGGTCGAGATAGAGGTTCCAGCTGATCCCTGCGACCCAGGCGAGCGGCATCACCGCGGCGAACAGGAAGGTCAGCGCCGCGGCGCCGATCACCGCGGGCACCGCGGGGCGCAGCCCGCGCCACAGCGCGGCGGCGATATCCCGTACCGATTTTTCGCGTGTCTCGTCCATATCGTCCAAAGCCCTGTCGCGTCAGGCGGCGAGCGACGCGGAGTCGCCGCCGAGCAGCCGCTGGTAAACAGGTTCGTAACGTAAAATGTTTGACGACCAGTTACGATGTTTTTCGACGAAAATACGTGCGGTCCGGCGACGATCGCTCCACATTTCGCGCGCGCCAAGCAATCCGGCCAGCGCCGCCGCGATCGCCGCGGGGTCGTCGGGCGCGAACAGGGTGCCGGTGATGCCGTCCTCGATCAGCTCGCGGTGGCCCCCGACGTCCGAGGCGGCGACCAGCTTGCCCTGCGCCATCGCCTCGAGCGGTTTCAGCGGAGTGACGAGGTCGGTCAGCCGCATCTTCTTGCGCGGATAGGCGAGGATATCGATCAGCGAATAATAGCGCTCCACCTCTTGATGCGGCACGCGGCCGACGAAATGGATGCGGTTCGCCACGGGCGAGGCGGCGGCCTGTGCCTTCAGCGCCGCCTCCATCGGCCCGCCGCCGACGAGCAGCAACTGGGCCGCGGGCTGCGCCGCGACGAGCGCGGGCATCGCGGCGAGCAGGTCGTCGATGCCCTCATAATCATAATAGCTGCCGATAAAGCCGATCACCGCATCGCCTTCGTTCAGCCCGAGTTGCTTCGCCAGCATCGCATCGCGCGGCGGCGGGTCGCCGAACAGTTCGAGGTCGACGCCGTTCGGCGATACGACGATCTTGTCGGCATCGACCCCGCGCGCGATCAGGTCGCCGCGCAGCCCTTCGCAGATCACCGCGACCGCATCGGCCGACTTGACCGCATGTGTCTCCAATTGCCGCGTCAGGAAATATTTGGCGCTCCCCTCGCGCCCCGTCCCGTTGCCCACCGCGGCATCCTCCCAGAAGGCGCGGATCTCGTAGAGCACCGGAATACCCAGCCTTTTGCCGACGCGCAGCGCCGCCATCGCATCGAGCACCGGCGAATGCGCGTGGAGCAGGTCGGGCTGCCAGTCCTTGACCAGCGCCTCGATCCGCGCGGCGAGCGCGCCGATCTCGCGCCACTCGCGGATCGGCGAGCGCGCGGGCGCGATCGGCGGCGTGCGATAGAAGGTGAGCCCGTCGACGGTTTCGCCATCCGGGCCGGGTTCGGGGTGGCGCACGCCGGTGACGCCCGCGACCTGCCAGCCTTTCGCGGCCTGCGCCTTCATCAGCGCGCGGGTGCGGAAGGTATAGCCGCTGTGCGCGGGCAGGCTGTGGTCGAGGACATGGAGAATGCGGGTCATCGCCCGTTTCTTTGCCAGACAAGCCTTAACGCGCCGTCAACCCAGATGGCGTAGGCGTGCGCCCATGGTCGACAATTTCTCCATCGGGCTGACGCACGTCCTGCTGGCGATCGCGCTGTGGCGCCTGCTGTACCGCGACGACCTCGACCGCGAGGTCAGCCCGCGCATGCTGTGGCAGCGGCGCCAGGAGGAAGAAGCCGCGCGGCGGGAGCAAGGCGATGCGTGACATCGCCTTCGTCGCCTTCCTGTTCGCCTTCATCGGGCTCGGCTTTCGCAAGCCGTTCCTGTTCATACTCTGCTTCTGCTACATCGACATCGTCGCGCCGCAGCGGCTCTCCTATTTCCTGATCAACTCGATCCCGATCTCGCTGATCGTCTTCGGACTGGCGATCGTCGGCTGGCTCGCGGTCGACGACAAGCGCGACACAAGGTGGTCGAGCCGGCAATTCCTGCTCGTCGCGCTGCTGCTCTATTGCTGGATGACGACGGTGGGCGCCGATTATCCGGTCGAAGCAGCGGAGAAATGGGCTTGGGTGTGGAAGGCGCTGGTCTGGGCGATCTTCCTGCCGCTGACCCTCAGGACCAAGCTGCGCATCGAGGCGCTGATCCTGACGATGCTGCTCTCGGCCGCGGCGATCGCGATCGCGGGCGGGATCAAGACCGCGGCGGGCGGCGGCGGCTACGGCACGCTGCAGCTGCTGCTCAACGAAAATTACGGCCTCTACGAAGGGTCGATCATGTCGGCGGTGGGCATCTCGATCATCCCGCTGATCCTCTGGTACCGCAATCACGGGACGATCTTCCCGCCCGACTGGCGTGTGACGATCTTCTGCTTCGCGCTGGTCTTCGCCTGCGCTTTGCTCCCCATCGGCACCCAGGCGCGCACCGGACTCGTCTGCCTCGCGGTGCTCGCCGTGCTGTCGCTGCGCGCGGTCAAGCACCGCTTCCTCTATATGGCGGGGGCCGGGCTGCTCGCGATCGCCTCGATCCCCTTCCTGCCGCAAAGCTTCACCGAGCGCATGGAAACGATCCGCGACCATAAGGCCGACCAGTCGGCTTCGACGCGCGTCGCGGTGTGGGCGTGGACCTGGGAATATGCGAAGGAAAATCCCTTCGGCGGCGGCTTCGAGGCCTATATCCAGAACCATGTCCGCGTCGAAAAGGCGGCGAGCGCCTATGACCCGCTGAAGCCGCAGGAAGCGGCCCCCTCGGTCTATGAGGAAAAGTCGCGCGCCTATCATTCGAGCTATTTCGAGATGCTCGGCGAACAGGGCTATCCAGGGCTCGCGCTCTGGCTGCTGCTCCACCTCACCGGCCTGATCCAGATGGAGCGGTTGCGGCGGCGCTATCTCAGGACGCGCCGCGGCGAGGAGCAATGGATCGCCCCGCTCGCGACCGCGCTCCAGCACGGGCATATCACCTATCTGATCGGCTCGCTGTTCGTCGGCATCGCCTTCCAGCCCTTCATCTACATGATGCTCGCGCTGCAGATGGGGCTTTCGACTTACGTCCGCCGCCGCGAGCGCGAGGCCGGCTGGCGCCCGCTCACCGCGCGCCCGGCGCAGGTCCCGGCGCGGCATCCGGCGGTGAGCCCGGGCTGAGATCGCAACCCCTCCTCTTCAGAGGAGGGGCAGAGAGACTTGGTCCGGCGCAGCCGGGCCTTTAGTCGAACGGGGTGGTGGCCGAAGGCGCGCCCAGCCGCGGCCACCACCCCGCTGCGACTAACGAACAAGTTCGTATGTCTCGCCGGCCCCTCCTCTGAAGAGGAGGGCCTTAAAGCCCGGAACCTTCCCCGCGCTCCAAACGCTATCCCCGCATGTCCGCGCGCCTCATCCATGTCGACGACAGCCTGCCGGGCATCGGCCGCGAGCGCGTGGAGGGCGGCTGGCGCTACCGCGACGCCAAGGGCAAGGTCATCCGCGACGCCGCCGAAATCCGGCGCCTCAACGCGATCGCCCTGCCCCCCGCCTATGAGGATGCCTGGTATTGCCCCGCCCCCAACGGCCATATCCTGGCGACCGGTTACGACGCGCGCGGGCGCAAGCAATATCGCTACCACCCCGATTTCCGCCTCGCGCAGGAGGCCGACAAATATGACCGCTGCGCCGCATTCGGCCATGCGCTGCCGCTGGTCCGCGCGCGGCTCGAAGAAGATATGAACCGCCGCACCCTGTGCCAGGAACGCGTCGTCGGTGCGGTCGTCCGCCTGCTCGACCTCGCCGCGCTGCGCGTCGGCAACGAGGAATATGCCGCGGCGAACAACAGCTTCGGCGCGACCACCCTCCGCCAGCGCCATGCCAAGCTTTCGGGCAAGTCGCTGCGACTGACCTATGGCGCCAAGGGCGGCGCGAAGCGCGACGTCGTCGTGAGCGACCGCAGCCTGACCACGCTCGTCCGCCGCCTGCAGGACCTGCCCGGCCAGCATCTCTTCCAATATGAGGATGACGGCGATTATTGCGCCGTCGGCTCGGACGAGGTGAACGCCTATATCCGCGATGCGATGGGCGACGCCTTCAGCGCCAAGCATTTCCGCACCTGGTCGGCGAGCGTCGAGGCCTTCGCCTATCTCTACGACGCTGACGAACCGCCGACGCTGGGGCAACTCCTCGAGCATGTCGCCGACCATCTCGGCAACACCCCCGCCATCGCGCGCAAGGCCTATGTCCACCCCGCGATGATCGCCGCCGCGCAGGAACGCGGCGACTTCGCCGCCGCGGTCGGCCGGCTCCCGCGCGCGACCAGATATCTTTCGCGTGTCGAACGCGGATTTTTGACCTATCTGGAGCGCGCGCCCGATGCCGCGGCGCTGCTCCGCTCCGCCTGACCCAAGAGGATCCCAGAACCTCCGCCATGACCTTCTCCCTGCTGACCGCCGCCAAGAGCGCTGCCACCAAGGTCGCCCCCACGACCGAGCGTGCCGCGACCAACCCGCTCGACGACCTGCGCTATTGGTGGGACGCCAGCATCGCGTGGATCAACAGCCACTGGCTGCAGATCGGCATCGCGATCGGCGCCGGCCTGATCATCTATTTCCTGCTGTCGCTGCTGCGCGGGGTTGCGCTCCGCCACGCGCAGTCGGCCGATGGCGAGTTCACGATAACCCATATCGCCGGCCGCGTTATCCACAAGACCAAGTCCTTCGTGATCGCGATCGTCGCGATCCGCCTCGTCGCGGGCTATGCGCAGCCGCCCGTGCTGATCATGCAGATCGTCCAGCTCGTCTTCACCGTTGCGGTGGTGATGCAGGTCGCGATCTGGGTGCGCGAGATCGTGCTCGGGCTGATCCAGCGCCGCGCCGCGGAGGGCAATAACGAGACGCTGGCGAACGCGATGGGCATCATCCGCCTGCTGATCAGCGTCGCCTTGTTCGCGATCGCGGCGATCGTCATTCTCGACAATATGGGGGTCAATGTCACCGGCCTGATCGCGGGCCTCGGCATCGGCGGCATCGCGATCGGCCTCGCCGCGCAGGGCATCTTCTCCGACCTCTTCGCCTCGCTCTCGATCATCTTCGACCGCCCGTTCCGCGTCGGCCAGACGATCAAATATGACACCAGCACCGCGACGGTCGAACGCATCGGGCTGAAAAGCACGCGGCTGCGCTCGGTCAACGGCGAGCAGCTGATCATCTCGAACACCAATTTGCTGGCCAAGGAGATCACCAATTTCGCGCATCTCCAGCGCCGCCGCGTCACCTTCATGCTCGGCGTCGTCTATCAGACCACGCCCGAGATGCTGCGCGCGCTGCCCGATCTCCTCCACGAACAGGTCGAAGCCGCCGGCCACGAATTCGTGCGGTCGAGCTTCGTCGCCTTCAACGCGTCGAGCCTCGATTTCGAACTGCTGTTCGACGTGTTCAGCGACGACTATGAGGTCGTCACCGCGGCGCGCACCGAGGTCGCGATCCGTGTCTTCGCGGCGATGACCGCCGCGGGATATCACTTCGCCTATCCGACCCAGACCAGCTTCACCGCCGCCCCCGACGGGACGATGGTGCTGCCCTATTCCGAGTCCCCGAAACCCAAGGCGCGCGGCGCGCGGGACGCCGGCGCGTCCTGACGCTACGGCAGGCGGGGCGCGGCGCTTGCCCCTTGTGCAACCCCGCCACACGGGCCTAGAACGCGCGCCTCAAGACGCAATGGCAGGGGATGATCGATGGGCACAATCACGCCGCAGGAGCTGCAGGCAAAGGTCGGCGAGACGATCGGCACCTCCGAATGGGTGCTCGTCGATCAGGAGATGATCGACAAATTCGCCGACGCGACGGGCGACCACCAGTTCATCCATATCGACGAGGAAAAGGCGAAGCTGACGCCCTTCGGCGGCACCATCGCGCATGGCTTCCTGACGCTGTCGCTGATCCCGATGCTCGGCCAGAAGACCGACGGCCCGAAGATCGCGGGCGTGAAGATGGGCGTCAACTATGGCGGCAACAAGGTTCGCTTCCTGGCCCCCGTCCGCTCGGGCAAGCGCGTGCGCAGCCACATCAAATTGCTCGAGCTCGACGAAAAGCGCCCCGGCCAGTGGCAGCAGACCAACGAAGTGACGATCGAGATCGAGGGCGAGGACAAGCCCGCGCTGATCGCCGAATGGATCAGCCAGTTCTTCGTGTGAAGTAAAACATCCCCTCCCCTTCAGGGGAGGGGCAGCGAGACTTGCCGGCTTGCCGGCTAGTCGCAGCGGGGTGGGGCTCTGGGGCCTTGCGCAAGGCCGATGGCCCCCACCCCAACCCCTCCCCTGAAGGGGAGGGGCTTAGAAAGAAAAGGAATATCGACATGCGTGACGCCGTCATCGTTTCCACCGCCCGCACGCCGCTAGTCAAGGCCGGCCGCGGCGCGTTCAACAACACCCCCTCGCCGACGCTCGGCGCCTTTTCGGTCAAGGCCGCGGTCGAGCGCGCCGGCCTCGAAGGCGCCGAAGTCGACGACGTCGTCTTCGGCGCCGCGATGCAGCAGGGGTCGCAGTCGCCGAACGTCGCGCGCCTCGTCGCACTGCGCGCCGGCCTGCCCGTCACCGTCCCCGGCATGTCGATCGACCGCCAATGTTCGTCGGGGCTGATGACGATCGCCACCGCCGCGAAGCAGGTAATCGTCGACCGTATGGACGTCGTCGTCGCCGGCGGCGTCGAATCGATCAGCAAGATCCGCGGCGACAAATTGTTCATCGAAACCGATCCGACTTTGCTCGACATGCACCCCGCGACCTATATGCCGATGATCGGCACCGCCGAGGTCGTCGCCAAGCGCTACAACATCAGCCGCGAATATCAGGACGAATATTCGCTCCAGTCGCAGCAGCGCACCGCCGCCGCGCAGGCTGCGGGCAAGTTCGACGACGAAATCGTCCCCTGCACCGCAACCATGGCGATCGTCGACAAGGAGACCAAGGAAGTCAGTTTCAAGGAAGTCACCGCCGACCGCGACGATTGCAACCGCCCCGACACCACGCTCGAAGGGCTCGCGAGCCTCAAGCCCGTCATGGGCGAAGGCAATACGATCACCGCGGGCAACGCCAGCCAGCTGTCCGACGGTTCGTCGGCATGCGTCGTGATGGAAGCCAGGCTCGCCGAGAAGCGCGGCCTCACCCCGCTCGGCCGCTATGTCGGCATGGCGGTCGCGGGCACCGAGCCCGACGAAATGGGCATCGGCCCGGTCTTCGCCATCCCCAAGCTGCTCGAACGCTTCGAGCTCAAGATGGACGATATCGGCCTGTGGGAGCTCAACGAAGCCTTCGCGGTGCAGGTGCTCTATTGCCGCGACAAGCTGGGCATCCCGAACGAACTGCTCAATGTCAACGGCGGTTCGATCTCGATCGGCCACCCCTTCGGCATGACCGGCGCGCGCTGCACCGGCCACGCGCTGATCGAGGGCAAGCGCCGCGGCGCCAAATATGTCGTCGTCACCATGTGCATCGGCGGCGGCCAGGGCGCGGCGGGGCTGTTCGAGGTCCTCTGACTTGCGCCTGACGCATCCGCGTATCGAGCCGGTCGACCTCGACCGGCTCGATGCCGACCAGCGCGCAGCGCTCGAACCCTTTTTCGCGACCGGGGGCGCCAACGGGATCGGGGGACGCGTGGGCGGCGGGCGGATTCTCAACATCTTCCGCACGCTCGCACACGCGCCCAAGGCGCTCACCGCCTTCCTCGGCTGGGGCAATTATATCCTGTCGAAGCGCAGCGCGCTGACCCCGCGCGACCGCGAGCTCGTCATCCTGCGCACCGGCTGGAACTGCCGCTCGGGCTACGAGTGGACCCAGCACAAGCGCATCGGGCTCGACAGCGGGCTCACCGAAGACGAGATCGAGCGGATCAAGGCGGGCCCCGACGTTGCGGGCTGGAGCGAGCTCGACCGCGCGATGCTGCGCGCGACCGACGAGCTGAGCGCCGACCATTTCGTGACCGACGCGACCTGGACGGCGCTCGCGCCGCTCGGCGACAAGGGCCGCATGGACCTCGTCATGACCGTCGGCCAATACACCCAGGTTTCGATGATATTGAACAGCTTCGGCGTGCAGGTCGAGGACGGCTGGACCGTCGATCCCGACCTCAGGGCCTGATCGAAGGAGAAAAGACATGAGCGGCATCGGCGTTATCGCAACCCTGCGCGTACAGCCCGGCAAGGAAGCCGAATTCGAGGGAGTCTTCGCAGAGCTCGCTCCCGCGGTGCGCGCCAACGAGCCCGGCAACAGCTATTACAAGCTGTTCCGCACCGCCGAGACCGGCGTCTACAAGGTGCTCGAATGTTATGACGACGAAGCCGCGATCGCGGCGCACCGCGCGTCGGACCATTTCCGCACCCTCGGCGCAAAGCTCGGCCCGTGCCTCGCCGGCGCGCCCGAGATCGAGAGCATGCCCGCGGTCTGACCGGGTGCATAGCGCTGCCCTCCTCATCCCGCTCGCCTTCGCGGGTGCCGCGGCGGCGGCGGCCCCCGCGCCGCAGCCGGGCAAATGGACGCATGTCACCCGGCTGGTCAGCGCCGACATCCCCGGCGTGCCCGAAACATTGATCCGCGCCGCCGACACCCAGGCGCCGCGCACCACCTGCCTGACCGCGAAACAGGCGGCGGCCACCCCGCAAATCCTGCTCCACGCCCCCGGCGCGACGTGCAGCGTGCGGAGCTACAGCCTGGCGGCCGGCAAGATCCGCGGCCATTCGACCTGCCGGATCAAGGAGCTGCCGGCGCCGGTGTCCACCACCACCACCGGCACGTACAGCGCGACCGGCTACACCACCCGCAGCGTGACCACCGGCACGCGAGGCGGCCGCCCGCTGAAGGTCGTCACCGCGACCAGCGGCAAATGGCTCGCCGCCGCCTGCCGCTAGAGCGCCGCGCCGTTAGGGTCAGGACCCATTGATTGCGCGATCGAGGTTTGAAGCGATTTTGTTCAGTGCGAGGAGGCAAGGCGCAGGAATATGTCGATATTTCCAGACTTGCCGACGAAGCAATGGACAAAATCGATCAAATCCCGAAGGGACGCCGAAATGGCTTCGATCTTGGGCCCGGGCGGCCTTGCGGGTAGCGATGCTACCCGCTGCAGCCACCGAACCCAATATCTTCGCCATTTCGACGCCTCGAACGTGCAATTAATGGGTCCTGACCCTAATCGCAAGCAACGCCACGCCGCCGACCAAAATCCCCGCATTGACGATCCACGCGACAGCATCGGGCGACGTTGCGCCGCCGCGAAGAACGAGATGCACAGCGACTGCGACGAGCATGAGAAGTCCGGTGGAAATCCTGCCCATCTTCCCCAGCGCAGCGGAATCCCAGCGGAAGGCAAATAGCCAGCAGATGACTGACAGCGCGGCCCACGTCCCGATCGCAACCATAATGTCGGCTGAAATCAGACTGGCGACCGCTGCACCGGCGATCGCCGCTGGCTGGCCCCACACCGTCGCCGCCCACGCGCGTTCCCAGCCTGGTGCGGGTCGCCCCTTGTCGCGGCGGCGCGCGAGCCAGATATTGACCCCGCTGGCGGCGAGATAGGTCAGGCCCAGGCCGAGCGCGAAATAGACGATCTTGACGATCCCGCCGCCGAACCAGCCGAAATGAAGCTGACCCATGCCGCCGAGCAGATCCTCGCCGAGATTATTGTCGCGCGCTTTCGACGCGTTGTAGATCGTCGCGTCACGGCGGAAGGCATAGCTGTCGACGCCTGCCATGCGGTCGGGCTGTTCGACGTTGAACAGCGCCGCGCCGCCCATCTCTATCGGATGCTCGGTGAAGATATAGGTAAGGCGCCCGCCGTCCTGGGGCAGTTTCGCGTACATCGGCCGCAGGTCGAGTACCGGCGCCGGGCGCGGGTCGTCGACCGGCGGTTCGGGAATGAACAGCGCATACACCTTGCCCACGTCGCCGTTGAACATCGCCATGCCGAGTACCCCGACGATGATCGTCGTGAGCCCGAGGAAGGCGCCGGTCAGCGAAATGATGATGTGGAAGGGCAGCGTCCAGACGCCCAGCCTGTTGTGGAGATCGGCCTCCTGCAACCGCTGCGACCCGCCGAGCCTGAGGTGGAAGGCATCGCGGAAGATGCGCGGGTGCGCAAGAATGCCCGAGATCAGCGACGAGAGCAGCGCGACCCCGATCAGTCCGACGAGAAAGCCACCCCAGGTGCGCGGCAGGTGGAGATTGATGTGGAGTCGCGTGATGAACTCGGTCCACGCCGCCTCGCCGCCCGGCATGATCTTCCCCTTGTCATCGGCCAGGAACTGGCGGTCCTTCTCGGCATCGACATAGAGGAGCAGGCGCGGGAAATCCGCGGTCGGCAGCGTGATATAGACATGCTCGACGCCCTTGCCGCCCGCGGCGATCGCGCCCTCGAATGCGGTCTGGACAGCATCGGGGGTGACGTCGGTGACCTGTGGCGCCGAGGCGCTTTCCCAGCGCTGGAATTCGTGCGCGAAGACCGCGATGCTGCCCGACAGGCAGATGATATAGATGAGCGCGGCGAAGGCGAGGCCGAGCGAGCTGTGCCCGCGGAGCACCGCGCGAACGAAGCCTGCGGGGATGCGCGGCATCAAATCCTTCTTCTTTGCGGGCTTCGGCTTCACGGGCTTTTGGGCGGGCGCGACGGTCATGCGAAGCCCTTCAGAATGGCGGCGGAAAAGCTGGCAACGGCGACGCCAACCAGGACGGCGGTCGCGCGCAGGATGCGGTTGTCGGCGAGCGTCCACGCCATGCAGGCGCCCCAAGCGACGGGGACGATCAGCCCGCCGATGACGAGCCGCGTCTGCTGTTCGCCCGGGACGAGCGCGGCCCAGGCGATGCCGACGCCCATCGCGGCGACCATGCCGATCGGGCCGGCGAGCAGCCAGCGGAGCGTCTCGCGCCATTTGGTCGTCGCGCGGTCGGAGGGTTCGGGGGCGAGGCTTTCGCGCGCGGCGCGCGCCTTGGCCTGGCGTAGCGTGTAGTTGCCCGCGACGAGCGCGAGCGCGACGGTCGAGACGAGCGCGAGCGCGATGAAGGGGCCGCGCACGGGGCCGAGTGCCCAGGCGGGCGCGGCGATCGCCGCGGCGATCAGCGCCCAGCCGCCGAGCATCTGGGCGCGGTTCGAATCCCTGCCCTGCCACGATCGGCGCAGCAGCCAGACGCCCGCCCCCGCCGCCACGGCGATGACCAGCGCCGGCAAAAGCGGCGAGCTGTCCTGCATAAGTCCCCCTGTACAACCTTCTTTTGATTCTATTGACACGCATTCGCAATAGCAATAGCGGGCCCTTCGATAGCTAAGCGGGGAGCCGATGACAATGACCAAAACGATGAAGCCGCTATTGGCACTGCTGCTGGCGGGCGCCGCGATGCCGGTTCATGCCGCGGAAGCCGCGATCGGTGCGGCGGTCGAAGCGGGCGACGCCGCCGATACGGGCGACAGCAACGAGATCGTCGTCACCGGCATGAAATTCGACCGCACGCTGCAGGAGACCCCCGAAAGCGTGAAAGTGTTCACGTCGGAGGACATCGACGCGCAGAATCTGACCAATATATTCGACCTGATCGACCGCACGGCCAATCTGACCTCGACCTTCAACGAGTCGGGCTTCACGATCCGCGGCATTTCGAACACCAATGTGTCGGGCACCGGCTTCGGCGATCTGGCCACCGTCTATCTCGACGGGTCGCCCCTGCCCAGCGAAGCGACCGCCAGCGGTCCGCTCGACCTGTGGGACATCGACCAGGTCGAAATCTTGCGCGGCCCGCAATCGACGCCGCAGGGGCGCAACGCGCTCGCCGGGGCGATCATCATCAAGACCGCCGATCCCAGCTTCGACTGGCGCGGCAAGGCGCGGGCGATGATCACCGATGCCAATGGCGAATATCGCTTTGGCGCGGCCATCGGCGGCCCCATCATCGACGATATCCTCGCTTTCCGCGTTGCCGGCGAACTGACGCGCGGCGACGGATTTGTGAAGAATCGCCTCACCGGCGGCGATTATGATCCGAACAGCGGCGACGTCGTTCGCGCCAAGCTGCTCTTCACCCCCGCGGGTCCCGACGGCCTGCAGGTCAAGCTCTCCTATCTCTACGACCGTCACGACGGCAACGGCCGCGGCTATGCCTATAGCGACACGCCCGATTATTGGGACAATCGCACCGTCGAGGCCAATCGCCCGACCTTTTCGCGATCGAAAACCGACCTGTTCACGCTCGACGCGACGCTGCCGCTCGGCGACGTCTTCACGCTGTCGTCGATTTCGACCTATAATCATCTGCGCACGTCGTCGGCCTATGACGGCGATTTGCAGGCGGTCGACACCGCTTATGGCGACGCGGTCACCAACCAGAAGATTTTCAGCGAGGAAGTCCGCCTGACCTTCAACACCGGGCCGCTCCAAGGACTGATCGGCGGCTATTATTCGCGGACCAAGAACCCCGATTCGAACACCAACGCCACCTTCGGCCTCGACCCCGACCGCGATCTCGGGCTGACGCCGACGGTCGCCGCGGTGCTGCAGGGCCCGCCCTTCGGGCTCGACCCGGGAACGGCGCTGTTCCTGGCGCAGCAGGCGCGCGCGCAATATCCGGGGCTCATCTACATCACCTCCTCGCAGGATTATTCGATCGACATCGAGACTATGGCGCTGTTCGGCGATGCCAGCTGGGAAATCACGCCGGGGCTGAAACTGCTCGCCGGCTTCCGCTACGACCGCGAGAAACAGCGCGTGTCGAACGACAATATCGTGGTGATCAACACGCCGCTGCCCAACCCCGCGCTCTATCCCGCGCCGCTCAATCTCATCCTCTCGACGGTCAACGGCCTGATCCGGCAGCAGGCCGAGGATGCCAGCAGCAGCAGCCCGCTGTCGAACACCAGCTATGAGGCCTTCCTGCCCAAGGGCGGCATCTCCTGGGAAATCGCGCCCGACAAGGCGATCAGCGCGATCGTCCAGCGTGGCTATCGTTCGGGCGGCAGCGGGGTAAACCCGGCGCGCGCATCCACCTATGTCTATGATCCGGAATTTACGTGGAATTACGAGCTGTCGTTGCGCACGCAGTGGCTCGACCGGCGACTGACGTTCAACGCCAACGCCTTTTTCATCGACTGGACCGACCAGCAGGTGGGCGTGCAGCTTTCGCCCAGCGTCTATGATTATGAGACGCAAAATGCCGGCAAGTCGCGCGTCTACGGCTTCGAGGTCGAAAGCGATTTCGACGTTACCGACAATCTCAATATCTACGGCTCGGTCGGCTATGCGCGCACCGAATTCCTCGAATTCGACGCGACGGGCGGCTTCGTCGACGATCTCTCGGGCCTCGAATTCGTCAGCGCGCCGCGCTGGACCTTGGCGGCCGGGTTCAGCTGGCGCGACCGGAGCGGGGTCTCGGCCGACGCCAACGTCAATTATCGCGAGGCGGCTTATCAGGGGCTGGTGGACCAGAGCGTTCGCGATGTGCCCGGCCGCACGCTGGTCAATGCGAAGATCGGCTGGAGCAACGACAATTTCGGTGCCTATCTGTTCGCCAACAACATCTTCAACGACAAATATTTCGATTATCAATATGACAATGACGGCCGTCTCGACGCCTTGCTCGGCGATCCACGCGTAATCGGCCTGACCTTCGAAGGGCGTTTCTGAAGCACGAAGAATGGTTGCTCAGCCAACCAGAGAGCGAAACGGTCCAATCCCTCGAAAAGTGGATACTATCTTCACGCGGCGTGCTTGTATCGGTGGCTTTGGTCATGGGTGGTCCGGGCCCACCACCCGGAGCTCCGCCGATCAGTCGGCCGGGGCGGGCCGCGATTCAGGGCGTCGCGGCTCCAGCAGCAATGCCTGGCGACATCCGAAAGTCCAATGAATCGTGGGAGCTTCGAAAAAAATTCATCCAACCCCCTAAACATCCTTGAGCCTCGGCGGATTGGAAGATTGCGGGGCAGGGAATCTCCATCGAGAGGCTCGTCGGGCTGCCTGTTTCTCGCGCGTTTGATTGCTGCGGGGTTTGGCGATGGTTGCGATTTTTGTGGGGCAGGGCGCGGGTTTCACGCGGGGGTCGGCGAATCTGCTCGGCGGCGCGGGGCTGATTGGATCGGGATCGCTCGGCCGCGCGGCCGAAAATGTGTCGGTCAACGCCGCGACGGGCAATGTCGCGATCACGCAGCAGGACGAATTCCTCGTCGGCCGCGGGCTCGATATCGGTGTCTCGCGCACCTATAACGGCCTTGGCCAGATGTCGGACGGCGACAATGGCGACAATTGGCAGCAGTCGACGACGCAGCGGGTCTTCGGCCTCACGGGAACGCTGAACACGTCGGGCAGCACGGTCAGCCGGCTCGGCAGCGACGGGTCGGTGATCATATACAGCTACCGGACGATCGGCGGCACTGCGGCCTATTGGACGACCGACGGCGACGGCGCGCACGACAAGCTCGTCAAGTCGGGCGCGACCTGGATCTGGACCGACGGGTCGAGCCAGGTCGTCGAAACCTATGAGGCGACCGTCGCCAGTCCGACGACCGACTTCCGCATCAAGGAGCGGAAGGATACCGACAATCTGAAGCTGACCTTCACCTATGTCGCGAGCACCGACAAGATCGAGCGCGTCACCACGTCGAACCACGGCACCGCCAATGCCTCGACGGGCATCGCCGAGCAGAGCTATGTCCAGTACAGCTGGGATGGCGACAATATCACCGAGGTGGTGACCGGCTATACCGACTATGGCGATACAAGCACCGCGGCGGACAATGTCAACGAGACGCTGACGCGCACCCGCTATGCCTATGAATCCTATGTCGACGGCGGCGTCACCAAATACCGCCTGCAGACCGTGACGGTCGACCTCAGCCCCGAGGACAACAGCGTCGCGACGGGCGGCACTTTCGTCACGACCTACAGCTATCACGGCACGACGACCCGCGTCGCGCGAATCCAGACGACCGATGGCGTCGATTTCAACATCGACTATGACGGCGGTGGTCGCGCCTGGCGCCTTTACGAGGTCTTGCCCGGCGGTAACCGCGTCACGACGCTGTCCTATCAGACCGGCTATACGAACATCACTTACGACGGCCAGGTCACCCGGCTCGACTATGACGCCTCGCAGCGCCTCACCAAGGTCACCATGCCGACGTCCGAGGATGTCGAATTCACCTACGACGCCGATGGCAATGTCGCGAGCGTCACCGACACGGCGAACGAGGTCACCAGCTACACTCACGACGCCACCGGCAATATCCTCACCGTCAGCGACCCGAACGGCAACGGCGTCACGCGCACCTATGGCAGCAAGAACGAACTGCTCACCGAAACGCGCACGATTCTGGACGAAGCGGGCAGCCCGGTGGCCCTCGTCACGCGCTACGCCTACGACGTCGAAAACCACCTCCGCTACGTCGTGAGCCCCGAAGGACGCGTCACCGAATATCGCTACACCAGCTTCGGCGAGCTCAACTATGTCGTCGAGTTTCCCGAGCATGCCTATACGGCGTCGGGCGTTCCCAGCGAGACCGACCTCAACAATTGGAAGGCGGGCATCGCTGACCTTTCGTCGATCGAGATCGTCAATCTTACCTATGATGGCCGTAGCAACATTCTCGCGACGAACGGCTACGGCATCGCAACCACCGCCGGCGCGGTTTCGCAGGCCGAGGGATTCAGTCGCACCTACACCGTCTACGACCAGGCCGGGCGCCTGCTTTCGCGCGGCCTCTACAACGAGGCGCTCGAAACCTTCGCCTATGACGGTCTCGGCCGTCTGATCGCCTCGACCAATCCCGCCAGCGGCGCGACGACGATCACTTTCGAGGATGCGCTGCTCAAGACCACGGTGACGACCGCAACGGGGCATACGACGGTCAGCACCTACAGCAAGTCGGGCGAACTGCTCAGCGTCGCGACCAGCGCCAACACGGGCAGCTACGACGTCGCGGGCACCACCGCCTATAAATATGACAAGCTCGGCCGGGTGCGGATGATCACCACCCCGCGCGGGGTCGCGACGCCGACCGGCTCGGACTATAACAGCTTCATCCTCTACGATAATGCGGGCCGCCGGACTGCGGATATCGCCGCCGACGGCAGCATCGTCGAATATCGCTATGATGCGGCGGGGCGCCTCGCGGCGACGATCTCCTACGCGAGCAAACTGACCGCGTCGAACATGTCGGGGCTCGCCTCCGCAGGCGGCAATGTGCTGCTCGGTGCCGCCTCGATCGATGCGAGCGGTTGGCCCGACGCGAGCGCCGGCGACATGTGGAGCTGGAACGTCTACGACGATGGGGGCCGCCTGATCCAGTCGATCGAGGGCGACGGTGCGGTTACCGCCTACAGCTATGACAAAGCCGACAGGCTGATCAAGACGGTGGCTTATGTCACCAAGCTCTCGGCCTCGACGCTCGACACCTTGAAATCGACCCTGCCGACCACGCCTGTGTCCACGACGCCGGTCACCGGCAGCGACCGCATCAGCCGCACCTTCTACGACAAGGACGGCCTGCTTGTCGCGACGCTCGACGGCGAGGGTTATCTCGCCGAATTTTTATACGACGAGGCGGGACGCAAGACCGCCGACATCGCCTATGGCACCCGCACGAATTCTACTTATTGGGCCAGCGGTAGCCTTGATGATCTGCGTCCCAACACCCCGCCGAGCGCCACGGCCGACCGCGCGCTGCGCTATGTCTACGACGGACAGGGCCTGCTCCGCTACCAGGTCGACAATGGCGGCTATGTCACGGGCTTCGAATATAGCCTCGCCGGCCGGCCGCGGCTGACGACGACGATCGCCTTCGCGGCGTCGATCGGCACCGGCGTCACCGACTTCACCTTCGACAATATCGACGCGCTGATCACCCCGCTCGCCAGCGACACGAACGACCGCGAAAGCTACACCGTCCACAACACCAAGGGTCAGGTCGCTTATGCGATCGACGCCGCGGGTCTGGTGACCGGCTTCACCTACGACACCGCGGGGCGCGTCACCAGGACGGTGCAATATGCGGTACTGCGCAGCACGCCGAGTTTTCCCGGCTTGGCGACGATGGATACATGGGCGTCGGGTCAGTCCGGCGCGAGCGGCAACCGCGTCACCTATAATTATTGTTCCGAAGGGGGTGACCTGCGCTTCTCCGTCGATGCCGAGGGCTATGTCAGCCGCTTCGATTATGACGCCGACGGCAATCTGATCACCGAGGTCCGCTTCGCGACGGCAATCAGCGTCACGCCCACTTCGACGATCGCCGATGTCGATACGCTCGCGACGGGCGCGTCGATCAGCGTTTCGCACCTATACGACATGGCCGGGCGCCGTTATGCGACGATCGACGGCGAAGCTTTCCAGACGCGGAGCGAGTGGGACGGCGCGGGCAATCTGGTCGCAACCTATGCGGCCTATGGCGCAGCTGATCAGGTCCGCACCGACTACACCTACGACGGCGCCGGCCGCCTGCTCAGCGAAACCCGCGCCGCCGGTGCAGCCGAGGCGTCGACCGTCCAATATGCCTATGACGGGCTCGGCAATCGAACGAGCATGACCGATCCCTTGGGCAAGGTCACCAGCTGGACCTATGACGAGGTTGGCCGGGTCCTGACCATGGTCGATGCCGCGGGCACGACCTCATACGAGTATAACGGCTTTAGCGAGGTGGTGAAAACCACCGATCCACGCAGCAATGCCAGCTATTCCTATTATGACGGCAAGGGCCGCCTCACGCTGTTCCGCGATGCCGAAAGCTATGTCACCGAGACGAGCTATACCGCGTTCGGCCAGATTCTGAGCGTGACGCGACGCTATAACGCGACCGCCTCGACGCCGAGCACGACGGTGCTGCCGATCGTGTCCGCCAATGCGGCCAGGGATGCGACGACCAGCTACACCTACGACAAGCGCGGCCTGGCCCTCACGGCGACCGAGGCGGTGACCGACACGGTCAACGTCGTCACGACCTCGACTTACGACGCCTTCGGTCAGCTGAAGACGGTCAGCCGCGCGTCGGCGACGACCAGCTTCGACTATGACCGGCGCGGCCTTGTAAAGAAGACGACCGATGCCGAGGGCTTTTTCGAAAGCTACACCTATGACGCCTATGGCAACCGCGCTACCGTCGTCGCCAAGTCGAAGGATGTGAACAAGGTCGCTGGCGGCACCACCATCTACACCTACGACAAGCGTGGCCTGCTGCTCACCGAGACGCTTCCCATCGCGGCCTGTCTTGCCAGCGGCGCCGAGCAGGCGGCGACGATCACCAACAAATATAGCTACGACGGCCGCGGCAACCGCAAGCAGGCGATCGAAGCCTTCGGGCTTGCCGAAGCGCGCACGACCGGTTTCACCTACGACAAGCTCGACCGGCTTACCAAGACGACGCATCAGAGCTTCCAGGGCTTCACACCCGAAGACCAGATCGCCTACGATGCCGCCGGCAATGTCATTCGGACCATCGATGCTGCCGGATCGCGCACCGTCTATTTCTACGACGATCTCGGCCGCAAGCGCATGGCGATCGACATGGCCGGAACGGTCAGCACCTTTGTTTATGACGCGAATGGCAACACGGCCGAGGCGCGCGTCTATGAGATCAAGCTGACGAGCATCCCGGAGAATGGCGGGCTGTTCGTCGCGGTGCCCACCGAGGTGACGAGCGGAAACTCGCGCGCGACCAGCTTCGCCTACGACAAGCTGAACCGGCTCAAGACGAGCAATGTCGCGGGCATCTCGGGCGGCAGCTGGAACACGGACACCAGCGCGTGGGATCCGTATACCAACGCCGCGCTGACCACCACTTATGTCTATGATGCGTTCGGCAATGTGGTGAAGGCAATCGAGCCCAACCAGCATGTCGCCGGCGTTCCTGTTTCCAACGCCGCGGCAACGTGGAACTATTACGACAAGCTCGGCCGCAAGACGCATCAGGTGGATGCCGCGGGCTATGTAACGGTCTGGGCCTATGATTCCGAAGGGAATGTCCTGACCGAGACGCGCTTCGCCGATGCGGTCGCGGCGCCGACCGGAACCGAGACGCCGCCGTCAGCTATTCCTACCAGCGCGCAGGATCGCCTGACCAGCTTCACTTACGACAAGAATGGCAATCGCCTCACCGAATCGCGCGCGGGCATCGCGGTCCACGACGGCAACGGCGGGCTGCTCGCGGCGCAGACGGTGACCATCGCCTGGCTCTACAACGGGCTGGGCCAGGTGGTTCGCAAGACCGAGGCGACGGGCGAGCAGACCAACTATGCCTATGACGTCGGCGGCCGCCTGATGCAGGAACAGCGGGCGAGCTTCACCAATCATCTCGGGAACAGCGTCACCCCGACGGTCGACTATCGCTACAACGGGCTCGGCGATCTGGTGCGCACCGTCCAGGCCGGTACCGCCGGCGACGTCGAGGACCGCGTCACGACCTACAGCTATTCGGGCGGCAAGCTCGTCTCGACCACCGATGCCGGCGATTATGTGCGGAGCTATAAATATGACGTCATGGGCCGGGTCACCCACGATTATTATACCCGCCTTGGATCCGGCGGGAGCGCGGCGAACGCCTATGAAGGCGCGCTGACCAGCTATGACGTGGCGGGCCGGGTCGCCGAGCAATGGCAGGCGACGTCGGCCGACGCGGCGAGCTGGACCGCGGCGAGCCCGGTCCTTTCGACCCGCTACAACGCGTTCGGCGAGGTCGAGAAAACGGGGCTCAATGCCGCCGGCGTGGCGGAGGGCAGCAAGCGCTGGCAACAGCAGAATAAATATGACCTCGCGGGCCGGCTGTGGGCAACCAGCAGCGGCGACGGGGTGTGGAAGATCTTCGGCCATGACCGGAACGGCAATCAGACGATCGCCATCACCAACGCAGGCTACAGCCTGACCGACAAGTCGTTCGCCGACGCCCTCGCCCAGGTTTCGAACGCCAGCGTCAACGCGGCCTATACCGTCTACGACAAGCGCAACATGGCGACCCGCGTCGTCGAGGAGGGCCGCCAGCTGACCGCGGCTACGACCGCGACCATCACGACCAGCCGCACCTACAACGCGTTCGGCGAGGCCGCGACCGAGACCAACGCGCGCGGCGGCGTCACCACCTACAGCTACAACAAGATGGGCCGCGTCGTCCGCAGCGAGGGGCCCGCGATCGCCATCACGCTCGAGAATGGCAAGGAGATCTGGGTCAAGCCGTCGCAGGATTATTATTACGACAAATCGGGCCGCCTTGTAGCGCAGCGCGACGCGAACGGGAGCTATGCCGAGACCGGGACCGATGCGGGCAATGCGACGGGCAAGGCGGCGGACACCGGCAACCTCACGCGGCTGACGCTGCTCGCGGGCACCGGCTATGGCGGCGGGCAGGCGCTGGTCATGGTTCAGGTTGCCGCCGACAATGGCGTGCGGATCACCCACTATGACGTCCATGGCGACGCGCGCCGGACCTATGACGAACGCAACACCGAAATCGTCGGCGGGGCGCCCGTCCTCAAGCCGGGGGCGGTTTATACGGCAAGCGTCTATGACAGGCTCGGCCGCGTCACGCAGGTCAGCCACCTGGGCGGCCTCGTCGATTCCTACAGCTACGACATCCTCGGCCAGCGCCTCAAGCACTGGAACAATGTTGCGGAGCTTGCGGGCGATATCGAGACGACCGACTATGACGTCCAGGGCCGGGTGACCGCGACGCGCAGCTTCGGCGGCGACGTCGGTTCGACGACCTACGCATGGGATGCGGCCGTCGCGGCGATCGCGGGCACCATCACCGGCGGCTGGGCCGAGACCACCCGCCTGTCGGACAGCGCCGCGAACCTCGCCGCGTCGATCTTCAGGCAGTCGAGCGACAAGAGCGATATCTTCGGCCGCGTCGTCCAGAAGACCGACATGGGCGCGCATGTCACCACCTATGGCTATGACGTCGCGGGGCGCCAGACCTCGGCGACGCTGGGCAGCACGGTAACCAGCTTCACCTGGTACAACAGCGGCCAGCTCGCGACCAACGCCGGGCTCGCGGGCACCGCGACCTATGGCTATGACGCGGCGGGCAACCGGGCGAGCGAGACCCTCGTCAACGGCAGCGGCACCGTCAAGGCGATGACCGCCATCTACGATATGAGCGGCCGCCTGACCGACTGGACGGCGAGCGCCACCACCACGACGCCGGCGGCGAGCACCATCACCAAATATGACGCCAACGGCAATATCCGCGCGACGCTCAGCCTGTATCGCGAGATCGACGCCTATGGCACCGCCGCCTCGACCGATACGCCCAAGGACTATTGGTTCCGCTACGACAGCATGAACCGCGTCGTCACCGACCGCGGCTCGCTCAGCGGCAGTGCGGGCGCGGTGGGCACCGCGATCGTGCGCGGGCCGGGCGGAACCGAACTCACCTATGACGCCGCGGGCCAGCGCGCGACGTCGCTCACGTCGCGCAACAAGATCGTGTCGGTGTGGAACCCGCATCAGGGGTTCGACAGCGGTGGCGAATGGGTCGGTGGCTGGGATACGGGCAACTACAGCCTGCGCTATCTCGAAACCTTCACCTACGACGCATCGGGCCGTCTATCGGCGGTTCGCGAAGCGGTGGGCGGGGTGCGTTACGAGGTCGACGCGTCCGACAATCTGGTGCTGATCTTCGAGGATCCGGTCGGTCCGGGCGGGGTGAGGGGCAGCTTCGCCTACGATCTGATGGGGCGCGTCACGCTGCAGGAGGATACGGGCTGGGTCGACGGCACGTCCTTCTCGGGCGTGACCTATTCGCGCAGCGTCCAATATGATGCCCGGGGCCAGGTGACGTCGGACGATGTGTCGACGGTGAAGGGCCGCTACGGCAACAACCAGTATGATATTTTCAAATCGGTCACCAGCTATGCCTATGGCAGCGGATCGACCTGGGCGCTGGGTTCGGTGGTATCGCAGAGCGCAGTGAACACCAAGCTGGCGGCGGGGTCGGGGAGCTGGACGAACGAGCCCGGGACCTCGACCAGCACCAGCTACGAATGGTGGGACGGGGCGGTCCAGACCCAGATCGGCTACGACAGCGACACGGGGTCGGGCGGCAACCCGGTCTACACCACCGACCTCATCCTGAACGGGCTGGGGCAGCTGACGGGGGCCGACGTCGACGACGGGGTGGCGAAGGACGTCGCCTACACGCTCGACGAGAATGGCCAGATCATCCGCCGCGACGAGAGCCGCACGTCGAGCCCGGGCCAGGCGGCGCCG
>NZ_JBXAQA010000003.1:0-642505 GCF_058806755.1 Sphingopyxis sp. GW821-FHT12F08
CCGCGCGCGCCGGTCCAGGGCGCGGCCGCCACCCCGCCGCCCGCCGCGCTGCCGCCCGCCGCAACCGCCAGGCCCGACCGCCGCCGCCCCAGCGAGCGCGACCGCGCGCGTGGCACGCTGTCGCCCGCCACTGCGACCCCGCCGGCGGTGAGTGTGCGCCGCCAGCCCGATCCGCCCGCCGCGACGCCGCCACGGCAGGTACCGACCGTGGCGGTCGCCAGCGCGGCTCCGGTCCGTCCGGCACCCACCCCGGCCCCACGGCCCACCTCCGCGCCGACGCCCGCTCCCCCGCCGATCACGACGCCGCCGGCGGCGACGGTCGCCGGGACCGCGATGCTGCCCGCGGCCATCCTGCCGACACCGACGCCGACACCCGCGCCGCCGCCCGCCGCGGTCGCCCCCATCGGGGTGGCGATCCGCGACGGCGGCCCGGTCGGCCCCGGCTTCTCGATCTCCGACATCGGCCAGCCCGCGGTGGCGACGCCCGCCCCGGCGCCGTCGACCCCGCCCGCGGCCACGGCGCCGCAGCCGGTCGAGGTCGCCGCCTCCGACGTCGCGCCCCCGCCGCCGACCTCGGCGGTTGCCGCCGCGCCGACCTTCGCGCCGACCCCCGCGGCGCCGCTCGCCTCGCTCGCCGACATCGTCGGCTCGCTCGAAATCCCCGCCGAGGAAATGGCCGCATCGACCGACGCCGTCGACGCCGCGACGCTCGCGAAGCTGCGCGAGGACAAGCGCAAGGCCGAGGTGGCCGCCGAGGCGAAGCGTATCAAGGACGATGCAGCCGCCAAGAACAAGGCGGAAGCCGATGCGAAGGCCAAGGCTGAAGCTGCTGAAAAGAAAGCCAACCCCGCACGCCTCTGGGTCCAGGTCGCGACCGGCGCCAATGCCAAGGCCCTCGCGCTCGACTATGGCAAGTTTGCGAAGAAGAATCCGGCCTTGTTCAAGGGCAAGGCGGGCGCCAGCACCGAATGGGGCCGCACGCGCCGCCTGCTCGTGGGGCCCTTCCCGAACAAGAAGGGCGCCGACGCCTGGCTCGCCGATTACAAGAAGGCGGGCGGCGACGGCTTCCTCTTCAACAGCGACGCGGGCCAGGAAGTCGATCCGGTCAAATGAGCTTGGGCGATGCCAAGATAGATCCTCCCCATCGCGCTGCGTTGGGGAGGGGGACCGTCCGCGAAGCGGATGGTGGAGGGGTCGGCAACGTCGGCGCCATTACCCCTCCGTCAGCGGCTAAAGCCGCTGCCACCTCCCCATCGCTTCGCGTGGGGAGGATCTGAATGGCCGCCGTCTCCGCCTGCGCGAGCGACCCCGCGCAAAGCCGCGGGCGCCTGCATGAGGAGGTCGGCCGCGTCGTGCGCGGACCGCGCGACGATTTCCAGCGCGACCGCGACCGCATCATCCATTCGATCGCCTTCCGCCGCCTGCGCCACAAGACGCAGGTCTTCGTCGCGCCCGACGGCGACCATTATCGCGTCCGCCTGACCCACAGCATCGAGGTCGCGCAGATCGGCCGCGGCATCGCGCGCGCCTTGGGGCTCAACGAGGATATCACCGAAGCGCTCTGCCTCGCGCACGACATCGGCCATCCGCCCTTCGGCCATGCCGGCGAAGACGCGCTGAAAGCGGCGATGGCCGGTTATGGCGGCTTCGATCACAACGGTCATACTTTGCGCACGCTCGCCTGCCTCGAATGCCCCTATCCGCGCTTCGACGGCCTCAACCTGACTTGGGAAACGCTCGAGGGGCTCGCCAAGCACAATGGCCCGGTAACACACCCCGGCTGGGCGCTCGCCGAAATCGACGCGCGCTTCACGCTCGACCTGGGTAGCCACGCCAGCCTCGAGGCGCAGATCGCGGCGGTCGCCGACGATATCGCCTATGACAATCACGACATCGACGACGGGCTGCGCGCGGGCCTGCTCGAGTTCGACCAGCTGATGACGCAGCCCTTCGTCGCGGCCAATTTCAGGGGCGTCGAAGAACGCTTCCCCGGCGCCCCGCGCGAGCGGCTGCTGCGCGAACTGGTGCGCGACCAGATCGGCGTGATGGTCAACGACGTGATCGCCGCGACGACGGCCAATGTCGCCGACGCGGGCGTGACCAGCGCCGACGAGGTGCGGATAGCGGGCCGCAAGCTCGGCACTTTCTCGCCCGAACTCGCGGCCGAGGAGCGCGATCTCAAGCGCTTCATGTACGCCAATCTCTACCACCACCCCGAACAGATGGCGGCGGCCGAGGCCGCGAACCAGGTCATCGCGCGGCTGTTCGACGCCTATGCCGCCGACCCGCGGCTGATGGGCGCCGACTGGTCCGCCCGTCTGCCGCACGAGAAAGGCGACACCGTTCGCCACATCGGCGATTACATCGCGGGCATGACCGATCGTTTCGCCATCGACCGCTATGCCGAGATATTCGGGCGCAATCAGGTGCCGGAGGCCCTCGCGCACGCATGATCCGGCGGCTTTGGCGGGCAGCGCCGCCATATTTCGCGCAAAGACGCAAAGACACGAAGAAGATGGCGCGTGGCCGTAAGGCCGCTTTTTCCATCTTCGCGGCGGTTCAAACCAACGATGTGGGAAAAAGCCGCTTCGCGGCAGGCACGACATCTTTGTGTCTTTGCGTCTTTGCGCGAAAAAAATCTCACCAACGTTTCGGTTTTAGGCCGATGTTCCGTCCATAACCCGCCATTAAAATCCCTATGCGGCACGCGCTCTCGCCATCGCCCCGCGATGCCTATAAGCTCGCGCTTATGACGACCCACAGCACCCTGCTCCTCGGCGCGACCGGCATGATCGGGCAGGCGGTCATCGCCAATGCCGGCGACCGCCCGCTCACCATCCTCACGCGGCGGGAGATGGGCGACCTGCCCGAGCAGCATGCGCGGCTCGTCGCGCCGCCCGAGCGCTGGGCGGACATCGTCGCGGTCGAGCGCCCCGCAGTGCTCATCTCGTGCCTCGGCACGACGATCCGCCAAGCGGGGTCGGAGGCGGCCTTCTGCGCGGTCGATCACGACCTGATCCTGTCGGCGGCGCGGGGCGCGCGGATGGCGGGCACCCAACAGATGATCCTCGTCAGCTCGGTCGGCGCCTCGGCGAAGAGCCGCAACTTCTATCTGAAGACCAAGGGCGAGACCGAAGACGGGCTGCGCGCGCTCGGTTTCGATCGGCTCGATATATTGCGCCCCGGGCTGCTTATGGGCGATCGCGCGGGGCCCAAGCGGCTGGGCGAGGGGATCGCCATGGTTGCCGCGCCCTTCACCGACGCGCTGCTCCATGGCTCGCTGCGCCGCTATCGCTCGATCCGCGGCGACACCGTCGCGCGCGCGATCGTATTGCTGATCGGAATCGCGCAGCCCGGCGTGCGAATCCACGAAAATGACGCGATGCGGCGGCTCGCCGATTGACTCTGCGAAAAGCGCCCGCCAAGGCTCGGGCGTCTGTCGGGTTTCCCATGGGGGATTCGACCGGCCGCGCGGGAGAGCGCGGGGGCGGGGTAACCCGCACCTCGCCACCGAAGGAGCAACCGCCCCGGAAACTCTCAGGTCAAGCGGACCGCGCGGGCTGGAACGGACACTCTGGAAAGCGTTCCAGCCTTAGGCTGGAACCACCGAAGGGGTAACCCCATGGCTTCATGGGGGAAAACTCTCAGGTTCCCGTGACAGAGGGGGCATGGTCGAAGCCGCGGCACCCCGCCGCGTGTTCGCCGTGCAACCGCGGGAGACTGACATGACCGAAAATGAACAGACGGGCGAGGAAGCGGTCGAAACCGCGACGCTGCCGCTCGACGCCTGGCACCGCGACAAGGGCGGCCGCATGGTCGAGTTCGCGGGTTACTGGATGCCGATCCAGTACGAAGGCATCATGGCCGAACATCTGTGGGTCCGCGAAAATGCGGGGCTGTTCGACGTCAGCCATATGGGCCAGCTCTATCTCTCGGGCGAGGGGCTCGACGACGCGCTCGAGGCGGTGCTGCCCGGCGACGTGAAGAGCCTCGCGGTCGGGCGCATGCGTTACTCGCTTCTGCTCGCCGAGGACGGCGGCATTCTCGACGACCTGATGCTCAGCCGCTGGCCGGGCGGCATCTATATGGTCGTCAACGGCGCGGTGAAGTGGGAAGATATCGGCCACCTGCGCGAAGAGCTGCCCGACGCGATCACCATCAACCACTTGGAAGAGCGCGCGTTGCTCGCGCTGCAGGGGCCGAAGGCCTTCGACGCGTTGAAGCGCCACACGACCGGCCAATGGCCGCTCGACGCGCTCGTCTTCATGATGGGCGGGCCGTACCAGATCGGCGGCGTCGACGCGTGGATCAGCCGCTCGGGCTACACCGGCGAGGACGGCTTCGAAATCTCTGTCGATGCCGACAAGGTACAGCAGGTCGCCGACCTGCTCTGCGGCGAGCCCGAGGTGAAGCCGATCGGCCTCGGCGCGCGCGACAGCCTGCGGCTCGAAGCGGGGCTGCCGCTCTACGGCCACGACCTCGACCCCACCATCGACCCCATTGAAGGCGACCTCGGCTTCGCGATCCAGAAGCGCCGCCGCGAGGAAGGCGGTTTCCCCGGCGCCGCGCGCATCCTCGGCCATTATGCCGACGGGTCCCCACGCAAGCGCGTCGGCCTTACCGTCGACGGCAAGCTGCCGGTGCGCGAGGGCGCCAAGCTGTTCGATGGCGAGGACGAGATCGGCGTCGTGACGTCGGGCGGCTTCGCGCCGAGCGTTGGCGCCCCCATCGCCATGGGTTATGTCCCGCGCGACCATGCCGTCCCCGGCAAGTCGGTCGCCGCCGAGGTCCGCGGCAAGCGCGTGCATTGCACCGTGACCGCGATGCCCTTCGTTCCACACCGCTATGTCCGCAAACAGGGAGGCTGACCGATGCCGCGTTATTATACCGAAGAGCATGAATGGGTCGACGTCGACGGCGACGTCGCGACGGTGGGCATCACCGACTTCGCGCAGGGCCAGCTCGGCGACATCGTCTTCGTCGAGGTCCCCGACACCGGCGCCGAACTCAGCCAGGGTGGCGACGCCGCGGTCGTGGAGTCGGTCAAGGCGGCAAGCGACGTCTACGCCCCGGTCGACGGCACCGTCACCGAAGGCAATGGCCAGCTCGAGGAAGACCCCGCGCTCGTCAATTCGGACCCCGAAGGCGAAGGCTGGTTCTTCCGCATGACGCTCGGCGACAAGGGCCAGCTCGACGCGCTGATGAACGCGACCGAATATAAGGCCTTCTGCGACAATCTTTGACCTCAGTCCCCCTCCCGCTTGCGGGAGGGGCTAGGGGAGGGCCTGTCAGGGGACGGGCTTTCCTTCGACCAATCCCTCCCCCGACCCCTCCCGCAAGCGGGAGGGGGGAGATAGTGAAATGCGTTACCTCCCGCTCACCGCCGACGACCGTTCGGCCATGCTCGGCGTCATCGGCGCCGCGTCGATCGACGACCTGTTCGTCGACGTCCCCGCCGAGGCGCGGCTCGACGGTCCCATCGCCGATTTGCCGAACCAAGCCAGCGAACTCGCGGTCGAGCGCCACATGGGCGCGCTCGCGCGGCGCAACCGCGCCGCAGGCGATGGGCCCTTCTTCCTCGGCGCGGGCGCATACCGCCACCATGTCCCCGCGAGCGTCGATCATCTGATCCAGCGCGGCGAGTTTCTGACCGCCTATACGCCCTACCAGCCCGAAATCGCGCAGGGCACGCTGCAGATGCTGTTCGAATTCCAGAGCCAGGTCGCGCGCCTGCTCGGCACCGATGTGGCGAACGCGTCAATGTACGACGGCTCGACCGCCTGCTGGGAAGCCGTCGTGATGGCGCGCCGCATCACCAGGCGCGCCAAGGCGCTCTTCTCGACCGGCGTGCACCCGCATTACCGCAGCGTCGCGCGGACGATGGCGAAATACACTGGCGATGTGCTCGTCGAGGCCGATCCCGAACTGGTACCCGGCACCGACTGGGCGGATCTCGCCGCCGCGGTCGACAGGGACACGAGCTGCGTCGTCGTGCAATATCCCGACATCCTCGGCCGCATCGACGACATGAGCGCGCTCGCCGCGGCGTGCCAGGCGTCGGGCGCGCTGCTGATCGCGGTGGTGACCGAACCCGTCGCGCTCGGCCTGATCAAGTCGCCCGGCGAAATGGGCGCCGACATCGTCGTCGGCGAGGGCCAGTCGATCGGCGTCGGCCTGCAGTTCGGCGGACCTTATGTTGGGCTCTTTGCGTGCAAGGCCAAATATGTCCGCCAGATGCCGGGTCGCCTCTGCGGCGAGACCGTCGACGCCAATGGCAAGCGCGGCTTCGTGCTGACGCTGTCGACGCGCGAACAGCATATCCGCCGCGAAAAGGCGACGAGCAATATCTGCACCAACTCGGGGCTTTGCGCGCTGGCCTTCAGCATCCACATGACCTTGCTCGGCGAGGCCGGCCTGCGCCAGCTCGCGGCGATCAACCACGGCCGCGCACTCGCGGCGGCCGAACAGCTATCGAACGTGCCGGGCGTTTCGGTGCTCAACACCGCCTTCTTCAACGAATTCACCCTGCTGCTCCCGACCGCCGCGCGGCCCGTCGTTCATCAGCTCGCCGAGCGCGACATCCTCGGCGGCGTGTCGCTCGGCCGGCTCTATCCCGAGAACAGCGGGCTCGAAAACGGGCTGGTCGTCGCGGCCACCGAAACCTGCACGGCGGAGGACATCGCCGCCTTTGCCGCGGCGCTGAAGGAGGTGCTGGCATGAGCACGCTCAACGCATCCGGCTGGCGCCCCGAAATGAACGCGGGCGGTGCCGACGACACGACCACCTTCACCGGCAATCGCGCGCTGACGCTCGAAGAGCCTTTGATCTTCGAGATCGGTTCGACCGAGACCACCGGCGTCGATTTCGACGAAGCGGCCCCGGCACTCGACCTCGGCGGGCTCGCGCGCTTGGCGCCGATCGGCCTGCCGGGTCTCAGCGAGGGCGAGACCGTGCGCCACTATACGCGCCTCAGCCGCCAGAACTACGCGATCGACCTCGGACTCTTCCCCCTCGGCAGCTGTACGATGAAGCACAACCCGCGCCTCAACGAAAAGGTCGCGCGGATGCCGGGCTTCGCCGACATCCACCCGCTCCAGCCGCAGGAAACGGTGCAGGGCGCGCTCGCGGTCATCAACGAGCTCGCGATGTGGCTGATCAAGCTCACCGGCATGCACGGCGTCGCGATGACTCCGAAGGCGGGTGCGCATGGCGAACTCTGCGGTATCCTGTGCATCAAGGCGGCGCTCGAAGCGCGCGGCGAGGACCGGCGCGTGCTGCTCGTCCCGGAGAGCGCGCACGGCACCAACCCCGCGACCGCGGCTTTTGCCGGCTTCAGCGTCGAGGATATTCCCGCGACCCCCGAAGGCCGCGTCGATCTCGAGGCGCTCAAGGCGCGGCTCGGTCCCGACGTCGCGGGGGTGATGATCACCAATCCCAACACCTGCGGGCTGTTCGAGCGCGACATGAAGGCGATTTCGGACGCGGTGCATGCGGCGGGCGGTTACGTCTATTGCGACGGCGCCAATTTCAACGCGATCGTCGGCAAGGTCCGCCCCGGCGACCTCGGCGTCGACGCGATGCACATCAACCTCCACAAGACCTTCTCGACCCCGCACGGCGGCGGCGGGCCCGGCTCGGGTCCGGTCGTGCTGTCGGAAGCGCTGTCGCCCTACGGCCCGATCCCTTATGCCGCGCGCTACGCCGACGGATCGTTCAAGCTGGTCGAGGAGGAAAGCGCGGGTGCGGAACATCCCGACACCTTCGGGCGCATGACCGCCTTCCACGGCCAGATGGGCATGTTCACGCGCGCGCTGACCTATATGCTCAGCCACGGCGCCGACGGGCTCAAGCAGGTCGCCGAGGACGCCGTCCTCAACGCCAACTATATCCTGCGCAGCCTCGACGATGTGCTCGAAGCGCCCTTTGGCGGCTCGGGCCCGTGCATGCATGAGGCCTTGTTCACCGACAATGGCCTCGCCGAGGGCTTCTCGACGCTCGATATCGCCAAGGGGATCATCGACGAGGGTTATCATCCGATGACGGTCTATTTCCCGCTCGTCGTCCATGGCGCGATGTTGATCGAACCGACCGAGACCGAGAGCAAGGCGGTGCTAGACCAGTTCATCGGGGCGCTGCGCAGCGTCGCGCTGCGCGCGAAGAATGGCGATCCGGCGCTCAAGTCGGCGCCGCACTTCGCGCCGCGCGCGCGGCTCGACGAGACGCGGGCGGCGCGTAACCCCGTGCTGGCCTGGTTCGAACCCGCGGTCGCTCCGGGCGTGCCGGTGGCGAGCGAAATCGGCGGCGGTTGAGGCATTTCGGCTTCTTCGCCGCATAGGCGAAGGGGACGATATGCCGCATTTCCTGTTCTGGCCGGCCGCCGCGCTGGCGATTGTGCTGCCTGCGGGAGCGTTCGCCGAGGAGCCGACCGCGCTGCCGGCGTCCGAGGCGGCGCTCCCCGCGGCGCAGCTGGCAGCGCTGGTCGAGGCTGACCGCGCTTTTGCCGCCGCGGGACGCGAACGGCTGCTTCCCGACGCGATCGGCGCAATGCTCGCCGACGATGCGGTGATGCCTGCGCGCGGCGACAAACCCTTCCTGCGCTCGCGGAGCGGGATCGTCGCCTATCTGCACGCCAACTCGACCGCGGCGAAAGGGCGCGCCGACTGGTTCCCCGTGCGCGGTGGCATTTCGGCCGACGGCCGGCACGGCTTCACCGCGGGCTATTTCGCCGCGGCGCTGCCCGACGGGACCGAGCAACTCGGCAAATATCTCGCCTATTGGGGCCGGATGCCCGAGGGCTGGCGCGTGCTGGCGTATAAGCGTCTGCCGCGCGCCGCGGGCGCCGTCGACCGCAGCTTCCGCGCGCTCGGCCTGCCCGACGCCGCGGTCTGGCGCGGCACGCCGCCGTCCGATGCGCTCGATACGATGCTTGCCGCCGAACGCGCCTTCGCGGCGCGAGCGCAGGTCGCCGGGGTCGGCCCCGCCTTCGGCGAATATGGCCGGACCGATGCGATCAACCTCGGCGCCGAGGCGGGGCTCACCGAAGGCGCGGCGGCGATCGCTGCGGGCTTCGATCCCGAACCGCAGCCCGGGCAGGCGATCGACTGGGGTCCCGACTTCGGAATCGTCGCGCCGTCGGGCGATCTCGGCGTCAGCTTCGGCCGCATCACGCCCAAGCAGCGCCCCGCGGGGCTCGCGCCCGACGCGCCCATCCTTGCATCGCCCTTTTTCACGATCTGGCATCGTGATACGCCGGAGGCGCCCTGGCGCTATATCGCCGAATAGGAGACGCGCATGCCCGACACGCCGCCGCCCGATCCATCCAAGGGCGCGCGCCGCGGCGCTACGGGCTGCATCGCCGCCGGCGCCTTGTTCGCGGTCGTCTTCGTCGCGGTCTGGCTCGCCGCGATCACCCTCTACGGCCTCGTCGTCGAGCAGTGGGAGATGGTCCGCGTGCGCCGCGAGTTCAGCTATGATTGGGCGTTCCTGTGGGCACCGCTGATCGCCTTTGGTGCTGCAACTGCGGCAGGCTTTGCGGCGACGCGGCGGCTGTCGGCGGCGCGGCTGACCTTGCTGATCGTGGTCGCCGGCCTCGCCGCGCTGTTCGCCGCGATTCTGCTCTTCGGACTTGGCGGGCTGATCTAGCGCTGGCAAGAAGAGGGCAGGGCGGCGATTGCACAAAGGGGATAAGCCATGAGCTGGGACAGCTTGTTTCTGCTGGCCAATTATTGGGCGATGGCCGGTTGGATCGCGCTTGCCGCCCTGCCGCGCAACCCGAAGATATTGGCGCTCATCCTTTATGCGGGCGTTTTCCTGCTCAGCCTCGGCTATGCCGTGCTGCTTATCGGTTTCGTAACCGGCACGATCGATCCGGGCGGCCCCGGCGGCGGCAGTTTCACCACGCTCGCCGGCGTCATGAAGCTGTTCGCCACCCCCGGCGGCACGACGCTCGGCTGGATCCATTATCTGGCGTTCGACCTGTTCACCGGCCTGTGGATCGCGCGCGACGCCGACAACAAGGGTTTCGGCCGCATCGTCCAGATCCCTTTCCTGTTCCTCACCTTGATGGTCGGTCCGGTCGGCCTGCTCGCCTGGCTGGTGGTGCGCGAACGCCGCGCGCGGGCGCAGGCCAAGGCGTGAGCCCGCAGCCCTGGATGCCGGGCGACGCGGACGGGGCGGCGGCAAAGCGCCATGCCCCCGCGACGCTACGCAACCGCGACGCGATCGCCGCGGTGCTCGCCGACTGGCTGCCCGCGTCGGGAGCGGTCCTCGAAGTTGCGAGCGGGTCGGGCGAGCATATCGTCCATTTCGCCGCCGCCTTTCCGCATCTGCTCTGGCAGCCGAGCGACCCCGATCCGGCGGGGCTCGCCTCGATCGCCGCCTGGCGCGTCGAGGCCGGATCGCCCAATATCGCGCCGCCGCTGGCGCTCGATGCCGCCGCGCCCGATTGGCCGGTCGACCGCACCGACGCGATCCTGTGCATCAACATGGTGCATATCAGCCCGTGGGAAGCAACGCTCGGCCTCTTCGCCGGCGCCGCGCGCCTGCTCACGCCCGGCGCGCCGCTGGTCCTCTATGGGCCATATATCGAGCCCGGCGTGCCGACCGCCGAAAGCAACCACGCCTTCGACGCCAGCCTGCGCGCCCGCGATCCCGCCTGGGGACTGCGCGATACCGATGCGGTCAAGGCGGCCGCCGCCGCTGCGGGCTTCGTCTTCGCCGAACGGCGCGCGATGCCCGCGAACAATTTGATGCTGCTCTTTCGCCGCGCCGGTCAGGCGCCGTCGGTGACCGGCCGCCCATAATTCTCGGGCGTGATGTCCAGCCGTTCGATCCGCGGCGTGAATTCGCGCCGCCGCATGTTGGTGCCCGTCGCGTCGTCGGTCCAGCGTGCGGTCAGCGAATAGCGTTCGACCATGTAAAAGCCCGGATTGACGCCGTCCGAATTCGCCTTGAGCGGGGCATAGACGCGGCCTTCGAGATGGGTAACGACGGGATCTAGCCACCCGGTTCCGCCGCTAACGCGCAATATCTCGACATCTGACACCTTGCCCGACGGCGTCACCCAAAAGCCGACGTCGGCCCATTTGCCAATCGAATTGAACGCGACCAGCCGCCGCGAGGTGTCCGCGGCGGCAATGGTAAGGAAACTGGCGCTGGTGCTGTTGTCGGCCAGGCTCTGGTTCGCGGCGTTGCGAATGGTGTCGATGCCGGGCGATTTGATCGGCGATGCGGCGATCAGAATCGGCCGCGCGGCGCCGCCCTGTTCGGCGAATTGCCGCATCAGCGCCGCGGTCGATTCCTCGCGGCCCGCCTTCCTATCCATTCGTGTGAGCGACACCTGCGCGACCAGCCGCAGGTCGTCGGTGCCGGGCAGGGGATCGGCGACGATCGCCTCCAGCATCGCGCGGGCGCGCTTGCGTTCGGCGGGCAGGTTGCTGTCTTCGGCGGTGACCTGCACGAGCACCGCCTGCCGCAGGCGCGCGTACATCGCGATGCGATTGAGGCCGTCGCCCAGCGCTTCCTTTTCTACATCGGCATAGATGCGCGCGGCCTCGTCGGGGAAACCCAGCTTCGCGCGGCTGTCGCCGACCTCGATCTGCGCGCCCAGCACACGCGGATCGCCGCGGCCCAGCCCCTCGCGCAGCGTGTCGCGCATTTCGAGTACCGACGACTGGAAGCTGCGCGCCTCGCCGACATGCTCGGCGACGCGGCCGTTGGCGCGGTAGAGGTCGGACACCGGGACCGGAAAGGCGCGGGCATGCGCCTCGTTGCGGTCGATCGATTTGAGCAAGGTCGTGCGCGCCGCCTTGTAGCTGCCGGCGACGAACTGGTTTTCGGCGTGCGCGAGCGTCGCCGCGATATCCTGATCGGGTGGGCAGCTTCGCGCGAGGCAGGCCGCGAGCGCGGCGGCGGTCTCGGCGAGCGGCTGCGCGGTGACGATGATGGGGCCGTCGCTGTCGGCGGCAAGCGCAGGCGCGACGGCCAGCGTCGCGGCGAGCGGGGCGAGAAAAACGAGACGGCGCATAAGCTTCCTCCCTTCACGCTATATAGGCGCGAAGGGTCTCACGAAGGCGCCCTAGCGTCAAGCCGCGAGGATCAGCTTGCCGCGCCGCTCTCCACCACCGGCCGCTCGTAATTTTCGGGGGTGATGTCGAGCCGTTCGATGCGCGGGGTCGCCTCGCGGCGGCGCATGTTGGTGCCCGTCGCATCGTCGGTCCAGCGCGCGGTCAGCGTATAGCGCTCGATCATGTAGAAACCCGGGCTCGCATCATTGTCGCTGCGGCGCAGCGGCGCATAGACGCGCGTCTGGATCTGCTTGAACACGGGCTTCAGCCACTGTTTGGTGCCGTCGCTGCGTAGCACCTCGACATCGCTGACCCGTCCGTCGGCATTGATCCAGAAGCCCACGTCTGCCCATTTGGCGACGCTGTTGAGCGCGGTCAGCCGTTGCAGCGTGTTCGCCTGCGGCTGGTCATTGCCAAAATCCTCGGTCAGGTCGATGCGCTTGATCGGCTCGCTGAACAACAGCATCGGGCGCGTCGCGCCGCCCTTGTCGGCGAAGTCCTTGAGGATCGCGTCGGTCGAGCTCGAATCGCCCTTCTTGCGGTCCATGCGCGCGCGCATCACCTTCGCCACCAGCGCGAAATCCTCGCCGCCCGCGAGCGGCGCGGCGATGATCGCGTCGAGCGCCCCTCGCGCCTTAGCATAGTCGGCGTCGAGGCCCGAGGCTTCGGCCTCGGTCTGGGCAAGCAGCGCCCCGCGTACGCGCGCGAACATCGCGACGCGGTTCTGGCCTTTCGCCAGCGCATCCTTTTCGACATCCTGATAGATGCGCTTCGCCTCGTCGGGGAAACCCAGCTTGGCGCGGCTGTCGCCGACCTCGACTTGCGCGACCATCACGCGCGGGTCCTTCTCGCCCAGCCCGGCCTTCAGCGTGTTGCGCATGTCGAGCACCGACAGCTGGAAATTCTTGGCCTCGCCGACATGTTCGGCGACGCGGCTGTTGGCGCGGAACAGGTCGGACACCTCGACGGGGAATTTGTCGCCATGCTTGCGGTTGCGCCCGATCGACTTGAGCAAAGTCGTGCGCGAATCCTTGTAATCGCCCTGCAGCAGCTGGTTTTCGGCATGCGCGAGGCTGGCCGCGACATCCTGGTCGGGCGGGCAATTGCGCGCGAGGCAGGCGGCGAGGTCGTCGGCGGTTTCCTTCAGCGAACGGCCGGTGACGACGATCTCGGGATCGCCGTTCGTCTGCGCGGCGGCGGGAAGCGCCAGCGCCGAGGCGAGGAGCAAAATCGACAGGCGGGTCTTGGTCACATGAATCTCCGTGCGGCCGGGGCCGGCTGTGTTATTTCGATAATCCACCATAGAGGGATTGCCCAAGCGTCGCAATAAGTTGCGGCGCGGCGGGTACAATCGCTCCCCGCCCAATGCGCCACGCTCTTCGACGAACGCCCGCCGCCGCGCGGGATTGCACGGCGTTCGAACACTCTTCAAGATGCGCGGCGACGCACGGCGCGCGGGCCGCTTGTCAAACCGCCCGCGCGTTTGTTATCAGGCTTGAGAATTGCCGCGAACGGTATCCGGGAGAGTTTGAATGAAAGATCTGGCCGACCTTCTGACCTTCGACGAGTTCATCGCCCATTGGGCGGCCGACCGGCCAGGCCGCATCGCGCTGCGCGAGGAGGGCCGGGTCTACACCTATGCCGAACTCGACGAGTCTACCGCCAGGGTCGCGAGCGCGCTGTTCGCCGCGGGGCTACAGAAAGGCGACCGCATCGCGTGGATCGGCAAGAACAGCGACCTTTATTTCCAGCTCTTCTTCGGCGCCGCGCGCGCGGGCATCGTGATGGCGCCGATCGGCTGGCGGCTGTCGCCGACCGAATGGGCCTATGTGCTGAACGATACCGGCGCAAAGATGCTGTTCACGGGGCCGGGGTTCGAGGCGATTCCCTGGCAGCTCTCCGGCAAGCTCGAGCACGACCCGCGCATCCTGACCGATGCCGGCGCGCGCGCGCTGATCGCCGCGACCCCGCGCGCCTCCTTTGCGGCGGCAGGCCCCGACGACGCGGTGCTCCAGCTCTACACCTCGGGCACCACCGGCAACCCCAAGGGCGCGGTGCTGTCGAACCGCAACCTTTTCGCGCTACGCCGCAATTCGAGCGAGCTCGACATGCCCTATACCAAATGGGAGGATGACGAGGCGGTGCTGGTCGCCATGCCCTGCGCGCATATCGGCGGCACGGGGCTCGGCATCATGGCGCTCGCGGCGGGGCTCCCGGGTGTCGTGCTTGCCGAATTCAACCCCGACGGCGTGTTCGACGCGGTCGAACAGCATGGCGTGACACGCTTCTTCATCGTCCCCGCGGCGCTCCAGATGCTGCTGATGCATCCGCGCTGCGCCGAGACCGATTTCGGCCGCCTCAAATATATCCTCTACGGCGCCGCGCCGATCCCGCTCGAACTGCTGCGCCAGTGCATCAAGATGTTCGGCGCCGACTTCATCCAGGCCTATGGCATGACCGAGACCACGGGCACCATCTGCATGCTGCCGCCCGAGGATCACGATCCCGCGGGCAACCAGCGCATGCGCTCGGCGGGCAAGCCGCTCCCCGGGGTCGAGATCCGGATCCTCGGCGACAGCGGGCAGGAGGTTCCGGTCGGCGAGGTGGGCGAGGTCGTCACGCGCTCGTCGAACAATATGATCGGTTACTGGAACCTGCCCGAGGCGACGGCGAAGACGATGACCGCAGACGGCTGGATCCACACTGGCGACGCGGGTTATCTCGACGCCGACGGCTATCTCTATATCCACGACCGGATGAAGGACATGATCATCTCGGGCGGCGAGAATGTCTATCCGGCCGAGGTCGAGAGCGCGATCTTCGGCCACCCCGCGGTGCAGGAGGTCGCGGTGATCGGCATCCCCGACGCGAAATGGGGCGAGACGGTGAAGGCGGTCGTCGTCCCCAAGCCGGGGATGAGCATCGATGCCGACGACATCATCGCTTGGGCCCGCGAACGCATCGCGGCCTTCAAGGCCCCGCGCAGCATCGACGTGATCGAGGCGCTGCCGCGCAATGCCAGCGGCAAGATTCTGCGCAAGGACCTCCGCGCGCCCTATTGGGAGGGCTATGAGCGGATGGTCAATTGACCTCGCTCGAAGGCACTTGCCTCTGCGGCGACGCGGGCTGGACGCTGACGGGCGATCCGGGATCGATCACCGCGTGCAATTGCACGCTGTGCCGCCGCTACGGCGCGCTCTGGGCCTATGATTATGAGGGTGGGCGCATCGCGCTCAAGGGCGCGACGCGCACCTTCACCCGCGTCGGCAAGGCCGATCCGGCGCTCGAAATCCACTTCTGCCCGACCTGTGGCTGCCTGCTCGCCTGGCGTGGCCTGCGGCTAGAGGAGGACGGCCGGCGGCGCATGGCGGTGAATATCCGCTTGGCCGATCCCGAGGCGGTCGCCGACCTGCCGATCGACCATTTCGAGGGGCTGGAGAGCTTCGAAGAACTGCCGTCGGATGGGCGTGTGGTGCGCAATATGTGGTTCTGACGACGGCCGCTGCGGTGGGGCTGGGCGAGGATGGTGCGACGCGCTAGGCGTGCTGCATGACCGTCCTTCGATTCATGCTCGCACTCGTCCTCGCAGCGTTGGCGATCCCGTTGCCAGCAGCAGGGCAATCTGCCAAAGATCCGCTAATCGTGATGATCGAGACCAATCCCTGGCTGATGGCCATCGGATCGGATTCGCCCGCATTCGTGCTCTATAAAAACGGCGACATCATCTACCGCGATGAAAATATCTATCGCATCGTCCGGCTGTCGGTCGCGGAAAGTGCGGCACTGCTGCAGGACATGAATCTGTCCGCTGCCGCCGAACAGGCCGGGTCGTTCAAATTGACCCACGCCACCGACCAGCCCGAACAATTGTTCCTTGGCTTCGATCGCGACGAGCCATGGGCGATCAGGGTATATGGGCGGATGACACCGACCGGCGACAAGCCGAGCCGTTTTTCGCGCGGCAAAGTCCCTTCGGCGGTCCAGCGCCTCTACGACGTCATTGCCAAATTCAGCCGTGCTGATGCGGCCGAATGGGTTCCCGACACGATCGAGGTGATGATCTGGCCCTATGACTATGCGCCCGACGCATCGATCCATTGGCCGAAAGACTGGCCGGGGCTCGACCATCCCGACACGCGCAAGCGCGGCGAGGAAAGCTACAGCCTCTTCGTGCCTTCGACAAAGCGCGCCGAACTCCGCGCCTTTCTGGAGACGCGAACGGAGCGGGGTGCCGTCGAGATCGGCGGCAAGAAATGGGCGGTGTCCACCCGCTACCCCTTCCAGGGCGAGGCGCGTTGGATGCACGGCGCCGACTGAGACCGCACGTCAGAAAAACTGCGTCCCGCCGTCCTGGTTGATGATCGCCCCGGTCATATAGGCCGCGCGCTTCGACAGCAGGAAGGCGAAGAGGTCGGCCAGTTCGTGCGGGCGCCCGACGCGGCCCAGCGCGACCTTCATCCCCCATTGCTCGCGCATCCAGCGGTCGAGCGCTTCGCCCGGATCGCCGCCATAGGCCGCGACCGCCTGCTCGGCTGCGCCGTCGAGCGCCTCGGTCGCCACCGCGCCCGGCGCGACGCAGTTCACGCGGACGCCTTGCGGCCCATAGGCCATGGCGAGATTCTTCGACAGCGCGGCGATCCCCGATTTCATCGCCACATAGGGATAGAGATGCGCCGCCGCCGCGCGCGTCGAATAGGAAGCGGTGAGCACCGCCGCGCCGCCGCCCGACGCCGCAATCACCGGCAGCGCGGCCTGGCACGCGCGCACGCTCGTCATCAGCACCGCCTGAAAGCTCGCCTCCCAGGCGGCTTCGCCTTCCTCCTCGAAGCTGCCGTGGCTGAGCACGGGCCCGGCGGTCACCGCGAGCCCGTAGAGCCGCCCGAAATGATCGGCCGCCGACGCGATCGCCGCCTCCACCTCGCCCGGCCGCGTCGCATCGGCGCCGCGCACGATCACCTCGGCGCCGAGCGCGCGCAGCATTGCCGCCTTTTCTTCGCCGCGATCGACATCGCGCGCGACCAGCGCGAGGCGTGTCCCTTCCCGCGCAAGCTGCAGCGCAGTCGCATAGCCCATGCCCTGCGTGCCGCCGACGATGACGATCGGTTCGCCGCTAAGTCCCAGGTCCATCGGTGGCCCTCCCTATGCGGTCTTCTGCCGCTCGCGCGCCCGGATAAAAGCCTCGCGCGCCGTGCAGCGCGCGAGCCAGTCTTTCGTTTTCTCGCTCAGCACATCGTCCGCCCCCAGCGTCGTCGCGAGGAACGCAGCATAGCCGATCACGATATCGGCAATGGTGAAGCGCCCCGCAACCAGCCATTCGCGCCCGTCGGCGAGCGCCGCCTCGATGCTCTTCGCGCGCCCGCCGAAGAAGGCCTTATAGTCGTCGACCGCCTGCGCCAGCCGGCGTTCGGGCACTTCGACGCGCGTGTAGCGAAGCATGATCGCGAGCGGGAAGGTGAGGGTGGCGTCGCTGCGGTGCAGCCAGTTGCGCCAATCCCAATAATCCGCCTCGTCGCGGCGCACCTCGAGCGGCGTCCCTTCGGCGATGCGTTCGCAGATCGCGGCCGATTCGGTCATCAGCCGCCCGTCCTCGACCCAGCCGGGCACCGTCATCAGCGGGTTCACCGCGCGATACTCGGGGGCGAAGGCGCGCGGCGGAAACGGAAGCACGCGCAGGTCGACGTCGATCCCGGCTTCCTCGATCGCCCACAGACAGCGCAGCGAGCGCGCATTGGCGCAGTGGTACAGGATTGGAAGCGTCATGCGGCGATATCCTTCATCCGCTCGATATGCAGGCGATGCTCGCGCCACGCGATGAACAATCCGCTCGCGACGATCAGCGGTGCGCCGATCCATGTCGTGTCGGCGGGCAGGGTGCCGAAGAACCACCAGCCGCACGCGATCGACCAGAGCAGGCTCGAATAATCCATCGGCGTCACCACCGAAACCGGCGCGAGGCGCAGCGCACCGGTCAGCGACAATTGCACCACCGCGCCGAGCAGGCCTAGCCCGATCAGCAGCCCCCATTCGCCCGCGCTGTGCGATGTCATGACGAAGGGCAGGGCGATGCCCAGCGGCAGCATCGAGATCAGGCTGAACCAGAAGACGATCGACATCGCGCTTTCGGTACGGCCGAGGTCGCGGACCTGGATCGTGATCAGCGCGGTCATCACCGCGCCGCCGAGCGCGATCAGCGTGCCGAGGCCATGGTCGCCCTCGAATCCCTGCATCAGCAGCGTGGTGGGGTTGAGCACCACCAGCACGCCGACAAAACCGACGATCACCGCGGCCCAGCGCTGCCACCCGACGCGCTCGCCCAGGATCGCGGCGGCGAGGAAGACGCAGATGATCGGCACCGACAGGTTGATCGTCGTCGCCTCGGCCATCGGCAGGAAGATCATGCCGCCGAAGTTGAGCGCCATGCCGGTCAGCCCCATCATCGCGCGGCGTGTGTGGATGCCGATGCGCTTGGTCGCGAACATCGACAGCCCGCCGTGCGTTAGCGCCCAGACCGCGAGCAGCGGCAGCACCAGCGCCTGCCGCCAGAACAGGCTCTCCACCAGATGGATCCCCGCGGCGGAGATATGTTTGACCAGCACGAACATCACCGACAGGCTCAGCATCGCGAGCAGCCGGAGCACGATCCCGCCGAGATAATTTTGCGGTGGATCGGATGCGGCGGCGGAGGTCATGCAGGGGCGCATATCAGGCGGCGGATGCTTTGCAAGCGAAGGGTCGGTGCTTCCTTGCCGCGCGCCTCGACGGCGCGGCAATCGAGTATGGACCCTGTGCATCGCCATAAGGCTTGCCCCGCTTCCCCGGTCCAGCTAAGGGCGCACTCCGGCCTAGGGGTATAGCTCAGTTGGTAGAGCATCGGTCTCCAAAACCGAGGGTCGCGGGTTCGAGTCCTGCTGCCCCTGCCAGGCCGTCGCATCGTGTCCCGCCGCGTCTTGGGATGTATCGGGTTCTACGCTTGGGCATCCGCGGCAAACCGGGCTTGGCGCGTCCACGATCGTCGCATGACAATCCCGTGGATCATGCAGCTTCCACCGTTCGCGATCAGAACCCCGCGATGCTGAAGCTGGCTTCGGCGCGCAACCCGACGATCAGTGCATCGGCGATGTCCGGGTCGGCCGACGGGCGGCGGACATAGTGGATATTGGGCTGTATCGCGAGCCAGGGGGCGATTTGCGCGCGGTAGGTGGCTTCCACCGCGACTTCGGCCGCCGCCGCGTTCGTCGCGGCGCGGTAGCTGTCCGACGTGAACGCGGCCGATACGGCGATCCCGAACTCGTCCTGCTCGCGGCCGCGCACCCAGCCCCCGAATTTGAGACCGCCGCCAGCGAAACGGTTGAACATATTGAAACGGCCATTGGCAGTGCCAAAGCGGACGAAGCCGTCGACTTTGCCGTTCGGCTGCGCTGCGAGGGGAAATTCGGCGCGGACATAGATGCCCGCATTGCCGGTTCCGAAACCGTTGCCGTCGTTGCGCTCGAAGTCCGCCGTATAGCGCCAGTGTCCGAGCAGCAGCTTGCCGCCCGCGAGCGGCGCTTGAACCTCGCCGACGAGCAGCGCGCCGTCGCCCTTGCCGAGCTTGACCGTGGTGCGGCCCGGATGCGCGGGGTTGCCGGGGACGCCGTCGAGGATCGCGGCGCGGATCGTCCACCCTTCGGCCGGCGTTAGCTGAACGCGCGCTGCGAGCGAGGTCGAGGGGAAGATCGAGGGGCCGTTGCGGCCGCTCTGCGCGAAATCGGTGCCGATGCCGTTGGGGCTGCTGACGAACAGGCCCGCCGCGTCGAGCGCGTCGAATTCGCTGTTGAGGTCGTAGAGTCCGCCGCGCAGCGAGAAGCTGCCGCCGATCTTCTGGTCGATCCATGCTTCGTAGAGACGCAGCGCCCGGGTACCGGTTTCGATATTGCTGACCGCCTGCGTATCGCCGACGAAGTCGCTGATCGACTTGCCATTGTTGTAGAGGCCATAGACATGGACCTGCGCCCCGGTCCATCCGGCCAGTTCTTCCATGTCGGCCTCGAAGACGATGTCGAGATTGTCGAGATAGCGCGCGCCGCGCCGCACGCCGCCCGAGGCATTGCCCATCACCTCGCCGGTATAGGTGAGCTGCAACAACGACGGACCATGCGTCTCGTCGATCTCGCCTGGCGCGTGGGTGTGGCCGTGGGGCAGGTGGCCGTGCGGGCACGGCGCAGGCGCTTCTTCGCTCGCCGCGGCGAGCATCAAGGCGGAGAGCAAAGTCAAAAGCTGACCATGAAGGCGAGGCGGATGCGGTCGAGCCAGTCGGACGGCGACAAGGTTGCGGCATAGGCCGGATCGAGCGGGCGGTAATGATACCACAGCAGGTCGAGCTGGAGGTTCGACGCCGGGACATAGGAAAGCCCGAAGCCGTGGAGGCGGTAATTGGTCGACAGGTCGATATTGTCGTGGCTGAACGCCGCGAGCACCGAATCGACTTCGACCTCGGAGAAATTATAGGCGATGCGGATGTCGCCGGGCTTTGCCGTGCGGCCCGCGGCAAGCTCGAGGTTGAAGGCGGTATCGCCCGGGACCGCAGCGCCGAGGTTGCGGACATAGTCGGCGGTGAAGGCGACCGGCCAGCGCTCCGACGGGCCGGTCCAGCCAAGCGTGCCGATTCCCTCGATCAGGTGGAAGTCCGAGAGATAGCGGCCGCCGGCAAGGAGGTTGCCGCGGAAGTCGCCGGCGTCGGCGCCCGCGATCGAGCCGAGGCGGTAGTGGTAATAGCTGCCCGTCAGCCCGGCTTTGAAATCGGAAGCGAGCGGTGCCGACAGCGCGAGCTGGCCGCCGAGCATGTCGCTGTCGCGCGCGACCGCGGCCTCGTCGATCACGAAATAGATGCCGCGCGCGTCGAGCTTCGCGCCCCCGCCCAACCCCGCGCTATAGGCGGCGGCGACACCTTGCGGCGAGACGTCGCCGTCCCACAGCATGTCGGTGCGCTGGAAGATCTGCGGGAACTTGCCCGCATAGGCGGTGAGCCCGCCGCTGTGATAGCGGATCCACGCCTGATCGAGCGCCACCTGGAAATCGTCTACGAAATTGCCGAGGGTGACGTCGGTGCTGTTCGGATCGTCGGGGTCGCCGGTTGCGATCTGGGTGCCGACCGCGAATGTGTCGCTGACCTTATAGGTCGCGCGCAGGCGGGCGCGGACGGCGGTGCGCGAGCGGTCGCGGCCGCCCGTGAAATTCCATTCCTGCCGCACGCGCATGTCGCCGCCGACGTCGAGGCCGGGGATGCGGAATGCGCCGTCGGCGGTCGCCGGTGCGGAAGCAAGCTGGGGTGCGGCCGGCGCGGCGGGCGCAGCTGGCGTCGGCGTCGCGGGCGGTGCCGGAGGCGGCGGGGCGGGGGCGGTCACCCGCTGCAGAAGGTCGGCCTGCCTGGTGACGAGCGCCTCGAGCTGGTCGATGCGCTGCTGCTGCGCGGCAAGCTGGCGTTCGAGCGCGTCGATGCGGTCGTCCTGCGCGAAAGCGGGCGTGGCGAGCGAGAGCGCCGTTGCGGCGAGAAGTGCGCGACCTGTCTTCATTGTTCGATCCTCCGCTATTCCGTCCCTGGGCGAGGCGCAGCGCTCATGGGGTCGTCACCGACGCGACACCGGCTTTGCCCTCGCGCGCCGGCGCCGGGCCCAGAGCAGCACGCCCGCGACGATCATCGTGATCAGCCACAGGCCGGTCGCGATCGACAGCAGGCGGCCGACCAGTCCCCCCGCCTCGCCGGTGTGGATCGGGAATAGCGCGCTCATGAAGGCGCGCGCCGGTTCGGCCTCGGCGATCGGATAAGTGCCGCGCACCGTGCCATTATTGGCATCGATCAGGACGAGGCTGCCGCCATAGCCGCGGCGGATTTCGCCGGGCGCACGAACGCGGATGCGATAGGTCGCGTCGCCGTCCTCGGGCCAGGCGACCTGCGTCAGGCTGCTGCCGGGGATGGCGGCGAGCGCGGCGGACGCGGCGGTGGCGAAACCGATGGGCGGCCCGGCCGCCGGGTTCGCGGGAATCGACACCGGTTCGGCGCCGATCAGTCCGCCGAAACTATCCTCGAACTTCATGATCGTGCCGGTGGCGGCGATGACCAGCGCCGGGATCACCGCCCACAGCCCGAGCGCTCGGTGCCATGAATAGAGGCGCGCCACGTCCGGCCCGCGCGTCGCCGGCTTGAACGCCAGGCGCCATGTTCCGCGCTTCGGCCAGGCGGCGACGAGCCCGAGGATCAGGTTCGAGCAGAGCAGGACACCGCTGATCGACACGATCCAGCTGCCCCATGATCCAAGGAGGTCGTGGTGGAAGTCGACGAGGAATCCCATGACGCGGGTTTCGTCTTCGCGCGGGGTGTCGAGGACCGTGCCGTCGCCCGCGACGCGGATCGAACGGCTCTCGCCCGCGGCATCTTCGACATAGATATTGTAGCGATCGGGCGCGCCGGCGGTCGTCCAGATCGTGCTGACCTTGCCGCCGCCGCCGGGCGGGGCGAGGGCGTCGACCCGCCGTTCGATCGCGGCTAGATCGGTCGGGCGGTGGATGTCCGAGATCGCGCGATCGGTGATTTCCCAGTGGAAGACGATCAATATGCCGCTGATCGCCTGCAGCAACCAGAAGATCGCGGCGCCGAGGCTCAGCCAGCGATGCGCAGCGAGGAGCGGGCGGCGCAAAGTCGCGCGCGCGGGGGTGACGGGTCCGGTCATGATCGCTGTCTGCCCATTTCAGGAGGTTCCAAAAACATCCACTTTTCCGTGAAGCAAGGGGTCCAGTGGCAGGCGATCAATGACGGCTGCCGCAGCCCCGAAGCAAAGGGCCCGGCTGTCACCAGCCGGGCCAAGGGAACCATTCGTATCGTTGCGATCAGAACTCGACCGTTACCGACGTCTTGAAGGTGCGGGGCTGGCCCTGCACCAGATAGCCGCCGAGCGACGACGACCAATAATTGTCGTTCGCGATATTATCGACGTTGAAGCGGAAGGTGACCGGCGTATCGCCCGCGGCGACGACATAGCGCGCGCCGAGGTCGACGCGGGTCCATGAGGGCAGGTCGAGCGTGTTGGTCAGGTTTACCTGTTGCTTGCCGGTCTGGATCAGGCGGCCGGTCAGTGTCACGCCGGGCAGGAAGCCCAAATCCCATTCGACATTGACGTTCGCGGTATAGTCCGGAACGCCGATCGCATCGCGCCCGTCGGTCGTGCCGCCCTGCGTCCGGCGCTGCTTGGCCTCGGTCAGCGACAGGCCGGCGATGACGCGCAGGCCCTTCACCGGTTCGCCGTCGAGGCTGAACTCGATGCCCTTGTTGCGCTGGACGCCGTTGACCGTGAACTCGTTCTGGCCGCCGCTGTTGATGATCGTCAGCGACTGCGGCTTGTCGGTCTGGAAGACCGCGACCGAGGCGTTGAAATTGCCCAGCGCGACCTTGCCGCCCAGCTCATATTGCTTGGTCTTGAACGGCGGGAAGACTTCGCCGGCGTTGATCGTCCCGGCGGGGGCCACCGGCCCTTGCGCCAGGCCTTCGATGCGGTTCGCATAGATCGAAAACCGCTCGCTCGGGCGGATGACCAGGCCGATCACCGGCGTCGTCGCGCGTTCCTTGTAACGGCTCGTTCGCACGCCGGTGGTGACGTTGTACGACCGGAAGAAGATCGTCTGGCGGCGGAGGCCGAGGGTCAATTCGATCCTGTCGTCCATCACCCCCAGCGTGTCCGACGCGAAGAAGCTGGTCAGGCGGGTGCGGTTCGCCGGGTTCGGATCGGCAAGATTGCCGCCGAGAAAGCCGGCGCCATAGACGGGTTCGGGCACGTCGACCGGATCGAACAGATTGTTCGGCGAGCCGGTGAAGGAGCCGAAGGCAAAGGCGTTGCGGTTGATGTAACGGCTGTGCGAGGCGCCGATGTTGAATTCGTGCGTGATCGGACCCGTCGCGAATTCGCCGCGAATGCCCGCCTGGCCGGCTTCGTTATTGTCGTTGCGCGGGATTTTCGATCCGGTGACGCGGCCGGCGCCGGTCGTTGCGTTGAGCAGCGTGAAGCTCTGGTAATTGCCGCGTTCGGCCGCATCGCGCGCGCCGGCGGCGGCGTAGAACATGAAATCGTCGCTGATGTCATATTCGAACTTCAGGATGCCGAAGATGTCGCGCAGCGTCGTATAGTTCCAGTCCTGGCCATAGTTGAGGTCGGCCTTGGGCGGCTCGGGAATGAAGGCCACGCCCGACAGCTGGACCATCGGGCGCATATGCTGGACCCTGGCGCGCTGGAAGGCGAGGTCGAGCGACAGGCGGGCGCGGTCGCTGCGGAAATCGATGCCGGTGCCGACGACGACCGAGCTGCGATATTCGTCCTCGATCGCGATATCGCCCCAGCGGCCGGCGCTGTTGATCCGGACGCCGAAGGCGCCGTCGCTGCCCATGCGGCGGCCGAAGTCGAAGGCGCCGCCGAAGTGGGCGTCGGACAAATAGGTGGCGGTGACGCGATTGGTGTCCTTGTCCTTGGCGCGCTTCGGCTGAAGGTTGATCGTGCCGCCGAGCGCGGTGCCGCCGGGTGCGGCGCCGAACAGGAACGCACTGGCACCGTTCAGCACCTGCACCTGCTCGTAAAGTTCGGGCGAGACGAGCTGGCGCGGCGTGACGCCGTACAGGCCGTCGATGGCAACGTCCTCGCCAAAGAGCGGGAAGCCGCGGATGACGAACTGTTCGGAGGCGTTGCCGAAGCCGAGCGAGGTGCGGACCGACGGATCATTCTCGAGCACCGCGCCGAGCGACAGCGGCTGCTGGTTCAGGATGAGCGTCTCGCTATACGCCTTGACCGCGAAGGGCACTTCCATCGCGTCCTTTTCGCCGAGCGCGCCGAGCGAGCCGCTGCGGATGACCTGCGTTTCGTTGCTGCGCTGCGCGGTGACGACAATGCTTTCGTCTTCGGTCGCTTCCTGCGCCAGCGCGGGCGCCGCGGCGCCGAGAGCGACGCCCAGAGCGGCGAGGCCGGCTCCGCGAAATATGTTGCGATAGGCAACCATGTGTAATCCCCCAACTGGTGTCCAACTGCCCCTCCGATGCGGCGAGGCGCTGGGCCAACCCGGTACCGGAAATTTCACATTATTGTCGTGCTTGGGTCTTAAAACATCCAGTTTGCTCAGGTGCAGGGGACCAATGCGACGCAATATGACACGCGTCCGCAAGTTCCTTAGCCGTAGCGCTGGCGACCCCCGACGATCGTGCGCAGCACCTTTGCTTTGACAAGCAAATGCGAGTCAATAGCAAAAAAATCGCTATCCCAGACCACCAAATCGGCAACGAAGCCAGGAGCGATGAGGCCCAGCCGTTTTTCGTTGAACCCGGCGTAGGCGCCTTCCTGCGTGTAGCTGTGCATCGCCTGCGCGAGGGTAACGCGTTGCTCGGGGTGCCAGCCTTGGGTGTTTTTCCCGTCGAGGGTTTCGCGGTTGACCGCGGCATCGAGCCCGGTGAGCGGGTCGATCGGTGCCACCGGCCAGTCCGATCCCATGCAGACATGCGCGCCCGACCGGACCAGCGAACCGAAGGCGAAGCTGGTCCTGAGCCGCTCCTCGCCGATGCGGCGCACCGCCCAGCGGCCGTCGTCGATCGCGTGATAGGGCTGGACCGAGGCGATGATGCCCTGCTCCTCGAAGCGCGCGATCGCATGCGGTTTCATATGCTGGGCATGCTCGATGCGAAACCGGCGGTCGCGCGGGCCGTTGACCCTAGCGACCGCGGTCATGGCATCGAGCACGATGTCGTTCGCTTCGTCGCCGATCGCGTGCGCGGTGACCTGCAGCCCCGCCTTGTCGGCGCCCTCGATCCAGCGGCGCAGGTCGGCGGGATCGGTGACGACGATGCCGCGCGTCGCCGGATCGTCGGCATAGGGCTCATAGAAACGCGCGGTGCGCGAGCCGAGCGAGCCGTCGAACACGACCTTGCACGCCCCCCATTGCACCCACGCGTCGCCGCGGCCTTCGGCCTTGATCAGGGCGGCCTGCTTTTCCCAGTCCTTGAGCGGCAGATAGTGCCGGAAGCGCAGCCCGGTTTCGCCCTTGGCGCGCAGGCGCCGCGTCGAGTCGAAGCTGATCGTCTCGAGTTCGGTCGGATGGACCTGCGTCACGCCCTTGCTGAGCGCGAGATCGATGCCCTTGCGCGTCGCGGCGTCGATCTGCTCGTCGGACGGCGTACCGATCGCGCGCAGCACGAGGTCCTTGGCGGCATCCTTGACGATCCCGGTCGGCTCGCCGCTGGCGTCGCGTTCGATCACGCCGCCGGGCACGTCGGGCGTGTTGCGGTCGATGCCCGCGAGCCTGAGCGCCAGCGAATTGAGCAACAGCATGTGCAGGTCGTAACGGATCACCGCGACCGGCGTATCGGGCGTCACCGCGTCGATCCACGATTTGTGCGGCATTTCGCCGCCCCAGCGATCCTGATCCCAATTGCCGCCCTCGAGCCACTGGCCCTTGGGCAGCGCCTTCGCCGCGGCGGCGATCAGCTGTACGAATTCCTGCCGGTTGGCGGCGCCGCGGAGCGATGCCTGCGCCAGCATTTCGGATGCTTTCACGAAATGGACATGTGGGTCGATGAAGCCCGGCGTGACGAAGGCGCCCTGCAGGTCGATGACCTGCGTCCGCTTGCCGCTATGCGCCCGCACTGCGTCGGCCCCGATCGCGACGATGCGGTCGCCCTTGATCCCGATCGCGTCGGTCCGCACCTCGGGGCCGGCGCCGGTCCAGACTTTGGCGTTGATATAGGCGATGTCGAGCTGGTCGCCCGCGCCGGCAAAGGCGGGGCGGGCGACGGCCGCCGCCGCGGTTCCGCCGGCGAAGGCGAGGAGCGTGCGGCGACCCAGCATCATTTGCTCGTCGACTTGCGCGGCGGATTTTCGGCGCGCCATTTGTCGAGACGCGCGAGCCATTTGGCGGCCGAGAGCGGGCCATAGGTCTTGGAATCGGTATGCTCGGCGACGAGTTCGCGGATGTTGACGAAATAGGCGGGGCCGCGGGGCAGGCCGAGTTCCTGGTGCTTCTTCGCCATCGCCGCTTCCTGCTCCGGGGTCGGCTTGATGCCGGTCACCGGTTTGAACAGGATGACGTCGAAATCGGCGCCATTTTCATGGAAGAACAGCTGGGTCGGAGGGAAACCGCCGGCGGCGGAAACCTCGTCGGCCTGCGCGATGCGGCGGATGAATTCTTCCTGCTTGCCGGGGGCGAGCTTGAAGATCTCGAACCAGGCTTCGGGCCACTCGGCCTCGGCGGCGGCCGGCGCGGGTGCCGGGGCTTCCTGGGCGAGCGCCGGGGACAGCGGCAGCGCCGCGGCGGCAAGGACCAATGCGAAACGATATGTCATGATTTCCCTCCTGAACTGTCATCACGATCCGCCTCAACCGTGGATCGGAAAACATCCAACAATCGCGCAAGCGACGGGACCAGTGGTGCCGCGTCTAGCCGGCGGCTTCGCGAAGCGCCGCGAGTGCGGTGCGCGCTTCGTGGCGATTGAGGCTGGCGAAACCGATGCGCAGGCCGCGCGGCGCGTCGTCGCGCGTCATGAACGAGCGCGACGAGGCGAAGCGCAGCCCCATCGCCGCGGCGCGCGCCTCCATCTGGTCGAGGTCGGTGTGCACGCGCAGCCAGAAGGCGAGCCCGCCGTCGGGCATGCGATATTCCACGACGTCGCCCAGCGCCTGATCGATCTCGGCCGCAAAATCCTGCCGCCGCCTGGCATAGATCTGGCGCACCTTGCGCGCATGGCGGCGCAATTCGCCATTGTCGATCAGCTCGGCCGCCGCGTCCTCGGTCAGCGTATTGCCCATGCCGTCGGTCAGCGAAACGCGGTGCGCGATCGCGTCGATCACCGCCGGCGGCGCCGCGACATAGCCTATGCGGAGCGCCGGCAGCAGCAGCTTCGACATCGATCCGACATAGAGCACGAGCCCCGGGCCATAACCCGCCATCGGCAGCAACGGCTGTGACTCGAAGTGAAATTCATGGTCATAGTCGTCTTCGATGATCGCAAAGCCGAACTGGCGCGCGAGTTCGAGCAGGCGCAGGCGGCGTTCGGGGCGCAGCGAGACCGTGGTCGGGAACTGGTGGTGCGGGGTGACGAACACCGCGCGCACGGCGTTGCGGCGGCAGGCCTGCTCGACGGCGTCGATATCGATGCCGTCCTCGTCGAGGTCGACCGGGATGATATTGGCGCCGAGCGCGCGAAAGGCCGCGACCGCGGGTTCATAGGTCAGCGCTTCGACGATCACCGAATCGCCCGGCTGGACCAGCACCTGCGCGGCGAGGAATATGCCGTTCTGGCTGCCGCGGGTGATGCAGATATTCTCCGCCGCGACGGGTAGCCCGCGCTGGCTTTTCAGCATCGTTGCGATCGCTTCGCGCAGCGCCGGCGATCCGCGCGGGTCGCGATATTGAAAGCCGTTTTCGCGCGACGCGCGGTGCGCGGCGACGCGATAGGCGCGGGCGAGCAGTTCGGCGGGGAACAGCCGGCCGTCGGGCGCGCCCTCGTCGATCTTGAGCCCCGGGCCCGCCGGCACCGCGATCGGCCGCGCGGGCGGCGCCGCAAAGCGATAGTCGATGACGGCGTTGCTCATCGTCGCTTCGGCTTCGCCCTGATGGCGCTTCACCGGATCGGGCAGCGCCGCGGCGACCATCGTCCCGCGCGTGCCCGCCGAATCGAGCCAGCCCTGCGCGATCAGATCTTCATAGGCGAGGACGACGGTCTTGCGGTTGACCCCCAATATCTGGGCGAGTTCGCGGCTGCTCGGCAGATAGGTACCCGAGGTTAGCCGGCCGCGTTCGATGTCGCGGATCAACGCCTGGATGATCTGCATATAGATCGGGACGTCGCGCGCGGAATCGATCCGATCCCCGAGGCTGACTTGCCAAGGACGCAGCATTGGACCCCCTATGGTTGGAAAAATGGAATAGGCAGGGAGCCAAGGGTAACGCGAACCTTGCGCCTCCGCAACTGCGGACTGGACCCCCGAACTTTTCTGTTTTGGTGCTTGCTGAAGAGCCAAGGACAGGGAAGAAGACGGTAGCGAAACAAGGTATCGGGGCAGATGGACGGGGCGAACGAACGCATGAAGATGGCGGCAAGCCCGACTGACGACGGCGGCAAGCCGACGCCGTTCGAGCGGTTCACCGGTGCCGACGTCCGCGCGCTGGTCGAAGCCTTTCCGCTCGCCTGGGTCAGCGGCGGCGGCGCGGCGAACCTTCAGGCGAGCTTGCTGCCGCTGATCGGCGTGTTCGACGCCGGGGGCCGGCTGGTCGAACTGATCGGCCATCTGATGCGATCGAACCCGCTCCATGTCGCGCTGCAGGCCGATCCGCGCTCGACGATCCTGTTCACCGGACCCGATGCCTATATCAGCCCGCAACATGCCGGGCGGCGCGACTGGGCGCCGACGTGGAATTATGCGCAGCTGAAGATCGGCGCGACCATCGACTTCGACGACGGGTTCACCGAAATGTCGCTGCAGATCCTGATCGACGCGATGGAGGCGGGGCGTCCCGAACCTTGGGACGTCGACGAACTGGGCGCGCGATATCGGGGCATGCTGCCCCGCATCATCGGGTTCCGGGCGACGGTCACCAGCCTGTCGGGCAAGTTCAAGCTGGGGCAGGACGAGGCGCCGGATACGCTGCATGCGATCCTCGGCGCCTTGCCCGACGCCGAAACCGCGGCGTGGATGCGACGGTTCAACCAGGGACGGTAAACGGGGAGCGTCGATCATGGCGAAGGCACGGTTGATTTTGGTGGCGTTGGCCGCGCTGATGCTGGCGGGTCCCGTCGGCGCGCAGCGCGGCGCACCGGCGCCATGGCAGCAGGATCCTTATCCCAGCCGCTATCGCGCGCCGGCGCCCGACGACATGCTGATCAGGGGCGCCACGATCCTCGACGGCGCCGGCGGACGCATCGACGGCGGCGACATACTGGTGCGCGGGGGCAAGATAGTCGCGGTCGGCAAGGCGCTGGCCAATCCCGGCGTGCGCGAAGTCGATGCTGGGGGCCGCTGGGTCACCCCCGGCGTCATCGACGTGCACAGCCACGACGGCACTTTCGTGCTGCCGCTGACCGCGATCGATCGCGAAGCGTCCGACGTCGCCGAAACGAGCGCGCCCAATGTCGCCGATACCTGGGTCGAAACCGCGGTGAATGCGCAAGACATGGGTTTCGACCGCGCGCTGTCGGCGGGCGTGACGACGATCCAGATCCTGCCGGGCTCGACCCCGATTTTTGCCGGGCGCTCGGTGGTGGTGAAGCCGATCCACGCGCCGACGATCTGGGACATGAAGGCGGTCGGCAACGTCCAGGGCTTCAAGATGGCGTGCGGCGAAAATCCCAAAAGCTGGGGCGCCGACGACGATAATGAGGGCCCCACCAGCCGGCAGGGTGTGATCTCCTATATGCGCCAGTCGTTCCTCGACGCGCAGCGTTACAGACGCGCGGTCGAACAGGCGCGCGCGGGCGCCGTCGCGATGCCGCCGCGCGACCTGAAGCTCGAGGCGCTCGCCGGCATCCTGTCGGGCGACGTGCGGGTGAACCTGCACTGCTATCGCGCCGGCGACATCGCCGCGGTGCTGGCGATGGCGAAGGAATTCGATTTCCGCATCGGCGCGATCCACCATGCCACCGAAGCCTATAAGATCCCCGGGCTGCTGCGCGACGCAGGGACTTGCGCCGCGGTATGGGCCGACTGGTGGGGCTTCAAGATGGAGGCGCAGGACGCGGTGCGTGCCGAAGCGCCGCTGCTCGAGCAGGCGGGGGTGTGCGTGATGATGCATTCGGACTCGCCCGCCGACGGCCAGCGGCTCAACATCGCCGCGGCCAAGGCCGCCGCCGCCGGCCGGCGGATCGGGATCGACATTCCGCCCGAGCGGATGATCAAATGGACGACGAGCAATCCCGCGAAACTGCTCGGCCTCGACAAGCGCGTCGGCACCCTCTCGCCGGGCTATCAGGCCGATGTCGTGCTGTGGTCGGGCAATCCGTTCAGCATCTATACCAAGGCCGATCTCGTCCTGATCGACGGTGCGGTGGCGTGGGATCGCGCGAAACCGCGAAGCGGGCCGGTGTCCGACTTCGAGGTCGGCCGTGGGGGAGTGAGCCAATGAGACTGGCAGCAAGCCTGATCGCGCTGGCGATCGCGATGCCCGTGTCGGCCGAGACGCTCGCCGTCACCCACGCCGAGGCCTGGACGATGGAGGGCGCCGAGCCGGTCCGCGACGCGACGATCCTGATCGAGGACGGGCGCATCGTCTCGGTGACGGCGGCGGGCGGCGTGCCCGCGGGGGCGACGGTCATCGACGCACGGGGCAAGCCGGTCACCCCGGGCCTCGTCAACGCCGCGACGCAGATCGGGTTGGTCGAAGTGTCGGGATCGCCCGACACGCGCGACGATGCCTCGGCCGACGAGCGCGCGCCGGGCTTCGACCCCAGCCGGGCGCTCAACGGCAATTCGACGCTGGTCAGCCTGGCGCGCGCCGACGGCATCACCCGCGCGCTGATCTATCCCTCGCCGTCGCGCGCCGCCCCGATGAGCGGCGAGCCGGCGTTCGCGCGGCTTCGCGACGGGGTCGACATCCTCGATCGCAAGGGGGTCGCGGTCTATGCCGTGATTGGCGGCGGCGCCTGGGACCGGCTCGGAGCGCGCGCGCAGCAATGGGCCGCGCTGCGCAAGCTGCTCGACGACGCCAGGCGCGCCGCCGCCCCGCCGCCCGAAGCCGCAGGCAAGGGCAGGAAGCACAAGGACAAGGGCGAGCGCGGCGGTCCACCGGGCGGCCCCGGCGGCGGTCCGCATGGCGGCGACAATGCGCTGCGCGATGTGATCGCGGGCGCGCTGCCGCTGGCGATCCAGACGCACCGCGAGTCCGACATTCGTCAGGCCGCGGCGCTGACGACCGATTTCGGGATCAAGGTGATCGTCGTCGGCGGCACCGACGCCTGGCGCGCCGCCGATGTGCTTGCGGCGGCGAAGGTCGCAGTGGTCCTCGACCCGCAGGTCAATCTGCCGTTCAATTTCGACCAATTGGGCGCGCGGCAGGACAATGCCGCGATCCTGACCAGGGCCGGCGTGCCGATCGCGATCGGACAGGCAGGTGGGCCGATCCACACGACGTACAATGCGGGCATGGGGCTGCGCGAAGGCGCCGGCATCGCGGTCGCCAACGGGCTGCCCTATATCGACGCGCTGCGCGCGGTGACGGTCAATCCGCTGGCGATCTGGGGCCGCGGCGGCGGCACGCTGAGCGCGGGGGCCGACGCCGACCTCGTCGTCTGGGACGGCGATCCGCTCGAACCGTCGACCAATGCCCTTAGCGTGATCATCGAAGGCCGGCAGGTGTCGAACCGGTCGCGGCAGGACCTGCTGGCGGAACGCTACAAGGATGTGCGCTGATCAAGGGCGCCTGAACGGACAGCCGGCGCGAAGACGGCCGGCGCAGGAGAGACAATGACCTGGATTCCTGGAATGATTGGCGTGCCCGCCGACGGGGACGCCCCTCTCGACACGCGCCCCGCGATTCCGGTCGAGCTCGACCGCAGGACGCGCGCCCGCGCCGCGGTCGCGGGGTCGGCGGGCAATCTGATCGAATGGTACGATTTCTACGCCTATGCCTATACCGCGCTCTATTTCGCCTCGTCCTTCTTTCCCGAGGGCGACCGCACCGCGCAGCTGTTGAACGTCGCCGCCATTTACGCCGTGGGCTTCCTGATCCGCCCGCTCGGCGGCTGGTTCTTCGGCCGCTACGCCGACCGCCACGGTCGCCGCGCCGCGATGATCGCTTCGGTTCTGCTGATGGGTGCGGGGTCGTTGCTGGTCGCGGTCCTGCCGACCTATGCGACGATCGGTGCAGCGGCGCCGGCGCTGCTGCTCGTCGCGCGGCTGATGCAGGGCTTTTCGACCGGCGGCCAATATGGCGCGGCGGCTACTTACTTGAGCGAGATCGCCGAGCCGGGGAAGCGCGGATTTTACGCGTCCTTCCAGTTCGTGACGCTGATCGGCGGGCAATTGTTCGCGCTGCTGACGATCTTCCTGCTCCAGACCGCAATGACCGACGCGGCGATCCGCGAATGGGGCTGGCGTATCCCCTTCGTCCTCGGCGCGATCCTCGCAGGCATATTCATCCTGTTTCGCGACGCGATGCACGAGACCGCCGAACCGGCGGGGAAGGACGAGGATGCGGGGTCGCTGAAGACATTGATGCAGCACCCGCGCGCGATGCTGACCGTGATGGCATTGAGCGCCGCGGGGGCGGTGACGCTCTATACCTTCACTACCTATATGCAGAAATATCTGGTCAACACCGCGGGCATGGACGTCGCGACGGCGAGCCGGATCATGCTCGTCGTCACCTTTGCTTTCCTGCTGTTCCAGCCGATCCTCGGCATCCTGTCCGACCGGATCGGCCGGCGGACGAACCTGCTGATTTTCAGCGGCGGGATGACCCTGTTCGCGGTGCCGCTGCTCGGCGCGATCGGACAGGCGCAGACGGTGTGGGTCGCCGGCCTGCTGGTGTTCGCGGCGCTCGCGATCATGAGCTTCTACACCTCGGTCTCGGGCCTGTTCAAAGCCGAACTCTTCCCCGCGAGCGTGCGTGCGCTCGGCGTCGGGCTGGGCCATGCGATCGCCTCGGCGATCTTTGGCGGGACCGCTGAATATGCCGCGCTGCTGCTCAAGCAGATGGGGCATGAGCAGGCCTTTGCCTGGTATGTCTCGGCGATCTGCGCGGTCGCGTTTTTTGTTGCGTTGCGGATGAAAGAGCCGCGCGCGCACGGCCATCTTCACTGATATCAGGAAACGGAGCTCTCGCGATGAAAGCCATCCCTCTTCTCGTATCCGCGGCGCTGCTCGCCGCCGGCCCGGCACTCGCGCGGGAGGCTGCGCCCGACCTGCCCTATATAATGACGGCCAGCGTCACCTTGCCCAGCACCGACACGGGTTGGGACTATGTGAAGTTCGAACCCGGCAGCGCGCGGCTGTTCATGGGACGGCTGGAGGACGGGCTCACCGTCTATGACGTCGATCAGGGCAAGGCGGTGATGACGATGGAAAATTCGGTCGGTGCCAACGGCCCGATCCTGCTGCCCGCCTACAACCGCGGTTACGTGGCGATGGCCGACGGGTCGCTGCTCAGCTTCGATCTCAAGACGCTGAAGGTCATCGCGCGGACGCCGCTCGCGAGCGACGGCGGGCTGAATAGCGGTTCGCTTGATCCCGCGACCGGGCGGCTGCATGTCATCACCGGCACGCGCCCCACCGAAGCGACCTGGTTCAGCATCGACGCGGCGACCGGCAAGCTGCTCGGGACGACGCGCTTTCCCTTTCGCAAGATGGACGATCCCGCCGCCGACGGGAAAGGCCATCTCTACGCCCCCGCGCGGCTCGACGGGATCGTGCTGAAACTCGATTCACAGACGCTCAAGGAAGAGGCGCGCTGGGACGTTGGCTGCAATGTGTCGAAGATGAAATATCTCGCCGCGACCAACCGCCTGCTCGGCGCCTGCACCGGCGACAAGCCCGCGGTGTTCCTGATGGATCCCGCGAACGGCGCCATCCTGTCGCGGGTGACGATCGGCAAGGGGCTCGACGCGCTCGCCTATGACGAGAAGCGCGAGCGGATCGTCAGCAGCAATTACGAGGGGTCGATAACCGTGGTCCAGCGCGAAGGCGACAGCCTGCGTGTCGTCGCGACGATACGCACGCAGTTCGGCGCGCGCATGATGGACATCGATCACCGCAATGGTCGACTCTATCTGGTCAATGCGGACTCGACCGATTTTCCCGGCAAGGATGGCGGCGCAGAGGTGACGCGCTATCATCCGGACAGCTTCCGGGTCGAGACGTGGCAGCCGAACTGAAGGGCGACGAGATGATGCGGGCGGTTCGACGATCACTGGTTCTGGCGGCGGCGCTGGCGCTTCCGCTGGCGGCGCAGGCGCAAAGCGAAAGCGCGCTGCCGATGAAGCGCGCGCGCACGCTCGATTACGAGGTGGCGAGCGGCACCTTCATGTCGCTCGCGGTCTCGCCCGACGGCCAGACGATCCTGTTCGACATGCTCGGCGAAATCTATGCGGTGCCGGCGCAGGGCGGTCGCGCGGTGCCGATCGCGACGGGCATGGCGTTCGAGGTCCAGCCGACCTTCTCGCCCGACGGCAAATGGATCGCCTATGTCAGCGACCGGTCGGGCGGCGACAATGTCTGGATCGCCCGCACCGACGGCAGCGGCGCGCGGCGGATCAGCGACGAGGACGACGGCGCGGTGCGCACCTCGCCCGAATGGAGCGCCGACGGCAAGTCGGTCTATGTCAGCCGCTACCGCATCCGCATCGACCGCTACGAGCTGTGGCGCCATCCGGTCGACGGCGGTCCCGGCGAACTGGTCGCGCCGGCGAAGCCGAAAGACGACGCTCCGCGCCACTCCTGGCAAAGCACGCTCGGTGCTGCGGCCTCGCGCGACGGCCAATATCTTTATTATGCCCGCCGGACCGGCGACCTGTCGTTCGACGAGCCGGTGCCGTGGACGATCGTCCGCCGCACGCTTGCGACCGGCGCCGAGGAAACGGTCGTCGGCAGCTCGGGCGGGCGCGAGGCGGGGGGCGAAACCTTCTTCCGCCCGGCGATCTCGCCTGACGGCAAGCTGCTCGCCTATGCGACGCGGCGGATGGCCGAAACGCGGCTGCGGATTCGCGAGCTGGCGACCGGCGCCGACCGCGACCTCGGCCCCGCACCGCTCGACCTGATGAACGGCGCGGCATGGCTCGACCTCGTCCCGCGCTACGGCTTCACCCCCGACGGCAAGGCGATCCTGATCGCTTATCGGGGCAAGATCGAGCGCCGCCCGGTCGATGGTTCGGCAGCGACGCCGATCCCCTTCCAGGCGCGGCTGCAACTCGCGGTGGGGCCAAGCACGCGGATCGGCTTCCGCGAAGACACCGCGCCGGTGCGCGCCAAATTGCTGCAGGGGACGACGCCGTCTCCCGACGGGCAGCGCGTCGCTTATGCGGCGCTCGGCAGCGTCTATGTCCAGAGCATCGATGCCGCCGCTGCGCTGCGGCTGCCGATCGCGGGCGATCCGCCGTCGCTGCCCGGCTGGAGCTCCGACGGGACGCGCATCGCCTATGTGACGTGGGGCGAGCAAGCGGGTGGGGCGGTGTGGACGATCGCCGCCGACGGTTCTGGCGCGCCGGTGAAGGTGAGCGACCTTGCTGCCTTTTATTCGCACCCCGCCTTCACCCCCGACGGCCAGACGATCCTCGCGGTGCGCTCGCCCGCCGCGGCGCGGCAGCAGACGAGCTTCGAATTCGGCACGGTACGACCGGGCGAGTTGGTGGCGATCCCGGCGGACGGCGGCGCCGCGCGCGTCGTGACGCGCGGTACGCTGGGGCAGCGCCCGCATTTCGTGCAGGGCCAGCCTGACACCGCCTATCTGCTCGGGGGCGACGGGCTCGTCGCGGTCGATCTCGCCAGCGGCGCGCAGCGCGCGGTCGCTACCGTGAAGACGCAGGGCTATTATTTCACCGACCGGCCCGCCGACGCCGACGACATTCGCATCAGCCCCGACGGCAAATGGCTCGCCGCGCAGACGAGCGAGCAGCTCTATGTGCTGCCCGTGCCCGCCGACCCGAAGGTCGCGGTCGACCTGACCGCGCCGGACAATCCGGGGCGCAAGGTCACCGGCATGGGCGCCGATTTCTTCGACTGGCGCGCCGACGGCAGCCTGACCTGGTCGGTCGGAAACTATCTGCAGGTCCTGCCCGAGGCGACCGCGCCTGCGCCAGTGACGCATGTCGAGCTCGTCGCCGAACTCCCCCGCGCCCGGCCAAGCGGAAGCATCCTCTTGCGAGGCGCCCGTGCGTTGACGATGGCGGGCGACGACAAAATAATCGACGATGCCGATATATTAATCGCCGGCGACCGCATCGCCGCGATCGGCCCGCGCGACAGCTTCGCCGTTCCCACGGGAACGGCGGCGCGCGAATTGGGCGGCAAGACCGTCGCGCCCGGCTTCATCGACGATCACGACCATATCGGCGGGGTGCGTCGCAACGTCATCGGCTATGAGGAATGGGGACTGCGCGCCCGGCTCGCCTATGGCGTCACGACGTCGTTCGACCCCTCGACGCTCGGGATCGATCAGATCGCCTATCAGGATCTGATCGACGCGGGGCTGGTCGTCGGGCCGCGGCTGCGCTCGACCGGCCCGGCGCTCTTCTCGAAGGAGGGCTTCACTTCGCTCGATCAGGTGCGCGGCGTGCTCGGCCGCTATCGCGATGCCTGGGGGCTGCGCAACATCAAGCAATATCGCGGCGAGAGCCGTATCGTGCGCCAATGGATCGCGATGGCGGCGCGCGAAAAGGGCCTGCTGCCGACCACCGAGGGCAGCCATAATCCCAAGCTGATATTGACCCAGATCATCGATGGCTATGCCGGCAACGAACATGCGCTGCCCATCGCCCCCTTCGGCGAGGATGTGGTCGAGCTCTATCGGCTGACGCGCACCAGCTATGTCTCGACCCTGCTGGTGAATACGAGCGGCCCGGCGGGGCGGCATCATTATGTCGCCCGATACGACCCCGCGCTCGACCCGAAGGTGAAGCGTTTCTGGCCGCCGCCCGCGATCGCGCAGAAGCTTGCGATCCGCGAATGGGGCTCGATCGAGGCGTCGCGCATGCCCGCGCTTGCCGCCGACGCGGCAAAGCTCGCCGCCAATGGCGCGCTCGTCGGCATGGGCTCGCACGGCGACGAGCCGGGGATCGGCTATCATTACGAGATGGAGGCGCACGCGCTCGGCGGCATGAAGCCGATGGCGGTGCTGCACGCCGCGACCGCGGGGGCGGCCGAAACGATCGGGCGCCTCGGCGATATGGGGACGCTCGAACCGGGCAAATATGCCGATCTCGTCATATTCGATGCCGATCCACTCGCCGACATCCGGAACACCCGGTCGGTCAGGCTGGTGATGCGCGGCGGACAATTGTTCGATGCGGATACGCTCGACGAGCTTTGGCCGACCCCACGCAAACTGCCCGCCCCCTGGTTCGCCGAGGGCGCGAGGGAGGCGCAATGGCTGCCGGTGGAATGACGATCGGCCCCGAATCCGGCTCTTGCTCGACGAGATAAAGGCGCGCGGGCCGCAGCATCCGCCTTCCGATACGCGGCGCGGCGAAAGCTCGACCGATCAGCCCGCGAGCACGACCCCGGCATCGACGAGCGCAGCGATCTCGGCGTCCGAAAGGCCGCATTCGCGCAGCAGGGTACGGCTGTCGGCGCCGAGCGCGCGGGGCGGCGTATCGGCAGCGGGTGCGATTCCGTCGAAAAGAACCGGCTGCGGGATCGCGCGCGCGATGCCTTCGGGATAGCCTTGCGGCACGTCGAAGAATCCGACCTCGGCAAGATGGGGATCGGCTAGCAGGTCGGAAAGCGCCGGAACCTCCGAACAGGGAATGTCGCGCGCGGCAAGCGCAGTCAACCACTCCGCCGTCGTGCGCGCCGGGAGGCATGCGGCGACGAGCGCATAAAGCTCGTCGATATGCGCCGGCCGCGCGCGCGGATCGTCGAACCACGGCTCGCGCATCACATCCTCGCGCCCGACTTCGCCCAGGAAGGCGCGCCATTGGCGATCGGTATAGGGGAGCACCGCGATCCAGCCGTCGGCGGTCCGGAAAGGGCGGCGATTTGGCGAAAGGATGCGGGGATAACCCACCGCGCCGTTATCGGAAAAGGTCGCGCCGGCCAGATGCTCGTTGAGCAGGAAGGCGGCCAGCGCCTCGAACATCGGCACCTCGATCTGGATCGCGCCGTCGCGCCCGTTCGCGCGCGCGACGAGCGCCGCGAGAATGGCATAGACCGCGTGCAGCGCGGCGACCTTGTCCGCGACGATGGTCGGGACGAAGCGCGGCGTCCCGTCGTTCGCGGCGCCGAGCCCGGCGATTCCGCTCGCTGCCTGGATGATATCGTCGAAGGCGGGGCGGTCGCGATATGGCCCGTGCTGTCCGAAGCCGATGGCGGCGCAATGGATGATCTGCGGGTTAATCGCGGCGACCGCGTCGAAGCCCAGGCCCAGCCGCTCGGCTGCATCGACGCGCATATTGTGGAAAAGAACGTCCGCCGTCGCGATCAGCTTCGCGAGCGCCGCCCGCCCTTCGGGGCGCTTGAGGTCGACGGCCAACATACGTTTGTTACGGTTGTTGTTGACGAACAGCGCGCCGCCACCCGGTCCGGCGGGGTGGGCGTGACGTGCGATATCGCCGTCGAGGGCTTCGACCTTGACGACTTCTGCGCCGAGGTCGGCGAGCAGTTGGCCGGCATAGGGGCCCAGCACGACCGCTCCGACCTCGATGATCCTTATTCCCTTCAGCAGCGGCAGCATGATCGTCTCCTTCGCTGACGCGTTTCCATATGGAGATGATAATGTCCATATCTAGAAACCGAATCGAAAGAGCGAAGCCCCTCGCAGAGGCCTTGGCGGGACCGCCGGGGTCGGGCATGAGGCTGTCGTCGAGCGGGATTCGTCGCACTTACCCGTGGGTAATTCGACGCGGATCGTTAAATCCACCCATCAAAGTGCGGCATTACCCGAATCCGGACAACCACTGGCGCGCAGCCGATCTACTATCGCAGGACGGCCAAGGGCGGACGAGCGATTGCGGGTCTGTATCCACCGGATAAAAAGGAAGGGGGCGTCATGACAAGTGTCTATCAACATATTGCGGGGGCGGTGCGTTGTTCGATCGGGGTATCGATGCTGGCGCTGGCTGTCGCATCGCCGGCCCATGCGCAGTCGGCCGAGACGGAGGACGGTTCGGATATCGTGGTCACCGGGGTGACCGCGACGACGGCGACCAAGACCGACACCCCGATCCTGCGCATTCCGCAGGCGATCGAAGTCGTGTCGCTCGAAGAGATGCAGGATCGCGGCGCGTTGAATATTCGCGAAGCGCTGAAGTACACGGCCGGCGTCTACAACGCGTCGGACGACTCGCGCGGCGATTTCAACATCATCCGCGGCTTTGAATCGGTGCTGTATGTCGACGGCCTGAAGCGCAACTACGGCTTCGTCTATATGCCGCGCCCCGAAATCGCGACGCTGGAGCGGGTCGAGGTGCTGGTCGGTCCGGCATCGGTGCTCTACGGTGCAGGAAGCTCCGGCGGCCTGACCAACATGCAGACCAAGCGTCCGCAGTTCGACTTCGGCGGCAGCGCCAGCGTCAGCTATGGCACGCACAACCGCAAGGAAGCGATCGTCGACGTCACCGGTCCGCTCAGCGATACGCTGGCCGCGCGCTTCGTCGGCGTGGTGCGCGATTCCGACTCGCGCCTGGACTTCACGCGCAACGACCGCGTCGTCGCGCAGGGCGCGCTGACCTGGAGGCCCGGCGATCGCACCGACATCACCGCGATCGGCATCTATCAGGAAGACCATAACCCGCCGAACTACAATGTCGTGCCGCTCGTCGGGTCGCTCTTGGCGCTTCCGGGCGACCGTATCCCCGACTCGCGCTTCTTCGGTGAGCCGGGGATCAACCGGGGCGACAAGGAATATACCGCGCTCTCGCTGCTCGCGACCCACGAATTTTCGGACGCGTTCAGCTTCCGCAGTTCGACCCGTTACACCTGGGCCAATACCAAGCAGGCCGAATATTATCTGGCGACCTATCTGAGCCCGGGCGGTCCGCTGGACCCGTTCCTCCCCGGGACCACGCTGATCCCGCGCAACCTGTTCGCGATCAACATCAAATATAGGACGTTCAACACCGACAATGGCGTGGCGTTCAAGTTCGACACCGGTCCGGCTTCGCACCAGCTGCTCGCTGGCGTCGATTATTCCTATTTCAAGCAAGTGTCCGGGCAGGCTTTCGTCCAGGATGCCGGGGCGATCGATGTCTATAATCCGGTCTATGGCAACGCACCCGGCCCGGTCTTCACCTTCTTCAACACCCAGATCCTGAAGCAGACCGGCTTCTATCTGCAGGACCAGGTCGATTTCGGCGAGGTGGCGTCGCTGGTCCTCGGCATCCGGCGCGACCGCTATACCAAGCGCGATGTCGGCGCGCCGCTCGAAAAGACCAACAAGACGACCAAGCGCGCCGGCCTGACCATCAACGCCACATCGACGTTGGCGCCCTATATCAGCTATTCGGAATCCTTCCTGCCGATCTCGGGCCTCAACCAGTTCGGCAGCACCTATCAGCCGCTGTCGGGCAAGCAGAAGGAAATCGGCATCAAGTGGCAGCCGCTTCGCACGACGATGCTGCGTGTGTCGCTCTACGATCTGAAGGAGGACAATGCGCTCCGGACCGACCCGAACAATCCGCTGAATTCGATCCAGACCGGCTCGGTCAAGTCGAAGGGCGTCGAGTTCCAGGCCAACCATAATGTCGCCGACGATTTCTCGCTCACCGCGGCCTTCTCCTATGGCAAGGTCAGGCTGTCGGGCGAGGGTCGTCAGCGCGACGATACGCCGAAATATCTCGCCAGCATCTTCGGCACCAAGACGGTCGCACTCACCAATGATGTGGCCATGCGGATCGGCGGCGGCGTGCGCTATCAGGGGAAGCAGATGTCGGACCCCTTCGGCGGGCTTTTCGTCGTCGAAACGCCCAGCTACACGCTGGTCGATGCGATGCTGGCCTTCGATTACAAGGCCTGGACGCTGCAGTTCAACGCGATCAACCTGTTCGACGACCTCTATTATCCGAGCTGTTCGGCTTTCGGGTCGTGCGCGAACGGCGAACCGCGCACGGTGCAGGGGACGCTGAGCTACCGGTTCTGACCCGGGCCATAGCAAAGGTCTTCATGGGGCGGCGGCCGGGGCATCTCCGGCCGCCGTTTTTCTTGGGGCGGACGTGACGCCGAGAGAGGCAAGACGATGAGCGGACAAAGGGCGGACGAGTTGCTCGGCATGGGCAGCGCAATCACGCGGCGCGATTTCGTGAACGGCGCGATGGTGGCGAGCGGCGCGGCGCTGGTCGCGGGTTGCGGCGGCGGACGGGGCGGGGCGGCGGACGGTCCCTGGGTGCCGTCAGGCTCGTCCTGGACCGGTTTCGGCGGGGTCGGCGACTATGCCTGGTCGAACGGCAACACCCAGGCGGTGGTCGACGCCGCGCACGGCATCCGCGACCGCCTTTATCCCGACCCGGCGTCGAAGCCGGTCGACGAGGATTTCGACCTGGTGATCGTCGGCGGCGGTTTTTCGGGTATGACCGCGGCCTATGAATTTTCGAAACGCACAGGCGAGGGCGCGACCTGCCTGCTGCTCGACAACCACCCGGTGGTCGGCGGCGAGGCGAAACAGAACGAGTTTGACGTCGACGGCCGCCGCCTGATCGCGCCGCAGGGGTCGAACGGCGCGATCGTGCCGCGCCCCGGCTATGTCCGCGGCAGCTTTGGCGAGGGCACCTACGACATCTTCACCGACTATTATCGCGAGTTCGGCCTGCCCACCGAATATGACCTCGAACCGCTCGGTGGCGGGGCCGAGAAATATGCACTGACCGACTATCATTTCGGCCCGATGGCGCCGGCCTGGGAAAAGGCCTATGCCACCGGCTATCATTTCCCGGGCAAGGGCTGGGTCAAGGACCCCACCAGGGACGGTTTTGCGAACACGCCTTGGCCGGCGTCGGCGAAGAAGGAGCTCGAGGATTTCGTCGCCGACCGCCGCGATGTCCTGTCGGGGGTCTCCAACCCCGAGGCGTGGCTCGATTCGATCACCTATTACGACCTGCTCGACAAACTCGGCTATGGTACCGAGGTCCGCAATTATATCGACCCCGGCATCGCGGTCGGGAATTACGGCATGTGCGGCAATGCGATCTCGGGCTATGCGGCGCACCGGCTGCGGCTGCCGGGCACGACGATCAAGGGCAAGGTTATTTCGTCGTCCGACATCGGCCTCGTTTCCTTCCCCGGCGGCAACACCGCCTTCATGCGGATCATGCTGCAACGGATGATCCCCGGCGCGATCCGGACCGAAGGCGAAGGCGGTCTGGCGCCGGCCGGCGGGACGATCGATCCGTCGAAGCTCGACCGGCCGGGCAACAGGATCCGCATCCGCTCGGGCTCGACCGCGATCGACGTGCGGCATCCCGGCGACGCGGCGAAGGCCGACCATGCGATCGTCAGCTATGTTCAGGGCGGCAAGGTCCGCCGCGTCCGCGCGAAAGCGGTAGTGATGGCATCGGGCGGCTGGGTGAACCGCCATATCGTCGCCGACATGCCCGACGGTCATCGCAAGGCCTATGGTGCGTTCCACCACGGCCCGGTGATGGTCGCCAATGTCGCGCTCCGCAACTGGCGCTTTTTCGACAAGCTCGGCTTCACCAACACGCGCTGGTTCGACGCGCTCGGCTGGCAGACGTCGATCCGGCGCAATGTCGATATGGGCGGCGCGCAGGCCTTCACCCCGGACAGTCCCACCGTGCTGACCTTCTATATTCCCTTCCTGCACCCCGAACTTCCCGGACCGCAGCAGGGACCCGCGGCGCGTGCGCGGCTGTTCGCGACCAGCTACACCGATTTCGAACGCCAGCTGCGCGAGCAGCTGACGGCGGGGTTCGCGGCCGCGGGTTTCGACGCGAAGCGCGATATTGCGGGGATCATCCTCAACCGCTGGGGCCACGCCTATGTCGCGCCGCAGCCGGGCTTCTACCTCGGCCGCGACGGCGCACCGCCGCCGTCCGACGTCATCCGCCAGCCGCACGGCCGCATCGTCTTTGCGCATTCCGAACTGCTGGGCGAGATGGCGATGGCGCACGCGATGCACGAGGCCTATCGCGCCGCGGGGCAAGTCATGGCGATGCTGTAAGGATCAGGTCTCGGCCCACATCCGCCAGAGGTCGCTGGTGTTGCGCGTCAGCGTGTCGAAGGCCGCGGATTTGCCGCCCTCGGCGAACATCGTCGCCCGCAGATTCTCGAGTTCGAACAGCACGCGGCGCTTGTCGGCCTCGCGCACCAGGCTCTGGATCCAGCCGATCGCGACGTCGCGCTGGCCGGAGATGACCTCGGTCACCTGATGCACCGAATTGGCCGGGTAAAGGATGGCGGCCCCGGCAGGCAGCTTGAACGATCGCGTGCCCGCGGGCTCGTCGATCTCGAGCTCGCCGCCTTCATAGCGGTCGGGGTCGGACAGGAACAGGGTGAAGGCCAGGTCGATCCGCGTCTGCGGCGCGTCGCCCATCAGCGCGTTGTCGACATGCGGGCCGTAACTCATGCCCGCGGTATAACGGCTGAACAGCACCGGCCGCATGGCCCGCGGCATCGCGGCGGTCGCAAAAAAACGATTGGCCGCCAGCGCCTCCGTGACCGTCGCCTGCATGGCGGCATAGTCCCTGGAATTGCTGGCGACCTGTTTGTTCTGCTTCACCCCGGCGGCCGCCCAGCCCGCGGTTTCGCGGCCATCGATGAAATTCTGCCGGTCCATGGCGACGACCAGCGTCTGGAGCTGGTCGCCGTTCAATATGTCGGGGATGCAGATAAGCAATTATCGTCCTTCGTCGTCGCTACATATCGGGCGCGGCACCCTTTTTGAGCGCATGCGCCTTGCCCGAAACGGTCCCGTCGGGCTTCACCATCGCCACGCTATCCATCACGAAGAACATTGTATAGCAGCCCGTGATCTGCGTCTTGCCGGCCCAGGCGATATCGACGCACAGCTTGTTGTCCTCGGTCTTCCAGGTGCCGGTGACCGGCTCGTTGACCTGCGCGCTGCAGACGCCCTCATAGAGAAGGAGGCCGTCGCCGGGGATTTCCTTCTTGGGACATTTCTTCACGTCGACGGCATCGTAGCGGATGTTGTAACCGCCGACCTTGCCGTCGGCGCTATATTGATGCGCATAATGATAGGGGATGGCGAGCGTGTTGCCGGCCAGTGCCTTGCCGATCTGCTCGGTGGTCAGCGCAGGGAAGGACAGGGTCGGCCAGACGCGGTGCGAACCGATGCCATTTTCGCCGCCTTCGCCGGCGAGCATCAGCGACAGCGCCTTGTCGAAGCCGGTCGGATAGACGAGCTCGCTCGGAGCGGGAGCGGTCGGGGCGTTGGGATCCGCCATCGCGGCGGCGGGCGTCGCCATCGTCGTCGCGGCCGCGGCACCCGCCGCAACGGTCCAAAGCTTCATGATGAAAGTCTGCATTGTCCAAAACCTCCCTGTTTTCGAAATGACCAAAATCGGCGTGCGCGCCGGCTCGTCGGGTTGGAAGACAGCATAATGCGGGCGGGCGGTCAGCAGGGTCGTCGGGTAAGCGCGAAGATACGAAGGGTAAGAGGCGGTGATCGGCCCTATTCGCGTTCCGCCAGCGCCCGGGCGCGCGGGCGTTTCCGCCACCAGAGCAGCACGCCGAGGATGACGATGGCCGTCAGCCAGACCCCGATCGCGAGCGTCATGATCCGCCCCGCCAGCCCGAGGCTCTCGCCGGTGTGCAGCGGATAGAGGGAGCCGACGAAGGCCTGCGCTGCATCGGCGTCGGTCGCGGGCCACGCGCCGCGGATGCTGCCGTCATTGGCGTCGACGATGACCAGGCTGCCGCCATAGCCGCCGCGATAAAGCTCGCCCGGCGCGCGCACCCACGCATGATAGCTGGCATCCTCTGCCGACGGCAGCGTGGTGCCGACGAACCGGCTGCCCGGGATCGCCGCGACCGACGCCCGCGCCGCGGCGGCGAAGCCGACCGGCTTGCCCGTCGCGGGGTTGGCGGGCAGGCTGATTTCGGTGGCGCCGACAAGATGGCGGATCTGATGCTCGAACAGCATCATCGTGCCCGTCGCCGCGATCACCAGCGCCGGAACCATCGCCCAAAGCCCGACCGCGCGATGCCATGAATAAAGCGCCGTGGCCGATCCGCCGCGACCGGCGGGCTTCAACACGCTCCGCCAGCCGCCGCGCCGCGGCCAGGCGGCGACGAGCCCGAAGATCAGGTTGGTGACGAGAAGAAGTCCGGTCACCGCCGATATCCAGTGGCCCGTTGTCCCGGCCATGAGCGTGAGATGGATCTCGCGCATCAGACCGAGGAAGCTGTAGGTGTCTGCCGGCTGGTCGCGCAATATTTCGCCGGCCCCGTCGATATAGGCCTTGCGCGCGGTGCCATCGGCGCCGGCGAAGGAAATGACATAGCGGTCGGGAAGCCCCGCCGTCGTCCAGACCCAGTCGACCTTCGCCGCGCCGCCCGCCGCCGCCAGCCGGTCCGTGCGCTGTTCGATCGCCGCAAGGTCGGTCGCCTTGTGCCGGGTGGTCAGCAATGCGTCTTCGGCCTCGAAATGGAAGGCGAGCAAAATACCCGTCGCCGCCTGGACCAGCCAGAAGATCGCCGCGCCAAGCCCGAGCCAGCGATGGAGTTTGACGATCGTGGTTCGCGCTTTGGGACGGGCGATCGGTGCGTCGGTCATTTCATTATTGTCCTGCGAGGGGAATTCAGATGGCGGCGCGAAGCAGGCGCAGCGCCGCGACCTGCTCGTCTTCGGCGAGGCTGGCGAAACCGATGCGCAGGCCTTTCGGCGCGGTGTCGCGCTGCCGATAAGATTGCGACCGCGCAAAGCGCAGCCCGGCGGCGGCGGCGCGTTCCTCCAGCGCGTCGATGTCGGTGCGGAACCGCAGCCAGAAGGCGAGCCCGCCCTCGGGCCGGCGATAGTCGACCAGATCGCCGAATATCGCGTCGAGGTTATGTGCAAAGCTGGTGCGCCGCGCCGCATAGACCTGCCGGGCCTTGCGCAGGTGGCGGCGAAGTTCGCCATTGGCGATCAGGTCGGCGACCGCCTCTTCTTCCAGCGCATTGCCCATCCCGTCGGTCAGCGACACATGGTGCGCGATCGCGTCGATCACCGCGGGCGGCGCGACCGCGAAACCCAGCCGCAACGTCGGCAGCAACAGCTTCGACATCGATCCGACATAGATGACCTGCCCCGGCGCATAGGAAGCGATCGGCAGGTGCGGCTGCGATTCGAAATGAAACTCATGGTCATAATCATCCTCGATGATCGCAAAACCATGGAGACGCGCCAGTTCGACCAGCCGCATGCGCCGCTCGGGGCGCATGACGACCGTCGTCGGAAACTGGTGATGCGGGGTGACGAACACCGCGCGGACCGAGCGTAGCCGGCACGCCGCCGCGACATGCTCGACATCGATGCCGTCCTGATCGAGCCCGACGACGAGCACCTCGGCGCCCATCGCCCGCAAGGCTGCGACGGCGGGCTCATAGGTAAGCTCCTCGACCAGAACCGTATCGCCGGGGCGCAGCAGCAGCTGGCAGGCGAGGTGAATTCCGCTCTGGCTGCCGCGGGTGATGCAGACATTGTCTTCGCTGATGTCCATGCCGCGCCGCGACCGCAGCATGTCGGCGATCGCGCGGCGCAGTGCGCCCGATCCGCGCGGATCGCGGTAGCGGAAGCCGTTGGCGCGGCCCAGGCGATGCGCGGCGGCGCGATAGCTCCGCACTAGCAGGTCGTGCCGGAACAGCCGGCCGTCGGGCGTGCCTTCGTCGAGTGCGATGCCGTCGCCGTCGCCGATCGCCAGAGGGCGTTCGGGCGGCGCCGCGAAGCGATAGGTGGTCTTGTCGGGCCTGGACCCGGCTGGCGGGCTCATCGCGGCAGGAAATTCGGAAAGCGAAGCGGCAACCATCGTGCCGCGGGTGCCCATGCTGACCAGCCAGCCCTGTGCGATCAGGTCCTCATAAGCGAGCACGACGGTCTTGCGGTTGACCCCGAGCATGCGGGCGAGGTCGCGGCTGCTCGGCAGATAATGGCCCGACGCCAGCCGGCCGCTCTCGATATCGTGGACGATCGCGTTGACCAGCTGGAAATGGATCGTCTCGCGGCTCGACCGGTCGACGCAGTCGCCAAGGCTGATGGGCCAGTTTTGCAGCATCGCTCCCTCGTCCCTTGTCGCCGATGGGGTCACTATCGGTGGCTCGGTTCGCGAAGGAAGCGGCGCGACGGGTAAGGCGGATGCAAAAATGGGGAGAGCGGGCAGGGCGGCGAGCGGGTGTTCGGTTCGCCAAGCGAAAAGCTTACCCGCCTTTGCCCGTAGTTACCCTCAAAAGCGGTTCGCCCGACGACGGCCTTGCTGTTCAATGCGGCGTGCCGAATAGCGACGTAGCGCATTCGGGAATCGAACCGCTGGCACGAGGGGTGCGGAATGAAAATCGAGATGCAAAACGGGATGGCCGCACTGGTCGCGGCGTTGTTGATTACCGCAAGCGGGCAAGCGCTGGCAGCCGAATCCGCCGGCGCCGATACGATCCTCACCAACGCGCGTGTCTATACGGTCGAGGATAGGAAGCCCTGGGCCGAAGCGGTCGCAATCAAGGACGGCCAGATCGTCGCGGTGGGAAGCCAGGCCGATGTCGGCAAGCTCCGCGGCGCATCGACGCGGATCGTCGATGTCGGCGGACGGCTCGTCCTCCCGGCGTTCGGCGACGCGCATGTCCATCCGCTGTTCGGTGCGCTCAGCCGCTCGCGCTGCCCGCTTCAGAACGGCAAGACGATCGCCGATTATCAGGCACTGATCGCCAAATGCGTTGCAGCCGTGCCCGGCGACGGCGCGGTTTATGGCATCGGCTGGAGCGACGCGCTTTTTCCGCCGAGCGGTATCCCGCGCAAGGAACTGCTCGATCAGGTTTCGACGACGCGCCCGCTGATCTTCGAATCGGCCGGTGGCCACACCTATTGGCTGAACTCGAAAGCGCTCGAGGTCGGCAAGATCACGCGCGATACCAGGGATCCGCCGAACGGCACCATCGACCGCGACGCCGCGACCGGCGAACCCGTTGGCAGCCTGCAGGAAGCGGCGATGGATCTGGTCAAGCATATGATCCCGCCGCCGTCGTCCGCCGAAGTGCAGAATTCGATCCTCTATGTCGCCGATCACTTCAACAGCCTGGGGATCGTCAGCTGGAACGATGCCGGCGTCGATTATGACGATGATGGCGGCAGCGCGATGGTCGATGCCTATAAGGCGGTGCTCGACGCCGGGAAGCTGACCAGCCACGTCGCCGTCTCGCTCAAATGGAAGAACGAGCGCGGCATGGACCAGCTGCCCGGCCTGCTCCGCGCGGCCGGGCGCGCCGATGCCCTCGGCATCCCGGCGCACACGGTCAAATTCTACGTCGATGGCGTGATCCCGCAAAAGACCGCCTTCATGCTCGCCCCCTATGAGAATAGCGGCGACGAGCGCGGCACGCCGCAGATCGCGCCCGACCTGCTCAAGCAGGCGGTGACCGCGGTCGATGGCCGCGGCATGCATGCCTTCCTCCACGCGATCGGCGACGGCGGGGTCCATATTTCGCTCGATGCGATCGAGGCGGCGCGCAAGGCGAACGGTGCCAGGAAGACGCACCATATGATCACCCATCTGAACGTCGTCGACCCCGCCGACCAGCCGCGCTTCGGCAAGCTGGCGACCTTTGCCCAGTTCCAGCCGACCTGGGCGTCGTGGTACGATTATATGGACCTGACCGTCGCCGCGATCGGGCCGAAGCGGGCGGAATATATCTATCCCGCGGGCAGTATCGTCCGCGCCGGCGGCAAGCTCGCCTATGGCGCCGACTGGCCCGTCGGCGGCGCCAATCCGCTCGAAGGCATCGAGGTCGCGATGACGCGGCGCACCGCGGGCGATCCGGACGCGAAGCCGCTGCTTCCCGCCGAGGGTGTGAGCCTGCAGGAAGCGATCGCCAGCCACACGATCAACGTCGCCTATGTCAACGGCTTCGACGGCATCACCGGCTCGATCGCCAAGGGCAAGAGCGCCGACCTCGTCATCCTCGACAAGGACATCTTCAAGCTGCCGGTCTATGAGATTTCGAAGACGAAGGTGCTGGTCACGATCTTCAAGGGACGGCCGGTGTACGGCAACTGGACGGCGGTCGAAGCCCGATAGGCCGGGGCTCCGCCGTTCAGGGCCAGCGCATCGCGGCGCGCAGCGCCGCGGTGACCGACCGGTGCGGGACCGATACATGATCCTCGCCGTCGAGCAGCAGCAGCTCGCTGCGCAGCCCGGCGCCCGACAGCGGCGCCAGCCGTCCGGCGAGTGCGGACGTGTCGTCGGCGATCGACCCTTCGCTCTCCAGCGCCCCGGCGATGAGCAGCAGCCGCGTCCCGCGCGCCAGCCTACCGTCCTTTTCGGTCCGTGCGCGCCAGGCCGCCTCTTCGGCCAGGATCGCCTGATCGTCCCACCAGATCGACGGGCTCGCGGCGATCACCGTGCGAAACGCGCCCGGATGGGCATAGAAGATATGCAGCGCGAACAGCCCGCCGAGCGAATGGCCATAGAGCGCCTGTCGCTCGGGATGCACCGCATAGCGCTTCGCCATCGCAGGTCTGAGCTCGTCGAGCAGGAACGCCCGGAAGCGATCGCGGCGCCCCGACGGATATTTGGCATAAAGCTGTTTCAGCGCCGGGGTTTCGATCGGCGCAGTGAAATCGGCCATCCGCCGCGGGTCGTAAATCTGCTCGCCGGGATGGCCGATCCCGACGACGATCATCTTGTCGAGCCCGCCGCCGCCGAATCCCTGGATGCGCCGCGCCTCGGCAAAACCCGCGAACATCGCATTGCCGTCGAGCACATAGAGGATCGGATATCCCCCTTCGGGCGCCGGCCCGGGGGGCCGCGAGACGAAGATCCGGTAGGCCTCGCCCGCCGCCGACGTCATGTCCCATGTCTCGGTGTCGGGCAGGACGTAGGGCGCCGCGGGTGCCGGGGCGGCTGCGCCACTCGCCGGGGCGAGAAGCGCCAGCGCGGCACTCGCCGCCAGTTGCACCGCGATCGATCGCATCTCTTGCCCTTTCAGGATGGCACAGCCTCCGCCGCCGGCCGGCGCAGCCGCAGCACGGCTAGATAGGCGGCCGCCGCGAGGATCGTCGCATCGAGCGCCGGGACCGTGGTCAGCGTCCAGCCGAACCGTGTCGCGGGCAGGGTGATCGCCAGGCTGCCCAGCCAGACGCCGATCGCCTCCCAGCGGACCGGCGCCGCCGGCGCATCGGCGCGACCGCGAAAGGTCAGGAAGACGTCGATCACATAGATGGCGGCGATCGGCGGGATGATCAGGCCGAGCGCGATCAGGAACGGAATGAAGCTGTCGATGATGCCGAGCAGCGCGAACAGGCAGCCGATCGCCCCGCCGGTGACGACGATGACCCACTGCTTCAGCCGCGGAAAGGTCGCTGCCATAGACAGCCCGGCCGAATAGAGGTTGAGCGCGTTGATCGTCCACACCGACAGCACCAGCATCGCGAGTGCGGGGAGGCCGAATCCCATGCCGACGACGAGCGCCATGATGTCAGTCTGCCCGGTCGCGAGCGCGATCAGCGCCGACACCAGCATGATGACCGGCGCGCATATCGGAAAGGAGAGCAGCATGCCGGCCACCGCGCCGCGTTCGGTGCGGATGAAGCGCGACAGATCGGGCATCGCCGCGACGGTGAGCAGATTGCCCCCGACGAGCGACGAGAGCGCGATGCCGAAGCTCATCGGGACCGGCGGCGCGGCGGCGGGCCCGAGGTCGAGATCGGGCGCGGCGCCGAGCGCGCTGACGCACACCGCGATCAGGATCACCCCGACGAACGGAACCGCGACCATCGCGAGACGGTCGAGCGTGCGAAAGCCCCAGATCGTCGACAGCGTGATCAGGATGCTGCCCGCGATCACGAATATCTGGAAATTGCCCGGGATGCCATATCCGCCACGCGCCGCCGCGACCATCGCGTCGCCGAAGAAGGAGACATTGACCCCGAACCAGCAGAAATGGACGATTGCGATCACGATATTGACCAGCGCGGCGCCCCATATCCCGAACGAGCGCTGGACGAGCATATAGGTGGTGAGACGCGTCCGCACGCTGACGATCGCGGTCAGGCACGCGCCCGCGCAGAGGATCAGTCCGGCAAGGAACGCCGCCAGCGCCGCCTGGCCGAGACCGAGCGCAAGGCCCGCTTGCGCGTTGTTCAGAAATCCGGGGAGCGAAAAGGTGAAGCTCGCGATGATCAGCGCGACGCGCCAGCCGGGGATGGTCAGCTCTTCGGGCAGCGGCCCGCTTGCATAATTTCCACCGTGCGATGCGCTCATGCGGTCTCCGTCGCGTTCAAGGCCTCTACCGGCGCGAAGTCGAACGCCATACCGAATGCGCGCGGTCCGACAAAGGAAAGTGCGCGTGGCTCGCGCAGGATGTCCGGCGCGGCTGCGGCGATCACTTTGACGCGCTGGCCATATTTCAGCTTTTCCGTCGTGATCGTGTCGGCAGTGTCGCGATCCATGATGGTGACGATGTCGGGGACCATCGCCAGCACCCTGTCGCCGCGGCGCGCGACCAGATTTTCGTTCTGGAACTCGATCTCCATGCGCCCGCCGTCGCCAAAGCCGTCGATGATCACCCGGCCGACCGAGAAGCCGCCGCGCGTTTCGCGTTCGAGATCGACGATCTTGCCGTCGAACAGCGTCAGGCAGTGCGGATAGAGACCCGTCGCCTCCAGCGCCGCCCCCAGCGCGTCGAAGGGATCGCGCCCGGCGGCGCGCGCCTCGCGGATCGCGCGGCCGACGGCGATCGCGGCGCTCACGCTGCCGGGCACCGCATGCGCCTTCGCCTCGGCGCCGCTCAGCGGATATTCGACCATATGCGCGATGCCGCCCAGCGAGACCGCGAGCGCGCGCGCGATGCGTTCGTGGGTCAGATTGTCCTCGGTCTCGATGACGCTCAGCGAGCCGTCGGCGGCGGTCAGCACCGAAGGACAGGCGGACAGGCCGCGAATGTTGAAGATCGCCATCTGCGATTCGGGGAAGGCGCGGCCCATTCCGTCGCAGTCGACGACGGGGATGCCCAGCTCCGCCGCGGCGATCAGCGGCGCCAGCCCGTTGCCGCCGCCGATTTCGATCGGCAGCACCGCATCGATCGGCCGCCCCATGATCTCCTCGAGCCGGCGCAGCCCCCCGACCGCTTCGCCGCCGTTCGGCAGCTTTTCGACCGATACGGTCGGCGCGCCGATCCAGCCGCACGGCGCGAGCAGCGCATCGTCGGCGACGTCGGCGAGCGAGACGAGTTCGAAACCGCTGCAGCGCGCCAGCGCCGCCTCGGCGAGGAGCAGGCCGTAATATGGGTCGCCGCCGCCGCCCGACCCCAGGAACGCCGCGCCGCGCGCGAGATCTTCGAGCTCAAGGGCCGTTTCAATGCGCATGGCGGGTCTCCGTGATCGTGGTGCCGACGGGCATGGCCACCTCCGCCAGGTCGCCGACCGCCTTCATGCGCAGCTGCGCCGATCGACCGGGCAGATAGGACAGGAATATCTCGTCCATGTCGACGATCTCGGCGCTCTCCCTCGTCGCGCCTGCGGCGATCACCCGCGCGAGCAGATCTTCGCGCATGCGTTCGAGCACCACCTGGCGCGGCTCGATATCATAGTCGACGATCTGCTCGGCCTGCGCCCCGATCTGCGCGATCGCGGCGCCGACCGCGTTGGCGACTTCGGCATGCGCGGGCCGCACCACTTTTGCTGCGCCTTTCAGATCGTCGTCGATCAGGAAATGCCCGCCGCCGACCGCGACGATCACCGCGTCGCCGGGCGCGGTCTTCATCCGGTCGATCCCGTCGGCGAGTATCGCCTGGATTTGCGCGAATATCCGGTCGCGCAGCACCGGGCTCAACGCGGGCACCATGCTCGCATCGCCAAATCCGGCCTTGCCCGCCGCCACGGCGACGTCGCTGGTGGTCAGGGTCGAGCCCCCGAACAGGAAGCTGTCGGTGGTGATCCGGAAGCCGACCGAGTCGGGCCCGATGGTCAGCTCATCGTCGTCTGTCCCGCCGGCGAGATGCACCCGTGTCCCGCCGCCGAGCCCGATCGCGAGGATGTCGGGCATGCGGAAATTGGTGCGCACGCCGCCGATATCGACCGCGATCGAGGATTCGCGGGGAAATCCGTTGGCGAGCACCCCGATGTCGCAGGTCGTCCCGCCGACATCCATCACGATGCCATTGTCGACCCCGGTCAGGAAGGCGGCGCCGCGCATGCTGTTGGTCGGGCCCGACCCGATCGTCATCACCGGATAGCGCGCCGCTTCGGCCGCCGAGATCAGCGTGCCGTCGTTCTGCGAGATATAGAGCGGCGCCGCGAGCCCGATTGCGGCGAGCGCGCGTTCGAGCGAGGCGACGACATGCCGCGCGAGACCCGCGAGCGCGGCATTGAGGATCGTGCCATTCTCGCGCTCGATCAGGCCAAGGCGCCCGACGCTGTGCGACAGGCTGATGCTCGCGCCCGGATGCGCCTCGGCGATGATCGCCGCCGCCCGGTCTTCCATCGCGGCGTTGATCGGCGCGAAGGCGCAGCTGACCGCGATGCTGTTGATGCCGCGCCCGCGGCAGTCGAGCGCGGCGGCGCGGACCCCGGCTTCGTCGAGCGGCGATATTTCGCGGCCATCGACTTCGTAACCGCCGGAAAGCAGGAAGGTCGCGCCTTCGATCTGGCGCGCGAGTGCTGCGGGCCAGCCGGTCAGCGGCGGCAGCGCCTCGCCCGACGGGCTTGCCAGCCGGATGATGCCGACGGGGTCCAGGCGGCTGCGTTCAACGAGCGCGTTGGTGAAATGGGTGGTGCCGATCATCACGGCGCTCACCGCGGCCGCGGCGATGCCGGCGTCGGCCAATATCGTGGAGATCGCGGCGGCGACGCCGGTGCTGACGTCGGCGCTCGTCGGTTGCTTGGTCGATGCGACGACGCGGCGCCCATCGATCAGGACAGCATCGGTGTTCGTTCCCCCGACGTCGACACCAATGCGCACCTGTACTTTCTCCCTGCAGCTCTTGCAGGCGGATTACACTGGCAGGCATGGGGCGGCGCAACGCGTAAAACGGGTGCTACCGGGCGCGAACGGGTAATGGCTTTGGTGAAGACGGGTAAGTCTTCTCAGGCAGTTGTCAGACCTGTCATCGAACCGTAACCTCTCCGACCGGAAACCGACGACTTTATGTAAGAGGTTGAGGCCGATGCAGGACCTGATCGCCGCGAAGTTCGATCCGCCCATGTGGATGGGCGATCAGATTCGCCGGGACTTGCTCCTCGGTCGGCTGCAGGGCGTGTTGACGCATCGGCTCACCCTGGTTCACGGACCCGCCGGATATGGAAAGACCAGCCTGCTGGCGCAGTGGCGCGACAGCCTCGATCCGGCCGCGGCGCGGGTCGCCTGGCTGACGCTCGAGCGCGACGACCGCGATCTCAAGCGCTTCGTCAAATATCTGCTGCTCGCGGTTCGCCGCGACCGCGAGGACAGGGCCGCGTCGAGCGACCTGCCGCCGCGCGCCGCGCTGTCGGCGATCATCAACGAACTCGCGGAACAGGCGACGCCCGTGGTGCTGATCCTCGACGATCTGCATCACGCCTTCAGCGAGCCCGTCGGCCAGTTTCTCGAATCGCTCGTGCGGCTGGCTCCGCCCAACTGCCATTTCATGTTCGCGTCGCGCGACTATCCATGGATCGGCCAGTCGATCCTCGCCGCCGAGGAGCAGTTGCTCGAGATCGGCCCGGCCGACCTCCGCTTTTCGGCGCAGGAGACGGAATGCCTGCTGACGCGGACCGACCGCGCGCTCGAAACGCTCGACGTCGAAACATTGCTCGACCGCACCGAGGGATGGCCGATCGCCGTCCAGCTGGCGTCGCTCTCGATCAAGCGCGGGCTCGGCGCCGAACGGGTGATCGACGAATATTGCGGGTCGAGCAGCGATCTGGCGCGCTATCTGTCCGAACAGGTGCTGATGACGCTGCCCCGGGAAACGCGCGACATCGTGGCGCGCACCGCGCTCGTCGACCGCCTGACCGGCGAGATGGTCGATCTTCTCTGCGACCGGCAGGACGGCTGGATCATCCTCGAACGCCTCGAGCAACAGGGCGTCTTCCTGTCGCCGGTCAGCTGGGAGCGCCGCGAATATCGCTATCACCAGCTGTTCGCCGAATATCTGCGCGACCGCCTCGAACGCTCCGACCGCGCGCAATTCGCCTCGCTGCAAAAGCGCATCGCGGGCTGGTTCGCCGAGCGCGGGCTGGTCGCCGATGCCGTCAACCACGCGATCCTGTCGGGCGACGACATGCTGGTCGCGTCGATCCTCGAAGAGGCCGGCGGCTGGCGGCTGATCCCGCAAGGGCTGCAGGATGTCGTCGTGCGCGGACTCGCCAAGCTGCCGGTTCCGCTGATCCGCGCCCGGCCGCGCCTCGCGCTCGCGCAGGTCTATCTGCAGATCAAGGTCGGCGAACTCGGCGCTGCGCGCGTCGAATTCGATCTCTTTCTCGCACAGTCCACCGAGTCGGACCTGTCGGTCGATCTCAAGACCGAGGTCCGCGTCGTCGGCGACACGCTCACCGATTATGAAAACCAGCCGGTGACCTTCGACGACCTGCTCGCGCGCGAGGCGCTGCTGCGCAAGCTGCCGGCGAACGACCATCTGGTGCTCGCGAACATCAGCGAGACATTGGGCGCCAAATATTTCGAAGGCGGCTGGCTCGAACGCGCGCTGCAGCCGACGCTGGCCGCGCGCGACCATTATCTCGCGATCGGATCGCTCTACAGCGACCTGTTCACGCGCTTTCTCGAAGCGCGAATCAAGCGGGCGCAGGGACGATCGAAGGAGGCCGAGGCGATCCTGCAGGCGGCGTGGGGCAATATCGTCGAAAATTTCGGCAGCCGCTCGGATCTCGCCGCCAATTGCGCCGCGTTTCAGGCCGAGCTGCTTTTCGAACAGGACCTCGTCGTCGAAGCGCGCGACCTCCTGTCCTGGGCGCTGCCGCACATGGAACAGTCGGACGGCTGGGTCGACGTCTATGCCGCGGCCTATTTTACCGAAGCCCGCGCGCTGGCCGGCGAGGGGGCTTTTGAAGAGGCGTGCGACGTCATCGCCCGCGCGCGGCGCGTCGCGGCACGGCGGCGGCTGCGCCAGCTCGAAATGCTCGCCGACATCTGCAGCATCGAGCTGCAGATTTCGCAGGGCTCGCCGACGCAGGCGGTCCTCGCCGCCGCCGCGGTCATCGGGCTCGATCCGCTCGCCGACATGATGCACGAGGAGTCGCCGCAATATCGCCCGGTCGCGATCGCCGCCAGCCTCTGCCGGACGCGGCTGCGCCTGCTGATCGGCGAGGTCGATCTGGCACTGGAGGAACTGGCCAAGCTGCGCAGCTGGGCCGAAGAACATGGCGCCGGCCGCCTGCTCATCGACGTCAACATCCTTGCTGCCGCCAGCCTTCGCCGCCGGGGCGAGATCGAACAGGGGCGCGTCTGTTTCGACGAAGCCGTCGGCATCGCGATGTTCCAGAATATCGTCCGGCCCTTCGTCGAGGCGCGGCAGTTCGTCGAGCCCTGCCTCGACGAGGCGCAGGAAACCGAGGTCCAGGTCGACCGGTTCCGCGCGCAATTCCTGAAATCGCTGGCAAAATCGGTCGCCGTCTATCGCAACAATGTGACCGTGCTCGGCATGTTCAGCGAGGCCGAGGCCGAGGTGCTGCTCTATCTGAGCCTGGGCCATTCGAACAAGGAGATCGCCCGGCTGATCGGCATGTCGCCCGACACCGTGAAATACCGGCTGAAATCGGTGTTCCGCAAGATCGGCGTCAGCAAGCGCCGCGATGCCGTCCGGATCTCCGCCGAGCGCGGGCTCATCCCCGCCGGGCCGACATCGGCGCATCTGCTGCCGCACTAGAAGGACCCGGTCGCCCGGGCACGACCCACCCGCGCTGCCCGCTCGGGCCAGCCTTTACCCATATCGCCATCTTGACTCTTGTTTCCATATAGGGACAATTATGTCCAATATTGGAGACTGAGAAGGGTGAGGATGGTGCGCGACTTTCGCTATGATTGCTTGTTCATCGGCGGCGAGTGGGTCGTGCCGCTCGACGGCGGCGTCCGGCCGAGCATCGATCCCTCGACCGGCCAGCCGTGGGGCGATGTCGCCTATGGCGGCGTCCGCGATATCGATCGTGCGGTCGCCGCGGCGAAAGAGGCCTTTATCGGTCCCTGGCGCCGGATGCCGCCGTGGGAGCGCGCGGCGCTGATGCGCAAATTCGCCGATCTCTATGCGACGCAGGTCGATGCGCTTGCCGAGGTCGAGAGCCGCGACAATGGCCGGGCGATCCGCGAATCGCGCGGCGATATCGGCCTCCATGCGCAATATTATCACTGGTTCGCCTCGCTCGCCGACAAGCTCGGTGGCCGCACGATCCCGATGGACGACAGCGTCCACGCCTTCACGACGCGGCATCCCGTGGGCGTGGTCGGTGCGATCACGCCGTGGAACGTGCCGATGATGGCGGCGGCCTGGAAGCTCGGCCCGGCGCTGGCGGCCGGATGCACCGTGGTGCTCAAGCCCGCCGAGCAGACCCCGGCCTCGTCGCTCGCGCTCGCCCATCTGTTCGAAGAGGCGGGTTTCCCGCCCGGCGTCGTCAATATCGTCCCCGGCGACGGACCCGTTGCGGGCGCTGCGCTGGTCGCGCATCCCGACGTCGCGAAGATCAGTTTCACCGGCGAGGGCGCGACGGCGAAGACGATCCTGAAAACGGGCGCCGACACGCTGACGCGCTGCACTTTCGAGCTTGGCGGCAAGGCGCCGCACATCATCTTCGCCGATGCCGATGTCGACAATGCGGTCAACGCCGCCACCGGCTCGGCCTGGGCATTGTGCGGGCAAAGCTGCGCGCTCGGCAGCCGCGTGCTCGTCGAACGACCGATCTACGACCGCGTCGTCACCGCCTTTCGCGAACGCGCCGCGCAGGTCCGCGTCGGCATGCCGCTCGACCCGGCGACCCACATGGGGCCGCAGGCGCACCGGCAGCAGCTCGACAAGACGCTTTCCTATGTCGCGATCGGGCGCGAAGAAGGCGCCGACCTCGTGACCGGCGGCGCGCGGATCGAGCGCGACGGCTTGGCGGGCGGCTACTTCGTCGAGCCGACCGTCTTCGCGGGCGTGTCGGCCGGCATGCGGATCGCGCAGGAAGAGATTTTCGGTCCGGTCGCCGCGATCATCCCTTTCGAGGGCGAGGAAGAGGCGATCGCGATCGCCAATTCGACCCCCTATGGCCTCGCCGCAGGGCTATGGTCGGGCGACACCGGGCGCGCGCACCGCGTCGCCGCGCGGATCGAGGCCGGCATGGTGTGGGTCAACACCTATCGCTACATCCGCTGGTCGACCCCCTATGGCGGCGTCAAGGCCAGCGGCTGGGGCCGCGAGAACGGCCTCGAAGGGCTCGATCCCTTTCTCGAGACCAAGACGACGATCGTCTCGACCACCGGCCAATTTCCCAATCCCTTTGCAAGCTGAGGAAATATCATGCGTCTCAACGGCAAACTCGCCATCGTCACCGCCGCCGCTTCCGGCATGGGCCGCGCCGGGGTCGAAAATTTCGTGCGCGAAGGCGCGCGCGTCGCGGCCATCGACATCAGCCGCGAAGCGCTCGACGACCTGATCGCGCATTTCGGCGCCGACAAGGTCTCGACGATCGTCGCCGATCTCTCGACGCCGGAGGGAGCGAAGGGAAGCATCGACGAAGCCGTCGCGGCGCTCGGCGGGGTGGACATATTATGGGCCCATGCCGGCATGCCCGGACCCGCCTCGGTCGAGAATCTCGATATCGCCGCCTATGACAAGGCGATCGCGCTCAACGTCACCTCCGCGGCGCTCGGCGCCGGGCAGGTCGCGCCGCACATGCGCGCGCGCGGCGGCGGTTCGATCATCTTCACCGCGTCGATCTCTGGCCTCGTCGGCTCGATGATGAGCCCGATCTATTCGGCGGCGAAATGGGGCGTCGTCGGCCTGGGCAAGAGCCTCGCGCTCGCCTTTGCCGCCGACAATATCCGCGTCAACATCATATGCCCGGGGCTTGCCGACACACCGATGAAGCTCGGTTTCACCGGACGCAGCGGCGATCTAGCCGAGGCGGCGGCGAACGAGGCGAAGATCGTCGGCGCGGTGCCGATGGGCCGGCTCGTCCGGCCGGGCGAGGTGGCCGACGCCGCGCTGTGGCTCGCGTCCGACGAGGCGAGCTTCGTGACCGGCGTCGCGCTGCCGGTCGACGGCGGCTTTACGGCGCGCTGAGCATGGACCGGCGTCCGGAGATGCGGACGGCTTTTCCGGGCGGCGCGCTTCGGCCATATGGAGGTTCACAAATTTTTTCAGGCGAACCAGATCATGATCGTGCGGCAGGCGGCGAACGCGCTCGAAATCCTCGAATATTTCGCGAAACGGCTGCGGCCTGCGACCGGTGCCGAGATCGCCGGGGATCTGGGCTGGCCGCGGTCGAGCACCTTCAAGATCGTGTCGACCCTCGCCTCGAAGGGCTATTTATACGAACCGCGCGGGCGCGGCGGCTATTATCCGAGCCCGCGCTGGCTGGTTTTGGCCGAAGCGGTGACGCGCGCCGAGCCGCTTCCCGAGAAATTCCATCGCCTCGCGCGCGACCTGATGCTGGCGACGGGCGAGACCGTTGCGATCGCCGCGCCCGCCGGAACGCATGCGACCTTCGTCGACGTCGTCGAATCGCAGCAACCGGTGCGCTATTTTGCGCAGGTCGGCGACCGCGTCCCGATTCACGCGACGTCGGCGGGGCGCGCTCTGCTCGCGCAAATGCCGCGCGAGGAACGCGGCCGGCTGTACCGCAAGATCGATTTTGTCCGCTATTCGCCGACGACGCCCGCGAGTGCGGAAGCGGTCGAGGCGCGGCTGGACGAGGCCGCGGCGATGGGCTGGCATCAGAGCAATATCGAATATACCCCCGATCTGGCGGGTATCGCGCTGCCGCTGCCCGGCGGCGATCGGTTGCTTTCGGTGGTCGTCGTGGGGCCGGTCTCGCGCTGCCTCGAACGGCGGCCCGACATGGCGGCGATCGCCGCGAAACATCTTGCCAAGCTGAAATAGGCGGTCGCCCGCCCCCACGACAAGGACCGGAGCGGCCACGCGGCACGCGCCCGGCGGGAGAGCCGTGACATGAACGAGGATCCGAGAGCCGTCATCGCCGGCGCGCCGATGCGCCGGCTTCAGCTCGTGGTGGTCGCGCTCTGCATCGCGCTCAACGCGCTCGACGGTTTCGACGTGCTGGCGATCAGCTTCGCGGCGCCCGGCATCGCCGCGGAATGGGGGGTCGACAAGGCAACGCTCGGCATCGTGCTGTCGATGGAATTGCTCGGCATGGCGGCGGGGTCGGTGCTGATCGGCAATGTCGCCGACCGCGCCGGGCGGCGACCGACGATCCTTGCCTGCCTCGGGCTGATGGCGCTCGGCATGTTCGCCGCGACCCGCGCCGATGGCGTGGTCACATTGTCGGTCATCCGTTTCCTGACCGGCATCGGGATCGGCGGCATGCTGTCCTCGACGAGCGCGATGGTCGCCGAATTTTCGAACGACAAGCGGCGCGGGCTGAACGTCGCGCTCAACATCGCGGGTTATTCGACCGGAGCGATATTGGGCGGGCTTCTCGCGTCGAAGCTGCTCGCCGAAACGGGCGACTGGCGCTCGGTGTTCATGCTCGGTGCGATCGCCAGCGCGGCGATGATCCCGCTCGCGGTCCTCTTCCTTCCCGAATCGATCGAATCGCTGATCGCGCGCCGCCCGTCCGGCGCGCTGGAGCGGGTTAATGCGACGCTCGGCCGGCTCGGCCACGCGCCGGTCGATGCGCTGCCGCCGCCCGCGGCCGGGGCGCTCAAACCCTCTATCGCGTCGCTCTTCGCGTCGGGCTTCGCGCGCGTCACGACCCTGCTGACGATCGCCTATTTCGCGCAGATCCTGTTCTTCTATTACATCCAGAAATGGGTGCCGAAGATCGTCGTCGACCTGGGTTTCGACGCGTCGCAGGCGGGCGGTGTGCTCGTCGCGGCGAATGTCGGCAACCTCACCGGTGCGCTCGCGATCGGGCTCGCGAGCCAGCGCTTCAACCTGCGCCCGCTCGTGGCCGGGGCGATGCTCGCGGGATTTGTCGCGATCGGTCTGTTCGGTCTGGCCGGGGCCGATCTGACGCGTCTGTCGGTGACCGTCGCGATCGCGGCCTTCTTCATCAACGCGGGGGTGGTCGGCATGTACCCGCTGCTCGCGCAGACCTACCCTGCATCGCTGCGCGCCAGCGGCACCGGCTTCGTCATCGGGATCGGCCGCGGCGGTTCGGCGCTCGGGCCGGTCGTGGCGGGTGCGCTCTTTGCGAGCGGCGGCAGCTTGCTCCTCGTATCGCTGGTCATGGGGCTCGGCGGAATTCTGGCGGCGGCGATGATCCTGTTGCTGCCGCGCGAGCGAACCCGGGGCGTTTGAGCATATGCGGCCCGCTTTCCCTTTGACCGGCGGGCGATGGCGGGCATGATCGCACCGCGAATGGACATATGCGGGGGACGGAGCGGATGGCGCGATTGAGCGGGGCAAGAGACTGGTGGGGCGTCGCCGTAGCCCTTGTCCTGCTTGTGCTGTGGACGACCCGGCCGTTTGGCGTCGATGCGCCGCAGACGCTGGAGACCGCCTTCGACGCCGATCGGGCGGTGGCACGCCTGGCCACGATTTTGGGCGACGAACGGGCGCATCCGACCGACAGCGACGCCAATGACGCGGTCGAGGCGCGGCTTCTGGCCGCAATCCGGCAGGCCGGTTTCGTGCCCGAGATCCGCGAGCGCTTTCATTGCAACGACATTCGCGAGGGCGCGGCGATCTGCGCGCGGCCGCGCAACATCGCCTTCTGGGTGACCCCGCCGGGCGACGATGCCGTGATGATCGCGGCGCATTATGACTCGGTCCCGGCGGGTCCGGGTGCCGCCGACGACGGCATCGGCGTCGCGGTCGCGCTCGAGGTTGCGCATCGGCTCAAGGGCGAACGGCTCGCGCGTCCGGTGCTGGTGCTGCTGACCGATGCCGAGGAAGCGGGGCTCGTCGGCGCCGCGGCGTTCGCGGCGCACGACCCGCTGGCCAGGCGGGTGGGCGCGGTGGTCAATATGGAGGCGCGCGGGACGACCGGCGGGGTCAACATGTTCCAGACGAGCAGCCCGAACGCGCGTGATATCGCGGCGATCGAGGACGGCCCGCTGCCCTCGGCCAATTCGCTCGCGACCGACTTCTACGAATTGCTGCCGAACGATACCGATCTCACGATGCTGCTGCCGCTCGGCATCGACGCGGGCAATTATTCGATCATCGGCGGCGGCAAGCGCTATCACACGCCGCTCGACAATCTCGTCCATCTTGACCGGAATTCGGTGCGCCATATGGGCGCCAGCACATTCACGGCGGTAACCGGCTTTGCGGCCGACCGCCCCAAGGATGCCGAGGGGAAGCGCGTCTATACCGATGTCGGTCGCAAGCTGCTGCTGGTCGTTCCCCAATTGGTGGCCGCGATCATCCTTGTCGCCGGTCTCGCCGCGGCCGCTTTTCTCTTCTGGCGCGAGGGTGACACCAGGCGCGTTCGGAGCGCTTTCACGCCGTTGCTCGCGGTCGCCGCGGGGACCGCACTTGCGATCGGCGCAGCGGTGCTGGTCGCGGTGCTGCGGCCCGAGGCGGCCTTCGGGACCGCCCATCCGGCCGCCTTTCGCCTGCTCTATGCCTCGGCGGCGCTCGCGGGCGCATCGCTGGTGCTGGCGCTCTTGCGCGAGGAAAGCCGCGTTCGCGGCGTGGCCGCCGCCTGGTTCTGGCTCGGCGCCCCGATCCTCGCGGCCTTTGCCTTCGTGCCCGGCCTCGCGATCCTCGCTATATGGCCGATGCCGTTCGTGATCGCCGCCGCGGTGGCCTCGCGGATCGCCGCGGCGCGGCGGGGCGTGTTGCCGCTGCTGCTGTGCGCCGCGATCCTGTTCCTGCTGATCGTCCTGCCGCTCGCCGGCGGGCTGGAAGAGGGGCTGTTCATCGAAAATGCGGCGCCGGCGACCATGCTGCTGGTCTTCATGTTCCTCCTCTTCATGCCCGGCAGCATGCTTCGCGCGAGGCTGGCGCCGGCGCTGTGTGCCGTCGTCATGGCCGCGTCGTTCGCCGCCGCGCTGATCGTGCCGGCCTACACCCGCGAGGCGCCGCGCCACCTGAACGTCGTGCACGAGGACGACAATGGCAAGGCGCGCTTCCTGATCGAGGACAACGGACCGCTGCCTTCGGCGATGCGTGCGGTGGCGGCATTCGACAAGACCACCGACGACAAGGGCAACTGGCGGGCCGACGCGCCGCGGCTGGCCGATGCCGGAAAGATCGAGATCGTGTCGGACGTGACGGCGGGCGATCGCCGCACGATCCGTCTCGCGGCGGAGGCGCCGCAGGCGGACCGGCAGGAATTCCATATTAAGGAAGGCAAGGCGATCCGGCACATCGTCGTCAACGGCGCGCGCCCGAAGGTGCGGGGCGTTCCCGTCTATATCGGCTGCACCGGTCGTTCGTGCCGGCGGCTCGAGATCGAGCTGGAGCTGTCCCCCAAGGCGGAGCTGCCCGATATCAGCTGGCGGCGGACGCGTTACGGGGCAGGGGAGGCGGCGCAGCGCCTGGTGTCGCAGCGTCCCGCGGCGGCGCAGCCGGTCCATGTCGGCGACCGGCAAGTCCTGATCCGCCCCCTGAAACTGCCGCTTAAGTCGGCGGGCGGCTAGGGGCAGTTCAGGCTTTCGCCGACCGGTCGATATAGGTGAGGAAGACCTTGAGGTGGTGCTGGTCGTCGATATTCTCGATGCCGCGCCAGCAGTCGAGCGGCGCGAAGACATGGTCGCCCGCGGTGACGAGGATCTGCTCGCCGTCGATCGTCATCCGCCCGCGCCCTTCGATGATATAATAATATTCCTCATAAGGGCCGAGTTCGGGGTCGGTGAGGTTGTGGAGATGGACGCCTTCGCTGGCGCCGACCGGAATGTCGTAGATCAGGAAATTGGCGGGCGCCGCTGCGCCGCCGAAGTCGAACAGTCGCACGTCGATCGAGCCCAGCCCCTCGTGCACCGCATGGAAGCGGTTGAAGCCTTCCGACCCGCCTTCGAACTTGTAGCGCGGTTGGCGCGCCGTCGCAGCCGCCGGCGAGACGAGCGCACCGATCGCGGCGGCGGCGAGGATGTTGCGTCGGCTGATATCGTCCATCGACTATCGATAGAATGCGCGCGCGCCGGCTTGAACGGCGGAAAAGGGGTAATGTCGGACAAAACGGGTAAGGAGCGGTCGCGACTCCTTGCGCGAGGCGGTCCGGCTTTACCCATCTGGCCGCGCCGCCACCCGCCTCGCGCCTTGCCGCGTGGGCGGCGGCGGGGCAGGCTTGGGCATCAGAGGATGGGAGGACCCGATGCTGCGCAGCCTGACTTTTGCATTGTTCGCATTCACGCTCGCCATGCCCGCTGCGGCAAAGGAGAAGGCGCCCGATGCTGCCGGCGCCGAGGCGGCCGTTGAAATGACGACCCCGGTGTTCGAGATGTTCCGTATGGCGCCGGGCCAGACCGAGGCCTTCATCCGCGACATGGCGAAGTGGGACAAGGTCAGCATCGCGGGCGGCCAGCCGCCGACGCAGCTGTTCCTGCATGCCGGCGGTGAAGGCTGGGATATCCTCCTCTACAAGCCCGCGCGGCCCAAACCCACGGCGGCGCAGGAAGCGGCGATGGCGGCGAAGGTCAAGGAAATGGGCCTGCCGACCGGCGCGCTCTATTTCGTCGGCATCCGCGAGTGGATGGCCGACCATGTGCATTTCGAGGCGACGGGACCGATGACCGCCGACGATTGGGTGGCCGAGATCGACCGCCAGCGCGCCGAAAAGAAGCGCGGCAAATAATTGGTCCCTTCGCGCTGGCCGATCTGGCGGTTGAGGCTTGGCCGCGTCTGGCATCTTCTGCTCGCAGGACGCCGATGAGGGCCGATCGAATGGCGGAGGACGAATGAGCTTGCATCCGACGCGCCGGGCGGTCCTCGCCGGTCTGGGACTGGCGCCGCTCGCGGCGGCCGCGGCGGCGGACGAGCCGCCGGCGACGATCCTGATCCAGGGCGTCCAGCTGTTCGACGGCACCGGCAGCGGCCGCCAGCCGCGCAACGTCCGGATCAGCGGCCACCGCATCGACGCGGTCTCGTCCGGCGATATCCCGGTGCCGGCCGGCGCGACGATCGTCGACGGCGCGGGGCAGACGCTGATGCCCGGATTGACCGACGCGCACTGGCACATGGCGGCGGTCCGCGGTGTGCCATGGATGGGGTCGGACGACGCCACGCATATCGCGATGATCTTCAAGGACGCCGAATATCAGCTGATGCGCGGGTTCACCACGGTGCGCGACACCGCCGGCGCGATCTTCGGGATCAAGACCGCGATCGATCGCGGCGTGATGCCGGGACCGCGCTGTTATCCAAGCGGCGCGGCGATCTCGCAGACATCGGGGCATGGCGATCCCGAACCGGTCGGCGAGCTTCCGACCGCGCTCGGCGGCCGGCCTTCGGTCCGCCAGCAAAAGGGCATGACCGCGGTCGCGAACGGGGTCCCCGAAGTGCTGGCGGCGACGCGCGAACAGCTCAAGCGCGGCGCGTCGCAGATCAAGATCATGGCCGGCGGCGGCGTGACATCGGATCACGACCCGATCGACACGGTCCAATATACGCTCGATGAAATGCGCGCGATCGTGCAGGCGGCGACCGACTGGGGCACCTACGCCTGCGCGCATGCCTATACGCCGGCGGGGGTGCGCCGCTGCCTCGAGGCAGGGGTGCTGTCGATCGAGCATGGCCATGCGATCGACGACCGCACCGCGGCGCTGATCGCCGAAAAAGGGGCGTGGCTCTCGATCCAGCCCTTCGAGGCGGGTGACAATATCCTGACCGAGGAGCAGCAGGCGAAGGCCGCCGAGTCGCTCGGCGGCGGCGGTTGGCAGGCGGCCGTGCGGCTGGCGAAGAAACATGGCGTGAAGGTCGCTTTCGGCACCGACCTGTTTTCGCGCACGCGCACGTTGCGGACCGAGAATGCGATGCTGCCGCGCTTCGGCGCAATCTATTCGAATGCCGAGGTGCTGCGCATCGCGACATCGGGCAATTGCGAGCTTTTTGCCAGGAGCGGCCGGCGCAACCCCTATCTTCAGGCGGCGCTCGGCGTCGTTCGGGAAGGCGCCTGGGCCGACCTGATCCTGGTGCGCGGCAACCCGCTCGATGACCTGCGGCTGCTCGAAGACCATGAGCGCAACCTGCTGCTGATCGTCAAGGACGGGGTCATCCACAAGAATTTGATGCCGGCCTGACCGGCGGCAGCGCGTCGCCGACCTATCGGAAGGCGAAGCGCAACGTGTCGGTCACCGCGCGGGCCGGCACGGTGATGTGGATTTCGTCGTTGTACAGGCGATAGCGCGTGCTGAGCCCATAGGCGGACAGCGGTTCGAGGCGCACGGCGAGCGCGCGCGCGGGCTCGGGGTCATCGTCGCTGTCCTGATCGCCGACGACGAGCATGAGGCGACTGGTCCTGCCAATCTTGCCGCCCGCAAGCTTGGCGGCGAAGGCGCGCTCCTCGCGCAGCATGTCCTGCACATTCCATTCGAGCGAGGGGCTGGCCGCGACGATCGACTGAAAGGCGTCGGGACGCGCATAGAGGGCGTGGAGCGCAAACAATCCGCCGAAGCTGTGACCGAACAGCGATTGGCGGTCGGGGTCGATCTTGTAGCGCTTGCCGATTTCGGTCCTGAGCTTGCCGGTCAGGAAATCGAGGAATTTGTCGCGGCCGGTGTTGGTCGCGTTCGGTTGCGATTTGGCCTGCGCGGGCGGACTGACGGTCGGCACCGGAAACAGGAAGTCGGCGGTCCGGCGCGAATGATAGGCCTCGTCGGTCGGATAGCCGACCCCGACCACCAGCGCTTGGCCCTTCTCGGCATATTCGAGCAGCCGCCGTGTCTCGGCGAAGGAGGCGAAATAGGCGTTGCCGTCGACCACATAGAGGACGGGGTAGCCCCCCGCGGGCGGGTCGCCTTTCGGATAGGAAATGAAGATGCGATAGGTCTCGCCCTCGTCGGACTTGGTCTCGAACATCTCGGTCGAGGGCATGGCATAGGCGGGACCGGCTGATTGCGCCCGCGCGGGCGCAAAGGACAGGGTGAAAGCCATGGCGAACACCGCCGCCGACATCGTCCACGCACGCATCATATTCGTCCTCCCGGCTGGCTTATCTAGCCGTGAACCTTGTGCGCGGCGAGCGTGAAATCGGGTTCGGCCTTGCCCGTCCCGAGCACCTGCTCCGCGACATAGCGACCGACCGCCGGACCATGCTTGAAGCCATGGCCGGTGCCGCCTCCGACGATCCAGCAATTGCTCCATATCGGATGCCGGTCGATCAGCATGTGGCCGTTGTCGCTATTCTCATACTGGCAGACCTCGGACGCCGCGAGCGGGCGCTTGGCGAGGGCGGGGAAGCGTTTGGCAAGGTAGGTGCGCACATCGGCCAGCCCTTGATCTGTGGTCCGCCGGTCCATCCCGTCAGGATCATATTTGGGGCCATGGCCGTCGAGCGCGATCTTGAAGCCGCGCGCCTCGATATCGGGAAAGCCATAATGCAGGTCGGGATCGCCCGCATCGACCCAGGCGGGCATATGCGGTGCGGCGAAGCGGTCGTCGCCGGGCTCGGGCGCAAAATAAAAGACCTCCTGCCGCGTCGGCACGATCCGGCCCCCGATGACGTCGGGAAACAGCTTGGGCAGCCAGGGGCCGCAGGCGAAGATGAAGCGGCCCGCGCTCAATCTTTCACCATTGCCCTCGATCGACGAAAGCGCCGATTTGGTCGAACGCGGCGGATCGATGGCAAGCTGCCGGTAAACGCCCCCCGCCGCGACGAATTCCGCGACCAGATTTTGCACGCTGCGACGCGCCATCAGCGCGCCCATCGTCGGCTGCATCACCCCGACCGCGATGCCGTCGAAATTCATCTGCGGCCAGCGGCTGGCCATTTGCGGGGGGGTGAGTTTGTCGATCGGAATGCCGAACCCGCGCTGCAGCGCGATGCTCTGATCGATCGTCGCATTGTCCTCCGGATAGATATAAAGCGCGCCCGTCGCGTGAAAGATCGGGCTCTCGTGCCGCCGCGACAGCGCCTGCCATTCGGCGAGCGAGGTCCAGGCCCAGCGCGTGTAGAGCGCGTTGCCGGCATATTCGGTCCGGATAAGCCGCGTCTCGCCGCCCGAAGAGGCTCGACTATGGGCCGGCCCCCACGCGTCGAGCAGGAGCACCTTGTGTCCTTGCCGCTGGAGATTCCACGCGGTCCAGCTCCCGAAAACGCCGGCACCCACGATGATGATGTCCCATCCCGACCGGGATTTGGCGCGCGCCGGCGCGGGATGCACTGTGCTCGTCGCGGCGGCGGCCGCCGCCAATCCCCCCAGCATATGGCGGCGCGACAATTGCGCGGCGGCAGGGTCCTGCGGCACCCCTGTCTCGTCTTTCGCCATTCGTCCCTCCCTGCGCTCGGCCAGCCGCCGCGCCCCGCGAATAGAAACATCCCGATGGCCCGCTCGCCAGAATGGCAAGAGGTAATGGGCGGGGCATTTCGGGTAAGCGGCAGCGGGTGAGGCGAGAGCGTTACGCGGTTGCCGTCCAGGTCGGCGGACTCGTTTCCAGCAAATCGTCGATGAACAAAGATATCGGCATGGCCTCGCTGCTGAACCCCGCCCTGGAATGGATGTGGCTGAGCTGCGATTGGACAATGCCGGCGACGAGCCGCTCGACCCGCGTTGATCCCGCGATGGGGTCGGATGATCGCATGCCGCTGCTGATCGTCGCGGGGCTGGTGCTGATGAAGCTGTCCTCGCCCGCCTAGGTCGGTTGTGCAAACCAAACCCTAGCCCGGAGCCTGTCGAAGGGCGCTTCCCAGTGAAACGCCTTTCGACAGGCTCAGGGCTAGGGTGATTCTTCAACGAGCGCGTCCAGCATCGCCTTCATCTTCGCGACATAGGCGCTCGCATGCGCGTGCGTCGTCATCTTGTGGAAATCGGCGACGATGTCGGCGATCGCGCGCGCGCCGCTCTTCTCGGCCAACTCGATCTCGGCCTTCAGCAGCACGTGCAGGAAGCCGATCATGTTGCCCGAACGCGGCAGCGGCAGGTCGTCGGGCGGCGTGTCCGCGGCGGCTTTGCGCGCGGGCGGCTTCACCGGATCGGGCAGCACCGCCGGGATGTCGGTGCGCGGCGCGGGCTCGCTCAGCAAATCCCACAGGTCGTTCGCCTGCCGGTCGCGCGCGGTCAAATGCTTCAGCCCCAGCTTGGTGCGCAAAGTCGCGAGGATCGACGTGTGGTCGTAAAGCGTCGGGTCGACCTTGCCCCTGGGCACCCAGGGCGACACGATCACCGCGGGCACGCGCACGCCGTAGCGGCTGAAATCGAAGCAATAGCGATTGAGATACTCCTGCCCGGTGGGCGCCCTGTCGCCCGGCGGCACCGCGCATCCGGGCGCAACGCTGTCGTAGAAGCCGCCATGCTCGTCATAGGTGACGATCAGCAGGCTGGTGTCGCGGATCGGCGACGCGGGTCCGAACACGGTCTCATAGACAAATTTGATCAGCGCCTCGCCGCCGTAGCAGTCATCCTCGGGATGCTGCGATGATCCGCCGGCGTAGCGCGGCCCGTCGAAGCTCTGCCCGTCGGGGTCGTGCTGCTTCGAAAAGAAGCTCGCGCCGAAATTGGGTTCGATGAAGGTATAGGGAATCTCGGCATAGGCCGCGCTGCCGTCGGCGCGCCGCGCGTGCACGTCGCCCTTGAACCAGCCCAAGGACCAGATGTCGGCGAGGCTCAGCCCCTTCAGCGACGCGACCTGCGAGATCCAGCCGCCCTGCCACCAGGGCGAAGGCTTGTCGCTGAACGCGTTTGTCTTGTCCTGATACAGCCGGAAGCGGTGTCCCGCCGCCTTCAGCGCGTCGAAGATCGAGCCATTTTCATATTCGAACCCGCGCAGCGTCTCCCACGGCAGTTCGCTGTTCATCTCGGGGCTGACGTCCATCCCCGCCGACGATCCGCCATGGACGAAGAAGCGGTTGGGCCAGGTCGGTCCCGGCAGCGAGCTGTGCCACGCGTCGCACACCGCGAACTCCTGCGCGAGCCGGTAGATTACGGGCAATTGTGCAGCCGTGTCGAAGCAGCCCATGATGTCGCCATAATGCGCGGGCTCGGGCGTCCCCGTCGCCTCGCTGGTCGAGGTTGCATAGCTGCTGACGAAGCCGCTGAGGTCGATCGCAGGATAATGGCACTGGCTGCAATCGACGGGGTGCGGGTCCTTCTTCGTCCCCTTGTCGCATTTCTCCAGATAGGCGGCCGCGGCCGCGGCGCCGCATAATTGCTGTAGCACGTCGGGGAATTCATGCCCTGGATCGGTCGTCATCGACCAGGGCGCGGGGCTGAACAGGGGATAGGATTTGCCGTTGTAGCTGTTCGAAGCATCCGGCGGCGCGATCTTCAGTCCGGGCAGGCCCGATCGCCCGAGCATCTGATCGAACGAATGATTCTCCAGCATCAGCACGAAGATATTGGTGATCGCGGCCTTGGCGACGTCGGACATGGTCGAGTTCCCCCGGGAGTCGAAGTGGCGCGGACATTGCGCTTGCGGCGGCGAATGGGGAAGGGTGGTTGAAGGCTATTTGGGCGATATTTGAGCGACGGTTTGAGGTGGGGAGCTGCCGCCTGTTTAATCGTCATCCCGGGCTTGACCCGGGACCCGCCTTCCTTCTTCCGACGTCTGATGAAAGAAAAGGCAGGCCCCGGGTCAAGCCCGGGGTGACGGAGGTGGTTTGCGCGAACGTCGCGTTCCGCCCAAAACCCGCCGCCTCATCTGTTGACACCCATGTCAATTGCTGAAACTCTCCCCGCCTCGGATCGGAGACAAGGCGACGTGGCAGAGCAGCAAGCTTCAACGGCGCCCGCCGACTCCATGCCCGCCGCGGCGGGCACCGACGACACCACCCTCCGCCCCAACACCGTCGCCGCCTTCGCCGCGACCGCCGGCCCCACCGCGATCCTCGGCTTGCCGTTCAGCGTCTACCTCCCGCCCTATATCGCCGAAGGCGGCGTGATCGCGGTGGGCCTCGTCGGGCTGCTCTTTTCGCTCACCACCATCTGGGACGGCGTCGTCGACCCGCTGATCGGCACGATGATCGACCGCGTCCGTACCGGGCTCGGCGCGCACCGGCGCTGGATGCTGATGGCGCTGGTGCCGCTCGCGCTATTGCTGCTGACGGTCGTCACCGTTGGCGACAGCCTGGCGTTCGCGGCGCTCTTCCTCGTGATGGTGCTCTTCTACTCGAGCTTCAGCCTCTACGAAGTCGCACAATTGTCGTGGGGCGCCGCACTCGTGCGCTCGCCCGCCGACAGCGCCTTGCTCTATGGCATGCGCGACTGGTTCGCGAAGATCGCGCTGCTCGTCGCTTTCGCCGCCCCCGCCGCGGCGCAATTGCTGATCCCCGGGCTCGACCTGCAGGGCCGCATCCTCGCCTATGCTGCCATCTTCCTGATCATGGCGCCCGTGGCATTGATCGCCATCGCGCGCGTGCCGCCGCGCGCGGTGATCGCCGAACCCGGCATCGGCTGGCGCCACGAGATCCGCGCCTCGCTCGGTTTCCCGCCGCTGATGCTGCTGTTCGGGGTGCAGTTCCTCAACAGCTTCGCCTTCGGTTCGCTGACCTCGCTCTTCGTCTTCTTCGCCGCCGCGGTGCTCGGGCTCGACGGGCAGAGCGCGGTGCTGCTCTTTGCCAGCTTCATCGGCGGCGCGATCGCCTCGCCGCTGTGGACCTTGCTCGCGCGCCGCTTCGGCAAGCCGCGGACGATGATCGCGATGGGGCTGCTGATCGCGACGCTGTTGCTCGCGACGCTGGCGCAGGAGCCGCGCGGGCTCACACAGGCGACGGGCTTTTCGCTGCTGCTCGGCACGGGCTTCGTCGGGCTGCTCTTCACCCAGTCGATGCTCGCCGACCTGATCCCGCGCGACGCCGCGCGCTGCGGGCGCAGCCGTTCGGCCTTTCTCTTCGCGCTGCTCAACCTGATGCAGAAATTCGGCGTCGCCGCCGCGATCGCGGTCAGCTACACGCTGCTCGACATCGTCGGCTTCGATCCGAAGGACGGGGCGGCTGCGGCGCGCGAACTCCACCTGCTCTTCGCGCTCCAGCCGAGCGCGGCCTGGGCGCTGATGATCGGCCTGCTCCTCTTGATGCGCCGCCACATGCCGCACCGCGCGTCCAGCCTATGACTTGCAATCGCACACAGGCACCGGTAAAGGCCGCTCCATTCGGACAGATGCGCCGTTTTCCTTCCGCCTTTGGCCGGCATGCTCGGCAAGGGTGGGCGGACTATTGCCTGAAGCGCGCTTGACGCGCGGCGGGCGGCGACCCATCTGGCCGGATATTATTGACGCTTACGAGGACAGCAGGATCATGGCGAAGACCAGCCCCGGCCAATTCATCAATCAGGTGAAGGATGAAGCGCGCAAGATCGTGTGGCCCACGGGCCGCGAAACGGTGCAGACGACGATCCTGGTGCTGATCATGACCACGATCCTTGCCTTCTTCTTCCTCGGCGTCGATTCGGTCTTCAACGCGGTCGTCACCTGGCTGACGTCGCTCGCGCGCTAAGCCGCGCCACTAACAGGAACAGGACAAGATGGCGCGCTGGTACATCATTCACGCCTATTCGGGCTTCGAGAACAAGGTTCGCGATTCGGTGATCGCCGAGGCCGAACGCATGGGCCTGTCGCAGCTCGTCGAATCGGTCGAGGTTCCGGTCGAGACGGTGACCGAGGTCAAGCGCGGCAAGAAGGTGCAGGCCGAACGGAAATTCTTCCCCGGTTACGTGCTCGCCAAGCTGACGATGACCGACGACGTCTATCACCTCGTCAAGAATACACCGAAGGTCACGGGCTTCCTGGGCTCGATGGGCAAGCCGCAGGCGATCAGCGAGGCCGAGGCCGCACGCATCCTGAACAGCAAGGAAGAGGCCGCGGCGCGTCCGAAGACCGAGATCCGCGTCGATTACGAAATCGGCGACCAGGTCAAGGTGCTCGAGGGTCCGTTCGCGAGCTTCAACGGCCTCGTCGAGGAACTCGATTTCGACAAGGCGCGCGTCAAGGTCAGCGTGTCGATCTTCGGTCGCGCGACCCCGGTCGAGCTGGACTTCGAGCAGGTCGAGCGGATGAAGTGACGGCCTGCGCCGTCCTCTCCCATCAGTTGCGGGTGATTATATGAGCCTGAGTCCCGAGCAGATTCAGGCCCGCATCGAACGCGCCCGCGCGATCAACGCCAGCGTCGATGCCGGCCCGGTCGTCGCGGCGGTCGCGCGGCTGTTCGACCTCGAACCCGCGGGCGAGCCCGACGAGTTCGCCTTTCCCGCGCTCGCCACCACCGCGCGCGACCGCATCTTCGGCGGCCAGGTCATCGCGCAGGCGATGGTCGCTGCGGCGCGCACCGTCGATCCGGGCAAGCAGGTCCATTCGCTCCACGCCTATTTCCTGCGCGGCGGCGACGAGACCAAGCCGCTGCATTTCCGCGTCCACCGCGATTTCGACGGGCGCAGCTTCGCCAACCGCCGCGTCGTCGTGCGCCAGGACGGCAAGGTGATCTTCAACCTCACCGCCTCGTTCCAGCTGCCGACCCCCGGCCTCGCGCATCAGGTGCCGATGCCCGACCTGTTGCCGCCCGAGCAATGCCGCGACTTCCTCGAGACGATCGCCGCCGACCCCAATGTGTCCGAAGAGACTTTCTTCCATATGGCGCGCCGCCGCCCGTTCGAGCTGCGCAACCATCGCCCGCCCGCTTCGGCGAAGGCGACGCAGCATTATCAATGGTTCCGCGTCGCCGCGCCGATCGGCGACGACCCGCTCGTTCACCGGGGTTTCCTCGCCTTCGCGTCCGACATGGGGCTCTTGTCCTCGGCTATGCTCCCGCACGGGCTCAACTTCATGACCCCCGGGCTGTTCTCGACCAGCCTCGACCATGCGATGTGGTTCCATGACGATATCCGCGTCGACGAATGGTTCGTCTATGTGATGGACAGCGACTGGACCGGCGGCAGCCGCGGCATCAACCGCGGCTCGATCTATCGCCAGGATGGCACACTCATCGCCTCGGCGGTGCAGGAAGGGCTGCTGCGACTGGCGCCGCAGGGCTGAGACGCCTTGCTTTCGCGTGCATTTGCGGCTAACGGCGCCGCTTCGCGTCAGATACGGGCGTGATTCCGCGCGGGAGGAGGGCTGATAACCCTCTGCTTGACCGCTTATTTTGAGGCTCGCTGTTCGCGGCGGACCGACAGAAAGAAAGGAGGCCATCATGGCCAAGAAGATTAGCGGCTATATCAAGCTGCAGGTACCGGCTGGGACCGCAAACCCCTCGCCGCCGCTCGGGCCGGCACTCGGCCAGCGCGGTGTCAACATCATGGAATTCTGCAAGGCGTTCAACGCCGCGACCGATTCCATGGAAAAGGGCACCCCGACCCCGACCATCATCACCGTCTTCGCCGACAAGAGCTTCAGCTTCGTCACCAAGACCCCGCCCGCGACCTACCTCATCAAGAAGGCCGCGAACCTGAAGGCCGGTTCGAAAGAACCCGGCAAGATCAGCGGCGGCAAGATCGCCCGGTCGAAGCTGACCGAAATCGCCGAGATCAAGATGAAGGATCTCAACGCGAACGATCTGGAACAGGCAACAAAGATCATCGAGGGCAGCGCGCGCTCGATGGGCCTCGAAGTGACGGAGGGCTGACCCCATGGCAAAGCTGACCAAGAAGCAGAAGGCCCTCGAGGGCAAGGTTGATGCGCTGAAGCTGCACACCGTCGACGAAGCGCTGAAGACCGTGCGCGAGCTGGCCTCGGCCAAGTTCGACGAAACGCTCGAAATCGCGATGAACCTGGGCGTCGATCCGCGCCATGCCGACCAGATGGTCCGCGGCGTCGTGACGCTCCCCGCCGGCACCGGCAAGGACGTCAAGGTCGCGGTGTTCGCGCGCGGCGACAATGCCGACAAGGCGCTGGCCGCCGGCGCCGACAAGGTCGGGGCCGAAGACCTGATGGAAGACATGCTCGCGGGTAACCTCGACTATGGCCGCGTCATCGCGACGCCGGACATGATGGGCATCGTCGGCCGCCTCGGCAAGACGCTGGGTCCGAAGGGCCTGATGCCGAACCCGAAGCTGGGCACCGTGACCCCGAACGTCGCCGAAGCCGTGAAGGCCGCCAAGGGCGGTCAGATCGAATTCCGCGTCGAAAAGGTCGGCATCATCCACGCCGGCCTCGGCAAGCTGTCGTTCGGCGAGGAAAAGCTCCGCCAGAACTTCGACGCCTTTGTCGACGCGATCGTCAAGGCCAAGCCGGCCGGCGCGAAGGGCAAGTACGTCCGCAAGATCGCGCTGTCGTCGTCGATGGGCCCGGGCGTCAAGGTCGACACCGCCGACGTCACCGGCGCCTGATTTCAGGCGAAATGATTTAGGGAAGGGCCGGGGGAAACCCCGGCCCTTTTCTTATGGGCGGGTTTGGGGTGGAGAACCGCCGTGGCCTTGTTTCATCATCCCGGGCTGGATCGCGGACCCGGTCGGCGTCAGCGCCGCGTGATGTTACAAAGTTCAGTAAAGTTCAGCCCCATGAGCGCCCCGTTTTGTGCTGGACGCGCCCGGCATACCCCGTCGTGTCGCACCGGCAAGCCGGGCAGCGATCGCTTTTGTCCACCAAATGAAAGAGCCGGTTGAAGGCTGGCACAGCCGGATAATGTAGGAAAGGCTTATTTGAAGGTGATTACCGCTTTGGGGTGGTGAACTGCCGTTGCCCCTTCTTCGTCATCCCGGACTTGATCCGGGATCCGCCTTTTTCTTCAAGACAAGGCAGACCCCGGGTCAAGCCCGGGGTGACGGTTGTGGACTAAGCCTATGTCGCGTTTTTCCCGAAAGCGACCAAACTGCATCTGTTGAATTTAATGCGCGCAGAGGCGCAGAGCCCGCAGAGAGGAAAGATCGTTCTCTCTGCGCCTCTGCGCGAATATGAAAATAGCCTGCGGCAGCAACCGGTCGTTGGCGGTCATCGAGCCCCGCAAAACTCGATCAGATCCCACTTGTTGCCGTAAAGGTCGAGGAAGACCGCGACCGTGCCATAATCGGCCTCCAGCGGTTCGCGCTCGATCCGCACGCCCTTGTCGAGCAGCCGCTGGTAATCGCGCCGGAAATCGTCGGTCTGGAGGAACAGGAACACGCGCCCGCCCGACTGGTTGCCGATGAATTCGGCCTGCTCCGGGTTCGCCGCCCGCGCGAGCAGGATCGTCGCGCCGCCCTCGGGATTGCCCGGCGGGGCGACGAGTACCCAGCGCTTGTCCTGCGCCGGCTGATACGCGTCGGCGACCAGCGTGAAGCCCAAAGTGCCGACATAGAAGGCGATCGCCTCGTCATAGTCGCGCACGACGAGCGCGATATGCGCGAGCGATTGCCGCGTCATTCGCGCAGCCCCCGCAGCGCCGCGCCCGCGGCAAACGGCCCGATCACCGTCAGCAACAGGCTCACCGCGCCAAGCAGCTTCACCGCGCCGCGCCCCGACGGATCGAGCATTCCCGCGCCGAAGATCAGCAAGGGCACCGCGAGCGGGAGCACGAGCAGCCCGCCGATGGCGCTCCCGCCCTTGAGCCCCGCGGTCAGCGCCGCGCTCAGCACTGCGAGCGAGGCAAGGGCAGGGACGGCGATCGCGATCCCCGTCGCCAGCGTCTCGACCCGCGTGCCGTCTTGCGCCAGCAACGCCGCCGCCGGCAGCAGCGCGATAAGCAGCGGCAGCCCGAAGCCGATCGCATGCGCGAAAATCTTCACCGCCGCGACCACCTCGTCGGCGACCCCGCGCACCGCGAGTTGGTCGAGCACCCCGGCATCGCGGTCGGGTCGCACCAGCCGGTCGATCGGCAGTAGCGCTGCGAGCAAGGCCGCGACCCACACCATGCCGCCGCCTGCGCGCCGCAACAGCAGCGCGTCGGGCCCGACGGCGAAGGGAAAGGCGGTTGCCACCAGCAGGAAGAACAGTATCGGCAGCCACAGCGCCCCGCTGCCCCAGGCGCGCCGCAAGTCGCGCCAGAAGAGGGCGATCAGCATCGTCACGCGAGCGCGCCCATGTCGAGCTCGGCGAGATCGGGCACGCCCAGCGCGAAATGCGACGCCAGCAGCACGGCGCCGCCGTTCGCGCGATGCGCCGCGATCGCCGCGACCAGCCGCGCCTGCGCCGCATCGTCCATGCCGTTGGCCGGCTCGTCGAGCAGCCAGATCGGCGCGCCGCTCGCCATCACACGCGCGACGCCCGCGCGCTTCCGCTGCCCGGTCGACAGCATCGCCACGGGCACCTCGGCGAGCGGATGCAGCGCCATCGCTTCCATCGCGCGGTCAACCGTGTGGCCGTCGACGGTGTCGACCCGCGCCCAGAAATCGAGCGCGCGGCGCAGCGGCAGCTCGGCGTCGAGCGCCGCCGCCTCGTCGATCAGCGCGACGCGCCCGAAACGCTCGACCGTTCCCGCGGCGGCGCGCAGCAGCCCCGCGGCCAGCCGGATCAGGCTCGATTTGCCCGCGCCGTTCGGCCCGCGCAGCCACAGCGCCTCGCCCGGCGCCAGCGCCAGCGACAGCCTCTCGAACAGCAGCCGGTCGCCGCGGATGCACGCCACGCCGTCCAGCCGCAGCAGCGCCGTCACGCGATGTCTTCCAGGGCGTGCATATCGTCGTCGGAGAGCCCGAAATGATGCCCGAATTCGTGGATCAGCACATGGCGCACCAGCCAGTCGAGCCGTTCGCCGCCCTCGATCCACTCGACCAGGATCGGGATGCGATAGAGGGTCACGCGGTCGGGCATGCCGCCGCTCGCATCGATGCTGCGCTCGGTCAGTGGGCGGCCTTCGTAGAGCCCGGTCAGGTCATAGGGATGTTCGATATCGAGCGACTTCAGCGCCGCGTCGTCGGCAAATTCCTCGATCGCGATCACCACGCCCTTGAGGTGCGGCTTGAAGATATCGGGCATCGTCTCGAACGCCGCCTCGGCCAGCGCGAACAGCGCGTCGGCATCGGGGGCGGTGCCGGTCCACGCGCCGGGCAGGTCGAGGGGCAGGCTGCTCTTGTCGCTCATCGCGCCCTTCCTTATGGGGAGCGCGGCAGCTTGGCCAGCGGGAGAAGAAAAGATGGTCCAGAAACTCGACGATGCGGCCCGTGATGCGCTGCTCGCGCGCTTCCCCGACTGGACGCACGAGCCGCACCGCGACGCGATCACGCGCCGCTTCAAATTCGCCGATTTCGCGCAGGCCTTCGGCTTCATGGCGAGCGTCGCGATCATCGCCGAGAAGATGGACCATCATCCCGAATGGTCGAACGTCTACAACCGCGTCGACATATTGCTGACGACGCACGACGCCGATGGTTTGTCGGAGCGCGACGCGAAACTGGCCGAGGCGATCGAGGGGTTGTTCTGAGCTGGCGAGCGGTTGCGGTGGTAGGCGATCCTCCCCCAACGGGGGAGGGGGACCACCCGGAGGGTAGTGGAGGGGCACGTGCAGTCTGGCGCGGCGATCCCTCCTGTGCCCCTCCACCAGCTTCGCTGGTCCCCCTCCCCGTTCCGGGGAGGATCGGCATCGCCCCCTCCCCGTCCCGCTTGCCTTCTCCCCCATCCCGTTTCACAAGCAACCAAAACAAGGGGAGCCCGAATGACCGACAGCCTGCTGCGCCGTAAAACCATCGTGCCCGAGGAGCAGAAGGGTCCCGCGCTCGCGCGCACGCTCGGCTGGCCGCACCTCGTCGCCTTGGGGGTCGGTGCGATCGTCGGCACCGGCATCCTCACGCTGATCGGCGTCGGCGCCGACAAGGCGGGCCCCGCGGTCATCCTGTCCTTCGCGGTCGCGGGGCTGATCTGCGCCTGTGCCGCGCTCGCCTACGCCGAAATGGCGACGATGATCCCCGCCTCGGGCAGCGCCTATACCTACAGCTACGTCGTGATCGGCGAGCTGATCGCGTGGATCGTCGGGTGGAGCCTGATCCTCGAATATTCGCTGGTGGTCAGCGCGGTCGCGGTGGGCTGGTCGGGCTATGCCGCGCCCTTGCTCCAGGCGTGGGCGGGCGTCCCGATGGCGCTGATGCAAGGGCCCGAACTCGGCGGCATCGTCAACCTGCCGGCGATCGCGATCATCGCCATCGTCGCGGGCATGCTGCTGTTCGGCACGCGCGAAAGCGCGACGGTCAACGCGATCCTCGTCGTCGTCAAGGTCATCGCGCTGGGCGTTTTCGTCGCGGTCGCGCTGCCCGCGTTCGACGCCGCCAATCTCGAACCCTTCAGCCCCTATGGCTTCGCCAAGCATATCGGCCCCGACGGGGTCGAGCGCGGGGTGATGGCCGCGGCGGCGATCATCTTCTTCGCCTTCTACGGTTTCGATGCGATCGCGACCGCGGCCGAGGAGGCGAAAAATCCCGACCGCGACCTCAAGATCGGGATCGTCGGGTCGATGTTCGTCTGCGTGCTCATCTATATCGCGGTCGCGGTCGCCGCGGTCGGGGCGATTTCCTACAGCAAATTCGCCAACAGCCCCGAACCGCTCGCGCTGATCCTGCGCGAACTCGGCAGCCCGCTCGCTGCGCAATATCTCGCCATTTCGGCAGTCATCGCATTGCCAACGGTGATCCTCGCCTTCTTCTACGGCCAGAGCCGTATCTTCTTCACCATGGCGCGCGACGGGCTGCTCCCCAAGTCGCTCGCGGCGTTGTCGCCGCGTGGCACGCCGGTGCGTATTACCATCTTTACCGCGCTCGTCGTCGCGGTGCTCGCCGGTTTCATCCCACTCAAAGAACTGGCGGCGCTGGCGAACGCGGGCACGCTCGCGGCGTTCACCGCGGTGTCGATCTGCATGCTGATCATGCGCCGCCGCGCCCCCGATGCCCCGCGCACCTTCCGCACGCCAATGCCGTGGGTGGTCGGCGGCATCGCGGTGCTCGGCTGCATCTACCTCTTCGTCAGCCTTCCGGCGAAGACCCAGCTGTGGTTCTTCATCTGGAATATCGTCGGGCTGGCCGTCTATTTCCTCTATGCGCGGCGGAACGCGGTCGCCGGCTGATCAATCGAACAGCTCGCTCAGGAAGCTCTTGTACTTCTTTTTGTGCGGCTTGCCGTAATGGTGGTCGTCATGGCCGCGTTCGCCATGGTCGCGGTCGCGATATTGCGGCTGAGGCGGCGGCGGCGCGGCCTGAGGGCGTGGGGCAGGGGCGCTCGCGCCTTCGCTGCGCTCGATGATCTTGTCGAGTTCGCCGCGGTCGAGCCAGACGCCGCGGCATTGCGGGCAATAGTCGATCTCGATCCCCTGCCGTTCGGACATCGTCAGGCTTACGCGGCAGGTCGGGCAAAGCAGCCCCTGGGCATCGGTCACGGATATTCCTTTCATGCAGAGGGCGGCCTCAAGAGCCGCCAGCGGGTCAACACCCTATCGGCGTTCGCGTTCCCGAGGGACGGAAAATGGCTAATCGGCCTGCAGAGGCAGGGCGGGCAGCGGCATTGTGAGCTTCGTTGCTATCTCCCTTCGCACGCGCGCCCTTCGGCGGCCCTGTAATCACCGTCACTGCGGTCTCTGATTTCCCGGCCTAGGTCACAGATCTGGTGACCGGGTCGGTGAAGAGGAGACGATGATGACAAGGATGCATTGGACCCGCTTGTCCTGCGGCGTTACCGCGCTGACGATATTGCTTCCGCTCGCAAACCCGGCGGCGGCACAGCCGGCAAGGCCGGCTTACGCCGCGCTTTTGTCGCCGGATATCCCGCAGCGGCTGTGCAGCGAATCCGAACGGAATGACGCCATCCGCAGCTTTGCGCTCGACGATGCCAGGGCGCTGGGCAACCGGCTGGCCGCCGAAGAGCATGCGATGGACGTCACGCTGGCCATCGCCGACTTTCAGCGCCGCGGCAAACAGGTCCCCGCGACCCTGCGCCAACGCCAGGCCGATGCCCAAGCGGAGGTCGCCCGGCATCGCGCTGTCGCCGAGCGGTCGAACGCGCTGTATCGGCGCGTCGCGGCGATCCCGCTGTCCACCTGCTACATCGCGCGTCCCGAACCGACTGAGCGCGCGGTCCGGCTGCTCGAAACGGCGATCGACGAAGCCGCCGTCGCGCGCGCAACAACGCCCGCCGCACGCCGCGCCGAGACGAGCGGCATCATCGATCGGCTCGACGCTTATGATAGCGAATCGGCTGACACGCGGAATGTCGCGGCGGTGCTCGCACTGATGCTCGAACGCGATGCAATCGGGCAACGGTCGAAATTGTCGGCGGCGATTGCGGCGCTCGAAAATGCTTCGCCGGCCGAGCGCAAACGCTCGCTTCAGGGGCTCGCGGGTGAGATATTGGACCGTGCGGCCCTTTTCACCCAGTCGCTGGAAGCGGGCAAATATGATGCGGAGGACGCCGCGCGGCTGCTCAACATCGCCAAATATGCTGGCCAGCTGCGTGACGACGTGCACGCGCCCGGAGGCGCGGTCACCGGTGACAACCAGACCAAGGCGACGCGATATCTTGCCACGGCCTATGCCGTCGCGGCCCTCATCCAGGGGACCGAAAGCGGCGACGGAAGAATGATCGTCGATGGTGTCCGCGACGCGATCGGTCCGACACCGCTGGCGACCAGCATCGGTCCGATTGTCGATATTCCCGCCGAAGTCGCCGCTGCGATGACCGGTGTTTCGCGCCAAGGCATGATCGAATCCGCCAATGCGCTCGACGACGTCGCTGCTGCATTGCGCGACGATCCGGGTGCCGTCGATCGCGCTATAGCCGGCGCGCGCAAGGTGGAGGGCATCCTGTCGGGCAAAACCTATGGCAATGCGATGCGCGATGCGATCCAGTCGCGCCTCGTCGATCGCGTGCCGGGGTTGCGCGCGGTGATGAATTGGTGGCCCGACGGCGTCACGCCGCCGGTGCGGACAGCGGAGGCCGCCAAGGTTGTCGGTTTCAAGTGGCACTGGAGCGGCAGGCACCCCTCGCTCAACGAAACCGACATAATCGAATGCGGTCCCAGTCCCTATCGCAGTAGCGCGGGCGTACATGGCACGGACGAATATGAAACCTCGTCGCCGCTATGCGTTGCGGCCGTCCACGCCGGGGTCATCGACTGGACCGGCGGCCGATTCCGGATTCGCTATATGGACTCCGACGGCTCGCCGTTGGTCGGGAGTCTCCGCCACGGTGTGGAATCCACCGGTGGCAACTTTCTGAGCAATCGCCGCCGTTTTTCGGTCGCGCTCGCCGATTGAAATATGTCGTCGACCGGCTTGGCGCTGGTTCGACATGAAAAAAGGCCCACGCTGACCGGGGAGACGGCGTGGGCCCAAGCCCCGAACCGGCGCGCGCGTCAGCTATCGGCTTCAAAGGCGAGCAGATCGCCCGGCTGGCAGTCGAGTTCGGTGCAGATCGCCTCCAGCGTCGAAAAGCGCATCGCCTTGGCCTTGCCGGTCTTGAGGATCGAGAGATTGGCCAGCGTGATGCCGATGCGGTCGGACAGGTCGGTCAGCGTCATCCGCTTCGCGTGGAGCAGGTCGTCGAGTTTCACCACGATCGTCATCAGACCGTCCCCTCGAGCTCGTCGCGCATCGCGGTGCCGCGTTCGAACACCGCGGCGAGGACGAAGGCGAGCAGGATCGAAAGAATGCTCTGGAGGTTGATGCCGCCCATATCGGCGAACTGGCTCGTCGACACCGCTATGCTCCGCGCGAGCGATCCAAGCGGCAGCGCGAGCAGCTGCACCGCGACCAACGCCCAGCCGATGCGGCGCAGCCGGCCGGCGTTGGCGGGGATGAAAGGATCGATTGCGGCGCTCGCAACGAGCGCCTGCAACTGGCGGATGACATAGACCGCGGCGGCGAGGATCGCGGCGAGGATGGCGAGCAGCGCGAAGAGCTGCGGCCGCATCGCCTCGGCGTCGAGGAAGACCTCGCTGTTCTTCGCCTCGACCGCGATCTCGGGCCACATGACGGCGAGCGCGCCGGCCGAGAGGGCGACGAACAGCAAGGCCGCAGCGATCAGCGCCAGCATCAGCCACAGCAGCGCGCGCGTTGCGCCGAGCAGCGTTGAATGATCCTTAGGCATATCGTTCTCCGATAGGTTCTGTATCGAAGAACGATATATGGGAGACTTATCTTATCGTCAATCGATAATATCGAAAAACGATATGTCTCCGTCCGTCACCCCGGCGAAGGCCGGGGTCTCGACCTGGCTTTCCAACGCGCCGGCGAGATCCCGGCCTTCGCCGGGATGACGGAATGGGGCGCCATTACGTCGTCGCCCAATCGAAGCTTAGCGGCGCCTCGCGAAAGGCGAAGCGGTCGAGGTGGCGCGCGACGACGCCTTTCATCGCTTCGACATGCTCGTCGCTGCTGGCATCGATCCGCACCATCAGCGCCTCGGCGCCGGCGTCGAACGTCACCAGCGCGTCGCCTTCCCAGGCCGCGCCGCGCGCATCCTTCGGAAAGGTCACGGTGCCATGGTCGGGCGTGAACTCCACGACCAGATTATGCTGCCAATGCTTGCACAGCTGCTGCAGATATTTGCTCGCGTGCGCGGTGGGCACGTGGGCGGTGGCGGAAACATCCATGCTCACAACCTTTCGATCTTCTGCGCCGCCTCGTCGATCAGCGCGACGATCTCGTGCAGCCGCGCTTCGTCGAGGTCGCGGTCGCCGAGGCGATTGACCAGCACCGCGCGCAAATTGCCCATCGCGCGGCGTACCGAGGCGCTGTCGGTGCGCTGCCGCTCGTCGCCCACCGCGGCCAGCCGCGCAATCAGCGCGTCTGCCAGCTCGGCATTGGCGTCGAGCTCGGCCTGGCCCTCGGCGGTGATCGCGAAGAGCTTCTTCGCGCCGTCGCTTTCCTGCGCCGCGATCTGGCCCATGTCGCCCAGCAGGGTGAGCGTGGGATAGATCACGCCGGGGCTCGGCGCATAGGCGCCGCCGGTGATCTCCTCGATCCGGCGGATCAGGTCGTAACCGTGGCGCGGTTCGTCGGCGATCAGCTTGAGCAGCACGAGCCGGAGCTCGCCGCTGTCGAACATCCGCCGCCGCGATCCGCGGCCTTCGTCGTCGCCCCGATGGCCTCGGCCATGCCCGCGCCCGAAACCTTGGCCGAACCGGCCGCCGCCGAAACCATGGCCGCGTCCGCCGCGATGCATGCCGTGGCGCTTGCCGCACCCGCCCATATGTCCGTAAAAATGCATCATTCATATCCTTAGAGTGATTCTTGATAGCTCTAAGATATATCTTTAATCGGGTTTTGCAAGACCCTCCATGCACGCTGCGCGGCACTTTCGCCAACTTCCGGAAAAACGGCGCCTCGGCCTTCAGGGCGCGAGGGTGTCGTCGACGTTCAGCAGTCGCTGCCAATGGCGGCGGTCGCGGCCGCGCAGCGACCGGTCGCCGGCGCGCCGCTCCAGCTCGGCGCGCGTGTTGTCGCCATGCTTCAGCCGCATCTGCTGCAATGCGTCGAGATCGTCATAATAGCGGCGCTGCTCCGCCTCGCGGCCGCCGAACCATCCGAAAAACCCCATGATACCTCCTGTCGATGCCGGAGATGCAAGGGGGGGAATGCATCAGCGCGCGCTATCTATCAGACCTTGCGCGCTTTGTCATGATATTGCGGTCCGAATTGTGACGGCTGGCCCCGCGCGGCACCGCACGAGCCTTGACTTGATCGGCGATCCCGTTATGAGCGCCCGCGTGTCGCCACGGCCCTGGCTGTGGTGATTCCGTCCGAGACAGTTGGTGAAGGGGATTTGCCCTTCTTAATTTCCAGCCGAGACGGGGAACAGTCTTTTTCGGTCGCCCGCCCGGCTTTCGGGCGTTCGCGGCTTGACCGACCCCATCGGACATCGTTGCGCACAGGCAGGCGAGCCTCGGCTCGCTGCGGCCTGTGCGTGTGTTAGCCGCCCGGCGGCGTATGCGTTTCGGCGCCTGCGCATCCGGGCAGATGAGTGGAGTATAGGCATGGATCGTACGGAAAAGGCCGAAGCCGTATCCTCGCTGAACGCTACGCTGTCGTCAGCTGCTTCGGTTGTGGTCGTCCGCAACCTCGGCATGACCGTCGCCCAGTCGACGGTGCTGCGCCAGCAAATGCGCGATGCAGGGGCCGACTTTCGCGTCACGAAGAACCGTCTTGCCAAAATCGCGCTCGATGGCACGTCCTACACCGGCATCGGCGACCTGCTGACCGGTCCCACCGCGCTTGCCACCTCGACCGATCCGGTCGCGGCGGCGAAGATCGCGGTGGAATTTGCCAAGACCAACGACAAACTCGAAATCGTTGGCGGCGGCATGGGGGATGTGGTCCTCGACGTCGATGGCGTGAAGGCGCTCGCTTCGCTTCCCTCGCTCGACGAGCTGCGCGCCAAGATCATCGGTCTGGTGCAGGCTCCGGCCACCAAGGTTGCGCAGATTGCCGCAGCCCCGGCGGGCCAGCTGGCGCGGGTTTTTGGCGCATATGCCGCCAAAGAAGCAGCATGATTTTGAACTGAACCCTTGAAACTACTGCCGGGACATCCCGGTTCTGATGGAGAATGAACATGGCTGATCTTGCAAAGATCGTTGAAGAACTGTCGACGCTGACCGTCCTCGAAGCGGCTGACCTGTCGAAGATGCTCGAAGAAAAGTGGGGCGTTTCGGCTGCCGCTGCCGTTGCCGCCGCTCCGGTTGCTGCCGCTGCCGGCCCGGCTGCCGAAGAGCAGACCGAATTCGACGTCATCCTGACGGGTGACGGCGGCAACAAGATCAACGCGATCAAGGAAGTCCGCGCGATTACCGGCCTGGGCCTCGGCGAAGCCAAGGCGCTCGTCGAAAGCGCTCCCAAGGCGATCAAGGAAGGCGTGAGCAAGGCGGAAGCCGAAGAGCTGAAGAAGAAGCTCGAAGCCGCCGGCGCGACCGTCGAACTGAAGTAATCGGTTCGCGGGTTCCCGCCGGTCCGCCGGCGGGGTCCGACGCAAAAAAAGGGCGGTGCTGCGAGGCACCGCCCTTTTTCGTGCCCGAAGGCCAGCCCGCCTATTTGCGGGCGAAGCCCGGGCGGCGGAAGCTGTGCGACAGGCCCCGCGCGACCGGCTCGGGGCGGCGCACATCCTGCTCGGCGAGCGCGGGCGCCGGGCGCTGCGAGATTTCCCAGGCGCTGACGGGCTTGCGCGCGGGTTCCTCTGCCTGCGGCTCGGGCGTCGCCAGCGCTTCGTCATAGGCGACGCGCTCCTTGCGATCGAGGAAGCGCGCGCGGCTCAGGCGCTTCGACAGCGTTTCGAACGGATTGTCGGCGGTCGGACCGACCAGCGCCATCGCCTCATGGCGCCCCATGCTGCCGCTCGGCGCGGCGGCAAAGCTCGGCGTCGTGCGGCGCACCGGTTCTTCGACGGGCGCGGGGGCAGGGATCGGCTCGGGATTGACCATCGGCTCCGCTTCGCGCGCGACGGCGGGAGCCGCGGTCGGCACCCATTCGGTCTCGGCATCGGCCTCGCGGAATTCCCATGCATCGGCGGCGCGAAGCGCGCGGCGACGGCGGCGGGCGAAGGTCAGACCGATTCCGCCCGCGAGGAGCAGCGCGGCGGCACCGCCGGCGAGTTCCCAAGGGAAGGCGTCGCCGTTAACGGCCGCTTCGGTGGCGACGGGGGTGGGCGCGGGGTCGGTCACCGGCGCGATCGGAGCGACTTCGGCGGCCGGGAGCGCGCTCGCGGCGCTAGCAGTCGCGGCGACCGGAGCGGCCTCGACCGGAGCAGCAGCGGTGGGCGCCGTACGTTCGGCAGCGGCGGCGCGCGGCGCGGCCTTCGGCGCCGGTCGCGGGGCCGCCTTGGCGGCGGGACGCGGCGGAGCTTTGGCGACAGGCTCGGCGGGAAGTTCGAGCGGGACGCGGATCACCGGGGCGGGCGCGGGCGCCGGTGCGGCGACCGGGTTGGTTGTCGTCGGCGTCGTCGGCGCGACGGGCGGTGCCATCACGGTCGGCGGCGCGGGTTCGGTGGCAGGCGCCGTCTGCGCCATGGCGGCGGGGGTGGACAGGGCCAGAAACGCGGCAATCGCGCTTGCGGCGGGGCGGGAGAGGGTCGGTTTCTTTGTCATAGTGACCAAGCAACGAGTGCGGCGCATAAAGCGCTGCCCGCAAGCCCGCATTTTCGCGGCGAACCGTGGCGCGGCATCGGCGTGACGAAGAATCGGGCGCGGTTCGTCGCGGCGCCGGGTCGCCTCTGCGGTCAGCCGAGCGGTGCGGCGTGCGGCGTTCCCAGCGTCTGCGCCGCGGCGGCCGAGATCGCCGCGCCGACCAGCGACATGTCGCGGTCGAGCCGCTCGTCGAGCGCGCGATCGGGCAGCATCGCCAGCTCCGAAATCAGCGGCATCGACAATGACAGGCGCAGCGTCCCCGCCGCTTCGCCATTGGGCAGCACATGCGTGCGCACCGGCTGGCCGAGACGGATCTCGTGCCCCAGCCACTGGCGCGACTGCTCGGCGATGCGGCGGTGCATCTCGCGTGCGGCCGCGAAATCGCACCCCGGCCAGCGCGCCGACAGATCGAGCGTGCGCAGCGTCTCGGTGGCGAGGCACGACGTCCCGCCGGCGCCCGGCACCTCGACCAGCTCGAGCCGCTTCACGACGCGCATGACATGGTGGCTGAAGCGCGCGGTGACTTCGGTCACCCGCTCGGCGGGCAGCGCGGCGAAGCGCTCCATCTCGATCATCGCAGCCTGCAGGCGCAGCAGCAGCCCGAAATTGCCCTGGTCCGGAAGCTGGCCGGTACCGGGCCAGTCGGCGGGCCATTCGGCGCGCGTCGCGACGCGGCGATAGCCTTCGGGCAGCGGGCGCGCGCGCGCGGCGAGCGCCGCCGGAACGAGCGCGAAGCCGCTGAACGGCGGTCCACCCGCGAATTTGGACCCCGTCATCAGTACGACGCAGCCGAGCGCGAGATAACGGCGCACGACCGCGGGCGCGATGCGCAGCTGGCAGGCGTCGACGACGATCGTCATCGCCTCGCCATGCGCCGCGACGAGCCGCTCGACATCGGTCAGCGCGGGGAGCGTCAGCCCCGATTTCGATCCATGGACGACGTGGACGACTGCCTTGCGGCCGGCCGCGGCGGCCTGTCCGACATAGGCCGCCAGTTCATCGGCGACCGCGGCCGAGGCGCGCGGCGTGCCCGAGGCGTCGCGGACGGGAACGTCGACCAGTTCGGTGCTGGCAAAGGCCGGGTCGATCGCCGCTTGGGCGACGACGCGCGCGCCGGTCGCCGTTTCGTCGGCGAAGAAACGCCCTGCGGCGCTATGGATGCAGCCGCTGCCGACTTCGTCGCGCCCCAGCAGGATCGCAGTGATCGGTCGCCCGTCCCACGCGGCGGCGAGCCCCGCATATTCGAGGTCGGTCCCCGATGCGGCGAACACCACGCGCGTGTCGGCATGGCCATAGGCTTCGCCCAGCTTGAAGCGCAGGATCGCGAGACCCTCGGCATAGTCGTGCGCCGCGACGGGGCGATCGAGCCCGTGATGCCAGCGGTCGAGCAGGGTCTGGAAGGCATGCTCCGAAATGCTGCTGATCGTCGAAGAGCCATAGGCCAGCGCGTCGGACGGCCGGACGCTCGCATAATATTGGTTGCGCCCGGTGGCATCGGGCCGGATCCGCGCGTCGCCGCCGCTGGCCAGCGCCGTCGCCAGCCGCGCCGCATAGCGCTTGCCCGGCGGAAGGCGGGGTTCGTCGGCGGCGATGACGTTGAGCAACATGCGAGTGCGATCCTGCGCAGAAGGAGGGGGAGCCCCGCATTTAGGCGCGCAAGATGACAGTGATTTTGCGCTTTGGTGTCAGCCGCGTCATCGAAAGGTCATCGCGGTGCAACCTCGCTGTGGTCGAAGCGACATATGCGAACGACTTTTCTCGAGCCGACCCGGCTGACCGACACCCTCCGCGACCAGCGGCTGCTGTTCATTGCCAAACATGCGCGCTGGACCGGCGGCCTTCACCCCGAGGATGGCAATCACGCGCTCTATCACCGCGAGATTCGCGAGATCCTCGAAGGGCTCGGCCTGCCGCTCGTCGTCGCCGACTCCTATACCGCGCTGTTCGACCAACCCGACGCCGATTTCGTCTTTCCGCTGCTCAACCGGGGCGGCTTCTTCAATTCGGAGATGCTGCTGCCCTTGCTCTGCAACCGGCTGCGCCTCCCTTATGTCGGCGCCTCGCCGATCGTGCGCGGCCTGTCCGACGACAAGCATCTGACCAAGCTCGAGGCCGCCGCGCGCGGCGTGCCGACCGCGCCCTGGGCGCTGTTCCGCCGCGGCGCGCCGATCGATGTGTCGCGCTGCCCGCCTGCGGCGCGCTGGGTGATCAAGCCCAACAACAGCTCGGCTTCCTGGGGCATCCGCGACGCGCGCGATCGCGCCGAACTGGCGCAGGCTGTGGCGGAAATACACGCCCTCGATCATGATGCGATCGTCGAGCCCTTCATTGCGGGCAGCGACGTCGAGGTGCCGGTGATCACGCTGGGCGGCGCGCCCGCGATGCTGCCGATGATGATCTTCGAACAGGCCGACCCGACGCATCTCAGGACCTATCAGGAAAAGCGCGACCTGGTCGACCGCAGCGCCAAATACAGCCTCAAGCTGCTCGACGCGCCCGGGATCGGCGAACGGATCGCCGCGCTGACGGTGCAGATGGCCGAAATCTTCCGCCCCTTCGACTTCGGCCGCTTCGAGTTCCGCGTCGATTTCGACACGGGCGAGGTGCGGCTGCTCGAGGTCAACCTCAACTGCAACCTCTGGTCCGAAAAGGTCTTCGGCCGCGCCGCGATCGCCGCGGGCTTCACCCAGGCCGAACTGATCGAGACGATCGTCTCCGAATCGATGCTGCGCCAGCTGGTGCCCGCCGCGGCGCGGAGGGACGCGGCATGACCGACACCCCCGCCAGATTGGGCTCGATCCTGATCCTCGCCGGGCGCCGTCCGGGCGCGGTCGATGCGCTGGCCGAGGCGCATGGCGTCGCCGACAAATGCCTCGTCCCCGTGGCGGGGCGCCCGATGATCGCGCATGTGCTGGCCAGCGCGGCCAAGAGCGACGCCGCGACGATCTTTGTGTCGAGCCATCATCAGGGGCTTGCCGACGATCTCGGCGACATCGTCGTCGATCGCCTCGGCGACCGGCTCGTTTTCGTGGGCGCGGCCGACAATCTCGCCGACTCGGTGCTCGCGGTGGCTGAGCAGGCCGGTTTCCCGCTGCTGATCACCACCGCCGACAATTGCCTGCTGACCCCCGACACCATCGCCGAGATCGGCGCCGAGGCGGCGCGGCTGGGCGTCGAGGCCGGCGTGGCGCTCGCGCGGCGCGAGGATGTGCTCGCGGCGCATCCCGAGGGGCAGCGGCGCTTCTACGAATTTTCCGACGTCGCGGTGTCGAACTGCAACAGCTATTGGATCGGCCATCGCGGCGCGCTCAAGGCGGCCGAGGCGTTTCGCGGCGGTGGGCAGTTTGTCAAGAAACCCGTCCGGGTGATGCAGGCTTTCGGCCTGATCAACCTGCTGCGCTTCCGCTTCGGGCTCGGGCCGATCCACCATATCTTCCGCCGCATCTCGCGGCATCTGAAGGTCGATGTGGCGCCGCTCCTGGTGCGCGACGGCGCGACCGCGGTCGATGTCGACAACGAACGGTCACTGCGCGCGACCGAGGCGATCATGGAAAAGCGCCGGCCGCCGCAGCGGCCCGACGCGGACTTATTGCTTGGCCTTGATCGCGCGAACCGACTTGATCATCGCCTTGCCGATGCCGGTCTCGTTGGCTGACACGGTCAGGCAATTGCCCTTATATTTGGGCTTGTCGCACAGTTCCCAGACTTCGCCGGGATAGACGGCGATGCTGCCGACCAGGAAGTCGTGCTGCAGCGATGGGTCGTCCTTTTCGACACGATAGGAATCACGGTCGAACTTCTGGCCCTCAAACAGGGTCAGCGTGCCTTCGATCGTCTTGGAATTGTCCTGCGCCGCGAGCGGGCCGGCAAGCATGGCAAGGCCGGCAGCAACGGCTGCGAGGCGGGCGAAATGGATCATGCGAAATCTCCTTGTGCTCCCTTTCATGGCGGAAAAATATGGCCGGCGTCAACTGGTGACACCGGCCAGGAAGATTACGCCGTTTCAGAGCGATAGGGCCGTCAATCGGCGACCCAATTGCCGTGGAAGCCGGGCGGGACGCGGTGCGGCAGATGGACAACCGCCTGCGGCGCGCCGGTGAAATCGTCGGCGTTCAGGATGACCAGGTCGGTCGTCTCGTCGTTCATGTCGACGACTAGCCCGACCAGCCAGCCGTCGTTCTCGGCGCCCGTTTCGCTGCGCGGCACGAAAACGAACTCGCCGGGATGGCGGCCGGGGCCGAAATCATGGGCGTCGGTGATCCCGGCGTCGAGGTCGTGGCGGAACAGCTTCGTCTCGGCCATCGCCCACTCGGCCGACTTGCCGTCGGGCAAGGCAACAGTGTAAACATAGCGATAGGGCCGGGTCGTCAGCCGCTCGTCATAGCGCGGGAATTCCTGCGCATGGTCGTGGATGACCTCGCGCACCGTCGCGCCCGCGACCGGATCGATCGTCCAGCGCTCCATCCGCGATTTCTCGCTGTCGGGGCCGCGCTTCGACTGGGCGAACATCGTTTCGTGCACGACGACGTCGACGATCACCTTGCCGTCTTCGGTCTCATAGGCGTTGGCGGGGTGGAAGACGTAGCAGGGCTCGACGGGCACCCAGATGATCTCGTCGGCGCGGCCCTTCCGGGGGAGGAGCCCGACGCGCGCCGGATGGGCCTCGTTCCACGCATAGGGGAAGCGATAGCCCGACAGCAGCATCTTCATCGAAAAGGTGACCGGCAGGTCGAGCACCAGCACATAATTTTCGGTGATCGCGCAGTCGTGGATCGACGGGCCGTCGCTGACCGGGATCGCGAGTTCGCGGGTCACCTGCGCATCTTTGTCGAGGACGACGTGCCACACCTTGTTCGGCTCGTCGCCGCGATAGGTGATCGCGTGCATCTCGTCGGTTGCGGGGTCGTGATGCGGGTGCGCGGTGAAGCCGCCGACCAACGTGCCGTCGAACGGGTTGTGCGCGATGGTATCGAGCTTGTAGTCGAGCTCGACCGGCTTGCCGCCCGCCTCGACGATCGCGAAGGTGCGGCCGGCAAGGCCGACGACATTGGTGTTCGGCGCGTCGTTGCGGCCTTCGCGCGGGCCGGGGGGCAGTTCCTCGCCGAGCATTTCGCACGCCTCGCTGCCGCGCACCCAGCGGTTGCGGTACCAGTCGGCCTTGCCGCCCTCGATGCGGATGCCGTGGACCATGCCGGCGCCGGTGAACCAGTGATAGCTGGCCGGATCGGGCGCGATCGCGGGGTTGGGGCCGTTGCGCAGGTAGCGGCCGGTCAGCGCGGCGGGGATTTCGCCATCGACGCGCAGCTCCTCGAGCGTCACCTCTTCGGTCATCGGTTTGTGGATGCCGGTCAGGAAGGGATGCGCGTCGGTGGGGCGGGGGAGGCGCTTGCGGTTGAAATCGGCGACCTTGCCGATGGTTTTGACGACGGCGCCGCGGATGAGGGTTTCGACATTGCTGGCCATGAATTTGCTCCTTACGGATGTTTGCGAAAGTGTCGCGTAGCGTGGGGTTGCGCAACCGACTCGGCATGTTTACAGTGACAACATTATGGCGATCAAAGATAACAGTGTCAACATAAAAAGCGACGGCGCGAAAGCGGCAGGCGCTTATCATCATGGCGACCTGCGCGCGGCGGTGATCGCGGCGGGGCTCGAGCGGTTGGCCGAAGGCGATAGCGCCGAGCTCGGCCTGCGCGCGCTGGCGCGCGACGTCGGGGTCAGCGCAACCGCGCTTTACCGCCATTTTCCCGACAAGGAGGCGCTGCTCGACGCGCTCGCCAACGAGGGGCTGCGCCGGCTCGGTGCGCTCCAGTCGCAGGCGTGGCTCAAGGCCGGCGGCGGCTCGGCGGGGTTCAAGGCGACAGGGATCGCCTATGTCCGCTTCGCCTATGACGAACCCGCGCTGTTCCGGCTGAGCTTCACGCGCCAGATGACCGAACGCAAGGACGGCGACGACGGCGGCGAGGTCGCGTACAACCTGCTCCGCGCCAGCGTCGGCGAGGCGCTGCCGGGGGTGAAGGATCCCGATGTTGCCGCGCTGCACGCCTGGGCGCTGGTCCACGGCCTCGCGATGCTCGTTCTCGACCGCCGCATCGACTGGGACGAGGCGATGGTCGAGAAGGTGGTCGGGCTGACTTTCGGCGGGATCGCCTGACGCTCCCCCCGCTTTCCGGGCCGCGACTTCGGTTCGCCGCAAACCGCGCAATCTTAGCGGTTTATTTGCCATTTCGCGCGAAATTGCGGGCATGAAGCGATCGCTACCCCCCACGGTCGAGACGCTTTTTTGGTCGCTCTCGACAGCTCTCGGCTATTTCCTGCTCGCGAGCCTGTCGCTCTATGCCACCAAAGGCGCCGACAATATCGCCGCCCTCTGGCCGCCGAGCGGCTTCATGGTTGCGATGTTGATCCTGATGCCGATGCGCGCACGAAAGGGTGCCTATGCGGGTGCCGTCGTCGCGAGTTTCGCCGCGAACGGGCTCGCCGGTGCTCCGCTCTCGCTGACGGCGGCCTTCACCGCGGCCAATCTTTTGGAGGCGGCGACGGCCATGTGGCTGATCAACCGGAACATTGCCGGCAGCCTGTCGTTCATGGTTCCGCGCGCGATCATGACCTTTTGTCTCGCTGCGCTTGCAGCTGGTTTCGTCAGCGCCGGTACCGCCTCGCTGCTGACCGGGGGAAGTTACGACTTTTTCCGTTCGTGGCTGACGACCGTGGTGCTCGGCATGTTGATCGTCGCGCCGCCCATCGTGATCCTCGCCCGGATGATGATGTCGCGCGCTTTCGCTGCGACCACGACCGGCTCGAAAATCCAGGCAGGGCTGCTGCTCGGCGCCACCGCTGCGCTGACCTTGCTGTGCTTCTGGCAAAATCAATATCCGCTGACCTTTCTGCCTTTCGTCGCGGTCATGGTCGCGTCGTTCCGGCTCGGGCCGTTCGGCGCCGCGTCGAGCGTGCTGATCGTGGCGCTGATCGCGTCGTGGATGACGGTCAACGGGTCGGGGCGCATCGCCGCCATCGACGGCGGCAGCGAAATCGTCGTGCTTTTCCTGCAATTCTACCTGCTGACCCTGCTCGGCACCGCGCTGCCGCTCGCGGCATTGCTCGTCGGGCGCCAGCGCCTCGCGAAACGGCTCGAACAGAGCAACCGCTGGCTGCTCCAGGCCGAGGCGGCGGCGCTGGTCGGCCACTGGCGCGTCGACCTGGTCCGCTGGACGATCCAATGGTCCGACCAGGCCTATCGCATCCACGGGCTGGAACCGGGATCGGCGGTTGGCGTCGAATATAGCGTCGAGCAATATATTCCCGAAGACCGGGTCGCGGTACGCAATATCCTCAAACAGGCGGTTCGGTTCGGCCAGCCTTTCGAATTTCAGGGCCGCATCGTCCGCGCCGATGGCGCGATCCGGCACGTCCGGTCGCACGGATCGATCGAAATGAACCGCAGCGGCAAGGCGGTCGGTATCTTCGGCACGGTGCAGGACGTCACCAACACGGTCGAAAATGAACTGATGCTGGAATCGGCGCGCGAGGTGGCCGAGGCGGCGGCGAACACCGACATGCTCACCGGGCTGCCCAACCGCCGTTATACGCTTCAGGTGTTGGCGGATGCGGTGGACCGCGCCGCCGACACCGGCGCGCCCCTGGCGGTCGCGATCTTCGACATCGACCATTTCAAGCGGATCAACGACAGCCACGGCCACGGCGTGGGCGACGCGGTGATCCGCCGCGTCGCGCAGCGCGCCAAGGCGTCGCTGCGCGAAGAGGATATGGTCGGGCGCTTCGGCGGCGAGGAGTTCGTGTGCATCCTGCAACGGTCGAGCGCGCAGGCCGCCGAACTGGTCGCCGAACGCATCCGCCAGGCGATCGAGGGCGGCGGCCGGTCGACCGACAATGTTCCGCCGGCGACGGTCAGTATCGGACTCGCCGTCTATGCCGGCGAGGCGAGCGTCGAGGAACTGCTCCAGCGCGCCGACGAGGCGCTCTACACCGCCAAGCGCGAGGGACGGAACCGGCTTAGGATGGCGGCTTAGAGGGCGTTTTCGGACGGTTGCGGCCGTAGAGATCCTCCCCACGCGCAGCGATGGGGAGGTGGCAGCCCGCAGGGCTGACGGAGGGGTCGACGCCGTCAGGCGTCGGCGCAAGGCCAGACCCCTCCACCACGCCCTGCGGGCGCGGTCCCCCTCCCCATGGCTGCGCCAAGGGGAGGATCTTTAGGATAGCGCCCGCCCCAAAACCTCCGCCCTCTATCTTACCGCACCTCGCGCTCCACCAGCAACTCGGTCGCGGGCTTGCGCCGCAGCGCGACGATCAGCACGCCGGTTAGCGCCAGCGCGCCGCCGACGCCCATGCGCAGGTCGAAGGGATCGTGGGTGATCAGCACCCCGAGGCCGATCGTCGCTAGCGGCGTCATCAGCGTCAGCGGCGCCAGCAAATTCGCCTCATAGCTCTGGATCAGGTGATAATAGACCGAATGCGCCCCGACCGACACGACCAGCGCGGTGAACAGCACCGCGGCGGCGAAGGGCCAGCCCACCGCCGCGGCCGCGACCCATTGCCCCTGTTCGGCCGCCGCCGAGGCGAGGCCGAGCGCGATCACCGAGACGAAACCGACCCACGCCTGGAAGCGGAAGGGGGTCACATCGTCGACCTGCTTCATCAGCACCGCGCCCGCCGCGCCCGAAAAGGCCGAGGCCGCGACCAGCCACAGCCCCGCCGACAGCGAGACGCCGCCCGGCCGCCAGGTCACGATCAGCACGCCGGCAAGTGTCAGCGCGATCCCGATGCCGCGCCGCCAGTGGATGCGCTCGCCGAGGATCAGCACCGACAGCAGCATGGTGAACGGCACGCCGAGCTGCAGCACGATCGCTGCCGCCGAGGGCGAGGTCGTCTGCAGCCCCATGAAAAGCAACGCAAAACTGCCGCCGCCGAGGCACAGCGCGATCGCGACGATCCGCCACGCCGGGCGCGGCATCGGCAGCAGCCAGGGCAGCATGACCACGGCCACCACCGCAAAGCGCAGCGTGACGTAGAAGAGCGGCGGGATCGCCCAGTTGCTGACGATGATCTTGCTCAGTACATTGTTGAAGGCCCAGATCAGGCACACCGCAACAAGGAGGAGGAAATCGCGGACGCGCACAGTCTTTCCCGTGGCGGGCCAAGAGCGCCCGCGTCGCGAAAGGCGTTAGCAGATAGGGGGACGGAGGGAAGGTGCAGAAGGGCCGATCGGTAAAATTGCTTCGGAGCCGCCATCGCTGGCGGCTCCGAAGGTAAGTTTACAGCGTTAATTCGGTCGGATTCGACGTTTTTCATTCCGCCCCGAAGCGCGTCGTCAGTTGCAGCCCGATGATGCGCGGCTCGCCCGCGTAGAGCGTATTGAACCCCAGGCTGTTGTCGAACTGCACCGCCGACACCGCATAGCGCTTGTTGGTGAGGTTGGTCGCGAAGACTGCGATTTCGCTGCCGATGCTGTCGATGGTCAACGCCGCACGCGCGCCGAGCAGGCCGTAGGCGGGCTGGTTCAGGCTGTCGCGGTAGATCGCCGAGCCGACGAGCTGGGTTTTGCTGCGCCAGGTCCAGTCGACACTGAGCCGCAAATCGCCGATGGCGAGCGGCGCGGCATAGGTCGCGCCGAGGCGATAGCTATATTTGGGGAACTGGAAAGGCTCGCCCGAGCGGTCGCCGGTGACGTCGGTGAAGTCCAGATACTTTGCGTCATTGACCCCGACGCTTCCCGACAGCGTCAGCCCGTCGAACGGGATTGCCGTGACTTCGAGTTCGCCGCCGCGGATGCGCGCGCGCGCCGCGTTGGTGACCAGGCTGACGATCGCGCCGCCGGGCGCGGCTTGGACGATGGTGCGCTGGATATCCTTGTAATTGGCCTGGAAAATCGCGGCGTTGACGCGCAGCCGGCGACCCAGCAGGTCGAGCTTGGTGCCGACCTCATAGTCGGTGACGGTTTCGGGGGCGAAGGCCGCGAAGCTGTCGACGGTGCCGGTGCCGCGCAGATTCTGGCCGCCGCCCTTGAAGCTGCGCGCGGTGCGCGCATAAAAAAGCAGGCCGCTGCGTGGCGTCCAGTCGAGGCTGGCGAGATAGCTATAATCGGAGAAGCCGTCCTTGAAGCGCGCCTGGCAGGTGCCGCCGAGGCGCAGCGCGACCGGGATGTTGCACACCGCGCCGCCGGGGGTCGAGCGGTTGAACGAGCGTAGTTCCTTGCTCTCGTCGGTCCAGCGCAGGCCGCCGGTGAAGCGCAAGGTATCGGTGAGGTCGTAGTTGAACTGGCCGAACACCGCCCAACTGCTGTTCTTGACGAAGCCGTCGGTGAAATTGGGATTGGCGGGGTTGATCGTGCCGAGCGCGATGGCGCGCGAGGTGTCGCGGCCGGTTTCCTCGTTGAAATAGGCGCCGACGATCCAGTCGAGCCGCTCGCCGAACTGCCCCGCGAACTGGAACTCCTGGCTGAGGTTCTTCGCGCGGCTGGCGAGGCTCGCCTCGAGCAAGGTGTAGGGCGACGCGTCGAGGTCGACGTCGAGCGAGCGTTTCAGCCAGCGCGCCGCCGAAATCGAGCGGAAGGACAAGGTTGGCGTCAGCTCGACCGCCAGGTTCGAGCTGACGCCATAGGTGCGCGCATAGGTGCCTTGCAGGCCCGTCGCGTCATTGTCGTAATAGCCGCGCCGGCCGATCAGGCTGGCGAACAGCGCCTGCGCCTGCGCGAGCGCGGCGCCGATCGCGGGGCCGTTGGCGACCGGATCGGCGAGCAGCGCGGGGTTGAGGATGCCCTGGCTGATCGCGATGTCGATCAGCGCCGGCGCGGGGTTCGGCGTGCCCGGCAGCGGGCTGGGGAAGGGGCTGACGAAGGCGAGCTTGCTCACCGGCGCGTCGCCGCGGGTGCGGGTGTAGTCCGCGGAAATCGCCCAAGTGACCCTATCGTTCGGCGTGAAGAGCGTGTTGGCGCGAAAGGCGATCTGCTCGCGCCCGCCGATGCCGTCGCCGAGCCCGTTGACCCCGAGCGCGCCATTGTCGAGCCAGCGGCCGACGAGGCGGACGCCGAGCTTGTCGGTCATCAGCGGCAGGTTGAGCACCGCGCCGACGTCGTAGCGGTCGTGCGTCGCGCCGCTTGCCTGCACATAGCCGCCGAAACCGCTGAGGTCGGGCTGGCGTGTGGTGATGTTGATCGCGCCGCCGGTGGTGTTCTTGCCGAAGAGCGTCCCCTGCGGCCCGCGCAGCACCTCGACGCGCTCGGTGTCGAACAGCGCGGTCTCGAGGTTCGACGAGCGGATATAGTTCACACCGTCAACATAGACGCCGATCGGAGATTCGATGGTCAGGATCGAATCCTGCTGCGACTGGCCGCGGATCGTCAGCAGCACGCCGGTGGGATCGGCGCTTGAGGTCTGGACGAAGAAGTTCGGGGTCTGCTTGGCGATGTCGGCGATACCCTCGACATTGGCGTCGGTCAGCTGCTGCGAGCCGAAGGCGGTGATCGCGATGGGGATGGTCTGCGCGGCTTCGCTGGTGCGGCGCGCGGTGACGACGATGTCCTCGATGCCGCCCTGCGCGGTGTCGGCGTCGGTGGGGGGCGGGGCCTCCTGCGCCAAGGCCCCGGTGGTGATCGCCAGGCTGGCCGTCGCCAGCAGCAAGGACAGTTCGCGTGCTTTCATTTTTCTCTCCCTCCGCCCCGCGCCACCGGCTTTTGCCGGTCTGTCGATCCGCGAGACAATGAGGGTGACTTATCACACTAAGTGAGACAAGCGCAAGTATTTGCCTCATCAGGTGCGATATGATAGCCGCACCGTCTCACCAGGGAGGTTTTTATCGCGACAATCGGCCCCATAGCGCGGCCCGCGGGCAGCGATGCGGCAAAAGCGGCGGTGCTCGACGCGACGATCGACGTCGTGACGCGCGTCGGTTTCCACGACACCACGATCGACCATGTCGTGCGCGAATCGGGGGTGTCGCGCGCGACGCTCTATCGCTGGTTCGGCAATCGCGACGGGCTGATGCTCGCGCTGCTCCAGCATATGGCGGGGCCGTATCTGGAGGCGAGCGGCAAGATCGCGGTCGGGCTGGGGCCGCTCGAAGAGCGGCTCGAGCAGGTGATCGCGGGGGGCATCTTCAGCATCTGCAACACGCCGTGGATCCACAAGGTCGCCAAGGACGGGCTGCTCCACGACGATTTCTCGATCTTCCTCGCCGCGCATAAGTCGATCACCGGCGCGGTGGTGCGCTCGATGCTCGAAGGGGCGATGGCCTCGGGCGGTTGGACGCCGCCCGACGATCTGGAGGCGCTGACCGAATGGCTGCTGCACCAGATGCTCGTGCTCGGCGCGCGCGACTATGCCTCGCTCGACGAAGTGCGCGCGCAAGTCGCCATCTATGTGACGCCGGTGCTGCGCCTGCCGGGCGCCGCGAGCGCGGCGGGCGACCTCGCCGAGCGGCTCGAGCGGATCGAGCGCAAGATCGACGGGCTGGGCGGCGGGGCCTGACCGCTTCAGGCGTCGGCGTCGCCGTTCGGCCGCGCGATGGCTTCGATCTCGATGCGGAACCCGAAATGCAATGGCCCGCTGGGCACCACGCTCCGGGCCGGTCGCACCGCTCCGAAAAACGCGCCGTACACCGCGTCGAGGTCGTCCCAGTCGGCGATATCGCTGAGATAGACGGTCGTCTTGACCACCTGGTCCAGTCCGGCGCCCGCCTGTTCGAGCACGGCTTTCAGATTTTGCAGCGTCTGTTCGGCCTGCTCCCTGAAGGGCGCCGCCGCGAGCGAGGTATCGCGGCCGGGGCGCAGCGGCAGCTGGCCCGACACGAAGATCAGCCCGCCGCCGAGCGCGAAGGGTGAATAATGCGGTCCGCCGCTATTTCGGGTGGTCATATCGCCATTCTCCGGATCGGGCTCGGTCGCCCGGACATCGGGAAAGCGGAGCCGCGGGTCAAGCCTGGGGTGGAGGAAGTCTGGAAACGGGCGGTAGCTGCCATTAAGATCCTCCCCATCGCTGCGCGTGGGGAGGATCTTTATGTGGGTTCCCACCCCAAAGTGGCTACTCACCCCCATGGCATGCATGGCCGGCCGAGATTCCCGGACACCCGCGTTGACAAAATAGGACGCGAAACCTATATCGCCCGCACACCCCACCGTCCGAGATAGAGCCTGACTTTGCGCGGCAGGCTGTACGGATAGGTCGGCGGGGATTTCGAGATGCGTCGAGAAGCTGCGGTAAACCGGCAACGGTTGCTTGCGGCCTTTTTGCGTCTCTATCGCGTCCGCGAGCTAATTTATCAAGGCGAGACAATCACTTATGGCGACCAAGGCGAAGTCGGTGGGCAAGGCCCTCGAAGCAACCGCGACCAAGCGAATCCGCAAGCTGTTCGGTAACATCCACGAAGCGGTGGAGATGCCCAACCTCATCGAGGTGCAGCGCGAATCCTATGAGCAGTTCCTGCGCTCGGACCCCTCGGTTGGCTATGTATCGGGCCTCGAAAAGACGCTGCGCAGCGTTTTCCCGATCCGCGACTTCGCCGGCACCGCCGAGCTCGACTTCGTCCATTACGAACTTGAATCGCCCAAGTACGACGTCGACGAATGCCGTCAGCGCGGCATCACCTATGCGGCGCCGATGAAGGTCACGCTGCGCCTGATCGTCTTCGAGGTCGACAGCGAAACCGACACCCGCTCGGTGCTCGATATCAAGGAGCAGGACGTCTACATGGGCGACATGCCGCTCATGACCGAGAACGGCACCTTCTTCGTCAACGGCACCGAGCGCGTCATCGTGTCGCAGATGCACCGTTCGCCGGGTGTGCTGTTCGACCATGACCGCGGCAAGACCCATTCGTCGGGCAAGTTCCTGTTCGCTGCGCGCGTGATCCCGTATCGCGGTTCGTGGCTCGATTTCGAGTTCGACGCCAAGGACATCGTCAACGTCCGTATCGACCGCAAGCGCAAGCTGCCGGTGACCAGCCTGCTCTATGCGCTGGGCATGTCGGGCGAGGAAATCCTCAACCATTTCTATGACCGCCTCGTCTTCGAGCGCGCCGAAAATGGCTGGCGCGTGCCCTTCATGGTCGAAAATTGGCGCGGATCGAAGCCCGCTTTCGACGTCGTCGATGCCAAGACCGGCGAAGTCGTCTTCGCCGCCGGCCACAAGATCAGCCCGCGCCTCGCCAACAAGGCGGCGAAGGACGGTCTCGACACGCTGCTGATCCCGACCGAGGAAATCTTCGGCCGCTACTCGGCCTATGACCTGGTCAACGACGCCACCGGCGAAATCTATATCGAGGCCGGCGACGAAGTGACCGCCGACAATCTCGAGAAGATCGACGGCGCGGGCATCGACAAGCTGGTGCTGCTCGACATCGACCACAACAACACCGGTCCCTGGATCCGCAACACGCTGAAGGCCGACAAGGCCGAGGACCGCGACCAGGCGCTCAGCGACATCTACCGCGTCATGCGCCCCGGCGAACCGCCGACGCGCGAGACCGCCGAAGCCTTGTTCGGCGGCCTGTTCTTCGACCCCGAGCGCTACGACCTGTCGGCCGTCGGCCGCGTCAAGCTCAACATGCGCCTCAGCCTCGACGCCGAGGACACGGTCACCACGCTGCGCAGCGAGGACATCCTCGCGGTGGTCAAGGAACTGGTGAACCTGAAGGACGGCAAGGGCGAAATCGACGATATCGACAACCTCGGTAACCGCCGTGTCCGTTCGGTCGGCGAGCTGCTCGAAAACCAGTATCGCGTCGGCCTGCTGCGCATGGAGCGCGCGGTGAAGGAGCGCATGAGCTCGGTCGACGTGTCGACCGTGATGCCGAACGACCTGATCAACGCGAAGCCCGCGGTCGCCGCGGTGCGCGAATTCTTCGGCTCGTCGCAGCTCAGCCAATTCATGGACCAGACCAACCCGCTCTCCGAAGTGACGCACAAGCGTCGCGTTTCGGCGCTCGGGCCGGGCGGTCTGACCCGCGAGCGCGCGGGCTTCGAAGTCCGCGACGTTCACCCGACGCACTATGGCCGTATCTGCCCGATCGAAACGCCGGAAGGCCCGAACATCGGTCTGATCAACAGCCTCGCGACCTTTGCGCGCGTCAACAAATATGGCTTCATCGAGACGCCGTACCGCCGCATCATCGACGGCAAGGTGACCAACGAGGTCGTCTATCTGTCGGCGATGGAGGAATCGAAGCACACCGTCGCGCAGGCGAACGCCGACCTCAACCCCGACGGCAGCTTCATCGACGAGCTGATCTCGGCGCGCGAAGCGGGCGAATTCCTGATGGCGCCGCGCGAGCAGATCACGCTGATGGACGTGTCGCCGAAGCAGCTGGTTTCGGTCGCGGCCTCGCTGATCCCGTTCCTCGAAAACGATGACGCCAACCGCGCGCTCATGGGTTCGAACATGCAGCGTCAGGCCGTGCCGCTGCTTCGTGCAGAGGCTCCGGTCGTCGGCACGGGCATGGAAGAGACCGTCGCGCGCGATTCGGGCGCGGCCATCGCGGCGCGCCGCGGCGGCATCATCGACCAGGTCGACGCGACGCGTATCGTCATTCGCGCCACCGACATGATCGAACCCGGCAAGTCGGGCGTCGACATCTATCGCCTGCAGAAGTTCCAGCGGTCGAACCAGAACACCTGCATCAACCAGCGTCCGCTGGTGAAGGTGGGCGACGTGGTCCGCGCCGGCGACATCATCGCCGACGGTCCGTCGACCGAGCTTGGTGAACTGGCGCTCGGCAAGAATGTGCTCGTCGCGTTCATGCCGTGGAACGGCTACAATTATGAGGACTCGATCCTCATCAGCGAACGCATCGTGAAGGACGACGTCTTCACCTCGATCCACATCGAGGAATTCGAAGTCACCGCGCGCGACACGCGGCTCGGCCCCGAAGACATCACCCGCGACATCCCGAACGTCGGCGAGGAAGCGCTCCGCAACCTCGACGAGGCGGGCATCGTCTATATCGGTGCCGAAGTCGGCCCGGGCGACATCCTGGCCGGCAAGATCACCCCCAAGGGTGAATCGCCGATGACGCCGGAAGAAAAGCTGCTGCGCGCGATCTTCGGTGAAAAGGCCAGCGACGTGCGCGACACCTCGCTCCGCCTGCCGCCGGGCGTGTCGGGCACGGTCGTCGAAGTCCGCGTCTTCAACCGCCACGGTATCGACAAGGACGAGCGCGCGATCGCGATCGAACGTGAAGAGATCGAACGTCTGAAGCAGGACGCCGACGACGAGCGCGCGATCCTCAACCGCGCAACCTTCTCCAGCCTCAAGGACCTGCTGATCGGTCAGGCCACCAGCGCGGTGCCGAAGGGCCTGAAGAAGGGCGACGTCGTCAGCGAAGACATGCTGACCGACCTCGACCGCGGCGACTGGTGGAAGCTGGCCGTCGTCGACGACAACGCCCAGACCGCCCTCGAAGCGATCAAGGCGCAGTATGACGACGCGATCAAGCGGATCAACGCGAAGTATGAAGACCGCGTCGAGAAGCTGCAGCGCGGCGACGAGCTCGCCCCGGGCGTGCTCAAGATGGTCAAGGTCTTCGTCGCGGTGAAGCGCAAGCTGCAGCCGGGCGACAAGATGGCCGGCCGTCACGGCAACAAGGGCGTCATCTCGCGCATGCTGCCGGTCGAGGACATGCCGTTCCTCGAAGACGGCACGCATGTAGACATCGTGCTGAACCCGCTGGGCGTGCCGTCGCGCATGAACGTCGGGCAGATTCTCGAAACCCACCTCGGCTGGGCCTCGCGCGGTCTGGGGCAGAAGGTGACGCAGGCGCTCGACGAATGGCGTAACGCCAATCCCGACGCGGTCGGCGGCCAGATGCCCGAAGTCGTGCGCGACGCGCTCGAGCATGTCTATGGCGCGGAATATGTCGACGACATCAAGGGACGCGATGCCGAAAGCATCATCGAACTGGCCGACAACCTTCGCGTTGGCGTGCCGTTCGCGACCCCGGTGTTCGATGGCGCCAAGGAAGCCGACGTCACGAACATGCTGACCCTCGCGGGGCTGCATGAATCGGGTCAGTCGGACCTGTACGACGGCCGCACCGGCGATCGCTTCGACCGCAAGGTGACCGTGGGCTACATCTATATGCTGAAGCTCCACCACCTGGTCGACGACAAGATCCACGCGCGTTCGATCGGGCCCTACTCGCTCGTCACCCAGCAGCCGCTGGGCGGTAAGGCGCAGTTCGGCGGCCAGCGCTTCGGTGAAATGGAAGTGTGGGCGCTGCAGGCCTATGGCGCGGCGTACACGCTGCAGGAAATGCTGACGGTGAAGTCCGATGACGTGATCGGCCGCACCAAGGTTTACGAAGCGATCGTCAAGGGCGACGACACCTTCGAGGCCGGCATTCCCGAAAGCTTCAACGTGCTCGTCAAGGAAATGCGCTCGCTGGGCCTCAACGTCGAACTGTCTTCCTATGCGGAAACGGATCCCGACGAGGCGCCCGACGCCCTTCCCGAAGCCGCCGAATAAATATTCCACCCCTCCCCTTCAGGGGAGGGGCCGGGGGTGGGGTCTCGCGAGGCAGAGCCGAGCCGAGACACCCCACCCCACCCCCTCCCCTGAAGGGGAGGGGCTAAGCGAGGAACCAGAATATGAACCAGCTTACCAATTTCATGAACCCGGTGGCGAAGCCCGAAACCTTCGACATGATCAAGATCGGCATCGCGAGCCCCGAGCGCATCCGCTCGTGGTCGTTCGGCGAGATCAAGAAGCCCGAAACCATCAACTACCGCACGTTCAAGCCGGAGCGCGACGGCCTGTTCTGCGCGCGCATCTTCGGTCCGATCAAGGATTATGAATGCCTGTGCGGCAAGTACAAGCGCATGAAATACAAGGGCATCGTCTGCGAAAAATGCGGTGTCGAAGTCACGGTCACGAAGGTTCGCCGCGAGCGCATGGGCCATATCGAGCTCGCCGCGCCCGTCGCGCACATCTGGTTCCTGAAGTCGCTGCCGTCGCGCATCGGCCTGCTGCTCGACATGCAGCTCAAGCAGCTCGAGCGCGTCCTCTATTTCGAAGCCTATATCGTTCTCGAGCCCGGCCTGACCCCGCTCGAGAAGTTCCAGCTGCTGACCGAAGACGAACTGCTCGACGCGCAGGATGAATATGGCGAAGACGCCTTCTCGGCCGGCATCGGCGCCGAGGCGATCCGCGTGCTGCTCGAGAATCTCGATCTCGAACAGGAACGCGTCGACCTGATGGAAGATCTCGCGACCACCAAGTCGGAGCTCAAGCCCAAGAAGATCATCAAGCGCCTCAAGGTCGTCGAATCGTTCATCGAATCGGGCAACCGCCCCGAATGGATGATCCTCGAAGTCGTCCCTGTGATCCCGCCCGAACTGCGCCCGCTGGTGCCGCTCGACGGCGGCCGCTTCGCGACGTCGGATTTGAACGATCTCTATCGCCGCGTGATCAACCGCAACAACCGTCTGAAGCGCCTGATGGAGCTGCGCGCGCCGGACATCATCGTCCGCAACGAAAAGCGCATGCTGCAGGAAGCCGTCGACGCGCTGTTCGATAACGGCCGCCGCGGCCGCACGATCACCGGCGCCAACAAGCGTCCGCTGAAGTCGCTGTCCGACATGCTCAAGGGCAAGCAGGGCCGCTTCCGCCAGAACCTGCTCGGCAAGCGCGTCGACTATTCGGGCCGTTCGGTCATCGTGACTGGTCCCGAACTCAAGCTGCACCAGTGCGGCCTGCCGAAGAAGATGGCGCTCGAACTGTTCAAGCCGTTCATCTACGCGCGCCTCGACGCCAAGGGTCTGTCGATGACCCTGAAGCAGGCGAAGAAGTGGGTCGAAAAGGAGCGCAAGGAAGTCTGGGACATCCTCGACGAAGTCATTCGCGAGCACCCGGTCCTGCTGAACCGCGCCCCGACGCTTCACCGCCTCGGCATCCAGGCGTTCGAGCCCGTGCTGATCGAAGGCAAGGCGATCCAGCTGCACCCGCTGGTCTGTGCTGCGTTCAACGCCGACTTCGACGGTGACCAGATGGCGGTCCACGTGCCGCTGTCGCTGGAAGCCCAGCTCGAAGCACGCGTGCTGATGATGTCGACCAACAACATCCTCAGCCCCGCGAACGGCAAGCCGATCATCGTTCCGTCGCAGGACATGGTTCTCGGTCTCTATTATCTCTCGCTGGAGCGCGAAGGCGAGCCGGGCGAGGGCATGCTGCTCGCCGACATGGCCGAGGTGCACCAGGCGCTGTTCACCGGTTCGGTGACGCTCCACACCAAAGTCATCAGCCGCGTTCCGCAGACCGACGAGCAGGGCAATGAATATCTGCGCCGCTTCGAGACCACGCCGGGCCGCATGCTGATCGGCGAATGCCTGCCGAAGTCGCACACCGTGCCCTTCGATGTCGTCAACCGCCTTCTGACCAAGAAGGAAATCGGCGACGTGATCGACCAAGTCTATCGTCACACTGGCCAGAAAGAGACCGTGCTGTTCGCCGACGCCATCATGGCGCTGGGCTTCCGCAACGCGTTCAAGGCGGGCATCTCCTTCGGCAAGGACGACATGATCATCCCGGCGTCGAAGGAAGGGATGGTCGACGAGACCCGCGCGCTCGTGAAGGATTTCGAGCAGCAGTATCAGGACGGCCTGATCACACAGCAGGAAAAGTATAATAAGGCCATTGATGCTTGGTCGCAGTGCGGCGACAAGGTCGCGAACGCGATGATGGACGAAATCCGCGCAACGCCGAAGCTGCCCGACGGCCGTCTGGCCCCGATCAACTCCATCTATATGATGGCGCATTCGGGTGCCCGTGGTTCGCAGGCGCAGATGAAGCAGCTTGCCGGCATGCGCGGCCTGATGGCCAAGCCGTCGGGCGAGATCATCGAAACCCCGATCATCTCGAACTTCAAGGAAGGCCTGACCGTTCTCGAGTATTTCAACTCGACCCACGGTGCGCGTAAGGGCCTGGCCGATACGGCGCTCAAGACGGCGAACTCGGGTTATCTGACCCGTCGTCTGGTCGACGTGTCGCAGGACTGCGTCGTGATCGAGGAAGATTGCGGCACCGAACGCGGCATGGAAATGCGCGCGATCATCCAGGGCGGTTCGACGATCGCCTCGCTGGGCGAGCGCATCCTAGGCCGTACTACGCTCGAAGATGTCGCCGACAAGGACGGCAACATCATCGCGCCGGTGGGCACCTTGCTTGACGAACCGACGACGCAGCGGATCGAGGATGCCGAAGTCCAGTCGGTCAAGATCCGCTCGCCTTTGGTCTGCGAAGCGACGCTGGGCGTTTGCGGCAAATGCTATGGCCGCGACCTCGCGCGCGGTACGCCGGTGAACATCGGCGAAGCGGTCGGTGTCATCGCCGCCCAGTCGATCGGTGAACCCGGCACCCAGCTGACCATGCGTACCTTCCACATCGGCGGCGCGGCGCAGGTCAACGAGCAGTCGAACGTCGAGTCCATCTCGGACGGCACGATCGAATATCGCGAAATGGCGACGATCGTCGACCAGCGCGGCCGCCGCCTGGCGCTGTCGCGTTCGGGCGAAGTCGCGGTCATCGACAGCGAAGGCCGCGAACGCGCGTCGCACAAGCTGCCTTATGGTGCGCAGATCCTGTTCAAGGACGGCGACAAGGTGAAGAAGGGCGACCGGATTGCCGAATGGGATCCGTTCACCATGCCGCTGATCACCGAAAAGCAGGGGATCGTGAAGTATCAGGATCTTGCAGACACCAAGACGCTGATCGAACAAGTCGACGAAGCGACAGGCATCGCCCAGCGCGTCGTGATCGAATATCGTTCGGCGGGCCGGTCGAAGAAGGAAGACCTGCAGCCGCGCCTGACCCTGCTCGACGAACAGTCGGGCGAAGCCGCGCGCTACCTGCTCGCGGTCGGCACGATGCTGTCGGTCGAGGACGGTCAGGAAGTGCAGGCGGGCGACGTGCTGGCGCGTGTCAGCCGCGAAGCATCGAAGACGCGCGACATCACCGGCGGTCTGCCGCGCGTTGCCGAGCTGTTCGAAGCGCGCATTCCGAAGGACAACAGCGTCATCGCGAAGATCAGCGGCCGCATTGAATTCGTCAAGGATTACAAGGCGAAGCGCAAGATCGCGATCGTTCCGGAAGAAGGCGATGCGATCGAGTATCTCATCCCCAAGTCGAAGGTCCTGGAAGTGCAGGAAGGCGACCAGGTCAAGCGCGGCGACGCGCTGATTTCGGGCTCGCCGAACCCGCATGACATCCTCGACGTCATGGGCGTCGAGGCACTCGCCGAATATCTGGTCGCGGAAATCCAGGAAGTCTATCGCTTGCAGGGCGTGAAGATCAACGACAAGCACATCGAAGTGATCGTTCGCCAGATGCTGCAGAAGGTCGAGATCACCGCCGGCGGCGACACCACGCTGCTGCCCGGCGAACAGCTCGATTATCTGGAGATGATGGAATATAACGCCAAACTGCCGAAAAACGGCGTTCCCGCGGAGGGCCGTCCGGTCCTCCTTGGCATCACCAAGGCGTCGCTGCAGACCCGCAGCTTCGTGTCGGCGGCGTCCTTCCAGGAGACGACCCGCGTCCTCACCGAGGCTTCGGTGCAGGGCAAGATCGACTCGCTGCAGGGCCTCAAGGAAAATGTCATCGTCGGCCGCCTGATCCCGGCGGGTACCGGTGCTGCCATGAACCGTGTCCGCGTGACTGCCTCGTCGAAGGATGCGGCGCTGCGTGCGGCGATGCGCGCGAACCAGGAGCATCTGATCGCGCCGCAGACCGCCGCTGAAGAGCATGCCGCCGAACTGGCGCAGGGCCCCGAAGCCGCGATCGGCGACGATCCGCTGGGCAAGGTGCAGGGCGAGGATTTCACCACCGACGACGTCGCGGTGCTGGACCGTCCCGAAGGTGGCGACGAGGAATAAAGCCTTCGGCCGTTCGGCCTGACGCAAGAAAACAGCCCCGCCGGAGCGATCCGGCGGGGCTTTTTTCCGTTCGGCGCGCGCAGATTTCAGCTCTGAGGTGGTGAGCGGACATAATAATCCTCCCTGTCGCGAAGCGATGGGGAGGGGGACCATGCGAAGCATGGTGGAGGGGCGGCGGCCTCAAGCCGAAGTTTGGTTCATCGGCCCCTCCACCACCCTGCGGGTGGTCCCCCTCCCCACGGCTTCGCCGCAGGGAGGATTAGGAAGGTCGCCTTCCGCCCGAAAACTGCCGTTCATGTTCAGGCAGGTCCGAGCCTGATATCCTCCGCTCCGGGACGCGTTTCATCGCGAAGAGGAGGGTATCATGCGCATCGGTAAATCATGGAGGGTGGCCGCGGTCTTGGCGCTTGCGGCGGGTGGCAGCGGCGTCGCCGCACAGGACAACAGCAATATCCAGGGCGAAGTCGTCGTTACCGCGCAGCGCGCCTCGGCGGGCTATCTTGCCGACGTCCAGCCGGTGGTCGGGCTGCGCCGTACCGCCGACAGCGCGATCCAGAGCGTCGAGTTCACCTCGGACTCGCGTGAGGAAGAAGTGCGCAAGCGCGAGATCCACGCGATGCTCGAGGCGGCGATCCGGCGCGCCGATGCGGCGGGGATCGAACTGGTCACCGGCGATTTCGAACTCACCAGGGTCACGCTCGCCAATTACAAGGGGCTGGCCTTCGGCCGCGGCCCGCGCCCCGACACGAGCGACATCCAGCTCTTCGTGAAGGCGGGGCTCGCCGGCTCGGTCGGCAGCGCGCAGGAGCGCATCGACGGTTTCATCAGGGCGGTGCCGCCGAACGGCCGCGCGCTGATCGAGAAGCGCGGCGGCATCACGCTGACGATCAAGAATCCCGACCAGTATCGCGCCGAGATCGTCAAGCTGGTCGCGGCCGAGGGATTGAAGACCGCCGCGGCGTTCGGCCCCGATTATGGCGTCGACGTGTCCGGGCTCAACGAGCAGCTCGCCTGGGCGCAGGCCAGCCCGACCGAGGTGTTCCTCTACCTGCCGTACGACTTCACCGTGCGCCCCAAATGAAAAGGCCCGCCGGGCATGAGACCGGCGAGCCTTTGATTTGTGGAATGTTGCGGGCCGGATGCGACTGCGCCTGAAAGGCGTCCCGACCCGGTGCTGCTTAAGGCGCGAGGATCGCGACGGTGATGTACAGCAGCAGCGGCAGGCCGAAGCCCAGCAAAGTCAGCGCGATAAAGCCGACGCGCGTCCACAAGACGTCGATGCCGAAGCGGTCGGCCATGCCGGCGCAGACGCCGAAGACCATGCCATCGCGACGATTCTTGCGAAAACCCTGTGTCATTTCTTTCCTTTCCATCCCGGCCCCGAGGGCCGGCGTTTCGCGGGGTGGTGGGGTTCGCCGGTCAGATGACCAGCGAACCAACCTGCGCACCATTCTGACCGGCGATCGCGAGCAGCATGACCGAGGCATAGACCGAAGCGAAAGCAGCGAGAGCGTAGCTCTTGACGGCGTGAACGTTGAAATGAGCCATGATATTGTCCTTCCTGTAACCTTCCGACCGGACCATCCGGTGGATGCCAAGGGTAATGCAGGAGGCGTGCCAATTTCATTCATTGGCGGTTAACTGGGGTTTTTTGGATGCCCTCAGATTATTTGTACGGGAAAAATCCGCTAAATCGGGATTAATTACCGATGAATGGAAAATTATAACATGGATTAATCGACTTTCCCTCCCGCGAGCGGGAAGGGTTAGGGGAGGGCATGTTTTTTAGCGGCGCATCGCAACAGGCCCTCCCCCGACCCCTCCCGCGAGCGGGAGGGAGAAACGGCGCTTCCCAATTGCGAGGCAAATCCCCTAGGGCTTTGGCCCAGATGACGATCGCCCGCCTCTCGCTCACCGATTTTCGCAATCATGCCACGGCGGAAATGGCGGCCGGCCCGGGACTCGTCGCACTGCACGGCGACAATGGCGCGGGCAAGACCAACATCCTCGAGGCGATCTCGCTGCTCGCGCCCGGACGCGGACTGCGCCGGGCGGCGCTGGCCGACATGGTGCGCGACGGCGCGACCGGCGGCTTTGCGGTGTTCGCCGAGGTCGCGGCGGGCGAGGAGCTGGCCCCGGTCGCACTGGGCACCGGCATCGAGCCCGCGCACCCGGGACGGCGGATCGTGCGGATCAACGGCGCATCGGCGGCGGCGACCGCCTTGGGCGATTGGCTGGCGGTGCTGTGGCTGACCCCCGCGATGGACCGGCTGTTCGTCGAGACCGCGGGCAACCGGCGGCGCTTCCTCGACCGGCTGGTGCTCGCGCTCGACCCGCGCCACGCGCAGCATGGCAATCGCTACGAGGCGGCGCTCCGCGCGCGCGGCAAGCTGCTGGCCGATCCGGGGCGCGCCGATGCGCAATGGCTGTCGAGCCTCGAGGCACAGCTCGCCGAACATGGCGCGGCGATCGACGTCGCGCGGCAGCGGGCGCTGTCGGCGCTGTCGGCCGAACTCGCGGAGCAGCCCGATAATCCCTTTGCGCGGCCGCTGCTGACATTGGTCGACAGCGAGGGTCTCGAGCGTACGGCGCCGCATGAAGCCGAAACGCTGCGCACGCTGTTCGCCGTGCGCCGGCGCATCGATGCCGCCGCCGGGCGCGCGACCGCCGGCCCGCACCGCGACGATCTGGCGGCGGTCCACGCAGCGAGCGGCCGCAGCGCCGCGCGCTGCTCGACCGGCGAGCAAAAGGCGATGCTGCTCTCGCTCGTCCTCGCGCACAGCGACTGTATCGCGCGCGCGCGCGGGCAGCGTCCTATCCTGCTGCTCGACGAAGTCGCTGCGCACCTCGACCCTTCGCGCCGCGCCGCGCTCTACGACCGGCTCGCGGGGCAGGGCGGGCAGGCGTGGCTGACGGGGACCGAGGCGGCGCTGTTCGGCGACATGCCGGGACCCGTAACGCGCTTCCGGATCGCGGACGGGCGGATCGCGGCGGGTTAGGCATGCAAAATCCTCCCCGCTTGCGGGGAGGGGGACCGCCGCAGGCGGTGGAGGGGGCTGTCGGCCTGCGGCGACGTCGCGCAAGGACGCGAACCCTCCGTCAGCGCTTCGCGCTGCCACCTTCCCGCAAGCGGGGAGGAATTGAACCAGACCCGGCTTTCGCTTGCCCTGCCTGACGTCCTGCCGCAGAAGCATGGCCGATATTGGGGAAGACAAGATGCTGAACGGCCCGCTGCTCGTCACCGAGCGACTGATCCTCCGCCCCCCGGCGACCGAGGATTTCGACGCCTTCGCCGAGATGTGCGCCGAGGAAGAGACGATGCGCTACATCGGCGGCACCGCGCCGCGCGCCTCGGCGTGGCGGCTGTGGTGCACGCTGGCGGGTGCCTGGCACATCCGCGGCTTTTCGATGTTTTCGGTGATCGAGCGCGCGACCGGCGAATGGGTCGGGCGGCTGGGGCCGTGGGAGCCCGATGGCTGGCCCGCGCCCGAGATCGCCTATGGCGTGCGCGCGAAATTCGCGGGGAAAGGCTATGCCTTCGAAGGTGCGGTCGCGGCGTGCGATTTCGCGGTCGAATTCCTGAAATGGCCCGAGCTGATGCACAGCATCGACCCCGCCAACAGCCGCTCGCAGGCGCTGGCGAAGCGGCTCGGCGCGACCAACAGCGGCCCGACGCGGCTGCCCGCACCCTTTCAGGACGCGCCGGTCGACGCCTGGACGCAGAGCGCCGACGCCTGGCGGATCAGGCGCAAGGCGTTCCAGCCATGAGCGAGCGGCATGTCGACCCCGAACGCGCGCAGTTCGACGCGTTCAAGGCGCTGCCGCGCGATACGAAGATCCATATGCTCAACCTCGTGCGCTTCAAGGCCGCGGCGACCTATGAAGCGGGCCATCCGTTCGCGGGGCAGGGACTTTCGGGCGCCGAGGCCTATCGCCATTATGGCGCCGACAGCGGAGCCGTGTTCCAGCGCGTCGGCGGTGCGATCGTGTGGCGCGGCACGATGGAGGCGATGCTGATCGGCCCGGGCGGCGAGCGCTGGGACGCGATGTTCATCGCCGAATATCCGAATAGCAGCGCCTTCATGGAAATGGTCACCGACCCGGTGTATCGCCAGGCCGTCAAGCACAGGCAGGCGGCGGTCGAAACGTCGCGGCTGATCCGCTGCGCGCCAAGAGGGTCTGGGTCCGGCGGTTTCGCCTCCGAGGTTTGAAGCGATTTTGTTCAGGGCTAGGAGGCGAGGCGCAGGCATATGAATATATTCCAAGGCTCGCTGACGACGCCATGGACAAAATCGGTCAAATCCCGAAGGGACGCCGAAATGGCTTCGATCTCGGGCTCGTGCAGCTTTGCGGGTAGAACCACTACCCGCTGCAGCCACCCGAACCCGATATCTTCGCCATTTCGGCGCCTCGGAGGCGAAACCGCCGGACCCAGACCCTTTTCGTCTCAGGGCGAGACAGTTTTCGGCTAACAAAGCGTTACCCATTAACAACGTTTATTCGCGCCTTCTTAACCAGGATCGGGCATTCCCTGACAGATATTAAGGGAGTGTTAGCGATGATCTTGCGCGGAAAATGGCTGGTCGCCGGCCTGCTGATGGCGACGGCCCCGCTGGCGGGGTGCAGGGACAATCCCGATGCCAAGGCCGAACTGTCGCCGCTCGACGACGGGCTGACGGGTGCCGACCCGGCGATCAAGGGCTCGCTCGAAGACAAGATCATGGTCGACCCCAAGCTGGCGGGCCAGGCGAATAAAAATGCGGTGACCCCGGGCAACCAGCCGGTCGCCGGCGGCGTTCCCGCGGTCGCCGGCGGCAAGGCGGCGACCGCGGCCGAGGCCGCCGCGGCGCTGAGCGCCGGCAAGCTGCTCGCTGCGCCCAGGGCGCTGCCCTATGAAGCCGGCTGCGACGGCTGCGAGGCGAAGCGCCCGGTCACCATCGGCGCGCTCGCGAAGGACCAGGCCAAGGGCAGTTGCGACGCCAAGCTCACCTACAACAATGCCTGGGCCGACCGCCTGCCCGCCGCGTTCAAAGTCTATCCGCGCGCAACGCTGCGCGAGGCCGCGGGGATCGCGGGCGGCAAGTGCAACATCCGCGTCGTCAATTTCCAGACCGCGGCGTCGCTGCAGGCGGTGCTCGACTATTATCACACCATGGCGGTGCGCGCGGGTTACAGCAGCGACCACCGCATCAACGGCAGCGAGCATATGCTGGGCGGCACCAAGGGCGAGCTCGCCTATGTCGTGATGGCGCGCGCCGACGGCGGGATGACCGACGTCGACCTGGTGGCCTCGGGCGGCCGCTAAGCTTTCGAGCGCCGGTACAGAAAAAAAAGGCCCCGGAGCGATCCGGGGCCTTTTCCGTGCGTGACGAAGCGGACTTCGTCGAAATCGGGTCGGGTCAGACCTTGTCGCCGAGCGCGCCCTTGACCGAGCCTTTCAGATTCTGCGCCTCGCCCTTGCGCTCTTGCGCCTCGCCTTCGGCGCGCAGCCGCTCATTGTCGGTCGCCTTGCCGATCGCCTGCTTTGCGTTGCCGGCGGCTTCGTTGGCGAGGCCTTTCGATTTTTCCTTGAGTTCACCCATGGGGAAAAATCCTTTCTCGTCAGAGGCCCGAAGGGGCAAGGCCTCTTGCAGGATCAACACGCAGGCACGGTCTATGTTCCGGGAAAATGGGTTAAACCGTTCATCGCAAAGCCGTTTTAACCTGGGTTAAGGTCGCGTGCCCAGCAGCTTCCGCGCATTGCCCTCCCGGATCTTCGCCTTCTCCTCGGTTGTCAGGTCGAGCCTCTCGAACGCGCCCAGCGTCTGTTTCAGCGAGAATTGCGGATAGTCCGAGGCGAGCAGGATATGGTCGATCCCGACGTTGCGCATCGTCCAGATAAACTCTTCCTCGATCGGCGCGTCGGCGGCGAGCACGACCATCGCCGAAATGTCGAAATAGATATTGTCGCCGAACAGCCCCTCGGCGGTGCGCGCGAGCTTCAGCATGTTCCAGAAGCGGAAATTCAGCCCGCCCATATGCGCGAAGACGAACCTGGTCTTCGGCGCCGCCAGCGCCAGGTTGAACAATTTTTCGCTGTCGCCGCCCGGCACGATGTTGGCATTGTCCATCACGACGATGAGGCCCAGTTCGCCCGCGCGCTTGACCAAGGTCAGCACGCGCGGATCGGCGGGGTCGAAGCGCTGGGTATGCGGATGGATCTTGAGCATCCGGACGCCGCGCCCCGCGATGCGCGCCAGTTCATCGAGCGCCGCCTGCCCGTCATAGGGATGCACCGTCGCGATCGGTAGCACGCCGGGATGCTTCGACGCCAGCGCGATCAGCGCATCGTTGCGCGCGGTGATGTCGGCGGGATTGCCCTCGCGCGCCTGGTTCGGCCCGCCGAACCACATCACCCCGAGGCCGCTCGTGCTGAGCCCCGCGGCCTTCACCTGCGCCTGATAGTCGCCCAGCGATTTCTCGCCATCCCACAGATGGACATGCGTGTCGAACACCGGCTGGGCGGAAACAGCGCCCGGAACGAGCAGGAGCGCTGCGGCGAGGCAATATGCAATTTTCATGGACAAGCCTTGGGTCAACTCATCTGGAAGCTATGGGCGCGAAACCGCTTCGCTCCATGGCAGGATTTCGAGCTCGGGCCAATGCCGCCGCCATCGCGCCGTCTTCGTCGCGAAATAGGATTCGGTGATCTGCGTGGCATTGGCCCGAACCACCGGACGCAGCAAATCGGCGAGGCCGAAGGGGGTGATGACCTCCAGATCCGTCGTCCGGCGCAACCCGATGGCCGAAGCGGTCGTGGGATAGGTGCCGATCGCATCGGCCACCGACCGATAGGGCCTTATAGCGTGGCCGAATTTCGCGGCGTACCACAGATGGACTCGCGCCTGATTCTTGACGTCGACCCGAACGGGCAAATCGGGGAACAAGCCCGCGATCCGGAGCTCGGCGCGCTCTTCGGCCTCGCCCGACAGATCGTCAGGGTCGAAATAGACAATATCGGCATCGACGATCCCATGGTGCGGATCGAAGCCGAACAGCTCGTTCCACCGCGCCTGCGCGACGATGCTGCCCGTGAGGCACGCGTCGGGCAGCGCAATCTCGTCCCAGCGGCGCAATATGGGCGCGATCGAGGGATGCCTCGCAACGAGTTCGGACAATTGCCCCAGCAAGGCAGCGGGCGCCTTATCTTCGCGCACAGCGCAGCGCCGGCGAAGGAAGAGAGACCGTCAGATCAGCCCCGCCAGCGGGCTCGACGGGTCGGCATATTTGCGGAGCCCCATGCGCCCCGCCAGATAGGCGTCGCGCCCCGCTTCGACTGCGCGCTTCATCGCGCGCGCCATCAGCACCGGGTCTTTCGCCTCGGCGATCGCGGTGTTCATCAGCACGCCGTCGCAGCCGAGTTCCATCGCCACCGCGGCGTCGCTCGCGGTGCCGACCCCGGCATCGACGAGCACCGGCACCGACGCGCCCTCGACGATCAGGCGGATGGTGACGCGGTTCTGGATGCCCAGCCCCGACCCGATCGGCGCGCCGAGCGGCATGATCGCGACCGCGCCGGCGTCCTCGAGCTGCTTCGCCGCGATCGGATCGTCGACGCAATAGACCATCGGCAGGAAGCCCTCCTTGGCGAGCACCTCGGTCGCCTCGAGCGTTTCGCGCATGTTCGGGTAGAGCGTCTTCGCCTCGCCGAGCACTTCCAGCTTCACCAGGTCCCAGCCCCCCGCCTCGCGCGCGAGGCGCAGCGTGCGGATCGCGTCGTCGGCGTTGAAACAGCCCGCGGTGTTCGGGAGGTAAGTGATCTTCTTCGGGTCGATATAGTCGGTCAGCATCGGCGCGCCTGGATCGGACACATTGACGCGCCGCACCGCAACGGTGACGATCTCGGCCCCCGAGGCCGCGACCGCGGCGGCATTCTGCTCGAAATCCTTATATTTGCCGGTGCCGACGATCAGCCGCGAGGTGAAAGTCCGGCCGGCTACGCTCCAACTGTCGGTCAACAACCGCCTCCTACGAAATGCACGATTTCCAGCGCGTCGCCCTCGGCGAGCGCGACGTCGGCGAGGGTCGAGCGCGGGACGATCGCGCGGTTGCGTTCGACGGCGACCTTCTTCACGTCGAGCCCCAGCGAAGCGACGAGATCGGCGATGCTGCCTGCGCGCACCTGCCGCGGGTCGCCGTTGAGGATGATGGTGATGGACATGGGAGTTCGCTTACCGCCTTCGCCACAAAACACCATATGCCGGGCAAGTTTTTTGCCTTAATATGCGCGCATGACGTCGCTCGAAAAATTCGTTTTGCTGCCTGAGCAATACGGCTTTTCGCCCGAGGAAATGACTGAAATTGACCATCGTGTCGCCGAGGCCCATCCTGAATTTTCCGATCAAGCCAACATTGTGGAAATTTTTGGCCGATTCTTCGCGGCGTGATGAGAGTAGCGGACATGGCTCTTGGCTCGTCATCCCGGCGCAGGCCGGGATCTCACCCTTGTCTTCTCACGCACCGATGAGATCCCGGCCTGCGCCGGGATGACGAAGTTGATCAGGTCCCTGTTTATTTTTCGCCACAACGAAAGCGCCTATCTTGTCCGACCGTCCCACCGTCTATGTCCTCTCCGGCCCCAATCTCAACCTGCTCGGCACGCGCGAGCCTGAAATTTATGGCCATGATACGCTCAACGACATCCATGCGCGGCTCGAGGCGCAGGCTGAAGGGCTCGGCCTCCGCCTCGAATGCCGGCAGACGAACCATGAGGGCGTGCTGATCGACTGGCTGCATGAGGCGTACATCAGCGGCGCGAAGGCGGTGCTGCTCAACGCCGGGGGCTATACGCACACGTCGGTGGCGCTGCACGACGCGATCAAGTCGATCAAGGTGCCGGTGATCGAGGTCCATCTGTCGGACCCGATGAAACGCGAATCCTTTCGTCATATCAGCTATGTCGGCATGGCGGCGGTGGCCCATTTTGCCGGGCATGGCGCAAACAGCTATACGCTGGCGCTGGACGCCGCCGCGTCTCTCTGACAAGAGGCGGCATCGAAAACAGGGGTCAGAGCGTCGGAGGGCTTCATCCTCTTGGGACGCCATAACAACAGGAAATATCTCATGGGTGACCATAATGACGATGGCATCAACATCGATCCGGCCTATGTTCGCGCGCTCGCCGAATTGCTCGACGATACCGGCCTCACCGAAATCGAGGTAGAGGACGGAACGCGCAAGGTCCGCGTCGCTCGCAAGGCAGCCGCGGTCGCGGCGCCCGTCGCTTATGCACCCGCGCCGGCCGCGCCCGCCGCAGCACCCGTCGCCGCTGCACCGGTAGCCGCCGCGCCCGTACCCGCCGCCGACAGCTTCGCCGATGCCGTGAAATCGCCGATGGTCGGCACTGTCTATCTCTCGCCCGAACCCGGCGCGGCCAATTTCGCCGCGATCGGTTCGGCGGTGAAGGAAGGCGAGACGATCCTGATCATCGAGGCGATGAAGGTCATGAACCCGATCGTCGCGCCGACGTCGGGCACGCTGAAGGCCGTGCATGTCGAGAACAGCCAGCCGGTCGAATTCGACCAGCCGCTGTTCACCATCGCCTGAGGCTCGCATGAGCATCGAAAAGCTTCTGATCGCTAACCGCGGCGAGATCGCGCTGCGCATCCACCGCGCGTGCCACGAAATGGGCATCAAGACCGTCGCGGTGCATTCGACCGCCGACGCCGACGCGATGCACGTGCGCCTCGCCGACGAGGCGGTGTGCATCGGCCCGCCGGCGGCGAAGGACAGCTATCTCAACATCCCCGCGATCATTTCGGCCGCCGAGGTCACCAACGCCAATGCGATCCATCCGGGTTACGGCTTCCTGTCCGAAAACGCCCGCTTCGCCGAGATCATCGAGGCGCATAATATCTGTTTCGTCGGGCCGAAGCCCGAGCATATCCGCACCATGGGCGACAAGGTCGAGGCGAAGCGCACCGCGGTCGCGCTGGGCCTGCCCGTCGTGCCGGGCTCGCCGGGCGCTGTGACCTTCAGCGAGGATACCAAGAAGCTCGCTGCGGCGATCGGCTATCCGGTGCTGATCAAGGCCGCGTCGGGCGGCGGCGGGCGCGGCATGAAGGTCGTGCCCGACGAGGACAGCCTCGAAAGCCTGATGGGCCAGGCGTCGTCGGAGGCCGCGGCGGCGTTCGGCGACCCGACCGTCTATATGGAAAAATATCTGGGTAACCCGCGCCATATCGAATTCCAGGTGTTCGGCGACGGGCAGGGCAATGCGATCCATCTCGGCGAGCGCGACTGCTCGCTCCAGCGCCGCCACCAGAAAGTGCTCGAAGAAGCCCCCTCGCCCGTGATCTCGGCCGAGGAACGCGCGCATATGGGCAAGGTGTGCGCCGACGCGATGGCCAAGATGCATTATCGCGGCGCGGGCACGATCGAATTCCTGTGGGAAAATGGCGAATTCTTCTTCATCGAGATGAACACGCGCATCCAGGTCGAGCATCCGGTGACCGAGATGATCACCGGTTTCGACCTCGTCCGCGAACAGATCCGCATCGCCGACGGCCGCGGCCTGTCGGTGCGGCAGGAAGACCTCGAATTCCGCGGCCACGCGATGGAATGCCGCATCAATGCCGAGGATCCGCGCACCTTTCTGCCCTCGCCGGGCAAGGTCACGCAATATCATCCCGCCGGTGGCATGCACGTCCGCGTCGATAGCGGGCTATACGCCGGCTATTCGATCCCGCCCTATTACGACAGCATGATCGGCAAGCTGATCGTCTATGGCCGCAGCCGCGAAAGCTGCATGATGCGGATGCGCCGCGCTCTCGAGGAGATGGTGGTGAGCGGCGTCAAGACCAATATTCCGCTGCACCAGGCCTTGCTCGCCGATCCCGATGTCATCAACGGCGACTATACGATCAAGTGGCTCGAAGAGTGGCTGGCGCGGCAGGATGAGGAAGCTTCGGCCTAACGCACGCCGCGCCCTCCCCTTCAGGGGAGGGCAGCGAGACTTGCGAACTTGTTCGTTAGTCGCAGCGGGTGGGGGCCAGCAGCCTCGCGGAAAACTCGCCAGCCCACCCCAACCCCTCCCCTGAAGGGGAGGGGCTTAAAGAGCGCCGAACTGTGCGCTGCATCACTTTAACTGGTGCGGTTTTTTGACTATAGCCCTTGGTCTATGATCAAAATCTCCCCCATCGCCGCCCCGCTGATCCTCCAGCTGGCGCTCGCCGCGAGCCCCGCGCTCGCCCAGACGACCAGCGTCAAGGAAGATTCGGTCGTCGTCCAGCCCGACAAGGTCGTCGACGACGCGCCGGTGGTCGAAAGCGCCGCCGAAGCCAATCTGCCGAGCTGGTCGAAGGCCAATGCCGAGGCGCTGCTGCGCGCGATCGAGGGCGCCGGCGCCGAGGGGCTGTTCGCCAGGGACTACAGTCCCGAAGGCCTCGCCGCAGCGATTATCGGTGACGACCAGGCGCATCTCGACCGCGTCGCGACCGACAGCTTCATGCTGCTCGCCACCCACCTGCGCGACGGCCGCACGCCCAATGCGGCGCGCAAGCAGTGGTTCATGACCGACAGCGACGCCGATCATATGCCGCTCGTCTCGATGCTGACTTCGGCGCTGGTCGCGGGGACGATCCCTGAGACGCTCGCCGGTTTCGCGCCGACGCACGCCAGTTTCGCAGCGTTGAAGGCCGCGCTCGCGACCGCCAAAACCCCGGCCGAGGCGAATGCGATCCGCGTCAACATGGAACGCTGGCGCTGGATGCCGCGCGACCTGGGCCCCACCTATATCGTCACCAACGTCCCCGAATATCTGACGCGCGTCATCTATGACGGGGTCAAGATCGGCGAGCACAAGGCGGTGGTCGGCAAGCCGGCGACCGCGACGCCGCAGCTCAACCCGATGGCGACGGGCGTCATCGTCAATCCGACCTGGACGCTGCCGCGCAGCATCATCAACGAGGGCATCGGATCGACGATCGCGAACAACCCCGCCTCGGCGCGTGCGCAGGGCTATACCTGGACGGGCAGCGGCAAGACGCTGTCGGTGGTGCAAAAGGCGGGGCCGGGCAATGCGCTGGGCATGATGAAGCTCGAGATGCTCAACCCGCACGCCATCTATCTCCACGACACGCCGTCGCAGGGCGCCTTCGCCGCGGCCGCGCGCGCGTTCAGCCATGGCTGCATCCGTACCGAAAAGGCGCTGAAATTTTCGGGGCTGATGACCGTGTGGTTCGCGGGCAAGACGCCCGAGGAATTCGGCGAAGCGATCGCCAGCGGCGAGACGACACGCTTCGGTTTCGAAAAGCCCTTCCCGGTCTATGTCGCCTATTGGACGATGATCCCGGGCGACAAGGGCGGGGTGAAGAAGCTCGCCGACATTTACGGCCGCGACGCGCCGGTGGTGGCGAGCTTCGCCAAGCCCGGCCGCCCCGCCGCGATCATGATCGCGCCGCCGGTCGTGCCGACGGTGGCGAGCGCGGCGGGCGGGGTCAGCGTGGGGAATTAAGAAACGATCCTCCCTGTCGCGAAGCGATGGGGAGGGGGACCGCCGCGAAGCGGTGGTGGAGGGGTTTCGACGCCAGCGCTATTACCCCTCCGTCAGCCCTTCGAGCTGCCACCTCCCCAACGCTTCGCGATGGGGAGGATCTGAAAAATCAATCCGCCGTCGTCGGAAAAACGCCCTGCTGCGCGCTCGTGCGCACCATATTCTCGGTCCCCGGCGCGGGGGTTCCGGGCAGCTCGAACGGCACCGGCGCCGGCGGGGGCAGGCTCAGCTTGTCGGCGAAGAGCAGGCGCCCCGGCCCCAGCTTGTAGAGGATCAGCGGCAGCAATTCCTCGCCGAACACGAAACAGCCCTCGCTGCGCCCCAGCTTGCCCTGCGTCGCGATCAGCGACGGTTCGGCGTACCAGGCGCCATGCACGACGATCGCGCGCGCATCGGCGTTATAATTGTCGGGTTCGAGCCCGGCGAGCCGCATCGACGACCCGTTGGCGCCCCAATAATAGTCGCTGGTGCGATAGGCGCCGCGCGAGCTCGCGAGGCTGCCGACGCGGTTCGAAAAGCTTTTGAGCCAGCCGTCGTGCTGCGGGTCTGACCCGCGGCCGTGGGTGACCGGGAACATGTCGACCTTGCCCGCGACCATGTCGACCAGCGCGAAGCGCGGGCGCGCCGAGGGCAGGCCGAAATCGACGATGCCGACGCGGTCGGTCTGCGATATGTTGCGCGACTGCAGCGCCAGCTGCGCCTTGGCGACGGCGACATAATCCACCGGCGGCGGCACAAAAGGCGCGGGCTGCTGGATCCAGCCCGGCAGCGTCTGTGCGCGCAACGTCGTCGCGGCAAAAGCGCCCGCGCCCGCCGCCGCGGCCAGCATCGATCGGCGATCGATCAATTTGTTCACGTGCAACCCAACCCCGTCTGTCGCCTCTGGCGATCCCTCGAACGGGCATTAGCCGCAGCTTCGCCCCGAAAGGCAAGCAGCTTCATCGTCGTCATACCGCGAGTTGTGGCATAATCGCCATGAACGGCGGGTTTACATCGCGACCGCGGGCGCGATAGAGCCGCGGGCATGAAAGCAACCATCTGGCACAACCCCGCCTGCGGCACCTCGCGCAAGACGCTCGCCGTCCTTCAGGAAACCCCCGGCGTCGAGCTGACCGTCGTCGAATATCTGAAGACGCCCTATGCGGCCGACAAGCTGCGCCAGCTGTTCGAAGCGGCGAATGTGAGCGCCCGCGACGCGCTTCGCCAGCGCGGTACCGACGCCGGCGAGCGCGGGGTCGCCGACTGGAGCGAGGATGCGATTATCGCCGCGATGGCGGCGAACCCGGCCTATGTCGAGCGACCCTTCGTCGAGACGGAGAAGGGCGTCAGGCTGTGCCGGCCGATGGAGAAGGTCTACGAGATTCTTTGAAGGCCGGTCGGGGATTGGCTTCGTCGTCGCGCCCGCGAAGGCGGGGGCCGCTGGCCGCCTTGCTCAGCGGCGCTGCGTAGACCAATAGCGGCCCCCGCCTTCGCGGGCGCGACGGTATAACCGTCCCCCCCCCCCCACACACAACAGTCGAGGGCGCCGGCCTTGCGACCGGCGCCCTCTCCATCACGTATGCGGGCGGAGGGGTCTCGGACCCGCACCCGTAACGGTTGCTCTGGCCGCTTGGCGGCAGTGATATTTGTCCCTTAGCGGCAGCGGTATTTATCCCTGTCGATCTCGCGGCCGAGCAGCGCGCCGCCCGCGGCGCCGAGCACGGTGCCGAGCAGCTTGTCGCCGTTGCCCGCGATCTCGTGGCCGGCGAGGCCGCCGACCGCGCCGCCGATCAGCAGACCGGTGGTGCCATTGTCCCTCTTGCAGCGATAACGGCCGTCCTCGCCGCGCCAGATGCGCGTGTTCGAATTGACGCGCTGGTCGGCATAATAGCGGCCGCGCTTCTTGCGCTTGTAAAAGCCGGTGTCCTGCTCGAGCTTGTAATAGCCCTCGCTCTTCGTCGGCGCGGCGGTGATGCCGGCATAGACCGGCGCCGTCGCGGTGACGCTGATCGCGGCAAAGGCGCCCAGCAGGCCCTTGGTGAGAATACGCATCGATAAGTCCTTTCCTGGTTCGGCGTCCCGACCCCGCACGGTGGCATCGGGCGCTACGGAGGGAGAACGACCCGATCGCAGCGGGCGTTGCATGAACGTCGGGCAACGAGACGAAGCGAGCCATATCGTCGATGAAGCGAGTGGCGCAAACAGCCCCCTTGCGGGACGCGGGACGCCGTGCGACACTCGGCCCATGCTCAACATCGGTTCGCTCATCATCGGCGTCATCGCGCTCATTTTCGCGGTTTTCGCCTTCATCCCCTTCCTCGGCTGGGCGAATTGGGTGATCATTCCCTTCGCGGTCGTCGGGCTCGCGCTCGGCGCGATGTCGGACCGGACGAGCGGGCGGAACCTCAATATCGTCGTCATCGTCATCGGCGTCATCCGCCTGATGCTCGGCGGCGGCATCATCTGATCCAGCAGCGGCTTCGACCATGGCACAGGCACCGGCCCCCGCGGGGAGCGATCAGGGCGGCTTGCCCTATGCGCTCGGCGCCTATGCGATCTGGGGCTTCGTCCCGCTCTTCTTCAAGCTGCTCACCACGGTGCCGCCGGTCGAGGTGCTGGCGCAGCGCATCGTCTGGTCGCTGCCGCTCTGCTTCCTCATCATGGCGTTCCGCCGCCAGATCGGCGAATATTTCGCCGCGCTGAAGGACTGGCGGGCGCTGCGGCTCTTGCTCGTCAGCTCGGTGCTGATCGCGGTCAACTGGCTCGTCTATATCTATGCGATCTTCACCGACCATGTGCTCGCCGCCAGCCTCGGCTACTATCTCAACCCGCTGATCAACGTGCTGCTCGGCATGATCTTCCTCGGCGAGCGGCTGTCGCGGCTGCAGGCGCTGGCGGTGACGATCGCCGGGGTCGGCGTCGCGATCCTGCTCGCGGGCGCGCTCGATACGCTGTGGATCAGCCTGACCCTGGCCTTCACCTTCGGCACCTATGGCCTGATCCGCAAGGTCGCGCCCGTCGGCTCATTGCCCGGGCTGGCGATCGAGACGACATTGCTGCTGCCGCTCTCGCTCGCGGCGGCGGTCTATTATGTCTGGCTCGGCGACGGGCGCGGTTTCGGCTCGGGCGCCGACATCAGCTGGCTGCTCGCCGCGGGCGGGGTGGTCACCGCGGTGCCGCTGCTGCTCTTCGCGACCGCGGCGCGCAAGATGAGCTATGCCGCGCTCGGCTTCGTCCAGTATCTGGCGCCGAGCATCGCCTTCCTGCTCAGCCTCTTCGTTTTCGACGAACCGCTCAAGCCCGCGCAGCTCGCCTGCTTCCTCCTGATCTGGACCAGCATCGCGGTGTTCAGCTTCGACATGTGGCGCAAGATGCGCGCCGACCGGATGATCGAGATCGCGTGAGCCGGTCCTTTTTTGGACTCGCACAAAGCCACGAAGCCACAAAGAGACCCATCCCAATCCCGTTTGTGCTGAGCTTGTCGAAGCACTGTCCTTCTTTTTTGCTCAAAGAGAAGAACGGCCCTTCGACAAGCTCAGGGCGAACGGGGAAAAGGCCCCTTTGTGGCTTCGTGGCTTTGTGCGAAAAAATTCAAGCCAGCCGCCAGCCTAGCGTTTCGCCGGCGTGAAAGGGCACGACCTCGCCGCACCGCTCCGGCACCACCGTCGCGCCGCGTTCGAGCGTGATCGTGCCGCCATTGAGCGGCAGGCCATAGAAATTCGGGCCATGCTCGCTCGCGAAACCCTCGAACTTGTCGAGCGCGCCTTCCTCATCGAACACGGCGATGTAGCTTTCGAGCGCGAAGGGCGCGTTGAAGATGCCCGCGCAGCCGCAGGCGGCTTCCTTGGTGTGCACCGCGTGCGGCGCGCTGTCGGTGCCGAGGAAGAATTTGGGCGAGCCCGAGACCGCCGCGGCGCGCACAGCGAGCCTATGCTGCTCGCGCTTGGCGACGGGCAGGCAGTAAGCGTGCGGCCGGATGCCGCCGACGAGCATCGCGTTGCGGTTGATGTGGAGGTGCTGCGGCGTGATCGTCGCCGCGACATTGGCGGGCGCCGCCTTGACGAAATCGACCGCTTCCGACGTCGTGATATGCTCGAAGACGATCTTGAGGCTCGGCAGGCCCTGCACCAGCCCTTTCAGCGTGCGCTCGATGAACACCGCCTCGCGGTCGAAGATGTCGACGTCATGGTCGGTGACCTCGCCGTGGATCAGCAGCGGCATGCCGATCTCGGCCATGCGTTCGAGCACGGGCATGATCTTGCCGATGTCGGTGACGCCGTGCGCGCTGCCGGTGGTCGCGTGTGCGGGATAGAGCTTGGCGGCGGTGAACACGCCCTCGCTGTGCCCGCGCGCCATTTCGTCGGGATCGCTGTCGTCGGTGAGGTAGGCGACGATCAGCGGAGTAAAATCCATGCCCGGCACCGCGGCGCGGATGCGGTCGCGATAGGCGGCGCCTTCCCTCGCGGTCGTCACCGGCGGCGACAGGTTCGGCATGATGATCGCGCGCGCGAACTGCGCCGCGGTATATTTCGCGACCGCATCGAGCATCGGGCCGTCGCGCAGGTGGACGTGCCAGTCGTCGGGGCGGCGGATGGTCAGGCGGTCGGTCATATCAATCTCCCCCTCCCCTGAAGGCGAGGGGCTTTAAGTTGGCTCATGCGCTCCCTATTGTCGGTGCATGGCCAACACAACCCTTCACGACCGCGCGCTCATCCGTCTGTCGGGCGACGACGTCCGCGGCTTCCTGCAGGGGCTGGTAACCAACGATGTCTCGGGGAACCTGCCCGTGTGGGCGGCGCTGCTGACCGCGCAGGGAAAGGCGCTGTTCGATTTCCTGATCTGGGGTGACGATGCGGATGTGCTGATCGACTGCGAGCGCGCCGCCGCGGCCGACCTGACCAGGCGCTTGACGCTCTACCGCCTGCGCCGCGCGATCACCATCGCGCTCGAGGAGGGGCTTGCGGTGCATTGGGCGAAGCAAGGCGATCTCGGCGCCGTCGACCCGCGCCTCGCCGAACTCGGCCAGCGCTGGCTCGCCCCCGCCGACGAGAGCCAGGGCGCCGATGCCGAATGGCGCGCGCATCGCCTCGCGCTCGGCGTCACCGAGGGCCGCGCCGAGCTCGGCGACGGCACGACCTTGTGGCTCGAATGCAATGCCGCCGAATTATACGGCGTCAGCTTCACCAAAGGCTGCTATGTCGGACAGGAGAATACCGCGCGGATGAACTGGCGGCAGAAGGTCAATCGGCGGCTCGTCGTCGTGCCGCTCGCCGAGGCCGATGAAAAACGCCAGATTATCGGCTATGAAGATCTCGGCCTGTCGGTCGAGCATCGGCGGGTCGAGTCGATCGATCCGGCCAGCGCGCCGGACTGGATGCGCGAAGGGCTGGGGGTCGATTCATGACAGGTGCAGGCTTTTCTGCTAGGCTGACCGCCATGTTTGCGAAGCTGATGCCGTCGGCGTTCGTCGCCGCTTTCGCCCTGGCCGCGCCTGCCCATGCGGCGCCGGCCTCGCTGTTGCCCGTCGAAGCCGAGGCGGCGTCGCCCGCATCGCCGCTCGCGCCGCTCGCCGCCGATTCGGTGTGGACGCCGCGGTTCGAAGCGGCGGCCGCCGAACTCGTCGCGGCGCTGCGATCGCGCGACGAGGCGCGCTGGGGGCCGATGCTCGGCGGCCAGTGGCTCGCCGCCGCCGACCGCGCCCGCGTCCGGGGCCTGCTCGCCGATCCGCACAGTCCGTTCCGGCACGCGCTCTTCGCGCGCGGCTTTACCCATCAGCGCATCCTCGGCTGGAGCGCGCCCGCGTCGCTGGATGCCGGCGAACGCGCGGCGATCGAAGCGGGACCGCAGGCCGAGGCGCTGGTCTGCTGGTCGGGCGGCAGCAACGGCGATGGCCCCTGGCCCGCGACAGCGCGCGACGCCGGCAACGACGCGGGACGCTATGCCTGCGCGCGTATCGTATTCAATATGCGCGGCGAGACGCCGGGCTGGCGCGCGTTCATCGAGCAGCCGGCGGCGGGGCGATCCTGACCCGCGCTTAACGCAAAACCAAGGATATGGGGCGAGGATAGGGCGATGCTGGGGCGTTTCATCCTGTTGGTCGCGGTGATCGCGGCGATATCGGTCGGCGTGGCCGGGGTGGCGATTCGCTCGACCGATCCGCAGCGCGACGCACTGGCGTCGACGGTGTCCGGCGACCATGGGAATTTCACCACCAGCGAACGCGTCGAGCGCGGGACACCGACGTCGGCATCGCTATCGTCGTCGGGCGAGGTCCGCCTCGGCCGTGCGGGCGATTCGCATTTCTATGCCGACGCCAATGTCGACGGCACCAATATCCGCATGCTGGTCGACAGCGGCGCCTCGGTCGTCGCGCTGACGCGCCGCGATGCCGAGGCGATCGGGATCGACGTCGACAGCCTGCCCGTCGCGGGCACCGCGCGCACCGCCGGCGGCGACGTCCCGATGCGCCGCGTCATGCTCGACAGCGTCGACATCGACGGCATCGAGGTGCGCCGCGTCGAGGCCGCGGTGGTCGACGCCGACATGGGGGTGTCGCTGCTCGGGCAAAGCTATCTCGCCAAACTCGATGCGGTGAATGTCGAAGGCGATACGATGACGCTGCGCTAGCGGCTCCTCCCCCTGTGGGGGAGGGGGGCCACCCGAAGGGTGGTGGAGGGGCACAGGAGATCGTGTGCCGCGCTCGACTGCACGTGCCCCTCCACCATGCTTCGCATGGTCCCCCTCCCCGTGCCGGGGAGGATCGCTACCCTTGCCAATCCCGTCGGCTTTGCCCAAATGGCAACCCATGAACGCTCCCAATCCGCCGCTGCGTGCCGCCATCGTCCCCGTCACCGCCTTCCAGCAGAATTGCACCCTGCTGTGGTGCACCGAGACCAACAAGGCGGCCTTCGTCGACCCCGGCGGCGATCTCGACAAGCTGCGCGAGGCGGTGCGCCAGACGGGGGTCGAGGTCGAGAAGATCCTCGTCACCCACGGCCATATGGACCATTGCGGCATGGCGGGCGTGCTCGCGAAGGAACTCGGCGTGCCGATCGAGGGGCCGCACGAGGACGACCGCTTCTGGATCGAGGGGCTGGCGACCGCGGGCGAGCGCTTCGGCATGGAGGGCGAGCCCTTCGAGCCCGACCGCTGGCTGGTCGACGGCGACACGGTGACCGTCGGCAACCTCAGCATCGATGTCATCCATTGCCCCGGGCACACACCGGGCCATGTCGTCTTCCACCACGAGCCCTCGAAGCTCGCGATCGTCGGCGACGTCCTGTTCCAGGGCTCGATCGGCCGCACCGACTTCCCGCGCGGCAACCACCAGCAACTGCTCGATTCGATCACGCAGAAGCTTTGGCCGCTCGGCGACGACACGGTGTTCCTGCCGGGGCATGGCCCGCACAGCAAATTCGGCCAGGAACGGCGCACCAACCCCTATGTCAGTGACATGGCGATGGGCGCCTGACGGTCTCCCTCCCGCTTGCGGGAGGGGTTAGGGGAGGGCATGTGACCTCTCCCGTCCGGCACATCGGAAACACATCCTCCCCCGACCCCTCCCGCAAGCGGGAGGGGAGGATCATCCCTATTTGTCGACGACCACCGTCTCGGTCGCCGTCGACGTGATGTTGGTCGGCGTCGCATAGACAGTGAACAGCGCAAAGCCCGCCAGCCCGAGCTGGACCAGCATCGTGATCGTCGTGCCGGCCATGCGGCCCCACATCATCCCGTCCATGCCGATTGCGTGCAGGATGCGCCCGACCAGATAGAGCGCGCCGACGGCCCACAGCCAGGTCGACGAGCCGGCGGCGAGTTCGACCAGCGCGAGCAGGATCAGCACGAAGGCGCTATTCTCGACGAAATTGCTGTGCGCGCGCATGCGGCGCGTCACGCGCTCGTTGCCGCCGTCGCCGACCCAGACCTTCTCCTGCCCGCGTACGCGCCCGACGCGCATCGAAAGCCACAGGTTGAGCAGTGCCGCCCCCGCGGCGATCGTCAGGCTGATCGGCAATATCGTCATTTTGCTTCCCCATTATATTGGCCGCAGCCGTAAAGGCCCGGCGGTGGCCGACATGTGGCATTCCCGCGCCCGGGCGGCAAGCGCCGCTCGGGGCTTGCCTTTGCGAGCAAAAACGCTATAGCCCCGCCCGATCCGGCACCCGACACCATCTGGCGTTGAGGCACCTTCCGGCGGAAGATTTTCTTGTCATTTCAAGGCAGGACGGGCTTCGGCACGGCGGGCGGGCCAGTCATTCCCGGCGACGGGGGCGACAAATCCGGGTAGCCGATTCGTATAAACGTCTAAATATGCAGGAAATATCATGGCCGTCCCCAAGCGAAAAACTTCGCCCTCGAAGCGCGGCATGCGTCGCAGCCACGACAGCCTGAAGGTCGAAGCCTATCAGGAATGCCCGAACTGCGGCGAGCTCAAGCGCCCGCACAACCTCTGCAACGCCTGTGGCCACTATAACGGCCGCGAAGTCGTGTCGGTCGGCGCCTAAGCCTTAACCGGAAAGCGTTCGGATGAGCCTCACACCGCGAATCGCGATCGATGCGATGGGCGGTGACGTCGGCGTGCGCGTGATGCTCGCCGGCGCCGCGATGGCGCGCCACCAGCACGACGGCTTGCGCTTTCTGCTCGTCGGCGACGAGGTGCAGATCAAGGCGGCGCTTGAAAACCACCCGAACCTGCGCGCGGCGTCGGACATCATCCACACCGACGGCGTGGTGTCGGGCGAGGATAAGGTCAGCCAGGCGCTGCGCAAGGCGAAGACCAGCTCGATGGGGCTGGCGATCGACGCGGTGAAACGCGGCGATGCCGGCGGTGCGCTGTCGGCGGGCAACACCGGCGCGCTGATGGCGATGGCCAAGCTCGCGCTGCGCACGATGCCGGGGATCGACCGGCCGGCGCTCGCGGCGCTGCTGCCGACGCTCGGTGCCAATGATGTCGTGATGCTCGACCTTGGCGCCAACACCGATTGCGATGCGAACAACCTCACGCAGTTCGCAGTCATGGGTGCGGCCTATGCGCGCACGGTGATGGGGCTCGAGCGCCCGCGCGTCGCGCTGCTCAACATCGGCACCGAAGAGCTCAAGGGCACCGACGAAATCCGTCAGGCGGCCGCGCTGCTGCGCGCGGCGACGCACCTGCCGATGGAATTCGCGGGCTTCATCGAGGGCGACAAATTGTCGCGCGGCGACGTCGATGTTGTCGTCCACGACGGATTTTCGGGCAATATCGCGCTGAAGACGATCGAGGGCACCGCGCGCTTCGTCACCGACCTGCTCCGCCGCGCCTTCACTTCGTCGACGCGCTCGAAGATCGGCTTCCTGATCTCGCGCCCCGCGACCGAGCTGCTGCGCCACCATCTCGACCCGAACAACCACAATGGCGCGGTGTTCCTCGGCCTCAACGGCGTCGTGCTCAAGAGCCACGGCAGCGCCAACGACAAGGGCGTCGCTAACGCCGTCCATGTGTGCGCCGAACTGGTCGAAAAGGACATCACGCGCCAGGTGACCGAGGATCTCGCCAATTTCCGCCGGGACACCGCGGCATGACCCTGCGCGCGATTCTCGCGGGCACCGGTTCGGCGCTGCCGCGCACGCGCGTGTCGAACGCCGAGCTGGCGGAGCGCGTCGACACCAGCGACGAATGGATCGTCGAGCGCACCGGCATCCGCTTCCGGCACATCGCCGAGCCTGACGAGACGACCGCGACCCTGGGCGCCGACGCCGCGAAGCAGGCGCTGGCGGCTGCAGGGCTCGAACCCGCCGACATCGGGCTGATCATCGTCGCGACCGCGACCCCCGATAATACCTTTCCGGCGAGCGCGACCAAGGTGCAGGCGATCCTCGGCGCGCCCGACTGCATCGCCTTCGACGTCGCGGCGGTCTGTTCGGGCTTTCTCTACGCCGTGTCGGTCGCCGACTCGATGCTGCGCACGGGTGCTGCGAAGCACGCGCTGGTGATCGGCAGTGAAACCTTCAGCCGCATCCTCGACTGGGAGGATCGCACGACCTGCGTCCTCTTCGGCGACGGCGCGGGCGCGGTGGTGCTGTCGGCGGAAGACGTAGCGGACGACCGCGGCATCCTCGCGACCCGGCTCCATGCCGAGGGCAAATATTGCGACATGCTCTATGTCGACGGCGGCCCCTCGACCACCGGCACCGTCGGGCATGTCCGCATGCAGGGGCGCGAAGTGTTCCGCCACGCGGTGACCAATCTCGCCTCGGTGCTCGGCGAGGTGATGGCCGATGTCGGGCTGTCGGCCGACCAGATCGACTGGGTCGTCCCGCACCAGGCGAACAAGCGCATCATCGACGCGACCGCCAAAAAGCTGGGACTTCCCGCCGAGCGCGTCGTGCTGACGGTCGACCAGCACGCCAATACGTCGGCGGCTTCCGTTCCCTTGGCGCTCGACCTCGCGGTCCGCGACGGGCGTATCAAGCGCGGCGATCTGGTCGTGCTCGAGGCGATGGGCGGCGGCTTCACCTGGGGCGCGGCGGTCCTGCGCGTCTGACAAAGCGCTCGCCGCTTTAACTCCTCGCTCCATCCGTTTCAGTTTGGCGGATTAATTCGCTTTTGTTACATATCGTGTCAGGGACTCGCAGCGGTGGGGGACCGGCGGGACCCGATCGGGCATTTGCTTCGTCAGGGGAGGGACTAGGATGGCAGCAGGCACGCTCACCCGCGCAGACATCGCGGCGCGGATCAACCATCAGATCGGATTGTCGCGCAACGAGTCGGCGACCATCGTCGAATCGATCCTCGACCATATGTCCGACGCACTGGCCGACGGCCAGAATGTGAAGATTTCGGGCTTCGGTACCTTCGTGCTGCGCGACAAGGCGCAGCGCATCGGCCGCAATCCGAAGACCGGCGTCGAGGTTCCGATCCTGCCGCGACGGGTGATGACCTTTCGCGCCAGCCAGTCGATGCGCGGCCGCGTCGCGGGCGGCTAAGCATGCAGGACGATGACGGCGGCAAGGCCGACGGCGCCATGCTCGCAATCGGCGAGCTGGCGAACCGCATCGGCGTGCCCACCCATGTTCTGCGCTATTGGGAAACGCGCTTTCCCGAGCTGAAACCGCTGCAGCGCTCGGGGCGCCGACGCTATTACCGCGCCGAGGATGTCGCGCTCGCCGAGCAGATCCACGAGCTGCTCCATGTGAAGGGCTATACGGTCGAGGGCGCGCGCAAGGCGCTGACCGGCAAGGACGATGGTGCGGCCCGCGCGCCGTTGACGCGCGAAGAGCTCGATCCGCAGGCGGCGCCCGCATCGGCGCCGTGGCGCGAACCGGGGGTGCCGGTCGCAGACCTCATCGAACTGCGCCAGCGGCTGGCGAAAGCGATCGGAGTGCTGATCTGAATAATCCTCCCTGTCGCGAAGCGATGGGGAGGGGGACCGCCGCGAAGCGGTGGTGGAGGGGTCGGCGCACCAAGGCCCCTCCGTCAGCGCTTCGCGCTGCCACCTCCCCATGGCCTCCGGCCACAGGGAGGATTTCTCACTCAATCCATCGCCGGACCCAGCGTCGGGTCCAGGTCGCGTGGGCGGATGAAGTTCACGATCCGCGCCTGTTTCACGTCGAGGCCGTGCCAGTCGGCGATGTCGATCTCCAGCCGCGCCATCGCCGATGTCGGCAATTTTTCCTCGACCCGGGCGCGGAGGTCGCCGCCGTCGCTTTCGGGCACCAGCTCGAGGATCAGATCCTCGAGCCCCGGATTATGCCCCGCAATCAGCAGATGCTGCGCCTCGCGCCCGGTGTCGCGGATCGTGTCGATCAGCGTCGCCGCCGAGGCGAGGTAGATGCGCCGGTCCCAATGCGGCTCGATCGCATCGAGATTCGCCGCGGGCTGGAAGATGTCGAGCGTCTCGGTCACGCGCACCGCGGGCGAGGCGATGATGCGGTCGATGGGCAGGCCCTGACGCTTTAGATATTGCCCTATCAGTTCGGCGCCGCGCCGGCCGCGGGCGTTGATCGGACGGTCGAAATCGCGCTCGACGGGGGCATCCCAGCCCGATTTGGCATGGCGCAGGATCGTCAGCGTCTTCAAAATCTCTCCCCGCGCGCCCCGCGCTTTTCCCCGTGATCGCTGGCCTTGTGCCGCAATCTTATGACGGTGAAAAGGCGCGATATGCGCTTTTGCGCCTTTCGATATTGGCGGCGGCGACATGATTGACCGCCTCGTCGAGCGGCAGGCGGCGGATCGGGGTGCCGGGCGGGAAGGCCGAGAGCAGGCGCGAGGGGAAGCTGGGCGACAGCATCACGAACTGGCCATAATCGTCGCTGCGGCGGATGAGGCGGCCGAAGGCCTGCGCGATACGCCCGCGGATCACCATATCGTCGTAGCGCGCGCCGCCCTGCGCGGCGCGGCGCGCCGCGTGGAGGATCGTCGGGCGCGGCCAGGGCACGCCCTCCATCACCACCAGCCGCAGCGAATCGCCGGGCACGTCGACGCCGTCGCGCAGTGCATCGGTACCGAGCAGCGAGGCGTGCGGGTCGGCGCGAAAGATGTCGACGAGCGTGCCGGTGTCGAGCGGGTCGACATGCTGCGCAAAGAGCGGCAGGCCCGCGCGCGCCAGCCGGTCGGCAATGCGCGCATGGACGATGCGCAGCCGCCGGATCGCGCTGAACAGCCCGAGCGCACCGCCGCCCGACGCCTCGATCAGCCGGCTGTACGCTCCCGCGAGTGCGGGCAGGTCGCCGCGCGCGATGTCGGTGACGATGATCACCTCCGACTGGCGCGCATAGTCGAAGGGGCTCGGCACCGCGAAATGCTGCACCCCGCCGTCCATGTGCCGCGCGCCGGTGCGGATGTCGGCGTCGTGCCAGTCGTTCGACCCGCGGAGCGTGGCGGAGGTCACCATCACGCCATGCGCTTGCGCGTAGACGATGTCGGCGATCGGCTTGGCGGGGTCGAGCCAGTGGCGGTGCAGCCCGGCATCGATCTCGCGCCCGTCGATGCGGTTCACCGCGAGCCAGTCGACGAAATCGGGATCGGCGGGACCGCCGACGCGCCCGAGCAGCGACAGCCAGGCGCCCAGCGTGTCGATCCGGTTGCCGAGGCTGTGGCGCGCGCCGTCGACGCGCGCGCGCGCCTGACCGTCGAGCCAGTCGGGCGGGTCTTCGATCAGCGCGTCGAGCCTTTTGCCGAGCGCCATCAGCGGACGCAGCAGCGCCTCGACCGCGTCGCTCGCGCTCGCCGCCGCGGCGACCAGCCCGGCGTCGGGATCGGCGAGCTCGGTCTCGAGCCCGTAACCGCTGTCGCCGCCCTTGGCATCGGCGCTGCGCGCATAGACCATCGCGCGCACCGCCGCGAGCAGGCACTCGACCGCGCCCCAGGGCGAATTCTCCGCCAGCCGCCCGAGCCAGCCGTCGCCGGGCAGTTCGCCCGCGGCGGCGATCGCGGCCTGGATCGCCTTGTCGCCCGCCTCGTCATAGCTCGCGACATCGGCGAGCCGCGCGGCGAGCCCGCGCCGCCGCCCGCGCGACTTGCCCTCGGGCCCCAGCACCCAGCGGCGGCTCTCGATCGCTTCCTGGCCCGTGAGCGCGGCGGCGAACATCGAATCGGCGGCATCCCACAGATGATGGCCCTCGTCGAAGATCAGCCGCGTTGCGGGGGCGCCGCCCCCACCTTGTGAACTTGGGCGGGGGCGGGCCGCCTGCACCATCGTCAGCGCATGGTTAGCGATGACGATGTCGGCCTGTCCCGCCGCGCGCGCCGAGCGTTCGATGAAGCATTTGCGGAAATGCGGGCAGCCCGCATAGATGCACTCGCCACGCCGGTCGGTCAGCGCGGTGGTGCCGTTGCGGCGGAAGAGGGCCGGCAACCATCCGGGCAGGTCGCCGCCGACCATGTCGCCGTCGCGGCTATAGGCCGCCCAGCGCGCGACGAGCTGTGCGAGCACTGCCGCGCGCCCCGAAAAGCCGCCCTGCAACGCATCCTCGAGGTTGAGCAGGCAGAGGTAATTTTCGCGCCCCTTGCGCACCACCACCTTTTCGCGGTGCGTCGCGGGGTCGGGATAGAGCCGCTCGGTCTCGCGCGCGAGCTGGCGTTGCAGCGCCTTGGTGAAGGTCGAGATGCAGACGGCGCCCGCCGACTGGTCGATCCACTGCTTGGCGGGGGCGAGATAGCCCAGCGTCTTGCCGATCCCCGTACCCGCCTCGGCGACGAGCATCTGCGGCGCATCCTTGCGCTCGCGTGCGGCGAAGATACTCGCGGCGGCACGCGCATAATCCTGCTGGCCGCTGCGGCGTTCGGCGCCGTCGCCGGTCAGCCGGTCGAGCCGTGCGGCGACGTCGTCGGCGTTGACCGTCACCTGCCGCGGCTGCGGACGCGGCGGCGCTTCTTCCCAGTCGGGCAGGCGCGTGAACAGCCAGCGCTCGTCCTTGTCGGGGACCGCCAGCCGCGGCTGGACCAGCGGCGCCCACGGCCAGCGCTGCCGCGCGAGCGCCTGCAGCCCGTGCCACGCGCCCTCGCGCTCGGGCCAGCCCTTGTCGTCGAGGCTGCCGAGCATCGCCGCGGCCGCCAGCGGCAGGAAGGCGGCGATATCGTCCTCGCGCTGCGGCGCATCGAGCCCCAGCGCCGCCGCGATCCCCGCCGGGGTCGGCACCGCGAAGCGTGCGGGAAACAGGAAAGCGAACAGCTCGAGCAGGTCGAGCCCCGACAATTCGGGATAGCCGAGCCGGTCGCCGGTCAGCGGCGCGCCCAGCAATATATGCGGCGTCCCGGCGACCGCCGCGATCGCCGCGCCGCGATCGACCCGCCGCGCGCGGCCCTCACCGTCGGCGAGCCAGATGCCGACATGGCTCGCATGAATCGCGGGGAGGGGCAGGGGCGCCAGCATCGATGCAGGTTAGGGACAAAAGAGGAACGCGGCAAGGGTTGGGGTGTGGGGCTAGTGGCGGCTTTGAGGTGGGGAGCCGGCCTCGCCTCATTCCAAAGTTCAGGAAAGTTCAGCCCCGTGCGCCTCCCGAATAGAGACCTCGGAGGCCGCTGTATTCGCCGAGCGGAAGAGTCGAGATCGACGCTGGCATAGCCGGATTTATTAGGAAAGGCCTTTTTTGAGGGCGGCGGCTTTGGGGTGGTTTCCAGACCTAAAACCCCTCCTCTTCAGAGGAGGGGCAGCGAGACTTGGTCCGGCGCAGCCGGGCCTTAGTCGAACGGGGTGGTGGCCGAGGGCTTACGCCACGCCCGAGAGCACCACCCCGCTGCGACTAACGAACGAGTTCGTAAGTCTCGCTACTCCTCCTCTGAAGAGGAGGGGCTGGGAATGTCCGAAACCGCCCGGAATCCGCCCTTTGCGGTTCAACTCAACCCGCGCCGCCCGAAACTCGCCGTCCGCATGCTGCGAAACACCTGCGCCGGCTCGCTGGGCCAGGCGCCGCGCGCGCGTTCGAGCGCGTTGTAGAGGGCGCCGTCGACGAGCTCATAGGGGAAGCGCACCCCCATGCGGTCGACTTCGGCCCACATCACGATCGCATAGACCGTCTGGCCGCCATAATGGACCTCGCAGCGCGAGCGGATCGGCAGGATCACGCCGCCCTCGATCCGCGCCCCGCCCTCCGACAGGTCGGTAATGCGGCCCTCGACGACATTGAGCACGCCGTTGACGGTCACGTCGAGCGAAACGCTGGTGCGCACATGCTGGCGCGGGCGGGGGAAAGCGGTGCTGGTCATGCCGCGAGGCTAGGCAAAGATGGTAAATTTTCCGGTAACGATGTTTTGCCAATCGCTCACTTGATCGATCATTCAAGTCGCGATAGGATCGCCCCGAACATGGGGGAGAGCCGATATGCGCAAAGCGGTGCTGATTGCGGGCCTGCTGATCGGAGCGTCGCCCGCGGCCGCCGACGAGCAAGCGACGCTCGCCGAGCGTTTCGCGCCGCTGCTCGGCCGCTGCTGGACCGCCGAATTCCCCGGCGGCAAGGCGCGCGACACGCATTGCTTCCGCCTCGTCGAGGGCGGCGCCTATGTCGAGGATCGCCATATCGTCAGCGGCGGCAGCGAACCCTATGGCGGGATCAGCTATTATCGCCGCGACGCGAAGAGCGGCACGATCCTCTATCATTATTTCGCCGGCGACGGCGGCTATAGCGAGGGGCGTGCGATCCCGGTCGAAGGCGGCTTCGATTTTCCCGACGAGGATTATGTCGGCCCCGACGGCAAGGCGATGGCGATCCGCAACACGCTGCGCTTCGACACCGCGGGCGGCTATGTCGCCGAATCCGAAAAGCGCGAGGGCGAGGCGTGGACGCCCTTGTTCAGCATGCGCTTCGCCGCGGTCGGCCCCGCGCCGTCGCCCGCGACCCTGTCGTTCGACCGGCTCCAGGTCGCGCGCGCGATCGTCCGCGATTCGGCAGAGGCAGGCAGCGACGTCGCGGGCTATGTCGCGGTCGCCAACATGGGCGACACAGCCGACCGGCTGCTGTCGGCGCGCTGCACTTGCGCCGAGCGCGTCGAACTGCACCGCGTCGTCCGCGCGGACGGCAAGGTGTCGATGGAGAATGTCTGGCCGCTTGCCATCGCCCCCGGCGCGCGGACCGAGGTCAGGCCCGGCACGCCGCTGCACCTGATGCTGATGGGGCTGAAGGCGCCGCTGGCCCTCGGCGGCAGCGTGCCCGTCATCCTGCAGTTCGAGCGCGCGGGCGCGGTGCGTGTCGATTTCCATATCGTCGCCGACAGCGCAAAGGGCTGGGAGGGCTGAGCCGCCTGTTGCCAGCGGGCACCGGCAATGATCTACCGGGCGCCATGGTTCGCCCGATCATCCTCTACGGCATCGCGCTCGCAGCGGCGGCCTTCCTGCTCGAATGGCTGAACTACAAACATGTCGTCCATCGCTGGTCGACCGAATTCTATGTCGTGTGCATTGCGCTCCTCTGCGTCGCGCTCGGCGTCTGGGTCGGCAACCGGCTGACCGCGCGCCCACGCGAAGCTTTCGTCCGCAACGAGGCGGCGATCGCCGCGCTCGGGATCAGCGCGCGCGAATGCGAGGTGCTCGCCATGCTTGCGGCGGGCCACGCCAACAAGGTCATCGCGCGCGAGCTCGATATCTCGCCCAACACGGTGAAGACGCACATCGCGCGGGTCTATGAAAAGCTCGAGGTCGCAAGCCGGACGCAGGCGGTGCAAAAGGCGCGCGCGCTCGACATCCTGCCGTAAAATCGGGCGATGAGCGCCAAATCACCCGTTTGGGCGATGGATTTCGCCCGTTGTCCGGGGCCACCCCGCATCGCATCCACCAACAGGGGAGAATGACCATGGGCAGGATTATCGCAGTCTACGGCGCCATCGCGGGCGTCATCGTCATCATCGGCATGTATACCAGCATCGCTTTCGTCGCCGACCATGGCACGCTGGGCATGGTCGCCGGCTATCTGTCGATGCTGGTCGCGATGATCTTCGTGTTCGTCGGGGTGAAGCGCTACCGCGACGTCAACCTCGGCGGGGTGATCGGTTTCGGCAAGGCGTTCGGCGTCGGGCTCGGCATCGCGGGCGTCGCCTCGCTCTTCTATGTGCTCAGCTGGGAGGTCTATATGTGGCAGACCGGCGGGACCTTCATGGCCGAATATATGGCGAGCATGGTCGAGGACATGCGCGCCGCGGGCAAATCGGCGGCCGAGATCGCAAAATTCTCGGCCGAGATGAACGCCATGGCCGAGCAGTACAAGAACCCGCTGTTCCGCATGGCGCTGACCTTCACCGAAATCCTGCCCGTGGGGCTGCTGGTATCGCTGATCGCGGCGGCGCTGCTGCGCAAGAGCGGTTTCATGCCCGCGGTGCAGCCGCGCGGGTAACAAAAGGCGATCCTCCCCCGCAGGGGGAGGGGGACCACCCGAAGGGTGGTGGAGGGGCACAGGCGGTCATACGCCGCGCTGGACTGCCTGTACCCCTCCACCAGCTTCGCTGGTCCCCCTCCCCGTTCCGGGGAGGATCGTCGAAGCCCGCTCGCACTTTTGCCTTTCGTCCTGCCGTCGCTTATCGCTATGGCGCGCGCCATGACTGACTTGCACCTTCACCCTTCGCTGCGCGAACCCGCGCAAACGTCTAAGGCCTGGCCGTTCGAGGAAGCGCGCAAGCTGGTGAAACGCTATCCGCAGGGCAAGCCGGGCGGTGAGGCGGCGATCTTCGAGACCGGCTACGGCCCATCGGGCCTGCCGCATATCGGCACCTTCAACGAAGTGCTGCGCACGACGATGGTCCGCCGCGCCTATGAGGCGCTGACCGTCAATGAATCCGGGGTGGCCGCGCCGACGCGGCTGATCGCATTCAGCGACGACATGGACGGCCTTCGCAAGGTGCCCGACAATGTGCCGCAGCAGGAGATGTTGCGCGGCTATCTCGGCAAGCCGCTGACCGACATTCCCGATCCGTTCGGCAAGTATGAGAGTTTTGCGCATCATAACAATGCGATGCTGCGCGAGTTTCTCGACCGGTTCGGTTTCGATTACGAGTTCGTGAGCTCGACCGAGCGCTACAAGTCGGGCGCCTTCGACGCGGCGCTGAAGAATGTCCTGCGCCACAACCAGGACATCCTCGACATCATGCTGCCGACGCTGCGCGCCGAGCGCGCCGCGACCTATTCGCCGATCCTGCCCGTCAGCCCGACGTCGGGCATGGTGCTGCAGGTGCCGGTGACCGTGGTCGATGCCGACAAGGGGCTCGTGTCGTTCGAGGACGAGGGTCAGACGATCACGCACAGCATTTTCGGCGGCGGCGCGAAGCTGCAGTGGAAGGTCGACTGGGCGATGCGCTGGGTCGCGCTCGGCGTCGATTACGAAATGTACGGCAAGGATCTGACCGACAGCGGCATCCAGTCGGGCAAGATCGCGCGCGCGCTCGGCGGGCAGAAGCCCGAGGGGCTGATCTACGAAATGTTCCTCGACGAAAAGGGCGAGAAGATTTCGAAGTCGAAGGGCAATGGCCTCAGCCTCGAGCAATGGCTGTCGTACGGCAGCGAGGAAAGCCTCGCCTTCTTCGCCTACCGCGAGCCCAAGGCGGCGAAGCAGCTGCACATCGGCGTGATCCCCAAGGCGGTCGACGAATATCTGCAGATGCGCGGCAATTATCCCGCGCAGGAGGGCGACAAGAAGCTCGGCAACCCCGTGCATCATGTCCATGTCGCGCGCGGCGAGCAGGTTCCCGCCGCCGCGCTGCCGGTGACCTTCGGGCTGCTGCTCAACCTCGTCGGCGTGATGGGCGCCGACGCGTCAAAGGAGCAGATCTGGCGCTACCTCGGCCAATATGTCGCGGGGGCGAATGCCGCGACCTGGCCCGAGCTCGACCGGCTGATCGACAATGCGATGGCGTATAACCGCGACTATGTCGCGCCGACGCTGAAGCGCCGCAAGCCGGCGGGCGGCGAGGGCGCGGCGCTCGCCGAGCTCGACGCGAAGCTCGCGGCGTTGCCCGCCGACGCCTCGGCCGACGATATCCAGAATATCGTCTACGAGATCGGCAAGAACGAAGCGCACGGCTTCGAGAATCTGCGCGACTGGTTCAAGGCGCTCTACGAGACGCTGCTGGGATCGAGCGCGGGGCCGCGCATGGGCAGCTTCATCGCGCTGTTCGGGATCGCCAACACGCGCCGGCTGATCGCCGAGGCGCTGGCTTGAGAGGAGATTGCATGGCGGCCTATGAACTCGCGCAGATCAACATCGGCCGCTTTCGCCTGCCGCCCGAGCATGTCGCCAACCGCGACTTCATGAACGCGCTCGACCATGTGAACGCCGTTGCCGAGGCCGCCGACGGCTTCGTCTGGCGGCTGACGGGCGAGGGCAACAACGCGACCGACGTGCCGGTGACCGACGATCCGCACCTGATCGCGAACATGTCGGTGTGGCGCGATATCGATGCGCTCGCGGCCTATGTCTATCGCACCCCCGATCATCTGACGATCATGAAGCGGCGCAAGGAGTGGTTCGACCATATGGCGACCTATCAGGCTTTGTGGTGGGTCCCCGCGGGGCATCGCCCGACCGTCGCCGAGGGCATGGCGCGGATCGCGATGATCGAAGCGAACGGGCCGACGGCGGAGGCCTTCACCTTCAAGCAGCCCTTCGCGGCGCCCGACGGCACTCCGGCGCTTCCCATTCAGGACGAATGCGCGTGATCGACATCTTCACCACTGGCGGCACGATCGACAAAGTCTATTTCGACGCGCTTTCCGAATATCAGGTCGGCCCGGCGACGATCCCCGACCTGCTGCGCGAGAATTTCGTCCATGTCCCGCACCGCGTCACCCAGCTGATGCGCAAGGACAGCCTCGAGCTGGACGACGCCGACCGCGAGGCGATCCGCGCCGCGGTCGCAGCGAGCGATGCGACGCGCATCCTGGTCACCCACGGCACCGACACGATGGTCGTCACCGGCCGCGTGCTCGCGGGCATCGCGGGCAAGACGATCGTGATGACCGGCGCGATGCAGCCCGCGTCGGTGCGCGCGAGCGACGCCGAGTTCAACGTCGGCTTCGCGCTCGCCGCGGCGCAGACGCTGCCGCCGGGGGTCTATGTCGCGATGAACGGGATGATCTTCGACCCCGCGACCACCGAAAAGGATCGCGCCGCCGGGCGTTTCCGGTCGGCGCCGTAATTCGATCCATCCCAATGCCGTAACCCTGAGCCTGTCGAAGGGTGCTTCTCTGTGAGGCGTCCTTCGACAGGCTCAGGGCTACGGTTAATTGTCGGGTTGTCGCTCCATCGAAAAATCTTCCCGCTGTGATCGAGATCATGCCATCATGCCCCCGGGTCGTGTGAAAAAGAGACCGGGGGCGGTGAGTCGCTGCCCCGCCTGAAATGGACAACCAAAGGGAAGGGTAAACTCATGACCAGCAGTAAATTGGCCGGGCTGATCGCCGCGTCGGCGACCGCGCTCGCGCTGTCGGGCGCTGCGCTCGCCGGCGAAGCGCCGAAGTCGAAGACGATCGGCGCCGCCGACGAAGTCAAATGCGCAGGCGTCAACAGCTGCAAGGGCGCATCGGATTGCAAGACCGACGCCAGCTCGTGCAGCGGCGCGTCGGGCTGCGGCTCGGCGGGCAACAGCTGCAAGGGCGCGAACACCTGCAAGGGCAAGGGCTGGAAAAAGCTCGCCGCGGGCAAGTGCCTGACCGACGGCGGCAAGATCGTCGTCTGATCCGGGACAGGGCAGGCCCGGCGCGTCCGGGCCTGCCGACCCCCCTGCGGACCCCTTGCCGACAGGACCGATGATGGACAGCAAGACGGCGCCGTCGCCGGGCTTCGGCTTGGGGCTGCGCCCCGAACATTATGCCGAGTTTTGCGCCGGTCCGCAGCCGGTCGACTGGCTCGAGATCATTTCCGAAAACTACATGGTCCCCGGCGGCAAGCCGCTGGCGATGCTCGACAGCGTCCGCGCCGACTATCCGGTGGTGATGCACGGTGTGTCGCTGTCGATCGGCTCGGCCGAACCGCTCGACATGGCCTATCTCGCCGAGCTGAAGGCGCTGGCCGAGCGCGTCGAACCTTTATGGATTTCCGACCACCTCTGCTGGACCGGGATCAACGCGCACAACAGCCACGACCTGCTGCCTTTGCCCTATGACGCACCGGCGCTCGATTGCGTCGTGGGCAATATCGGCCGCGTGCAGGACTATCTGGGCGGCCGCATCCTGATCGAGAATCCGTCCTCCTATGTGACCTTCCGCTCGTCGGACCGCAGCGAATGGGATTTCCTCGCCGAAATGGCCGAGCGCGCCGACTGCCTGCTGCTGCTCGACGTCAACAATATCTATGTCAGCGCGCGCAACCATGGCTTCGACCCGCTCGATTATCTCGCAGGCCTTCCCGCCGATCGCATCCAGCAGATCCACCTCGCCGGGCACAGCGACATGGGCGACTATGTCATCGACACCCACGACGCCGACGTCTGCGACGCGGTGTGGGACCTCTACGGCCGCGCGGTGGAAATGTTCGGTCCCGTCGCGACGATGATCGAGCGCGACGACCATATCCCGCCGCTGGCCGACGTGATCGCCGAACTCGACCGCGCGCGGGCGCTCGCCGCACGCGTGCTGGAGCCGGTGCATGGCTGAGCCGCTCCGCGACATGCAGGCGCGCTTCCTCGCGGGCGTCATCGCGAACGACGCCGGCGCCGAGGCGCTGATCGTCGACGACAACCGCGTCGGCGCGGCGAAACGCCTCGCCATCTATCGCAACAACTACCGCTCCAGCCTGACCGGGGTACTCGCCGATCATTATGAGCGGCTGCACGCCTATGTCGGCGACGAGCAGTTCGGCAATCTGGCCGGGGCCTATGTCGACGCGTTTCCGTCGCACACGCGCAATCTGCGCTATTATGGCGAGCAATTCCCGGCGTTCCTGGCGCAGCATTATCCGGATGACGGCGAGCTTGCCGAGCTGGCGGCGCTCGATTGGGCGCTGCGCCATGCCTTCGACGCCGCCGATACCCCGCCACTCGATGCGGCCGCGGTCGGCGAACTGGGCGACAGCTGGATTGAGCGGCGGCTGACGCTGCATCCCTCGGCGACTTTGCTGCCCGTCTGCCACAATGTCGCGATGCTGTGGAGCAGCCTCGATGCCGAGGAGGAGCCGCCCGAAGCCGAACCCCTGCCCGAACCCGCGACGCTGCTGGTGTGTCGGCAAAACGGCCAGTCACGCTTCCGCAGCCTCATGGCCGACGAGGCCGGCGCGCTGGCTCTACTCCAATGTGGCGCCAGCTTCACCGACCTCAGCGCAGCGTTGATCGAGGCCGAAGGCGAGGCCGCGGCGATGGAGGCCCTCGCGGCGTGGCTCGGCCGCTGGCTCGCCGACGAACTGCTGGTGCTGGCGGACTGACCAACATTTCCGTCATCCCGGCGAAGGCCGGGATCTCGACCTCGGATCATGACGCACCGGCAAGATCCCGGCCTTCGCCGGGATGACGAAAGGGGCTAGGCGGCTGCGGGTCGCGACGTCACCTGCCGCAACACGCTTATATAATCGGGCGCGATCGTCATCGCCTCGTGCCTGCCAGCACGGCCCAGCGCGGCATGGACCTCGGGCAGCCGATAACAGGGCACGCCCATGAACAGATGATGCTCGGCGTGATAATTGACCCAGTAAGGCGCGACCGTGGCGCGCGCGATCCAGCCGGCGCGCGTCGTGCGCGCATGGCTGAACGGATCGTCGCTGCCGGTGGTCGTGCACGCATGTTCGGCGATGTTGCGGATGCGCAGGTACAGCTGGAAGGTCGTCGCGAGCCCCGCGAGCCACAGCAGGTACGGCATCCAGCCATAGAGCAGCAGCGACAGCGCCAGTAGCACCGCCTGCACCGCCAGGAAGCGTCCGACCGCGCGCGTCACCGCCATCGCGCCCGCCGCGTCGACCGCCGGCGCAGTGACGCCGTCGTCGGATTGCTTGTTGAACGGCGTGCCCGCCCGCGTGCTCGCGCCCTTCTTCTCGGCCTTCTCGCCGCGCAGCATCGCCTTCAGCCCGATGATCGCCAGCCCGAACTGCAGCGTGCGCTGCTTGAAGAAGGTCTGCCCGGTCAGGTCGCGCAACGCCTTGCGCCACAGGCTGGCGCGCGTGGTCGGGAAGGGCTTCGACAGGGCCAGGTCGGGATCCTCCGCCTGCTGCGTGAATTTGTGATGCTGGAGGTGATAGGTGCGATAGGCGATCAGGTCCGATCCCACCGCCGCGCCGGTCAGCCAGTCACCGAGGAAATTGTTGAGCTTGCGATTAGGGTGCAGCGCGCCGTGCGCGGCGTCGTGCATCAGGATCGCGAACCCCAGTTGCCGCCCGCCGACGAGGATGACCGCAGCGAGCCACGCGAGAGGATTCGCGAGCCAAGCGGCCAGGCCGACCGCCGTTATGCTGACGATCCAGCCGTGCGCGACCAGCCAGATGCCGCGCCACGGCGACACGCGCGTGATCGCGGCCCATTCGTCACGGTCAAAAAACTGGGTCGGCGGCAGGAGGCGAACGGCAGGCATGGCGCACTATAACCCGTTGCGAAGGAAAACCCAATCCCTCCCGTTATGGAGCAATTACGCGGCTTTACGCGCCCCAAGCATAAGGTTTTGGAAACCCCTTTCTGGCACAGAAACCGCACAAAGGACCGACTATTGCGGGAACAGCGGGATTGGGGTTGAAGCGGGCCATAGTGAGGCCGGTGGCCAGCGAGACGTCGACCGACGAAGCGCTGTTCGATTCACCGGAGTTTGTGACGCGCCTGACGCGCGTCGCACAGCTGTGGCATTATGTGCTCGTCAGCCGCGTCCTCGTCTATTTCGCCTGCGCCTTTTTCCCCGGACTTCCCGGCTTTTTCGACAGGCCGTCGCAGTGGCTGCTGCTCGCCCTCGGCATCGGCTGCGACCTCGTGCTGACCGTGATCGGCCAATTGTCGCGTTCGCCGCAGCGCGGGCTTCCCGCCCGGGCCGGGGTGTGGTGCGCCGCGGTGATGACGCTGATCGCGCTCGGGACGCTGCTCACCAGCATCGCGATGTTCGTCAACGGCGGGATGGGGGGCGGGCCCTATGTCGACGCCTTTGCGGCGATCCGTATCGGCACCATACTCGTCGCGGCGTCGGCGGTCGCGATCGCGCGCCCCGCCTTCTTCACCTTCGCGGGCGCCACCGCGCTCGGCGGCGCGATCGGCAAGGGGTCGGTGCCCTTCGCCATCGCCGCGATGATCTTCCTGCTGCTGCTGATCGTGATGGTGCGCGAGGATGTCCGCCACCAGAACCGCACCCGCCGCGCCAGGCAAAAGGCGGCGAGCGAGCAGCAGCGCGCGCTCAACCTGGTGCGCGATTTCGAGCGCGCGGGGCGCGGCTGGTTCTGGGAAACCGACCGCCACGGCCAGCTCGTCTATATCTCGCAGACCGTTGCCGCGAAGCTCGGCCGGCCGGCGAGCAGCCTGATCGGCAAGCCCTTCACCGACATCATCAGGAAACGTATCGGCAACGACGACAGCGAGGAGCGCACGCTGGGCTTCAGCCTGTCCTCGCGCACGCCGTTCAAGGAACTGACCGTGCAGGCCGCGGTGCAGGGCGAGGAGCGCTGGTGGTCGATCTCGGGCCACCCGATCAGCAACGATCTCGGTAATTTCCAGGGGTTTCGCGGCAGCGGCACCGACCTCACCGAAAAGAAGAAGTCCGAGCGCGAGATCAACCAGCTCGCGCGCTACGACGTGCTCACCGGGCTCGCGAACCGGCTGCACATCACCGACCTGCTCGAACGCGCGCTGCGCAACCATATCGGCCAGCCGCAGCCGTGCGCGCTGTTGCTGATGGACCTCGACCGCTTCAAGGCGGTGAACGACACGCTGGGCCACCCCGTCGGCGACCAGTTGCTCCAGCAGGTCGCGGGGCGGCTGACGCAGATCATCGGCGACAAGGGGCAGGTCGGGCGCCTCGGCGGCGACGAGTTCCAGATCGTGTTGCCGCAGATCACCCAGCCCGACAAGCTTGCCAATATCGCGAACTCGATCATCCTCAGCCTCGCCAAGCCCTTCGCGATCGAGGGCGAGATGGTGCGCGTCGGCTCGTCGATCGGCATCTCGGTGTCCGACGGCGCGGGGGTGCCCTCGTCGGCGCTGGTGCGCAACGCCGACCTCGCGCTCTATGCCGCCAAGGACGCCGGGCGCGGCGTCTATCGCTTCTACGCCGACGCGATGCACGACCAGGCGAGCGAAAGGAAGGCGATCGAGGATGCGCTGCGCGACGCGCTGGCGAAGGACGAGCTCCGGCTCGTCTACCAGCCGATCGTCGACGTCGCGAGCGAGCGGATTTCGGGCTTCGAAGCGCTGATCCGCTGGCAGCGGGGTGGCGGCGAGGCGATCAGCCCATCGAAATTCATCCCGATCGCCGAGGAATCGAACCTGATCATCCCGATCGGCGAATGGATCATCCGCTCGGCATGCGATGCGATCGTCAAGCTGGGCCCCGGTTACCGCGTCGCAGTCAATGTCTCGCCGCGCCAGTTCGCGAACGAAAAGCTGCCTGCGACGATCATGAGCGCGGTCTCGGCGGCGGGCATCCGTCCCGAACAGCTCGAGCTCGAGATCACCGAGGGTATATTCCTCGACGAAAGCCCCGAGAATCTGGAGATGTTCCAGCGGCTGAAGCGCACCGGGGTAAGGCTGGCGCTCGACGATTTCGGCACCGGCTATTCGGCGCTCGGCTATCTCAAGAAGGCGCCGTTCGACAAGATCAAGATCGACCAGAGCTTCGTGCGCGGCGCCGCCGACCCGAGCAGCATGAACGCCGCGATCATCTCGTCGATCGTCGGCCTTGCCGCCGCGCTCAAGATGGAGACGACCGCCGAGGGGGTCGAGACCCACGACGACCTCGACCTGATCCGTGGTCTCGGCTGCAGCCATGTCCAGGGCTATATCTATGGCAAGCCGATGGCGCTCGCCGACGCGCTCGACCTATTGCGCACCGGCGGTGGGCGCGTGTCGGCCGAGGGCTACAAGAGTGCACGCGAGCCGCGGCGGCTGACCTTCCGCACGATCCATGTCGAAAGCGGCGGCTATCGCTACGAGGCGATCATCCGCAACGTCTCGACGCGCGGCGCGCTGATCGAGGGGCTGTGGAACGTACCCGAGGGTACCAATTTCCGCCTCGAATTCGGACCCGAGCTGATTCTCGACGCCCAGGCGCGCTGGTCCGAACAGAACCGCGTCGGCGTGCAATTTGCGCGGGCAGTGGAGATCGCCTCGCTGATCGGCGGCGCGGTGCCGGCGGCGGCGGCGGTGCGGGCGAGGATCGACCGGGCGGCTTAGGCCGCGAGGCTAGGGCGGCTTTGGGGTGGTAGCCGATCCTCCCCGGCACGGGGAGGGGGACCAGCGAAGCTGGTGGAGGGGCACAGGCGGTTTGTCTTGCCGGTCAGGTAACGCACTGCAGATCCGCGGCTGGAAATGAGCGGCTTGTCGGTTTGGCGTTACGCAAACCTCCTGTGCCCCTCCACCACCCTTCGGGTGGTCCCCCTCCCCCCTTGGGGGAGGATCGCTCTTGTCCGCTCCCGCCAGTCCCGTATCATTCCGCGATCCGTCCGCGCGCCATCACCCATTCGACCTTTTCGAGCACGCGCACGTCGGCCAGCGGATCGCCCGACACCGCGATCAGGTCGGCCGACATGCCCGGCGCGATGCGGCCGATTTCGCTTTCCATCGACAGCGCCTTCGCCGCGACCGTCGTTGCCGCCGCGATGGCCTCGCGCGGCGTGAGGCCGTTGGCGACGAGCAGCGCGAACTCGCCGCCGTTGCGGCCATGCTCGAACACCCCGGCGTCGGTGCCGAAGGCGACGGGGACGCCGAGCGCCTTGGCGCGGGTCACCGCCTTGCCGACGCTCCCCATCGTCATGCGGACCTTTTCCTCCACTGTGGGCGTGTAGATATTCTTGCCGAGCCGCTCCTTGATCCCCTCGAACGCCATCAGCGTCGGGACCAGATAGGTGCCCTTCGCCTTCATCACCTTGAGCGCCGCGTCGTCGGCGAAGGTGCCATGGTCGATCGTGTCGATGCCCGCCGCGGCGGCATCCTCGATCCCGCGCGCGCCATGCGCATGCGCCATGACCTTCAGCCCCAGCGAATGCGCGGTCGATGCGATGCTGTCGAGTTCGGCGCGGCTGAAATGCCCCTCGAGCCCGCGGCCCTGCTGCGACAGCACGCCGCCGGTCGCGGTGATCTTGATGATGTCGGCGCCGGCGCGCGATGCCTTGCGCACCTTTTCGGCGCATTCGACCGCGCCGGTGCAGGTATAGCCGTAATCGAGCACGCCGTGGACGTCCTCGCGAAAGCCGGTGACGTCGCCGTGCCCGCCGACGATCGACAGCGCCGGGCCCGCGGCGATGATCCGCGGTCCCTGGATGAAGCCGTTCGCGGTGCCGCGGCGGAGCGAATAGGCGCTATATTGCGCCGACCCCGCCTCGCGCACCGTGGTGAAGCCCGCGCGCAGCGTGATGCCGGCGTTCTTGACCCCGACGACGACGCCCCATTCTTCGGGATCGACCGCCTCGCTGCGATAATCGCCGCCGGGATCGCCGGTCAGGTGAACATGGAGGTCGATAAGGCCGGAGAGCAGCGTCTTGTCGCCGAGATCGACGACTTCGGCGTCCGCGGGAGCAGGGGTGCGGCCGTCGACGATCGAGACGATACGGCCGTCGGCGACGGTGACGGTCGAGGCGCCGAGCGCCGGTTTGTCGGCATCGGCGATGACGCGTCCGGCATAGATGATTGTGGTCTTGGCGGCGGCGGTCGTGCCGAGCAGCGCCAGTGTCGCCGCGGCGACGAGTCCCAGTTTACGCATGAGATTTCCCCTGTTCTGTGCAGCCAAGGTGGCGCGCCGCGCGGGGGAGGGCAAGGGGGCAAACGGGAGAGGCGGTTTGCGACGGATTTTCCCCTCCCTTTTTAGGGAGGGGTTAGGGGTGGGTAGCGAGCGCAGCGAGCAAGAAGGAAGAGCGCCGCCTTCGGCGGCCACCCACCCCCAACCCCTCCCTTGCAGGGAGGGGAGAAGGACGACCGTCCCCGCCCGAAAACCAACATCGGTTCGGCGCACGAAAAGAGGGGCCGGAAACCCGGCCCCTACAGTTTGTCCGCTGATAACCGAAAGCTATTACCAGAAGAAATCGTAGATCACGTCGACCACTTCGCCGCTGTAGGTGTCGACGAGCAGCACGTCGTTATAATAGCGGACCCAGCGATATCCCCCGTCGGCGGGCGGCAGGCGATAATACCAGGGATCGTTGATCCAGTAGCGCTGGCTGTAGAACAACGAGTTCAGGCTGAAGCCGATGCTGAACCGCGTGTAGCGATGGTTGCGGTACGGCGAATAATAGCTGCCGAGGCGATAGTGGTTGCCGTAGCGCTGGCGATAGTTGCGCCAGTCGTAACGGTTGTCGCCTCGCCAGCCGCGGTTCCAGTTCGAGCCGCGGTTGTCGCGATAGCGGCGGTCGACGCGGTTGTTGTCGTTGCGGTCGTAGCGCCGGTCGATCCGGCCGTCGCGGTTGCGATCGTACCGCGGGTCGCGCCGGTCGATGCGATCGTTGTCGTTGCGATCCCAGCGGCGGTCGAGGTCGCCGTTGCGATTGCGGTCGTAGCGGCGATCGACGCGGTTGTTGTCGTTGCGGTCATAGCGCCGGTCGACCTGGCCGTTGCGGTTGCGGTCCCACTGGCGGTCGACGCGGCCGTCGCGGTTGCGGTCATAGGCGCCGCCATTGCGATTGCGGTCGGCGGCGCCACGGTTGCGGTCCTGGCGCTGGCCTTGCCACTGCTGGCGCTGGGCCTGCTGACGCTGCACCTGGGCATTGCCGTCGCGGCGGACCTGCGGCGCCGGGCGGTCGCGGTTCAGCGACCAGTCGCGGCGCTGCTGTTGCTGCGGGCGCGGCGCAGCATCGCGCTGACGCTGGACCTGCTGGCGCTGGACCTGCGGCTGGCGCACCTGCTGGCGCTGGGCGCGGGGGGCATCGCCGCCGCGGTTGTCGCGGTTGGCGCCGGGACCGCGATTGCCGCCGCGATTACCACGATCGCCGTCGCCGCGCTGCGCCAGTTGCTGACCCTCGCGCGCCTGCGCCAGGACCGGCGTGATCGGCGTGAGCATCGTCGCGGCGATCAGCAACCCTCCGATAAACTTCTTCATCTCTTGTCTCCGAACTCGGGTCCCATGGGCGGCAAAGGGCCGACCGGGAAGATGAAACGATATTTACCGGCGGCAAGATGAGTCACCGCTGAACCGCAATGTTGCCTGCGGTTCAGCTAGATGAACGGCGGGGTTTCAGTGTTCCGGCGGCGCGCGCATCGCGGGCACCGCGCCCGCGGCATCCTGCGGCCGGATGCCCGGCGGCGGGGCGGCGGCGATACGCTCCTCGCCGCGCAGCACGCGCCCGGCGCGCCTGATCGCGCCGCGGATGCGCGGATAGGTGCCGCAGCGGCAGATGTTGGTCATCGCCGCATCGATCTCGGCATCGCTGGGGTTGCTGTTGGTGCGCAGCAAGGCTGCGGCGGCCATGATCATCCCCGACTGGCAGAAGCCGCATTGCGGCACTTGCTCCGCGACCCACGCCTGCTGCACCGGGTGGCTGCGATCGCGGGTCAGCCCCTCGATCGTGGTGACGAAGCGGCCTTCGCATTCGGCAATGGTGACCAGGCAGCTGCGGATCGCCTCGCCGTCGATATCGACGGTGCACGCGCCGCATTCGCCGGTGCCGCAGCCATATTTGGTGCCCGTCAGGTTCGACGCGTCGCGCAGCGCCCACAAGAGGGGCGTCTCGGGATCCATCCGATATTCGATCGGGCGGTCGTTGACCGAAAAGCGCGTCATAAGGCCCCTAGTAGCGGCCCCGTCCGATTAGTCACGCCAGCTCGTGTCGATCTTGTCGACCTTGCGCACCATCGCGTCGAACTCGGCCTTGCCCGACTGGCCCGGGATCGCCGCCATGTAGAGGTCGCGCTGGTGGACCTTGATCACTTCCTCGTCGACGAGGATCGGTTTGCCCATGCTCATCGTCGCGAGCTGGATCTCGCACGCGCGCTGCAGCGCCCAATATTTGATGAAGGCGTCGCTCAGCGACTTGCCCATCACCACGGGGCCGTGGTTGCGCAGCATCAGGATGCGCTTGTTGCCGAGATGCTCGACCAGCCGTTCGCCTTCTTCTTCGCGCACCGTCACGCCTTCGAAGTCGTGATAGGCGAGCTGGCCCATGAAGTTGCAGGCATAGAAGTTGGTCGGCTGCAGCCCGCCTTCGAGCCCGCACACCGCCATCGTCGCGGTGGTGTGGGTATGGATGATCGCATGCGCGTCGGGCAGCACGCGGTGGAACAGGCTGTGCTGGACGAAGCCCGCCTTGTTGACGTGCCAGGGGTTATCCTCGTCCAGCTTGTTGCCGTCGATGTCGATCTTGATCAGGCTCGACGCGGTCACTTCGCTGAAATGCATGCCATAGGGATTGATCAGGAAGGCGCCTTCCTGATCCTCCAGCTTCACCGTGATGTGGTTGAAGATCATCTCGTCCCAGCCCATCATCGCGAAGATGCGGTAGCAGGCGGCCAGCTCCTGCCGTGCCGTCCATTCGGCTTCGCTATATTTGCTGTTGCGCTTCAGCTGGGTCGCCATCGCCTGATCCTCTTCGCAGTCGGTTTCGTTGTGCCACCTATGCCACAGCCGGGGGCGCGTGCACAATCCCGCGGGCGGCTGCGGCGGACTGGTTAACAAAAGCGATAAAACGTTGACGTCGGTAGCGTTAATCGTCAGGCTTCGAATCGGGTCGAGCTGCGGGGCTTCCATTTGTCCGAAGAGGCAATGTGGTCCGCTGGCGTGCGTGCGCATGGTCCGACCCGGCCATTCCCTCATGCTGGTTGCAGCGCGTGTTTTCGCGGTGCGGCCTCCTGCTGCCCGCGTTTTGGGGAGTGAGGGTGAAATGCGTACCATGATCAAACTGTCCGCGTCGGTACTGGCGCTGGCGGCCTATTCGGCCTTTTCGGCGACGCCCGCACAGGCGGCCGAATGCATTCTCGACACCAACAACAATGGCGTGGCCGATGCCGGCGACACCGACGGCGGTGCGATCTCGTCGAACGACACGCAGCTTGCCTGCGGCCCGAACACGCTGGTGCAGGGCAATAATTCGACCGCGGTCGGCGCCAATGCGCAATCCAATGCCAGCGGATCGACCGCGGTCGGCTCCACGGCAACCGCATCGGGCTCCGCCAGTTCGGCGCTGGGCTATCTCTCGACCGCGAGCGGCACGCGATCGATCGCCGTCGGCGTGCAAAGCCAGGCGTCGGACACGCACACCGTTGCCGTCGGTGACGCGGCGGTCGCCAGCGGCCGTTCGTCGACCGCGCTCGGCAGCGGGGGCGTTGCGTCGCGGCCGGTGATCGCGGCAGCGGGTTTCAGCACCGCGGTCGGTACGGGAAGCCAAATCGCAGCCGGTGCTACCGGCGCAACCGCGGTTGGCGATTTCAACACGATTGCCGATACCGGTGCGTTCGGTGTCGCGGTCGGTGCGTTCAACACCGTATCGGGTACCAGCGGCGTGGCGATCGGCAACAGCTCGACCGCCAGCGGCGACGATGGCATAGCGATAGGCACGGCCGCTCTGGCGAGCGGCGACGCTTCGGCCGCGATCGGACGGTTGGCCGAAGCGAGCGGCACCACCAGCACGGCTGTTGGCAATCTCGCGACGGCCAGCGACGAAGATGCGGTAGCGATCGGCGATAACGCCACGGCCAGCGGCTTCCACTCGACCGCCGTCGGCGGCGAATCGCTCGCCTCGGGCCGCGGCGCGCAGGCGTTCGGCTGGCAGTCGTCGGCGACGGGCAACCTCAGCGCCGCCATCGGCCATCAGGCCAATGCGTCGGGGCTGCAGGCGACCGCGGTCGGCAAGAACGCCAATGCGGCGGGCAGCAACAGCTATGCCGGCGGTTTTGCCGCCAGCGCCAGCGGCGCCTCCTCGATCGCCATCGGCGACGCGGCGAGCGCGAGCAACACGCTGTCGACGGCCATCGGCCAGCTCGCGAACGCCAGCGGTACCGCTTCGACGGCGCTCGGAGCCCAGGCGGTCGCGTCGGGCATTCAGTCGGTCGCGGTCGGCGCCGTCGCCAGCGCCACCGGCGACTTCTCGACCGCGACCGGCACGCAGACGGTGGCTTCGGGACAGCAGGCGCATGCGCTTGGTGACTCGGCCCTCGCATCGGGCTTTACCTCGACCGCAGTCGGCAGCTTCGCGCGTGCAACCGACGAGGATGCCGTGGCGGTCGGCCAGGGCGCGCTATCCTCGGGCTTCCATTCGACCGCCGTCGGCGGCGAATCGGTCGCTTCGGGTCGCGGCGCGCAGGCGTTCGGCTGGCAGGCGGTCGCGAGCGGCAACCTCAGCCTTGCCGTGGGTCACCAGGCCAATGCAGCGGGGATCAACGCCTCCGCGGTCGGCAAGAACGCCAATGCCGCGTTCGACAATTCGACCGCGATCGGCTTCGGCGCCACCACCAACCGCGCGGGCCAGGTCAAGCTGGGCGGTGCGGGCAGCAGCGTGACGGTCGGCGACCTCGCCGCCAGCACCGCCGCGCAGACGGGGACGATCAGTGTCGCCACCGTCGATGCGTCGGGCACGCTGGGCGCGGGTCCGACGGTCGCCAGCCTGGCGACGGCCGCGGCGCTGGCCGCGACCAACGCCAATGTCACTGCGCTGCAGGGCTTGACGGCCATTCACACCGGTCAGATCAACACGCTGTTCGCGCAGTCGGGCGAAAATGCGCGGCAGGCGCGTCTCGCCAACGAGGGTGTGGCGCTGGCGCTGTCGATGGAAACCCCGTCGCTGCCCGCCGATGCCAAGTTCGGCCTGTCGGGCGGCATCGGCTACTATAATGACCGCACCGCCGGATCGGTCGCGCTGACCGCGCGGATCAGCGAGAAGGCCACCTTCTCGGCCGGCGTCGGCGCGGGCTTCGACTCGGGCGAGATCGGCGCGCGCGGCGGCTTCCAGGTCGTCTGGTAAGCTTGCGATGAAATCGGGCGATGCTTCCTTGCCAAGGGAGCATCGCCCTTTCATGATGGATTTTATGGACAGCATCATCCCTTCGAAACGCGGTGCGAAAGCGGCCGCTTTTTCTTTGTCCGCCGCGCTGCTCGCGATCGCGTCGCCGGTGCAGGCGCAGACCGGTGCCGCCGCAGCGCCGCCCGTCGCGGCGATGCCCGTGCCCGGCGATCTCGAACTCGCCAAGCTGATCTGGTCGACGATCACCGCGATCGACCACGCCAACCAGTCGGGCAATTATTCGGTGCTGCGCGACATCAGCTCGCCGGCGTTCCAGATCGCCAACGATCCGTCGCGGCTGGGGCAGATCTTCGCCTCGCTGCGCGACAATCGCGTCGACCTGTCGAACAGCCTGCTGCTCGCGCCCGTCTACAACGGCGCGCCGCAGGTCGGCGCGGGCAATATCCTGCGCGTGCGGGGCAGTTTCGGGTTGCGCCCGACCGCGGTCGCCTTCGACTTCGAATTCCAGTGGTATAACGGCAAGTGGCGGCTGTTCGGGGTCGCGATCTCGCCGATGCCGCTCGCCACGCAGCAGCCGGGTTCGGGCCCCGTGGTGCCCGACGCCCGGCGCCGAGGCGGGCAGTAGCCACGTTTTCGGCCCCTGCCGCCGCGCAGGGGCTTGCATTTGGCCGCGAATCCCTTTAGTGGCGCTCCATCGGAACGTCGCGGGTTCGTGGCGCTCTTTTTATTGCCCGAATATCGGCGACTCATGATGAACCGGATATCCTCCCGGTCGGGGTCGTTTTGACGAACAGGAGACGAGACGGTTTATGCAGATCATCGTTCGCGACAATAATGTCGACCAGGCCCTTCGCGCGCTCAAGAAGAAGCTGCAGCGTGAGGGCGTGTATCGCGAGATGAAGCTGCGTCGTCATTACGAGAAGCCGAGCGAAAAGCGTGCGCGCGAGCACGCCGCCGCCGTCCGCCGCGCCCGCAAGATGGAGCGCAAGCGGATGGAGCGCGACGGGATCAAGTAAGACCCGTCACTCCCGTTCGGGATCCTGATCGTGAAAGGGGCGCTGCGGCAACGCGGCGCCCTTTTTCGTTGGCGGACGGCGGTGAGGGGCGGTTTCGGGTGGCTGCGGATGTTCCCAAGCCCCTCCTCTGAAGAGGAGGGGTTTAATGACCGGGAATCCACGCCGAAGCGGCCAGCGTTTCCCGCCGCCCCGCCGAACTTCCCTCTGGACCGTCCCTTGCCGCTACGCCTATAGGCTGGCGCAACATTTTGCCGCGCCAAAGATCTTGGCGGCAGGGGAAGGATCAGACGATGAGCGTGACGACGGTTCCATTGCGCCCGGTGAGCAAGGGCGGGCTGTGGCTGATGTGGTTCGGCGTCGCCGCGCTGATCGCGGTGGCGATCGGCTTTGCGATCAAATCGACCCCGCGCATCGGGTTCGAGGTCGTCAAGGAAGGCACCGGCCTCAGCCCGACCAAGGCCGACGTCGTGCTCCTCAAATATGAAGGCAAGCTCGACGACGGTACGGTGTTCGACGCCAACGAACAGGCGCCGATGCAGGTGTCGCAGGTCGTCCCCGGCTTTTCGCAGGCGCTGGTCAAGATGAAGAAGGGCGGCAAGTACAAGGTCACCATCCCCCCCGCGCTCGGCTATGGCGACAAGGCGACCGGGCCGATCCCCGCGAACAGCACGCTGCATTTCGACGTCGAACTGCTCGACTATCGCACCGAGGCCGAAGTGCGCGCGATGCAGCAGCAGATGATGCAGCAGCAACAGATGATGCAGCAGATGCAGGGCGGTCCCGGCGCACCGGGCGGCCCGCCGCCGGGCGCGGTTCCGCCGCAGCCGTAAGGCGGTCGGCTAATCTCACAAACGAAAGCGACGGGCCTGTTCCGTCACCGTAGCCCTGAGCCTGTCGAAGGGCGCCTCGCCGAGAAGCGCCCTTCGACAGGCTCAGGGCTACGGTTCTATTTGGGCACGTAAGATCCCTGGTGTTTAGTTATCCGGCCGCCGCCTTTGTTTCGGGTGCTGCGCCCGCATTGCGCTCGGCCTCGCGTTCCAGCGCGACCTTGATCATCGCGACGATCGGATCGGCGAGCGCCAGCCCCATGATCCCCAGCAGGGCCCCCAGCAAGATCTGGGCGCCGAGCACCAGCGCGGGGGCGAGGTCGACCGTGCGCTTCGCGACCATCGGGACGATCAGATAGCCGTCGACGGTCTGGACGACCAGATAGATGACGATCGCGGCGAGCCCGGTGTCGGTCCCCGCCGAAAAGCCGACGAGCACCAGCAGCATCCCCGACACGATGGCGCCGATATTGGGGATGAAGGCGAGCAACCCGGTGAGCAGCCCCATCAGCGCCGCCATCGGCACGCCGAAGGCGAGGCAGGCGAGCCAGGTGCCGACCCCCTCGACCGCCATGCCGAGCAGCCGTCCCGCCATCAGCCGGCGCAGCGTGAAGCCCATGCGCGCGGTGGTGATATAGAAATTCTCGCGGCTCTTCATTGGCAGCATCCACGCGACCCCGCGTTCGTAGAGCCGCGGTTCGATCGCGATGAAGATGCCGAGCACGACGATCATCACCGCGCTGGTCAGCGCGCCGACGACCGAGCCGACCGCCGCGGTGACGCGGCCGACGGTTCCCGCCAGATTGTCGGAGATCGTCTTGGCGTCGAGCTGGAAATTGCCCATGCCGTGCTCGCTCGCCCAATTGGCCAGCCGCTCGACCTGCGCCATCACGACGCGCTGGAAGGTCGCGACCTGGTCGGCGATCTGCGAACCCGCGAACATTACCGTCCAGCCGAGGAAGGCGACGAGCAGCAGGCAGACGATCATCAGCCGCCATCCGCGCCCGATCGGCAGGATGCGCCCGAGCAGGCGCGTGCCGCCGTCGAGCATCGCCGCGACGACGATGCCCGCGAAGATCAGCAGGATCGGCTGGATCAGGATGATGCACGCGCCGACGAGCAGCGCGAGGCCCAGCCAGACGCCGGCCTTCAGCAATTCGGTGCGGACCAGCTGGCTGCGGATCTCGGTGGGGCCGGGCGCCTCGGCGCGGGCGCGGACTCTGGCCTTACCGTCGGTATCCGCCATGCCGCTCACTCCCTACTTCGCTATGCCCTCACGCTCGGGGGTCAGATCGGTTCCCGCGCGGCCCGATCGCAGCGCGCTGAACCAGGTGATCGGGTTGTACCATTCTGCGGTGCCGTCGGTCGAGAACGTGACGATTTCGGCGCGGCCGGCGATCGCGTCGAACGGCACCGCACCGCCGAGCCCCTTCTGGCTGACCTTGACGCGGCTGTCGGCGCTGCCGTCGCGGTTGTCGCCCATCAGGAACAGATGGCCGGCCGGGACCTTGTACGGCCCGAAATGGTCGACTTCATAATCGCCCATATCGATCGTGTCATAGGAGGCGCCGCCGGGTAGCGTCTCGCGGTAGATCGGCAGTTCGAGCGTGGCGCGGCCCTCGGCGTCGGTCCGGATCAGGCTTTTCAGGCTGCTGTCGAACGAGGGCGTGTTGGTATCGACCGGGATCGCCATCATCGGCTGGACCTCGCGCTTCACGGGTGTGCCGTTGAGCACCAGCGCGCCATCGCGCATCTCGATCGTGTCGCCGGGCAGGCCGATCACGCGCTTGATATAGTCGGTGCGGTCGACCGGATGCTCGAGCACCACGATGTCGCCGCGCTCGGGCAGCTTGGCCAAGATGCGCCCCGCCATCTTCGGCGCGAGGTGGAAACTGACCGAGGCATAGGACCAGCCATAGGGATATTTGCTGACCAGCAGCCGGTCGCCGCTCAGCAGCACCGGCATCATCGAATCGGAGGGGATATAGAAGGGCTTGGCCGCGCAGCTGTGGATGCCGAGCACCAGCAGCAGGATCACCGCGATGTCGCGGCTGAACTTGCCCCAGCTTTCCTCGCCCTTTTCCTTGTTCTTCGCCATGTCGGTCCTTGTCTAATCTTTCAGCGCCTCGATGATGACGAATGCCTGCGCCCAGGGATGGTCGTCGGTCAGCGTCAGATGGATATGCGCGGTGTGCCCCGCGGGGATCATCGCTGCGAGCCGTTCGGCGGCGCCCCCGGTCAGCGCCAGCGTCGGCGCGCCCGATGGGGCATTGACGACGCCGATGTCCTTCATGAACACCCCGCGCTTGAAGCCGGTGCCGACGGCTTTCGAAAAAGCCTCCTTGGCGGCGAAGCGCTTGGCATAGGTGCCGGCGCGCGTGAACGGCCGCCGCGCCGCCTTGGCGCGCTCGACCTCGGTGAAGACGCGCTTCTCGAAGCGCTCGCCGAAGCGGTCGAGCGAATTCTGGATCCGCTCGATATTGCAGAGGTCGGAGCCGAGGCCGATGATCATGGACGCGTCTTTCGAGCTTCTGAGGCTCGGGCGTTGCGCCAGATTGCCCACGACAAGAGATAGATTGCGGCAGAGGCGGCGAAGAGGGCGGGCAGGCTGCCGAGGTCGACCACGGCGTCGCGATAAAGGCCGACGCCGACTTTCCAAAGGATCAGGGTGCCAAGCAGCAACATGATCGCCTTGCAGACGGCGGTCGCCCAAAACCACAAGGCTTGGCTGCCCGCCTTCACCCGCGCGCCTCGTCCATCAGATCGCGCATCCGGCGCACCGCGGTGTCGAGCCCGGTGAAGATCGCCTCGCCGATCAGATAATGGCCGATGTTGAGCTCGGCGAGCTGCGGGATCGCGGCGATGGGCACGACATTGTCATAGGTGAGGCCGTGGCCCGCGTGCGGCTCGATGCCGTTCTTCCACGCCAGCGCCGCGGCGTCGGCGATCCGGCGCAGCTCGGCGGCGCGCTCCGCGCCCTCGACATGCGCGTAGCGGCCGGTGTGGAACTCGACGACGGGCGCGCGCAGCCGCATCGCGGCCTCGATCTGGCGCGGATCGGGTTCGATGAACAGGCTGACGCGGATGCCCGCATCGGACAGGCGGGCGACGATCGGCGCGAGGTGGTTGTGCTGCCCTGCGGCGTCGAGCCCGCCCTCGGTCGTGCGCTCCTCGCGCTTTTCGGGGACGATGCACGCGGCGTGCGGGGCATGGCGCAGCGCGATCTCGACCATCTCGTCGGTCGCCGCCATTTCGAGGTTGAGCGGCAGGTCGGTCGCCGCCTGGATACGCGCGAGGTCGTCGTCGCGGATATGCCGCCGATCCTCGCGCAGATGCGCCGTGATGCCGTCGCCGCCGACCGCCGCGACGATTTCGGCCGCGCGCACCGGATCGGGATGCTCGCCGCCGCGCGCGTTGCGGATCGTCGCGACATGATCGATATTGACCCCCAGGCGCAGGCGCGAGCTCATCGGCAATTCACTTTCGACAAAATATCATAAGCGAACCCTTTGCCTTCCCAGGGATCGCCATAATCGGCGGGGCGGTGGCGCGAGAAGAAGATCACCGCGCGGCCGCTGGCGGGAAGCAGATAGTTGCGATGTTCGAAGCCGGCAATCTGTCCCTGTCGCTCGACGACCTGCGTCTCGCCATCGCAGCCCGCGAGCGTCGCGGGGAATATCCATTGCTGGAACCCGTAAAATCCGTTGCTGCGCTCGCTCTGCCACATCGCCGCGCGCGCCGGCTCGGGCAACAGATCGCCCTTCATCAGCGCGTGGTCGAAACGCCACAGGTCGGCGATCGTGCCATAGGCGCCGCCCGAGGCGCCGTAGACGCCGAGGTTCAGCAGCGGGTCGAGATCGGCATATTCGCCGGTCGGAACGACATGGCCCGGCGCGCCGCCGAGCGGATAGACGCCGAGGCTCTTCATGCCCAGCGGCGCGGCGAGGCGGCCCTGCAGCAGCGCGGCGAAATCGCTCCCGGTGATGCGGCGCAGGACTTCGGCGAGGACGATCGTGTCGCAATTATTATAGTCGTACTTGGCGGGTGCCGCCGCGCGGGCCGGGCCGGCGCAGAAACCGGCGGCGGCCCTATCGGGGGTCGCGGCCGACGCGCGATAGAAGGAGGGCACGCCGTCGGCGTCGGCGGGGCTGGTGTCGGGCTGGGGCAGGCCGCTGTTGTGGAGCAGCAGGTCGCGGATGCGGATATTCGCACCTTCGGGGGCTTTCCATTCGGGCCAGTAGCGCGTCACCGGCGCGTCGAGGTCGAGCGTCCCCCTGGCGACTTCCTGCATTACGATCACCGCCGCCAGCTGCTTGGTGATCGACGCCCAGCGCCATGTCGCGTCGGCCAGTGCCGAACCGGCTGGCGGTGTCAGGATGCGATATCGGCCGTCGGCTTCGCCGATCAGGATCACCCCGTCGAACTTCGCCGCCTCGGCGCGGACGATGATCGCGTCGGCATCGACATCGACGGGCGCAGCCGCGGCCGCCGCGCCGGGCAGCCCCATCATCATCGCCGCAAGGGCGAGACGGATCGTCAATTCGCGCGGCTCCCGGGTTTCACCGCTTTGCTCTTGGCCAATTCGGGCGGCAGTTCGTCCTCGGCATAGGTCGGGAAATTGATCGCGACGAGCGGGTAGAAGGGAACGCCGAGGTCGACGCTGCCCGCCGATCGGTCGACCAGCGCGGCTTCGGCCACGACGTCGCCGCCCGCCCCGGCGACGCACGCCATCGCTTCGCGCGACGACAGGCCGGTGGTCACGACATCCTCGACCATCAGCACTTTCGCGCCTTGGGGAATCGTGAAGCCGCGGCGCAGTTCGAAGCTGCCCGTCGGGCGCTCGACGAAGATCGCGGGCTTGCCCAATGCGCGGCCCATTTCGTGCCCGATGATCACCCCGCCCATCGCGGGCGAGACGACGATGTCGATCGCCTGGCGAAGCTCGCGCGGCAGCTTGGCGGCGAGCGCGATGGCGAGCCGCCCGGCGCGCTCGGTGTCCATCAGCACGCGCGCGCATTGCAGATAATATTCGCTGTGGCGGCCCGAGGAGAGCAGGAAATGTCCCTGCAGCAGCGCGTCGGCGGCGCGGAATTCGGCCAGGATTTCGTCGTCGGTCATGGGAGAATGGGTCTTTTGTTCAGGACGCCGCGCCCCTGGTCGGGCGGGGTGTGCGGCGGGGTTTGGGGCGGGCAGATTTGCCAGCCGTAAAATAGTGTTAGAGATGCTTGAGGCAAGCGGCAAGCGGGTCTATAGCGCCCGCGAGATTCAGCCCGCCGGACGGCTGCCGCGACGCATGTCCGGTGCCCTTTCGGCGGGAATGAAGCATCGATAAGAACAACAGGCAACGGGCGGCACTATCCTTATGAAGAGCTTGAAAACCCCTGTAATGAAGGCGCTAATCGCGGCGGCTTTGTCGCTCGGCGCGGTTGGCGCAGGCCAGGCGGCAGCGCCGGCGGCGGCACCCGCCACGGTCCCCGCGGCCACGACGACGGCGAATCCGGCCCCGCTGGCCCCCGTGGTGGCGGCGCTGACCGCGGCTCCGGCGGCAACCGAGGCGACCAAGGCCGCTGCGCCGGCCGGCGACGCGACCTATGTGCCGATGAAGCCCACGCCCGGCGTCGGCCAGCCGATCGACGCAGGCATCGATTTCCAGCCGCAGGTCAGCCCCATCGGCGAGGATGCCTATTGGTTCAACCATGTCATCCTGGTGCCGGTGATCTTCGGCATTTCGATCTTCGTGCTCGGCCTGCTGCTCTGGGTGGTCGTCCGCTACCGTGCCAAGGCGAACCCGGTGCCGTCGAAGACGACGCACAACACCTTCATCGAGATCATCTGGACCGCGATTCCGGTGCTCATCCTCGCGGTGATCGCGGTGCCGTCGATCCGCCTGCTCGCCAAGCAATATGAGCCGCCGTCGAAGGAAGCGCTGACGATCAAGGTCACCGGCTATCAATGGTATTGGGGCTATGCCTATCCCGACCAGGGTATCGCCGAATATGTCTCGAAGATTTTGACCGAAGAGCAGGCCAAGGCCGCCGGCGAGCCCTATCATCTCGCGGTCGACAACCGCATGGTCGTCCCCGTCGGGCGCCAGGTGAAGCTGATCATCACCGGCGCCGACGTGATCCACAGCTTCGCGGTCCCGGCCTTCTGGACCAAGATGGACGCGGTCCCGGGCCGCGCCAACGAGACGACCTTCACCGCGACCAAGGTTGGCGTCTATTACGGCCAGTGTTCGGAGCTTTGCGGCGTCGACCACGGCTATATGCCGATCGCCGTCGAGGTTCTCCCGGTCGAAAAGTGGGAAGCGTGGGTCCGTTCGAAGGGCGGCGATCCCGCGCCCAAGCCCGCGGCCCCCGCCGCGGCCGCGCCGGCGCCCGCCGCTGCGACGCCGGCCGCCGCCCCCGCTGCGGCCCCTGCCGCCGCCACGACCGAAGCAGCGCCGGCTGCGGCTCCCGCCGCTGCCTCGGCCGCCAAGAAATAATCAAGGGGTCCGACAGATGACCGATATCGCAGCGACTGCACCCGCGCATGGCCACGATCATGCTCACGCGCATGACGACCATGATCACGACACGCCGGGCTTTTTCGTCCGCTGGTTCATGTCCACGAACCACAAGGACATCGGCACCCTCTACCTGATCTTCGCGATCGTCGCCGGCATCGTCGGCGGCGCGATTTCGGGCATGATGCGCCTCGAACTGGCGCATCCCGGCATCCAGTATCTCCAGGGCTGGGCCGCCTTCCTCGACCCCGCCGCGGGTGAGGTGCAGGGCAAGCATCTGTGGAACGTGCTGATCACCGCGCACGGCCTGATCATGGTCTTTTTCATGGTCATGCCCGCGATGATCGGCGGGTTCGGCAACTGGTTCGTGCCGCTGATGATCGGCGCGCCCGACATGGCGTTCCCGCGCATGAACAACGTGTCCTTCTGGCTGACCTTCGTCGCCTTCGTGATGCTCCTGGGGTCGAGCTTCGTCCCCGGCGGCAGCGGGCTCGGCGCGGGCACCGGCTGGACGGTCTATGCGCCGCTGTCGACCAGCGGCTCGGCAGGGCCCGCGGTCGACATGGCGATCTTCTCGCTCCATCTCGCGGGCGCGGCTTCGATCCTTGGCGCGGTCAACTTCATCACCACCATCTTCAACATGCGCGCGCCGGGGATGACCCTGCACAAGATGCCGCTGTTCGTGTGGTCGATCCTCGTCACCGCCTTCCTGCTGCTGCTCGCGCTGCCGGTGCTCGCCGCGGCGATCACGATGCTGCTCACCGACCGCAACTTCGGCACCACCTTCTACGATGCCACGGGCGGCGGCGATCCGGTGCTCTACCAGCATCTCTTCTGGTTCTTCGGCCACCCCGAAGTCTACATCATGATCCTGCCGGGCTTCGGCATGGTCAGCCAGATCATCTCGACCTTCAGCAAGAAGCCGGTGTTCGGCTATCTCGGCATGGCTTATGCCATGGTCGCGATCGGCGTCGTCGGCTTCATCGTGTGGGCGCACCACATGTTCACCGTCGGCATGAGCGTGAACCTCAAGATGTACTTCACCGCCGCGACGATGGTCATCGCGGTTCCCACGGGCATCAAGATCTTCAGCTGGATCGCCACCATGTGGGGCGGCTCGGTCAGCTTCAAGACCCCGATGGTCTGGGCGATGGGCTTCATCTTCATGTTCACCGTCGGCGGCGTGACCGGCGTGGTGCTCGCCAATGCGGGCGCCGACACCGCATTCCACGACACCTATTATGTCGTCGCGCACTTCCACTATGTGCTGTCGCTGGGCGCGGTTTTCTCGCTCTTCGCCGGCTTCTATTACTGGTTCCCGAAAATGTCGGGCCGGATGTACAACGAGTTCCTCGGACAGCTGCACTTCTGGGTCTTCTTCATCGGCGTCAACGTCCTGTTCTTCCCCCAGCACTTCCTGGGGCAGCAGGGCATGCCGCGCCGCTACCCCGACTATGCGGAAGCCTATGCCTATTGGCACCTCGTCTCGTCGTGGGGCTATGTGATCATGGGCGTCGGCATGATCTTCTTCTTCCTGAACATCGGCTGGGCCCTGTTCGCGGGCAAGAAGGCGGCCGACAATCCGTGGGGCGAAGGCGCGACGACGCTCGAATGGACGCTGCCCAGCCCGCCGCCGTTCCACCAGTTCAACGAACTGCCGCGTATCGCCTGATCGGTATCGCCCCCTGCTGACATCCGGCAGGGGGCGCGACCCCGCAGGCCGGAGTTAGCATGGCGCAGAGCCTGACCCACGGCGAAACGGCCCTCCCCGCCGACTGGCGCGACCTGTTCGCGCTGACCAAGCCGCGCGTCATGTCGCTAGTGGTGTTCACCGCGCTGTGCGGCCTGCTCGCCGCGCCGGGCGACGTGCATCCGGTGCTCGCCTTCGCGTCGATCCTCGCGATCGCGTTGGGGGCAGGGGCCTCGGGCGCGCTCAACCAATGGTATGAGGCGGGGCTCGACGCCAAGATGAAGCGGACCGCCGGGCGGCCGCTGCCCGCCGGACGGCTCGACCCGCAGACCGCGCTGCAGTTCGGGGTCGGGCTCGCGGCCTTCTCGCTGTTCCTGATGCTCTTCGCGTCGAACTGGCAGGCGACTTTGCTGCTGCTCGTCTCGATCCTTTTCTACGTCTTCGTCTACACGATGTGGCTGAAGCCGCGGACGCCGCAGAATATCGTCATCGGCGGCGCGGCGGGCGCCTTTCCGCCGCTGATCGGCTGGGTCGCCGCGACGGGCAGCGTCGCGCCGCTGCCGGTGCTGCTGTTCCTGCTGATCTTCCTGTGGACCCCGCCGCATTTCTGGGCGCTCGCGCTATTCATGCGCTCGGACTATGCCGCCGCGGGCATCCCGATGATGCCCGTCGTCGCAGGCGAGACCTCGACGCGGCGCCAGATCCTCTTCTACGCCGTCATCATGGCGGCGGGGGCGATCGCGCCCTGGCCGCTCGGCTACACCGGCGCGCTCTACGGCTGGACCGCGATCCTGATGTCGGCGATCTTCGTCGCGCTCTCGGTCCAGGTCGGCACACGCACCACGCGCGAGGCCGATGCGATGTTGCCCGAAAAGCGGCTCTTCGCTTTCTCGATCGCCTATCTCTTCATTCTGTTCGGCGCGGTCGTCGCCGACCATTGGTGGCCGCTATGACCGATCTGAACAAAGACGCCCCCGACCCGGCCGAGGCGACGCCTCCGCCGTTCGACGAACAGGAATATCGCCGCCGCCAGCGCAGCCGCGCGAATTTGATGGGGGTGCTGCTGATCGCGCTCGCGGTGCTGTTCTTCCTGATCACCATCGCGAAGATGCAGATCTTCCAATGATCGCGCGCCTGTCCCCCAATGCGAAGACAGCCAGCCTCGCGGGCCTGCTCGCGGTGGCGATGGTGGGCCTTGGTTTCGCGGCGGTGCCGCTCTACGACCTGTTCTGCCGCGTCACCGGCTTCGGCGGAACGACGCAGCGTTACGATCCCGTCGCCGCCGCGGCGACGCCGCAGGTGCTGAGCAACACCATGTCGATCCGCTTCGACGCCAATGTGTCGCCGGGGCTGCCGTGGAAATTCCACCCCGAGCATCCGACCGACACGGTCAGCGTCGGCGCGCGCGACATGGCGATCTTCATCGCCGAGAATCAGTCGGCGCATGCCGTCACCGGGACCGCCAGCTTCAACGTCACGCCGACGCAGGCGGGCAAATATTTCACCAAGATCCAGTGCTTCTGCTTCACCGAGCAAAAGCTCGAGCCGGGGCAGCAGGTTCGCATGCCGGTGCTGTTCTTCGTCGATCCCGCGATCATGGACGATCCCGACGCGCGCGACATCCAGGAAATCACCCTCAGCTACACCTTCCATCCTGTAGAGCCGGTAGACGGGGGCAAAAAGGCGAGCTAAGGCCGCCATCGACAGAGTCTTAACAAGACCGGCGGGCGATGGGGAATCGCGATGCTGGGGCTGCTAAAAACGGGAAACACGCCATGTCCGGTGCCAAACATCATGACTATCACCTCGTAAACCCCAGCGTCTGGCCGCTGATCGGCTCGGTCGCGGCGCTGACGATGTTCTTCGGGTTGGTCATGTTCATGCACGAGGATCATTTCGGCGCCGCCGGCAAATGGGTCCTCGGCCTCGGTTTCATGGGCGTGATCGCGACCTTCTTCAGCTGGTGGTCGGACGTCATCAACGAGGCGCACAGCGGCGACCATACCCCGGTCGTCCAGCTCCACCTGCGCTACGGCATGATCCTGTTCATCGCCTCGGAAGTGATGTTCTTCGTCGGCTGGTTCTGGGCGTGGTTCGACTTCTCGCTGTTCCCGGTGCCGATCGAAGTCACCGCCGACGGCGTGACCTCGCTGTTCGGCCAGGACGGCGCGACCGCGATCACCATGTGGCCGCCGAAGGGCATCGAAGTGATCGACGCCTTCTCGCTGCCCTTGCTCAACACGCTGATCCTGCTCTGCTCGGGCACGACGATCACCTGGGCGCACCACGCGTTGATCCACGGCGACCGCGAGGGCCTGAAGAAGGGCCTGTGGGCGACGATCATCCTCGGCGCGATCTTCACCTCGATCCAGGCCTATGAATATGCCCATGCGCCGTTCGCCTTCGGCCAGAGCAATTACAGCTCGGCCTTCTATATGGCGACCGGCTTCCACGGCTTCCACGTGCTGGTCGGCACGATCTTCCTGAGCGTCTGCCTCGTGCGCAGCTACAAGGGCCACTTCACCCCCCAGCAGCACTTCGGATTCGAAGCCGCCGCCTGGTACTGGCACTTCGTCGACGTCGTGTGGCTGTTCCTCTTCATCATCGTCTATGTCTGGGGCGGCTGGGGCGCACCGGTCGCCGCGCACTAAGTGACGGCATCCGACCAAAGCCAAAAGGGGCAGCCGCCGGTCTGGCGCGCTGCCCTTTTTGCGCTCTGCCCCGAATGCGGCGCGCCCGGGCTGTTCGAATGGCCCGCCAAGTTCCGCGAGCGTTGCCCGTCGTGCGGGTTGGATAATGGCCGCTACAATGTCGGCGACGGACCCGCGGCGTTCCTGACGATGATCATCGGCGCGCTGCTGATCGCCGCCGCGCTGACGCTCGATACGGCGCTCAACCCGCCGTTCTGGGTGCATGTCCTGCTCTGGGTGCCGCTGACGTTCGTCGCGGTGATCTATGGCCTGCGCGTCGGCAAGGCGGCGCTGCTCGCCAGCGAGCATCAGCGCCAGGCGGCCGAAGGGAAGGTAAAAGATGACTGATCCCGCGCAAGGCCCGCGCCGCTGGCCGGTGATCCCGACGATTCTCGTCCTCGCCGCGGTCGCGGCGATGATCGCGCTCGGCGTCTGGCAATGGCAGCGCAAGGGCGAGAAGGAAGCGCTGATCGCGCTCTTCCAGCGCAACATGGCGATGTCGTCGATGGTGACCTATCCCGAACTGCCGCCGGTTCCCGATGCGATGCTCTATCGCAAGAGCAGCGTCACCTGCCTCGAGCCGGTGCGCTGGGACCAGCGCGGGGGGACCGACCGCGCGGGCAAGAACGGCATCCGCATGATCGCCGACTGCCGCACCGGCGCCGAGGGACCCGGCGTGCTGGTCGACATGGGTACCGCCGACGATTTCAAGCCGCCGGTGTGGAAGGGCGGTATCGTGCAGGGCACGATCGTCCCCGGTCCCGAACAGCCGACGATGATCGAGCGGCTGACGGGCAAGGCGATGCCCGCGCGCGCGCTGCTCGTCGCCGACGTGCCGGCGCCGGGGCTGCGGCCGAGCGCGGTGCCCTCGGCCGCCGATACGCCGAACAACCATCTCGCTTATGCCGGGCAATGGTTCTTCTTCGCGATCTCTGCGCTGGTCATCTACATCATCGCCGTGCGCCGCCGCTTGCGGCCTTGATCGCAGGCGGCTAGGCGCGGGGCGCCATGGACTATATCAGCACGCGCGGCTCTGCGCCGACCCTCGACTTTCGCGCCGCCACCCTCGCGGGCCTCGCCAGCGACGGCGGCCTCTATGTGCCGGCGAAATGGCCGCAACTGAGCCAGGACGAGATCCGTGCGCTCGCCGGCCTCGACTATGTCGAAACCGCGGTGCGCGTGATGACCCCCTTCGTCGCGGACGTGCTCTCCGAGGACGAGCTGCGTACCCTGTGCAAGGCCGCCTACGGCCGCTTCAGCCACGACGCGGTGACCCCGCTCGTCCAGCTCGACCATCGCCACTGGCTGCTCGAACTGTTCCACGGGCCGACGCTGGCCTTCAAGGATGTCGCGCTGCAATTGCTCGGCCAGCTGTTCGAGAAATTCCTCGCCGGCGGCGGCACCGACATCACGATCGTCGGCGCGACCTCGGGCGATACCGGCTCGGCGGCGATCGAGGCGGTCGCGGGGCGCGAGCATATCCAGATATTCATGCTCCACCCCGAGGGCCGCGTCAGCGACGTCCAGCGCCGCCAGATGACCACCGTGCTCGCCCCCAACGTCCATAATATCGCGATCGACGGCAGCTTCGACGATGCCCAAGCGATGGTGAAGCGCCTGTTCGGCGACGAAGAGGCGCGGAGCCAGGTCACGCTGTCGGCGGTGAACAGCATCAACTGGGCGCGGCTGATGGCTCAGGTCGTCTATTATTTCTACGCCGCGGTCCGCCTCGGCGGCCCCGACCGCCCGGTGGCGTTCGCGGTCCCAACAGGCAATTTCGGCGACGTCTTCGCGGGCTATGTCGCGGCGCAGATGGGCCTCCCCATCGCCCGGCTCGTCGTCGCGACCAACGTCAACGACATCCTGCATCGCGCGCTCACCAGCGGCGACTACAGCGCCGGAACCGTGACGCCGACCGCGACGCCGAGCATGGACATCCAGGTCAGCAGCAATTTCGAACGGCTGCTGTTCGATCTGTCGGGCCGCGACGGCGGGGCGATCACCGGCATGATGGGCGAGTTCGACGCGAAGCGCGCGATGACGATCCCCGCCGACATGCTGAGCGGCGCGCGCACCCTCTTCTCCAGCGCCAGCATCGACGGCGACAGCATGTCGCTCGCGCTGCGCTGGGCGCAGGAGAAGGGCGGGCAGGTCATCGATCCGCACAGCGCGGTCGGCCTCGCCGCGGCACGCCAGCTCGACATCGATGCCGACATCCCTGTCGTCACCCTCGCGACCGCGCACCCGGCGAAGTTCCGCGAGGCGGTCGAGCGTGCGACCGGCGTGCGTCCGGCGCTGCCCGCGCGGCTCGGCAACCTGTTCGACCGCGAGGAACGCTACACCAGGCTCCCCGGCGACTATGGCACAGTCAAGGACTTCATCCTCGCGGAAGCCGCGCGTGGCTGAGCTCCTGCCCCTCGTCACGCTCGTCGGCGAGGCGTGGGACGATTATGGGCTGGTCGACAGCGGAAACGGGCGCAAGCTCGAGCGCTATGGCCGCTATCGCTTCATCCGCCCCGAGCCGCAGGCGATGTGGGCGCCCGCGCTGCCGCAAAGCGAATGGGATCAGGCCGATGGCGAGTTCGTCCCCGCGTCGGACGACGACGGCGGCGGTCGCTGGTATTACAACAAGCCCGTGCCGCAGGAGGGCTGGCCGCTCGGCTGGCGCGAGACGCGCTTCACCGCGTCGTGCACGCCGTTCCGCCACCTCGGCTTCTTCCCCGACATGGCGCCGGTGTGGGACTGGCTGCGCGAAAGGCTCGCGGACAAGCCCGACCCTGCCTTCCTCAACCTGTTCGGCTACACCGGCGTCGGCAGTCAGGCGCTCGCCGCCGCGGGCGCCTCGGTGACGCATGTCGACGCGTCCAAGAAGTCGGTGTCGCAGGCGCGCGAAAATGCCGCGCTCGCGGGCATGGCCGACAAGCCGGTGCGCTGGATCGTCGACGACGCCGGCAAATTCACCGCGCGCGAGGTGCGGCGCAAGAAGCGCTATGACGCGATCCTGCTCGACCCGCCCAAATTCGGCCGCGGCCCGAACCAGGAACGCTGGCAGCTCGAGGAGGGGCTCGCGCCGCTGCTCGCCGACTGCCGCCAATTGCTCGATGCCGACAGCCGCGCCTTGTTCCTCACCGTCTATGCGGTGCGCATGTCGGCGCTCGCGATCGGCGAGCTGCTGAACCAGCTCTTCGCCGACCTGCCGGGCAAGGTCGAATGCGGCGAACTCGCAGTGCGCGAAGAGGCGCGGGGACTGCTGCTCCCGACCGCGATCTTTGCGCGCTGGAGCCGCTGATCGGGATGATGTGATCTCGTCGTACCGGCGTTGACCCTCACCCTTCCGGCGCTTCGCGCCTCCCTCCCTCTCCCGCTGGGAGAGGGAGGGGTGAGCACCTAGATGAATGTCGCTCGGCTCGAAGCTTCCAACGGACGATCCTTTGCGATGAGCGGAGCAACTCCGTTCCGCGCGCGCCGTTGCTCGGAACTGGGGGCGGCGCGGGCCGACTCCCTCTCGCCCGCGATCCGCCTCCGCCCAGCAAGGAGACGCATCATGGCCGACACACTCGAACGCAGCGAAACCAACCGCCTCATCGCCTCCGACAAGGTCGAGGGCACCGCGGTCTATAATCCGCAGGATGAAAAGCTCGGTACCATCGCCAATGTCATGATCGACAAATATTCGGGCAAGGCCGACTATGCGGTGCTCCAGTTCGGCGGCCTCTTCGGCCTTGGCAGCGACCATTATCCGATTCCCTGGGACATGCTGTCCTACGACACGACCAAGGGCGGCTATGTCGTCGACATCAGCAAGGAACAGGTGACCGGTGCGCCGCGCTACGGCGTCGACGACACCCCCGAATATACCGACGAATATGGCCGGACGATCTACGGCTATTACGGGCTGAGCTACCCGATGCTCTGATCCGGTGCGGGGCGGGCGGAGTGATCCGTCCGCCCGCTTCGCGGCGCCCCTCGCCACAGACCTTCCGATTGCATAGGAATGCAATGCGACCCGCGTTGACAATGAGAACGTTCTCATTTAGATAACGTTCACATTGAAGAAATGCCGCCGAAAAACGAGCGGTTAAACGGGAGGGAATGGGATGCAGGCTTCGCATAAGCTTCGGCTCGCCAGGATTCTGGCCGGCACATCGGCGGTGGCGTTGATGGGCATGGCGCAGGTCGCAATGGCGCAGGACGCGCCGCCGGCTGAGGGCGTCGCAGACGGCGACGAAATCGTCGTCACCGGCATCCGCGCCAGCCTTGCGGCCTCGGCGGATATCAAGCGCGAAGGCCAGGGCGTCGTCGATGCGATCTCGTCCGAAGACATGGGCAAGTTCCCCGACACCAATCTCGCCGAATCGCTCCAGCGCATCTCGGGCGTGTCGATCGACCGCTCGAACGGCGAGGGCAGCTTCGTCACCGTTCGCGGCTTCGGCCCCGAATTCAACCTCGTCACGCTGAACGGCCGCGCGATGCCGACCTCGTCGCTCGGCGACGGCGCCAGCGCGCCCTCGTCGCGCTCGTTCGACTTCGCCAATCTCGCATCTGAAGGCATCGCCTCGGTCGAGGTGTACAAGACCGGCCGCGCCGCCATCCCCTCGGGCGGCATCGGCTCGTCGATCAACATCAAGACCCCGCGCCCGCTCGACAAGCCCGGCCTGTCGGGCAGCCTCGCGGTGAAGGGCGTTTACGATAGCTCGCGCAACGAGGGCAATCCGATCACCCCCGAAGTGTCGGGCATCCTGTCGACCACCTTCGCCGACGACCGCATCGGCATCATGATCGCGGGTTCGTGGCAGAAGCGCAAGGCGAGCGTGAACACCGCGAACGTCGGCTGGCGCGACGGCTATCTGGGCAATGAAAACAACTGGGGCTCGCTGACCCAGAACCCCGCCGATCCGCGCTTCGCGCAGATCACCAACCGTCCCGACGCGACCGACGTCTACCAGGTGCCCCAGAACGCCTCCTACGACCTCAACGACATCAACCGCGAGCGCATCAACGGCCAGGCGGTGCTGCAATTCCGCCCGATCGACTCGCTCACCGCGACGATCGACTACACCTATTCGCGCAACACCGTCGAAGTGCGGAACAGCAATGTCGGCGTGTGGTTCAACCACAACAACACCTCGAGCAGCTGGACCGACGGTCCCGTCGCGGGCCCGATCTTCTATTCCGAAGCCTTTGGCGCGGGCGAGAACAAGGATCTGTCGTACAGCGGCTCGCTCGTCGCGAACCGCACCGAGAACAAGTCGCTCGGCGGCAATCTCACCTGGGATGCCCCCGGCGGGGTGACGATGGCGCTCGACTTCCACCACTCGACCGCCGAATCGAAGCCGACGAACAAATATGGGACCAGCGTCTCGGTCGGCAACGCGATCTTCGGCGTCGCCAACCAGCGGATCGACTTCGAATCCGATCTGCCGGTGATTTCCTACAACATGCACCCGGGCATCGATCCGCTGAACGCGGGGCTGATCCGCTCGACGGGCAACGCCTTTCGCAACGCCTATTTCAAGGACACGATCGATCAGGTTCAGCTCAAGGGCCGCTACGATCACGACGGGGCCTTCCTCGACAGCATCGATTTCGGCGTCTCGTACATCGAGAACAAGGTCCGGTCGGCCTATGGTTTCATCCAGAACGACACCTGGGGCGGTGCGGGGCCGCCGTCGGATATCCCCGACGATATCTTCCAGCTCCAGACGCTGCCCGACAAGTTCAAGGGGGTGAACGGCGCATCGGGCATCATCCCCAGCTTCTATACGTTCGACTTCGAACGCATGGCCGATCTGATCGAGGATCTGTACGAAGTGTGCAGCGATCCCGCGACGGGCAGCGCGATGCCCGGCACCTGTCTCGCCAACTATACCGTCGATCGCCGCCTGACCGAAAAGACGCTGTCGCCCTATCTCCAGGTGGGCACGGAGTTCGACGTCGGCGCCGGCCAGGCGCATCTGACCGCGGGCGTCCGCTACGAACATACCAGCGTCGATTCCTCGGCGCTCGTGCCGATCCCCACGGGGACGAGCTGGGTCGCCGCGAACGAGTTCAACGTCATCTATGGCCCCGATTCGGACTTCACGCGCTTCAAGGGCGATTATGACCACTGGCTGCCCGCGATCGACTTCGACATCGAGCCGATCGAGAATGTGAAGCTGCGCGCCTCGTACAGCCACACGATCACCCGCGCCGACTATGCCAGCCTGCAGGGCGGTCGCACCATCGACTCGCTGTTCCGCATCGGCGGCGGCGGCGGCAGCCAGGGCAACCCGGGGCTGCTTCCCTACAAGTCGAAGAACATCGACCTGTCGGCGGAATGGTATTATGCCCGCGACAGCTATATTTCGGCGGGCTTCTTCCACAAGCGCGTGTCGAACTTCCTGTCGTCGACGCGGATCGACTCCGAAGCCTTCGGGCTGCGCACGCCGGCCTTCGGTCCGCGCTACAATGCCGCGCTCGCGTCGCTGGGGGCCAACGCTACCGCGCAGCAGATCCGCGACTTCATCATCCGCAACTATCCGAACACGGTGCAGGTGCGGCTCGATCCGAACACCGGCCTGCCGGTCGAGGATGCCAATGGCCTCCGCGACGGGATCATCTTCAGTACCCCCGACGATCCGCTGCTCAATTTCGAGATCGCGACGCCGATCAACAGCGACCAGTCGGCGAAGATTCACGGCTTCGAATTCGCGCTCCAGCACAGCTTCTGGGACACGGGCTTCGGCGTGCTGCTGAACTACACGATCGTGCGCGGCGACGCGAAATACGACAATAGCAAGCCGTCGACCGTGCCGCAGTTCGCGCTGACCGGCCTCTCCGACAGCGCCAACGCGGTCGCCTATTACGACAAGAATGGGCTGCAGGCGCGCGTCGCATGGAACTGGCGCGACAAATTCCTCGCAGGAACGGGTCCCAACCCCTTCTATGTAGAGGAATATTGGCAGATCGACGCGAGTGCGAGCTACGAGTTCATCCCGGGCTTCACCGCATTCGTCGAGGCGATCAACCTGACCGGTGAAAGCCGCCGCGGTCACCTGCGCCACAAAAACAACGTCGCCTTCGCCTCGCCGGGCTTCGCCCGCTACGCGGCGGGTGTCAGGTTCAACTTCTAAGGGCGGCTCCGCCCGCCGGGTTCCTGGCGAGAGGGCCGCATCTCCCCGTGAGGTGCGGCTCTTTTGCGTGACGCGCCGGGGCGAAACGCGTAGGAACGTTCCAAATGACGAGCGAAGTGGAGAGGGTGGTCATCGTCGGCGGCGGCACCGCCGGCTGGCTGGCGGCGGCGCGCATCGCTGCGGCGCGTCCCGCGCTCTCCGTCACGCTGATCGAGGCGCCCGACATCCCGACGATCGGGGTTGGCGAGGGGACCTGGCCGACGATGCGCGCGACGCTCGCCGCTATCGGCATCGACGAGGGCGAATTCCTGACCGCCTGTGACGGATCGTTCAAACAGGGTTCGCGCTTCGACGGCTGGGTGAGCGGGGCGGCTGACGACCGCTATCTCCACCCCTTCACCCCGCCGCCGCCGCTGGCGACGCGTGAGCTGCTCGCGGCGTGGCAGGCGAGCGAGCCGGGGCAGCCCTTCGCCGCGGCGATGACCGCGCAGGCGGTGGTCTGCGACCTCGATCTCGCGCCGCGCCAGCGTACGATGCCCGGCTATCAGGGCGCGGCCAATTACGCCTATCATCTCGACGCCGGCAAATTCGCCGCGCTGCTGATGGCGCATGCGAAGCAGCGCCTCGGCGTCCGCCATGTCGCCGATCACGTCACCGGCGTACGGCGCGGAGAGGGCGACCATATCGCCGCGGTCGTCACGCGCGCGCATGGCGAGATCGCCGGCGACCTCTTCCTCGACTGTACCGGCCACGCCGCGCTGCTGATCGGCGGCGCGCTCGGCGTCGAATGGATCGACCGCAGCGACACGCTCTTCAACGATCGCGCGCTCGCGGCGCAGGTGCCGACCGACCCCGACAGCCCGATCGCCTCGCAGACGATCTCGACTGCGCACCGCGCGGGGTGGATCTGGGACATCGCGCTGCCCACGCGGCGCGGCATCGGCTGCGTCTACGCCAGCTGCTTCCTGTCCGACGACGCGGCCGAGGCGGTGCTGCGCGCCTATATCGCCGAGTGGCTGCCGGACGCGCCTGCGGTGCCGGTCCGCCGCCTCAGCTTCCCGACCGGCCACCGCGCGCGATTCTGGCAGGGCAATTGCCTCGCCGTGGGCCTGTCGGCGGGCTTCATCGAACCGCTCGAGGCCTCGGCGATCGTGATGATCGAGCTGTCGCTGAACGCGCTGATCGACAACTTCCCCGCGAGCGCGGCGGCACTGCCGATCCACGCCGCGCGCTTCAATACGCTGTTCCGCTACCGCTGGGATCGCATCGTCGACTTCCTCAAGCTCCATTATGTGCTGAGCCGCCGCACCGAGCCTTATTGGCTCGCGCAGCGCGATCCGGCGCATATCCCGCCCGGCCTCGCCGCGATGCTGACGTTATGGCAGGATCAGCCGCCCTCGACCTGGGACTTCCCGCAGGTCGACGAGATTTTCCCGGCCGAAAGCCACCAGTATATTCTCTACGGCATGGGCTTCGCCCCGCCGCCCGGCCTCGCGCCGAGCGACCGCGCCGCCGCCGCGCTCGCCGAACAGCGCCAGCGCGCCCGGTCGCTCGCCGCCGCGCTCCCCACCAACCGCGATTATCTGGGCGCGCTCGGCGCTTGCGTCGCTGCCGCCGAATGAAGGGTCTTAAATGACAAAGCACGCCGCCCTTGATACCAATGCCCACCGCGACCTGCGCATCGATCCGCGCGCCGGCGCGGCGCGCGGCGATGCGGTGATGGCGACGCTGACGGTGCCGAGCGAGTTCCGCCAGGTGCAGGCGCATTACCCGATCCTCTTCCGTCGCGAAAATCCGCAGGACCCGTTCATCGCCGTCGCGCTCTTCGGTTTCGAAAATGGCGAGAATCTCTTTCTCGACGGCGAGCGGTGGGACGCGCGCTATCGCCCGCTGTCGATCGCGATCCAGCCCTTCCTCGTCGGCCGCCCGGCGAACGGCGACGGGCCGGGGCAGGTGCATATCGACCTCGACCATCCGCGCATCGCCGCCGGGGGCGAGGGCATCCGCCTGTTCGATGCCGAGGGGCAGGCGACTCCCTATCTGGAGGATGTCGCCGAAAAGCTCGGTGCACTCGACGAAGGCTATCGGACCAGCGGCACGTTCTTCGCCGCGCTCGCCGACCACGACTTGCTCGAACCCTTCACGCTCGAGGTCACGCTCGACGATGGCTCGGTCAATTCGCTCGTCGGTTTTCACATCATCGACGAGGCGAAGCTGCGTGCGCTGGGTGCCGAGACGCTCGGCAAGCTCCACGCCGAGGGGCATCTGATGCCGATGTTCATGGCGCTCGCCTCGCTGTCGCAGCTCGCGGGGCTCGTCGACCGCCGCAACACGAAGCTCGGCCATGGCTGAGCGCGACGGCGCCATCTACCCGCGGCTCGCCAAAGTGGCCAAGCGCGCCTGGAATAAGGGGGAAGGGCTCGACGCGCTGCTTTCGGGCGTGCGCGAGCCCTTCATTTTGCGCGGCCTCGTCGCCGATTGGCCGCTGGTGCAGGCGGCGCGGCGCAGCGCGCGCGAGGCGCGGCAGCATCTGCTCGATCATGCGCGCGACCGCCCTTTCACCGTGTCGATCGGCGCGCCGGGGCACGACGGGCGGCTCTTCTACGACGCCGAGATGGCGATGAATTTCCGCACCGGCACCGGCAAGCTGCCCGACATCTTCGCCGGGATCGACACTGCAGAGGAACGCGGCGAGGATCGCACCGTCTATCTCGCGTCGATCGACATCCCCGCGCATTTCGACGGGCTCGACGCGGCGAACCCGCTCGACCTCGGCACCCGCAACCCGCTGAAAAGCATCTGGATCGGCACCAGGACGCGCATCGCCGCGCACAATGACTTCCCCGACAATCTCGCCTGCTGCGCCGCCGGCCGCCGCCGCTTCACGCTCTTCCCGCCCGACCAGTACAAGAACCTCTATTTGGGGCCGATCGACAACACCCCCGCTGGCCGCGCGGTCTCCATGGTCGATTTCGACGCCCCCGACCTCGCCGCCCATCCGCGCTTCGCCGAGGCGATGGCGCAGGCGCAGGTCGCCGAGCTAGAACCCGGCGACGCGCTCTTCATCCCGTCGATGTGGTGGCACCATGTCGAGGGGCTCGAAGCCTTCAACATCCTCGTCAACTACTGGTGGCGCGAAACCCCCGCCTTCCTCGGCCAGCCGCAGGAAGCGCTCAACCACGCGATCCTCGCGATCCGCGACCTGCCCGACGTGGACAAGGCGATCTGGCGCGCGCTGTTCGATCATTATGTGTTCGAGAATGACGCCAGCGTCACCGACCATATCCCCGAGGCCGCGCGCAGCGTGCTCGCCCCGCTCACCCCCGAAAGCGCCAGACGCCTCCGCGCTTTCCTGCTTAGGACGCTCAGCCGATGACCCAGCCCATCCAGCGTATCGTGATTGCGGGCGGCGGCACCGCCGGCTGGATGGCCGCCGCGGCGATCGCGCGCACCATGGGCCGCGCGGTCAGCGTGACGCTGGTGGAATCGGAGGCGATCGGCACGATCGGCGTCGGCGAAAGCACCATCCCGCCGCTCGTCAATTTCAACCGGCTGCTCGGGATCAACGAGGCCGATTTCATGCGCGCGACGCAGGCGACCTTCAAGCTCGGCATCCTGTTCGATAACTGGAAGGAAGAGGGGCACCGCTATTTCCACAGCTTCGGGCTGACCGGCAAGGACCACTGGTCGGCGGGCTTCCAGCATTTCTGGCTCCACGGCCGCACGAAGGGTCACGACCAGAGCTACGACGATTATTGCATGGAATTGCTCGCCGCACTGGCAGGCAAGTTCGCGCATCTGCCGAACGACGGCATCAACTACGCCTATCAGCTCGACTCCGGCCTCTACGCCCGCTTCCTCCGCCAGATGGCCGAGGGCGACGGCACCGTCCGGATCGAGGGCAAGATCGGCCATGTCGAGCTCGACGCGGAGAGCGGCGACATCGCCGCGCTGATCCTTGACGGCGAGCGCCGCGTCGAGGGCGACCTCTTCCTCGACTGCACCGGCTTTCGCGCGCTGCTGATCGAGGGCGCCTTGCACGCGGGCTTCGACGACTGGACGCACTGGCTGCCGTGCGACAGCGCGATCGCGCTGCAGACGCCGAATGTCCGCCCGCCCGTCCCCTATACGCGTGCGATGGCGCATGACGCGGGCTGGCAATGGCGCATCCCGCTCCAGCACCGCACCGGCAACGGCCTCGTCTATTGCAGCCGCTACCTCGGCCGCGACGAAGCGCTGGGTCGCCTGCTCGGCAATGTCGAGGGCGAGGTGCTGACCGAGCCCAATTTCCTGCGCTTCACCACCGGCATCCGCCGTCGCCAATGGATGCGCAACTGCGTCGCGGTCGGCCTGTCGGGGGGCTTCATGGAGCCGCTCGAGTCCACCAGTATCCACCTGATCCAGCGCAGCGTCCTGCGCTTCATCCGCATGCTGCCCTTGGGGCGCCCCAGCGCGCGCGACATCGCCGAATATGAGGAACAGCAGCTTCAGGACAATCTGCAGATCCGCGACTTCCTGATCCTCCATTATAAGGCCACCAACCGCCGCGACAGCGCCTTCTGGCGCCAATGCGCCGACATGGCGATCCCCGACAGCCTGGCGCAGAAGATCGAATTGTTCCGCGAAACCGGCCGCGTTTTCCGCAAGAATGAGGAACTTTTCGCCGAGAACAGCTGGGTGCAGGTGATGATGGGGCAGGGGATCGCGCCGCAAAGCTATCACCCGATCGCCGCCAAGCTCAGCGACGACGAACTCGACCGGCTGCTCGGCATGATCCGCCAGCAGGTGTCGGAAACCGTCGCCAAGCTGCCCGAGCACCACGCCTATGTCGCGCGCTATTGCGGCGCCGACGTGTCGCAGGCCGCATGAGGCGCGCGCTCCCCCTGCTGCTCGCCGCGCTCGTGGGGCCCTCCGCGGCAGCCTCCGACGGCTGGAATCTCGTCTGGTCCGACGAGTTCGACAGGCCCGAGATCGACCGGTCGAAATGGGATTATGACGTCGATTGCTGGGGCGGCGGCAACAACGAGCGCCAATGCTACACCGACCGCAAGGCCAATGCCTCTGTCAAGGACGGCAAGCTCATCATCACCGCGCGCAAGGAGGCCGCGAGCGGCCCCGCCTTCCCGCTGGCGCAGCGCGGCGACCCCGCCAAGGCCAACGCCCGCGCGACCAAGGAATACAGCTCTGCCCGCCTCGTCACGCGCGGCAAGGCGGCGTGGACCTACGGCAAGGTCGAGGTGCGCGCAAAGCTGCCGCAGGGGCAGGGGACCTGGCCCGCGATCTGGATGCTGCCCGAGGATCATCATTATGGCACCTGGGCCGCCTCGGGCGAGATCGACATCCTCGAGGCGGTGAACCTCGGCGCCAAATGCAAGGAGTGCCCCGGCGGGATCGAGAACCGCATCCTCGGCACGCTCCACTCCGGCGGGCAATGGCCGGGCAACAAGCACAAGGGCGACGAGACGGTGCTGCCCGCGCCGATCGACGATTTCCATGTCTTCGGCATCATCTGGGAGGCGGGCCGGATCGACTGGACGATCGACGGCAAAGTCTATGCGACCCAGCGCGCGGGCGACTGGAGCACCACAGGTTCAAGCGTCCCTTACGCCCCCTTCGACCGTCCCTTCCACCTGCTGCTCAACCTCGCGGTCGGTGGCGGGCTCGCCGAAAGCCGTACCGAAAAGGGCGTCGACGGGCGCGGCTATCCCAAAAGCTTCGAGATCGACTGGGTTCGCGTCTGGCAATGCGGCGAAGATGCCGCTAGCAGGGCCGCCTGTTCGACAAGCGGGGACCAGGCACGATAATGGGGCGTCGGCGGCAGTCGGTGACGATCAAGCATGTGGCGGCCGACGCAGGGGTGTCGCTGCAGACGGTGAGCCGCGTCATCAACGACGAGCCCAATGTGCGTCCCGAGATGAAGGAACGCGTCCAGGCGTCGATCGACAAGCTGGGTTATGTCCCCTCGATCGCGGCGCAGCGGATGAGCGGCTCGCGCTCCTACCTCATCCTCGCGATCAACGACCGCGAACGCACGATCGCCGACTGGAAAGCGCGGCAGGGCACCGACTGGGTCGACCAGATGCTGTTCGGCGGCATGCTCAAATGCGCCGAGCTCGGCTACCGCATGATCTTCGAGCTGGTCGACACGCACAACGACCATGTCGAGCGCGAGCTCCGCGCGATCATCGCCGCGCTCCAGCCCGACGGCGTGATCCTGACCCCGCCGCATTCGGACAATGTGCTGATCGTCGATCTGTTGCACTACCAGAAAATCCCCTTCGCGCGCATCGGCTCGCACGGCGGCGACGCCGGGATTGCGCTGACGATGGACGACGAGGGGTCGGCGGCGCTCGCGACGCGGCACCTGATCGATCTCGGCCACCGCCGCATCGGCTTCATCTCGGGCTCGGTCGAATATGACCTCAGCCACTGGCGCATCGACGGCTGGCGCGCCGAAATGGACGCCGCGAGGCTGGCGACCGACGGCCTGCTTGCCGAGGGCGACTTCAGCTTCGCCTCGGGCGAGGCGGCGGCGCGGCAGCTGCTCGGCGGCGCCAACCCGCCGACCGCGATCGTCGCGAGCAACGACCAGATGTCGCTCGCGACGCTCGAGGTTGCGCGCGAGCTCGGTATCGACGTGCCGCGCCAGCTGTCGCTGGTCAGCTTCGACAACACCCCGATCGTGCGTTTCACCCAGCCCGCGCTGACCGCGGTCGACCAGCCGATCGCCGCCACCGTGTCGCGCGCGGTCGAGCTGATCATCGCGGCCCAGCGCGGCGAACCGCGCCCGACCGTTCCGACCATCGTCCATGCCAGCCTGATCGAGCGCGGCTCGACGGCGGCGCCCGCCAGCGATGGCTGAGGCGCTCCAGCCCCGCCAGACGACCCGCTTCCTGCTGCTCTACGCGCTCGCTGCGGCGGGCGGTGCCATCGCCTATGTGCCCTTCCTGACGATATTGCTGCCGGTGCGCATGACCGCGCTCGCGGGCGCGAACGACATTCAGGCGCTGGGCTACGTCACCTTCTTCGGCGCCATCGCCGCCAGCACCGGCGGCGTGCTCTTCGGCTGGCTGAGCGACCGCACGCGGAACCGGCGCGGCTGGGTGACGGCGGGGCTGATACTCACGATCGCGCTGCTCGTCGCGGTGCCGCTGGCAGAGGACGTGCCGGCGCTGATCGCGATCATCGTCGGTTGGCAGCTCGCGCTCAACATGATGCTCGGCCCGCTCGCCGCCTGGGCGGGCGACTGCGTGCCCGACCAGCAAAAGGGGCTGCTCGGCGGGCTGCTCGCCTTCTCGCCGGCGCTCGGCGCGGTGTCGTGCGCGCTCGTCACCATCCCCGGCCTCGCCGATGCCGACGGCCGGCTCGTGCTCGTCGGCCTGCTCGTCGCGGCGGCGGTGCTGCCCGTGCTGCTGCTCGGCCGCCCGCGTCCTTTTCCCGAACTCTCGGCGCCGCGCGCACCCCAGGAAGTCGGGGGAGAGCCCACGCGCCCGGCCGCGATCGTCGTGCGCATGTGGCTCGCGCGCCTTCTCGTCCAGATCGCCGAGGCGGCGCTCTTCGCCTATCTTTTCTTCTGGTTCCGCTCGATCGACTCCGCGATCACCGACAGCGAGACCGCGCGGCTGTTCAGCGTCGTGCTCACCGTTGCGGTGCCGCTGGCGCTGCTCACCGGCCGCTGGGCCGACCGCCACGACCGCCCGATCCTGCCGCTCGTAATCTGCGCGACGATCCTGACCCTCGGCCTCGCTGCGATGGGGATTTCGGAAACGCTGTTCGCGGCGAAGGCAAGCTATGTCGTCTTCGGGATCGCCGCGACGATCTTCCTCTCGCTCCACAGCGGCCAGACTTTGCGCATATTGCCGCGCCCCGAGCATCGCGGGCGCGACCTCGGCCTCTTCAACCTCACCAACACCGTGCCGTCGCTGATCATGCCCTGGCTCACCATTTCGCTCGTCCCGAGCTTCGGTTTCGATGCGCTGTTCCTGCTGCTCGCAGCGCTCGCGAGCGCGGCGGTGCTGCTCCTCGCGACGATGCCCAACCTCCGCCGATCCTTTCCCGAATAGCGGCTTGCTTTCCTTCGCATGCTATGCGAGAGGGAAATTTGATAACGTTCACATAAGAGGGATGGGAGAGACGATGCGGCGTTCCGCACTTGCCATGACGACGGCGCTTCTGCTGGCCGGGACCGCGACCAAGGTGGCCTCGCAGCCCGCCGACACCGGTGCCGCGGCGGTTCATCCTGACCTCTGGCCCGCCGCGAAAAGCCCCGCGACGATCACCGATGCCGCGACCGAAAAGCGCATCGACGCGCTGCTCGCCAGGATGACGGTCGAGCAGAAGGTCGGCCAGCTGATCCAGGGCGACATCAGCACGATCACGCCGAAGGATCTCGAAACCTGGCCGCTCGGTTCGATCCTTGCGGGCGGCAACAGCGGCCCGAACGGCAACGAGCGCGCGAGCGCCGCCGACTGGGCGAAGCTCGTCGGCGAATTCCGCGCGGTGTCGATGAAGCCGCAGGCGAACGGCGTTGCCATCCCGATCATCTTCGGCGTCGACGCCGTCCACGGCCATAACAATATCCCCGGCGCGACGCTCTTTCCGCACAATATCGGCCTCGGCGCCGCGCACGATCCCGAGCTGATCCAGCGCATCGGCGCGGTCACCGCCGCCGAGATCGCGGGCAGCGGCATCGAATGGACCTTCGCCCCGACGCTCGCGGTGCCGCAGGACCTGCGCTGGGGGCGCAGCTATGAGGGCTATGCCGCCGATCCGGGGCTGATCGCCGACTATGCCAAGGCGATGGTGATCGGCCTGCAAGGCCCGCTCGCTTCGGGCAAGAGCGTCGGCCCCGCGCATGTCGCAGCGACCGCCAAGCATTTCCTCGCCGACGGCGGCACCTTCGAGGGCAAGGACCAGGGCGACGCCAGGATCGACGAGAAGGAGCTGATCGCCAAGCACGGACAAGGCTATCCCGCCGCGATCGACGCCGGCGCGCTGACGGTGATGGCCAGCTTCTCGGGCTGGCAGGGGGTCAAGCACCACGGCAACAAGGGGCTGCTCACCGACGCGCTCAAGCAAAAGATGGGCTTCGAGGGCTTCGTCGTCGGCGACTGGAACGGCCACGGCCAGGTCGCGGGGTGCAGCGTCACCGACTGCGCCCGGTCGATCAACGCCGGGCTCGACATGTTCATGGCGCCTGACAGCTGGAAGGGCCTCTACGAAACCACCGTCAAGCAGGCGAAGGACGGCACCATTTCGCAAGCCCGCCTCGACGACGCCGTCCGCCGCATCCTGCGCGTCAAGTACAAGCTCGGCCTGTTCCCCGAGGGACATGTCGACCGCAGCCGGGTCAAGGCGATCGGCACCCCCGAGCATCTCGCCGTCGCACGCGAAGCGGTCGCCAAGTCGCTGGTTCTCCTCAAGAACAATGGCAGCCTGCTGCCGATCAGGCCCGGCGCGCGCGTGCTGGTCACGGGCCCCGGCGCCGACAATATGGCGATGCAGTCGGGCGGCTGGACGATCAGCTGGCAGGGCACCGACGTCGTGCGCGGCGACTTCCCCAACGGCCAGACGATCTGGGAAGGCCTCGACAAGGCGGTGCGCGACGCAGGGGGCATCGCGACGCTGTCCGACGGCGGCGCCTATAAGGAAAAGCCCGACGTCGCGATCGTCGTCTTCGGCGAGGCGCCTTATGCCGAATTCCAGGGCGACGTGCCGACGCTCGATTACCAGCCCAATGACGCCACCGACTTGGCGACGCTCAAGAAACTGAAGGCCGCGGGCATCCCGGTGGTCGCGCTGTTCCTCTCGGGCCGCCCGATGTTTACCAGCCCCGAAATCAACGCCGCCGATGCCTTCGTCGCGGGCTGGTTGCCCGGCTCGCAGGGCGCGGGCGTCGCCGACGTGATCGTTGCGGGCAAGGGCGACAAGCCGGCGCGCGCCTTCACCGGCACGCTCCCCTTCGCCTGGCCCGCCGACGCGCGCTCACCGGTCGAAAAGCCGCTCTTCGCCACCGGCTACGGCCTCAAATATGGCGAGAGCAAGCCCGTCGGGCCGCTGTCCGAAGCGCTCGGTATCGACGTCGCCGCCGCGCTTAACGTCGAAACCTATTTCGCCGGCGGCCGCGCGCGCGCGCCGTGGGTGCTCACCGTCACCGACGCGGGCGGCGCGCGCCCGGTCGAATCGCCGCCGGTCACCAGCCCCGGCGGGCTGATCGCCGCGCGCTCGGTCGACGTGAAGGCGCAGGAGGACGGCAAGAGCTTCGTCTGGACCGGCCCCGCGTCCTTCCACCTCTCGGGGCCTTATGCGGACCTCTCGCGCCAGCTCAACAACAGCTTTGCCTTGCGTGTCGAATGGCGCGTCGATGCGCTCGGCACCGGGCCGGTGACGGTTGCGCTCGGCGGGCAGGCGTTCGACGTCTCGGACTGGGTCAAGGCTGCGCCCAAGGGGCAGGTGAGCTCGTTCCGCATTCCGCTGCGTTGCTTCGCCGACGCCGGCGCGAACCTCCAGAAGCTCGACTATGCGCTCAGCGTCGCCGCCGACAAGGGTTTCGCCGCCACCCTGCTGCATACGAATGTCCAGGCGGTCGGCGAGAATCTGCCTTGCCCGCCCAAGGTAAAATGACGACACCACGCGATAAATAACAAAGGTCGGGGAGAGAGACATGGCATTGGCGCCGAACGTCGCGACGAGCGCGGATCCGAACGCGGCCCACCAGCCGGGCAGCGGCGGTGGCAGCACGAAGGTGGTGCTGATCCTCGCCTTCGCGGTATTCTTCCTGCTCGGCGGGGTGACCAACATCAACGACCTGCTCGTCGGCAAGTTCAAGCCGATGTTCCACCTGACGCACGCCGAGGCCAACCTGGTGCAGATGGCGTTCTTCATCGCCTATGGCGCCTTTTCGATCCCCGCCGGCATCATCATGTCGAAGCTCGGCTATATCCGCACCTTCGTGCTCGGCTTCATCATCGTGGCGGCCGCCGCCTTCCTGTTCATCCCGGCTTCGGCCGCGGCCTCCTACCCCGGCTTCCTCGCCGCGCTCTTCTGCATCGGCGCGGGAATCACGGTGCTGCAGGTCGCGATGAACCCGGTGATCACCACGCTGGGGCCCGTCGAAACCTCGCACAGCCGGCTGACCTTCGCGCAGGCGTTCAATTCGATCGGCGTGTTCCTGATGGTCTATGGCGGCGCGACCTTCCTGCTCGGCGATTCGACGCCGATCGATCCCGAAACCTCGAGCGAGGCGCAGATCCAAGCCTATCGCGTTGCCGAGGGCGCGTCGATCGGCACCGCCTATATGTGGCTCGGCGTGCTGATGCTGGTGATCGCGGCGGTGTTCTGGATGTACCGGTCGGCGCTCGACCACGCCAAGACCGAAGATGTGAAGCTCGAGGGCACCTGGGGCCTGCTCACCCACAACCGCCGCGTCCAGTTCGGCGCGCTGTGTATCTTCGTCTATGTCGGCGCCGAAGTGGCGATCGGCTCGAACCTGATGGCCTATCTCGGCGATCCAAGCGTGATGGGACTGGATCTCCAGACCGCGGGCAAGCTGGTCGCGATCTACTGGCTGGGCGCGCTGGTCGGCCGGTTGCTCGGCGGCTTCATCCTGCGGCTGGCGAAGCCCGGACGCGTGCTCGCGACCTTCGCGGCGGGCGCGATTTCGCTGATCATCCTGTCGGCGGTGACCACGGGTGCGCTGTCGGGCTGGGCGCTGATCCTCGTCGGCTTCTGCAATTCGCTGATGTTCCCAACGATCTTCAGCCTCGCGACCGAGGGGCTGGGCGACCAGACACCGCAGGGGTCGGGCATCATGTGCACCGCGATCATCGGCGGGGCCATCGTCCCTTTCCTGTTCGGAACCGTGGCTGACCTGAGCGGTGACATCCGGCTCGCGCTGGCGGTGCCGCTGATCTGCTATGCGATCATCGCGAGCTTCGGGCTGTGGGCGGCGCGCCGGGCCACCGCGTAACGGTCAGGTGATGCCCGCCTGGCCGGCGCCGGCTGATGTTCGCGCGACCGATGCGTTCCAGCGCGTGAACAGCCAGGCGGCGAACAGCAGTTCGGCGCAACCCACCGCCAGCGTGACGTGGAACGGCGCGAGGTCGGCCCTGATTGCAAAGCCGGTGCCGATTGCGAACAGCACCGCGCCGAGTGCCCAATAGAGCCGTTCGCCATACATGGTCGCAAAGCTCAGGTAGCGCGCGCCGATGACCAGCGCGAGCGCGGCGAAGGCGAAACTCTCCGACACCGGCATCAGGCCCCAGGCGATCAGCAGCCCGGCGAATAACGGCAGCACCGCCTCGAAGGCCAGCAGGACCAGCGGATTGCCCTTGCTCGTCCTGGGCGCGCGGAACAGCCGCGCGATCAGCATCGCCAGCGGCATGATCAGCATTCCACCGATGAAGATCGTGAAAAAGGCGTTGAGCCCGCCCGCGATATACCAGGCCGCGTCGGCGGCGAGCCACGCCAGCCCCGAAGCGAAGACCCCCGGCGCGCCGCCCTGATAGGCCGCGCGTAGTTCCGCCTGTGCCTGTTCGATATCGATGACTGCCTCCTCGAATCTTCTGTGGCCCGATACTATACCGCAGCCCTGAGCCTGTCGAAGGGCGCTTCTCGGCGAGGAGCCCTTCGACAGGCTCAGCGCTACGGTGAAACGGGTCCCGTTTCAACGCCGTTGAGGATCAGCTGAGCCGCTCAACCAGCATCGCCGCGCCGACCCCCATCGCGCCGGTGAGCACGACGAGCCCATAGCGCCCGCGGCAGGCATCGAGCGCATCGAGCAGCGACGAGGTCAGGATCGCACCGCTCGCGCCCATCGGATGCCCCTTGGCAAGGTGCCCGCCGCCGACATTGACGCGCGCCGGATCGGCGCCCTGGTCGCGCAGGAATTTGGCGATGGTGACCGCGAAGGCCTCCATGAATTCGATGCGGTCCATGTCGGCGAGAGTCATTCCAGCGCGCGCGAGCACCTTGTCCATCGCGGCAAAGCCCGCGGTCAGTGACGCCGCCGGGTCGCCGCCGCTCTCGGCAAAGGCGGCGACGCGCGCTCGCGGTTTGGGGCCAAGTCCTTCGCCGCCGACCAGCGCCAACCCCGCGCCGTCGCAGATCGGCGGCGCGTGCGCGACGGCATGCAGCGGCTCGAACCTCGCGCCCTCGAGCGCGCCCGCATATTGCGCCTGCAATTCGCCGAAGGCGGGCGGCGCGGCGGCGAGCGTTTCCGCCGTCGTCTGCGGCCGGATGCACTCCTCGCCCGCCAGCGCGCCGGTCGCGATGCGCGAGGCCTGCAACGCCGCATCCTGCTCCGCCGCTGCGGCTTTTTGCTGCGAGGCGAGGGCGACCGCGTCGAGTTCGGCGCGCGTGATACTCTCGTTGTTCGCCAGCCGGTCGGCGGCGAGCACCGGCGGCACGAAGCGTGCGCGGGGCGGCAGTTCGTCGTTGATATAGAAACCTGCGCGGTCGCCGAGGAAGGGTGCCGAACTCATCGATTCGACCCCGCCCGCCAAGGCGACGCCGATTTCGCCGCTCGCGACCTTCGCCGCCGCCTGGCCGATCGCCGACAGGCCCGAGGCGCAATAATTGTTGAGGCTGTGCGCCGCGCAGGCATCGGGCAGCCCGGCATGCAGCTTCGCCAGCATCGCGATATGCCCGCCCTGCGCGCCGCTCTGCGTCACGCAGCCGAGGATCAGCGCTTCGGGTTCAAACGCACCGCAGCGCGCGGCGAGCGCCACCGCTTGGCTATGCACCAGCTCCTGCGGGCTCAGACTTGCGAGCCCGCCATCGGGCCGCGCCTTGCCGCGCGGCGTGCGCACCGCATCGTAGAGAAAGGCGTCGGTCAAATCAGGTGCCGACGACGAAGCTGACCGCAGTCGTCGCGCTGCCGCCGACGTTGAAGGTCGCGAAATTCTTCGCGCCCTCGACCTGATAGTCGCCGGCGTTGCCCGTCACCTGCCGCCAGCTGTCGAGCAGCATCCGCACGCCCGTCGCACCGACCGGATGGCCGAGCCCGATCAGGCCGCCCGACGGATTGACCGGCAGCTTGCCGCCGAGCGCGATGGTGCCATCCTCGACCGCGCGCCAGCTTTCGCCGGGCCTGGTGATCCCGAAATGGTCGATCGCCATATATTCGGTGATCGAGAAACAGTCGTGCACCTCGACCCCGTCGCAGGCGTAGATGTCGGGCATCTCGGCGCGGCGCAGCGCGTCCATCATCGCCTTGCGCACGCTCGGGAAGACATAGTCGCCGCCGCGGCTGTCCGTGACCTTGGTCGAATAGAGCAGGGGCGCGGTCGAATGCCCCCAGCCCTTGATGCGGGGGATGGTGTCCAGCGGAATGCCACGGCGCTTCGCATAAGCTTCGGCAACCTCGCGCGAGGCGAGGAAGGTCGCCGCCGCGCCGTCGGTAACCTGCCCGCAATCGGACTTGCGCAAGGACCCTTCGATCAGCGGATTGACCTCGTCATTCTCGCCGAGATGGTCGTCGGTGACCGCCCAGCCGCGCGTCTGCGAATATGGGTTCTTCTTCGCATTGGCGAAATTATTGGCCGAAATCCCGCGCAGATGGGCACGATCGAGCCCGAAGCGCTCGTCATATTCCTCGGCGACGCGCGCGAACATGTACGGCCAGAGGTAACGGGCCTCCTGCGCTTCGCGCCCCGCCCAGGCGGCGGCGCCGAGATATTCGGCGGCGCGCTGGCCGGGAACGTTGCGCATCAGCTCGATGCCGAGCACGAGCGCGAGGCCGTAGCGCTCGGCTTCGATCTCGGCGGCGGCGGCGAGGATCGCGATGCTGCCCGAGGCGCAGGCGGCCTCGTGCCGCGACGCGGGGATGCCGGCGAGGTCGGGATGGACATGGCCGAAGAAGCCCCCGAGCTGGCCTTGCCCCGCGAACAGTTCGCCGACGAAATTGCCGACATGCGCGGTCTCGACTTCCCTGGGTTCGATCCCGGTCGCGACGAAAGCCGCTTCGGCGACATCGCGGAACAGCTCGAACAGCCCGCCCCCCTCGCGTTCGAGGTTGCGCGCAAAGTCGGTCTGCGCGCCGCCGAGGATGAAGACGTCTTTCGCCATGTCAGGCTTCCTTTTCGAGGGTTGCGAGCGCCATTTCGCGCACTTCGCTGCGCATCACCTTGTTGGTGACGTTGCGCGGCAAAGCGTCGAAGCGGAACAATCGCTCGGGCAGTTTGAACACTGCGAGGTCGTGCCCGCGCAGATAGTCGGCGACCTCGCCGAGCCCGACGTTGTCGGCCCCGCGCGGAACGTAAGCGAGGCCGATGCGCTCGCCCATCTTCGCGCAGGGCAGCGAGAAGGTGCAGGCTTCGGCGAGCAGCGGATGCCCCCCGAGCAACTGGTCGATCTCCTCGGGCGAGATATTGACGCCGCCGCGGATGATCAGATCCTTGCAGCGCCCGACGAAGCGATAGAAGTCGCCCCCCTCGGCGATCTCGAACAGGTCGCCGGTGCGGAACCAGCCGTCGTCGGTAAAGGCTTCTGCGGTCCGGTCGGGGGCGTTGTGATAGCCCTCGAACAAGGTCGGCCCACGGATTTGCAGCTCGCCCGAGACGCCGTCCCGCCCGATCGGTTCGCCACCGCCGGGCGGCACGAGCCGGCTTTCGATATTGGGCGCGCGGCCCTCGCCATAGGGGCGCTGATAGGTACCGCGCCGCGGGAACAGGCTCGCGCGCTTGTCGGGATCGGGCATGTCGCCCTCGCCGGTGATGAAGCTCATCCCCTCGTTCGACCCGAAGACGTTGACGATGATGATGCCGAGCTTTTCCTGGAAACCGCGGACCATCGCGGGCGCGAGCGGCGCCGAGCCCGAGGCGATGACGCGCAGGCTCGACAGGTCGACCGACGCGAGCAAAGCTTCATTCTGTAACAGCATGTTGAGCACCGCGGGCGGGGCGATCGTCAGGCTCGGCCGCTCGGTCGCGATCTGCTTCAGATAGATGCCGGGGTCGAAGGGATGGTGCAGCACCATTGTCCCCGCGCTGGTCAGCCAGCACATGGTGATGCCGCCGATGCTCGCCATGTTGATGAGCGGGAAGGGGTTGAGCAGCACATCGCCCGGCCCGACCTTCATCGCCTCGTAACCGGCGCCCGCGACCGCGATCCAGTGGTTATGGCTGCGCGGTACGCCCTTGGGCACGCCGGTCGTGCCCGAGGTCCAGCAGATGGTGAAGATATCGTCGGCATCGACCGGGTTTGCGGCGACATGCGCCGCGAGGGCGGCTTCGTCGCCCTCGGCAGTGGACAGGTCGAGCGCGTTCGCAGGCGCGTCGGGGCCGAAGGTCATCAACTGGATGCCGTCCAGCAACGGCGCCGCGACGCCGACATGGTCGCATCCCTTGACCGTCGTCGCGCAGACGAAGACCTTGGGCTCGACCACCCCGAGCATGCCCTTCAGCTCGTGGCTGCGATATTGCACCGCCGCCGGGCTGACGATCGCGCCGATCTTCGCCGCGGCGAAATAGAGCGCGACGAACTCGCTGATGTTGGGAAGCTGGACGAGCAGCACATCGTCCTTGCCGATCCCCGCGACGACCAGCGCGCCCGCGATCCGGTCGATCTTGGCCTCGAGTTCGGCATAGGTCAGCCGCTGCGGTTCGCCGAAAGCGAAGTCGCCGCGATTCGGCGCGTCGACCAGCGCCAACCGATCGGGGTGCGCCACCGCATTGGCGAAAAACAGGTCGGCGAACGTCCTGTCTCCCCACCAGCCGCTCTCCCGATGTCGCCGCCTCTTATCCTCTCCCGCTGCGATCATCTCAGGCGGCCAGCACGCTATTTTCGCCCATCCCGATATCATCGCCGCTCGCCCACACGGTGTGCGTTCCCGAACAGATGCGCTCGGGCAGGATGATCCGGCACACCGGCCCCGCCGCAACATTTTTCGCGTCGATCAGCACGCATTCGGATGTGTCGGTTTCGAGGTCGGCGATGAAGGAGACGAGATAGCCGTCGTCCTCGTCCTTCGCATCGATGCGCGGCGCGAAGGGCGCTTCGCTTCCGAAGCGGCCGGGGCCGAACTCGTAGCTCTCGCTCGTTCGCGCATCGAGGTCGTGCTTGACCAGCCCGCGGAACAGGAACCAGCCGGGCTCGGGGATCGCGCTGTATGCGTAGCGATAGGGCTTGCCCGCATAGCGATGGTTGAACATGCCGAATTCGAGATCGCGGTCGTCGAGCCGCTCTTCCTTGGTCTCGCCGGTCTTCAAATTGAAGCGCCAGCGGTGGAGGCGCGGCTTGAGCAACCCTTGGTCGAGATAGGCCATCATCCGTTCGAGCCCCTCGGGCGCGTTCGGATAGGACTTCGGCATCGGCTCTTCCTGATAATAGCCGTCGAGGATGATCTCGTCGCCTTCCTCCCACGTGTTGAGCCAATGCAGCGTGTAGGTCGGCTCGGCTTCGAACCAGCGGATATCCTCGGGCTGGCCGTGGCGCGGGATGATCGCGAAGCGCGTCTTCTCGTCGGGGTGGAACTGGACGACGTGCAGGTTCCGCTCGAGCAGCTCCGCGTTCCAGTAGAGCGGCATGTCGTTGAGGATCGTGTAATTCTTCGTGAACGCCATGTCGTGCGGCAGCCGCGGCCCGGCGAGCGGCACCGGGATATAGTGCTTCAGCTTATTGTCCGCCCCGACGACGCCATAATGCATGAAGGGCGCGTGCTTCGAATAGTTGAAGAACATCAGCTCGCCGGTCGCGAGGTCGACCTTGCAATGCGCCGAAATGCCGTCGAGCGGGACCCAGCTTTCGGTGCCGAACTGTTCGAGCGTGAACGGGTCGAGGCGGTATGCCTCGCCGCACTGATAGAAGGTCGAGATGATCCTGCCCGCGTGGATCGTGACGTCGGTCGAGCTCGAGTCTTTCAGCCATTCCTGCGCCCCCCAGCCGTGGCGGGTCGACTTGTGCGGCGGCTCCATCAGCCCGGCCCACAGCGAACGCCCGGCTTCCTTCTCGGCCTCGAAACCCTTGGTGCGCACGAAGCGGCTGCGATAGCTCGCGCGGCCATCCTTGAACGAAATCGAATGGATGAAACCGTCACCGTCGAACGGATGATAGCGCCCGATCGGCTCGTGCACCTGGTTCTCGCCGGTGCGCACATAAACGCCGTCGATGTCGTCGGGGATCGTCCCGACCACCTCGGCATCGCCATTGGCGAAGATCGCGTTCCACTCGTTATACGTCGGGCGCCACGCGCCCTTCATATAGGGGTGGTCGTTCGGCTGGATCGTGGTGGCGATCGTGTCAACGAGTTCGGCGGTCATGCGGGGACTCCTTCGGCGGCTGCAAAGCGCGGCCTTGCGGCGGCCGCATCATATTCGGAAACCAGGCGGTCGACGATGGCGGCGACGGGTTCGATGCCGCGCACCGCACCGACGCCCTGTCCGGCGGACCAGACGTTCTTCCACGCCTTGGCATCGTCCTGCGCGTCCGAGAAGTTCGGGCGCTTGTCCTCGGGCATGTTCGCGGGGTCGTAGCCCGCCGCGATCAGGCTCGATTTCAGCCAGTTGGCGGTCACGCCGGTGATGCCCTTGGAGGGCACGATATCCTCGGCGCCCGCGGCAACGACCATCTCCTTGTAGCCCGGCACCGCCATGCTCTCGGTACAGGCGATCAGCGCGGTGCCGAGATAGGCGAGATCGGCGCCGAGGATTTCGGCCGCCCGCACGGCGTGCCCGGTCGAGATCGCGCCGCCGAGTACCAGCGGTCCGTCCCAGAACTGCCGCACCTCCTCGACGAAGGCGAAGCCCGCGGTCGCGCCCGTATGTCCGCCTGCGCCCGCTGCGACGAGCACCAGCCCATCGACTCCGGCCGCGGCGGCCTTGCGCGCAAAGCCGACCGAATTGACGTCGGCGAAGACCAGCCCGCCATAGCCATGGATTTCCTCGACCACCCGCGCCGGACTGCCCAGCGCGGTGATCACCAGCGGCACCTTGTGGTGGACGACGCAGGCGAGGTCTTCGGGCAACCGGCTGTTCGACGGATGGACGACCAGGTTCACCGCCCATGCCGCCGCCTCGGGATCGTTCGACAGCGCCGCGTCGATCCGGCTCACCCAATCCTCAAGGTCCGCCGACGTGCGCGCATTGGGGGCAGGGAAGCTGCCGATCACGCCCGCGCGCGAGGCGGCGATCACCATCTCGGGGCCCGAGACGAGGAACATCGGTGCGGCAATCGCGGGCAGGCGCAAACCCCGCGTCAGCGCCGGTGGAAGGCCGTGTTTTGGCAACTTTTGTCCTCTCTCGAAATATCTGACTTGCATAACGATACTTAAAGACGATATGAGTCGCAAGGTCAGAAAGACATCGCGGGGCGAACCCGATGATGGTGGGAGGGAGACATTATATGAAGACCGGCTTTGCCATGCTGTTCGCCGCGACCGCGCTGAGCGCCCCCGGAATCGCCTTCGCGCAGGATGCCGCACCCGCCCCCGAAGCGACGGAGGATCAGGGCGGGCTCGAGGAAATCATCGTCACCGCGCAGAAGCGTGCCGAAGGCCTTTCCGACGTGCCGATCTCGATCTCGGCGGTCAGCGGCAAGCAGATCGAAAATTACGGCCAGACCAACCTCGAACAGATTTCGTCGGCGGTCCCGAACCTCAAGATTACCCAGACCGCGATCGCCAATCGCATCGCGATCCGCGGCATCGCCTCGGGCGACAACAAGGGGTTCGAACAGTCGGTCGCGATGTTCGTCGACGGCGTCTATTACGGCCGCGACCAGCTGTCGCGCCTGCCGCTGATCGACATGGAGCGCGTCGAGGTGCTGCGCGGGCCGCAGCCGACGCTGTTCGGCAAGAACGCAATCGCCGGCGCGGTCAACATCACGACGCGCAGCCCGACCGACACCTTCGAAGGCTCGCTCAGCGGCCTCTACGAGTTCAACCACAAGGAATTCCAGCTCAACGGCGTGCTCTCCGGGCCGCTCGCCGACGGCGTCGAGGCGCGTGTGGTCGGCTATTATCGCGCGATGGACGGCTATTTCTACAACACCAAGCTCGACCGCGACGAGCCCAACGTCGACGAGAAATATTTCCGCGGCAAGCTGGACTTCGACAAGGGCGGGCCGTTCGCGGCCGAGCTCAAGCTCGAATATGCCGACTTCGAAGCCAAGGGCCAGCCGCGCGACGTGTTCGGCGCGGTCGGCAATTACAACACCGTCTTCCAGGGGCCTTTCTTTGTCAGCACGACCCCCGACTATGTCCGCGCCGACAATGGCTATCAGAGCCGCAACAAGGTGTTCGGCGCGACGCTCAACATGGATCTCGAGATCGGCGAGCATACGCTGACCTCGACCAGCGCGCTGCTCGATTACAAGACGCGCGAGATCGTCGATGTCGACTTCTCGGGCATCAGCTTCCTCGACGGCACGAACCTCCGCGAAGATTATCGCCAATATTCGCAGGAACTGCGCCTTGCCTCGCCGGGCGGCGAGGCGTTCAATTATATCGTGGGCGTCTACTACCAGAACGCCAAGCTCGACGTGCAGGACTTCACCCTGTTCAACCCGACCTTCCTCGCGCTGGGTCCGCCGTTCAACGCGATCGGCGACACGCGCAACGACCGCGACTATGCCCAGAAGTCGGACCTGATCTCGGCCTTTGCGCAGGGCGAATTGTCGATCACCGATCAACTCCGCATCACCGCGGGCGCGCGCTTCAACCATGAGAAGAAGAGCGGCAGTCGCACCCTCGCGATCGTCCAGGGGCCGCTCAACACCTTCAATCCGCTGGTCGTCGCGGCGGTGTTCCGCGCGCTCAATATCGAGGCTCACAGCATTTCGGGCAAACTCAGCGAGGACAGCTTTAACCCGATGGTCAACGTCCAGTATGACGCCACCGATGATCTGATGCTTTACGCCTCCTACGCCAAGGGCACCAAGGCGGGCGGTTTCGACATTCGATCGAACTCGCTGCCGACCTCGACCACCGTCGCCAAGGCCGGCGCCTTCATGTTCGAGGATGAGAGCGCCGACAATTTCGAGGGCGGGCTCAAATACAAGGGGCGCAACCTCGCGTTCAACCTGTCGGTTTACCGGACCAAATATCACGATCTTCAGGTCAACATCTTCGACGGCACGCTGAACTTCAACGTCCGCAACGCCGCGGGGGCGAAGACGCAGGGGGTCGAGGCCGACTTCCGCGCCGCGCTCACCGAGGGGCTGACGCTCAGTGGTGCGATCGCCTATCTCGACTTCAAATTCACCAACTTCACCAACGGCCAATGCTTCTATCTGCAGACGCCGGGGCCGGGGGGTTTCTGCGACTATACGGGCAAGCGCAACGCGCTGTCGCCCAAATGGTCGGGCAACCTCAACCTCGATTATACGACACCGATCAGCAGCGGCATCAAGATCGCGGCGAATTTCAACGTCGATTTCTCCTCGGCCTATATCGCCGCGGCGAACCTCGACCCGCGCACGCGGCAGGGCAGCTATGCCAAGCTCGGCGCCCGCCTCGCGCTCGCCGAGATCGACAACAAATGGGAAATCGCGCTGATCGGGCGCAACCTCACCAATCAGCGCATCCTGCAGACCGCGAGTTCGATGCCGCTCGCCACCACGATCACGCGGGGCGCCGGCAATGCATACAACGGCATCGTCGACCGCCCGCGCACCATCGCGGTGCAGCTGACGGGGCGCTTTTGAGGGGAGTGTTTCAATTTCCGCCGCCTTTATCATAAAGACGTCATCCCGGCGAAGGCCGGGACCTCACCCTCGCGTTTCTGCGCAGCGGCGAGATCCCGGCCTTCGCCGGGATGACGATCTTGGATAGGGAAGCGCTTGAAACACGACCGTATGATCAGGGCCTGTTCGATCTGGCGCGCGCTCGACGTGGTCGGCGACGTGCCGGTGCTGCTGATCATGGAGCAGGCCTTCCTCGGCACGCACAGCTTCGACGAATTCGTGAGCCGCACGGGCCTCGCGCGCTCGGTCGTCAACGGCCGGCTCAAGAAGCTGGTCGACGAGGATTGCCTCGCCAAGAAGCCCAGGACGGGCGGCCGCGGTTTCCATTATGTCCTGACCCAGAAGGGCCGCGACCAGTTTCCCAACGCGCTGATGATGCTGCGCTGGCAGCATAAGTGGGAGGCCGCCGAGCGCGATTTCCAGGTCCGCCTCCACCACGCGACCTGTGGCCACGCGACCGAGCCGGTGCCGGTGTGCGGCCATTGCCGTGCCGAAATCGACCCGCGCGACGTCGCCTGGCGCGAAGGGCCGGGGCTTGCGCAGGTGATCCCGCATTACGAGCGCCGCCGCTTCAACGGCGACGTCCGCCGCCCCGGCGGGCGCCCGCTGGTCGACACGATGATCGAGCTGTTCGGCGACCGCTGGGCGACGCTCGTCGTCCGCGCGATGTTCACGCACATCAACCGCTTCGACGACATCCAGCGCGACACGCTGATGGCGACCAACATCCTGACCGGCCGGCTCGAACGGCTGGTGCGGCAGGGTATCCTGCGCACCAGCCAATATTCGGCGCACGCCGACCGCGTCGAATATCGGCTGACCGAAAAGGGCCGCGACCTCTATCCGGTGCTGCTCGCGCTGCTGCAATGGGGCGACCGCTGGTTCGCCGACGAGCGCGGCCCGCCGCTGCTGCTCACCCACAGCCCGTGCAGCCACGACCTCCACATGCTTGTCGCATGCAGCCATTGCGGCGACGAGCTCCAGCTCGCCAACAGTGGGTTTACGATCGAGGAAACCGGCGCGGCCTGACCTCCTTCTCCCTCGATGGGAGAAGGATACGAAGCCTTGGCCGCGCAGCGGGTTAGGCGGAGTTGGATGAGGGTGATTGTGCGTCCTCGCACCATCCGTTTCAGGTTCGGACCGCACCCCCGCCGCTGCGACTAACGAACAAGTTCGTAAGTCTCGCTAGCTCCCCCATCGAGGGGGAGGGGGAATGATTCAATTCGTCCAGTAGATATAATCCTGCCCGTCCTGCCACGGCGCGTTCAGCGGCACGTCGATACGCACCGGCCCCTCGACCAGCCCCGGCCAGATCGGTTTCGCCATGCCCTTGTTCTGCGCCTCGAGCATCGCCGTCATCGCGGCGACGCGCGCCGGTTCGGCCGAGGCGAGGTCATATTGCTCGGTCGGGTCCTCGGCGAGATCATAGAGCCGCGCCTTCGCGGGCCGCTTGGTCACCTGCAGTTTCCAGTCGCCCGCGCGCACCGCGCGATACTCGCCCGAGCGCCAGAACAGGGCTGCGCGCTTCGCCGGCCCCGCCAATATGTCCTCGCTGTCGATCACGCGGCCCGTCGGCAGCCTCGCCCCCGCCGCCGCCGCGATGGTCGAGAAGATGTCGATATGCCCCGTCATGTCGGCGCGCGTCGATCCGGGTGCGATCTTCGCCGGCCAGCGCATGAAGAAGGGCGTGCGGATGCCGCCCTCGAAGAAGGTCGCCTTCCACCCGCGGTGCGGCTTGTTGAGATCGGGCATGCCATTGTACCACGCACCGCCATTGTCGCTGGTGAAGATGACCAGCGTATTGTCGTCGATCCCCGCGGCTTTCAGCTTCGCCATGATGTCGCCGATCCGCCGGTCGAGCTGCGCGATCATCGCGCCATAGACACGCGTTTTGTGGTCCTTGATCGCCGAGAGCTTCGCATAATCCTCCTTCGTCGCCTGCAGCGGGGTGTGCGGCGCGTTGAACGCGAGGTACATAAAGAAGGGCCGGTTCCTGTTCGCCTCGATCGCGGCGATCGCCTGATCGGCGAAATAGTCGGTCATATGCCCCTTGGGATGGAAACGTTCGCCGCCGTTGAAGGTCACCGCGTGGCGGAGGTTCGCCCACAGGAAGCGGTCGATCGGGTCCCACGGCAGTTTGGCGTTGACGACGTCGGCATCGTCCTCGGGCAGGAACATCGCCGCGCCGCCGAGCACTGCCAGGCTCTCGTCGAACCCTTGGCGCTGGGGTTGCAGCTTCGGCGCCTCGCCCAGATGCCATTTGCCGATGTGCAGCGTGTGATAGCCCGCGGTCTTCACCGCCTCGGCGATCGTCACCTCGCTTGGCGGCACCCCCATGTCGGAATAATCGGGAATGTCAGGGGTGATCAGCTCCTTGTGGAATATCGCCTTCAGCGGTCCGACGCCGTCGCCATGCGCGAGATTCTCTGAAAATTGCACCGGCACCGCGGTATATTCGAAGCCGAAGCGCGTCGCATAGCGCCCCGTCATCATCGCCGCGCGCGATGGCGAGCAGGTCGCGTTGGCGGCATAGGCGGTGGTGAAGTTCATGCCCTGCTGCGCGAGCGCGTCGATGTTCGGCGTCTTGACGATCCCGCCCGCGACCCCGCCGCCGTTCAAGCTGATGTCGTTCCACCCCAGGTCGTCGGCAACGATCAGGATGATGTTCGGCGGTCGCTCGCCCCCGGACGGACTGGCGGGCGCCGCCGCCGGCCCCGCTTGCCACGCCACCCGCCGGTTGGGCTGCACGGGCTCCTGCCAGTCCTGGATCAGCCCGGGCAGGCGAAACTTGTTCGCCTCATACGCCCAATAGCCCCCCGCTCCCAGCAGAGCGACCACACCCGATGCGATCCAGCGCTTCCTCATCCCGGCCCCTCCTATCCGAATGTCAGTATTGCGAGGTGCACGAGCGCCGCCGCGAGCGCGAGCGACAGCCCCACGGTGACGCGCGGGCTCGCGTAAAAACCGATCTGGCGCTGCGTCGGGAAAGAGAAAGTGCTCTCGATCCCCAGCGACTTCGCCGGATGCGCCGCGCGGAACCGGGGATCGCTCGCCATCCGCACCAGGTCGCGGCGGCTGCGGTAGCGCATCGTGCCGACCAGCGACCAGCCGGGATCGGCTTCGGTGTTCCAGGCATCGATATAGCCGCCGACCTTGTGCCCGACGAACAGGGGATGCCCGCCGCGCCGCATCAATCCGCGCACGAACGGGTCCGAATAGCGCCGCAGCCATTCGCTGCCCTCGCGCGTCTCGCCGCTCGCGGGATCGGTGACCGGCCCCGGGCGCGTCCGCACGAGGTTGAGCATCACGAACTCGCGCCCGTCGTCGGCCTCGAGGAAGGCGCGCAGCCGCTCGGCATCATTGCCCGTCGCATCCATGCGCGGGCCAAGCGTCGCGAGAAAATCATCGATCTCGCCGCGCCGGAGCGGGCGGCGAAAGCCGTCGTAAAAGAACAGGAAGGCGAGCCACAGCAGCAGCGCACCCGCCCAGATCGCCGCGATCACCAGCCCCCGATCCTCCATCGTCCCACCGACTTTCGATTGTTTCGTATATTATGGCACTATATGTGTCATTATGTACCGCGCGATGCAAGATCGTTCGGCGCGGCATTGACCCCGGCGCCGAGCTGGGCCAGCGGAGACTCATGGGAACGAAGGTGGAATCGAAGCAGAAAGAGCCGGCACCGCCGCGCATCGACGGGCGGCGCGAGCGCAGCCGGTCGAGCCGCGCGCGCATCGTCGCCGCGATGCTCGACCTCATCGACCGCGGCGATCTGACCCCCAGCGCAGCGCGCGTCGCCGAGGAAGCGGGGGTGGGCCTGCGCACCGTGTTCCGCCAGTTCGACGACATGGACACGCTCTACCGCGAAATGTCCGAGACCATTGCTGCGCGCGTGCTGCCGATCGCCAACGCGCCCTATGCCGGTACCGATTGGCGCGCCGATATGCGCGATCTCGTCGGGCGACGCGTGCGCGTCTTCGAAACGATGCTGCCCTTCCGCCTTGCCGCGAACATCAAGCGCTACCAGTCGCCCTTCCTGATGGGGCAGTACGGCCAGGTCGTCGCGCTCGAGCGCGACTATGCGCTGCGCCTGCTCCCCGACGCGGTGCGCCGCGACAAGGTCAGCGTCGAGGCTTTGTGCGCCGCGCTCTCCTTCCAGACCTGGCGCGCGCTGCGTCACGATCAGGGGTTGACCGCCGCGGAAGCGGGCCGGGTCACCGCGCATATGGTCGAAGCGCTGATCGCCGCGATCTCAGACGCCGCCGCCTGACGCGGCGCGCCGCGCGCGCCGCCGGCGCTGCCAGCCCCAGATCGGCAGGGTTAGTACCGCGATCCCGCCGCCCAGCCACAGCCCGGCCGCGATCGCGCGCTTCTTGCCCTGCTGCTCCCACGCATAGCGGTTGATCTGCTCGTCCGCCGTATAGCCCGCGGGCATGTCGAGCACGCCGTTCGCCTTCGCATAGGCGCGATAGTCGGCCATCATCGCCGCGAAGCGGTCGGGCTCGGCCCCCGACAGGTCGCGCGTCTCGCCGGGATCGCGCTTCAGGTCATAGAGCCGCCATTTGCCGTCGCCCGTCGGCGCCAGGTTGCGCACCAGCTTGTAGTCGCCGCGGAACAGCGCGCTGTTGCCCGAAAGCTCGTAACCCAGCGGATCGTCGCCATGCACGCTGCCCGCCGCGCCGCCCAGCATCGGCACCAGGCTGCGCCCGGTCACCGGCTCGACCGCCTTGCCCTTCCACTCGCCACCATGGCCCTCGACCCCCGCCAGTTCGGCCAAGGTCGGCAAGATGTCGGTGACATGCGCCAGCCCGCCGTTCACTGCGCCCGCTTGGACCTTGGCATTGCCCGGCCAGGCGACGATCAGCGGCACGCGCAGTCCGCCCTCGGCCGCGCTGAACTTGTAGCCCGACAGCGGCGACGCGGCCGCGCTCGCCCAGCCCGGCCCGATCGCGGCGAAACTGCCGCGCCGGCCGATGTTGGCGGCCGACAGATCATATTGCATGTCGAGGAACAGCCGGTTGCGCAGGCTGCCGAAGGGATTGGTCGGCTCGGCGCCATTGTCCGACAGGAAGACGAAGATCGTATTCTCATATTGGCCGCTGGCCTTGAGATGCGTCACCAGTCGCCCGATCTCGCGGTCCATCGCGGTCGCCATGCCGGCATAGGCCTGCATCACGCGCACCGCCGCCGCGCGCTCTTCTTCGTTCTGCTTCACCCAGTCGGGGGTGGTCGCCATCACCGCCATCGGCGCGCCCGCGGGGACGATGCCCAGCGCCGCCGCGCGCTTCGCGCGCGCTTCGCGCAGCTTCGTCCAGCCGTCCCGGTACATCGCCGCATAGCGCGCGATGTCGCTGTCGGGCGCCTGGATGGGGATATGGTTCGCGAGGAAGTTGATCGACGCGAGGAAGGGTTTGCCGCTCGCGCGGTCGGCGTCGATATAGTCGATCATTTTCTCGACGACGAAGGTCGAAGAATGGAAATTCTTGGGCAGCGTCGCGGGCTTGCCATTCTCGGTCCACGCCGCCGTATCGTACATCCCCTCGATCGGCCGCTGCTCGAAATTGTCCGCCCCGGCGTCGGCCAGGCTGAAGGCGCGGTCGTAGCCGCGCGCCTCGGGCAGCCGCGTCCGGTCGCTCCCCAGATGCCATTTGCCGGTGAGATAGGTGTTGTAGCCCGCGGCGCCGAACAGCTCGGCGATCGTCACCACGCGGTGGCTCATCGCCGTGTCGTACCCCGGCTTGCCGCGATGCGCGTCGGGGATCGTTTCGGGCATGTTGCCCAGCCCATTGCGGTGGTTCATCACCCCCGTCTGCAGCATCGCGCGCGACGGCGAGCACGACCCCGCGACATGAAAGTTCGAAAAGCGCATCCCCGCATGGGCCAGCGCGTCGAGATTGGGCGTCGCAAACTCGGCGCCGAAGGCACCCACATCGCTGAACCCCCAATCGTCGGCGAGCAGGATCACGATGTTCGGCTGTTTGGGCGCGGGGACAGGGCGCGCGGCCTGAACCGGAGCCAGCAGCAGCGCCGCCGCGAGCGCGCTCGTTCCCAGCCTCTTCATCCCGCGAATCCTCCCCCTGCCGCATATTATGACACATATAATGCCGATAGTTTCGCTGCATGGCAATGTCCGCGTTCGCCCTGTCCCGTTGCGCCTCATTCTCTGCTATTGAGAATTATTCTCAATCATATTATGAAAGGCCAAGCCAGCGGAGAGGTGAAGCCATGATCCAAAAAGCCCAACGAGGAAATGCCTGTCACCGCCGCTCAGGGCGGCTGTGGTCGCGGGCCGCGGCATGAAGCACGTCACCTTCCCCGAAGCGCCGCCCGTCCGCGCCGACCTGCTCACCGCTGCGGCGCGCTGCTGGCGCACCGAACGCGACGCTGGCCGCGCCCCGACGCCGCCGCTCCACGCGTTGCTCGCGGAAGCGCAATGCCCAATGCTCGCCGCCGCCTTCGACAGCCTGTTCGGCCTCTACGAGGCCGCGGTCGGCCGCTCCTTCGCGGTGGGCTGGTCGGCGGGATTGTCCGAGGACGAGCAATTGCTCGCCAATCTCCTCCGCACCACGGGCCAGCTGCCGCGCTGCCTCGCGCTCGACGAGGGCGCCGCGCAGACGCTCGACTGCGCGCTCTGCTCGACGCGCGCCCTGCTCGGCCTCGCCGGCAAGGATGACGGCCGCCCCGCCGCCGCCTAACCGACGCAGCGCATCGCAAAGGCCCAGAACAGCGCATATTCGCGATATTCGCTCTTCAGATCGCCGCTGCCCTGGTGCCCGCTGTCCATGTCGGTCAGCAGCAGCGCCGGGTTGGCGCTCGTCGATTGGTGCCGCACCTCGGCGACCAGCTTCGCGGGCTCCCAATAGGGCACGCGGTCGTCCTTCAGCCCCGCGGTGCACAGCAGCGGCGGATAGGGCACCGCGCGGACATTCTCATAGGGCGAGATCGACGCGATATAGTCGTACGCCCGCTCCTCGGCGAGCGGATCGCCCCAGTCGGGCCGGAACAAGGGCACCAAAGGATGCGCGGCGTCGCTCATCGTGTTGAGCATGTCGACGAAGGGAACCTTGGCGATCACGCCGCCCCAAAAAGCCGGGGCGATATTCATACTCGCGCCGACGAGCAGCCCGCCCGCCGACAGGCCGTAAGCGACGACCTTGCCCTTCGCCGTATAGCCCTCGGCGGCCAGATATTCGGCGCAGGCGACGAAATCGGTGAAGCTGTTGCGCTTGGTGAACTTGCGCCCGCCGAGGAACCAGCGCCGGCCTTTTTCGGACCCGCCGCGCACATGCGTGATCGCATAGCGCCACCCCCGGTCGACCAGCGTCAGCGCGGGGATCGAGAAGAGCGGATCGCTGTTCACGCCGTACGAGCCATAGCCATATTGCAGCAGCGGCGCCTTGCCGTCCTTTGGCGTCCCGCGCCGCGACAGCAGGGTGATCGGCACCGTCTCGCCGTCGGGGGCGGGCGCCATCAATCGCTCGACGACATAATCGTCGGGATCGAAGCCCGCGACCGCCTGTCGCTGGACGACGGTCTGCGTGCCGCTCTTCAGGTCGACCGAAATCCAGCGGCGCGGCGACTTGGGCGATTCATGGACGATCAGCACCGCGAGCGCGGCGAAGTCCTGCTCGGCGGGCAGTTCGATCGCATAGGCGGGATCGGCGAACGCGACCTTATGCTCGCTCCCGTCGGCGCGCTGCACGACCAGCTGGTGCAATCCCTCGACGCGCTCGAGCCGCACCAACGCCGCCGCGAAGGGCTGCACCTGCAATATCGGCACCCCCGGCCGGTGCGGCACCAGCGTTGCCGCTGTCTCGAAGCTCTTCGCGTCAAGCCGCAGCAACTTCATGTCATAGGAATCGTCGGCGTCGGTCGTCGCGATCAGCGCGCCGTCCCATTCGTCGATCTCGTAGCGCACGCCGCTCTGGCGCGGCCACACGATACGCGGCTCGCCCGTCTCGTCGCCCGCCGCGACCAGCCTTACCTCGGCGGTCTCGGGGCCCGACAAAGTCAGCGCGACAAAGCCGTCGGCCGCGGTGCGCTTCACCCCCATGAAGATCGCCGGGTCCTTTTCCTCATAGACCAGCGCGGTGGTCTTGCCGTCGAGCGAGGTGCGATAGAGCCGCGTCGGCCGGTTGCGCGCGTCGCGCCAGATCCAGAACAGCCAGCGCGACGAGGGCCCGAAGACCAGCCCGCCATAACCATAGGCGTCCTTCTCGACGAGCGTGCGGATCTCGCCGCTGTCATTGTCGCGGAGGCAGATGCGGTGGCGGTCGTTGCCGATGATATCCTCGGCCCAGGCGAACCAGCGCTGGTCGGGGCTCGGCTGGTGCCCCGTGCTGCGATAATAGGGCCGGCCGTCGGCGCGCACCGCCTCGTCGACCAAAGTCTCGACCGGGCCATCATCCTTGCGGCGGCTGTAAACCGCATGCGCCGCCCCCTCGGGCAGCGCCGAGCTATAGGCCCACCCCCCGCGCACCACCGCTGGCGCCGCGACCGCACCCGCCGACCGCGCGAGCATCGCCGCGACCAGCGCGTCCTGCTCGGCGCGCACGGGTTTCAGCACCGCCTCGGCATAGGCGTTCTCGTCGCCCAGCATCTTCGCGATCGGCGCGGGCAGGTTGGTCCGCGTGCGCTCGCCCTCGGCCGGGATGAACTTCATCCACGAATAGGCGTCGTCGCGCGTGCGGCCGAGTTGTTCGATCGCTTGCGGGATGCGCGGCGAGGTCGGCGGCTTCGCCGCGGGCCAGCGCCCCGCCGCTTTCGCCGCCGCCTTGGCCCAGCCGCTGCCGCCGCTCGCCACGAACGCCAGCGCTGCGCCGCCGCCCATGAATGTCCGCCTTGCCGCATTGTCCAGCTTCGCCATCTCGACCGCTCCCTCGGGTTCGTCCTAATGGCCCCAGCCTATGGAACAAGCGCTGGCATACTGCGCCGATCAGGCCCGCCGTTCCACCGTTCGGGCAAAATCGGCGGTGATCGTGTTCGTCGAGGATGCGACGCGGGATGACGGGTTGCGGGCGTTAGCGGACGAAAGCGATCCTCCCCGGCACGGGGAGGGGGACCAGCGAAGCTGGTGGAGGGGCACAGGCGGCTTGTCTTGCCGGTGAGGTGCTTCGCTACGGCGACGTTGCCGGAAATGAAGGGCTTATCGGTCCGACGTTACGCAAACGTCCTGTGCCCCTCCACCACCCTTTGGGTGGTCCCCCTCCCCCTGCGGGGGAGGATCGGCAATCCCGCTCCCCACCCCAAAGCCGCCATCTCGCGCCGCCATCCGCCTGCCAACCCGCTGGCCCGATAGGGCGCGATAATGGCCCGACCATCGCCGACACGCGCCTTCAACCTGATAGCTTGATCGTCGGAAATTGCATCGCAGTCGCAATCAGGGAGGCAAGCATGTCCATTGCATCGGTAAAGCGGGTCGTGGTTTGGGGGATTTCGGCGCTGGCGCTCGGCCAGGCGACGGGCGCGATGGCGCAGGATGCGGCCGCCGCGCCGACCGACGACAGCGAGATCGTCGTCACCGCCGCCAAGCGCGAACAGTCGGTGCGCGACGTCTCCGGATCGGTCTCCGCGGTCAGCGAGGCGACGCTGCGGAAGCTCAACGCGCAAAGCCTCTCCGACTATATCACCCGTGTCCCCGGCATCGTCTTCAACGATTACCAGCCGGGCGTCTCCGAGGTCGTGATCCGCGGCATCGCCTCGACCACCTATCACGAGGCGAACCAGGCGACGACGGGCTATTATCTCAACCAGGTGCCGCTGATCGAGCCCGGCTTTCCGCTCGTCATTCCCGACGTCGACGCGTTCGACGTCAACCGTGTCGAGGTGCTGCGCGGGCCGCAGGGCACGCTCTTCGGCTCGTCGTCGCTCGGCGGCGCGGTCAACTATGTCGTCAACGAAGCCGACCCCGGCGGCTTCGACGCCGGTTTCGAGGGCAGTCTGTCGTCGACGAGGCGCGCGGGCGAGGTGAATTACGCCGCCAAGGCGATGGTCAATGTGCCGATCGCGACCGACAAACTGGCGGTGCGCCTCGTCGCGCTCCAGCGCGTCGACGCCGGCTATCTCGACAACACCTTGCTCGGCGAGGACGGCAGCAACGACCTGCGCGTACGCGGCCTGCGCGGGTCGATCGTCTTCACCCCGACCGAGACGACGACGCTCTCGGCGCTCAGCATGTATCAGGAATATGATCTCGACGATCAGACCTATGTGATCTTCGGGCCGCCCAGGACCTTCGACCGCGCGACCAATGTCGCCGAATTCCAGGACACCAGCTTCATGCTTCACAGCCTGAAGCTCGAACAAGACCTCGGCTTCGCGACATTGACCGCGATCGGCAGCTACACCGAGAAAAAGGCCAATCTGGCGTTCGACAATTCGATCTTCGGCGGCAACGATCCGCGTACCGGCACGCCCGCGCTGGCGAGCAGCGACGGCAAGTCGAAGACCGAATATGGCGAGCTGCGTCTCGCGTCGCCCGACACCGGGCGCTTCCGCTGGCTGATCGGCGCCAACTATACCCGCCTGCGCTCGAACAATGTCGACGGCACCTTCATCGCGGGGATCGGCGACTATATCGATGCCAATCCCGGCATGTTCGGCGGCCAATCGGGCGACACGCTGGCCCCCGGCGACCTCGCGACGCGCACCGTCAGCAGCAACCGCGTCACCGAAAAGGCGGTCTTCGGCGAAGCTTCGTTCGATATCGTCGACAGCCTGACGCTGACGCTCGGCGGGCGATTGTTCGAATATCGCTCGAGCCCGCGCCTCCAATATCTGCCCAACGCCAACCTCATCCCGCCCTTCGACTTTGCGCCTGGCACCAGCAAGGATTCGGATTTCATCCCGAAGGTCTCGCTGACGTACAAGCCCGATGACGACGTCATGGTCTATGCGCTCTATTCGGAGGGTTTCCGCATCGGCGGCATCAACGTCTATTCGGCGGCGGTGCCCGGGCTGCCGCTGACCTTCGAGAGCGATACCACCAAGAACTACGAAATCGGCACGCGCTTCGACCTGATCGACAAGACGCTCAGCGTCGATGTCACCGCCTTCCACATCGACTGGGACAATATCCAGGCGCGGCTGTTCACGCCGGTCGACTTCAATGCCTATACGGTGAACGGCGGCGGCGCCGACGTCGACGGGGTCGAGATCAGCCTGACGCTGCGTCCGACGCGCAACCTGACCTTCGCGTCGAACGTGACCTACAACGATGCGCGGCTGTCGTCGCTGCTCCCCGACAGCTTCGCGCCCGGCGGTGGCTATGCGAAGGGGACGCAGCTTCCGGGTGCGTCGGACTGGATCCTGTCGAACAGCATCGATCTCAATTTCCCCGATTCATCGCTGAAACCACGGTTCAACCTGTCGCACCGCTATATGTCGGGGGCGCCGGTGGCATTCGGCGCGGCGCTCGAAAAGGGCGATTATCACATCGTCGACCTGAACGCCTCGGTGACGGTCGCCGATCGCGTCGAACTCGGGCTGTTCGCGAAGAACCTCTTCAACCAGTACGGCATATTGAACGCGCCCTTCTCCTTCGCGGGCTCGGTGACGCGCCCGCGCACGCTGGGCGCGACGCTGCGGTTCAGTTTGAATTGACCGGGAAATCCTCCCCGCTTGCGGGGAGGGGGACCGCCCGCGAAGCGGGTGGTGGAGGGGGCTCGCAGCCTAACGCAACGTAGCGTAGCGTAAGGACGCGAACCCCCTCCGTCAGCGCTCCGCGCTGCCACCTCCCCGCAAGCGGGGAGGAATTTAGCTAAAACCCCGACAGAAACGCCGCGACATTCTTCCCCAGGTCGCCGACGGCATAACCGCCCTCCATCACGACCAGCGTTGGCAGTCCCAGCCCCGAAATCGCCCCCGCGATCCAGGCATAATCGGGCCGCTCGAGCATGAAGTTCGAGATCGGGTCGCTGCTGTGCGTATCCGCCCCGAACGACACGATCAGGCAGCGCGCGCCCCAGTCCGTAATCGCCCGCAGCGCTGTCTCGAGCACAGGCCGGTAAGCCGCCCCGTCGGTCCCGCGCGGCAGCGGCAGGTTGAGCGTCGACCCTTCGCCCGCGCCTTCGCCGCGTTCGTCGGCGTGCCCCCAGTAGAAGGGGTAATCGGTCACCGGATCGGCGTGGATCGACGCGAAGAACACGTTTCCATCCTCATAGAAGATGTCCTGCGTTCCGTTGCCATGATGATAGTCGACATCGAGGATCGCGACCGGCCCCAGCCCCAGCGCCGCCGCGCGCCGCGCCGCGATCGCGGCGTTGTTGAGGTAGCAATAGCCGCCCATATAGTCGCGCCCGGCATGATGCCCCGGCGGCCGGCACAGCGCGAAGGCATGGGCATCGCCTTCGGCGAGCCGCTCGAGCGCGGTCAGCGCGCATTGCGCCGACCAATAGGCCGAGGTCCAGGTCCCCGCGGCGATCGGCGTCGAGGCGTCGAAGCTGTAGAGTCCGATATCGGCATCGATCCGCGCGAATTTCCGCGCCCGCCGCCGCACCACGGGAAAGCTGTAGCCGATCGCATCGCCCTTGCGTCCCGCGGCGACCCAGCCGTCGTACGCGCGCTCGAGGAAGGCGAGATAGTCGGCGTCGTGCACCGCCAGCAGCGGCTCGCGTCCGAAATCCTGCACCGGCTGCCAGTCGGCGAGCGCGTCGACGATCGAACGCGGCCGCTCGGCATTCTCGGCATAGGGCACGAACTCGCCATTGTGCAGCTCGCGCTCGGGTGCGTGCTCGGCCTGTCGATCGTCGAAGAAAAGCTTCACCTCTGTCCTTCCATCCACGCCGCGAGCGTCCGGTCGTTATGCCCCGCGACGATCTCGGCAAAGCCCGCCGCGCTTTCGTCCTGCCCCAGCTTGAACACCGGCTCGGCCGAGCGGATATGCGCGCGAAAGGCGACGATGTGCGTCAGCATCGTCTCATAGCGCGGCCCGACCCGGTCGGTCGACCAGTTGCCGCGCTCCATCGCCGCGACCAGCCGCTCGATCGCCTCGCGCGTCTCGCCCTCGACCAGCTCGACCTCGACGCGGTAGCGCAGCGCCGCATAATTCCACGTCGGCGCCCAGTCGGGCTTCGACACCAGCGCCGGCGAGACATAGCCATGCGGCCCGTTGAACAGCACCAGCCCCTTGGGATCGGCGCGGAAATCGGCGACCAGCACATTGGCCCGCGCGCAGTGCCCGAACAGCGACACCACCGCGCCGTCGGCGTCGGTCTCGGCGAGCAGGGGCAGGGGACTCGCGTTGAAATTCGCCGACACCAGCCAGCCGAGCGGATAGTCGGCGATCAGCCGCGCGGGATCGTCCGCGCGGCGCGGCTCAAAGACCCCGGTCATGCCCGACCGTCTCGCCGATCCACGCCGCCTGCTCGCACAGCGCACGCCGCGCGAGCGAAGAAATCGACATCGCCTCCAAAAAGCTGTGCGTCGCTCCCTGATAGGTCTCGGCGCGCACCGCCACGCCCGTCGCGGCCAGCTTCGCCGCGAACCCATGGTTGCAGTCGGCCAAAATGTCGCATTCGGCGATCGCGACGAACGCCGGCGGCAGCCCTGCCAGATCGGCCAGCAGCGGCGCCACCAGCGGCTCGCTCAGTTGCTCCGGACCGTCGACATAATTGTCCCAGAAGATGTCCATCTCCCCGACCTCGAGCGAAAAGCCCTCGCCGAAACGGGCATAGCTCGGCAGATGCTCGGGCGCAAAGGCGCCGTAATTCAGCACCATGCCCGCGGGCAGCGCCTTGCCCTGCGCGCGCCGCAACAGGCAGGCCGCGACCGACAGATTGGCCCCCGCCGAATCCCCGCCGATCAGCACGCGCTCCGCATCGAGCCGCAGCGCTTCGGCATTGGCCGCGATCCAGTCGAGCGCCGCCGAACATTCCTCCAGCGCCACCGGGAATTTATGCTCGGGCGACAGGCTGTAATCGATCCCGACCACCGCGATCCCCGCGCGCGCCGCATATTCGCGCATCAGCCGGTCGTGCGTGTCGATGCTGAACAGCGTCCAGCCGCCGCCGTGGATGTAGAGCATGGCCGGCAACACCGCATCGGCCACCGGCCGGTGCAGCCGCAGCCTTATGCCGTCCAGCGCGATGTCGCGGCTTTCGGCCATGATCGGGCCAGCCTCGCGCCACGGCCGGCGCACCCGCTCGGCTATGGCGCGCCGCGTCGCCATGTCGGCATCGGGGACGCCATGCTCGGCATAGGCGGCATTGATCGCATCGACGAAGCGGCGGATGTCGGGGTCGACCATCGCGTCCTGCACGGCATCCAAGCCCTTCGACATATTGGCATTCTCCCCGGACGGTCTTTCCATCCTGATAGCTTTTGTGCCCTCGCTTCTATCGCCCGTTCGGGCCAATCACCACGCCGCACAGGCCATAGCCCGGCTTGTGACTGTTCAGTGACCGCGAAGGCCTGTAACATGGCGTTTACTGATATTTGTGGAGATCGGGCCATGAAGCACAGTGTCGACGTTCTCTCGTTCGATCGCCCCGTGATCGCGCTGCAGGACGAATATCCCGCGGGCTTCGTCGACCCGATGCACAGCCACGAGCATGTCCAGATCCTCTACGCTTCTTCCGGCGTGATGTCGGTGCGCACCCCCGAAACCAGCTTCGTCATCCCGCCGCAACGCGCGGTGTGGCTGCCTGCGGGCATGAAGCACGAGGTCGCGTGCCGCGGCCCGGTGTCGCTGCGCACGCTCTACCTGCCGAGCGCGCCGGGCGAGGAAGCCCGCGCCTGCCGCGTGTTCGAAGTCTCCAACCTCTTGAAGTCGCTGATCCTCGCGGCGTGCGACTTCCCGCCGCTCTACGACGTCGCGGGGCGCGAGGGGCGGATCATCGGGCTGCTCCTCGACGAGATCGAGCTGATGCCCAACGCCCCCTATCAGGTGTCGATGCCCGCCGACCTCCGGCTGCTGCGCGTCTGCAACGCGATCCTCGCGGACCCGGCGGACCCGCGCGACATCGACGATTGGGCGGGGCTCGCCGCGATGGGCCGCCGCACCTTCACGCGCAGCTTCAAGCAGGAAACCGGCATGGGCCTCGCGGTCTGGCGCCAGCAGGTGCGGCTGATGGAGGCGCTGTCGATGCTCGCCGCGGGCGCCTCGATCACCCAGGTCACCTACGAGGTCGGCTACGACAGCCCCAGCGGCTTCGCCGCGATGTTCCGCCGCGCCTTCGGCGTCCCGCCGAGCCAGTATCTGAAGGCGTGAGGATCCTCCCCGGCACGGGGAGGGGGACCATGCGAAGCATGGTGGAGGGGCACAGAAGGCATACGCCGCGCTAGACTGCACGTACCCCTCCACCACCCTCCGGGTGGTCCCCCTCCCCCGTTGGGGGAGGATCAGCTTCCAAACAGAAAACCCGCCGCAACCCCGGCTTCCCGGGACCACGGCGGGCCTCCTGCGACCACCCTAGGGCGGATCAGAATTTCGCGCGCACGCCGAAATAAAATTGCCGGCCATTGTCGTAAATCGCGCGCGGGCGTGCCGGGGTGCCCGAATATTGCTCGATCGGCTCGTTGGTCAGGTTCACCGCGTCGGCGGTCAGCGCGATCTGGTCGGTCAGGTTGAAGCTCACCGACGCGTCGAGCGACGACAGCGCGGCCTGGTTCAGCGGCGCCGCCCGGTCGATGTCGATGAAGAATTTCGACCGGTAATTATACGACAGCCGCGCGCTGACCAGATCGTTTTCGAAATAGCCCGTCAGGTTCAGCGAATGCTTCGAATTGCCCGGGATCGGGTCGCCGTTGCTCGCCTTGGCGTCCGAATAAGTGTAATTCGCCGCCACGCCGAAGCCGCCCCAGATCGGGCGCGACGCCTGGATTTCGAAGCCCTGGTTGCGCCCGCCCGCGCCGTTGCTGCGCCGGTTGATCTGATAGGGGCAGTTGAACAGGTTCGGATTGCCGCCGCCCGCCGCGACGCAGCCCGCGGGCTGCGACCCCGGCACGAACACGCCGGGCAATATCTCGACCGAGGTCGTGTTGACGATATACGACTGGATATCCTTGTAGAAGAGCGCGAGCGCGACGATCGTCTCGCGATCGGGATACCATTCGAGCGACAGGTCGTACTGATTGGCGCGATAGGGATCGAGGTTCGGGTCGCCGCCGCGCCCGGTCAGCAGCGTGCCGTTGAGGTCGATCCCCGGCGTGATGTCGACGAAGTCCGGCCGCGTCACCGTCTTGCCCGCGCCGAAGCGCAACACAACCTGCTCCGACAGGTCGACCGAAACGTTCGCGCTCGGCAGCACGTCGGTGTAGGAGCGCTTCGCGGTCGACGGGGTGAAGCCGCCGAACGGGTTGGTGAACTGCGGATTGGCGCCGCCGATGATGAAGCCGTCCGATCTTTGGTCGGTGCGCACCACGCGCACCCCGACATTGCCGCGCCAGCCCTCGCCGCCCAATTTGGCGAGCGCATAGCCGCCATAGGCCTTTTCGTTGATCGCATAGCTGTTGCCGGGGACCAGGAAGCGGTCGGTGCCCGGCGCGGTCTGCGCGGCATAGATGGCGCGCAGCTTCGCGGGGTCGACGCGCCAATAATCGGTGAGCGTCCCCGGCGCGGCGATGCCGTCAAGGAAATCGCCCGGCATGCCGCCGCCCGTCGCGAAATCGGCCGAGGTGCACGGCGCGCCATTGCAGCGCAGCCCGGGGGTGAAGACCCCGCCGTTTGTCGCGAAGCGGTCGGCGACGCGGTCATGGTCGGTATATTTGACCCCGACCTTGAGCGCGGTCAGCGGCCCCCATTCGACTTCCTTTTCCAGGTCGAGGTAGAAATATTTCTCCTCATCGTCGTTGGTCACCGACTGGATGCGCGCGAAATCGGGTCGGATGCCCAGCGGATTGAGCGGATCGGGGCGGGTGAACTGGACCTCGGGCCGCCCGCTGCGCAAATCGTAGCTGAACGCGCCGGGGCCCGCGAACTCGATGAAATTCTCGTTGCTCGTGTCGCCATTGGCCTTGGTCCAGCCCGCCTTGAAATGCACCGACAGCGCGTCGGCGGGGCGCCAGGTCAGGTCGAAATCGGCCGAGACCGTCTTGGCGACCGCCTTTCGGTCGATCGCGTCGTACACCGTGCCGAAGCCCGCGGTGCCGCCGTTGAGCGAGGCGATATTGCCCGCGACCGCGACCCCGTCCTCGACAACCGCGCCGGTGATCGTGCCGCCGCCGGCCAGCGCCTGCTCGCCCCAGGCGATGTAATTCTGGTTGAAGTTATCGGCGTTGAACCGCGAATAGAGCCCGGTGATGTTGATTTCGAGCTCGTCCGAGGGACGGAACTGGATGCCGATATTCGCGCCGTAGCGCTCGCGCTCCTGCTCGAACATCGTCGAGCCGATCAAGGTCGGCACCAGCGCATTCTGCCCGCCGCCGACGGCAAAGGAGCGATAGCCGAACAGCTCGATGCCGTCGCGGCGCGTGCGGCGCTTCTGATAGATCGCACCGACCAGCACGCCGAAGGTCTCGTCTTCGTTCTTCCAGCTCACCAGCCCCGACACCTGCGGGTCCAGCTTGTCCGACAGGTCCGAATAGGCCGCCTGCACCGATGCCGACACCGTGAAGGGATCGAGGTCGAGTGGGTTGCGCGTGATGACGTTGATCGTGCCGCCAACGCCGCCTTCCTCAACATCGGCCTGCGGGCTCTTGTAGACCTCGAGCCGGCCGACGATCTCGGCGGGCAAAGTGAGGTAGTTGAAGCTGCGCGTCGAGGCGACCTGGTCGAGGATGAACCAGTCGGCGGTCGCCACGCTGTGGCCGTTGAGCAGGGTCTTGGTCAGATTCGGCGCGGTGCCGCGCAGCGACACGCGCTCGCCCTCGCCGAATTCGCGGTTGACGACGACGCCGGGGACGCGCTGCAGCGCCTCGGCGACATTCTTGTCGGGGAACTTGCCGATATCCTCGGCGCTGACCACGTCGGCGATCACCGACAGCTCGCGCTTGGCGTCGATCGACTGACTCAGCGACCCGCGATAGCCGGTGACGACGATTTCCTCGCCTTCGGCCGGCGCAGCCTCCTGCGCAAAGGCGGGGGCGGTGCAGGCGATGCTCGCGAGCACGCTCGCGGTCGCCAGAAATTTGTTGGACATGGCCACAGTCATTCTCCCTCTTTTGGTTTTATTGATGGTTTTGATTGGTATCATGCTAAAAGTACCAATTCTATCGATTCACCGCAAGCGGAGAGTTTGGGCGGGGCATTTCGCCGCATTTTTCTATCGCTTCGGCGGCGTTTTGACCCATTTTGGTATTGGAATGGTAATTAGCTGGCTAAGCATGTTTCGGTCGGGAGGCGCTGCCGCCGGCGGGACTCACTCCGCCTTCATCACGAATGCCGGCCCCAGGTCGATCGTTCGCGCCTGATCGCCCAAGGTCAGCGCGACATTCGCCGCGCCCGCGGCCTGATCGGCGGCGGCGATGCCCTTGATGTGCACGAGCTTCCATTCGGCCCCCACGTCGACACGCCCCGCGACGATCGGCGCATAGGGCGCGCTGTTCTGCTGAATCGCGGCGCCCAGCGTGCCGCCCTCGGCGCTGCGCACCCAGAAGGCGAGGATCAGCCTGTCGCCCTTGGCGATCGCCTTGTCGATCGGCACCGACGCACCGATGTCCCAGGCGTTCGCCGGCTTCGTAGGGATCGCGACGCGCATCGCGCTGCCGCCCTGCACCGCGCCGTCCTTGCGCGCCTTGTGCGTCTGGCCGGGGCCGTAGACATTCCATCCCGCGGTCGGCGTGTTGAGCATCGGCGGTGCGCTCGCCTCCTGCGCCGCCGCGGGCATGGCGGCGAGGGCGATCATCGTGGAAAACAGGGCAGCACGCAGCATCCTCATCGCCATTCTCCCCTTGGCAATCGCATGATCTTATGCGTACAAGTAGAATATCAATCTAATACCAATTGTCGAGGGGAAAGCTTATGCTGCGTGGCACTTTCGCCAACATCGGCCTTGTCATCGCGTTGGCCGCGGTTCCCGCTGAGGCGCAGGAGCGGGCAGGCGGCGGCTACGAACTCGTCTGGGCCGACGAATTCGACACCGACGGCCCGCCCGATCCCGCCAAATGGGTGTGGGACACCCACGCCAACAAGATCGGCTGGTACAACAACGAACTGCAATATTACGCCGCCGACCGCCCCGAAAACGCCCGCGTCGAGGGCGGCCGCCTGATCATCACCGCGCGAAAGGAGACGCTCGCCGACCGCCCCGACCATGGCGGGCAGGGCTATAGCTCGGCGCGGCTGATCACCAAGGGCAAGGCCGAATTCACCTACGGCCTGATCGAGGTCCGCGCCAAGCTGCCGTGCGGCAAGGGCAGCTGGCCCGCGATCTGGACCCTCGGCGCCACCGCGCCGTGGCCCGATGGCGGCGAGATCGACATCATGGAGCATGTCGGCGCGACTCCCGGCGACGTCTTCGGCACGATCCATAACCGCGCGACCGCCGGGACCTTCGGCAACGGCGGCAAGGCGCGCGTCGAGGACGCCTGCACCGCCTTCCATGACTACCAGCTGCTCTGGACTCCGCGCGAGCTGCGCATCGCGGTCGATGGCAAACCCTATCACCGCTACTCCAACGCCGGCACGGGCACCGAGCAATGGCCGTTCGACCGGCCGCATTATCTGCTGCTCAACCTAGCGGTTGGCGGCGAGATGGGCGGCGAAGTCGACGATGCGATCTTCCCGACGACCTTCGAGATCGAGCATGTCCGCGTCTACCGCCAGGCGGTGCGCGGCGCGGCGCCTGCCGCCACCCCCGAATGAACGTGGCGGCGCGGCCCTCAGTCCATTTCGGGCCGCGCCGCCACTTCCGCGACCTCTGGGAAGATGAGGCGGGAACCTAGATCAGGATATGCAGCACGTCGGTGCCCGGCCGCGCGACGCCGCGGCTCGCCGCCGCGAGCGCTGCTTCGTCGACCAGCGCCGGATCGGCGACCTCGGCGCGCGCGCGTCCGCCCAGCGCCTTGACGCTGCGCACATTGGTTTGCCCGCCCAGCGCCGCGACGATCGCCGCCGGCAGTTCGGCTTCGGCCGCTACCACCGGCGCCGCCACCGCGGCGACCGTAGCCCCGCCGCCCGCCAGCGCGCCGCGGATTTCCTCGGCGACCAGGTCGGCGACCGGCCCCAGCACCACCTGCGCGGCGTTGGCCGACGGCCGGATGATCCCGCGCGCGCCGAGCGCGGTCAGCGCCGTCTCGTCGATCTTTTCCTGGTCGGCGACGATCAGCCGCAGCCGCGTCGTGCACGCATCGACGCTCGACAGATTGCCCGGTCCGCCCAGCGCCGCGACGAAAGCCTCGCCGCGCGCGCTCCCCGCCGACGCAGTCGCGGCTTCGGCGACATCGCCCCTCTCGCGCCCCGGGGTCGCTAGGTTGAAACGGCGGATGCAGAAGCGGAACAATCCGTAATAGATGCCGGCATAAGCCGCCCCGATCGGCAGCAGCAGCCACGGCCTCGTCGCCAGGCTGAAATTGAGCACATAGTCGAACAGTCCCGCCGAAAAGCCGAAGCCCAGCTTGACGCCCAGCGCGTTCATTAGCGCCATCGACGCCCCCGTCAGCAGCGCGTGGATGCCGTAAAGCAGCGGCGCGACGAACATGAAGCTGAACTCGATCGGCTCGGTCACCCCGGTCAGGAAGCTGGTGAAGGCGAGGCTGAAGAGCATGCCGCCCACCGCCTTTTTCCGCTCGGGCCGCGCCTCGTGATACATGGCGAGGCACGCGGCGGGCAGGCCGAACATCATCACCGGGAAGAAGCCCGACATGAAGGCGCCGGCGTTGGGATCGCCGGCGAAGAAGCGCCGCAAATCGCCCGTCGCCCCCGCGAAATCGCCGACGACGAACCACGCCGCATTGTTGATGATATGGTGCAGCCCGGTGACGATCAGCAACCGGTTGAGCACGCCATAGACGAACAGGCCGGTGCCGCCGCTCTCGACCACCGTGCGGCTCGCCGCGTCGATCGCGCCGCTGATATGCGCGTAACCATAGCCGATCACCGCCGCGAGCAGCAGCCCCGCGACCCCGCTCGCGATCGGCACGAAGCGCCGCCCGCCGAAGAACGCGAGATATTCGGGCAGCGCGATCGTCGCGAACCGGTTGTAGAAATTGCCCCCGATCAGCCCCGACAGGATGCCGATCGGCACTTCGAGCTTGTCGATCTGCGTCAGCGCCCAGTTCTTTGCCGCCAACGCCGTCGCCGCCTCGGGCAGCCCCGCGCTGACGTCGGGCGGCGCGACAAGGAAGGTCTGCGCCCCCGTCGTGGTCACGAGGTAGCACACCACCCCCGCCAACGCCGCCGCGCCATTGCCGTCGCGCGCGAAGCCCACCGCGACCCCGATCGCGAAGAGGATGCCGAGATTTTCGAAGATCGCGCCGCCCGCCGCCGAAATGAAGGCGATGTCGAGCAGGTCTGGCTGGCCGATGCGCAGCAGCAGGCCCGCGATCGGCAGCACCGCGATCGGCAGCATCAGCGCGCGGCCCAGCGGCTGCAGCGTTTCGAGTATCTTCCTCACGCCGCCACTCCTTCGAATTGCCGCGCCAACGCGCGGACTTCCGCCGCCGATGTACAGGCCAGCGCGCGCGCCGCATGCGCGCGCGCCGCCTCGATCGTCACGCCGCGGACGATCGCCTTCGCCTCGGCGACGAAGCCCGGCACCGCCGAAATCTCGGTCACCCCCAGCCCGACCAGGATCGGCAGCGCGGCTGGGTCGGACGCCAGTCCGCCGCACACCCCGACCCACGTCCCGCGCGTCGCTGCGAGCCGGCACGTCTCGCCGATCATCCGCAGCACTGCGGGGTGCAGCGCGTCGACCCCGGCGGCGACCGCCGGATTGCCACGATCCATCGCGAGCACATATTGGGTGAGGTCGTTGGTGCCGATCGACAGGAAGTCCGCCTCGGCCGCGAGCAAGTCCGCAGTCACCGCCGCCGCGGGCGTCTCGACCATCGCGCCCACCTCGACCGCCTCGGCGATCCCCATTTCGCCGCGCAGCTGCTCGACCATGGCGCGCACCGCGACCAGTTCGGCGACGCTCGCGACCATCGGCACCATGATCCTGCACTGGCCCACGGGCTGCACCCGCAAGATCGCACGCAGCTGCGTCTCGAGCAGGTCGGGATGGGCGAGGCCGACGCGGATGCCACGCTGGCCCAGCGCCGGATTTTCCTCGGCCGCGAAGGGGATATAGGCCGCGGGCTTGTCGCCGCCGATGTCGAGCAGGCGGACGATCACCGGCTTGCCCGCGAATGCGTCGGCGATCCCCTGATAGGCCGCCAGCTGCTCCGCCTCCGACGGCGCGCTGTCGCGGCCGAGGAACAGGAATTCGCTGCGCACAAGTCCCGATCCCTCGGCGCCCTGCGCCGCGGCGAGCGCGGCGTCTTCGACGGTGCCGATATTGGCGAAGACCTCGATCCGCGTCCCGTCGGCGCTATGACAGGCGTCGGTCGACGCCGTGCGCGCCGCCGCGCGTCGGGCGTCGCGCGCCGCGATTCGTGCCGCAAAAGCCGCCGCCGCGCCGGCATCCGGATCGACCGTCACATGCCCCGCCTCGGCATCGAGCAGCAGCATCGCGCCATCCGCCACGCCGTCGAGCGCCTCGCCCATTGCCACCAGCGCCGGCAATCCCATGCCCGCGCACAATATCGCGACGTGCGACGTCGGCCCGCCGCGGACCAGCGCGACCCCCGCCAGACCGCTCGCCGCCAGCGTCACCAATTGCGAGGGCAGTAAATCGTCGGCGACCAGGATCGATCCCGCCGCGATCGCGGCGCTTTCGGCGGGCGCGCCGCTCAGCACCAGCAGCAATTGCCGCTCGATATCGACCAGGTCGTCGATCCGTTCGATCAGATGCCTATTGTCCGTCGCGCGCAGCGCGTCGATCTGGTCGTGCACCGCGCCGCGCCAGGCGAAGCCCGCGCTCGCGCCCTCGGCGATGCGCCGCTCGGCGCCTGTCAGCAGCTCGGGGTCGTCGAGCAAGGCCAGATGCGCTGCCATCACCGCCGCGACGCTGCCGCCCGCGCTTTCGGCGCGCGCCGCGATCCGGCCACGTACTTCGGCCCGTGCCGCGATCAGCGCGGCGCGCTCCTCGACCGCGCCCGTGCCCTCGCGTGCTACTGCGATCTCGGCGCGCTGCAATCGTGCCGCCGGCCCCATCGCCAACCCCGGCGCGGCGATCACCCCGCCGATCTGCCCCTCGGCCAGCGCCGCCGCCGGCGCCGCGACGGGGGCAGGGGCGACAGGCGCGCCTTCGTCCATATCGGTACCCAGCAGCGCCACGATTGCTGCCAGCGCCGCCTCGGCATCGTCGCCGCGCGCCTGCACCGTCACTTCGTCGCCGAAACGCGTCCCGAGCGCGAGCAGCGCGACGGTGCTCCGGGCATCGCCGCGCTTCTCGCCGAGCAGCAAATGGACGTCCGCCTCATAGCCACGCGCCGCCTCGCCGATCCGCGCCGCCGGGCGCGCATGGATGCCGTGCGGCAGCGACAGCGTCACCGCCTGCTCGACGAGCGTCCCGTCGTCCGACCGCCGCCGCGCATCGGCCGCGACCGGCGCGAGCACCATCAGCGCCTCGCACGCGCCGACCGCGCAATCGATCGTGCGCTTCACGATCGTGAAGGCCTCGGCGTTGGTGACGATCACCGGCGTGATCAGGCTCGGCGCGGCGAGGGCAATGGCGTCCATGTCGAAACGGATCAGCGGATCGCCGCGCGCCACCCGGTCGCCCGCCTTGACCAACGGCTCGAACCCCTTGCCCTTCAGCGTCACGGTGTCGAGCCCGATATGGATCAGCAGTTCGGCGCCCTCGGGGCTGCGCAGCGCGACCGCGTGGCCCGAATCGTGGAGCGTCGTCACCTCGCCGTCGCACGGCGCGACGACGGTGTCGCCCAGCGGCTCGATCGCGACGCCGTCGCCCATCATCCGCTGCGCAAACACCGGATCGGGAACCTGATCGAGCGCCGACGCCCAACCCCTGAGCGGCGAGGTGATGATCAGGCTCATCGGCTAATATCCTCTTATATTATTGAGCGGCCTGGACGAAAGGCGGTGCGTCCGCGACGGCACTGCCACCGATCCATGTCTCGCGCGGCGCGAGCGCGCTGTCGAGCCATACGAAATCGGCGCGGCACCCCGGTGCGATCGCGCCATGGCTCTCCGACAGCGCCAGGAAGGCCGCGGGTGTCGCGCTTGCCATCACGGCAGCCTTCTCGACCGGAAGACCGGTGACTTCGACCGTCTTGCGCAGCGCCGATGCCATGTCGAGATGCGTGCCCGCCAGCGTGCCGTCCTCGAAGATGCAGACGCCGTCCTTCACCGCGATGCGCTTGCCCTGCAGCGTGAACTCGCTGTCGTCGGTGCCGACGCTCGGCATCGCGTCGGTGACCAGCATGATGCGCTCCAGCCCCTTGGCCTTCACCGCCAGCCGCACGACCGCGGGGTGCAGGTGAACGTCGTCGACGATCAGCCCGCAATAACAGTCCGAATCGAACGCCGCGCCGACCGCGCCGGGACCCCGATGGTGCAGCGGCGACATCGCGTTGAACAAATGGGTGAAACCCGACAGCCCCGCGGCGATCGCGCGCTGCGCCTCGTCATAGGTCGCGTCGCTGTGCCCCGCGCTGACGATCACGCCATGCCGCACCAGCGTGGCGATATCCTCGGCGTCGCACAGCTCTGGCGCCAGCGTCAGCATCACCTTGCCGCGGCGCGGCGCGGTGAGCAGCGTCAGCATCGCATCGTCGAGCTTGCGGATACGGTGCGCCTCGTGGATGCCGCGCTTCACCTCGTTGATGAACGGCCCCTCGATATGGATGCCGACGACCCCGGGCACCCCCGCCTCGATCGCGGCATCGACCGCCGCCAGCGCCGACGCGATCTGCTCGGCGGTGTCGCTGATCAAGGTCGGGAGGAAGGCGGTGGTGCCGAAGCGCGCATGCGCCTCGCCGATCGCCGCGATCGATTCGACGTCGACATGGTCGTTGAACAGGATTCCGCCGCCGCCGTTGACCTGCGTATCGACGAAGCCGGGCAGCAGCCAGCCGCCCTCCAGATCGATCACGCGATCGGCGCCACCGGTTTCCTCGGTCTTCACGGCGGCGACGGCGCCATCGGCGATGGCGATGTCCGCCGCGCCGACGACGCCGCCCGGCAGTGCGACCCGGCCGTTGTGAAAGCGAAACATCATATCGTCTCGGTAACCTTGTTGAGGTGCGGGGGCGAGTCGGGGTTGCGGCCCCGCGCGATCGCCAGCCCGCTCGCCATGCGGTAAAAGCTCTGGATCAGCAGGATTGGCTCGATCGCCGGATGCGCGGCGAGCGCGGGCAGGTCGCCGCCTGCCGGGTCGGCGAGCAGCACTGTCGCGCCGCGTCCGCGAAACTCGGCCGCCGCCTCGCGCACACTCTCCGCCGCACGGTCGCTGCCGCCGAAGGCCAGGACGTGAAAGGCATCGCCGACGATCGCCATCGGCCCGTGGCGCACCTCGGCGGCGCTGAAGCTTTCGGCGTGGAGCGACGAGGTTTCCTTGAACTTCAGCGCCGCTTCCTGCGCGACGCCATAGCCATAGCCGCGCCCGAGCACGAACAGGTTCTGCGCCTCGGCAAAGGCGGGGATCGCTGCCGACCAGTCGAGCGCGAAGGCGTCGGCGAGCTGCCCGGGCAGGGCGGTCAGCGCTTCGCCCAGCGCCTCATCCTCGGCCCAGGCGGCGACGAGCGCCGCGATGGCGGCGAGCGAACTGATGTAGGATTTGGTCGCGGCGACCGACCGCTCGGGGCTCGCCTTCAGCGCGATCACCACGTCGGCGAGTGCGCACAGCGGCGCATCCTCGGCGTTGAGCAGCGTGACGACATAGGCGCCGGCTTTCTTCTGCGCCTCGACCGCCGCCAGCAGGTCGGGGCTCTTGCCCGACTGCGAGATCGCGAGACACAGCCGCTCGCCGGCCAGCGTCGGCGCGTCGTAGAGCGAGGCGACCGACAGCGCCGCCGACGCCGTCGGCGTGCCCGTCATCGTCTCGATCAGATATTTGGCATAGGTCGCCGCATGGTCCGACGATCCGCGCGCGCAGGTGACGACCGCGGCGGGCGGCGAGGCGCGCAGCCGCGCGCCGATAGCGGCGAAGGCCCCGGCATTGGCGGCCAGCATCGTCGCGACCGCGGCGGCGGCTTCGCCGGCCTCGGCCTCCATCAGCGTCTCGGGAACCTTCATTGCGCTATGCCGCGACATCTCTCGTTCGACTCCGTAATCGGACGGGCCTCTCGGTCGTGCCCTATTATTGGTACTATATAGGTTATATATGTCTCATCAAGAGGTATCTTCGCTCCGGGTCAGATTTTGACGAACCAGCGCTTGCGGCGCAGCCATTCCATCGCGGCCCAGATGAAGATCATGTAGAAAAGCACCGGGATCAGCGATGCGACCGGATCGCCCAGCGTGCCCCGCGTCGCGCGAAAGGGCGCGAGGAACAGGTCCCAGGTGACCATGCCCGCGGTGATTTGGTGCAGTGTGTAGGCCGCGATCGCATTGGCGCCGAACGCCAGCATTACGGTCGCGGCGATCCCCGGTTTGCGCCCCTCGCGGTCGAGCAGATGGTGGAGCGCCGCGAGCGCCAGTGCGGTGACGCCGCTGGTGATCAGCACGAAGCTGCTCGACCAGATATCCTTGACGATCGGAAAGGCGAGCGACCATAGCCCGCCGACCGCCAGCATCGCCGCGCCCGCCATCGCCAATTGCCTTGTCGCGGCGCCCTCGCGGCGGATCAAGAGCTCGCCGATCGCGACCCCGATCAGCCCCTGCGCGATCGCCGGCAACGTGCCCAATATCCCCTCGGGATCATAGCCCTCGGGGCCCTGTACATAGAGGTGCGTGCCGAGCAACAACCGGTCGACCGAAGCGACGAAATTATGCCCGCGCACCCAGATGTCGGTCGCGAGCCCGTCGAGCGAGGGTAGCAGCGCGAGCGGCCAATAGAGCGCGAGAATCGCCACGATCAGCCCGATTCGCAGCTTCGGCCCGGTGCCGAGGAACAGCAGCGCGCAGGCGGCATAGACCAGCCCGATTCGCTGCAAGACCCCGAACAATCGCCATTCGCCCGACGCAAAGCTCTGGAACCAGTAGAGGTTGCTCAGGAGGAAGCCGAGCAGCAGCAGCCGCCCCGCGCGCGCCACGATCCGCCCCGTCTGCGGGTCGCCGCCGGCGCGCAGCGAAAAGGGGATGGCGATCCCCACCATCGTCAGGAATCCGGGGAAAACCAGGTCGGCGAGCGTCAGCCCGTCCCATCTCACGTGCAGCAGGATCGGCGCGACATCGGCCTCGGCGCCATATTTCATGCCGGCTGCCGAATTGACGAGGATCATCCCCGCCACGGTCAGCCCGCGCAACACGTCGAGCGAAATCAGGCGCATCGCGCATCCTCCCCGGTTTGGCCGCACCCCCGCGGCGGTTTTCCGCGCACTGCCATATTTTTGCAATGGACAGCGCGTCGGATTTGTAGTCTATTGGTAATAGTCCAATGACGCAATTGGTCTTATAAAGATTGTAGGGAAGCAATCGCGACGGACCGAGTGGGGGATAATAATATGGTTGATGGGGCTGCAAGAACCGCCGGAAATCGCAGCAAATTGCTGCAGGGTATCTGCGTCGCCGCGCTCGCGGGCGCGATCACCTTGCCCGCCGCGGCGCAGGAAACACCCGCCGATTCGACCGACGAGAATGAGACCGACATCGTCGTCACCGGCATCCGCGCCAACCTCGAATCGGCCCAGAACCGCAAGCGCAACGCCGACACCGTCGTCGATTCGATCACGGCGGAAGACATCGGCTCCTTCCCCGACAAGTCGGTCGCCGAAGCGCTGCAGCGCGTCCCCGGCATCACGGTCAACCGCTTCGCGGGCACCGACGATACCGCGCACTTCTCGGCCGAGCCCTCGGGCGTCATCGTCCGCGGCCTCAGCCAGGTCCGTTCCGAATTCAACGGCCGCGACACCTTCAGCGCCAACTCGTCGCGCGGCCTGTCGTGGCAGGACATCTCGCCCGAACTGCTGGGCGGCATCGACACCTACAAGAACCAGACCGCCGACATGATCGAGGGCGGCATCGCGGGCACCGTGAACCTGCGCACCCGCGTGCCCTTCGACCAGGACGGCCGCCTGATCTCGATCTCGATCAAGAACACCTATGGCGACATCGCGAAGAAATCGACGCCCGAAATCTCGGGCATCGTCTCGGACCGCTGGGAGACCGGGATCGGCGAGATCGGCCTGATGCTCAACGGCGCCTATGCGCATTCGAAGACCGCGAGCCAGGGCATCCAGTTCGACCGCATGGCGATCTTCGACGGCGTCTTCGGCCCGGGCAAGCAATATATCCCCAGCGGCATCTACATGCGCGACAACGAATATGACCGCAAACGCTATGGCGTCGCCGCGGCGTTCCAGTGGCGCTCGCTCGACGGCGACATGGAGCTGACCGGCCAGTACAACCGGTCGCAGTACAACAACAGCTGGCGCGAATATGCCGTCTATTCCAGCGCGTTCAGCATCTATGGCCAGCCCAGCGACTATCTCGTCACCGACCCGACGCTGGTGAACCCGCTACAGGGCACCGCGCCCTTCGCCTTCGACGACGAGGGCAATTTCCTCTCGGGCTGGTGGTCGGCACCGCGTCCTTACGTGGGCGAAGGCAACGACAATCTCGGCCTCGGCGTGAACGAGGATGGCGAGGCCTTCTTCAACCGCTGCTATGCTTGGGAAGGCTGCACCAATTCGCAGCGCGCGCCGCAGGTCGATACCGCCGCCAACGCGCTCAAGAACAAGCAGATCACCCAGGATTTCGGGCTCAAGTTCCGCTGGGACGTCTCGGAGCAGGTGCGCGTCACGCTCGACGGGCAATATGTCGACGCCAGCGTCAACAACTACAACGCCTCGGTCACCGCGCGCAGCTTCGCGAACACCTATGTCGACCTGACCGGCAAATATCCGCGGCTCGAATTCCAGCCGACGACCGCCGACAATATCAACCTCGCGGGTGGCGGGCTGACCAATCCGAACAATTATTTCTATTATGCGGTCACCGACCACACCGAGGACAGCGACGGCAAGGAAGTCGCATTGCGCGCCGACGTCGAATATGACGTCGATTCGGGCTGGCTCGACGCGATCAAGGTCGGCGCGCGCTATTCGGACCGCGACCAGACGGTGCGCTGGGGCGCCTATAATTGGGCGAATATCTCGAACACCTGGACCTTCACCCAGGCGCCCTATTTCAACATCGACCGCCCCGTCTACGCGCCGGGCAGTAACGGCATCCACAGCTTCGGCGGCGATTTCTTCGCCGGCAACCAGATCGACCACCACGCCTTCGCCTTCTTCAACATGGACCTGCTCGCCAACCGCGAATCGCTCGCGGCGACGCTCGGCCGGCCCACGATCGGCGTCGGCGACTATTTCCCGGTCTGCTCGGGCGCGGGCTATCGCGGGGCCGAGACGATCGAAAAGGCCTATGGCTGCTATTTCCCGAGCGAGGTCCACCGCGTCAGCGAGCGTACTGTGTCGGCCTATGCGATGGCCAAGTTCGGCGGCGACGATCTGGCGATCGGCGGGGTGCCGATTTCGGGCAATGTCGGCGTCCGCCTGATCTGGACGCGCGACGACACCGAGGGGGCGACGACGCTGCCCGTGCCGTTCACCCCCACCGGGCTGATCTGCGAGCGCGGCACCGACCCCGGCACCGGCCTGCCGCTCGCCTCGTCGGGTTGCGTCGTGACGCAGAAGGAAATCGCCTTCGGCAACGGCGCCACGGTGGGCGACGTGACCAAGGTCAATCATTTCCACGCGCTGCCCAGCTTCAACATCAAATTCGACCTGACCGACAAGCTGGTGTCGCGCTTCGCCTATTCGCGCGCGATGTCGCGGCCCGACTTTGGCCTCCTGCGCAACTTCCTGACCGTGAACCGGCTCACGCCGAACCTCAACGACCGCTCGGACACGCGCGTCACGCGCAACGCGGCGGGCGAGGCGATCGCCTATGACTGGCAATATACCGGCCAATCGGGCAATCCGGGGCTGAAACCGATCACCGCCGACCAGTTCGACCTGACGATGGAATATTATTTCGGCCGGTCGAGCAGCTTCACCGCGACCGGCTTCTACAAGAAATTCTACGATTATATCCAGGCCGGGGTGTTCAACCTCGACGTCACCAACAATGGGGTGACCGAGGAAGTGCGCGTCAATCGGCCGGTCAACGGCGAAGGCGCGACCATCTATGGCGCCGAGTTCCAGTTCCAGACCTTCTTCGACTTCCTGCCGTCGCCGCTCGACGGCTTCGGGATCCAGGCCAACTACACCTATGTGAAGAACAACGGGATCGAGACGGTCAACCTGACCAACGAGACCGGCGCCGGCACCGCGGGCGGGGGGATCAGCTACGATACCTCGACCGTGCAGGCGAACGCGCTCGAGGGGGTGTCGAAGCACAGCTACAACCTCGTCGGCATGTACGAAAGGGGCCCCGTTTCGGCGCGCGTCGCCTATAACTGGCGCTCCAAATATCTCGTCACCGCGATCGACTGCTGCGTCGGTTTCCCGATCTGGCAGAAGAGCACGGGCTATCTCGACGCCTCCTTCCGCCTCCGCGCGACGAAGAATGTCGAGTTCGTGCTCGAGGCGACCAACCTGCTCGGCACCGACACCGTGCTGTTCCAGCAGGTCGACTCGACCGGGCCGCTCAAGCGCAACGCCTGGTTCAAGAACGACCGCCGCTACCAGATCGGCGCGCGCCTGACCTTCTAAAAAACGGGGGAACCGGCGCCACTCTTCGGGGTGGCGCCGGTCTCGTGCGACGTTAGTGTGAGGCGATGGACGGAGAGCCCTTCAACCTGATCATCGTCGGCGGCGGGACCGCCGGCTGGATGTGCGCCGCCGCCTGCGCGGCCAAGCTCGACCCGGCGCTGTACCGCGTGCGGCTGATCGAATCCGAGGAAATCGGCACCGTCGGCGTCGGCGAAGCGACGCTGCCGCAGATGAAGGATTTCAACGACTTCCTCGGCCTCGACGAGGTCGAATTCATGCAGGCGACGCAGGCGAGCTTCAAGCTCGGCATCGAATTCGTCAACTGGGGGCGGCAGGGCGATCGCTATGTCCACCCCTTCGGCACCTTCGGCCGCCCGATCGGCGAGGCCGACTTCTTCAGCTACTGGGTGCGCGTGCACAACGCCGGACAGGCTGCGCCGCTCTTCGACTATTGTTTCCCGATCGTCGCGGCGCTGCAGAACCGCTTCATGCTGCCCAATGGCGATCCGAACGACGTCCGTAACGCCTTCGCCTACGCCTACCACCTCGATGCTTTCCTCTACGCGCGCTACCTCCGCCGCTGGGCCGAGGCGCGCGGGATCGAGCGCGTCGAGGGGCGCATCGTCGACGTGGAGCGCGACGGCCGATCGGGCAAGGTCGCCGCGGTGACGCTCGCCTCGGGCACGCGGGTCGCGGGCGACATGTTCGTCGACTGCTCGGGTTTCCGCTCGCTGCTGCTCGGGGGCACGCTCGGCGTCGAACTCGAGGACTGGTCGCGCTGGCTCCCGTGCGACAGCGCGCAGGCGGTGCCCTCGGTGCGCTCGCCCGACTTCACCCCCTACACCCGCTCGACGCGCCGCCCCGCGGGCTGGCAATGGCGCATCCCGCTCCAGCATCGCACCGGCAACGGCTATGTCTATTCGAGCGCCGACATCTCCGACGACGAGGCGGCCGCCACATTGCTCGCCAATCTCGACGGCGAGGCGCTCGCCGAGCCGCGCGTGCTGCGCTTCAAGGCGGGCAAGCGCGAAAAGGCCTGGGCGCACAATGTCGTCGGCATGGGGCTCGCGGGCGGTTTCCTCGAGCCGCTCGAATCGACGAGCATCTATCTCGTCCAGATGGCGATCATGCATATGCTCACCTTGCTGCCCCCCGGCTCCGACATCGACCCCGCGTTGCCCGCCGAATTCAACCGCGTGATGGACGTCGAATATGACCGCATCCGCGACTTCCTGATCCTCCATTATATCGCCAACGACGCCGACGCGCCTTTGTGGGAGCGCGTCACGACGATGGACGTCCCCGACACGCTCGCGGGCAAGATCGACCGCTTCCGCCACCGTTCCTACGTCCAGGCGTACCGCGACGGCCTGTTCGGCCCACCGAGCTGGCAGGCGGTGTTCGTGGGGCAGGGGGTCGTCCCCGAAGCCGCCGACCGCCTCGCCGATATGCTCCCCGACGACCAGCTCGTCGAGCGGCTCGCGGGGCTCCACGCCACCATCGCGCGCAGCGCGGCCTCGGCGCCGCTCCACGCCGATTTCGTCGCGCATTATTGCCCGGCGCCCGCGCCATGAGCGGGGTGGTGCAGCGCGTCGTCGTCCACGGCGGCGGCGTCGCCGCGCCGATGGCCGCGCTCGCGATCGCCCGCGCCTACGCCCGCCTCGGCGTCGAAGTCGTCTGGGCCGACACCGGCGAAGCCCCCGCGCCGCACAGCGCGCTCGTCGCGCCGCCCGACCTCGCGACCTTCCACCGCCTGCTCGGCCTCGACGATAACGCGTTGACGGTTAGCGCCGCCGCGACGCTCAATATGGGCCAACAATTCGCGGGCTGGTCGGGCGGCGATAGCGCCTTCATCTATGCCTATGGCGATGCGGGCAGCGCCTTTGCCGACCTGCCCTTCGTCCAGCACTGGAGCCGCGCGCGCGCCGCCGGACTGCGCGTCGCGCTCGAGGATTTCAGCCTCGCCGCCGCCGCCGCCAAGGAAGGCCGCACCGGCGCGCCCGACAAGCCCGCGACGCGGCAGGCGGTCAAGGCGGGCTGGCATCTCGACGCGGCGGGTTACGCCGCGCTGCTCCGCGCGGGCTGCGCAAGGGAAGGGGTGCGGATCCTCGCCGCAGCGAAGGCGACCCCGCAAGTCGCGAACGGCCGCATCGTCGCGCTCGATATTGACGGCGAAACGCTGTCCGCCGATCTCTTCGTCGACACCGACGGCGTGCTCATCGACGCGCTCGATCCCGCCGCCGCAACCCCCGGCCGCCCTTGGTGCGACCGGCTGCTGCGCGCCTCGGCGCCGCCCTTCGGTCCGCTGCCGCTCTACAGCCGCGTCGCCGCACACGCCGCGGGCTGGCTCACCCTCGTCCCGCTCGCCGACCGCACCGCGCTCGAATTCCACTACGACAGCCGCCACCTCGCCGATGCCGATGCCCCCGCGATGCTTGCCGCGCTCACCGGACAGAAGCTCGAAGCCGTACTCGAACCCGTCGCCGCGGCCACGCGCGCACGCTTCTGGATCGGCAATACCGTCGCGCTCGGCCGCGCCGCGGGCAGCGCGCCGCCGCTCGACGGCGCCGAACTGCTGCTGCTCCAGCTCTCGATCGCCCAGCTCGTGCTGCTCTGGCCGCTGGGCGCCGCCGCGATGCCCGAGGCCGATATCTACAATGAGGAAATCGGCGGCACCTGGAGCCGCGTGCGCGACTTCACCGCGCAGCATTTCCGCCTGAACACTCGAACCGAGCCCTTCTGGACCGACGCCCGCGCCGCGCCCATCTCGCCCGAACTCGCTGCCAAGATCGAGCTTTTCGCCGCGCGCGGCATGTTCGCGCATTTCAACCACGAGGCGCATGTCGAGGACGGCTGGGCGCTCGTGATGACCGGCCACGGCATCGTCCCGCGCGGTTTCGATCCGCAGGCGCTGCGCGTCGAGGATCAGGCGCTGATGGCCGAATTCCAGCGCCAGCTCCGCGCGGTCGCGACCGACGTCCGCGCGATGGAGCGCCACGCCGACGCGCTCGGGCGGCTGCGCGCATGATGCGCCGCATCGTCATCGTCGGCGGCGGCAGCGCGGGCTGGATGACCGCCGCCGCCTTCGGCCGCGCGCTCGCTCCGCAGACGCACGCCATCACCCTCGTCGAAAGCGAGGCGATCGGCATCGTGGGGGTCGGCGAGGCGACCGTGCCGCCGATCCACGAATTCAACCGCTTTCTGCGCATCGACACCGCCGACTTCCTCCGCGCGACGCACGGCACGATCAAGCTCGGCATCCAGTTCCACGACTGGGGCGGGCTCGGGAACAGCTATTTCCACCCCTTCGGCTATCTCGGGATCGAGATGGCGGGCATCCATTTCCACCACCATTGGCTCCGCCATCTGGCCGAGGGCGGCGACGCGGACCACGGCCCCTACAACCTCGAGACCATGGCCGCGCGCGCCGGCCGCTTCGCCCCCGCGACGCGCCATGGCCCGGTCCACCACGCGGTCCAGTTCGACGCCGCGGGCTACGCCCAATATCTCCGCGCCTACGCCGAGGCGAAGGGCGTCACGCGCATCGAGGGCAAGGTCGCCGACGTCCATCTCCGCGCCGAGGACGGTCACATCGCATCGCTCACCCTCGACGACGGCCGCCAGGTCGAAGGCGACTTCTTCATCGACTGCTCGGGCTTCCGCGGCCTCCTCATCGAGGGCGCGCTCCAGACGGGCTACACCTCGTGGCAGCACTGGCTCCCCTGCGACAGCGCGGTCGCGATGCCCTGCGCGCGCGAGGGCGACCCGATGCCCTTCACCGTCTCGACCGCACGCGAGGCGGGATGGCAGTGGCGCATCCCGCTCCAGCACCGCGACGGCAACGGCTATGTCTATTCGAGCGCGCACCTTGCCCACGACGAGGCTGAAAGCCTGCTGCGGTCGCGCCTCCCCGGCGAGCCGCTCGCCGACGCCAACCGCCTCCGCTTCGTCGCCGGCCACCGCAAGGCGATCTGGAACCGCAACTGCGTCGCGATCGGCCTCGCCGGCGGCTTCCTTGAGCCGCTCGAATCGACCTCGATCCACCTCATCCAGACGACGATCATCCGCCTGCTGTCGCTGCTCCCGCGCGACGGCATCGACCCGAACGTAGTGGCGCACTTCAACCGCGACGCGCTCCACGAATATGCCACGATCCGCGACTTCGTCATCGCCCACTACGCCACCGCCAACCGCGACGACACGCCCTTCTGGCGCGACGTCGCCGCCGCGGGCCTCCCCGACAGCCTCGCCGAGCGCATCGCGGCGTTCCGCGCCACCGGCAACATATTGTTCGAGCCCGGCGACCTCTTCGGCCCCACCAACTGGTACGCGGTCCTGACAGGGCAGGGGGTTCGCCCTTCAAGCCACCACCCGATCGCCGACACGCTCCCCGCCGACGAACTCGCCAAGCGCCTCGCGATTCTGCGCAGCCGCGTCGCCGAGCAGCTCGCCGACCTGCCCCCGCACGCCGAATTTCTGAAGAGTCTGGCCTAGCCGTTCAATTCGGCGACGACGTCATAGGCATCGCCGCGATAATAGCTCTGCGTATATTCGGCCGTCCGCCCGTCCGACAAAAAGCCGCGCCGCTCGATGAACAGCCCCGGCATCCCCGGCTCGATCCCCAGCACCTCGGCCTGCTCGGGCGAAAAGGCGATCGCGCGCAGCCGCTGCAGCGCGCGCACCGGCAGATGCCCCGCCGCCTCGAGCGCCTCATAGAGCGAATTGCCCACCGCCTCGACCGACGGCAGGCAGTAAGCCGGGATCGTCGCATATTCGAGCGCCATCGACGTGTCGTCGGCATAGCGGATGCGGTGGAAACGATAGACGAGCGAGCCCGGCGACAGCCCGAGCGACAGCGCCTCCTCGGGGGTCACCGCGCCCGCGGTCTTGCTCACCCATTTGCTGTACGGCCGCCGCCCGCGCGAGATCATGTCCTCCGAAAACGAAGTCAGCTTCGAAAAGCTCTTCTCGACGCGCGGCCGCGTCACGAAGGTCCCCGCGCCGCGCCGCCGCGCGACCAGCCCGTCGCCGACCAGCCCGTCGATCGCTTTGCGCACCGTGATGCGCGACACGTCGAACTCCTCGGCCAGGTCGCGCTCGGTCGGGATCGCCTCGTCGGCCTTGACGACCTGCCCCTCGATCGCGTCGCGCAGGATCTTCTGCAGCTGCAGGTAGAGCGGGGTCGGATCCTCCTTCTGGAGCGGGCCCACATGTTCGATCAGCGACAAGGACGATGCTCCACCCGGTTGGTCCATTGCGCCGCCCGATAGGACCAGCGCTTCGTCCCCATGTGTTGCATTGGTATGCTCGCGTCAACCTTGTTGCGATCTATTCGCGCGAAATGCCCCTCTGGATCGCCTTGGTCAGCGCATGGTCCGGGCTGTCCTGCGACAATTCCCACACCATCACGCCGCCCGCCTTTTCCGCCGCGAGCCGCGCCTTGGCCTCGATCGTCGCGGGGCTGTTATGGGTGATATAGCGGCCCCCGGCACGGCGGTCGCCGAGCACGTCGGCTTTGGTAGCATCCACCCCGCGCGCCGCGACCAGGTCGCGATAGGACCAATTGGCGGTCTCGCCGCCGAAGCCATAGCCGTAGAAGGGCACCCCCAGCACCAGCCGCTCGCGCGCCACCCCACGCTTCAGCCACAGCGCCAGGTCGCGCTCCGCCATCGCCAGCGTCGAATGCTCGTCACCCGCCTGCCCCCAACTCGGCCCGATCGCGTCGTAGGACATCACATTGACGAGGTCGAAATAAGGGATCGACCCGACCGGGATCATCCCGCCCTCATAGGAGGCGGTGGCGCAGGTCAGCAGCTTGCCGCGTGCCTTCAGCTCCTTCGACAGCGCCGCGATGAAGGGCACATAATCGCCCGCCTTGTCGATCTGCGTGAGCAGCCCGCCCTCGATATCGATATCGATTCCGTCGAGCCCCAGCGTCTCGGCCAGTTCGACGAGCGCCGCCACCGTCGCGCCGCGCCGTTCGGGCGTCAGCAGCGCCGCCCAGTCGCCCGAACATCCCGGGATCACCCCGCCCGCGGTCGATAGTAGAACCTTGCCCCCCGCCGCCTGCAGCCGCGTGATCGCTTTCTGCACCGCCTCGACGGTCATGTTCGCGCCGCCGGCGTCGCCCATGCACGTCATCACGCCATCGCGGACGAACGCCCCCTCGGCATCGGGATTGGCGAAGGACAGGTTGTAATGCGTGTAGGCGCTGAGGTCGGTGCGATCGATCGACAGCTCGAGCCCCTTGAACGCCGCGAGATAGCCGACGACAACGGGCTTGTCCGCCCGCGCCGCGGCTGGGGTCGCCGATAGGACTAATATGAAACCAATCAAGGCCGCCGCCATGCGCCGAAAGGCCGAGTTTCCGAGCATTTTGCAATTTCTCCCCTGAAAGCTGCCGATTGGAAAGGCGTTGACCGTCGGCACATGACATGACAAATTAGATACAAATTGTCGAGCGGGAGAATGACGATGCGGGTTGTGGCCAAAGCGATTGGCATCACGGCGATGGCGGCGGCGCTGATGGTTGCGGCACCCGCGCAGGCGGCCGCGAGCCCCGCGCAGGCCTCGCTCGACCGCTTCGCCGACACGCTCGGCTACCGCTTGACGATGGTTGACAACGGCCCCGACTGCCCAGCGGGACTCGACGGCTGCTTCCTCTCGACGATCACGCTGACCGTGCCCGAAACCGTCCCCGCGAATCTGAAGCAATTCTCGCTCTACTTCAACTTCGTCAACCGGCTGCCCAAGGTCGAAAGCGACATCTTCGACCACAAGCTGATCAACGGCGACCTCCAGCAATTGACGCTGAAACCCGGCGTCACCTTCAAACCCGGGTCCAAACACGAGATCAAGCTCTGGGGCGTCGGCTCGAACTTCTCGAAGGCGTTCGGCATGCCCAACGCCTATCTCGCCGCCGATGGCCTGCAGGCGCGCACCATCGCCGCGACGCGCCCCGTCATCGACCCCGACACCGGGCTCGAAATCCTGCCCTTCGTCGCGCCGATGACCGACGAGGCGAAGCTCGCGGTCAAGAGCGATGCCGACAAGACGCGCTGGCTCACCGCGGAGCGCGCCTACGACCTCCAAGCCGCACGCCCGACCACGCCCGCGAGTGGCGTCGTCATCCTGCCCGCCCCCGCGAAAGCCACGCAGAGCAAAGGCCAGCCCGTCGATCTGACCGCCGGCGTCGCAATCACCGTCGAAGGCGCCGACCGCACCGCGCTCGCCCCCGCCATCGCCGCGCTGGCCAAGGCGGGCGTGGCCGACACCGGCAAGCTGCCGCTCACTATCCGCATCGGCGCCGCGTCGCTCGCGCCCGAAGGCTATACGCTCGACGTCACGACCAAGGGCGTGACCATCGCCGCAAAGGACGCCGCCGGCGCCAGCAACGCCTTGCGCTCGCTCGCGCAGCAGGCCGCGTTCGAAAAGGGCAGGGTGACCCCGCTCCACGTCGAGGACGCGCCGCTCTACCCCTATCGCGGCCTCCACCTCGACCTCGGCCGCAACTTCCACGGCCGCGACCAGATATTGAAGCTCGTCGAGGCGATGGCCGCGTACAAGCTCAACAAGCTCCACCTCCACCTCGCCGAGGACGAAGGCTGGCGCATCGAGATCCCCGCGCTCCCCGAGCTCGCCGAGATCGGCTCGAAACGCTGCCACGATCCCGAGGAAAAAACCTGCATCCTGCCGCAGCTCGGCGCCGGCCCCGACGGCACCAGCGGCGTCAACGGCTATCTCAGCACCGCCGACTATGTCGCGATCGTGCAGGCGGCCGCGGCGCGCCAGATCGAGGTCATCCCGTCGATCGACATGCCCGGGCATAGCCGCGCCGCGATCAAGGCGATGGAACTCCGCCACGCGCGCCTCGCCGCCGCGGGCAGGAAGGAAGAGGCCGACGCCTACCGCCTGATCGACCCCGCCGACACCACCGAATATCGCAGCATCCAGAATTACGACGACAACACGCTCAACGTCTGCCTGCCCGCGACCTATCGCTTCGTCGATACGGTGGTCGATGCGCTGGCCGACATGCACCGGCAGGCGGGCGTGCCGCTCAAGACCTTCCATCTCGGCGCCGACGAGACCGCGGGCGCCTGGGTCCAATCCCCCGCCTGCGCCGCGATGATCGCCGAAAACGGCGGCAAATCGGGCGAACTCACCCCGCGCTTCATCGAACGCGTCACCGCCAGCCTCGCGGCGAAGGGCCTGCGCGCCGGCGGCTGGAGCGACGGCATGGGCCACACCCAGACCGCCAGCATGCCGAAGGACGTCCAGACCAATATCTGGGGCGTGCTCCACACTGGCGCGATCCGCGAAGCGCACGACCAGATGAACCGCGGCTGGTTTACCGTGCTGTCGATCCCCGACCTCGGCTATTTCGACATGCCCTATGCCCCGCATCCGGAGGAAGGAGGCTACGACTGGGCCTCGCGCGGGGTCGACGTCCATCAGGTGTTCGGCTTCATGCCCGATAACCTGCCCGCCAACGCCGCGACGATCCGCAACACGGGCGCAGAGGGCCAGCCGATCGAGGACAAGCCCTTGCTCGAACCCGGCCGCCGCGTCGCGGGGGTGCAGGGACAGCTGTGGAGCGAGACGATCCGCACCGATGCGCAGGTCGACTATATGCTCTTCCCGCGCCTGCTCGCGCTCGCCGAGCGCGGCTGGAGCGCCGCGCCCTGGACCCCGGCCTATCAGGCCGGCGCCAGCTACGAATGGAACGACAAGCGTGTCGATGGCGCGAAGCTCGCCGCCGGCTGGTCCGGTTTCGCGGGTCGTGTCGCGGCGCAATTCCCGCTGCTCGACGCGATGGGCGTCGCCTATCGCGTCGCCCCGCCGGGGGCGCGCATCGCGGACGGCAAGCTTCAGGCGAACAGCGAATTCCCCGGCACTGCCATCGAATATCGCCTCGAAGGCGGCGCCTGGACGCGCTACGCCGGCCCTGTGGCGGTGACCGGCGCGGTGGACCTCCGCACCCGCTCCGCCGACGGCAAGCGCGCCAGCCGCACGGTCCGGGTCGAACCGGGGCGGTAAGCGCGAAAGCTTTGGAGCGAACGGGCCAAATCGCGGCCATCCCTATCTTCCGTTCGTGCTGAGCTTGTCGAAGCACCGTTCTTTCTTCGCCTCACAGGAAGAACGGCCCTTCGACAAGCTCAGGGCGGACCGTGTAGGTGGTTGCGCTGGGAGCTATCTTGTCGGCGGTTTGGACATCATCGGGATGAAGTCAAAGTGACGGAGCAGGCAGTCGAAGAACTCGACGGCGGTAATCTGACCGCCATCGCCGAAGCGGTCGCCGCCGCCGAGCGCCCCTTCGTCATACGCGGCCTCGCATCGCACTGGCCCGCCGTCGCCGCGGCGGGGCAGGGCGATGACGCCATCGCCGGCTATCTCGCCGCGCGCGACAATGGCAAGCCGCTCACCGTGCTCGTCGGCCCGCCCGAAACCGGCGGCCGCTATTTCTACACCGACGACATGCGCGGCGTAAATTTCCGCAGCGAGAATATGCCGATGCGCAGCCTCGTCGAGCGGCTGCTCGCGCTCGCGGGCGACCCCGCGCCTGCGACGCTCTACGCCGGCTCGACCCCGACCGCCGACAGCGTCGCCAGCTTCGCCGCCGAAAATCCGCTGCCGATCGATATCGGCGTCGCGCCGCGTATCTGGGTCGGCAACGCCAGCCGCATCGCGCCGCATTACGACATGGCCTCGAACATCGCGGTGGTCGTCGCGGGCCGCCGCCGCTTCTCGCTCTTCCCGCCCGGGCAGATCACGAACCTCTATGTCGGCCCGGTCGACCGCACCATCGCCGGCCAGCCGACCAGCCTCGTCGACCCCGACCACCCCGACTTGGGCCGCTTCCCGCTCTATGCCGAGGCCGCGCGCCACAAGCTGGTCGCCGACCTCGCCCCCGGCGACGCGCTCTTCATGCTGCCGATGTGGTGGCACCATGTGCGCAGCAGCGGCGCGCTCAACGTGCTGGTCAACTACTGGTTCGGCCAGCGCGCCGACCGCTTCCCCTTCGCCGCGCTGATGCTCGCGATGCACTCGATCCGCGAGCTGCCCGAGGCCGAACGCGAGGCGTGGCGCACCTGGTTCGACCATTATGTCTTCGGCGAGGGCGCGCTGGAAGCCGTCGCGCATCTTCCCCCGCACGCCCAGGGCGTCCTCGGTCCCCCATCGCCCCGGCGCGACCGGATGATCGTCGACTATGTCATCGGCATGTGCCGGGGCGGGGGGAGCTAAAGATCCTCCCCGGAACGGGGAGGGGGACCATCGAAGATGGTGGAGGGGTACGCGCAGTCGAACGCTCCGTATGAACTCCTGTGCCCCTCCACCATCCTGCGGGTGATCCCCCTCCCCCTGCGGGGGAGGATCAGCCAGAGTTCGCCCGCCACGCCGAAGGCGACTTCCCCGTCCACTGCCGGAACGCCCGCGTAAAGCTCCGCGCCTCGGCATAGCCCAGCATCTCTGCGATCGCCTCGACCGTCGCATTGCCGCTCGTCAGCATCCGCATCGCCTTGTCGCGCCGCACATTCTCGCGGATCGTCGCCAGCGTCGTGCCTTCCGCGCGCAGCAGGCGGCGCAATTTATGCGGCGACAGCCCGGTTTCGTGCGCCAGTTCCTCCAGCGTCAGGTCGGGGCCGCGCGTCAGATACTGCCGCACCCGCCGCGCTACGCTCGCGTCGCTCGCGGGGATCGTCATGATGTCGAGCGGCGCCGCCGCCAGCATCGCCTCCAGTTCGCCCGCCGTCCGCCGCACCGGCGCGTGCAGCGCGTGCGCGTCCATCAGTATTCGCCGCGCGCCGCCGTCGAAGCGGTGGCGGCACGGGAAGAGATATTTGAACTCCTCGAAATAGGCGTCCGGCCGCGGATAATCGAACTCGGCCGACAGCAGCGAGATCGTCTCGCCCGCCAGCCAGCAGGCGAGCCGGTGCCAGATGATCAGCCAGAATTCGCCGAAATAATGGTCGGGGTCGAGCGCGGGTGCCGCGAAGCGCACCGCGACTTCCAGCCCTTCGGCTGTCGCGCCGATCCGCGTCTCGATTCCGGCGTCCAGCAGATTGTAAAAGCGCGCCGCCCGCGCGAGCCCGTCGGCGACATCGGCCCCCTCCAGCGCCAGTTCGCACGCAAAGGCGAAACTTCCGCGCCGCACGCACTTTCCGGTGTACCCCATAAATTCGTCGTCCAGCGCCGCCCAGATGTTCCGCACCAGCAGCGCCATCGCCGCGGCCGACCCGCGCCACCCCGGCACCGCGAAATCCGTGGGGTTCAGCCCGGTTCCCGCGACCAGCTCGGACACGCGCTTCCCTTTGCGCTCGGCCCCCTTGGTGCACACCCCGAAATAATAGCCGTCGATCGTCGCCATGATGGCTGCACATTATGGTGAGTTTTCTTCGCCTGTCATGCCCTGTTTGCGCGCCCCGGATTCACGCTACGCGGCACTTTCGACACCATCGGGAGACTGCACATGCCCATCCACCCCCGCGAGGAAAGCGCCGCCGACCGCTGGGCGCGCTTCCAGCCGATCGTCACCGGCGACGACTATGTCGCCTCGCTCCGGAATCGCGGCGTCGAGGTCTGGCTCTTCGGCGAGCGCGTCGCGGAACCCGTCGATCACCCGATCATCCGCCCCTCGATCAACGCGCTCAAGATGACCTACGACCTCGCGCTCGCCGATCCCGAGCTTGCGACCGCGCACAGCGACCTGATCGACGCGCCCGTCAACCGCTTCCTCCACATCGTCGGCTCGCCGCAGGATCTGGTCATGAAGAACCGGATGCAGCGCAAGATGGGCCAGCTCACCGGCACCTGCTTCCAGCGCTGCGCCGGGCTCGACACGATCAGCGTCCTCCACTCGATCACCTTCGACATCGATGCGAAACACGGCACATCCTACCACCAGCGATACCTCGACTTCATGGCGCATGCCCAGCGCGCGAACATCATCATCGGCGCAGGCATGACCGACCCCAAGGGAGACCGCTCGAAACGCCCGCACGAACAGGCCGACCCCGACATGTTCCTGCACGTCACCAGGCGCACCGACGCGGGCGTCTATGTCACCGGCGCCAAGGCGCATATGACCGGCGGGCTCAATTCGCACTGGATCTGCGTCATGCCGACGATGAACATGGGCGAGGCCGACCGCGACTTCGCGATCGTCGGGCTGGTCCCCGGCGACGCGACGGGCATCACCTATATCTACGGTCGCCAGTCGTGCGATACGCGCGCGATGGAGGCGGGCGACATCGATCAGGGCAATGCGCGCTTTGGCGGGCAGGAGACGCTCGTCGTCTTCGACAATGTCTTCATCCCGCACGACCATGTGCTGATGGACGGCGAATATGAGTTCGCGCAGGACATGGTCGTGCGCTTCACTTCGTACCACCGCGCGTCCTATGTCTGCAAAACCGGCCTCGGCGACGTGCTGGTCGGCGCCGCGGCGCAGGTCGCCGACTATAATGGCGCCGAGGCGGCGAGCCACATCAAGGACAAGCTCGTCGAGATGACGCACCTCAACGAGACCATCTACTCCTCGGCCATCGCGTCGAGCCACGAAGCGAAGCAGCTGCCCTCGGGCATCTTCATGAACGACGCGATGCTCGCCAATGTGTGCAAGCACAACGTCACGCGCTTCCCCTACGAGATTTCCCGCCTCGCGCAGGATCTCGCGGGCGGGATCATGGTGACAATGCCCTCGGATGCGGACTTCCGGAACGAGACGATCGGCCCGATCCTCGCGAAATATATGAAGGGCAAGCACAATGTCCCCGTCGAATATCGCCAGCGTATCCTGCGCCTGATCGAGAATATGACCCTCGGCCGCAACGCTGTCGGTTACCTCACCGAATCGATGCACGGCGCGGGATCGCCGCAGGCGCAGCGTATCCAGATTCTGCGCGGCATGGACGTCGAAACCAAAAAGGGCCTCGCGCGCGACCTTGCGGGAATCGCCGAGGAATAGCAGCATCGCCGCGAGAGGAGAGGGCGTGGACGTTCCGGTCATCGCGATCTGCGGCATCGCCATCGACGAGGCGAGCTGGCAGGGCATGCCCGTCGATCGCATCTTCGTGCCCAGAGGCGCGACGCTCGACGCGATGGCGGCCGCGATCCTCGCCGAACTGCCCGATCGCTTCGCGCTCGCGGGACATTCGATGGGCGGCTATGTCGCGCTCGCGATCGCGGCACTCGCGCCCGAACGGCTAGCTGGCCTAGCCCTGCTCAGCACCGCCTGCGCCGCCGACAGTGACGAGGCGAAGGCGGGGCGCCAGACCGCGATCGAGCAGGCGCGCGCCGGCTTCCCCGCGCTCGCCGACCGCCTCGCCCGCGCGATGCTCTCGCGCAGCAGCCGCGCCGACGCTGCGCTGCTGGCCGATACGCATGCGATGATCCTGCGCTGCGGCGCCGACCGCTTCGCCGAGCAACAGGCAGCGACCGCGACACGCGCCGATCGCTGCGACCTGTTGCCCCGCATCGCGGTCCCCGCACTCATCCTCGCCGGATCGCAGGACGCGATCGTGGCGCCCGACCGTTCGCGCGAGATGGCAGAGGCCATTCCCGATGCGGTGCTCGCGATGATCCCCGACTGCGGCCATGTCCCCCAGCGCGAGGCGGCCGACCCGACCTGCGCGATGCTGCTGCGCTGGCGCGAAAGGATGACGCTATGAAACCCGCCCCCGCCCGCCTCGACGCTGCCGCCTATCCGCTACACAAGCCGGTGCCGATCCGCTTCGCCGACGTCGATATGTTCCGCCACCTCAACAATGTCGCGACCGGGCAATTCTACGAGGAGGCGCGCTACGAACTGCTCGCGGACCTGCGCGCAATGGTGCCGCGCGAGGACAGCCCGACCCTGGTGATCGCCAATGTCGATACCGCCTTCCTCGGACAGGCGCGCTATCCCGGCGTCATCGATGTCGCGACCGGCGTCATACGCGTCGGCGAGCGGTCGATCACGATCGGGCAGGGGTTGTTTGTCGAGGGACGCTGCATCGGCTGCGCCGACAGCATCGTCGTCGCAGCAGGCGGCGCGTTGGCTCCGGCGATCCGCGAGCATCTGGAGCGCCTGATCCTGCCCTAGCGATCAGCCCGCGCGGAACTCCACGCCCATCGGCATCACCGCGATCTTCTCGCGCACGATCGCTACCATGCGCGGATCGGCATCGCCTGCATCGATCGCCAGCTCATAACCGCCGTCGGCCAGCGTCAGCGCGACCGAGCGTGGTGCCAGCCCGCGCTGCGCGAACAGGTTGAGGATGCGCAGCGCCCCGGCCAGTTCGCCGCCGCTCCGCAGGCGCAGCGCGCTGTCGGCGTCGCTCATGCCGCGCGCCGCCGCGACCAGCCCTCGGCGACCATCCGCCGCGCGCGGCGGTCGGCGACTTCCGCCGGGGTGCCGCCGTGCAGGTCGGCGTCGCGCATGACGTCGACCAGCCGCGGGCCGATCGCGGCCACCGCCGCCTCGACCGCACCGACGTCGCCGCCTTGATATTCGGCGCAGACGGCGATGATCCCGCCCGCATTCACCAGATAGTCGGGCGCATAGAAGATCCCGCGCCGCGCCAGTTCGGCGCCGAGCGACGGATGCGCGAGCTGGTTGTTCGCCCCGCCGCAGACGATCTGCGCCTGCAGCTTGCCCACCGTGCGGGCATTGATTGCGCCGCCGAGCGCGCACGGCGCGAAGATGTCCATCGGCGACGTGACGATCTTGTCGGGCGCGACGCGCTCGGCACCGAAGCGCGCCACCGCATCGACAACCCGCGCGTCGTCGATGTCGCTGACCAGCAGCTTGGCCCCCGCGCCGTGGAGCAGGCCCGCGAGCGCCATGCCGACGTTACCCAGCCCCTGGATGCCCACCACCGCACCGTCGAGCCAGCCGCCGCGCGCGGTGACCGCGGCGCGCATCGCCTGGAACACGCCGCTCGCGGTCCAGGGCGAAGGGTCGCCGCCGAGCCCGCCCGCCTGCTGCGGCAGACCCGTCACGAACTGCGTCGCGCGCGCCGCCGCCTGCATGTCCGCGACGCCGCTCCCGGCATCCTCGGCGGTGATGAAGCGCCCGCCGAGCGACTGGACGCAGCGCCCGAAGGCTTCGAACAGCGCCGCTCGATCGGGCACGCCATGCGCGGGCAGCATGATCACCGCCTTGCCGCCGCCGAAGGCCAGGCCGGCGAGCGCGTTCTTGTACGTCATCGCTTCGGACAGGCGCAGCGCATCCTGCGTCGCGTCGCTCTCGCTCGCGTAGCGCTGCACGCGGCAACCGCCGATTGCGGGACCGAGCGCGGTCGAATGGATCGCGACCACGGCGCGCAAACCTGTCTGGTCGTCCTGGAACAGGTGGACCGCCTCGTGCGGCAATTGGGGCGGGTCGCGATGCGGCATAGGTCTGGCTCCGTCGGAAATGGCAGACAGAAAATGACGCAAGAAGGCCGGAATATCTGGTCGCATTGCTTCCCAAGATAGCAGATAATCGGTAAGTCTATTCCAGAATGCGGACATATCGGGGATTTTTATGCAGCTGGACCGGCACGAAAAGGCGATATTGAACATCCTTCAGGAGAATGCGGACATTTCGACCGCCGAGCTCGCGGAGCGCGTCGGGCTCTCGCAATCGCCCTGCTGGCGCCGCGTCGCCGCGCTCGAACAGGCGGGGGTGATCCGCAAGCGCGTCGCGCTGGTCGACCGCCGCAAGGTCGGGCTCAGCGCGCAGGTCTTCGCGCAGGTCAAGCTGTCGGCGCACGGCCGCGCGCATCTCGCCGACTTCGAGGCGGCGATCGCCGACATCCCCGAAGTGATCGAATGCCATGTGCTGATGGGAACGGTCGACTTCCTGCTCCGGATCGTCGCGGCCAATGTCGAAGCCTATGAAAAACTCTTCTTCGAAAAATTGTCGCGGCTGCCGGGGGTCCAGGAAATCAACTCGGCGATCGCGCTGTCGGAGATCAAGAGCACGACGGCGCTGCCGATCGGATGACTAGGGACCCTGGGGCGTAACCATCGCAGCCGTCGCCGCGAACATGGGACGATGCCATCCCCCGCATCGCCCATTTCCAAAGGGAGACTATAATGACCAATACGCTGAAACTTTCGCTCGCCGCCTCCGCCGTTCTCGCCATGGCCGCCGGCGCCGCGATCAACGGCACCGCCGTCGCCGCCGAGGGCGCCAAAGAGAAATGCTATGGGGTTTCGCTGAAGGGCAAGAACGACTGTGCCGCGGGTCCGGGCACCAGCTGCGCCGGCACCTCGACCGTCGACTATCAGGGCAATGCCTGGAAGCACGTCAAGGCCGGCACCTGCGTCAAGGTGGGCGGCACGCTGACCGCGCACAAGGGCAATGCCAAGCCGGTCCCCAAGAAGGGCTGATCGCCGGCCACCATGTCCGCGCCTCCGCTCCACTCGCTGCCGCCGCGTGCCGGCATAGGGCTCAAATCCCGGCACTATGCCGATGTGCTCGCAGCGGCGGAGCGGGGAACGGCGCCCGCCTGGGTCGAAGTACACCCCCAAAATTACTTCGGCGCGGGCGGGCCACCGCATCGCTGGCTGACCGCGATCGCCGAGCATCTGCCGCTGAGCTTCCATTCGGTCGGCTTGTCGCTGGGATCGGCGGCGGGCGTCGATACGGGCGAGCTCGAGGCGCTGGCGGCGTTGTGCGAGCGCTATGCGCCCGCGATGGTCTCGGACCATCTCAGCTGGAGCAACGGGCCGCACGACAAATTTCCCGACCTGCTGCCCATTCCTTATACCGATGAGGCGCTGGATCATTTTGCGGCCCAGGTCGGCCGGGTGCAGGATCGCCTCGGCCGGACGATCCTGGTCGAAAACCCCTCGCGCTACCTCGCCTATGCCAAGGGCGACTGGGACGAGGTCGATTTCCTCCACCAACTGTGCCGCCGCAGCGGCTGCGGCCTGCTGCTCGACATCAACAACGTCGAGGTGTCGGCCTTCAACCTCGGGCGCGATCCCGCGCCGTGGCTCGCTGCTTTCGACCCCGCGCTCGTCGGAGAGATCCATGTCGCGGGGCATGCGGTGAAGGACGACGACATGGGCGGCACGATCGCGATCGACGACCATGGCTCGCCAGTGCGGCCGAGTTGCTGGGAATTGCTGACGGCCTTCCTCGAACGCGCCGGGGCGAAGCCGGTGCTTGTCGAATGGGACACCGATGTTCCCGATTATGCCATTTTATGCGCCGAGGCGGCGACCGCCGACGCGCTGCTGCTTGCCGAGCCGGTCGATGCTTGAACGGGGCCAGTCGGCGATTGCGGCGACCTTGCTGCACGGACCCAGCCATCTGCCGTCCGGCCTGTTCGCGGGCGATGACAGCTCGGTGCTGCGCGGCCTGCGTGTCCACGCCAACACCATCTCGCATGCGCGGCTCGTGGCGCTCGAAGAGAGTTTCCCGCGCACCCGCGACTATCTGGGCGAGGCCGAGTTCAACCTTCTGTCGCGCGCCTTCTTCGAGCAGGGCGGGGCGCAGGGGCGGTCGCTGACCGACATCGGCGCCGGCTTCCCCGACTGGCTCGCCGATCCGCGCGCCGCCGATCTCGCGCGCATCGAATGGCTCTGGCTCGAAAGCTATCACGCCGCGGAGGCGTCCGCGCTGGCGCTGACCGACCTCGCGGGCCGCGACGAGGCGGCGCTGCTCGCGCTGGCGGTTCGCCGCCATCCCGCCGCGCGCGCCCTGACGCTGGCGAGCGACGTCGCGCCGCTCGTCGATGCGAGCTTTGCTGCGGACACGGCGGCGCTGCTCGTCACGCGGCCCGACGCGGACGTTCGGCTCTTCGCGATCGGCGCGGTCGAGGCCAGGCTGTTCGATATGGGACGGGAAATTTTCGCGCTCGGTAACCTGATCGCCGACCTGGCCGAAGACCATCGCGACGGTGGTGCCGCGCTCGCGGCATTGATCGACGCAGGGGCTTTTGAAAAGGTTTGAGAGATGAGCCGGATTGTCGGATTCTACGATCGCGGTGTCGCAATCGCCGCATCGCGCCTGACCGAAGGTCTCGCGCTGTTGCTGCTCCGCGTCGCGCTCGCGGGCGTGTTCTGGCGCTCGGGCCAGACCAAGGTCGTCGAGGGCAGCTTCCTCCGGATCGACCCGTCGCAATATGATCTGTTCCGCAGCGAGTTTTCGGGTCTGCCGCTCGATCCCTTGCTCGCGGTCCCGCTGACGACCTTTGCCGAGCATTTCTTTCCGCTGCTCCTCTTCTTCGGGCTCGCGACTCGTTTCTCGGCGGGCGCTTTGCTGGCGATGACGCTCGTCATCCAGATGTTCGTCTTTCCCGACGCCTGGTGGCCGGTGCATTCTTTGTGGGCGGCGATGGCGGCGATCCTGATCGTGCGCGGCGGCGGGATGTTTTCGCTCGACGCCATGATCGCCAGGCTGCGCGCGAAATGAGCATCGACGAACCCTCGCTGGCGCGGCTGATGGCCGCGTCGCAGCGGGGGGATCGCACCGCCTATCGCGCGCTGCTCGGCGATTGCCGCAAATGGCTCACCCGCTATTTCGCGCGCCGCATCGCGCCGCAGCAGATCGACGATCTGGTCCAGGAAACGCTCGTGTCGCTCCACCGCAAGCTCGCGACGTGGGACAGCGACCGCGCCTTCCTGCCCTGGCTCGCGGCGATCGCGCGCTATCGCTGGATCGACATGCTGCGCTGCCAGCGCGACGAGGCCGAGCTTGGCGACAATGACGCCGCGGTCGGCGCCGAGGACGAGGCGGTGCACGCGCGGCTCAGCATCGACCATCTGATGACGCTGCTGCCGCCGAAACAGGCGCAGGCGATCACCTTGGTCAAGATCGAAGGCGCGTCGATCGCCGAAGCGTCGCACATCTGCGGGCAGAGCGAATCGCTCGTCAAAGTGAATATCCATCGAGGGCTCAAGAAGCTCGCCGAACTCATTGAAAGCGAATGACATGACCGACGCATCGATCGACCAGTTGATCGACGGCTTGGCCGGCGAGCTCACCCCGGTGCGTCCCCGCCGGATCGTGCGCGGGTCGTTGTGGGTCGTGGCGGGCTGGCTGGCGGGTGCAGGCCTGTTGCTATGGCTCTACGGCATGCGGCACGATCTCGCCCCCGGCGGCATGCCGCCGCTGTCGATGCTCGCCTTCTGGCTGATCGCCGCGACGGGGCTCGCCGCGACGTGGAGCGCGCTGCGCATGGGCCTCCCGGGGGTCGGGCGCGACTATAGCGGTTGGCGCTGGGCCGGGCTGGCCGCGCTGTCGCTGCCGCTCGCGGCGCTGGTCGTGGGTCTCGGCGACAGCCACGCCGCGATGGAAGCGGTCCGCCACGGCTATGGCCCGCGCTGCCTGATCCAGGGCGCGCTCTCGGGTCTCGGCGTCGGCGCCGCGCTCTTCGCCTGGCTCAAGGCCGGCGCCCCGACCTCGCCAGCGCGCGCGGGATGGGTCATCGGCCTCGCCGCGGGCGCCGCGGGTGCTACGATCGTCGCGCTGCACTGCGCCGACAACGGACTGATCCACATCGCGCTCTGGCACGGCCTGGCGGTGATCCTCTCGGCGCTCGCGGGCCGATTGTTCCTGACCCCGCTGCTCCGCTGGTAGGCCAACGGCGGTTGTTCACCGCCGCGCTGTTATGGTAACGTCTGTAATCGAATCCAAATTTTCTGAGCCGAAGCGGCAGCCGATAATCGCCGCGCGGCATCGACTGCCTGACTTTCCCGCGGGTGCCCGTGCCCGCTGGCGACAGAAACAGAAATGGAGGCACGCGGTGCAGACTCCCGAGGAGTTCGAATTGTCGCGGCGAGGCATGCTCGTCGGCGGCGCGGCATCGGTCGCAACGGTGACGCTCGTTCCGGCCGGATCGGCGCCCGCGGCGCCCGCGCCGGCGACGCCGCCGACGGCCAAAGTGACCTTCGACGTGAACGGCACACCGCACACGCTGGATCTCGACACGCGCACCTCGCTGCTCGATGCGCTGCGCGAGCATCTGAAGCTCACCGGCACCAAGAAGGGCTGCGATCACGGCCAGTGCGGCGCGTGCACGGTGATCGCCGACGGGCGGCGCATCAACAGCTGCCTGACGCTTGCCGTAATGCACGACGGCGAAAGCATCACGACGATCGAGGGGCTGGGCACCCCCGACAAGATGCACGCGATGCAGGACGCCTTCGTCGTCCACGACGGTTATCAATGCGGTTATTGCACCCCGGGGCAGATCTGCTCGGCTGTCGCGGTGCTCGATGAAATCAGGGCGGGCGTGCCGAGCCATGTCACCGCCGACCTCACCGCCAGGCCCAAGGTGACGCCGACCGAATTGCGCGAGCGGATGAGCGGCAATATCTGCCGCTGCGGCGCTTATTCGAACATCATCGACGCGATCGTCGATGTCGCGGGGGCCAAGGCATGAGGAGCTTCACCTACGAGCGGGTCGCGACGCCCGCCGCCGCGACCGCCGCCTTCGCCCGCGCCCCGGGGGCGCGTTTCATCGCCGGCGGCACCAATCTGCTTGACCTGATGAAGCTCGAGATCGAGACGCCGGCGCATCTGATCGACGTCAGCCGCCTCGCGCTCGACAAGATCGAGCGCAGCGACGACGGCGGGCTGCGCATCGGCGCGATGGTGCGCAACACCGACCTCGCCAGCGATGCGCGGGTGCGCAAGGATTATGGGCTGCTGTCGCGCGCGCTCGTTGCCGGCGCTTCGGGGCAGCTGAGGAACAAGGCGACGACCGCGGGCAATCTGCTCCAGCGGACGCGCTGTCCCTATTTCTACGACACCAACCAGCCGTGCAACAAGCGCAAGCCGGGCAGCGGCTGCGCGGCGATCGGCGGGTTCAACCGGCTGCACGCGGTGGTCGGCGCCAGCGAGGCGTGCATCGCGACGCACCCCAGCGACATGGCGGTCGCGATGCGCGCGCTCGACGCGGTGGTCGAAACGGTCGACGCCGCGGGCAAGGCGCGCGCGATCCCGCTCGCGGGCTTCTATCGGGCTCCGGGCGCGACGCCGCATCTCGAAACCGTGCTGGCGCCGGGCGAGTTGATCACCGCGGTCACGCTGCCCAGGCCGGTGGGCGGCGTCCATGTCTATCACAAGGTGCGCGACCGGGCCTCCTACGCCTTTGCGCTGATCTCGGTCGGCGCGATCGTGCACAAGGACGGCAGCGGCCGTGTCGCGCTCGGCGGCGTTGGTTACCAACCGTGGCGCGTCGAGGCGGCCGAGGCCGAGCTGCCACGCGGCGCAAAGGCGGTGGCCGCCGGGCTGCTCGCGGGCGCGAAGACCACCCATGAAAATGCCTACAAGCTGCCCCTGGTCGAGCGAACGCTCGCCGGGGTGCTGGCGCAGGCGAGGGGCTGAACCATGAAATTCGACACCCCCGCCACGACCAATCCGATCGACCAGCTGAAGGTCGTCGGCAAACCCACCAACCGCATCGACGGGCCGCTCAAGACCACGGGCACCGCGCCCTATGCCTATGAACGCCACGATGTCGCGGCGAACCAGGCCTATGGCTATGTCGTCGGCTCGGCGATTGCCAAGGGGCGCATCGCTTCGATGAACCTCGACGAGGCCAGGGCCGCGCCCGGGGTGCTCGCGATCGTCACCGCCGACAACGCCGGAAAGCTCGGCAAGGGGGATTTCAATACCGCCAAATTGCTCGGCGGGCCCGCGGTCGACCATTATCATCAGGCGATCGCCCTCGTCGTCGCCGAAAGCTTCGAACAGGCGCGCGCCGCCGCCGCGCTTGTCCGCGTCGAATATGCGCGCGGCAAGGGCAATTTCGACCTCGCCAAATCGCTCGACGGCGCGATCAAGCCGCCGGCGTCGTTCGGGACCGAGGCGGACTCCGCGGTCGGCAATTTCGCGGGCGCCTTCGCCGGGGCGCCGGTGCAGGTCGACGCGCGCTATACCACCCCCGATCATGCGCATGCGATGATGGAACCTCATGCCTCGATCGCGGCGTGGGAGGGCGACAAGCTCACCCTGTGGACCTCGAACCAGATGATCGCCTGGTCGGTCGGCGACATGGCGAAGACGCTGGGCATCCCGAAGGAGAATATCCGGCTCGATTCGCCCTATGTCGGCGGCGGGTTCGGCGGCAAATTGTTCATCCGCGCCGATGCCGTTCTCGCCGCGCTCGGCGCCAGGGCGGCGAAGCGCCCGGTCAAGGTCGCGCTGCCGCGTGCCTTCATGTTCAACAACACGCCGCACCGTCCCGCGACGATCCAGCGCATCCGCCTCGGCGCGACGGCGGAAGGGAAGATCACCGCGATCGGCCATGAAAGCTGGTCGGGCGACCTGCCCGGCGGCGGCCCCGAAACCGCGGTCGGGCAGACCCGCCTGCTTTATGCCGGCGAAAACCGGATGACCGCGATGCGCCTCGCGGTGCTCGATCTGCCCGAGGGCAATGCCATGCGCGCGCCCGGCGAGGCACCGGGGCTGATGGCGCTGGAAATCGCGGTCGACGAGCTCGCCGAGAAGCTGGACATGGATCCGGTGGCGTTGCGCATCCTCAACGACACCCAGGTCGATCCCGAAAAGCCGGAGCGCCCCTTTTCGCAGCGGCGGCTCAACGAATGCCTTCAGACGGGCGCCGACAAATTCGGCTGGGCCAAGCGTAATGCCAAACCGGGTCAGCGACGCGACGGGCGCTGGCTGGTCGGCATGGGGGTCGCCGCGGCCTTCCGCAACAACCTCAACGGCCCGTCGGCGGCGCGCGTACGGCTGAGCAAATCGGGCGTCGTCACGGTCGAAACCGACATGACCGACATCGGCACCGGCACCTACACGATCATCGCGCAGACCGCCGCAGAGATGATGGGGCTGCCGCTCGAAAAGATTGTCGTAAAGCTCGGCGACTCGGCCTTCCCGGTTTCGGCGGGCTCGGGCGGGCAGTGGGGCGCGAACAGCTCGACCGCGGGGGTCTATGCGGCTTGCGTCAAGCTGCGCGAAGCGGTGGCGCAAAAGCTGGGCATGAACCCCGCCGACGCGCAGTTCGCGGACGGCAAGGTCCGGTCGGGCGGCCGCAGCGCGGCGCTCGGCGATGCGGCGGCCGACGGCGAGATCGTCGCCGAGGACAAGATGGAATATGGCGACCTCGACAAGACCTATCAGCAATCGACCTTCGGCGCCCATTATGCCGAGGTCGGCGTCGACGCAATGACCGGCGAGATCCGCGTCCGCCGCATGCTCGCGGTCTGCGCGGCGGGGCGCATCCTCAATCCGAAGGCGGCGCGCAGCCAGGTGATCGGCGCGATGACGATGGGCGCCGGCGCGGCGCTGATGGAGGAGCTCGCGGTCGACAAGCGCTTCGGCTTTTTCGTCAACCACGACCTCGCGGGTTACGAGGTGCCGGTCCACGCCGACATCCCGCACCAGGAGGTGATCTTCCTCGACGAAACCGATCCGACGACCTCGCCGATGAAGGCAAAGGGGGTCGGCGAACTCGGCATCTGCGGCGTCGCGGCGGCGGTCGCCAACGCAGTGTATAACGCGACCGGGGTGCGCGTGCGCAACTATCCGGTCACGCTCGACAAGCTGCTCGGCCAACTCCCGGACGTCGCATGACGCCAACCCGGCGGACGATGCAGCCTCAGCCCCGAAGATCCTCGGGCCGGTCGATATCCGCCAACTCGTTCGCGCCGGCGCGGACGAGCGCGGCATCGGCCAGCAGCGCCTTGCCGCCGCGGTCGCCCTTCCCCTCCTGCAAGGCGCCGAACAGCGATCGGGCGAACAGCGCGGGCGGCATCGTCGCGGTCCCGTCGGTCGATGCCACCACAGGCGCATCTGCCGCCTCGAAGCGCGCGAGCAGGTTGCGCAGATGGCCGATGCCGACGAAGGGCATATCGGCGAGGCAGATCAGCGCCGCCGCTTCGGGGCCGCGCGCGGCTTCGGCGATCCCGCGCGCCAGCGACTGCGACAATCCCTGCTCCGGATCGGGGTTGACCACGATCTCGAAATCGAGGGCTGCGAGCCGCTCCACCAGCACCCCGTCGCCGTCGCGGCACACCGCGATACGGCGCCGCGGCGCCAGCTCGACGATCCGCCGCGCGGCATGCAGCGCCAAGGGCTCTCCGGCGACCGGCGCAAGCAACTTGTCTTCGGCCCCGAAGCGCTGCGATCCGCCGGCCGCGAGCAGGATGGCGGCGATGTCGCACGCGTCGATCATATCTGCTCCCCTTGTTTCCGGCGCTGCCGCCATAATCGGGGCAAAAGGCGCATGATAGCAACCACCCCCGCCGATATTTTGCGCTTTGCCCTGGCGCGGATCGACGAAGGCGTCGAGACGATCCTGGTGACCCTCACCGGGATCGAGGGTTCGGCGCCGCGCGCGATCGGCGCGCAGATGGCGGTCGCCGCGGACGGGCGATATGCTGGTTCCTTCTCGGGCGGCTGTATCGAGGCGGCGGTCGTGGCCGAGGCGATCGAAACGCTCGCCGACGGGCGCGCCAGGCTGGTGCGCTTCGGCGCGGGTTCGCCCTATCTCGACATTCGCCTGCCGTGCGGCAGCGGGATCGACCTGCTGTTCAATCCGCACCCCGATCCGCGCGCGATCGCGGACGCCCTGTCGCGGCACGATCGGCGCGAGATGGCCATGCTGTGCCTGTCGGACGATGGCGTGCGTTCGGACCTGGCCGACGGGCAGACCGGTACGACGGGATGGCAGGATGGCCGTTTCCGGCTCCGCTATTGCCCCGCGCTCCGGATCGTCGCGATGGGGCAGGGCGAGGAGCTGGCGGCGCTGGCGCGTCTCGCGCGCGCGTTCGGCGCGGAGATCGGCGTCGTTTCACCCGACCGGCGCGTTCTGGCGGACCTGGGCGCCGAAGGGTTCGACACCATCGCGCTCACGACGCGCGCCGTTCCGCCGTCGATGACCACCGACCCCTGGACGGCGATCCTGTCCATGTTCCACGACCGTGACTGGGAGGAAGAAATCCTGCCTCACGCGCTGGGCCTCGATGGCTTCTACATCGGCGCCATCGGGAGCCGCCGGACGCAGGCGATGCGGCTCGATGCGCTGCGCGGCGCGGGCGTGCCGGATCGCCTCTGCCGGCGGCTGCGGACCTCGGTGGGCCTCATCCCCGCGACGCGCGATCCCGCGACATTGGCGCTGTCGGCGCTGTCACAGATCGTGCAGGAATATTCCCGGATCGCCGGCGTGCCGGGGCATGGGGCGGCCGAAGCGCATTCCGGTACATGCGCATGTCAGTCGTCCGTCGCGGCGCGCGTGATCGACGCGTCGCCATAGGCGGCGTCGATTTCGCCATCGGCGATGAAGTCGCGCATCATCGCGAAATAGCCTTCGGCGAAGCGCGTCGAGACGCGGCTGCCGTCGGCGGCGGTCTCGAACAGGGTGAGGCCATGCTCGGCCCCCGGATAGACGGCGAAGGTGAAGGGCTTGCCCGCGTCGATCAGCGTGCCGAGGCGGCGGCTGGTTTCCTTGGCGGGCGCCTGATAGTCGCGCCCGCCGAGGACCCAGAGCTGCGGGGTCTTGTTCGCGGTCAGCGTCGGCATCGGATCGTAGCGAAAAGGCGTACCCCAGTCATATTTGGCCGCCTCGGCGCGGATCGCGGCTTCCTCGTGCGGCAGCAGCAGCCAGGTGATGTGGCCGTGGAGGTCCTTGTACCAGCTCTCACCGCGATATTTGGCGCGCACCGCGTCGAATTCGGCGTAGCCGCGCTTGAAATTGCTCGCGAAGATTTCGCCCGCGGCGCGCGCGATCTCCTGCGCCTTGGCGATGATCTCGGGCGGATAACCCTTGTCGGTCAGCTCCATCTCCATCTGCTGCAGATCCTCGTCGAGAATGCTGACCGCGAGGCCGAAGCTGACGACGACGAAGTCGGCGGGCGCGCGATTGGCGGCGAGCGGCGCGACCCAGCCGCCCTGGCTGGCGCCCTGATAGCCGACGCGCCCGGCGCGCTCGCCCGCAAGTTTCCGCGCGGTCGCCATCGCGGCGATGGCATCGTCGGCGAGCAGGTCGAAGTCCTGCGTATAGACGCCGCCCGAGGTGCCCGTGCCGCGCTTGTCGTAGACGAAGACTCCGATCCCGACCGCAGGGAACAGCCGCTGCAGGAAATTGAAGCGCAGCGCCGCGTCGCGCTCGGCACCGTGGACGAGCACCACGACGGGCACCTTGTCCCGGCCCTTCGGCATCACGAGCCGTCCCTTCAGCGTCACGCCGTCGCGGCCCGCGAAATCGGCCTCGGTCCCGTCGAAGGACAGGCGCTGGCCCTCCGATCCCGCAAAGCGAATCTTGCCTTCGCCGCACGCGCCGAGCGCGACCTCGATTCCGTCGGGGCGGCCGGTCCAGCCGTACAGGCTCTGCCATCCGCCGCCGGGCTGCGGCTTCAGCTCGCCGACCGCGCCGTCGAAGCTCCGCCAGCGCAGCCGGTCGGCCTCGAGCGGGGCGATATCGACGATCCGCCCGTCGGCGAGGCGGTAGCTGCCGACATGGCATTCGGCGCTTTCCGCCGCGCGCGCCGGGCCGGCCACCGCGACGAGCGCGACGGTGGCGATGCACGCGCGGAGCGCGGATGGAAGGCGATTATGCGGCATGGTCTTTCCTGTCCCTGACTTCGGCCGGCAGGAGCACCGGCCCTTGTGTATTAATATAGTAATACACTTATGGCGTGGCAAGGTCCGTGATCTCGCCTTGACGCATCATCGGGGCGACCGGCGAAACGCCGGTCGGCTTTCCATGGGTGACTTCGCACGAGCGCCCGATTATAGCCGCGCCATGCGTCCGCTGATGCGCCTCCTTCTCGGCCTCATGGTCGCGCTCTCCCTCGGGATGGGCGCGGTCGCGCATGCCGGCGAGGCGCTGATCGAAAGCGGCGCCAATGCCTGCGTCGAAAGTGCCGCGCACGATCGGGGCGGCGAACAGCCTCAAGACGGCGACAGCGACAAATGGGGCCTCCATGCCCATGGCGGCTGCCACGGCCATCATCAGGGCGACGCCGTCGGCAAGGGCACGGCGGCCGTCACCCGGCCCGTTCGCGCGCTGAATTTCGCCGGCGGCGACGACTTCCTGCCGCAACTCGTCCCCGACGCCAGTCTGCGCCCGCCCATCGCCTGAACCGTCCGCGCCGACGTCCGCTTGGCGACGCCGGTTCCTTCCGGATAGTTCAGGATAGATTTTATGAAGCGATTCATCGCGGCCGTGCTGGCCGCACCGCTCTGCGTCCTCGCAGCGCAGGCGCAGACGTCGCCGCCCGCTTCGGGCGACGATGTGTTCACCCTCGACGAGGCGTTGGCCGAAGCCGGGCGCCGATCGCCCGCACCCGTCGCGGCCGAGGCGGGCCGGCTGTCCGCCGAAGCCGGGCGCGCGGTCGCCGGGCTGCGGCCCAATCCGTCGGTCGGCATCGATACCGAAAATGCGCTCGGCACCGGGCCGTACAGGGGTTTCGACGAGAGCGACACGACGCTCGCGTTCGCGATGCCCCTCGAACTCGGCGGCAAGCGTTCGGCGCGCATCGCCGTCGCCGACGCGCGCATCCGCCGGGCCGAGGTCGAGGTCGCGATCGCGGCGGCGGACCTGCGGCTGGAGGTAACCGAGGCCTATATCGCGTCCATAGCGGCCGACCGCCGCGCGCGGGTCGCCGAGGACCGGCTGACGGTGGCCACCGAGAATCTGCGTATCGCGCGCGACCGCGTGATGGTCGGCGCCAATTCGCCGATCGATGCGCAGCGCGCGTTGCTCGAAGCGGCGAAGGCGCGGACCGAGGCCAACACCGCGCGGGGAGCGGCGGGGGCGTCGCGCGCGATCCTGCGCCGCTATGCCGGCGATCCGGCGCTCGGCGCGCTCGATACCGCGTGGTTCGACCGGGCAGCAACCGGTGCCTATGGCCCGGCGGCGCCCGCCGGCGCCGAGGGCACGCTCGCGCTCGCCGCCGCCGCGACCGATACCGGAGCGGCCGAAGCCGGGCTGCGCCTCGCGCGCAGCCAGCGCGTTCCCGACCTGATGCTGACGGCAGGGACGCGGCGCTTGGAGGCGTCGAACGACCAGGCGATGGTCTTCGGCGTCTCGATCCCGCTGCCCGTCTTCAATGGCGGCAAGGCGGCGGTGGCGCAGGCAGCGCGCGAGCGCGATCATGCCGAGGCGCGGCAGCGCGTCACGCTGTTCGAGGCGCAGCGGGCGATTGCTGCCGCCGAAGCCGAGCGCGACCGCGCGGCGTCGGCGGTATGGGGATCGAACCCCGCGCTCGCGGCCGCAGGCGAGGCGGCGCGCATCGCGCGCATCGGCTATGCCGAGGGCAAGTTCGACCAGATGGTGCTGCTCGACGCCGAGCGCATGCTTCTCGACACGCAGCGCGCCGCGATCGACGCGCGCGCCGACTATCACAATGCCGTCGCACGCCTCGCGCGCCTGACGACGCGCCTCGAGGGCGCAGGAGATATCCGATGACATCGAAGACCATCATCCGCGCGGCGCTGCCGCTCGCCCTGACCCTCGCCCTGCCGGGCTGCGGCCAGCCGGCCCCCGAAAAGCCGGTCGAGGCCGAAAAGGGGCATGAGCAAGAAGAAGGCGCGATCCACCTGACCGCACAGCAGATCGCGGCGGCGGGGATCGGGATCGTGCGTCCCGCTGCCGGCGGGGCCGGCCTGCTGACCCTGCCCGCGACGATCGAAAGCGACCCGCAGGCGACGCAGGTCGTCTCGGCGGCGATCGGCGGGCGTATCGTCGCGCTCAACCGCAACCTCGGCCAGGCGGTGCGTCGCGGCGAAATCATGGCGGTGATCGAAAGCCGCGATGCGGCGGGGCTGCGCGCCGAGGTCGAGGCCGCGCGGGCGCGCGCGGCGCTCGCGCGGTCGACCCTCGACCGCGAGGAGCGGCTGTTCAAGCTCAATGTCTCGCCCGAGCGCGACCTGATCGCCGCGCGCACGGCGATGACCGAGGCGAATATCGCGCTCCGTCTCGCGCAGCAGCAACTCGCCGCCGCGGGGGTCGGCGGCGGCGCGCTCAACCGCATCGGCGTGACCGCGCCGATCGGCGGGCAGGTGACGGCGCGCAGCGTCGTCCTCGGCCAGACCGTCGCCCCCGACGCCGAACTCTTCCGCGTCGCCAACCTCGGCCGCGTCGCGATCAACCTGACGCTGTCGCCCTCGGATGCCGGGAAGGTTCGCGTCGGGATGCCCGTCGAGGTGCGATCGGGCGACCGCCGTGCGCAGGCGCGCATCGGATTCGTGTCGCCGGTTCTCGACGAGGCGACACGGCTGGTCCCCGCCGTCGCGCTGCTCGACAATGGCGCGGCGCTCTGGCGTCCGGGCGAGCCCGTGACCGTGGCTGTTCAGACTGGCGCGGCGTCGGATGCGATCACCATAACCGAAAGCGCGCTCCAGACGGTCGAGGGCAGGACGGTCGTCTTCGTGCGCACCGCCGAGGGGTTCCGCGCCGTACCGGTCGCGGTCGCCGCGCGCGGCGGCGGGCAGGCGACGGTCACCGGATTGTCGGGCCGCGAGCAAATCGCGGGCAAGGGCAGTTTCACGCTGAAGGCGGAGCTCGGCAAGGGCGAAGCCGAGCATGGGGGGCATTGATCATGATCGCCAAAATCGTCGACTTCGCGGTCGCGCGGCGCTGGTTCGTGCTGCTCGTCACCGCCATCGCCACCCTCGTCGGGGCGTGGGCGCTCGCGCGCCTGCCGATCGACGCGGTTCCCGACATCACCAACAACCAGGTCCAGATCAACGCCCGCGCGCCGGCGCTGTCGCCCGAACAGGTCGAGCGCCAGGTTGCCTTTCCGATCGAGACGGCGCTCGCGGGCATTCCGGGGCTCGAGAATACGCGCTCGCTCAGCCGCAACGGCTTTGCGCAGGTCACCGCGGTCTTTGCCGATTCGACCGACATCTATTTCGCGCGCGCGCAGGTCGCCGAACGGCTGCGCGAGGCCGAGGAGGGGCTTCCTGAGGGGGTGAACCCCGAAATGGGGCCGATCGCGACCGGGCTGGGCGAGGTCATGATGTGGACCGTCCACCTCGCGCACCGGCCCGAGGACAGGCACCAACCGGGCGAGCCCGGGCTGCAGCCCGACGGCAGCTATATCACCCCCGAGGGCGAGCGGCTGGTGAGCGAGGCCGACAAGGCGACCTATTTGCGCACCGCGCAGGACTGGATCGTGACGCCGCTGCTCAAGACCGTGCCCGGCATCGCGGGCATCGACACCATCGGCGGCTATGTGAAGCAATATCAGGTAGTGCCCGACATGCAGCGGCTGGCTGCACTCGGCCTCGGCCTGACCGACCTTGCGGGGGCGCTGGAGGCCAATAATCGCGCGATCGGCGCGGGCGTCGTCGACCGCAACGGCGAGGGCCTGGCGGTACGCTCCGACGCGCGTATCGGCGGCGCGGCCGAACTCGCCGAAACCGTCATCGCGACGCGCGGCGGCGTGCCGATCACGCTGGGCCAGGTCGCGGCGGTGAAGACGGGGCAGGCGATCCGCATGGGCTCGGCCTCTGAAAACGGCCGCGAAGTCGTCGTCGGCACCGCGATCATGCGCATCGGCGAGAACAGCCGCGACGTCGCGAGCGGCGTCGCGGCGCGGCTCGAGGAGATCAACGCCTCGCTGCCGACCGACGTCGTGATCCAGCCGGTGCTCGACCGCACCGGGCTGGTCGAGGCAACTGTGAAGACGGTGGCGAAGAACCTGACCGAGGGCGCGCTGCTGGTCATCGTCATCCTGTTCCTGCTACTCGGCAATTTCCGCGCGGCGCTGATCGCGGCGCTCGTCATCCCCGTCACCATGCTGCTCACCAGCTTCGGCATGTTGCAGGGGGGCGTGTCGGCGAACCTGATGAGCCTCGGCGCCCTCGACTTCGGCCTGATCGTCGACGGCGCGGTGATCATCGTCGAAAATGCGCTGCGGCGGATCGGCGAGCAGCAGCACAGGATCGGGCGGACGCTGACCCGCGACGAGCGGCTGGCGGCGGTCGCCGCGGCCGCGCGCGAGATGATCCGTCCGTCGGTCTATGGGCAGGCGATCATCATCCTCGTCTATGTCCCGCTGCTGACGCTGACCGGGGTCGAGGGCAAGAGCTTCACCCCGATGGCGCTGACGGTGATCTTCGCGCTGGTCGGCGCCTTCGTCCTGTCGCTGACTTTCGTCCCTGCGATGCTCGCGATCTGGCTGTCGAAGCCGGTCGAGGAGAAGGAGGGGCGGATCATGGCGTGGCTCGGCCGGCATTATGCGCCGCGGCTGGACCATGCGATGGCGAAGCCGCAGGGTACGATGCTCGCCGCGGGGGCAGCCTTGCTCGTCGCCGCCGGCGCCTACGTCGCGCTGGGGCAGGAGTTCCTGCCGCAACTCGACGAGGGCGACCTGACCGCGCAATTGCTGCGCGTGCCGGGCACCTCGGTCGACCAGAGCCAGGCGATGCAGCTGCGTGTCGAGCGGTCGCTGTCGGCGCTTCCCGAGGTGAAATTCGTCTTTTCGAAGACGGGCACCGCCGAGCTCGCGTCGGACCCGATGCCGCCGAACATCTCCGACACCTTCATCATCATGAAGGACCGGACGGACTGGCCCGACCCGCGGCTGACCAAGGCCGGGCTGATCGGCAAGGTCGAAAAGCGGCTCGCCGACCTGCCCGGCAGCGCCTTCGAGATCAGCCAGCCGATCCAGATGCGCTTCAACGAGCTGATCGCGGGGGTGCGCGGCGACGTCGCGGTCAAGGTCTTCGGCGACGACAGCGACGCGATGGCGGCGACGGCCAACCGGATCGCGGCGATCCTGCGGAAGACCGAGGGCGCGACCGACGTGCGCGTCGAGCAGACCGAGGGGCTGCCGATGCTCGACATCCAGCCCAGGCGCGACGCGATGGCGCGGCTCGGCGTCAGTGCCGCGGCGTTGCAGGAAACCGTCGCGGCGGCGATCGGCGGCCGCGACGCTGGGGTGATCTTCGAGGGCGACCGGCGCTTTGCCGTGACCATCCGCCTTTCGGATACCGCGCGCGCCGATTTCGCGGCGCTGGGCCAGCTGCCGGTGCCCTTGCCGGATGGACAGTTCGTGCCGCTGGAGAGCGTCGCCAAGCTGGCGGTCACCGACGGCCCGAACCAGATCGGCCGCGAAAATGGCAAGCGGCGGATCGTCGTCCAGGCCAATGTCCGCGGCCGCGACGTCGCGAGCGTGGTCGAGGATGCGCGAGAGGCGATCCGCGAGCAACTGCGCCTGCCCGCGGGCCAATATCTGCAATGGGGCGGGCAGTTCGAAAATCTCGCCTCGGCTCGCGCGCGGCTCGCCCTCGTCGTCCCGGCGTGCTTCGCGCTGATCCTGCTCCTGCTCTACGGCGCGCTCGGCAGCGTCCGCGATGCGGCGATCGTCTTCACCGGGGTGCCGCTGGCGCTGGTCGGCGGGATGCTCGCGCTGCTGCTGCGCGGCATGCCCTTCTCGATCTCGGCGGCGGTGGGCTTCATCGCGCTGTCGGGCATCGCGGTGCTCAACGGGCTGGTGATGGTGACCTCGATCCAGGGGCTGATCGCGGGCGGCATGGCGCGCGTCCGGGCGGCGAGGGAGGGCGCGCTCGCGCGGTTGCGACCGGTGGTGATGACCGCGCTGGTGGCGTCGCTCGGCTTCGTGCCGATGGCGCTCGCGACCGGGGCGGGGGCCGAGGTGCAGAAGCCGCTCGCGACGGTCGTGATCGGCGGGCTGGTCTCGGCCACCCTGCTCACCCTGTTCGTGCTGCCGACGCTGTACGCGCGCTACGGGCGTCCGCGCGCCGGCGCCCTGGCGGAAGGAAGCTGACGATGGAGCGGGACCCAATTATATTCGAGTTGCGGCGACGCGATCTTGTCGGGCATTCGCAGACAGGGAACGGGGGCGCTGCGATGACGGCCAAGCATAATATCCTGATCGTCGACGATCATGCGATCACCCAGAGCGGGATCAAGCTGCTGTTCGCCGGACTCGACCGTTATGCGATCGTCGGGGCCTTGGATCGGGGCGCCATGGTCAACGCGTTCGTCCAGTCGCAGCCGGTCGACCTGGTCATCCTCGACCTCAACCTGCCCGATGTACGCGGGATCAACGTGCTGGCGGAGATCGTCGGGTCGCGGGACATGACCGTGATCATCCTGACCGGCGAGACGGTGCCGGGCGAGATCGACTATGCGCTGAAGCTCGGCGCGCGCGCGGTGGTCAGCAAGGCCGATCCGTCCGACCAGATCGTCGCGGCGTGCGACGCGGCGCTGGCGGGCGACATCTTCGTGTCGCCGCACATGCGCGAGGCGCTCGGCAAGTTCCAGCAGCCGCCCGTCGCGCTGTCGTCGCGCCAGATGGCGATCCTCCACTATCTGGCACAGGGCGAGAGCAACAAGGAAATCGCCTATCGGCTGGCGATCGCGCAGCCGACGGTATCCTTCCACATCGCCGAACTGCGCCGCAAGCTCGAGGTCGCGAACAACCGCAAGATCGTCGAGCGCGCGCAGGAGCTAGGGTTGCTGTGATCCCGCTAGCGCGGGGTGCCGCAGCATCTCGCGGCACGGCGGCTTGATGATCGCCATGGCGACGATCTCGCCCAGGCGGCCTCGGGTGACGCTGGTGTCGTCATAGGTCAACGCTGCGAGCGAGGCGTGCGCCGGGCGGCCGGCCGCCGCGATTGCATTGTCGAAAGCGGTGCGCTGGTCGAAGTCGAGGATGCGCCAGTGCGGGATGCCGGCCTGCAGTTCGTCGGCGGTGCAGGGCGTGATGCTGGCGAAGGCGGCGGGCAGGGCGATTTCGATGACCGTCCCGGCGTCCGACGAGGCGGTGATGACGAGCGTGCCCGACAACGCCTCGACCAATCGCTTCGCCGCGCGGAAGCCCGATCCGGTCCCCTCGGCGCCGTCGTCGGCGCGCAGCCGCGTCGCGCGGCCCTCGTTCAGCGCGTCGACGGTCTCGCCGGCCATGCCACGGCCGGTGTCGGCGATGGTGATCAGGGCCTGCTCGCCGCGCCGCTCGACGGCGACGCGCGCCCCGCCGCCGTCGGTATATTGATAGGCATTGCTCAAGAGGTTCGCGAGTGCGCGCATCAACAAGGGCTTGTCCGAGATGATCGTGATCGCGCCTTCGACGTGCGTGTCGAGCGTCAGCTTTTTCCCCGCGAAGGGCGTCTTGAACATCATCTGCAGCGGCTCGACCAGCGCGCGCGCGTCGAAGGCGCCGAGCGCGAGGAAATCGGCGTCGCTGCCCGCGATATTGGCGCCCGAGATGGTGGTCGAGACGATCTCGCCCAGATAGGTGGCCGAGCTTTGCAGCATCGCAGTGAGGTCGGCGTTCACCCCTGTGTCGTCGCCGCGCTTGAGCACGTCGATCGCGCTGTTGAGCGCGAGGATGACCTGTCTGCTGTCGTGCCCCGAGGCGTGGAGCAGGGCGTTCTGGCTGTTCACCGTTTCGAGCGCGAAGGCCTTTTCCTCGGCGAGCCGCGCCGCACGCTCGCTCATCTCGAGCCGTTCGGCCATCGACCGCGCATAATTGCCGTCGGCGGCCAGCTTGTCGTTCTGGATCTTCTTGAGGTTGAGGCCGAGCGCGAGCGTCACCATGATCGATTCGAACAGCCCCACCGGCCCCGCGAGGTGCCAGTTGATCGGCAGCCAGGCGAAAACCCCCATCGAGGCGATCGCCGAATAGACGATGAAGAGCGCGAGGCTGCCCCAGCCGACGAACAGCGGCCAGAGCTGGCGGCCGAGCTGCTGCATCGCGGCGAAGCCGACGAAGGGCAGGAACAGCGCGCTGCCGATCGCGACGAGCCAGCCGCCGATGTGGAGCGTGTGGCGCATCGCCGGCGGATAGAGCGACAGCGCTGGCTGGAGCGTCATGATCAGCAAGGCGGCGCCGATCAGCACGCGCAGCGCGATGTCGCGCCGCGGGAAATGCTGCCGGGTATTGATGAAGCTGCGGCCGAACTGCGCCATCGCGGCGGCGAAACCGCATTTGAAGACATCCTCGACCGCGACCCCGGTGAGCGGCTGATCGGCGAGGAAGAAGATGGTGATATAGCCTTCGGAATGGACGGTGTTCAGCGCGAAAAAGGCCTGCGCTACGGCAAGCCAGACGAATTCGCGGTGGCCGGTGATCGAGAAGAAGAGGAAGTTGAGCAGGATCAGCACGGCGACCCCGAACACGACGCCCGACACCATCGCGATGTTCGCGCGCCGCTCCTTGAAGAAGGTGCCGTAGCTGTTGATCTTGAGCGGGAGGTAGGTCGAGTTTTCGGAGAGGAAATCGATCAGCAGCAATTTCTCCTGTCCCGGATCGAGCACGAATTCGGTGCTGAATGCCTGATAGGTCTGCAGATTCTCGCCCGCGGCATCGGGGTTTGAACCGTCGACCAGCAGATCGAGGTCGCCGCTCGCGACCTCGTAGAGGCGGAAAGTGGCAAGCGATCCGCGGCCGGTGGTGAAGATCCAGCTGCCCTGGCTGTCGCCGCCGTTGCGCACGCGCACCGCGACGATCGTCTTGCGCCCCGGCGGACCGAAATGGATCGTGGAGCCGGTGACGCGCTGCAACGGCCCGGCGAGCAACTCGGCGGGGGTGGTCGCCAGCGGGTCGGCGTCGTCGATGATATAGCGGACATAGGGCGCGAGCGCAGGCGCGTCCTGCCCGGCGCGGAGCTGGACCGTCGGGATATCGGCCCCCGCCGCCTCCACCCGCGACGAAAGGCCCGCCAGCAGCAGGGTCAGCAGGGCGAACCAGAATCGTGCGAGCCGATAGTGCTGCGACATCCGCCAAATCTGTCGCGTGCTGACCAACGAAAGTCAATTTTCATTTGGAAAATAAGGCCCTAGGTCGGCAATCTCGATCGGTCGCGGCGACGGACGGCCCCCTCTCCGCCGCCGCCGCTGCCCGTTGCGCGGGGTCTCGCTGCGCAGCCGGGATGCGCGCTGCTGGCCTATGCCGCAGGTTGACGCCATCCCAATAAACATTGGGTAGACGCGCCGCCCGCGCGCGAAATAACAAGCAGAAACAACGCCGAGCGGGTGGGCGTGCGCCGGTGTTAACCTGCGCCGGCGATGGTGCCTGCTTAGCCTCCCGAACCGCTTTCCGATCTAGCGACCCGATCTGTTTCGGTTCTGGTGGTTAGAGGCCGGCACGACCCCCGGGGTCGCGCCGGCCTCGTCCTTTTCGGCCGTCGCCACTTGACGGCTTTCGGTCTTCACCGCCTCGCCGACGAGGATCAGCGTGGGCGCCGTCGCGGCGAGGGCCCGGGTGGCCAGCCCCAGCAGGTCGAGGCGGGTCGACAACAGCGATTCCTGCGGCAGGCTGATGTTGCAGGCGATGAGGACGGGTGTTCTTGCCGACATTCCAGCCGCGATCAGCTCGCGCGAGATTTCGGATGCGGCGTCGCGCCCCATGTAGAAGGCCAGCGTCGTTCCCGCACGCGCCAGCTCGCTCCAGTCGAGATCCAGCGCCGCACCGCGCCGGCTATGCGCGGTGACGAAGCGGACCTCGCGCGCGACGCCGCGCAGCGACAGCGAAACGCCCCCCGATGCCGCGGCCGCGCTCGCGGCGGTGACGCCGGGGCAGACATGGACGGCGTATCCCGCGGCGCGCAGCGCGGCCATTTCCTCCGCCGATCGGCCGAAAAGCGAAGGGTCGCCGCCCTTCAAACGGACGACGCGCTTGCCCGCGGCCGCGGCCTCGACGAGCATCGTGTCGATGCTTTTCTGATCCCTGGAATGGCGACCCGAACGCTTGCCCACACTGACCCGTTCCGCACCTGCAGGAATGATGCCGAGAATGGCGGGGCCGACCAGCGCATCGTAGAAGACGATGTCGGCAGCCCCGATCAGGCGCACGGCCTTGCACGTGAGCAGCTCCGGATCGCCGGGTCCGGCGCCGACGAGCCAGACGGTGCCGGGTGTAAAATCATCAGGCTGCATTGCTGGTCTCCTCGCTGAGGATGCGCGCGAGCGCAGGGCGGCACGAGCCGCAGTTGGTGCCGGCGCCGATGGCGCCGCCGATCGCGGCGACGTCGGCGAGGCTCTGGTCGCGGATCGCCGCGATGATCGTCTTCAGCCCGATGTCGAAGCAGACGCAGACGATCGGGCCGCGGTCGGCCTGCACGCCGGGCGCGCGGCCCGCGAGCAGGGTGGGCGCAACCTCGGGGGCGGAGAGCTGCGCGATGAGCCAGTCGCGCGGCGGCAGCTCGCCGCTCTCGGTGACGAACAGTGCGCCGACGAGGCGGCCGTTCGCGACGATCGCGGTGCGCCGCGTGCCGCGCGCGGCGTCCTGTGCCTCGATGCGCTCGCCCTTGGGGAGCAGCGCCTCGATGGCCTTGAGATCGCCGTTGCCCGCGACCTCCCACATCACGCCCGACGGTACGGCGACGCGCGTCGCCCACAGGCAGCGCGGGGTGGCTGCGAGCTCGCGCGACAGAAGCAGGAAGCCGCGCCATTTGGGCGTGACGGCGGCGATCGACGCCGGGGTGCGTTTGAATCCCGGCTGGCCCGACACTGGATCGACGAGGGGGCGCGGCAGCAGGCCGGTGCGCCCGCCGCTCGACGTGCGGTCGGTCCAGTGGATCGGGACGAAGAGTTCGCCGGGGCGCTGACCCGCGTGGAAAGCGACGCGGTAAAGGCTGTCGCCTTGCGGGCTTTCGACGCGCGCGAGACCGCCGTCGGTGAGGCCGAGCCGCGCACCGTCGTCCGGGTGGACCTCGACCAGCGGCTCCTCGCGGTGGCGCGCGAGCTTGGGGGCGAGGCCGGTGCGCGTCATCGTGTGCCACTGGTCGCGGTAGCGGCCGCTATTGAGCGTCAGCGGCCATTTCACGAGCGGTTCGGGCAGGGGCTTCTGCGCGACGGGGACGAGCCGCGCCCGGCCGTCGTCGGTCGAAAAACGGCCGTCGGCAAAGGGGTGATCGCCGCCCCAGCGAAACGGCTCCATCGCGTCATAGGCCGCGTTGCCACCCTGCGCCGCGCCGGGCAGCGCGAACAGGCGCGCGCCGTCATTGTCGTAATTCGACAGCCGGCAATGCTCGCGCCAGATGTCGGCGGCGCGGTCATAGGTGAAAGCGTTCTTCCAGCCCATCCGACGCCCGACCTCCTTGACGATCCACCAGTCGGGCATCGCCTCGCCGGGGAGGGGGAAGAGCGCGCGCTGGCGGCTGATCATACGGTCGCTGTTGGTGACCGTGCCGTCCTTCTCGCCCCATGCCGCGGCGGGCAGGCGAACATGCGCGAAGGCGCCGGTGTCGGTCTTTTCGATCGCGTCGCTGACGACGACGAAGGGACAGGCGGCGAGCGCTTCGCGAACCCGGTTCACGTCGGGCATCGACACCGCGGGGTTGGTCGCCATGACCCACAGCGCCTTGATTCGCCCCTCGCCGACCGCGCGGAACAGATCGACAGCCTTGAGGCCCGGCTTTTCCGCCATCGTCGGCGCGGCCCAGAAGCGCTGGACGCGGGTGCGGTTCGCGGGGGCGAAATCCATATGCGCGGCGAGCGTCGAGGCGAGCCCGCCGACCTCGCGCCCACCCATCGCATTGGGCTGACCGGTGATCGAAAAGGGCGCGGCGCCGGGCCTGCCGATGCGGCCGGTCGCAAGATGGAGGTTGGTGATCGCATTGACCTGATCGGTGCCCGCAGTCGACTGGTTGATCCCCTGGCTGAACAGCGTGACGGTGCGCGGGTTCGCGGCGAACAGGTCATAGAAATGCCTGAGGTCGGCGGCGGGGACGTCGCAGGTGCGCGCCACCGACCAAAGGTCATTCCCCTCTCCAAGCTGGTCCCAGAAATCCGGCGGTACTGCGACATGCGCCGCGAGATAATCCTCGTCGACGACGCCGGCTTCGCGGCAATGCCGGAGCAGGCCGTTCATCAGCGCGACGTCGCTGCCCGGGCGGACCGGCAGATGCAGGTCGGCTTCCTCGGCGGTCTCGGTGCGGCGCGGGTCGATGACGACGAGCTTCGCGCCGGCCTCGCAGCGCGCGCGGATGCGCTGATAGACGATCGGGTGGCACCAGGCGGTGTTCGATCCGACGAGGACGAACAGGTCGGCGGCGTCGAGATCGTCGTAGGTCGCGGGCACGACATCCTCGCCGAAGGCACGCATGTGCCCGGCGACCGCGCTGGACATGCACAGCCGCGAATTGGTGTCGATATTCGCGGTGCCGATGAAGCCCTTCATCAGCTTGTTCGCGACATAATAATCCTCGGTGAGCAATTGCCCCGAGACATAGAAGGCGACGCTACCCGGGCCGTGGCGCGCAATGGTCTCCTTGAAACGCCTGGCGACAAGGTCGAGCGCCTTGTCCCAGCTCGCCCGCTTGCTGCCGATCATCGGATGGAGCAGGCGGCCTTCGAGGCCGACGGTCTCGCCGAGATGCGTTCCCTTCGAGCACAGGCGGCCCCGGTTTGCCGGATGATCGGGGTCGCCTGCGATGTCGACCGTCCGCTCGCCCGTCACCGTCGCGCGGATGCCGCAGCCGACGCCGCAATAGGCGCAGGTGGTGCGGATGATCGTCACTTGAGCCCCTCCCCTTCAGGGGAGGGGTTGGGGTGGGGGCTCGAAACCTTGCGCAAGGCCGATGGCCCCCACGCCCAACCCCTCCCCTGAAGGGGAGGGGCTTTATGATGCGCAACCCTCACGCCGCGGCTTTCAACGTGCTCGCGCGGCAGATGAGGACGCGGCCGCCGTCGATCTTGACGGGGACGGTCGGCGTACAGCCCTTGTCCTCGCCGAGCGCCTCGCCGGTCGCCAGGCTGATCCGCCAGTTGTGCAGCGGGCAGGCGACCGCGCCGCCGTGGACGATGCCCTGGCTGAGCCGGCCATGCTTGTGCGGGCAGCGGTCGAGCAGTGCGAATACCTTGCCCTCGGCGGTACGGAAGACGGCGATGTCGTCGCCCCCCTCGACCTGCACGGTGCGGCTGCCGCGCACGGGAATCTGGTCGACCCAGCCGATGTCGAGCCATAATGCGGTGGTCATGCCCCAACCTCCTCTTCCAAAAACGCCTTCTGCGGGGTGAAGCGCGCCATCGGCGCATGATGTTCGGCTTCGGCGCCTTCGGCGCGCTGCGCCCAAGGGTCATCCTGGCTGAAGCTTTGTGCGAAAAGGAAGCGCGCGCGCAGCGCCTCGCGGCCGGTATCGTCGTCGGCGATCCGCGATTTGATGTAATCGACCCCAACGCGCTCGATCCACGGCGCGGTGCGTTCGAGATAGCGGGCTTCCTCGCGGTAGAGCTGGATGAAGGCGGCGCAATAATCCATCGCCTCCTGCTCGGTCGCGACCTTGCACAGGAGGTCGGTGGCGCGGACGTGGATCCCGCCATTGCCGCCGACGTGGAGTTCGTAGCCGCTGTCGACGCAGACGATGCCGAAATCCTTGATCGTCGCCTCGGCGCAATTGCGCGGGCAACCCGACACTGCGATCTTGAACTTGTGCGGCATCCAGCTGCCCCAGCTCATCCGTTCGATCTTGACCCCGAGCCCGGTCGAATCCTGCGTGCCGAAGCGGCACCATTCGGACCCGACGCAGGTCTTCACGGTGCGCAGCGCCTTGCCATAGGCGTGGCCCGACACCATGCCCGCGGCGTTGAGATCAGCCCAGACCGCGGGCAGATCCTCCTTTTTGATCCCGAAGATGTCGAGCCGCTGGCCGCCGGTCACCTTGACCATCGGCGCATTGTACTTCTCGACGACATCGGCGATCGCGCGCAACTCGGTGGGGTTGGTGAGCCCGCCCCACATGCGCGGGACGACCGAATAGGTCCCGTCCTTCTGGATATTGGCGTGCAGGCGTTCGTTGACGAAGCGGCTCTGCTGGTCGTCGACATAGTCGCCGGGGAGCGCGCAGAGCAGGTAATAGTTGAGCGCCGGTCGGCACGACGAGCAGCCGTCGGGGGTGGTCCAGTGCAGCTTCTGCATCACCTCGGGGATCGAGCGCATGGTTTGCGCGACGATCTCGCGGCGGACATCGTCGTGGCCGAAGCTGGTGCATTTGCACATCGTCTTCGGACCCGCCTGCACCTCGTCGCCCAAGGCCAGCGCGAGCAGATTCTCGACGAGCCCGGTGCAACTGCCACAACTCGCCGACGCCTTGCAGGTGCCGCGCACCGCGTCGAGGCTGTGCGCGCCCTTGGCGATGCACGAGACGACCTGGCCCTTGGTGACGCCGTTGCAGCCGCAGATTTCCGCATCGTCGGAAAGCGCCGCAACGGCCGCCTTAGGGTCCGCCGCGCCGCCTCCCGCGGCGAAGGCCTGGCCGAAGATCAGCAAGTCGCGAAGGTCCGAGACGTCTTCCTGCTTCTTGAGGAGGTCGAAATACCAGCTACCGTCGGCGGTATCGCCATAGAGCACCGCGCCCACAATGCGGTCATCCCTGACGATCACGCGCTTGTAGACGCCGCGGCTCGCGTCGCGGAGGACAATGTCCTCGCACCCGTCGCCGCCCGAGAAATCGCCGGCGGAAAAGACGTCGATGCCGGAGACCTTGAGCTTGGTCGAGGTGACCGAGCCGCGATAGCCGCTGGGCTTTTCGACGAGGCCGTCGGCGAGGCTGCGGCACATGTCCCACAAGGGTGCGACAAGGCCATAGACCTGCCCGTCATGCTCGACGCATTCGCCGACCGCGAGCACGGCGGGGTCGCTGGTCACCATATGGTCGTCGACCTGGATGCCACGCCCGACCGCGAGCCCCGCGTCGCGGGCAAGCTGGGTCGAAGGGCGGATGCCCACCGCCATCACGACGAGGCTGGCGGGGATCAGCGTGCCGTCCTTCAGTCTGACGCCCTCGACCTTGCCGTCGCCTATGATCTCGGCGGTGTCGGCGCCGGTCAGGATCGTCTGGCCGCGCGCTTCGAGCGCATTTTTGAGCAGCCAGCCCGCCGCCTCGTCGAGCTGGCGCTCCATCAGCGTCGGCATCAGGTGGATGACCGTGACCTTCATCCCACGCAAGCTGAGGCCGTGCGCCGCCTCGAGCCCGAGCAGCCCGCCGCCGATCACCACTGCATCGCCGCCCGCGTCGGCGGCGGCGAGCATCGTGTCGACATCGTCCATGTCGCGAAAGGCGATGACGCCGGGAAGGTCCTTGCCCGGCACCGGGATGATGAAGGGATCGGAGCCCGTCGCGATCAGCAGGCGGTCATAGCCTTCGGCGAGCCCGCTGCGCGTCGTTACCGTCTTCGCGGCGCGGTCGATCGTCGCGACCGGATCGCCGGCGACGAGCGCGATGCCGTTGTCGGCGTACCAGCCGGCATCGTTGATCACGATATCGTCGAAGCATTTCTCGCCGGCGAGGACGGGAGAGAGCATGATGCGGTTGTAATTGACCCGCGGTTCGGCGCCGAAAATCGTCACGCGATAGCGGTTCGGATCGCGCGCGAGCAGTTCCTCGACCGCGCGGCAGCCGGCCATGCCGTTGCCGACGACGACGAGGTGCTCGCGCGTGTCGGTTTCGGGCTTGAGGGGGCGATGTTCCATCAAAGCATCCAGTCCAGTTGGAGCCAAAATTTGTCGGTGTCGGTGGCGAAGCCGTCCTGGTCGACGCTCTCGTAGCGGAGCCGGGCTTCGCTGAGCGGCTTGAGGGCGACGTTCTGGGCGTGCGCCACCCCGGCCGGCGCGAGCGCCAGCAAGAGGATGAGGGTGCGGGTCATGGCTAGATCCGCACGCCTTCGGCGGCGCCCCATGTCGCGCGCCACTGGCCCTTGACGAAGATCAGTGCGACGAGCGCGAGCACCGCGAGCCCCGCGAAGATGTAGAAGCCCGGCGCGAAGCTGCCCGTCCACTGCTTCGCGAAGCCGAGCGAGGAGGCGAGGTAGAAACCGCCGACCCCGCCCGCCATGCCGACGAGCCCCGTCATCACGCCGATCTCGGCCGAAAAGCGCTGCGGCACGAGCTGGAACACCGAGCCGTTGCCGGTGCCGAGCGCGAGCATCGCGATCACGAACAAGGTGAGCGCGGCGGGCAGGTTCGCCGCCTGCGGCACCCCGGCGAGCGCGAGCGCGGCGACGACGAAGACCATCATCAGCGCCTTCACCCCGCCGATCCGGTCGGCGAGCGCGCCGCCCATCGGCCGCACCAGCGATCCGGCGAAGACGCAGGCCGCGGTGCAATAGCCCGCCATCACCGGGGTCAGATGGAATTGGTCGGTGAAATAGATGGGGAGCGAGGCGGCGAGACCCACGAAACCGCCGAAGGTCACCGAATAGAAGGCCATCAGCCACCAGGCGTCGGCGGTCTTGAGCGGTTCGAAATAATGGGCGAGCTTCTTGGGTGCTGGCGCGTTAGGTGCGTCCTTGGCCATGAGGAGATAGACGAAGAAGACGACCGTCAGCGGGATGCAGGCGAGGCCGAGCACCGCGTTCCAGCCGAAGAGCTTGGCGAGGCCGGGCGCGAAGAGCGCGGCGAGCACGGTGCCCGAATTGCCCATGCCGGCGAGCCCCATCGCCTTGCCCTGATGCTCGGGCGGGTACCAGCGGCTGGCGAGCGGGAGGGCGATCGCGAAGCTGGCGCCTGCAAAGCCGAGGATCACGCCGAGCGCGAGCGTGCCCGCGAAGCTGTGCACGCCCATGAACCAGGCGACGAACAATCCGGCGATGACGATGACCTGGCTGGTCGCGCCCGCGCGCTTCGGGCCGATGCGGTCGACGAGCAGGCCGTTGACGACGCGCAGCACCGCGCCCGCCAGCGTCGGCACCGCGACCATCAGCCCCTTTTGCGCCGGGGTCAGGCCAAGGTCTTCCGAGATCGCGGGCGCGAGCGGGCCGAGGATGACCCACACCATGAAGGCGAGGTCGAAATAGAGAAAGGCCGCGACCAGCGTCGGCCAGTGCCCGCTGGTCCAGAAATTCGATTTGGGTGCCGCGGCGCCCGTGGTTGCAGTCGTCATCGTCCGTCCCTTTCGTGTGACGGGCAATAAAAAAGCCGCCAGGACGGCGGCCACGCGGGCGCATCCTGACGGCTTCATTGCCTGTTGGGATATCGGGGAAATGGCTCCCCGTCCGCCTGCGGTTCGACCCCCTCGTTGGAGCCGGCGCCGCTTTATCCTGCCCCGGCAGCCCTGCCGAGTGCGTTTAACCTGCCTGATTTTTAGGCACGCCGCAAGCGGTTATTTCGCAGGTGCAGCATAAATATAACGCTAGGGAAGTTCAGCAAGATAGGCCTCGATATCGTCGGGATCGAAGGCGCGGCTGTCGAAAAACCGGTCGCTGCCGAGCGTCAGCCGGCCCTGCGTCGAGCCCGCGCCGATCGGCTCGTCGAGCCCGCCCTCGAGCTTCGAACTGGCGCCGGGCAGTGGTGCCCCCGAACCCGCGAGCGCGGCGCGGTATACGTCGGGCCGGAAGACCTTGCCGGCGGCCGCCGCGCCCGCCGCGTCGAACGCCATATAGTCCCAGCGCACCATCTGCGAATAGAGCCAAGCCGCCTGGCTGCGCCACGGGAAGTTCGCCGCCTCGCGATACTGGAACATGAAGTCGGGATAGTGGATCGGCTCGCCGCCGGGGACGAGGCGGATGCGGTCAGTGATCGCGCGCAAGATCGCGTCGCGCGAGGCATCGAGATATTCGGGCCGCGCCAATATGTCGGCGCTTTCCTCCGCCGCGCCCGGCTCGACGAAATAGGCCGCGGCCGCATGCAAGGCGCGGACCAGTGCCTCGACGGCGTCGCGGCGCTCGTCCAGGACCGCCTCGCGCATCGCGAGCACTTTTTCGACCCCGCGCCGCCAGATCTGCGCGGTGGCGAGCGCGATATGGCCGACGCCGCGCTCGACCGCGATCGAGTTCCACGGCTCGCCGACGCAGATGCCGTCGACGTCGCCGGCGGCGAGCGCGTCGGCGGCGAAGGGCGGGCTGGTGACGATGATCTCGACATCCTGGTCGGGGCGGATGCCGACGCCCGCGAGCCAGTAGCGCAACATATAATTGTGGCTCGAATAGCGGTGGACGACGCCGAAGCGCAGCGGCTTGCCGGCGACGGCGCGTGCCGCGGCGACCCGCTTCAGCGCGGCGCCGATCGCGAGGGGATCGCCGAGCGCGTCGCCCAGCCCGACCTCGCCGGCGAGCCGCGCCGAGAAGGTCACGGCATTGCCGTTGAGCCCAAGCACGAACGGGACCGCCAGCGGTACCGGCGGCCGGTCGCGGCCGAGCGTCGTCGCGATCGCGAGCGGCGCGATCATGTGCGCGGCGTCGGTGTGGCCATAGAGCAGCCGGTCGCGCACCGTCGCCCAGGTCATGTCACGCACCAGTTCGACGGTCACGCCTTCGCGCGCCGCAAAGCCCAACTCATGCGCGAGGATCGGTAGCGCGGCATCGACCAGCGGCAGGAACCCGATGCGGAAACGCTCGCCCGTCATTCCACGTCTCCCATCAGCGCTTCGCTGGTCACGATCGCCTCGGCGATCTCCGCGATCCGGCGGTTGGTGCGCATCGCCTGGCCGCGCAGCAGTGCATAGGCGGCGGGCTCGTCGACCTGGCGGCGCTTCATCAAAATCGCCTTGGCCTTGTCGATCACCGCGCGCTCGACCAGCGCATTCTTGGCCTCGTCGAGTTCGCGCTGGAGCCGCGAGAAGGCCTGAAAGCGGCGGACGGCCAAGTCGATCACCGGCTTGATGCGCTGCTTCGACAGACCGTCGACGACATAGGCCGACACCCCGGCATCGATCGCCGCGCCGGTTGCCTCGGCGTCGCTCTGGTCGACGAACATCGCGATCGGCCGCGCGAGCGCGCGCGACATCGCGAAGAAATCCTCGAGCAGGTCGCGGCTCGGGTTCTCGAGGTTGATGAGGACGACTTCGGGCTTCGCGGCCTCGACCTGCGCGACGAGCGGGCCCGCGGGATCGATGAGGATGAGATCGTCGAGCCCGGCCTCGCGCAGACCATCGGAGATGATGGCGGCGCGCGTCGTGCTGGTATCGATGATCGCGATCCTCATAGCCGCGCCTTTACGCTGCAGCGCACAAATCTGCCAGCAGGATTATCGATCGCGATCCATTCGCGATGTCCGGCGTCTGCTTCTTGAAACTTCCGCTTGCCGCGGCGCAGCCGCCCCGGACACCTCGGCCATAGGCGCAACTCGTCTTGCGAAAGATTTTCTTCGTCGCAGAAACGACGCGCGGCGGTTGACGAATCTAATATCAATCTTTTAAGTTGAGTTTGTCATTCGGAACTGGTCGGACCGGGTGGCAGGCTCTCCCGCCTTTCTTCGACCCGCGGCTTTTGATCGGGAAGCAGCTTGCTCCGCGTTACCAACGGCTAAAGCGCGTGATGCTCGGGCGACAGCGCCAGGCATTGCGTTCCCCCAGTAGGGGTATTGCGATGCGCATGTGTAACAGCAGCGTCTAGACCATAGCCGGACCCGCGCGCGGGATAGCGGACGACCGCTTCCCCTCCGCGCGGCGGCACGTTCCTTTCGTCCTGGCCGCGCCTCCCTTTCGCGAGGGCGCAATGCGGCCTTGCGTCCGGCGCCTGCGCGCCGGCGGCAGGTGAATCATGCCCATACTGACCCAGTCCGACCTGTCGGATCTGGCCCGCTATCCCGCATCCTTGCGCAGCGCCGCCCGTGCGCTGTGGGGACGCGAGCCGGCGGCTGCCTGGTCCGGCGCGGCGCCCCGCGCCACCATTCATCACATCAAAAAGGGGGCGGGACTGCCGCCCGGGGAAAAAATATAATGTCCAGATTCTCTCCCGACCATCGTCTGAAACTGCTGCTCGGCGCGGCGCTGCTGGCTCCGGCAGTGCCCGCCCGGGCCACCGAAGAAGTTGCCGCCGAGGCGGCTGGCACCACAGAGGCCGCCGCAGCGGCGGATGCCGCGGGCGACGCGGCCGAGTCCGCCGGCGACAGCTATGACGGCACCGAAATCATCGTTTCCGCCCGCCGCCGGGACGAAAGCGCGCAGGACGTACCGATCGCCCTGACCGTCGTCGGTGCCGAAACGCTCGAAAAGACCGGCAATTACACGCTGACGCAGATTCAGCAGATCGTGCCCAGCCTGCAGGTGTTCAGCTTCAACCCGCGCAACACCAACATCAATATCCGCGGGCTCGGCAGCAATGTCGCGTTGACCAACGACGGGCTCGAGAATGGCGTCGGTTTCTATATCGACAATGTCTATTACGGCCGCGTCGGCCAGACGCAGTTCGACCTGGTCGACCTGCAGCAGATCGAGGTGCTGCGCGGGCCGCAGGGGACGCTGTTCGGCAAGAACACCACTTCGGGTGCGATCAACATCACGTCGAAGAAGCCGAGCTTCGACCCCGAATTTTCGGGCGAGGCGAGCGTCGGCGACTATGGCTATTACCAACTGCGCGGGTCGGCCTCGACCGGGCTTGTCGACGATCTGATCGCGGTGCGCCTCAGCGGCGCGGTTACCGAGCGGCGCGGTTTCCTCTACAATGTGACGCAGAACGAGCGCGCGCAGGATTATTCGAACTGGAGCGTGCGCGGGCAGGTGCTGATCACCCCGGCGCCCGGTCTCGAGGTGCGGATCATCGGCGACTTCTCGCGCCAGAAGCAGAACCACGTCCTCAACATCTTCGCCGATTATTTCGGCACCTATTCGAACGGCGCGGTCATCCCGAACAATTTCGCGGCACGCGCGGCGCGCTTCCCCGGCTACGGCTTTCCGACGATCGATCCCTTCGCGCGGCGCGGCGAGGCGAACAGCCATTATCAGTCGAACATGGACGGCTATGGCGCCTCTGGGCAGGTCGACTGGACCCTCGGCGGCGCCAAGCTGACCTCGATCACCGCCTATCGCTGGTGGGACTGGAACCCCGCGAACGACGGCGATTCGACGTCGCTGCCGATCGTCACCAAGGCGCAGCAGGCGAACCGTCAGCGCCAGTTCAGCCAGGAGCTCCGCCTGGCATCAGACAGCGGCGGCCCGGTCGACTATGTCGTCGGCGCCTATTATTTCTGGCAGGTCATCCGCGGCTATGGAAAGAGCGCTTATGGTCCCGCCGCGGCGCTGTGGAACCGGCCGGCGACGTCGCCGATCCCGCTCGAGGCGTGGCAGGCGGCGCTCGACGGGTTCGAGGCCAATTCGACCTCGAACCCGCGCACCAAAAGCTATGCGCTGTTCGGCCAGCTCGACTGGAAACTCGCCGACCGGCTGACGCTGACCGCGGGGCTGCGCTACACGCATGAGAAGAAAAGCGGGTCGTTCAACCAGTATCATGTCGCGGGCATCGACCTTTCGACCCTGACCCCCGCGCTCGCGGCGCAGGCGGCGACGGTCCGCGCGCAGTTCAATCCGGTGACGAGCTATTCGACGGCGTTCGGCGACGACAGCCTGTCGGGGCTCGCGACCTTGTCGTGGCAGTTCACCGACGACGCGCTTGCCTATGCGACCTATTCGCGCGGCAACAAGTCGGGCGGGCTCAACCTCACCAACCTGCCCCCCGGCATCGACCCTGACGTCGCGCCCGAAAAGGTCGACAGTTACGAAATCGGCATCAAGTCGCAATGGTGGGACCGGCGCGTCACGTTGAACGTCGCGGGCTACTGGACCGAGATCGGCGATTACCAGACCGCGATCACCGAGCAGGTGCCGAACACGGTCAACGTCCGCCAATATATCGCGAACATACCCGGCGTGCGCTCGCGCGGGGTCGAGGGCGACCTGGTCTTCGCGCCGTCGAACCGCGCGAGCTTCTATGCGTCGGTCGCCTATGCCGACACGACCTACAGCGATTATCCCAATGCCCCGCAGGCGCCCGAACGGCTCAACCAGGGCGGCATCCAGGACCTGACCGGCGAGCAGCTGCCCGGGGTACCGAAGTTCACCTATACGCTCGGCGGCGATGTGTCGGCGCCACTCGGGGCGCTCGGCGGGCGCGACCTGTCACTCTATGCGCATGGCGATTATTCGCACCGCTCGTCGTTCAATACCTCGTCGAGCAACAGCATCTACGCCGACGTTCCCGCCTACGGCATCGCCAATGCGCGCATCGGCATCCGCACCGACGACGGGCTGTTCGACCTGTCGCTGTGGGCGCGCAACCTGTTCGACAAGGATTATTTCCAGACGCTGTCGGCGCAAAACACCGGCATCGTCACCGCGCTGATCGGCGAGCCCCGCACGCTCGGCGTCACGCTGAGGACGAAGCTGTGAGCGCGGCGCCCGCCACTTCGGGCCAGCTGATCCGCTTTTCGGCGGTCGCGGTCCCGCTCGCCGCCGCCGGGCTGCCGCTCGGCGTCTATCTGCCCGCCATCTATGCGCGCGATTACGGCCTGTCGCTGACGGTGATCGGCGTGGTCTTCCTGCTCGGGCGGCTGTGGGATGCGATCGCCGACCCCTTCATGGGATCGCTCAGCGACCGCACGCGCGGCCGCCATGGCCGCCGCAAGCCGTGGATCGCGGCAGGCGGCGTGGTGTTCGGCCTGTCGTCGATCTTCCTTTTCTTCCCGCCCTTCGGGGTGACGCCGCTGTCGCTGGGGATCGTGCTGTTCTTCTTCTATCTCGGCTGGACCGCGGTGCAGATCCCGTTCCAGGCCTGGTCGGGCGAGGTGTCGGGCGACTATCATCAGCGCACGCGCATCGCGACCTATCAGACCGTTGTGACGTCGAGCGCCTTGCTGCTGACGCTGATCCTGCCGACGATCGCCGACCAGTTGCGGCCGGGCGACGGACATCTGCAGCTGTCGTTGATGGGCGGGCTCGTCCTGCTGTCGATCGTCCCGGCGCTGCTCCTGACGTTGACCGCACTGAAAGAGCCGCCGCTGCCGCCGCTGCCGACCGCGCGGCTGAGCCTGAAGGAAAGCATCCGCGCGATCACCGGCGAGCCGTTGTTGCTGCGCGTGCTGGCGTCCGATTTCGCGGTGACGCTGGCGCAGAATATCCGCGCGGCGCTGATCGTCTTCTTCGTGACCTTTTACATGGGCCGTCCCGAATGGGCGGGCGGATTGTTCCTCTTCCAGTTCGTCTTCGGCATCTTCGCCGGGCCGATCTGGCTGAAGATCGGGCGCCGATACGGCAAGCATCGCACCGCGGTGGCGGGCGAGCTGGTGCAGGTCGCGATCAACCTGTCGCTGCTGCTCGTTACCCCCGATAGCTTCCCGCTGCTCCTCGCGCTGACGCTCGCGCAGGGGCTGGCGCAGGGATCGGGCAATCTGATGCTCCGCGCGATCGTCGCCGACGTCGCCGACAAGCACCGCCTCGACAGCGGCGAGGACCGCACCGGGCTTTATTATTCGGTGTTCAGCCTTGCCGGAAAGACCGCCACCGCGGTCGCGGTCGGCATCGCGCTGCCGCTCGTCGCCTGGCTCGGCTTCGATCCGAAGGGCACGAACAGCCCCGAAGCGCTGAACGGCCTGCTCCTCGTCTTCGGTCTTGGCCCCGCCATCGCCCACGCCCTGTCCGCCGCCCTCATCGCGCGCTTCCCGCTCGACGAGGCGGCGCACGCCGAAATTCGCCGACAGCTCGATCCGGGACCGCCGGATTATGCCTTCGCCGAATGAGTACCCGTCCAACCCCCAAAGGAGACTGACATGACGGACCTTCACAACAGCTATGCCAATGCCCGCGACAAGAGCATCCCGCTCGACATCACGCCGGTGACCGGCACCATCGGCGCCATCGTCCATGGCATCGAATTGTCAGGCGACCTGCCGGCGCCGGTGGTGCAGGCGATCGGGGCCGCGCTGGTGCGGCACAAGGTGCTGTTCTTCCGCGACCAGCAGCATCTGACCGACAAGGAGCATGAGGATTTCGCCGCGCTCCTCGGCGATCCGGTCGCGCACCCGACGGTGCCGGTCGCCGAAGGCTCGCGCTACCTGCTCGAACTCGACAGCCGCGAAGGCTATGCCGCGTCGAGCTGGCACACCGACGTGACCTTCGTCGATGCCTATCCGAAGGCGTCGATCCTGCGCGCGCTGACCATCCCCGAGGCGGGCGGCGACACGCAATGGGCGAACGGCGAGACGGCGTACGAGGGCCTGCCCGAGGTGCTGCGCCAGCTCGTCAACAATCTGTGGGCGACGCACACCAACCTCTATGACTATGCGGCGATCCTGCAGTCGGCGCCCGACGCCGAAAGCGCGGCGAAGCGGATCAAGGAGCATCGCAATGTCTTCGCCTCGACGGTGTACGAGACCGAGCATCCGGTGGTGCGCGTTCATCCGGTCAGCGGGCAGCGCAGCCTGCTGCTCGGTCATTTCGTCAAGCAGTTCGTCGGGCTGAACCAGATCGACAGCGCGCGGCTGTTCCAGACGCTGCAGGAGCATATCACCAAGCCCGAGAATGTCGTGCGCTGGCGCTGGCAGGCGGGCGACGTCGCCATCTGGGACAATCAGGCGACGCAGCACCGCGCGACCGCCGACTTCGGGCTCCAGCGCCGGACGCTGCGCCGCGCGACGATCCACGGCGAGGTGCCGGTCGCGATCGACGGTCGCCGCAGCCGTATCGTGCGGCAGGAAAAGCCGGTCGAATACGAACCCGCCTGATCAATCCCGCGGACCGGCCTCCCACCTCCCTTCCTGCGACTGCGCCGGTCCAGACTGCGGCGCGCCCGGGTTCCATTCGCCCGCGGCGCGCCGCCCCTTTCCTGACAGGATGTCCCGAATGAAGCGCCTCGCGTCCCTGCTGTTCCTTCTCGTTATCGCCGCCGCGCCCGCGCAGGCGGAGGAACGGCGCCCCAATTTCCTGATCATCGTCGCCGACGATCTCGGCTATTCGGACCTTGGCGCGTTCGGGGGCGAGATCCGCACGCCGCATCTCGACCGGCTGGCGCTCGCGGGGGTCCGCCTCGCAGGCTTCCACACCGCGCCGACCTGTTCGCCGACGCGCTCGATGCTGCTTTCGGGCACAGACAATCATCTCGCGGGCCTCGGCACGATGGCCGAGATGATCCGCCCCAACCAGCAGGGCAAGTCCGGCTATGAAGGCTATTTGCGCAGCGATGTCGCGACGCTCGCGGAGCGATTGGCGGCGGGCGGATACCAAACCCTCTTCTCGGGCAAATGGCACCTCGGCCTGACCCCCGAACAGGATCCGCACGCACGCGGCTTCCAGCGCAGCTTTGCCTTGCTCCAGGGCGGGCACAATCATTTCGGCACCGATGTCGGCACCACCGCGACCTACACCGAACAGGGCAAGCCGCTGACCAAGCTGCCCGCCGATTTCTATTCGAGCGACTATTTCGCGACCCGGCTGGTCGATTTCCTCGGCGAGCGCGAAGGGCAGGGCGAGGGGCAGCCCTTCTTCGCCTATCTCGCCTTCACCGCGCCGCATTGGCCGCTGCAGGCGCATCCCGAGGACATCGCGCGCTACGCGGGGCGCTACGACGACGGCTTCGATGCGCTGCGCGAGCGCCGCCTCGCCCGCCAGCGCGAACTCGGGATACTTGCCGCCGACGTCGCGGCGCACACCCCGCGCAACCGCGATGGCAGCTGGGATTCCCTGACCGCCGACCAGCAGCGCATCGCGGCGCGCAACATGGAAATCTATGCCGCGATGGTCGACCGGCTCGACCAGAATGTCGGCCGCGTGATCGACGCGCTGCGTGCCTCGGGCGAGCTCGACAATACGGTGATCCTCTTCCTTGCCGACAACGGCGCCGAGGCGCTCGACGTCGAGACGACGGGCGCCGAAATGCTCGCCGCGCGGATCAAGGGCGCCGACAACGGCTTCGCCAACCGCGGTGCAGCGTCCTCCTATATCACCTATGGCGCGGGCTGGGCGCAGGCCGCGACGGCGCCGTCGTGGCTGACCAAGGGCTATCAGAGCGAGGGCGGAGCGCGCGCGGTCGCCTTCATCAGCGGCGCGGGCATTCCGCGGCGGCAGGGCGCCGATACGCAGTTCCTTTCGGTCGCCGACGTCGCGCCGACCTTGCTCGATCTTGCGGGCGTCGACCCGGCAGCGACCGATGTCGGGGGCAAGGCGGTCAAGCCGATCACAGGCCGTTCGTGGCTGGCGTGGCTGCGCAATCCCTCCGCGCGCGTCTATGGCGCCACCGACGGCTTCGGCGCCGAGCTTTTCGGCTCGAAGGCCTATCGCCGGGGCGAGTGGAAGCTCACCGATATCGGCGACGGGCAGTGGCGCCTGTTCGATGTGGCGCGCGATCCCGGTGAGACACGCGACCTGTCGCGCGCGGAGCCGGCGCGGCGTGACGCCCTCGCGGCGGCGTGGGAACGCTACGCGCGCGACGTCGGCGTGCTCGCGCCGGACTCGATACCCTATCGCCCCTGAGACGGTCGCCGGTCAGGCGATCACTTCGACGAGGTTGGCGTCGCCCGTCGCCGACACGCGAAACCGGCGGCCGGTAAACCGCTCGATGAGCGCCATCGCCGTGCTGCTATGCTCGCTGAGCTTGACCGACGTGAAGGCGCCGCCGCCCGCGAAGGCCATCGGCAGCAGCAGTTGGTCCTGCAGATAGGGGCCGGCGAAGGCGCGCGACACGAGGTAACCCGCCATGCGCCGCGCCGCCGTCGTTGCGAGCCGCTCGGCGGGGACGCCGAGCTTGCCGAAGGCCGACACGATCTCGGTCACATCGTCGAACTGCGCTTCGATCAGCAGCGCATTGCCCGGACCCCGATCCGCGGGAAGTTCGTGCGTAACAAACGCTTCCGCCGGCCAGTCCGCGAGTATTTTCTTCGCGGCCTTGATCTCGCGCGCGGCGACATCGAAGGGGATGCCGGCAACTAGGGCGGTCGCTTGCACGGCCCCCGCCGCCCCGCGCTCGATGCATTCGATCGCGGTGAGCGGAGCCGGGCGAATGTCGACCTCGATCCGTCCACCGCCGCGCGGGAAAAAGCCGTGGCGGACCAGCCGCGCCGAGACCGACGGCCCCATACGGTTGATCACCGGCAGCAATGTGCGCGCGATGAATTCGAACGGCGGCGCCGCCATCGCATGCGTCCCGCCCTCGATCACGAGGCGCGAGGGTGCGTCGGCGAGCATCAGCGGCACGAGGATCGTCTGGAGGACGAGGCCCGTGCTGCCCGCGGTGCCGACCGCGAAATGATAGTCGCCCGGCGTCACGCGCCCGGGGCGGAAGGAAATGCTGTTCGAGCCGACCGCCAGCCCGCTGCATTCGGCGCCGCCAATCACGCAGGCGGCCTCGATCGCGGTCACATGCTGGCGCATGAGCCCCGGCTTCTCGCGTCCGCCGCGGATATTCTCGATCGTGAAGGGGGTGCCGGTGAGCAGCGCCAGCGCACACGCATAGCGCAGCACCTGCCCCCCGCCTTCGCCTTCGGATCCGTCGATGATGATCATTCTTCTTCTTCTTCTTCTTCTTCTATCCAATTCGTGTTCATAGGGTCGGGGACGAACAGGTGCGGTGTCCAGCAGTCGGTGCGTAGCGTGCCGACTTCGGCGCCGCACCGGCATATCTGATTGGGACCGCTAAGCCCGCCAAGCCCGCAACACCCGCCCAGACGGTCCCCATTGCGCGTGTCACGCACAGCTTCGGTCAAATCGTCCGGATTGAGCCAATATTGCGGGACAAATTCGAGCAGCGACCGCACGTTGCCAAAGGATCGCTCGATCGGCTCCCAACTCTTGAACGCGATCCCGTGCGCGACCAGCAGCTTGCCTGGCACCTGATCGGGCGGCACGACGCCGGGCACCTTGCTCGACACGACCGTCAGCGCGCGCGTCAGGCGCGCTTCGCAGGCGCCGCAGCACAGGGTCTTTTTCACCGTTCGCCCCCCTCCGATGGCGGCGTGAAGGGGGATCACCCCTTCACGCACACCACCTGCTTCAGCGTATGGACGATCTCGACCAGGTCGGCCTGCGCCGCCATCACCGCCTCGATCGGCTTGTACGCCTTGGGCGTCTCGTCGATCACGCCTTCGTCCTTGCGGCATTCGACGCCCGCGGTGTCGGCGATATGCTCGTCGAGGGTGACGAGCTTCTTCGCCGCGGTGCGGCTCATGACGCGGCCCGCGCCATGGCTGCAGCTGTCGAACGACTCCGGGTTTCCGAGCCCGCGTACGATGAACGATTTCGCGCCCATCGAGCCCGGGATGATCCCCATCACCCCCTTCGCCGCGCGCACGGCACCCTTGCGGGTGACGAGCACATTCTCGCCGAAGTGGTTCTCGCGCGTCACATAATTGTGATGGCAGTTCACCGCTTCGGCCTCGGCCTCGAAGGGCTTCGCGATCTGCCGGCGCAGCGCGGCGATGACATTGGTCATCATCATGCGCCGGTTCAGCACGGCGAAGTCCTGCGCCCAGCCCACCGCCTCGACATAATCGTCGAAATGGTCGGTCCCTTCCGGGAAGTACGCCAGATCTTCGTCGGGCAGGTTGATGAACCACTTGCGCATGTCCTTCTTCGCCAGTTCGATGAAGTAGGTGCCGATCGCATTGCCGACGCCGCGCGATCCCGAATGCAGCATCACCCACACCCGCGCATCCTGGTCGAGGCACAGCTCGATGAAATGGTTGCCCGTTCCGAGCGTCCCCAGATGCGTGAGGTTGTTGGTGTTCTTCAGCCGCGGATGCTTGGCGACGAGATGGCCGAACCGTTCGGCGAGCGTCGCCCAGGCGTCGACGATCGCCGGCGGCGGATCGCCCCACGAACCATGGTCGCGCTTGCCGCGGCCGATCGAGCGGCCGTGCGGAACCGCCGCCTCGATCGCGCTGCGAATGCCCTCGAGGTTGTCGGGCAGGTCGTGCGCCGTCAGCGTGGTGCGCGCGGCCATCATGCCGCAGCCGATATCGACCCCGACTGCCGCCGGGATCACCGCACCCTTGGTCGGGATCACCGATCCGACCGTGGCGCCGATGCCGACATGGACGTCGGGCATCGCGGCGACATGCTTGAACACGAACGGCATTTTGGCCGCCTTGGTCAGCTGCGCGCGCGCCATATCCTCCACGGGCACGCCGCGGGTCCACATCTTGACCGGGCGTCCGCCCTCGACGTTCAGCACTTCGTAAGTCGTCTGGGTCATGGCTGACCTCCTCTTCACTTCCTTGGGGCAAGGACGCCGCGATGGCGAGCCTTCCAAAAATCGCTGGGGACCCTTTGGGGCGGCCGGCCCATTCCGGCCGCCCCTTCGTCCCGCGTCGCCGGGTGACGTGATCCCGGCGCCCATGGCTAAGCAGGAGGCGTGCCAAATGGCGGGAAGCTGAACGGTAAGTTCATAATGTATTATTTTAAAACGATAATTATTGCTGACGGTTAAAGCGTCGATCGCTGCGCCTCCGAAAAATCATATCCTGTTGTCGCGCAGGTTATAAAATATTATAAGATCGGCATGAAGCCTCTCACCGTCATCGGATTCCTCGGTTCGACGCTCGACGCCGCCAAGTTCGGCCCTTCGCGCTGGAACAAGTGGCGCCCGACGGTCAGCATCTGCATGCAGGAGGATCTGCGCGTCGATCGCTTCGTCCTGCTCCACGGCAGCTATCACCGCCGCCTCGCCGAATATGTCATGGACGATATCCGCGACGTCTCGCCCGAAACCGAAGTCGTGCCGCACCTGCTCGATTTCGACGACGCGTGGGATTTCGAGGAGGTCTATGGCAAGCTGCTCGACTTCGCGCGCGACTTTCCCTTCGATCCCGACACGCACGAATATCTCGTCCACATCACGACCGGGACGCACGTCGCGCAGATCTGCCTCTTTCTGCTGACCGAGGCGCGTTACCTGCCCGGCCGCCTGCTCCAGACGCAGCCGCAGCGCGGCGCGCCGCAGCCGGTGGGGACATGGAATGCCATCGACCTCGACCTCTCGCGCTACGACAGCATCGCGACGCGCTTTGCCGAGGCGAGCGCCGAGAGCGCCAGCTTCCTCAAAAGCGGGATCGAAACGCGCAATCCCGCCTTCAACCGGCTGATCGAGGAAATCGAGCAGGTCGCGGTGCGCAGCCGCGCGCCGATCCTGCTGATGGGGCCGACGGGGGCGGGGAAGAGCCAGCTTGCCCGCAAGATCTATGAGCTCAAGAAGCTGCGCCACCAGATCGGCGGCGCCTTCGTCGAGGTGAATTGCGCGACGCTGAAGGGCGACAGCGCGATGTCGGCGCTGTTCGGCCATCACAAGGGCGCCTTTACCGGTGCGATCCAGGATCGCCCCGGCCTGCTCAGGACGGCCGACAAGGGGCTGCTCTTCCTCGACGAGATCGGTGAACTGGGGCTCGACGAGCAGGCGATGATCCTGCGCGCGATCGAGGACGGGCGTTTCCTGCCGGTCGGGGCGGACAGGGAGGCGGCGAGCGATTTCCAGCTCATCGCCGGCACCAATCGCGATCTGGTCGGCGAGGTGGCAGCGGGGCGGTTTCGCGAGGATCTGTTCGCGCGCCTGAATCTCTGGACGTTCAGCCTGCCGGGGCTGGCACAGCGCCGCGAGGATATCGCCCCGAATCTCGATTTCGAGCTCGAGCGTTTTGCCGAACGCGAAGGCACGCGCGTGACCTTCAACCGGGAGGGACGCGATCGCTATTTGCGCTTTGCCGAAGATTCCGCCGCGCTGTGGCACGGCAATTTTCGCGACCTCGCCGCCAGCGTTACGCGGATGGCGACGCTGAGTCCCGCCGGGCGCATCGACGCCGATAGCGTCGCGGTCGAGATATCGCGGCTCCGCGCGCTTTGGTCGGGGGCAAAGGGCGAGGACGACCTGCTCGGCAAGCTGCTGCCCGGCGAAGCGCTCGCCCGGATCGATCCGTTCGATCGCGTGCAACTGGCCTATACGGTCGAGGTGTGCCGTCGCAGCGGGAACCTGTCGTCGGCGGGACGAAAATTGTTCGCGGCGTCGCGCGAACTGCGCAAATCGACCAACGACGCGGATCGCCTGCGCAAATATCTGGCGCGCTTCGACCTGGACCTGCCGACGATCCTGGGGTCGTGAAGGAGCCCTTGCTGCGCGCGTAATCGGCGCGCGAAGCGCGGTGCTGCCGCGATGCGCGGTATGTCGGCGAAGTGGTCCCGGTCATTGCCTTGGCCGCAGGATGCAGGCCGCTCCCATTTTTGCTGATGTCCCTGCGCGGACTAGCCCGATACTCTCCTCTCCAAAATGACATGAGGAGGATGCGATGGACTTGGATCTGGCCGGCAAGAAGGTGATCATCAACGGCGGCGCGCATGGGCTGGGGCTCGCCTCGCTCAAGATTTTCGCTGCCGAGGGCGCCGACGTCGCCTTCTTCTCGCGCGATGCCGAGAAGGTCGCCGCGGCGGTCGCGGCGATCGATGCCGCGGGGCCGGGCAAGGTGCTTGGCGAACAGTTCGACATGACCGGCAACCCCGACGGCTATCGCGCGTGGCTGGCGAAAGCGCGCGACACGCTTGGCGGCTGCGACATCTTCATCCACACCGCCAGCTCGTCGGGGCAGGGTGCGACCGGCGACTGGCAGCGCGGGCTCGACATGGACGTCATGGGCGCGGTGCACGGGGTCGAGGTGCTGACCGAGGCGCTGGCCGCATCGGGATCGGGGTCGATCATTTTCATGTCGTCGACCGCGGCGGTCGAGACCTTCATCGTGCCGCAGGCGTTCAATGCGCTGAAAGCCGCGCTGATCACCTATGGCTCGCAGCTGAGCCAGGCGCTCGCGGCGCAGAATATCCGCGTCAACATCGTCTCGCCCGGTGCGATCTATTATCCCGGCGGCAATTGGGAAGTCATCAAGTCGGCGGTGCCGCCGCTCTATGAAGGCACGCTGGCGCAGATGCCGATGGGGCGCTTCGGCGAGCCCGAGGAAGTGGCGAAGGCGATCGTCTTCATGGCCTCGCCCGCCTGTCCCTATATGACCGGCGCGCATCTCGTCATCGACGGCGGCTTCACCAAACGCGTCCAGTTCTAGGCCGCGCGGAATGAAACTTTACCAGTCGCTCGGCCCCAATCCGCGCGTGGTGCTGATGTACCTCGCCGAGACCGGCATCGCGGTCGATCGGCAATTCGTCGACATCATGGCGGCCGAAAACCGCCAGCCCGATTTCTGCGCGAAAAGCCCGCTCGGGCACACACCATTGCTCGAACTCGACGACGGCGGCTGCATCGCCGAGAGCATCGCGATCTGCGAATATCTCGACGAGACGGCCGCCGGGCACACGCTGCTCGGCGCGACTGCCGAAGAACGCGCGCGGACGCGAATGCTGGTGCGGATCGTCGACCAGCTCGTCGTCGTGCCGATGACCGCGGGTTTCCGCGGCGCCGAGGGGCTGCCGATGTTCGAGAGCCGGCTGCTCTGCCTGCCCGATGCGGCGGCCGACCTGAAGCGGCTCGCCGCCAACGGGCTGGCGCAGGTCGACCGGATCGTCGGGGCGGGGCCTTGGCTTGCGGGCGAGCGCTTCAGCCTCGCCGATATCCTGCTCTATTCCTTCGTCGAGTTCGGCGCGATGGTCGGGCAACCGCTCGATCCCGCGCTTGCCAATCTTGCTGCCTGGCGCGACCGCGTTGCCGCCCGCCCCGGCGCCGCCGCCAGCGCCAACCCCCAATATGGCATCGGAGAGCCTGCATGACCGAGACGACGATCGATCGCGACACGCTGCGCGACATCTACACCCGCACGATGCGCGTCGCGCGCGCCGACGAGAAGTTCCGCTCGCTGCTGATGACCGGCAAGCTCGCGGTGATCTATTACACCGTGCGCGGGCAGGAACTCGTGTCGGCGGCGGCGATGGCGGCGCTGGAACAGGACGATTATCTCGTCACCACCTATCGCGGCCAGCACGACCAGATCGCCAAGGGCGTACCACTGAACCCCTTGTTCGCCGAGATCGCGGGCAAGGTCGGCGGTACCTGCCGCGGCAAGGGCGGGTCGATGCACATCACCCACCCCGAGACCGGGGTGATGGTGACGACGGGTGTCGTCGGATCGGGGCTGCCGATCGCTAACGGACTCGCGCTCGCGTCGCAGAACCGCGGCGACGGCAAGGTGACGATGGTCTGCTTCGGCGACGGCGCGACCAATATCGGCGCCTTCCACGAGGCGATGAACATGGCGCAGCTGTGGAAGCTGCCGGTGATCTTCCTGTGCCAGAACAACCGCTATGGCGAGCATACCGCTTTTGCCGACCACACCAAGGTCGATTCGATCGTCACCCGCGCCAAGGCCTATGGAATGAACGGCGTGAAGGTCGACGGCAACGACGCGATCGCGATGTACAATACGACCAAGGCGGCGGTCGATCGCGCGCGCGCCGGCGAGGGGCCGACGCTGATCGAGGCGATGTGCTACCGCATGATGGGCCACTTCTTCGGCGCCGATTTCTCGTACATGCCCAAGGAGCATCTCGCCGAGATGGCGGCGGAGGACCCGTTGCCGCGGCTGCGCCAGCTGATGCTCGACCATCAGTTCAGCGAGGCCGAGCTCGACGCGATCGTCGCCGACCTCGACGCGCAGATGGACGCCGCCACCGAATTCGCCGCGAACAGCCCGCTGCCGGGGCCCGAGGAAATCCGCAAGGATGTCTTCGAAGAGGAGATTGCGGCATGACCCAGATCACGATGACGCAGGCGATCAACCGCGCGATCGACGAGGCGATGGCCGAGGAGGAGGGCGTGATCCTGCTCGGCGAGGATGTCGCGGCGAAGCAGGGGGGCGGCGTGTTCAAAATCTCGGCGGGGTTGACCGAGAAATATGGCGAGCACCGCGTCCGCGCGACGCCGATTTCGGAGCAGGCGATCGTCGGGGCGTGCGTCGGCGCGGCGCTCGCGGGTTTCCGCCCGATCGCCGAGATCATGCTGATGAACTTCGTGACGGTCGCGATGGACCAGATCGTCAACCATGCCGCGAAGCTGCGTTTCATGTCGGGCGGGCAGACCAACGTCCCGCTGGTGATCCGCACCACGACCGGTGTCGGGGTCGGTTTCGGCGGGCAGCACAGCGACATGCTCGAAGCCTGGTTCGCGCATGTTGCGGGGCTGAAGGTCGTGACGCCGTCGAACGCGGCCGATGCGCAGGGGCTGATGCGCGCGGCGATCGCGTGCAACGACCCGGTGATCTTTATCGAGAATATCCTCTGCTACGGCCTGAAATCCGACGATCCGGGGCCGGGACATGTCGTGCCGCTCGGCAAGGCGGCGGTCACGCGCGAAGGGACCGACTGTTCGATCATTACCTATGGCCGCACCGTACTCGACGCGCTCGAGATCGCCGAGCGGCTCGCGGGCGAGGGCATTTCGGTCGAGGTGATCGATCTGCGCACCATCGCCCCTTATGACGAGGCAACCGTCACCGCATCGGTCGAAAAGACCGGCCGCGCGGTGGTGCTGCACGAGGCGGTGAAGCAATATGGCACCGGCGCTGAGATCGCCTCGCGGCTGGGCGAAAAATTGTTCGGCAAGCTGAAGGCGCCGGTAACGCGCATCGGCGGGGCCTTCTCGGCGGTCCCGATGGCGAACGCGCTCGAACAGGCGTGGATCCCGAACAAGGACGCGATCGCCGATGCGGTGCGGGCCGCGGTGAACTGGAAAGGCTGAGGCGATGGCGGAGGAACTGCGCATCCCGAAGATCGGCATGTCGGCGACCGAAATGACGCTCAACGAATGGATGGTCGGCGACGGCGAGCGCGTCGAGGTCGGCGACATCATCTATACCGTCGAGACCGACAAGACGACGGTCGAGATCGAGGCGCAGGTCGCGGGGACGATCCGTCCGACCGGGATCGAGGGCGAGGTCTATCCGGTCGGCGCGCTGGTCGGCACGATCGAATGACGCCGCTCGAAGCCAGCAAGGCGATGTACGCCGCGGTGCACGCCGGTGATTGGGATGCAGTCGCCGACTTCATGGCCGACGATCTCGTCATCTACGAACCGACCTCGCTTCCTTACGGGGGCGAATGGCGCGGGCGTGACGCGCTGCAACGGCTCTACGCGCATGTCATGGGCTATTGGGAAGACCCGGTGGTCCAATGGCAGGAACTGGTCGGCGGCGAAAAATACGCCGTCGCGCTGCTTCATTTCACCGTGACCGCGAAGTCGAGCGGCAAAAGGTTCGAGACGCATATCGCCGAGGTCACCGAATTCGACGACGCGGGCAAGATGGCGTCGATGCGCATCCATTATTTCGACACCGCGCACATGGTCGAGCAATTGAAGGCATAAGAGATGAGCGAAGCGCCGCACGTGATCGTCCTCGGCACCGGCGGGGCGGGGCTGACCGCCGCGATTTCGGCCCATGAAGCCGGCGCGCGCGTCTCGCTGTTCGAAAAGGGCGACCAGGTCGGCGGCACCACGGCCTGGTCGGGCGGGATGATCTGGATCCCGAACAATCATCATGAGGCGACGCTCGGCGTCGAGGACAGCCGCGACAAGGCGCTGACTTACCTCCTGTCGATGTCGCACGGGCTGATGCAGCAGAATCTGGTCGAGGCGTTCCTCGATCATGGGCCCGAGATGGTAGCGTTCCTCGAAGCGAACACGCCGGTGCAGTTCCGGCCGATTCCGGAATTTCCGGATTATCATGCCGAATTTCCGGGCGGCATGCCGAACGGCGGGCGCTCGCTCGACTGTCCGCTCTATTCGTTCCTCGAACTCGGCGAATGGGCGGCGAAAGTGACGAAGTCGCCCTATTATCCCTCGCCGCATTTCTCGATCTACGACACCCCGCTCGGACAGGCGAAGCCGCAGCCGCTCGCGCCCGCGGAATTGCAGCGGCGGATCGACGGCGACCTGCGCGGGAGCGGGCAGGCGCTTGTCGGGCGATTGCTGCGTGCGTGCCTCGATCGCGGGATCGAACCGCAGACCGGACATCGCGCGGTGCGGCTGCTGATGGACGGCGACCGCGTGGCGGGCGTGGTGTTCGAGACCGTCGAGGGCGAGGTCGAGGTTGCGGCCGATGCGGTGGTGCTCGCGACCGGCGGGTTCGAGTGGGACGCGGACTTGCTCCGCGCCTTCATCCGCGGGCCGATGACGCATCCGCTGAGCCCGAAGACCAACACCGGCGACGGGCTCAAGATGGCGATGCGCGTCGGCGCGATGCTCGGCAATATGCGCGAGGCCTGGTGGATGCCGGTCGCCGAGGTGCCGACAAGCGAAAGTTCGACGGGCAAGACGCTTGTCGCCGGGCAGCGCAGCCTGCCGCATTCGATCATGGTCAATCGCGCGGGCCAGCGCTTCACCAACGAGGCGGCGAATTACAACGCGATCGGCGCGGCGTTCCACGACCAGGACGTCAGCAAGTTCGATTATAAGAACCTGCCGTGCTGGCTGATCTTCGACCAGCAATATATCGACCGCTTCGGTTTCGGCATGATCAGCGGCGAGCGCGGCGTCGCGCCGCCGCAATGGGCGATGCGGGCCGAAAGCCTGGCCGACCTTGCGGCGCGGCTCGGGATCGACGCCGATGCGCTTGCTGCGACGGTCGAGCGGTTCAACGGCCATTGCGCGAGCGGGCGCGATCCCGATTTCGGGCGCGGCGATGCGGCGCACGATCAATGGTGGGGCGATCCCGACGGGCGCGGATCGACCGCCGCGACGCTGGGGCCGATCGGCAAGGGGCCCTTCTTCGCGGTCGAGATCAAGAGCGGCGCGCTCGGCACCAAGGGCGGGCCGCAGACCGACGCCAATGCGCAGGTGCTGAGCGTCGACGGCGGGGCGATCCCCGGCCTCTATGCTGCGGGCAATGTCATGGCCTCGGCGATGGGCATGACCTACGGCGGTCCCGGCGGGACGATCGCCCCGGGGATGGTGTTCGGTTTCCTCGCGGGGCGCCACGCGGCGGCCGTCTCGGCGAAGCAGCTGGATGGTGCGGCATGAAGAAGATTCTCGTCCTCGGCGCGCCTGCCGATCAGGGGATTCCCTTGCTGACGGCGCTGAAGGCGAGGGGGCTCGAACTCACGGCCGGCGTGCGGCGGCCGGGTGCGATGGCGGCGACGGTCCATCCCGACGTGCCCGAGGTCGCGGCCGACCTCTATGACGTCGCCAGCCTGACCGCCGCCTTTCGCGGGCAGGATGCGCTGGCGATGCATCTGCCGTTCGAATTCGACCGCGAGCGGGCTGCGACGATGGGACGCAATATCGCCGTCGCTGCGCGTGCGGCGGGGCTGGGGAAGATCGTCTTCAACACGAGCTGCTTCGTCGCCGGCCGCGATCTCGACCTGTCGGCGCACGACGGGCGGCGCGACATCGAGCGCGCGATCCACGACAGCGGCGTGCCCTATGTGATCATCGAGCCGATGGTGTTCATGGACAATATCACCCGCATCTGGTCGCGCCCGGCGATCGTGAACAGCGGGGTATTCGCCTATCCCGCGGCTGAGACTTTGAAGATCAGCTGGGTCTGCCTGGAGGATGTCGCGGCCTATATGGTCTCGGCATTGCTCCACGAAGATCTGGTCGCCGACCGCATCGCGGTAGGCGGGCCCGAGGCGCTGGTCGGCGCCGAGGTTGCCGAGCGGCTGAGCGTCGCGGCGGGTCGCCCGGTGCGCTTCCAGAGCCTGTCGCCTGACGAATTCGCGGCGCGGATGAGCGAGCTCGTCACCGGATCGCGCGCGGTGCAGCCGGCGAGCATCTATGACGGGATGGCGAAATTCTATCGCTGGTACAACGACCAGCCGGTGTCGCCCGTCGCGTTCGACGCCGTGCCGGCGGCGCGGCTGCTGGGGGTGACGCCGACGCCGTTTGCGGAATGGGCAGCGCGGCAGGACTGGTCGCCGGTGAAGGTTCCTGCATAGCCTTACAACCGTTCGCCCTGAGCGTGTCGAAGGGCCGTTCTTTCTTGCTACCTTGCAGAAGAAAAGGACGGTGCTTCGACAAGCTCGGCACGAACGGAAAATAGGGTAATGCGGAGGGGCTAGGGCAATTGCCCGCCCACATATTTCCCCAGCGTGCGGTGGAAATGCCGGATCCGGCTTTCCTGATAATGGCCGAGCTCGATCACGCCGCCCGGCGATGATTTCATCCCCTCCTGCACATAGGGGAGGTTCTCCATGTCCTGGTCGAACACCCCCGCGAGCGCCGCGCCGATCAGGTGGCTCGCGCTGGCGAAGGGCTGGTCGTCGGGGATCAGGTGCATCGGTGCCGATTTGGGCGGTTTCTCGCCCTTGGGCGTGCGCATCAGGATGCGGACTTCCATCAGGCAATGGTCGGTGTCGCCCCACGGCCGCCAGCGGTAGACGATGTTCGGCACCAGCCCGCCCCATGGCGCCCAATTGGGGAAGACGTTGTAGGTGAAATTGTCGAGCATCTCGCTGTCGGTCGCGGCCGAATAATCATGCCCGTTCATCGCCGAAAAGGCGTCGCGGTTCGCCTGTGCGAGCACCTTGCGCGCGAGCATCGGGTCGTCGGCTTCGAAGCCTTTCAGGTCGGCCGGATCGCCGGTGCTGCGTCGCGCGCGGCTGTCGCCGCCGCCGATGAATTCCTCGAGCGACTTCAGGACGTAGAATTGGTCCTTGCCCTTGATGTGCGGCGACATCGCGCCCGCCGGCGTGATCGCACGGTTGAGGAAGTCGCCGTAGAGGTCGTAGCGGGTGTTGGCGTCGGCGGTGAAGCCCAGGATCTGCGGATGGGTGACGATGCTGTGCCACGCCTCCATGAACGCCTCGGCGACCGCTTTCCAGTTGGCGGGGATGACGCGGCCGACCCAGGCGCCGGTGTAACATTCGTCGAGCCGCCAATGGTCATAATGTTCGACCCCGGGACCGACCCAGTCGCGGAAGCTCGGCAGGTCGTGGTTCTCGGTGACGAGCAGGAAACCCTGCCAGCTTTCGACCTTCAACTCGGGCAGGCTCATGTCCTTGCCTTCGAGATGCTTGAAGTCCCACGCGCAGGGCGCTTCCTTGAAGCGCCCGTCGTGATGCCAGGAAAAGCCGTGGAAGGGGCAGCGCAGGTTCACCGCGGGGCCGCTTTCGGTGCGCAGCTTGCGGCCGCGGTGGAGGCAGACATTGTAGAAGGCCTTGACCGACAGATCCTTCTGCCGGACGAGCAGGATGCTCTTTTCGTTGATGTCATAGACGACGGTGTCGCCGGGGTCCGGCATGTCCTCTTCGCGCGCGGCGAACTGCCAGATGTTCGGCCACATCCTCTCGCGTTCGAGCTTGGCCCAATCCTCGCTGACATAACGCTCGATCGCAATCGGCTCGTCACCGAGTTCCTGGTTCGATTCGGCGAACAGATAGTCGGGGACGCGCCGCGTGTCGGCGTTCAGCATGTCGGTATAGCTGGTCCCCGGGCAGCGGTCGTCGCGATCGGAAGCCTGGGGAGGGGAGAGGTCGTTCATCGATAAGCTCCGGAAGGTCAGGCGATCTGGTCGAGCGGCATCTTGCACGCGGCGGCGATCGAACGATGGACGCCGTGCAGCGCGGGCTCGTTCGCGCCGAGCACGACGTGGAAGTCGGCGGGGGCGGTCATCAGGTTCGAATAGCCGCTGCTCGCGACGCGATAATCCTCGGTCTGAACGACGGTCGCGGTCGCGTCATAGGCCATCTCGCACGCTTGCCGATGCTCCGCGCTTTCGACGCCGAAGGGCGCATAGACCGCGAACTGGCAGAACATCTTGCCCGCGCCGTCGGGGAAGAGGCGGAAGACCTGGGTGAAATAGACGCCGGGCGTCACCGCGCCGAAGAAAACGACAACATTGGGAAACAGGAAATGCACGCCGCCATAGTCGGTCTCGGGCCATTCGCTCTCGTCCTTGCCGACGAGCGCGCCGACCGACAGGTCGGGAAAGCCGATCCGGTGATGTCGTCCGAAACGCTCGTAAACATGGCGGTCGCTGTAATGCGTGCCGCCGATCGTCGAGGCGTGGAGCATCTTGAAATGATAGCCCTCGCCATAGGTGTCGAGCGCGAATTTCCAGTTGGCGTCGGCGGTGAGGATGCCTTTCTTCACCGGCTCGGCGCGGTGCAGCTCGAGCTGCGCGAGCACCGGCCCGAAATCACCGAGATGCGCCGCGGCGTCGATCGGCGCGCCATCGGGATTGGCGCGCACGAAGATCAGGCCAAGGTGCTCGGCGCAGGGCAGTTCGATCAGGTTGCGGGCGCCGATCTCGCAATTGGCAAAACCATCCTTGCCCGGCTGGCCGACGAGGTTACCGGCGGGATCGAAGGTCCAGGCATGAAAGGGGCAGACGAGCCGCGGGCGCGGCCCCTGCCAGGGTTCCTTCTCCTCGACCAGCCTGGCGCCGCGATGCGTGCACATGTTGAGGAAGGCGCGCGCGACGCCGTCCTTGCCGCGGGCGACGAGGATCGACGGGCCGACCGAGTCGAAGACGAGCGTGTCGCCGGCCTTCGGAATGTCGCCCGACAGCCCCGCGACGATCGGCTCGTTCCGGAAGATATGCTCCATCTCGGCCGCGTTGCGGGCGTCGCTGGTATAGATCGACTTGTGGAGCGGCAGCGGTGCCTCCGCCCGGTCGGTGCGGTTCTCGGCGACGATCGCCACCAGCTTGCGCAGCCCCGCGCGCGCATTGCGCTTGCGGACGGCGAACCAGTCCTGCGGCGCGATTTTCGGATCGGACTCGGCCATGGCACTCCCTCACATTTTGCCCAGTATGACTCCGGGTCTCGAAAAGCTTATCGCACAAAGGCAGGCGCTTGTGCGCTATCGCTTTTGAGGGGAGAGACATGGCCGGACCCGCAACGCTCGCATCGCTCGGCGATATCATGCAGCTCGCTTATGTGCCGTCGGATTTCGACGCCGCGGTGAAACATTGGACCGAAGTGATGGGCGCGGGCCCCTTCTTCCTGCTCCCCAATGTGTCGCTGCCCGGCGGGCGCTATCGCGGCGAGCCGAGCGATCCGGTGTTCACCATGGCGCTCGGCTATTGGGGCGACATGCAGATCGAGCTGATCCGGCCCGAGAATGACGCCAAATCTCTCTATCGCGGCGAATATGCGGTGGGCGAAGGGTTGCACCATGTCTGCGTGCTGGTGGATTCGATCGCCGAGGCTCGGGCGCGCTGCAAGGCGGTCGGCGCGGAGATCGTGTTCGAGGCGCCGGTGGGCGATACCGGCGGGGTGATCTATGCCGATCCCGGCACCGGTCCGGGGACGCTGGTCGAGCTGCTCGAACCGCAGGCGGGCACGCGCGAACTGTTCGCGATGATGCGCGATGCGGCGAAGGACTGGGACGGCAGCGAGCCGTTGCGGTCGTTGGGGTAAACTCGCCACGCCCACCTAACTCCGTTCGCCCTGAGCTTGTCGAAGGGCCGTTCTTTCTTCTGACGTCGCAGAAGAGAAGGACGGTGCTTCGACAAGCTCAGCACGAACGGAATATAGGACCCGGTTAGCTATTCGCCCCCAGATATCCCAGCTGCCCGGCCTTGAAGATCGTCTGCGCGCGGTTGACCGAGTTCAGTTTCTCGCCGGCGCGGTGGACATGATAGCGCACCGTCGCGTGGCTCAACGAAATGATCATCCCGATCTCGCGGTCGGTCTTGCCGATCGCCGCCCAGCGCAGGCATTCGACCTCGCGCTTCGACAGCTCGCAATCCGACGGGATCCGCCGCTTGGTGCGCATCGCCGAGGCATAGCCCGCGATGAAACGCCGCGTCGCGAGCCCCAGCGTGTCGCCGATCTGTGCGAACAGGTCGGACAGGTCGGCGATGTCGGGATCGGTCGGATGGAAGCTGTTGGCCGAAATCTGCCCGAACGGCAGATGCACGGGAACGACGATCGCCGCCTGATAGCGCGGATTGGCGGCGAAATAGCGCGCCGGGTCGATCTCTTCGAGATAGGGGTTGGGCTGCGCGGTGCGAAACCCGTCGCTGTTGCACCAGAAGGGCTCGCTCTCATAACGGCACGACCGCGGCAGGGGCGAATGCAGCGCCAGCCGATGATCCTCCCACCAGCGCTCGCCGTCACCGAGCCAGCCGAACAGGTCGGCGGCGAGCACCGCGCCGTCGGCGTCGACCATCGTTTCCTTCGACGCGATATCGTCGCACAGCGCGACACGCAGGTCGAAAGCCGCCGCATAGTCGCGCAGCAGCACTGCGGCATCGTGGATATCCTCCACGTTGCGGATCGTGACCGCGTCGACGAGCGTCCTGGCATCCATTGGGGGCGCGAACCCGTCGACCGGCGGTTTTTCCGCCTGTTCTCCCATATCCGGGACTATTTCACACTGGGCGGCAAGTCGCAATGCATGTGTCATAGGCGTAGCACCGTCTTTGCTATGATGTTTTTCTGGACTTCGCTCGAACCGCCGAAGACGGTCCAGGCACGGCTGTTGAGATAGCGGGCGGCGGCGACCTGCGCATCCTCGTCGCCGATCGGCGGCGGCGCTTCATTGCCGTAGAGCGGGCGCACGGTGGGCAGTTGCAGCCCGTCATAGCCGTGCAGGTTCATCGCGAGCCCGTCGATCCGCTGGTGGATTTCGGACGAGAGCAGTTTGACGAGCGAGGTCTGCGGACCCGCGGGGCGGCCCTTGGCGATGTCCGCCAATATGCGGAGTTCGGTCGTCTCGAGCGCCTCGGCTTCGAGCCGGAGCCGCGCGATGCGCGTCGCGATCTGGATATCGGCGCCGAGCGATCCGTTGTGCCCGCTCGGCGCGATTCCGGCGAGCGCTTCGATATGGTCGATCGCGCGGATCAGGCGCGGGGCGTGGAACGATCCGCCGCGTTCGTTTTCGAGCAGGAACTTGGCGATCGTCCAGCCTTGCCCCTCTTCGCCGATGCGGTTGTCGACCGACGTGCGTGCGCCGTCGAGGAAGACCTGATTGACCTCATGGTCGCCGGCCATGGTGATGATCGGGGTGACGGTGACGCCGGGCTGGTCCATGGGCACGAGCAGGAAGCTGATCCCCGCCTGCTTCTTCACCTCGCCGTCGGTGCGCACGAGGCAGAAGATCCAGTTGGCGTGATGCGCGTGGGTGGTCCAGATTTTCGAGCCGTCGACGACATAGGTGTGGCCTTCGCGGCGGGCGCGGGTGCGCAGCGAGGCGAGGTCGGAGCCGCTTTGCGGTTCGGAATAGCCCTGGCACCAATAGTCGGTTCCGGCGCGGATCGCAGGGAGGAAACGGTCCTTCTGCTCCTGGGTACCGAAGGCACAGATGACCGGGCCGACGAGACGGAGGCCCAGCACCGACAGCGCCGGGGCGCCGGCGATCGCGCATTCCTTTTCGAAGATATAGCGCTGCATCGGCGACCAGCCGGTGCCGCCGCAATCCTCGGGCCAGTGATAGGCGACCCAGCCCTTGTCGTTGAGGATGCGGTGCCAGACGAGGCCGATATCGGGCTCGACGAACACGCCGGGCGTCCGCTTCGCGCCGTCGCGGACATAGTCCGGAAGCGACGTGCGCAGGAAGTCGCGCACCTCCTCGCGAAATTCCAGCTCGTCCTTGGTGAGGTCTAGATCCATAATTCCACTAGCGTTCGAGGATCGCCACCGCCGACAGGCCGGGCGCTCCATAGACATGAGAATAACCCACCTTCGGGCCGTTCGGCACCTGCCGCTCGCCGCCGCGACCGCGCAGTTGCACCGTGTTTTCGTAGACCTGCCGCAGGCCCGAGGCGCCGATCGGCTCGCCGCAGGCGAGGCATCCGCCGTCGGTGTTGATCGGCAGCTTGCCGCCGATCTCGCTCCATCCTTCGGCGAGCCATTGTTCCTGCTCGCCGTCGGCGCAGAAGCCGTTTTCGGCCATGTGCATGATCTCGGCGCCGCTTTCGGTGTCCTGCAACTGCGCGACCGCGACGTCTTCGGGGCCGATGCCGGCCATTTCGAAGGCGGCGCGGCTCGCGATCTGGGTGGGCTTGCCGCCGCCGTTGACGCTGATCGACGGCGCGAAGACTTCGAACGATCCTTCGGGGCGGGTGCGGAAGGCGACGCTGGCGATGCGCACCGCGTCGGATCCGAGTTCGCGGACCTTCCTGCCGCTGGCGAGCACGAGCGCGACCGCGCCCTCGGCGGGCGAGCAGAACATATATTTGGTCAGCGGATCGTTGACCATCGGCGCATTGAGGATCGTGTCGAGATCGACCGGCGAACGCCGCCAGGCGTGGTCGCACAGCGTGCCGTTGCGAAACGCCTTTTCGGCGACGAGGCCGAGTGTCCGCCGGCTGATCCCGTGGAGCGCCATATAGCGCTGGATCTTGAGCGCAAAGAATTGCGTCGTCAGCATCATGCCGGTTTCGCCATACCATAAGGGCAGGCCGTAATCGGACGGCCTGGCGTTGAAGGCGCCGCGCGGATGCTTGTCGAAGCCGACCGCGAGCGCGATGTCGCAGGCGCCCGCCGCGATGGCATTGCGCGCGGCGGTCAGCGCGCTGCCCCCGGTCGCGCAGCCGTTCGCGACGTTGATGAAGGGCACGCTGGTCAGCCCGAGTTCGTTGACCATGATGTCGGCCGACCCCGCCGCAGCCGAGCCGCCATAGGCGAATTCGACGTCGCGCCATTCGATCCCGGCGTCGCCGAGCGCTTCGCGTACCGCATAGACGCCCTGATCGCGCCCCGAACGGCCGTCGGTGCGCCCGAAGGGGTGGATGCCGGCGCCGATGATATGGACGTCGTCGTTCATGGCTGGCGCTCCGGGCGGAAGGCATAGGTCGACCGCGTCTCGTCGAAGGTGACGACGGCGAACTCCATCGGCATGCCGATGATCAGGTCGGCGGGCGTGGCGTCGACGATCCGGGTCTCGACGATCACCTCGCCGGGCAGTTCGACATAGCCGATGAGGAAGGGCTGGAAGGGCTGCGGGCCGCTATAGGGCTCCTTGGGTTCGAAACCCTGCGTCGTCCACGACCAGAGCGTGCCCTTGCGCGACAGCGCGACGGGCTCGACCAGCGCGGCGGCGTCGCCCGACGGGACAGGGAAGACGATCTCGCCATCGGCGCGGCGAGCACCGATCAGCCGCGGTTCGGCCTCGTCGGTCCACAGGCCCGGCGCGATCGGCGCGCGCATGCTCACGCCGCCCTCGCAAAGCTGCGCAGGCAATGATCCTGATCGCCGAAGAACCGGTCGAGCAGCATCACGCGTTTCAGCGCATGGCCGATCGCGAGTTCGTCGGTCTGCCCCATGCCCCCGTGCATCTGCACCGCCTCGAGCCCGATCCGCGTTGCGGCCTCGCCGACGAAGGCCTTTGCGCCCGCGGCGATCCGCGGCCAGTTAGCATCGTCGGTCGTGGGATCGAGCATCGCGGTGCGCAGCACCATCGAGCGCGCCTGTTCGAGTGCGGCATAGCATTCGACGAGGCGGTGCTGGAGCGCCTGGAAGCTGCCGATCGCCGCGCCGAACTGCCGGCGCTCGCCGACATAGGCGAGCGTGTCGTCGAACATCGCCTGCGCCAGCCCGAGCATCTCGGCGGCAGCGAGCAGGCGGACATCGCCGATCACGCGCTGGAATTTCGCCTCGGGCAGATCGAAGATGTCGGCCGGGATGCGGTGCAGGTCGACCGTCGCGGCGTTCGACCCGTCAATGACCGGATAGTCCCGCCGCACGGCCCCCGTCGCATCGCGCGCTATCCTGGCCAGCCGGTTCCCCGCGAGGGTGACGAGCAGCGTGTCGGCGATGGGGGCGCCAAGGACGAAGGTCTTCGCGCCCGCAACCCGATTGCCTTCGGCCTTGGTCCCGATCGCTTCGGTTTCATAGCGGCGTCCCGGTTCGGCGAAGGCGGCCGCGGCAAACTGCACGCCCGTGACAAGATCGCCGACCAGCGCCGCATCGCCGGCCGCTGCGGCGAGCCGGATCGGCAGCACGCCATTTTCGAGCCAGGGATCGATCGCGATCCCCTTGCCGAGCGCCTCGGCGACGAGCGCGAGATCGACCATCGTGCCGCCGATGCCGCCCATCGCTTCGGGCGCGGCGAGCGCGAGCAGGCCGAGGTCGGCGACCTCCTGCCAGCGCGCGCGCGCATAGCCACCCTCGGTCCCCCGCATCGCATGCCGCGCCGCGATGTCGACCGGGCCAAGAAAGCGCGCGATCGTGTCGCGTGTCAGCTGCTGGTCTTCGTCGAGGTCGAAGTTCATGCGCGCCGCCCGAAGGTGATCGGCAGGGTCGTGAGCCCGCGCAGCAGCATGTTCGGCGGCCAGCTCGGTATGTGCCCCTCGACGACGCGGAAATCGGTGAGGCGCTTCAGCAGCTCGGAGTAAGCGACCGCTATCTCCTTGCGGCTCAGCATATTGCCGACGCACATATGGATGCCCTTGCCGAAGGCGAGATGGCTGCGCGCATTGGTCCGTTCGATGTCGAAGCGGTCGGGGTCCGGATATTTGGCCGGATCGCGGTTCGCCGCGGCATAGCGCAGCTGGACCATCGCGCCCTTGGGGATTTTCACCCCGCCGAGATCGGTGTCCTTCAGCACCATGCGCCACATGCCCGCGGTCGGGCTTTCGATGCGCAGCACTTCCTCGACGAGGTTGATGATCGCGCGTTCGTTTCCTTGGTCGGCCGCGGCGACCGCCTTTTCCATCTGGTCGGGGTTTTCGATCAACTGGAGCAGCCCGCCGGCGAGCGCCGAGGTCGTCGTCTCGTTCCCCGCGACCATCAGCTGCTGCATGATCGAGAGGATTTCGGCGTCTTCGAGCGGGCGCTCGCCATCGACTTCGGCGTGGACGAGGTCGGAGAGCAGGTCCTCGGTGCGTTCGGCGCGGCGCTCGTCGATCTTCGCTTTGACGAAATGCTGGAATTCGACGACTTCGCGCGCGCATTCGAGCTCGCGCTCCTTGGGGATCATCCGCCCGAGCCGGTCGACGAAGGCGTCGGACCAGCGCTTGACCTTGTCGAGATCGTCGTTCGACATGCCGATCTGGCTGGCGATCATCGCGACGGGCAGGGGGATGGCGAAATCGCGGACGAAATCGGTTTCGCCCCCAGAATCGTTGGCATTCGCCATCCTGTCGATCAGCCTGGCGACGACGCCGCGCATATCCTCCTCGATCGCGGCGACGCGCTTCATCGAGAAGGCGAGGTTGACGAGCTTGCGGAAGCGTGTGTGCGTCGGCGGGTCGGCGGTGAGCAGCGTGTCGACCTGCGGCCAGCCCTCGGCGAGGATCGCCGACACATCGCCATCCTCGGCCATCGCGCCCGACAGCGTGCCCTGGAAATCGTTCGAGAAGGTGTCGACGTCGCCCGTCGCCTGCGCGCAAAGATCGTAGGAGAGGACGAGGAACATACCCTCCGACAATTGGACGACGGGGCTCTTCGGCATCCAGGCGCGATAATAGTCGAACGGGTCGGCGATGACCTGCGGTTCGAAAAAACTGCCTGCGGCGATAGTGTTCACGCGCCTCTTCCCTCGATCTTCTCTTTATGCGCGCAACTATATGCAGCCGCTCCGGCGGCGCGATGCACAATTTCGTTAGGAGTGCGCGGGGTTTGGGGCGACATGGGCGAGGGCGTTGGCGAGCAGGCGGCGGAGGTTCGGATCGGCATAGGCGGCGGGTCCGTCGCCGGGCTGAAGATAGACGAGGCGGCCCGCGCCGACGGGTTTTTCCCATGCGATGAGGTCGCTTTCGGGTCGGTGATCCCAGCCTTCATTGCTGAACATCCGTCCCGCGACCGCCTGCGCCGCCGAATAGAAATTGTCGCGGACGAAGGCGTGATCGGCGCGGAGCAGCGGCTTGGCCGCGCCCCAGATCGGCGCCAGATAGAGTTCGTCGCAAAACGGAAAACGCGGCGGTAAGCCCACCGTTACCGGGTGATCCGGATCGAGCACGACCGCATCGTAGCGCACCTCGTGGCGGTAGCCCGAGTCGAGATGGGGCTCGCCATGCGCCGCGCCCGGATCGTAGAGGAAGCGTCCGCCGAGCATCTCGGCCCATTCGGGCCAGTCGGCCCAGCCCGCGATCGCATGGTGCATCGCGACCGCACCGCCGCCGCGCGCGAAATAATCGGTGATCGCGCGGCGATAGGTGAGGGATGGCGGGCGCGTCGCTGCCTTGCCATCGCCGAAGCTGTAGCCGGGCATGTCGTAGAAGAGGATCGCATCGGCGTCGCCCGCCGCGCCTTCCGCAACCGCGGTTTCGGCCTCGGGATGGACCAGGTGCGTGACTGTCCAGCCGTCGAAACTTGCGAGAAGATCGGCGAAAGGCTCGGCTTCATAGGGATGGCCGCCCGACAGGACGAGAAGGCGGCGTGGTCCCGTCATGCGATCTTCAGGATCATCTTGCCCTGGTTGCTCCCCGCGAACAGCCGCATGAAGGCGTCGAAGCTGTTCTCGATCCCTTCGTCGACATGTTCGTCGGCGACGAGCTTGCCCTGTTGCAGCCAGTTCGCCATCGCGGCGCCGCCTTCGGCGAAGCGCGGGATATAGTCCGCGACGAGCAGCCCGCGGATCGAGGCGCGGTGGACGATCAGCTGCCAGATGTTGCGCGCGCCGACCTTGTCAACGCTGTTATATTCGCTGATCAGCCCGCACAGCCCGATTCGTGCGCCGTGGCGCAGATTGTTGAGGCCGGCGTCGAGGATGTCGCCGCCGACATTTTCGAAGATGATGTCGACCCCGTCGGGGGCTTCGGCGCGGATAGCGGCGGTGAGCGCGGCGAGGTCCTTGCCGCGATAGTCGATCGCCGCGTCGAAGCCGTAGCGTGTCGTCAGCTTTTCGCATTTCGCGGCCCCGCCCGCGATACCGATGACCTTGCCCGCGCCCCTGGTCTTCGCGATCTGTCCGACGAGCGAGCCCACGGCGCCCGCTGCGCCGGTGACGAGGACGACGTCGCCCGGTCTGGGCTCGCACACGTCGATATAGCCGAAATAGGCGGTCATCCCGACTGCGCCGAGCACCGACAGATAGTTGGTGACGCTGGGGACTGCGGCCGGGTCGATCGGCTGGGTGAAGCCGCCGACGGTGCCGATCGAATAGTCCTCGATCGCGTTGAGCCCCATCACCCACTGGCCCGGCGCGAAGCCTTCGGACTTGCTCGCTTCGACGACGCCGACGGTCGAGGCGCGAACCGGATCGCCGAGCGGGATCGGCGGCATATAGCTCGGCGCATCGTCCATCCAGCCGCGGATCGCGGGGTCGAGCGAGGCATAATGATTGCGGATCAGGAACTGGCCTTCGGCGAGTTCGGGCGTGGGTTCGGTGACCAGCGAGAAGTCCGCCGGCACGGGTTCGCCATTGGGGCGGCGGACGAGCAGGAAGCGGCGGTTGTCGGGCATCATGTCTCTCCTGATCGCAACCTAGCCCCCCGCCACCCGCAAGCGACTGGCACTTTTGGCGGTGGCTGGCGGCGGGGCGCGGGCGCAGTTTCGGCGGCGATAAAGGGGAGAGTATCGATGCCGACATCGCGCCAATGGCTGCTGAACGGACATCCGCGCGGGCGCGGGATCAAGGATGGCGATTTCCGGCTCGTCGAGACCGACATCGGCGCGCCCGGCGAAGGCGAACTGCTGCTGAAGACCCTCTATCTCGGCTTCGACCCGGCGCAGAAGGGCTGGATGGAGAATATCGCCGACTATGTCGCGCCGATGGCGATCGGCGACGTGATGCGCGGCAGCGCGATCAGCGAAGTCGCGGAGAGTAATCATCCGGGCTTTGCGGTCGGCGACCTGGTGATGGGATCGACCGGCTGGACCGAATGGCATCTTTCGAGCGGCGAGGGGCTGGTGAAGATCGACACCGCGCTGCCGCCGACCGCGATGCTGTCGGTGCTCGGGACGACGGGCGTCACCGCCTATTGCGGGCTGTTCAAGGTCGGGCGGCCGGTGGCGGGCGACACGGTGCTGGTGTCGGGCGCGGCGGGGGCGACGGGATCGGTCGTCGGCCAGCTCGCCAGGATCTCCGGATGCCGCGCGGTCGGGATCGCGGGGGGCGAGGACAAGTGCCGCTGGCTCGTCGAGGAAGCCGGTTACGACGCGGCCATCGATTACAAGGCGGGCGATGTGCGGCGCCAGATCCGCGAGCATTGCCCCGGCGGCGTGAACGTGATTTTCGACAATGTCGGCGGCGGGATCCTCAACGACATGCTCGGCGAGATCGCGACCGGCGCGCGCGTCGCCGTGTGCGGCGGGATCAGCCGCTACGAGATGGGCGCATTGCCCGCGGGGCCGCAGAATTATTTCAATCTGATCTTCCGCCGCGGATCGATGGCGGGTTTCATCGTGCTCGACTGGGCGAACGAGTTTCCCGAGATCCGCAAGCGGCTGGAGGGCTTCGTGCTCGATGGCCGGCTCAATTATCGCGAGGATGTGCAGCACGGGTTCGAAAATGCGCCCGACACGCTGAAGCGCCTGTTCAGCGGGCAGAACCGCGGCAAGCAACTCTTGAAGCTCTGAGGAGAGGCAAATGGGCAGGCTGGCAGGCAAGCGCGCCGTCATCATCGGCGCGGCATCGACGGGAAATATGGCGCAGGTGACCGCGCGGCTCTTCGCGCGCGAGGGCGCGACGGTGATGGTCGCGGGGCGTAAGGCGGAGCCGCTCGATGCGCTCGCGGCGGAGATCGGCGGCCGCGCCGCGCTTTGCGATATCACCGACAAGGCGTCGGTCTTCGCGCTTGCCGAAGCGGCGAAGGCGAAGATGGGCGGGGTCGACATCGCGATGAACGCGAGCGGCTGGGGGCTGCTCAAGCCTTTGCTCGAGGTGACCGAGGAGGAACTCGCGGCCATCGTCGCGCTGCAATTCACCGGGGTGCATCATTTCCTCCAGGCTTTTGTCGGCGCGATGCTGGCCAACGATCCGCAGGGCGGGTCGATTATCCAGCTATCGTCGGCGACGACCCATTCGCTGGTCAGCAACCACGCCGCCTATATTGGCACCAAAACGGGAGCCGAGGCGTTGATCCGCTGTATCGCCAATGACTTCGGCGCGTACGGCGTCCGCGCCAATACGGTGTCGCCGGCGTTCACTGAATCGCCGATGACCAGCGACTATTTTTCGACGCCCGGGATGGTCGATGCCTTTCTGCCTCGCTATCCGCTGGGGCGGCTCAACACGGTGGATGATGTCGCGAACGCCTGCCTGTGGCTGGCAAGCGATGAGGCCTTTGTTACCGGCGAGAATCTGCAACCGAACGGCGGGATGCGCCTGCGCGGCAATCCGCAGGAAGGCGATATCGCCGCGGCGGTCGGTGCGGCGATGGCGAAGTTGCAGAACAACGCTTGATTACCTAAATCCCGTTCGCCCTGAGCTTGTCGAAGGGCTGTTCTTTCTGGCGTCAAGGAAGAGCGGTGCTTCGACAAGCTCAGCACGAACGGAAGATTGGGTAGCTAGCTAGCCGATCTGCCGCTCGCGGCCTTCCCAATAGGGGGCGCGGAGTTCGCGGCGCAGGATCTTGCCCGATGGGTTGCGCGGCAGCGCGGGGATGAAGTCGACCGACTTGGGGCATTTATAGCCCGCGATCCGTGTCCGCGCCCAGGCGATGATCTCGGCGGCGTCGGCGGTCTGACCGTCCTTCAGCACGACGCAGGCCTTCACCGCCTCGCCCCATTTTTCGTCGGGCACCCCCACGACCGCGACGTCGGCGACCGCGGGATGGCCGTAGACCGCATTTTCGACCTCGGCCGGATAGACATTCTCGCCGCCCGAGATGATCATGTCCTTCACCCGGTCGTGGAGGTAGAAATAGCCGTCCTCGTCGGTGTAGCCGGCGTCGCCGGTGCGCAGCCAGCCGCCCGCGTCGATCGTCTCCGCCGTCGCCTCGGGCCGCCCCCAATATTCGCGCATATTCGCCTGTGCGCGGATCGCGATCTCGCCGATCGCGCGCGGGGGCAGGACATGGCCGTCCGCGTCGATCACCTGCATCTCGACCCCGCGCAGCGGCTTGCCGACCGAGCGCATCCGCTCGTTGCCCGCGGGGTGGTGGTCCTCGGGCGGCAGCGCGGCGATCGTGCCGGAGGTTTCGGTCATCCCGTACATCTGGACGAAGCCGCACTGGAAGATGTCGATGCACTGGCGCAGCAGGTCGAGCGGGATCGGCGAGGCGCCATAGGCGATATGGCGGAGGCGCGAGAAATCGACCTCGGCCGCCCGCGGCTGATTGACGATGATCTGCATCGCGGCGGGGACCAGGAAGATTTTCGAGATGCCGTAAGCCTCGATCAGGTCGAGCACGCCGCCGGGGTCGAACTCGCGCGTGATGACGCCGGTCGCGCCATTGGTCATCACGGTAATGCCGTAGCCGGTGCCGCCGATATGGAAACAGGGCATGGCGACGAGCCCGACGTCGTCTTCCTCCCAGCGTTCCCACTCGGCTTGCAGCGCGGGATCGCGGTCGAGCTTCGAACGCAGCACCGAACCGTTGGTCAGCACCGCGCCCTTGGGCTTGCCGGTGGTGCCCGAGGTGTACATCTGGATGACGGCGTCGCTTTCGCCGCGCGCGATATCGGGGTCGCTATCGGGGAAGGTGTCGCGCCAGGTCCGGTAGTCGGGAAAGCCGCTCGCGGCGCCTTCGGCCGCGACGACATGGCGGGCGCCGGGGAAGGCGGCACGGTTCGCCGCGACCAGCTCGGTGAATTCGGGCCCCACCAACAGGAAGCGCGCGGCGCAATTGTCGATGATCCACGCGATCTCGGGCACCGCGAGCCGCCAGTTGACCGGGGTCATCACCCCGCCGGCCTTGGCGACGGCCATCAGCAGTTCGAAATAGATATCGCTGTTCTTGCCAAGATAGGCGACGCGGTCGTCGGGCTGCAGCCCGAGCGCGATCAGCGCGTTGGCACCGCGATTGCTGTTCGCGTCGAAGTCGCCATAGCTGGTCGCGCGGCCCTCGAAATGAAAGACGATGCGGTCGGGCCGGTCGCGACCGTTGATCCGCGCCACATCGGCGATGCGCTGGAAGGCGCCGGGACTTCGGTCCCCTTCGTCGCGCATCGCCTTTTGCTCCCCGGCCTAGAATTTGAAGCCGACCTCGACACCATAGGTGCGCGGCTGGGTTGCCGAGGAGAAGGTGAACAATCCGGCCACCGGCAAGGTCGATGCAATGTCGCGGACATTGGTGAGATTGCGCCCGAAAATCGAGAGGCTCAACTCGCGGTCGCTGCCGAGGTCGAAGGTATAGCCGAGCTGCGCCGAGAGGTTTTCGCGGTCCTTCGTCACGCAGCGGACATCGTTGGTCACCGCGCCCGGAACGACTGGACGATTGGGCGCGATACAAGTGGCATATTTGCTCTGGAAGCGCAGCAGAACCGAAGCGTCGATGCGTCCCCGCCCGACGTCCTTCTCATAGTTGAGCCCGGCCGACCATTGCACCTTGGGGGCGCGGCGCAGCGTCAGCGTCGATACGTCGTCGGGAATGCCGTCGGGGGCGCTGCCGGTGGTCAGGCCGACGACGTCGTTGAAGAAATCATCGTATTCGGCATCGGTATAGCTGAACGACGCGTTGAAGCTCAGCGCGTCCGACAGCTGGGCGATCGCCTCGAGCTCGACGCCCTTGATCGTCGCCGAAGAGGCGTTCTTGACCACCGTTTCCTGCGGGTTGGCCGATCCCGGCGGAGCGGGCTGCACCACCTCTTCCTGCTTGTTGTCATATTTGGTGTAGTAGAGCGCGACATTGGTCCGCAGCGTGCGGTCGAGCCAGTCGGCCTTCAATCCGAGCTCGAACGCATCGACCGTTTCGGGTTGATAGGGTCCGAGCGAGGTCGGCGAGGCGGCGCGGCCGTTGAAGCCGCCCGAGCGGAAGCCCTTCGAATAGGATGCATAGACCATCTTGCCGGGTTCGATCATATATTCGGCATTGGCGCGCCAGGTGAATTTGCCGAACGACACCGACCCGTTGCAATTGGTGGCCGGGCCATAGGCCGGGACCCCTGGCGCGATGAGCCCGGTGACGCCGACGCAGCTTTCGCCCGCATAGCCGGGGATCGAAAGCCCGACGAGCGCGTCGATCTTGCCATAGTTGTTGAAGATGCTCTTCTTGTCTTCGGTGTAACGGCCGCCGACCGACACCGTGAAATCGTCGGTCAGCTTGAACTGCGCATCGGCGAAGCCGGCGTAGGATTTGGCGCTGTGATCGACCACCTGGTGGAGCTGGAAGCCGCCGAACACCGCACCGAAGTTGGTGGTCTGGCTGAGGTCGTATTTGCTGTCGTAATAATAGCCGCCGAGCAGCAGGTTGACGCGGTCGCCGAGCTCGGCGACGAGGCGCAGCTCCTGGCTGAACTGGCGGAAATTCTGGATGCGCTGGGTGGCGAAGAAGTTGGCCGAGCTGCCGTCGAAATCCTGCTGGACGTTTTCCTTGTTCTTGCGATAGCCGGTGACCGAATAGAGATTCAGCGCCGGGCTGAGTTCGAGTTCGAGATTGGCGGTGATCGCATCGGTATCGTTGCGGACGCCGCGCGGCGCGGTTTCATAAGTGACGTAGGCGCCGCGATCGCCGGCCGCGAAGCGGTTGCACTCGTTGGCGGGCGAAAATCCGGGCGCGCCGGCAAAGGCGCAGATCAGTTCCGAGCTTTTGGATTCGGGCACCGAAACGGTTTCACCCCGTTCGCGCATATGTTCATAGGTGATTTCGGCCGAGAAGGCCGAACTTGGCTCGATCAGGACCGTGACGCCGCCGGTCAGTGTCTCATAGCCGCCATCGCGGCGGTCCTGGATCGCGTTATACACATAGCCTGCGGTATCGTCGTAATAGCCAAAGGCCTTGATCGAGATGAAATCGCCGAGCTTGCCGCTGTTGATGACCAGCCGGCCGCTCTTCGTGTCGTAATTGCCGTAGGAGAAGCGGCCGCGCACGCCGGCCTGCTCGGTCGGGCGGGTGCGCTTGACCTCGATCACGCCGCCGATCGTGTTGCGGCCGAACAGCGTGCCTTGCGGGCCGCGCAGCACCTGCAGGCTTTCAAGGTCGAAGCTGTCGAGCAACTGGCCGGTGTTGGTGCCGATGAACACGCCATCGACGACCACCCCGACGGCGGGGTCAAAGCTTTTTTCGATATCCTCGAAGCTGATACCGCGAATCGAAATGGCGGCCGCGCTGGGACCGGCGGAGACGCTATCGACGACCAGGCTCGGCACGCGCCCGGCGAAGTCGCGGATGTCGTTGACGGTCGCCGATTCCAGCGCTTTCTCGTCGAACGCGGTCACCGCGACCGGAACGGTCTGGATGCTCTCTTCGCGCTTCTGGGCGGTGACGACGATCTCGCGGATCGCGCCTTGATCGTCATCGGCAGATGCGTCCTGTGCGAAGGCCGGCGCAGCGGTTGCGAGCGCGACGAGCGACACGGTGGCATAGGCGGCGGACAGCTTGCGGGCATGCGTGGACATTCGGATTCCCTCCCTCTCGTGCCGGCGCATAGCTTCGCAGGTCACGTTACGGGCAAGGTCCGCCGATTGCCCCGATTCAACAATCATCAAAAATATCAGGCATGCCGTAGCGGCGGCAAAGCTCCTGATTCTACGGGATTCTATTGGCGCTGGGTCGCCCCGCCATCGACGAACAAGCCGTGACCGGACATGAAACGCGCGTCGTCGGAGGCGAGGAAGGCGGCGACGTCGGCGATGTCTTCGGGCTGGCCGAGGCGGCCGAGCGCGGCCTTGTCGATCCATCCTTGTTTGAACTCGGGCATCGCCGAAAAGGCCGGCGCGGTCATCGGCGTGTCGATCGCGCCGGGCTGGATGCAGTTGACGGTGATGCCATGGGCGCCGACCTCGGCCGCGACCGATTTGGCCATGCCGAGCACCGCATGTTTCGACGCGCTATATGCCGTCATGCCCGCTTCGCCGAAGCTCGACATCACCGATCCGATCAGGATGATCCGCCCGTGCGGCGAGGCTTTGAGCAGCGGCAGCGCGTCGCGCATCAGGCGAAAGACCGCGGTGACGTTGACCGCCATCATCCGGTCGAAGAATTCGTCGCTGTGACCGTCGAGTATCTGCATGCCCGTGATGCCCGCGCAGGCGACGACAATGTCGAGCGCGCCGAAACGCGCCTCGGCTTCGGCGACCAGCTTGGCGTTGATGCCGGGTTCGGTGACGTCGGCGGTGATGTCGACGGTGCCCGCGCGGTCGGTGGTCAGCACCCGTGCGCCGTCGGCGGCGAGTCGTTTTGCAGTAGCGAGCCCGATCCCCGACCCCGCCCCGGTGACGAGCGCGGCGCGGCCCGCGAAGCGCCCCGCCATCAGAGCGAACTGCCGCCGTCGACGCGGAATTCGGCGCCGGTCGCGAAGGCCGATTCATCGGAGGCGAGATAGAGGGCGATTGCCGAAATCTCCTCGGGCTTGCCAAGGCGCCCGACGGGATGCGTCGCGACCCAGCCGTCATAGAGCGCCTGCGGATCGTCGACCTGCGCCATCACCTTGTCGAGGATCGGCGTGTGGATCGCCCCCGGATGCACCGAATTGCAGCGGATGCCATAGCCCCTGCGCGCATAGTGCAGCGCGACCGACTTGGTGAGGTGCGTCACCGCGGCCTTGGCGGCGTTGTACGCGGCAAGGTCGCCCTGCGCGCGCACGCCGCACATCGACGACATGTTGATCACCGACCCGCCATGATCCTTCATCTTCGGGATCGCATGCTTGCAGCCGAGGAAGACGCCGTCGACGTCGACCGAAAATTCGTGGCGAAAGGCTTCGAGCGTCAAATCCTCGATCGATCCGTGGGTGGTAATGCCGGCGTTGTTGACGAGGATGTCGATGCGATCGCAGCTGCCTAGCGCCGCGAGCCAGTCGGCTTCCTTCGACACGTCGAGCTTGACGAAGCGCTGGCCGAGCTCGGTGGCGAGCGCTTCGCCTGCGGCGACGTCGATGTCGGCGATCACGACGCGCGCGCCCTCGGCGACGAAGCGGCGGACGATGTCGAGCCCCAGCCCCGATGCGCCGCCGGTGACGAACGCGATTTTGCCCGCGATACGGCCGTGCTCTGCCATCCTGTCCTCCCTCCTTGCCCCGGCACTATCATGCCGCGCGGAGAGCGAGGGGACTATTTATTGCGCTAGGTGCGGGGACAGCGCGGTCGGTTCCACATCGTGGCGGGACAGGAGAGGCGCCATGGCGGACAGCTGGGACTATATCGTCGTCGGGGCGGGATCGGCGGGATGCGTCGTCGCCGAGCAATTGAGCGCCGATCCGCAGATCCGCGTGCTGCTGCTCGAAGCGGGCGGCGACAACGACAGCCGCTGGGTCGCGATCCCCAAGGGGGTGGCGAAACTCGTCACCAACCCCGATCATATCTGGGCCTATGGCGTGGCGCAGCCGCGCGGCGACGGCGGCGCGCCGGGCGAGGTCTGGATCCGCGGCAAGGGGCTGGGCGGATCGTCGGCGGTCAACGGCATGATCTGGAGCCGCGGCGAGCCGGCTGATTACGACGAATGGGAAAAGCTCGGCGGCACCGGCTGGAACGGCGAGGCGATGACCGAGGCGTTCCGCAGCCTCGAGGACCATGGCCTCGGCGCCAGCGCGATGCGTGGGGCGGGCGGGCCGGTCGGCGTCGCGCCCAAGATCCACAGCTATCCGCTCGCCGAGACGATGGTGCAGGCGGGGGTCGAGATGGGGCTCAAGCCCGTCGACGACCTCAATGCGTCGACATCCGACCGCGTCGGTTTCTATGCGCACAATGTCCGCCGCGGCCGGCGCGAGAGCGCGGCGACCACTTTCCTGGCGCGCGCGAAGAAGCGGCCGAACCTGCATATCGTCACCCATGCGATGGCCGAGCGGCTGGTCCTCGAGAATGGCTGCGTGACCGGGGTCGAGGCGAAGGTCGCGGGCCGGCCGCAGCGCTTCGACTGCCGCGGCGAGGTGATCGTGGCGGGCGGTACGCTGGAGAGCCCGCTGCTGCTCCAGCGCTCGGGCATCGGGCCCGCCGACGTGCTGCGCGCCGCCGGGGTCGATCCCGTGATCGACGCCCCCGACGTCGGCGGACGGATGCGCGAGCATCTGGGCTTTTCGATGCCGCACCGCTTGTCGCGCGATATCGGCAGCAACCGCAGCTTCTTCGGCGTCGGGCTGATGCGGGCGATGGCGCAATATATGCTGACGCGCGGCGGGATCATGGCGACCGGGCCATTCGAGGTCGGCGCCTTCCTGAACCTGACCAGCCGCGACATGCGTCCCGATTTGCAGCTCTACCTCGGCGGCTACACCTTCGCGCTCGGCGACGACAAGCATCCGGTGCCGCTCAGCAGCATCGATCGCAAGCCGGGCATGACCATCTATGGTCAGCTCCTCCGCCTGACGAGCGAGGGGAGCATCCACATCACGGGCGCCGACAGCGATGCCCACGCCGACATCAAGCCCAACTGGCTGACGACGCGCGAGGACGAACGCAGCGCGATCGCCGCGGTGCATGCAATGCGCCGCTATATGGCGCAGCCGGCGCTCGTCGGGCTGATCGAGCGCGAATTGCTCCCCGGCGCGGCGGTGCAGAGCGATGCCGAAATCCTCGCCGCCTTCCGCCGCCTCGCGACCTGCGGGCTGCACGGGGTGGGGACGTGCCGGATGGGCAGCGACAATCGCGCGGTCACCGATGCGCGGCTGCGCGTCAACGGCGTCGGGGGCTTGCGCGTCGTCGATTGCTCGGTGATGCCCTCGCCGGTGACGGGGAATACCAATGCCCCCGCGATGGCGCTCGCGCTGCGCGCGGCGGGGCTGATCCGCGAGGACCGCCGGACTTTGCGGGCGGTGGCTTGAAGCACTCGGCAATGTCCGGTGGGGGGTGGAAATAAGACGATCCTCCCCACTTGTGGGGAGGTGGCAGCCCGCAGGGCTGACGGAGGGGGGGTGGCGTCCTGAAGCGGCGCGTCAGGCCGAGAGCCCCCTCCACCACCGCCTTCGGCGGCGGTCCCCCTCCCCGCAAGCGGGGAGGACCAGAAACGTCCGCTCCCGCCCGAAATCAGCCGCCTCCGCTCAAACGCTTTACCGTTCCTTTAGCCAGTCGATGCCGCGGCGTAGCAGGTCGTAAAAGACGGGCAGTTCCCATGCACAGCGGTCGACTGTCGGCCACCAGTCCATCATCGGCTGCAGGTCGTAATGCCCGCGGCAATGGCCCAGCGTGAGGTAGAGCACCGCGCCGGCGCCATGCCGCTTGATGTAGAAGACCGGATAGGTGCCCGGTGCGTCTTCCGCTTCGACGAAGCCGGTTCCAGGACCCGTGCACTCGGCGTCCATCAGCACGTGCAGGTCGCCATGCGTTTCCAGATGATAGAGCTCGTCGGTCGTCTCGAACGGCTCGATGCCTTTGGTGAGCTGGTGATCGGGATCGACGACGCGGACGGTGTAGGGCTCGATCGCGGGGTGGCTGATGAACTGCGATCCCAGGAGGTTCATCATCAGCGGCGCCCAGCGCGGTGCGTCCCAGACGCCGCTATCGAGCAGTCGCAGGATCGAGTTGGTGCCGTGCAGCGCGTACCAGCGCCCGCCCTTCGCCAGCCAGCGCTTGAGCGCCTCCTGCGCGGGCAGCGACGGGGTGACGTCGCAGGTGTAGGTGATCAGGATATCGGCGCCCTCGATCGCCTCGATATGGTCGTAATTCTCGAACACCCGCGTGCGGATGCGCTGGTCCTCGGCAAGCAATTTGAGCAGCTCGAGCCGCGCGAAATCCATGTCGTGCCAGACGCCGCCGCAGATCAGCACGCAATCGATGCGGGGCGGATGCTCGCTGTCGCTCATCGCCGGTCCTCTCCCTTTGTTGTGGCGCCATCATGCGGGCGCCAGCCGCACGCGTCACCTTGCTGTATTGATAGGTTCCTGTCGCCCATGAAACTGGCAATAGGGCAGGCGAGAGGAGAGGTGCGATGCAGCAGAGACAAAGCGGTAAGATCGCTTTGGTCACCGGCGGGACGAGCGGGATCGGCGCGGCGACCGTCGAGCGGCTCGCGAAAGAAGGCGCGAAGGTCGTCTTCACCGGCTCGAATGCCGAGGCGGCGGCCAAGGTGGAAGCCGATTCCGGCGCGATCTTCCGCACGCACCGCGTCGAGGACGCCGCGGCTTGGCCCGCGCTGATGGCTGAGATCGAGGCCGAATATGGCCGACTCGACATCGCCTTCGCCAACGCCGGGACCGAGGCGGGCGACGCGAGCGTCGAGGATATCGGCATCGACGCCTGGAATCATATTATCGGGGTGAACCAGACCGGCGTCATGCTGTCGGTCCAGCACGCGATCCGCGCGATGGCGAAGAATCCGCAAGGACCCGCGGGCTCGATCATCGTCAATTCGTCGATGAACGCGCACCGCGCGATGGGCAACTACGCCGCTTATTCAGTGACCAAGGCGGCGGTCGTCGCGCTCGTCAAGTCGGCGGCGATCCACTGCGCGGGCAAGGGCTATCAAATCCGCGTCAATGCGATCCTTCCCGGCGTCGTCGAAACCGACATGATCCGCGGCGTCATCGACCGCTCGCCTGATCCCGTGGCGGCGCGCGCGGCGTTCGAAGGCATGGCACCGATGCAGCGCATGGCGCAGCTGGGCGAGGTGAGCGCGCTCGTCGCCTTCCTCGCGTCCGACGAAGCCGGGTTCATCTCGGGCGCCGACTATGTGATCGACGGCGCGACCACCGCCGGGATGATGGGCGTCTAGCGCGCGAACAGCCCGCGGTGCGGCCAAAGGCACCAGAGCGCCGGGCTATATGCGTTTAATATCATGGAGGAAATGGTGGACGCACTAGGGCTCGAACCTAGGACCCGCTGATTAAGAGTCAGCTGCTCTACCAACTGAGCTATGCGTCCACTGCCGGTTTCCGGCACGTTTCGAAGCTGGGGGCAGGGCCCTTTGCTGCGAAGCGAGCGGCCCGCTATCATGGCCGTGCGGGGATGGCAATGGCCCGTGCGCTTTTTTGCTGACTATTTTTTCACCGCAGCCGCCCGCCGGCCTTTTTCGCGTCATTTTCGATCGCCAGCACGATGCCGACGCAGGTCATGATCGTCAGCATCGACGAGCCGCCATAGGAGAAGAGCGGCAGCGGAATGCCGACGACGGGTGCCAGGCCCATCACCATCATCAGGTTGATCGCGATGTAGAAGAAGATCGTCATCGTCAGGCCGGTGGCGGCGAGCTGCCCGAAGCGCGTGCGCGCGTTCAGCGCGACGCGCGTCGACCAGCGCAGCAGCAGGAAGAAGAGCCCGAGCAGCACCAGACCGCCGATCAGCCCCCATTCCTCGGCCATCGTCGCAAAGATGAAGTCGGTATGCCCCTCGGGCAGATAGTCGAGGTGGCTTTGCGACCCGTTGAGGAAACCCTTGCCGCCGATGCCGCCCGATCCGATCGCGATCTTCGACTGGCTGATATGATAGCCGGCGCCCAAGGGGTCGCTTTCGGGGTCGAGGAAGATCAGTACGCGTTTCTGCTGATAGTCGTGGAGGAAGGAGAAGAGGATCGGGAGGGCGGCGACGCCCGCCGCGGCGGTGCTGCCGAACCACCAGAAGGGCAGGCCGGCGCAGAACATCACGATCACCCCGCCGATGCAGATCGCGAGCGCGGTGCCGAGGTCGGGCTGGAGCATCACGAGCGCCGCGGGGACGCCGATCATCACCAGCGCGGGCCAGAGCGCGGTCCAGGTCCGCGTGCTGCCGGGCGGAAGCTGGGTGTAGAAGCGCGCGAGCGCGAGCACGATCGCGACCTTCATCAGCTCGGACGGCTGGAGGTTCATGAAGCCGAGATTGAGCCAGCGCTGGCTGCCCCCGCCGACGAAGCCGAGCAGTTCGACCGCGATCAGCAAGATCAGGATGCCGATATAGCCGAGATAGGCGAAATCCTCGAAAATCTTGATGCTGAAGCGCCCGATGACGAGCGCCGCGGTGAGGAAGACGAGAAAGCGAACGCCCTGTTGCAGCGCCCAGGGCGACCAGCTGCCGCCCGCCGCCGAATAGAGGACGAGCAGCCCGAAGCCGGTGATCCCCGACAGGATCGCGATCAGCTTCCACGGGATACGCTGGACGGCGGCGGGAACCGGGATCATTGCGGCACCCCCGGATCGGGATCGCTCGACGCGCCCGATTTCCACGCCGCATAGTCGCGGTCCATGCGCTCCTTGATCGTGCCGCCCCAGCCGGCCTCGAAACTTTCGAGCGCCTCCATCGCCTTTTCGCGGTCGAAGAGAAAGGTCATGAAATCCTTGGCCACCGGCGCCGCGGCGCGCGCCCCGCCCATGCCATGTTCGATCACGACCGCGGTCGCATAGCGGGGCTCGGCCACCGGCGCGAAGCCGATGAACAGGCCGTGATCGCGGAATTTCCACGTCCCGGCCTTGCCGTTGCCGGTGTTGAGCCCGCGGACCTGCGCGGTGCCGGTTTTGCCCGCCATGGTGATGCCGTCGAGCGGCAGGCGGCTGCGCACCGCGGTGCCGGCGCCGTTGACGACCAGGTCCATGCCCTGCCGCGCGACGGCCAGCGCTTCGGGCGAGAAGGGCAGGGGCTCGTTCTTGAATTCGCGGTTGATCAGGCGCGGATAAAGCCGGCGCCCCGAGGCGATCCGCGATGTCATGACCGCGAGCTGGAGCGGGTTCACGCTGACATAGCCCTGGCCGATGACCGCGTTCAGCGAATCCGACGCCGACCATGGTTGGTCATATTTGCGCATCTTCCATGCGCTGTCGGGAATGGTGCCAAAGCGCTGGTTGCTGCCCGCGAGCTGGAATTCCTCACCCAGGCCCAGCAGCTTCGCGGTCGGCGCCATGGCGTCGTAGCCGAGCCTGTGCGCGAGCCAGTAGAAATAGCTGTTACAGCTCTTCATGATCGCGGTCGGCATGTCGACGCTGCCGTGCGTGCCGAGGCAGCGGAAGAAACGGCTGCCGAGGCGATAGCCGCCGATGCAGGTGTGGCGCTCGCTGGGGTCGACGCCATGGTCGACCGCCGCGATCGCCGCCATCGGCTTCAGCGTGGAGCCTGGCGGATAGAGGCCGCGTGTCGCCTTGTTGATCAGCGGCTGATGATCGTCGGCGCGCAGCCAGGCATATTCGTTGCTGCTGATCCCGTCGGAAAAGCTGTTCGGGTCGAAGCTGGGCATCGAGACGAAGGAGAGGATGTCGCCATTCCGGCAGTCGATGACGACCGCCGCGCCCGATTCGCGCCCCATGCGCCGCGCGACATATTCCTGCAGGTCGGCGTCGATCGTCAGATGGACGGTCTTGCCCTGCTTGTCCTCGGTCGTGTCGAGTTCGCGTACCACCTTGCCGCGCGCGGTCACCTCGACGCGCTTGGCACCGGGCTCGCCGCGCAGCATCGGCTGGAAATATTTCTCCAGCCCGTCCTTGCCGACGCGGAAACCGGGGGTGATGTACAGCGGGTCCTTGTTCGCCGCCTGATATTCCTCGGCGGTCGGTGCGCCGACATAGCCGATCAGGTGGCCGACCGCGGCGCCGGTCGGATAGTTGCGGGCAAAGCCGCGCTGCGGCGCGATGCCGGGCAGGTCGGGCAAGCGGACCAGGATCGACGCATAATCGGCCTCCGACAGATCCTCGGCCACCGCGACCGGCTGGAAGCCCGACGCGGCCCTGAGGTCGCGGTTGATCCGCTCCATCGCGTCGCCATCGAGCCGCAGCAGCGTCTTGAGCTGCCCCAGCACCATGTCCTTGTCGTGCAGCCGGTCGGGGATCAGGTCGATGCGCAGGCTGACGCGGTTGTTCGCGAGCGCCTTGCCGTGGCGGTCGACGATCCAGCCGCGCCGCGGCGGTACCAGCGTCAGATTGACACGATTGCTTTCCGATTCAAGGACATAATGGTCGTTGTCGATAATCGATATATAGGCCATGCGCACCGCGAGCGCGCCGCCGATGACCATCTGGCCGCCGCCGACCAGCATCGCGCGGCGCGTGAAGGTCATGCCCCTCCAGGCTTCGGTGATCGGCGGGCTCTTTTTGCGGAACATGCGCTATTAGGACCAGTCTATCGGCGTTTCAGGCGGAAATTGTCAAACTTGCCGGTCAGGCGCAGGAACAGGGGGACGAGCAGCGCCGAGATGACGATCTGCGGCGCGACGAGGCCCAATACGCGGCCCATATGCGCGTCGGGATGCGCGATCAGCGCGGCGAGCGCCTGCACCGCCGCGATCAACAGCGCCGCGACGCCCCAGTCGTGGATGAAGCCGCGCCAATAAACGCGTTGTGAGAAATAATGGATCGCGATCGTCGCGAGCGTCCACAGCCCGACCGCGGTGCCGATCGGCGCGCCGCTGAACAGATCGTCCCACAGCCCGAGCGGCAGGCCGATCCACACCGGCCACATCTCGATACGCAGCAGCTGCCAGCAGAGGAACAGCAACAGCCCGAGCGGCGGCAGCACCGGCGAGCTCGCGACCATCGGCAGCATCAGCGGCAGCGCCGACGCGAACATCACCGTGGCGACCGGTACCGCGCGCATGCGCCAGCGCGACGCCGGCTCGCGCTGCAGGGGCGCGGCGGCGCGGTTCATGGCGCGGTCTTGGGCGCGGGGGCCGGAGGAGGGGGAGCGGCGACGGCCTGCGCCTCGATAGTGTCGGGCGTATAGGGGCGCAGCACCGAAACCGCGTCGACCTTGGCCGGGTCGGCGAGCGGCCGCGCCAGCGCGCCCTCGCTGGTGCGGCGGACGACGATCGCGACCGGAATGTTGGGCGGATAGAGGCCGCCGGTGCCCGAGGTGACCATGATGTCGCCCGGCTTGAACGGGTTGTTCGCGATGTTGAGCGTGCGCACGTCGAGGTCGCCGTTGCCGCGGCCATAGGCAAGCGCGGGCAGGCCGTCGCGCGCGCGGCGGACGGGCACGATATTGTCGACGTCGGTGAGGAGCAGCACCTGCGACACCGACGGCCCGCTCGACAATATGCGGCCGATCAGCCCGTCGGCGCCGCGCACCGGCTGGCCCGCGGCGACGCCGACATTGCGCCCGATGCTGAGCAGCGCGATGCGCTTGCTGCTGGTCGAGGTCGAGGTGAGCAGATAGCCGTTGGCGACGCCGGTCTTGTCGGCCTCCTGCAGTTTCAGCAGCGTCTTGAGCTGGCGGTTCTCTTCCTGCAGCGCGCTGGTCGCGACGAGCTGGCGCCGCGCGTCGGCGAGCTCGGCGCGCAGCCTGCTGTTCTGCGATCCCGCTCCGACATAGGCCGATACCGCGTCGTCGATTCCCGAGATCGAGCCGATGGCCGACCGCGTGCCGCGCGCGACCGGCGCGGTCACCTCATGGCTCGCGACGCGCAGCGCCGCGAAACCGACCGGATCGGCAACCGACAGGATCGCCAGTAACAGCCCCGTCACCGCCCCGGTCACCGCGATGACATAGGCGACGAACAGGCTCGTCTGGGCCTTTCGGGATTGCCCCGGACGCCTAGCTGCCGGGCGGACCATGGTGCGACTTTACCCTATCAGGCTTGCTGGAGCACGCCGCGAAAGGCGGGGTCCTCCATCGCGCGGCCGGTGCCGATCGCGACGCAGGTCAGCGGGTCGTCGGCTACGGTGACCGGCAGGCCGGTCGCGTCCTTGAGCAGCTCGTCGAGCTCGGCGATCAGCGCGCCGCCGCCGGTGAGCACGATGCCCTGGTCGACGATGTCGGCGGCGAGTTCGGGCGCGGTATTCTCGAGCGCGATGCGCACGCCCTCGACGATCGTGCCGATCGGTTCGGACAGCGCCTCGGCGATCTGCGCCTGGTTGATCGAGATTTCCTTGGGCACGCCGTTGACGAGGTCGCGGCCCTTGATGTGGATCGTCAGCCCGACGCCGTCGGCCGGAACGCGCGCGATGCCGAAATCCTTCTTGATCCGCTCGGCGGTGGTCTCGCCGATCAGCAGATTATGGTGGCGGCGGACATAGGAGACGATCGCCTCGTCCATCTTGTCGCCGCCCGCGCGGACCGAGGTGGTGTAGGCGAGGCCGCGGAGCGAGAGCACCGCGACTTCGGTGGTGCCGCCGCCGATGTCGACGACCATCGAGCCGATCGGCTCGGTCACCGGCATATCGGCACCGATCGCCGCGGCCATCGGTTCCTCGATCAGCCACACTTCGCTGGCGCCGGCGTTCGACGCCGCATCGCGGATCGCGCGGCGCTCGACGCTGGTCGAGCCCGAGGGCACGCAGATCACGATCTCGGGGCTGCGGAAGGCATTGGGCTTGCCGCCATGGACCTTGGTGATGAAATGCTTGATCATCTCCTCGGCGATGTCGATGTCGGCGATGACGCCGTCGCGCAAGGGGCGGATCGCCTCGATGCTGTCGGGGGTCTTGCCCATCATCAGCTTCGCGTCGTCGCCGACCGCCTTGACGCGGCGGTGGCCGTTCAACGTCTCCATCGCGACGACCGAGGGTTCGTTGAGCACGATGCCCTTGCCCCGCACATAGACCACCGTATTGGCGGTGCCGAGGTCGATCGCCATGTCTTGGGAATTGAACTTAAACCAACGCGAGAAAAAGGACATCGATCGTCATTCCTGTCTGCATTGCGAACGGACCGCCCCGTCGCCGTGTTTGCCGACGCATTCCCGTCCGCGGGCAGGACCAATCAGGGGGAGATTCCGGCCTGTCCATGGGGGGCTGGCTGGACAAAATGATCAGGCTGTGCGGGTGGGTCGCGAATTGCGTCCGACTGCGCTAGGGAAGGGATTATGTCAATACGCCGCCTGCCGGAAACGCTCGTAAATCGGATCGCAGCCGGTGAAGTGGTCGAAAGACCGGCTGCGGCGCTCAAAGAACTGGTTGAAAACGCCATAGATGCGGGTTCGACGCGTATTTCGGTGCGAATCGCCGACGGAGGGATCGCGCGAATCGAGGTCGAGGACGACGGGTCGGGAATGACCCCCGCCGACATGGCGCTGGCGCTCGAACGCCATGCGACCTCGAAGCTGCCCGACGACGCGATCGAGCGCGTCACCACGCTCGGTTTCCGCGGCGAGGCGCTGCCCTCGATCGCCAGCGTCGCGCGGTTGACGCTCGAAAGCCGGATGCCCGGTGCCGATGGCTGGAAGCGCGTCGTCGACAATGGCGCGCTCGTCGCCGAGGGGCCCGCGGCGCTGGCGAAGGGCACACGCGTGCTGGTCGAGGACCTCTTCGCGCGCATCCCCGCGCGGCGCAAGTTCCTGCGCGGCGGGCGCAGCGAATATGCCGCCTGCCTCGACGTGGTGAAGCGGCTCGCCATGGCCAATCCCGACGTGGGCTTCACCATGGAGCATGACGGGCGCCGCGTGCTCGACGTGCAGGGCGGGCAGGACCGGCTCGCGCGCGTCGCGGCGCTCACCAGCCGCGATCTCGCGGCGAACAGCATCGGGGTCGACCTCGACCGCGGCGAGGTGCACCTCGGCGGCGTGATCAGCCTGCCGACCTACAATCGCGGCGTGTCGGACCATCAATATCTCTTTGTCAACGGCCGCCCGGTGAAGGACCGGCTGCTCGTCGGCGCGCTGCGCGGCGCCTATGCCGACCTGCTCGCGCGCGACCGTCATCCGGTGGTTGCGCTGTTCCTCGACGTGCCCGCGAGCGAGGTCGACGTGAACGTCCACCCGGCGAAGACCGAGGTGCGCTTCCGCGACCCGCAGCTCGTCCGCGGCATGATCGTCGGCGGCCTCCGCCGCGCGCTGGACGAGCATGGCTTCCGCAGCGTCCAGCGCCCCGCCGAGGCGGCGCTTGCCGCCTGGCAGCAGGAACCGGTGGCGCCCGCGCCGACGACGGGCTTCCTCTTCGGCGGCGCGCCCCGCGGCGAGCCCGCGGTGCATCTGTTCGGCGCCGACATCGCGCCGCCCTCGGAGGATGTCGCGCGCGTCTACGACCGGCTCGTGCCCTTCGCCTCGCCGGCGCCGCTCGCGGGCCGCGCCGAGGTCGCCGTGGCGCCGGTGCCGCAGGCCGAGGCGCATCCGCTCGGCATCGCGCGCGGGCAGATTGCGCGCACCTACATCGTCGCCGAGGCCGAGGACGGGCTCGTGATCGTCGACCAGCATGCCGCGCACGAGCGGCTGGTGCTCGAACAATTGCGCGCCGGCATGGCGGGCCGGACGGTGCCCTCGCAAGGGCTGCTGCTGCCCGAGGTCGTCGAGCTCGACGAACCCGCGTGCGACCGGCTCGAAGCCGCCGCGCCGCAGCTGGCGGCGCTCGGCGTAGAGCTCGAACGCTTCGGCCCCGCCGCGGTGATGGTGCGCGCGACGCCGGCGATGCTCGGCGCGATCGACTGTATCAAGCTGGTCACCGACATCGCCGACGACCTCGCGGGCTATGACGCCGCGCTCGGGCTCAACGAAAAGCTCGAACTGGTCGCCGCGACGATGGCGTGCCACGGCTCGGTGCGCGCGGGGCGGACGCTCGGCGTGACCGAGATGAACGCGCTGCTGCGCCAGATGGAAATCACCCCGCACTCGGGCCAGTGCAACCACGGCCGCCCGACCTGGGTGAAGCTTGCGATGGACGATGTGGAACGGCTATTTGGACGAAAATGAAGGGGTTATGGCGTATAAGCTTTCGGTCGGGGCGGACTTAAGCGATCCTCCCCGGAGCGGGGAGGGGGACCATGCGAAGCATGGTGGAGGGGTACCGGCAGTCGAACGCTGCCCATGACCTCCCGTACCCCTCCACCACCCTTCGGGTGGTCCCCCTCCCCCCTGCGGGGGAGGATCGACCCTCAACCAAGCGCCAGTTCAACCGCCGCAGCCGCGTGCAGCGTCGTGGTGTCGAACAGCGGCACCGGGCTGTCCTCGGGCTGCACCAGCAGCATGATTTCGGTGCAGCCGAGGATGATCGCTTCGGCGCCCGCCTCGACCAGCCGCGCGATGATCGCGCGATAGGCGTCGCGCGACGCCTCGGTCACGAGGCCCGCCACCAGCTCGTCATAGATGATCCGGTGCGCGACCGCACGGTCCTCGGCGCCCGGCACGACGACCGACAGCCCGTGCCGCGCGGCCAGCCGGTCGCGGTAGAAATCCTTCTCCATCGTGAAGGCAGTGCCGAGCAGCCCGGCCCTGGCGACCCCCGCGGCGTGCAGCCGGTCGGCCGCGACGTCGGCGATATGGAGCAGCGGCACCGATACCGCGGCCTGCACCGCGTCGGCCATCAGGTGCATGGTGTTGGTGCAGATGATCAGCAGCTCGGCGCCCGCGGCCTCCAGCCGCCGCGCGGCGTCGATCATCATCGCGGTCAGCGCGTCCCAGTCGCCCGCATTCTGCAACCGCTCGATCTCCGAAAAATCGAACGACCACAGCAGGCAGCGCGCGGACGCGGTCGGTCCCAGCCGCCCGCGGATGTCGCGGTTGATGAGCCGGTAATATTCGGCCGAGCTTTCCCAGCTCATGCCGCCGATCATGCCGATCATCCGCATCGTCAGGCCATCTTGATCCCGGCGACGCCATTCTCGACCACCCCGGTCGCGCGCTTCGACAGATTGTTGACGGGGGTGGTCACCTTGTCGACGACCATGAAATGCGTCTGCCACGCCTCGCGGCCGATTTCGCAGACAAGATAGCCGCGCTGGTCGTTGGCGAATTTGAGCTCGGGGTTGAGCTTCAGCCACTCGTCGGTGCCCGCGCGCTTGTCGCTGCCGTCGCCGTTGCTGCTGATCGAGGTCGCGACGAATTCGGCGCCGACGATCTTGTCCTTGAGGACCAGGTCGCCGCAGAAATTCTGGTGCTCGTCGCCGGTCAGGACGACGCAATTCTTCAGCCCCGCCATGCGCGACAGGATGCGCTCGCGCGGCGCTTCATAGCCCGCCCAGCTGTCGATATTGAGGATCTTCTGGGGCTCGTCGGGTTTGCGGCGGCGGTCGAGCGACATCATCGTCACCTGCTGCGCCAGCGCGTTCCACTGCGCGCCGCCCTTCGCCAGATTGCGCGCCAGCCATTCTTCCTGTGCCTTGCCCAGCACCTGTGCGTCCTTGGCCATCACGTCGGGGCAGATCGGCTTGAAGCCGTCGCCGCACGGCTGGTCGCTGCGATATTGGCGCGTGTCGAGCAATTGCATCGCCATCAGGTCGCCATAGCGGAACTCGCGGTTGGCCGCGACCATGCCGCCGCGCGGCAGCAGCGCCTTGCGCACCGGCATATGCTCGTACCACGCCTGCATAGCGCCCTGCTTCTTCAGCATGAAGACTTCGGGCGGGGGTGCATCGGGGGAGGATCCATTGTCCATCGTCCAATTGTCGATGTCCGACACCCAATTGTTGTGGATCTCATGATCGTCGAAGCTCGACAGATGGGCATGGACCGAGCGTACCGCCTGCTGGTCGATATCGAGCAGGGTCTGGGCATAGGCCAGACGGAAATCGTCGAGGTCGGCCAAAGCGCGCTGCGCATAATGGCGCACGGGGCGGATCGGCAGGCCGCTGTCGAACAGATAGTCCTGCCGATATTCGTAGATGAAGTCGCCATAATGATAGACGAAGGCTAGGTCCTCGCGCGCCATGTGGCGATAGGCGCCATAGAAGCCCGCTTCATAATGCTGGCACCCCGCGACGCCGAACTTCAGCGCGTCGACTTTGGCGCCTGGCGCGGGCAGCGTGCGTGCGCGTCCGCGCAGGCTGCGCTCGCCCGCGGCGGTGAAGCGGTAATAATAGGGCCGGTCGGGCAGCAGCCCCGCGACCTCGACATGGACGCTGTGGCCGAGCTCGGGGCGCGCCAGCTCGGTGCCCTTCGCCACCACGTCGCGAAAGCCGGTGTCGCTCGCGACCTCCCAGTCGACCGGGACATTGGCCAGCGGCATGCCGCCGTGGCGTTCCATCGGCTCGGGCGCGAGGCGCGTCCAGATGACGAAGCCGTCGCTCGCGGGGTCGCCCGCCGCGACGCCCAGGCTGAACGGAAAGTCGCGAAACAGTCCCTGTGCCCGCACGATCGCGGGGGCGGCGAGCCCGGCGAGCGTCGCCCCGGCCAGAAACGAGCGGCGATTATACATGGCAGTTCCCATAGTCTGATGATTCGTTGCGCCGGGCATAGCCCAGCCGCTGGCGAAATCCCATGTGCCGGGATCGTGACAATGGGGTTGCACCCCGCGGGACGGACGGCGTCAGACCAGCATCGTCAGCATCCACAGCGCCATGCCGACCATCGCCAGATTCTCGGTGAGCGAGACGAAGCCCAGCGGCACCTTGCTGCTGCCCCCGACGCACGCGCATTTGAGCTCCCGCCTCTCGACATAGACCGCTTTGAACACCGACGCCGCACCGATCGTCCCGATGAACAGCGACACGGGGATCGACAGCCAGGGCAGCGCGTGCGCGGTCATCAGCACGCCCGCCAGCCCCTCGGCAAAGGGATAGATGCGGCCATAGGGGACCCAGCGCTTCGCGAGCAGGTCGTAATTGAGGAACATCGTCGAAAAGCTCTCGATATCCTGCAGTTTGAGCAGCGCGAGGACGATCATGCTGAACGAGACGAACCATTCGGCGGCGCGCGGCGTGAAGGCGTCGCCGAACGCCGCGTGGCTCGCCGCGAGCGCCATCAGCGCGGTCATCGCGAAAAGCGCGATCACCGGGCGGTAGCTCACCGCGTCGGGATCGCGCACGGTCAGGCCGAAATGGCGGCGGAGGTCGTCATAGCCGCCGATCCGCACGCCATCGATGAAGGTCTGCGGCGTGGTCTTGACGCCATGCCCGGCCTTGAAGGCGTCGGTCTCTTCGCGCGTCGTGAGCCAGCGGTCTTCGACCGCATAGCCCTTCTGCTTCAAGAGGTGCCGCGCCTTGAGGCCATAGGGGCAGATGTGCCCCGGCATGACCATGCGGTGGAGAACGGCCGTCTTGCGGCCCGCGGGGGTGGTTGTTTCCTGTGTCATGTGCCCCATATGGCATCCGTACCATGGTACGGAGTCAAGCGATGCAGCTCACCATCGGAAAATTGGCGGCCGCGGGCGGGGTCGGGGTCGAGACGATCCGCTATTACCAGCGCCGCGGCCTGCTCCCGACGCCTGCGCGCAGTGGCGGCGACGGCTGGGGCGGCGGCATCCGGCGTTACGACGAGGACGACTTGCGCCGCCTCAAGTTCATCCGCGCCGCGCAGGGGGCGGGCTTCACGCTCGACGAGATCGGCGAGCTGCTCGCGCTCGAGGCGGGCGACGACCGCGTACAGGTGCGCCATCTCGCGCGCCAGCGGATCGAGGCGCTCGACGCGAAGATCGCGCAGATGACCGAGACGCGGGCGGCGCTGGCGCGGCTAGCCGACCTGTGTGCGGCGAGCGACAAGGGGCCGTGCCCGATCTTGGCGGCGTTCGAGCCGTAGCCCGCTTGGCAATGACGGTTAACGGGCGGTTGCGGGCGCGAGCGATCCTCCCCCAACGGGGGAGGGGGACCACCCGAAGGGTGGTGGAGGGGCACGTGAAGTTTACGCAGCGTTGAACCGCTAGTCCCTCATTTACAGAAACATATCGGTAGCGCGCCGCTTTGCCGTCAAGGTAAACCGCCTGTGCCCCTCCACCAGCTTCGCTGGTCCCCCTCCCCGTGCCGGGGAGGATCGGCGACGGCAGATCACCACTCCAAAGCCGACATACCCTCAAAAAAAGTCTTTCCTACATTATCTGGCTGTGCCAGCCTTCATCTGGCTCTTTCATTTGGTGGATAAAAACGCGAGACGCCCCGCAAGTGTCCAGTATATCGCGAAGTCCAAAGCGGCGCCGCACAGGGCTGAACTTTACTGAACTTTGGAATATCGCGACCCTCGTTTCGATATCGCGGCACATCACTGGCTCTTTAAATTCGTCGAAATTCCGTTCCCCTGCTTAAAGCGACAAAAGACATTTTCGACGCGCGCATGCCTATTCTTTGTCGCCTTAAGCCTGTCCTGAGCTTGTCGAAGGAGCCACAAAGGGCACAATGCGGATGCCTGCATGCGGGGCTATTGTGGTTTTAGGCACCCACCGGCTTCGCAATTGCGAAGACGGCTCAGCTGTGCAGGAAGTGCATCACGTCGCCGTCGTGCACGACATAGGCCTTGCCCTCGGCGCGCAGCTTGCCGGCTTCGCGCGCCTTCGCTTCGCCGCCGAGCGCGACATAATCGTCATAGGCGATCGTTTCGGCGCGGATGAAGCCCTTCTGGAAGTCGCTGTGGATCTCGCCCGCGGCCTCGGGCGCGGTGGCGCCGGTGTGGACGGTCCAGGCGCGCGCTTCCTGCGGGCCGACGGTGAAGAAGGTGATCAGGTGGAGCAGCTCGTATCCCGCGCGGATCACGCGCGCGAGGCCGGTTTCGTGAAGGCCCATTTCCTCTAGAAATTCCATGCGGTCGGCCATGTCCATCGTCACCAGTTCGCTCTCGATCGCGGCCGAGACGACCACGGCCTGCGCGCCCTCGGCGGCCGCCTTGGCGAAGACCTTTTCGGCGAACGCATTACCGTTCGCGGCGCTGCCTTCATCGACGTTGCACACATAGAGAACGGGTTTGCTGGTCAGCAGCTGTGCGGTGCGCAGCGCGCGGGCTTCTTCTTCGTCGCGGGGGGCGGTCAGCCGTGCGGGCTTGCCTTCGCGCAGCAGGTCGAGCGCCTGGCCGAGCACCGATGCGGCGACCTTTGATTCCTTGTCGCCCTGCGCGGCCTTCTTGGCGAGCGCGGGGACACGTTTTTCCAGGCTTTCGAGGTCGGCGAGCAGCAGCTCGGTCTCGACGGTTTCGGCGTCGGCGACGGGATCGACGCGGTTTTCGACATGCTGGATGTCGTCATCCTCGAAACAGCGCAGCACATGGACGATCGCGTCGACTTCGCGGATATTGCCGAGGAACTGGTTGCCGAGGCCCTCGCCCTTCGACGCGCCGCGGACGAGCCCCGCGATGTCGACGAAGGCGAGCTGGGTCGCGATGATCTTCTTGCTGCTCGCAATGGCCGCCAATTTCTCCAGCCGGTCGTCGGGCACCGCGACATTGCCGATGTTCGGCTCGATCGTGCAGAAGGGATAGTTCGCCGCCTGCGCCGCCGCGGTCTCGGTCAGCGCGTTGAACAGGGTGGACTTGCCGACATTGGGCAGCCCGACGATGCCGCATTTGAAACCCATAAAAACTCCATGAGGATTCCGGCGTCGCGCCGGCCTTTGCCCGCGCCCCTAGCGATAAGTGGCGCCGCGCGCCAGCCTTGGCACCGCGATAATGGTTGCGTGACGTTCAGCGCCGCGCCTTTATGGCGCGTGCGATGACGACATATTTCCGATGGATCGCGGCCGCGGGGCTGCTGGCGGGCGGAGCGGCGGGTGCCGCCGCGCTCGCGCCCGACGACTTCGAGGCCGGCGTCCTTGCCGAACTCAACCGCTTCCGCGGCGATCCCGCGGGCTATGCCAACGTGCTGCGCGCCTATCGCCCGCGCTTCGAAGGCAGGCTGCTGCGCGGGCGCGACCGGGACGAGATCGACATATTGACCAACGAGGGCGTCGCCGCGGTCGACGATGCGATCCGCGACCTGCGCCCGGCGAAACCGCTGGCATCGCTCGAACGCGGCGCCGTGCTCGAACGCGCGGCGGGCGACCATGTCCGCGACCAGTCGCGCTCGGGCGCCGTCGGCCACTATACCGGTGGCCGCGGCCCGGGCGAGCGCGCGACGGCGCGCGGCGGCGGCCCCTATGTCAGCGAGGTCATCACCTATGGCCACCATAGCCCGGCAGGGGTCGTCCACCAGCTGTTGATCGACGATGGCGTACCCGACCGCGGGCATCGCCACAGCCTGCTGCGCGCGGGGCATCGCTATGCGGGCGTCGCGTGCGGCACGCACAGGGTCCATCGCACGATGTGCGTGATCATGATGTCGCAAACGCCCGATGGTTCGCCGCCGCCGCCCCCGAAACGGTCGCCCTGACCGCGACCGATCCGGCTTGCGGGCTGCGCTATTTGGCTGGCGCCGTGGCGCTGGATCTTCGGCGATATGAAATTCGTCTGAAGCGGCCGCCCGCTCCCGCTTCGGGCGGGAGCAGGCGGCGCGCGGGTCAGTTGCCGACCGGCTGGTTGTCGGTACGGCGCACCACGATCGTCGACGAGCGCGGCTGCTGGCCCGCGACCGGCCAGTTGCCCGTCGGGTGCTGGATGTTGACGAAGAAGGTGCGAAGGTCGGGGGTATAGGCGAGCCCGGTGATCTCGCACCCGACCGGACCCACCAGGAAACGCTTGGACTGCTTCGTCGCCTGATCGAGGTAGAACATCGCATTCTGGCCGACCGTGTCCTCGATGCTGACGCCCGAGGCGCCCGAGGTGCCGGGGATGCTATGATCGGTCTGTACCCACAGGCGGCCCTGCGGGTCGATGCGGAGGCCGTCGGGGCTGGAGAAGGTGTCGCCGTTGATGTTGCCCGTCAGGTTCGAACCGCCCGAGGCCCAGGCCGGATCGCCCGCGAGCAGGAAGATTTCCCAGCTGAACTTGGTCGCCAGCGGCGAATCGCCTTCTTCGCGGAACTTCAGGATATGGCCGTGACGGTTGGTGACGCGCGGGTTGGCGGGGTCGGTCACCCGGCGGCCGCTGTTGTTGGTCAGCGTAACAAAAATGGCCTTGTTATCGGGCGCGACGGTGATCCACTCGGGGCGGTCCATCACGGTGCCACCGGCAACGCGTGCCGCCGAGGCGCAATTGATCAGCACATCGGCCTGGTTGTTGAAGTTGACGATCGAAGGGGCCGGCGGCGTCGTGCTCTGGCTGATATTGCCGGGGTCCGATGCGCCCGCGGTCAGGCCGTTCTGCCCGACGACCAGCGCGCGCCATTCGCCCGTGCCATCGGCGTTGAAGCGCGCGACATAGAGCGTGCCATAATCGAGCAGGTCGGTGTTCGCCGCCCGGTTGCTGCTGCTATAGGCGCGATCGGGAATGAACTTGTAGATGCACCCCGGGGTCGAATCGTCACCCATGTAGAAAGCGACGCGGCGGTCGGCATTGGCCATGAAGGCGACATTTTCGTGGCTGAAGCGGCCCATCGCGGTGCGCTTGGTCGGGACGGCGAGTTCGCGCAGCGGATCGATCTCGACCACCCAGCCATAATCGTTCGCGGGCCTGGTGGGGTCGAGATAATTGTCGGTGGTTTCCTCGCAGGTCAGATAGGTGTCCCACGGGGTGCGGCCGCTCGCGCAATTGTTGAGCATGCCCTTGATGCTGCCCGACAGCAGCCCCGCGGCGGGACCGCCGGCGCGATAGGCGCTGTTGCCCGTGTAGCGGCGGTTATAGGTCGACCCCGCCTGCACCGACCATTTGCCGTCGCTACCCTTGGAAATCTCGACGACGCCGATGCCGACCGCCGACAGCGCTATCGCCTTCTGATCAGCGGTTGCGGTCGCGGGGTCGTAATTGCCCGCCATCAGGATGTTGAAGTCGGGATATTCGAAGTTCAGCGCCAGGATGCCGCGGTTGTTGGCATCGACGCCCGGGAACGCGAAATATTCCATGCCGTCATGGTTGCCGCCGGCCCATTTCTCGGCGACCGCGGGGCTGGCGGGGAAGCTGCCCGAATAGGGCGTGCCGGTCTCGACCGAATCGCCGGCCTTCAGCAGCACGTCGACCGTATAGCCCGCCGGCACGGTGACCGTGTCGTTGCGGTTCGCCGCGACCGAGGTGAAATTGACCGCGAAGCTCGGCGCCGGGGTGGGGGTCGGCGTCGGGGTGGGCGTCGGCGGCACCGTCACGACCGGCGCGCCGTCGCTGTCGCACGCGGCGAGGAGCGGCAGCACCGACAGGCCGAACAGGCCGCCCGTCAGCATCGAGCGCCGCGACGGGTTGGCGGCGACGATGGCCTCCAGGCTGTTCGGGCCATCGAGATCGTCGGTCGCGCGGCGATAGGGCGCGCGGGCTTCGTCGGTAAGATGTGACATGCAGTACCCCTGTTTCGGTTGAGCCCCGGGACTGGAGTCGTCCCGGTGAGGTGGCCCCGATGGCAGGGGGAGGTGTCAGTTGGATGGCCGCAAGGTTGCGGAAAAAATGACTTTGATGACAGAGATTTGACAGTGGCTTTGCTGGCGCTAGTCGTGCACCGCCTTGATCAGCGGTCCGAGCGGCGACCCGCCGAGCCAGGCGAGCTGGACCTCGGCGGCGACCTTGTTGATTGCTTCCTGCGGCTTGTTCCCCGGATGCACCGCGCGGCGCAGCGGGCGCGTGCCCGCGGGCATCGCCATGATCCCGGCGATCGCGCGTGGCACGTCGGCGGGGTCGGCGCTGCGCCCGCTGCCGTCCTCGGTCCCCATGCCGCGGGTGAAAGGTTCGTACGCCTTGAGCAACGCCGCATCGCTGCGGTCCTTCAGTGCGCCGGTATAGATGTTGCGGTTGACCCAGACCTTGGTCGGATAGCCGCCGGGCTGGATGATGGTCACCTCGATGCCATGCGGTACCAGTTCGTAGGCGAGCTGCTCGGACAAAGCCTCGACCGCGAATTTGGTCGCCGAATAATGGCCGCCGCCGGGGACGATCACGCGGCCCAATTGCGAGCTGATATTGAAGACCTGCCCGCTCTTCGCCGCGCGCATCTGCGGCAGCAGCGCGCGCAGCATGCGCTGGATGCCGAGCACATTGGTCTCGAAGATCAACTTCGTCGCTTCCATGTCCTGCACCTCGACCGGCCCGGTGATGCCGATGCCGGCATTGTTGACCAGCGTGTCGATGCGCCCGCCCGCGATCTCCAGCGCCTTCGCCGTGCCGCTCGCGACCGAAGCGTCGTCGGTGACGTCGATCTCGACGATATGCAGGTCGAGCCTGTCCTTCTTCGCTTCGGCGATCAGGCTATCGGCCTCGGGGCGCGGAATATTGCGCATCGTCGCGATCACCTTCGCGCCATGCTTCGCATAGAGCAGCGCGCCGACGCGCCCGAACCCGCTCGACGCGCCGGTGATCAGAACGGTGCGCCCCTTCAGCGCATCGGGCCCCAACGGCTCGGCGGCGCGCAGCAGGGTAGGCGTGGCGGCCGTGAGCGCGGCGGCGCCGGCGAGCAGCTGGCGGCGATTAGGGGAAGCGTGGGGCATGGGGGGCTCCTTTCGGAGGCCATCATGCCTCAAAGCGGCGCAAGCACCAAATCGCGGTCAGCGCGTGGCAGGCAGCCCCGCCAGCCATGTTTCCAGCGCCCGTGGAGTCTTCAGCCGGATCAGGTCGCCCTCGAAACGCGACAGGATCGCCTCGGTCCGGGGGCGCGGCCCCTGATTCCAGCGAAGGATGTACAGGAAGAATTCCATGTCGAAGCGCTCGGGACATCCTTCGGTCATATCGGGGCGCGACCGGCCGCGCCAGGTCCAGACCCGCTTCAGCGCGCGCCAGAAACAAAGCCGGATCGGAAAGTCGAGATAGACGACCTTATCGGCGCGCGCGAGCCGCTCGGGCATCGTGCTCCCGTAGTTGCCGTCGATCAGCCAACGGGTGCCGGCGGTGATCGCGGCGACCTGCGCGATCAGTTCGTCCTTGTCGCCCTCGACCCAACCCGGCGCCCAGTGCAGCCGGTCGAGATGATGCACGGGCAGGCCCAGCCGCCGGCCCAGCTCGACCGACAGCGTCGATTTGCCGGCGCCACACGGGCCAATGACCAGCACCCGCTCCACGGTGCGTCAGCCCTGCAACCGCAGCGCGACATCGCTGACGAAGCGCGCATCGTTGCCGTCGGCCAGCCACGGCGCTTCGGCCGCGATCGCGCCGAGCAGATCGACCAGCGGTTCCATCTCGCTCTTGTGATAATTGCCGAGCACATGGCCGGTGACGCGGTCCTTGTGCCCCGGATGGCCGATGCCGATGCGCACGCGGCGGAAATCGTCGCCCATATGCTGGATCATGCTGCGGATGCCATTGTGTCCGGCCGCGCCGCCGCCTTGCTTGACCTTGATCTTCATCGGCGCGAGGTCGAGCTCGTCGTAGAAGGCGGTGACGTCCTGCGGCGTCAATTTGTAGAAATCGAGCGCGGCGCGCACGCTACGCCCGCTTTCGTTCATGAAGGTGCCGGGCTTCAGGATCAGGACGCGGTGGCGCCCGATGCGGCCGTCCTGCAGCCAGCCCTGGAATTTTTTCGTCGGCGCGGGAAAACCATGCACGTCGGCGATGACGTCGGCGGCCATGAAGCCGACATTGTGACGATGCATCGCATATTGGGGCCCGGGATTGCCGAGGCCGACCCAGAGCTGCATGGTACTGCCTTTCTCCAGGTCCGGAAGGGGCCGCCTCCGCAGAGGGAGGCGGCCCGATCAGATTCAGGCTTCTTCGGCGGTTTCGCCGTCATCCTTGGTCGTGTCGCCGCCGGTCGACTTCAGCGCCGACGGGGCGACGATCGTCGCGATGGTGAAATCGCGGTCGGTGATCGCGCTCTCGCTGCCCTTGGGCAGGGTGACGTGGCTGATGTGGATCGAATCGCCGACGTCGAAGCCGGTCACGTCGATCGAAATGTCGTCGGGGATCTTGTCCGCGTCGCAGACCAGTTCCAGCTCGTGACGCACGATGTTCAGCACACCGCCGCGCTTCAGGCCGGGCGAGGCTTCTTCGTTGGCGAAGATCACCGGCACCGCGACATGGACCTTGGCATCCTTGGTGATGCGCAGGAAGTCGGCGTGGATCGGGCGATCCTTGACCGGGTGGAAAGCGACGTCCTTCGGCAGGGTGCGAACCTGCTTGCCATCGACCTCGATCATCACGACCGAGTTCATGAAGTGACCCGTCATCAACTGCTTCATCAGCAGCTTTTCTTCGACGTGGATCATCAGGGGTTCTTCTTTGCCGCCATAGACAACGGCGGGGACGCGGCCATTACGACGCAGTTCACGCGAGGCTCCCTTGCCTCCGCGGGTCCGCGTCTCGGCCGACAGCACCAGCTGGTCGCTCATCATTTTTCTCCGAAACAGATTACACAGTTCCGCCACGCCTCCAGGGATGACCATGGACGGAAGCGCGGGCGCATAGCGGGGAAGCGGCGGAAATGCAAGGGCCGGCGCGCGGGCGTCGCCTAGGCGTCGCCTGCCAGCGGGAAGGTGACCGAGACCCGCGTGCCCTTGCCCACTTCGCTCTCGATGTCGAGCTGGCCCTGGTGCCGCTCGCTGATGTGCTTGACGATCGCGAGGCCGAGGCCGGTGCCGCCCACCGAGCGGCTGCGCGCCTCGTCGACGCGGTAGAAGCGCTCGGTCAGGCGCGGGAGATGATCGGGCGCAATGCCTTCGCCCTCGTCGCGCACCGACAGCCGCGCGCGCCGGCCTTCGCGCAGCAGCTCGACCGTCACCGGGGTGTCGGTGCGGCCATATTTCATCGCGTTCGAGACGATATTGTGCGCGAGCTGCCCGAGCTGCGCCTCGTCGCCGAGCATCGGCAGCGGCGCGGCGTCGAAGCTGGCGACCACATCCTTGGCGCGCGGATGCTCGCTGTCCTGGAGCTGGGCGATCGTCGACCGGACGATCGCGGTCAGGTCGACCGGGGTGGTCGGGCGGCGGAAACGGTCGGCCTCGACGCGCGAGATTGAGAGCAGGTCGATGACGAGCTGCTGCATCCGCCGCGCCTCGCGGTCGATGATCGACAGGAAACGGTGGCGCGTCGCGCCGTCGGCTTCGCCGTTCATGTCCTGCAGTGTCTCGACATAGCCGAGGATCGCGGCGAGCGGCGTGCGCAGCTCGTGGCTGGCGTTGGCGACGAAGTCCGACCGCATCCGGTCGGCGGCGTCGATCGCCGAGCGGTCGGAGAGAAAGATGATGCGTTCGCCGCCCGACAAGGCGGCGACGTGCATCGTCCAGCGCTGCCCGGCGCGCGGGAAATCGGCGAGATGGATTTCCTGGAGCGTGTCGGGGCTCCCCGGCACCGCCAGCGCGTCGATCGCGCCGGGGTGGCGGATCGCTGTGCGGATGTCGGCGCCAACGATATGGCGGCCCAGCAGGCGGATCGCGGCGTCGTTGGCGATGGTGACGATATGGTCGTCGGTGCCGATCAGCGGCTCGCGCTCCTGGTCGGCCCAGCGTGCGAAATCGGGATGGCGCAGCAGCGATCCGGGCAGTGCGGGGAGGGGCTCGGCGGCGGCTTCTCCCGGCGCGGCGAGCGCGCTATCGGGCGCCGCGCCATGGACGATGAGCGTGGCGAGGATGCCCGCGACGGCCAGGATCGCGATCGTCAGCGCGTCGCCGCCGGCGAGCATCGCGAAAATCGCGGCGATGGCGACCAGGGTCAGCGCCACGACGAGGCTGGAGAGTCGGTCGAACATCGGCGCTTCGCCTCGCACGGGCGGGGCGGGCGCGCAAGCGGCTTTACCGCGATTAACGCTTGCGCCGCGAATGTCCCGAAACGGGAAGCGCCGCGGTGTGCGCGGTCTTTTGCTTTTCCTTGGGCTTTTGGTGGTTTATGCGCCGGGCATGGAACAACAGGATCAGCCGACCGGCGCGGGGGCGCCCGAAATCGACGAAAGCGTCGAAACCGTCCCGACGCGCCGCCGGGCGCTGATGCTCGGCGCGGTCGGCGTGTCGGCGGCGCTGACGATCCGCCCGGCCTTCGCGCAGACCGCGGTGTCGGTGATGAATTGCCAGATCCCGGTCCCCGACGTGTCGGGCGCGGGCAAATATATCGATGCGCAGGGCAATCTGGTCGCGGCTGGCACCAAGGGCGCCTTCCCGGGTTCGCCGCGGCCGTTCACCGGCGAAGAAGTGAAGCGCGCGTTCCGCGGCCAGACGCTGCCCGGCACCAGCTACAACCAGTCGCAGGCCTATCTGCAATATATCCGGCGCTTGCAGGCCGGGCAGAGCGGCTTTACCTGTTTCGCATCGATCCAGATGCCGCGCTGACCGTCCCCCCGCGGCGGCGATGCGCCCGCATCGCCGTATGAAGGGACAAATGTGAAACTAGCTTCGCTCAAGGGCGGCCGCGACGGCCGGCTCGTCGTCGTTTCGGACGATCTCGCCTGGTACGCCGACGCCGGACAGATCGTCCCGACGCTGCAGGCCGCGCTCGACAATTGGGCCTATGCCGCGCCGCGCCTCGCCGCACTGGCGGAGGATCTCAACCATGACGCGATTCCCAAGGAGCGCTTCCACGAACGCGACGCGGCGTCGCCGCTGCCGCGCGCCTATCAATGGGCCGACGGCAGCGCCTATGTGAACCATGTCGCGCTGGTGCGGCAGGCGCGGGGCGCCGAAATGCCCGACAGCTTCTGGCACGATCCGCTGATGTACCAGGGCGGCAGCGACGCCTTTTTGGCGCCGCGCGACCCGATCCCGCTCGGCGATCCCGCCTGGGGCTGCGACATGGAGGCCGAGGTCGTGGTGGTCACCGGCGACGTGCCTGCCGGCACCGACCCGGTCGCGGCGCGCGATCACATCCTGCTCGTCGGCCTGACCAACGACGTGTCGCTGCGCGGGCTGATCCCCGCCGAGCTCGCCAAGGGCTTCGGCTTTTTCCAGTCGAAGCCGTCGAGCGCCATGTCGCCGGTGTTCGTCACGCCCGACGCGCTCGGCGAGCGGTGGAAGGACGGCAAGCTGCACGGTGCGCTGTGCGTCGATCTCAACGGCCAGGCGCTCGGCCGCGCCGATGCGGGTGTCGACATGACCTTCGATTTCGGCGCGCTGATCGCGCACGCCGCTAAAACGCGCGATCTTGGGGCAGGGACGATCATCGGATCGGGCACGGTTTCGAACCGCGACGCCGACGGTGGTCCGGGCAAGCCGATATCGCAGGGCGGGCTCGGCTATTGCTGCCTCGCCGAAGTGCGCACGGTCGAGACGATCCTGGAGGGCGAAGCGAAGACGCCGTTCATGCAGAAGGGCGATACCGTCCGCATCTGGATGGACGACGACCGCCACCACAGCATCTTCGGCGCGATCGAGCAGACCGTAGCCTGAGTTTAAGGTGCGGGGAGTTGCTGCTCCCCGCATCCTTACGCCGCGTCGACGAGCGCGTCCTTCAGCGAACAGGCGGCCGGGCCCAGGATCACGATGAACAGGCAGGGCAGGATGAACAGGATCAGCGGCACCGTCATGATCGCGGGCAGGCGCGCAGCCTTTTCCTCGGCGCGCATCATGCGCTCGTTGCGGAACTCGGCCGAAAGCACGCGCAGCGCGCTGGCGAGCGGCGTGCCGTATTTCTCGGTCTGGATCATGGTCGTGACCACGCCCTTCACCGATTCCAGATTGACGCGATAGGCGAGATTCTCGAACGCTTGGCGGCGTTCGGTGAGGAAACCCAGTTCGATCGAGGTCAGCGCGAATTCCTCGCCCAGTTCGGGATAGGCCCGGCCCAGTTCCTTGGCGACGCGGCTGAAGGCGGCGTCGACGGTCAGACCGGCCTCGGCGCAGATGACGAGCAGGTCGAGCGCGTCGGGAAGGCCCTTGCGCAACGCATGGGTGCGTTTGGTGCGCTTGTTCTCCACGAACAGGTCGGGCGCCTTGTAGCCGAGAATCAGCGCGCTCATCAGGCTGCCCGCGCGCTTGACCGGGGTCAGGTCGGGCCACATGTCGAGGCCATAGATCAGGAAGGCGGCAAGGCCGCCGAGCACGATCGGCATGATCAGGCGCCCGAAGATCACCGCGACGGCAAGATCTTTCGAGCGGATGCCCGCCTGCGCCAGCTTTTGCTGCACATCCTTGATCTGGTCTTCCTGCAGCACCTGCAGCTTGCCCAGAAAGGTGCGCATCCGGTCGGCGGTCTGGTTCTTGCGGACCAGTTTTGCGCGGCGTTTCGCGGTCGACGCGGTGATGCCGGCCTTCAGCTGTTCGCGGCGTTCGTTGAGCGCCTTGACGCGCTTCGCCATCGGGTCGCGGACGGTCAGCGCGCCATAGAGGGCGACGAGGACCGCGCCGACGCCGACCGCGGCGAGCAGCGTGCCGACCCAGACGACGTCGATGCCCATCAGGGTCGGACCGCTGGCGGCTCCGGTGAAAGCGGAAAGGAGCAGGGTGCTGTTCATTCGTCCGCTCCCGTCAGATTTCGAAGCTGATCATGCGCGACATGATGAACGCGCCGATGCTCATCCAGACCAGCCCGCCGAGCCCCGCGATGATCAGCCGCTGCTCGGAGAAGAAGCCGCCGAGATATTCGGGGTTCATCGTATAGACGAGACCGAAGACGAAGAAGGGGAGCGCGCCGACGATATAGGCCGACGCCTTGGCTTCCGACGACATCGCCTTGATCTTGAGCTTCATCTGCGCGCGCTTGCGCAGCACGTCGGACAGGTTGGCCAGCGTTTCCGCAAGGTTGCCGCCCGTTTCGCGCTGGATCGCGATGGTGATGCAGAAAAACTGGAACTCGGGCGTGCCGAGCATATCGGCCGATTCCTGGAGCGCGGCTTCCATCGTGTTGCCGATGCGGATGCGTTCGACCACGCCCTTGAATTCCTCGCCCACCGGGCCCGGCAGCTCCTGGCTGACGACCTGGAAGGTCTCGGTCACCGGCAGGCCCGATTTCAGGCCGCGAACGAGCAGGTCGATCGCATCGGGGAAGCGCGTGTTGAATTTGGCGACGCGCTTCTTGATCAGCTTGCCGACGATGAAATAGGGCAGGCCGATCGCGGCGAAGGCGCCGATCATCGCTGCCAGCAGGAAGGGGCTGCGGATCGCGATCAGGAGGCCGGTCACGACCACGAAAATCACCATCGAGGCGAGCATATACTGGCTGACGTTCCACGTCTTGCCGGTACGCCGCAGCCGCTTTTCCATTTCTTCGCGGCGCGGCATCAGGCTCGACAGGTTCGTCCCGCCCTTGCTGCTCGATGCCTGGATCGTCTTGCGCATCTGGGCGGCGACCACCGCCTCGGTCGAGGCGGCGTGCCGGTCCTTGACCATCGCAAGGCGCCGCGCCTTCGCCTTGCCGACCGACGGGCCGCCAAGCAGGATCACGAGCATCGTGAAGGCCAGGAAGGCGCCGCCGATGATGAGGATGACTGACAGATCCATGATGGGATTTCGTCCGCTTCTATTCCGTGGCTGGCGGCGGCCGGGCTAGCCGGCCGCCATCGAGCTCATTTCGCGCCTTTTTTCAGGATCACGCCGCTGAATCCGCCGATCTTGCCGAGCAGCGAGCCGCCCGACTTGGCCTTGGCGACCGGTTTCGGCGCTTCCTCTTCGGCATCGGCGCCGTCGAGGATCAGGCGCATCAGGCCGTTCCACGCCTGGCTGGACTTGGTGCCCTTGCAAATCTCGGCATAGGATTTGCCGAGCTTCGCCGACTGGCTGACCAGCTTGGGGTCGAACGGGATGGTGATGTCGATCTGGCGCTCGATCGAGGATTCGAACTCCTTGCGCGACAGTTCGCCGACCGCGTTCTGGAACTTGTTCGCGACCAGGATCACCCGCGCGCCGGGGACATTCTGCTTGAACCACGACAGGATACGGATCGTATCGCGCGCCGAGGCGAGCGTGACGTCGCTGACGAGCAGGATCGTCCCGGCCTCCGACACCAGGTGCGGGAAGGGAATCAGCACGTGGCGCGGGATGTCGACGATCGTCATCTCGAACGCGTTGCGCAGCTCTTCCTCGAGCTGGAAGAAGGCCGAACCGTCGGTCAGCACTGGCTGGTGGATCGGCGCCTCGGCCGACAGCAGGCTGAGCTTGTCCGAAGCGCGCACCATCGCGCGCTCGATGAACAGGCCGTCGATGCGGCTGGGATTGTCGATCGCGTCGATCAGCCCACGGCCGGGCTCGAGGTCGAGCGTCAGCGCACCGGTGCCGAAATGGACGTCGAGGTCGAGCAGCGCGGTCTGGCGGCCCGCCTGCTCGCTCATCGCCCAGGCAAGCGAGGTCGACACCAGCGAAGCGCCGACGCCGCCGCGGACGCCGACCACCGCCATCATGTGATGCGGCTTGTCGTCGACCATGTCGGCATGTTTCGGCGCCGACAGCATCGCCTGCGCCATCGTCAGCGATTCGCGCACCTGGTCGAGCGACAGCGGCTTGAGCAGATAGTCCTGGATCCCGCTCGACAAGAGGTCGCGGTACAGCCGGACATCATTCACCTGGCCGGCGGCGATCACCACCGTGCCCGGTTCGCAGACCTCGGCGAGCGCGTTGATGTCGTTGATCGGGTCGCCCGATTCGGACATGTCGACGAACAGGATGTTCGGGCTCGCCGAGACCGAGAGCGACTGGACCGCGTTGCGCAGCCCGCCCTTGTTGCACTTCTCGATCGGCCAGCCCATGTCGTTCGCGGCGGCGCGGATCAGCTCCAGCGTGTCGTCGTCGCAGACGAAGGCGTTGAAGGGTTCGCGCAGCCCGGCTGCTTTGAAAGGTGCGTTCACTGGCTGCCTCCTTCGCTGGTCGAGACGGCCTTCAGCGCCCCCGAGCCCGTCGGCGGTTTCTCGCGATAGGTCTTGATTGCGCGGGTCGCGGTGGTGGGGTCGTAACCCGCGTCGCTCGATCCCTTGATCAGGTCATTGGGGTCGGCGACCATCGCGGCGAGGTTGCTGTTCGTCGCGCAGCCATAGTTGGCCGACGTTGCATTGGTGAAGTTTACCGACGATTTGCTGGACCAGTCGGGGCAGCCCGGCACATGCGCCGAGGCACGCGTCACGATGACGCGGACGCTGCCCTGCGGTACGGCGCCCGTGGTCACCGGAACCGCATCGCTCATCAGCAGGCCGCGGCGCTCGATCATCGAACGGATCGTCGCGTGCGCAGAGCCCGAGCCATAGGACGAGGGATCCTCGACCGAGATGCGGTCGCCATAACGGACGCCCATCGCGTCGAGCCAGCCCTGCAGGCGGCCCTGTTCGCTCGGCGGCAGCTCGCCGCCGCTGGTCGCGACGTCGAACTGATAGATCGAGTTGCGCACGAGCGGCTGGTGCACCGAATCGAGGCTGGCGTTGGTGTGGGCGCTGCCGGTGCATCCGGCGATCGTCGTCGCCAGCGCCAGGACGGTCCAAGTTGCGATCTTCTTCATACCCTTGCTCCTGAAAACCAGCGCGTCACTTGATGCTGAAACCCGGCGACACTTCGGCGCCGCCGCGCAGGCGGTCGGCATCGGCGGGCGACGTCTCGAGCCGCGGCTTGGGACGATCGCCGCCGGTCACGCCATTGCTGGTCTGGCCGAGCAGCAGGCGCGAAAGGTCGTTCGAATCCTGAAAGGCATCGGTCGGCAGCTTGATCTCGTTCGCCGACACCGGCTGGACCAGATAGGGCGTCACGACGATCACCAGCTCGGTTTCGCCGCGGCGGAAGCTGTCCGATTTGAACAACATACCGAGGAGCGGCACGTCGCCAAGGCCGGGCATCTTGTCGATCGCGCCGATCGAACGGTTGTTCATCAGGCCGGCGATCATGAAGCTTTCGCCCGATCCGAGTTCCACGGTGGTCTCGGCACGGCGAACCGTCAGCGCGGGAACCTGGAAGCCGTCGAGCTCGATCGCGCCCTCGGTCGACAGTTCGGACACTTCGGGGCGTACGCGCAGGCTGATGCGGCCGTTCGACAGCACCGTCGGCGTATAAGCGAGGCTGACGCCATATTTGCGATATTCGATCGTCGTGCCCGCAAAATTGCCCGGAATCGGAACCGGGAATTCGCCGCCCGCGAGGAAGTCGGCGGTTTCGCCCGAAATCGCGGTCAGATTGGGCTGTGCCAGCGTCGCGACCAGGCCCGAACGCTCGCCGATGTCGAGCGAGGCGATCAGGTCGAGGCCGAACAGGCGGCCCGCGCCGGCCAGGCTGCGAACGCCGGCCGGCGTCGAGATGCCATATTCGGTGCCGAGCGTGGTCCTGTCGATGGGCAGCCCCGTGACCGGGTTATAAGGCCGCGGAACCGGGCTGCCGGGGAAGACGGCGGTCGGCGCAGTGGGGTAGTTGATCGTGCCGGGGCTGCGGCCACCGAATACACCTCCCAGAAAGCCGTTGCCGAGCGGGCCATCGGTGTCGCGGGTCAGCAGATTGCCGCTGATTTCCTTGACCAGCGAGCGGTTCACCTCGGCGATGCGGACTTGCAGGTTGACCTGCAGCGGCGTCGCCGTGCGCAGGCGCGACAGCACTTTGGTCTGGTCGCCGACGAAGGCCTGGACGAGGCGTTCGGCCTCGGCGGCGTCGTCGGGCGACTGGACGGTGCCGGTCAGCAGCACGAAGCCGTTCATCGTGTTCGCCGAAACCTTGGCATCGGGCATTGCCAGCGAAAGCATCTGGTCGATGGTCTCGATATTGTTGCCGACGCGGGCAACGGTCGAATAGACGACGCGGCCGCTGGCATCGGTGGCATAGATGCTCGTCTCGCCCGGCGTCTTGCCGAAGATATAGAGCTGGCGGCTCGAGCGGACCTGGACGTCGGCGACCTTGTCGTCGGCGACGAAAATGTCGGTCATCGCCGTCGGCAGGCTGATCAGGCGGCCGCGCCCGACCGACAGGTCGACGCTGCTGCTCGCATTCTGGACCGCCTGGGCCGAAGCGTGCTGGGCGGGGGCGGACACGAGGGCCGTCGCGACCAGGCCGATGGCCAGGGTGCGGGCCAGCGCCGCTGCCTTGAAATTGGCTTTGCTCTTCATCTTACTTACCCCCAACCGGAACTTCGGTCACTTTTTCGCCGCGCGTCACGCGCACGACCGGGCCACGGGGAGCCGCCGGTGCGGCGCCCATGGACGCCATCGGCGCCCCCCCATTGACATTCTGCTGCGGCCGCGGCTGCGACACGCGGCCGCTGACCGGGACCCAGAAGCGCGACACGTCGCCGCCGGTCGTCGCCGACGCGCGGCCCGAGGTCGGGCGTCCGGCGGCGTCGGCCATCATCTTCTTTTCGGCGGCGGTGCCGCCCTTGGTCGGCACATTGACCGCGCCCGAGGCGATGGCGGCGTCGAGGTCGCCGGCGTTTTCGGCAAGCGGACGCAGCGAGAGCGAAAGCTTGCCCATGCTTTGTGCGACGGCGATCCGTTCGGCGATCTCGGGCGTCGCTTCGAGCGTCACCGAGCCGAAGGTGCGGACCGGGGTCTTGCCGGTCTCGTCCTCGGCGTCATAGCGCTGGTCGGTGGCGAGCACGCGGACGTTGTTGACGATCGTCTCGGCGGTGAACAACTGGTCGTCGGGATAGCTGCCGCCTTCCTTGACCGCGATTTCCTGCGCCAGTACGACGTCGACGCGGTCACCCGGGAAGACGAAGCCGGCGACGCCCTGTTCCTGAGACACCTTGACCGTCACGGCGCGCATGCCGGGGCCGAGCGCCGCGGCGAGGAAGCCGCGGTCGTCGGGATGGACGAGCGCACCCTGCGTCAGCGGCTGGCCCGCAGTGATCGGATAGCGCACGACCGTGCCGACCAGGTTGTTCACCTCGGTCTTCTCTTTCAGGAAATAGGCCTTTTCGACCAGTTCCTTGGGCCAGGGCTGGAAACGGAAGCTGTCGGGGCCGATGATCGTCCCGACCGGCAGCTGGCGCGTGGCGACCAGGATCATCGGACCCTGGGCATTGGGCGCCGCGGCGGCGCGTGCCGCCGGAGCCGATGCGCCGCGCATCATCTGGTTGACCCCGAACGCCGCACCGATCGCAATAACCAGCGCGCCGACGATCAGCATAATCTTTCGCGTATCCATGACGATTTTTCGCCTCCTGCACCCACCAGACGCGGCGGTGCTTGCCCTCAACTCGACCCGATAGCCTGAAACTGGTTAAGATATTGTTGGTGAAGCGCCCAAAGCCCCGCGGCGGCGATGGCGACCCCATAGGGCACCTCCGGCTTGGCCTCCGGGCGTTTGACGATCTGGTGCACGAGCATGGCCGCCGACACCGCGGCGCCGGCGAGCGCCATCACCATCAGCGCCTGCGTCGCCAGCGCTGCCGGTACCCACAAAAACACCGCAAAAACATTCTTCACATCGCCGCCGCCCATCGCGTTCAGCGCGTAAAGCAGCAGGAAAAAGGCGAAGGTCGCGAGCGCGATCCCCACGACTATCGCGGCATCGGGCCACAGCGACCATCCCGCGAAATACCAGAAGGGAATGGCGAAGGCCGCGATCAGGCCATTCAGCCCGTTCGAAATCTCGCGCCAGCGCAGGTCGCTGATCGCCGAGCAGATCATCAGGATCGCCGCGAGCGTCATCAGGATCAGCTGGGGAGCATGGCTGGTCATGGCCCCGTCCCTAGAGATCATGGCTTACCAAATGGTAACCATGTTCCGCCGCGCCCGGCTTGCAATCCGCCCGCCAGCCGATATGCGCCGGGCATGGCATCCGCTCCCCTTTCCGACATCGATGTGCTGATCGTCGGCGCCGGCATCGCGGGAGCGAGCCTGGCAGCATCGCTCGCGCCGCATCGCGCCGTCCTGATGATCGAGGCCGAGGATATGCCGGGTTATCACGCCACCGGGCGGTCGGCCGCCTTCTGGCAGGAGAGCTATGGCGGCGTAGGGGTGCAGCCGCTGACCGCGGCTTCCTTCGACGCGCTCGCGCATCCCGATCCGGATTTTTCGGATCGTCCCTTCCTCGCGCCGCGGTCGGCGCTGATGATCGGGCGCCACGCCGAGGCCACCGCGGTCGACGATTTTGTGACCGAGTTCGGGGCGCAGGGGGTCGAGGTATCGCGGCTTTCCCCGGCCGAGCTGGCCGGCCGGATCGACGGGCTGCGGCCCGAATGGAGCGAGGGCGCCTTCGAGCCGTCGTGCCGCGACATCGACGTCGGGGGCCTGCACGCGGCCTATCTGCGCGCGGCGAAGCGCGCCGGGGCACTGCTTGCCGTGCGGACGCCCTTCGTGAACGCGCGGCGCGCGCCGGGCGGATGGGCGGTCGAAACGGGGCAGGGGACGATCCGGGCTGCGGTCATCGTCAATGCCGCGGGGGCCTGGGCCGACACGGTCGCGCTCGCCTGCGGCGCGGCGCCGGTCGGCATCCAGCCCTATCGCCGCACGCTCGCGCAGGTCCGGCTGGGCGTCCCGACGCCGCCCACGCTGCCGCTGATCGGGCACATCGGCGGCACCTTCTATTTCAAGGGCGAGGGCGAAGGGCGCATCTGGCTGAGCCCGCACGACGAAACCCCGAGCGATCCGTGCGATGCGGCGCCCGAGGAGATCGACGTCGCGCTGGCGGTCGACCGGCTGCAATCGGTGGTCGACTGGCCGGTTGCTGCGGTCGAACGCAGATGGGCGGGGCTGCGCAGCTTCGCGCCCGACCGCCTGCCCGTGTTCGGACCCGATCCGGCGGTTCCCGGCCTCTTCTGGTGCGCCGGGCAGGGCGGCTTCGGCATCCAGACCGCTCCGGCGATCGCCGGCATGGCCGCCGCGCAGCTCGGCGCGCCCGCCCCGGGCGGCGCCGTCGGTGCGATCGACCCGGCTGCCTATGCGCCCTCACGCTTCGCCTGATACCCCCCATCGACCGGCTTGCGCGGCGCCGCAGGCGGTCTAACATGGGTTGGCCGCACGGACCGGCGGCCTTATCTGGAGAACCCCCAATGGCCCATTATTTCGAAATCAAGAAGAACAAGGGCGGCGAATTTGTCGCCTATTTCAAATATAATAGCGAAACCATCTTCTGGACCGAGGGCTATTCGAGCAAGGCGTCCGCGGTGAACGCCATCGAATCGATCAAGAAAAACGGTCCGGGCGCGGAGACGCGCGAAGCCGAATGAGCGATTGGGGCCTGAACCCATAAATTACGCGTTCGAGGCGTCGAAATGGCGAAGATATTGGGTTCGGGTGGCTGCAGCGGGTAGCATCGCTACCCGCAAGGCCGCCCGGGCCCAAGATCGAAGCCATTTCGGCGTCCCTTCGGGATTTGGCCAATTTTGTCCATGGCTGCGTCGGCGAGCCTTGGAATATGTTTATATACCTACGCCTCGCCTCCTAGCCCTGAACAAAATTGGCTCAAACCTCGAACGCGTAATTTATGGGTTCAGGCCCCGAACGCGGGCGTTCAGCGCGCCCGCGCCTTTCGCATGACCTCCAGCGCGGCGTCGCTCGCCAGCTTGTCGGCCATTTCATTATCGCCGTGCCCGGCGTGACCCTTGACCCACAGCCATTCGATGTCGTGGCGCGCGGCCTCGGCCACCAGCCGCTGCCACAAATCGGCGTTGGCCACGGGCTTCTTCGCCGCGGTCTTCCAGCCGTTCTTCTGCCAGCCGAACACCCATTTGGTGATGCCGTCGCGGACATAGACGCTGTCGGTCGAGAGCTCGACCTTGCAGTGGCGCTTGAGGGCGGTCAGTGCCTCGATCGCCGCCATCATTTCCATGCGGTTGTTCGTCGTGTCGGGTTCGCCGCCCGACAGCGTCTTCACGACATCGCCCCAGCGCAGCACCGCGCCCCAGCCGCCCGGGCCGGGGTTGCCCTTGCACGCGCCGTCGGTCGCGACGATCACCGTCTTGCCCTCGCTCATGCGGCGGCGAACAGGTCGGCGGCGTCGGCCGCCTGGTAGCGGCGCAGCCGTTCGAGGAAGGGCGAGGGATCCTTGCGCGTCACCAGCGCGTCGGCAGGGGTGTGGATCCAGTCGTGCGCGCGGGTGAGCAGGAAACGCAGCGATGCGCCGCGCGCCAGCAGCGGCAGCGCTTCGCGCTCGGCGTCGGTGAGCGCGATTTCGCTCGAATAGCCGGCCATCAGCGCGCCCGCCCGCGCGCGGTCGCAGCTGATGCCATCGCGGGAGAAGGTCCACGAGGCGTGGGTGACGGCGACGTCATAGGCGCGATAGTCGGTCGCGGCGAAATAGAAGTCGATCAGCCCGGTCACGCGCTCGCCGAGCATCAGCACATTGTCGGGGAACAGGTCGGCGTGGACGACATGCGCGGGCAGGTCCGTGGGCCAGTGGGCGCCCAGATAATCGAGTTCGGCCGCGACGATCGCGGCAAGGCCCGGCCGCACAGCGTCGAGATCGCCCGTCGCCTCGGCGATACCGCGCCAGTGGCGATGCCCCATGCTGTTCTCGCGCCCGCCGGCATAGTCCGCCAGCGCGCGGTGCATGCCGCCGAGCGCGGCGCCCGCCGACCGGCACTGGCCGGTGGTCGGCTTGGTCAGCGAAATGCCCGGCAAGAACTGGATGATGCACGCCGCGCGGCCCGCGACCTGCTGGATCGCCTCGCCGCCGCGGTCGCGGATCATCGCGGGCACCGCGCAGCCGCTGGCCGCGAGATGCGCGAGCAGGTCGACGAAAAAGGGCAGGTCGCCGACGCTCACGCGCTTTTCGTAGAGCGTCAGGATGAAACGTCCGCCGCTCGTTTCGAGCAGGAAATTGCTGTTCTCGACCCCCTCGGCGATGCCCTTGCACGACACCACCGTCCCGATGGCGTAGCGGGCGACGAGCGCAGCAAGGTCGTCGGGATCGACTTCGGTATAGACGGCCATCAGGCGGCTGCGGGTTCGAGGCCGCGCGGCAGCTTGAAGATCATATTTTCCTCGGCGATGACGACGACTTCCTCGTCGACCGGGCGGTGCGCCGCCACGGCGTCGATCACTTCGCGCACCAGCGTCTCGGGCGCGCTGGCGCCGGCGGTGATGCCGAGCGTGCCGATATCGGCGAGCCACGCCGGGTCGACGTCGGTGCCGCGCTGGACCAGGTGCGCGGGGGTTCCCAGCCGCTCCGCGGCTTCGACCAGCCGCACGCTGTTCGAACTGTTCGGCGCGCCGATCACGATCATCCGGTCGCAGCGCCCGGCGATCGCCTTCACCGCTTCCTGCCGGTTCGAGGTGGCGTAGCAGATATCCTCGCCGCGTGGCCCAGCGATCGCCGGGAAGCGGTGCTGGAGCGCCGCGATGATGTCGCGCGTGTCGTCGACCGACAGCGTCGTCTGGGTCAGGAAGGAGAGTTTTTCGGGATCGGGGGGCATCAGCGCGGCGACATCGTCGACCGATTCGACCAAAGTCATCGCGCCCTCGGGCAATTGCCCCAGCGTCCCGACCACCTCGGGATGGCCGGCGTGGCCGACGAAGATGATGTGCCGCCCGCCCTCATTCGCGCGTTCGGCCTGGCGGTGGACCTTCGACACCAGCGGGCAGGTCGCATCGATATAGTCGAGCCCGCGCGCTTCGGCCTTGGCGGGCACCGCCTTGGGCACGCCGTGCGCGCTGAACACCACCGGCACGCCGTCGGGAACCTGGTCGAGCGATTCGACGAAAATTGCGCCCTTGGCCTTCAGCGTGTCGACGACATAGCGGTTGTGGACGATCTCGTGGCGCACATAGACCGGCGTGCCATAGCGCTCGATCGCCAGCTCGACGATGCGGATCGCGCGATCGACGCCCGCGCAGAATCCGCGCGGCGCCGCGATCAAAACCTTGAGTTCCGTCGCTTCGCCGCGCTTCGCGGGGGGCAAGGGGTGGGGTGCGTTCATCTTGCGCGCGCTCTAGCGCAGCAAGGCATATGGGGTAAAGCGGCTTGTCCGTGTTGCGCCCCGTTCATCCCCCCGATAAGAAGCGGCGCGCATGGAGCAGGGATTGTTCGTCCTCGTCGCTCCGGCCCAGTTGGAAAGCCTGCCTTTATGAATCGCATTTCGTCCCCGTCGCACAAGTTTTTCGCCGTCCTGTGCGGCACGGCGGCCGTGGCGACGGTGGCGGGCTGCGCGAAGGACAACGAGATCGACCTGTCGGGGGGTGTCGGCATAACCGCGACGCGCTCGGCCTGCCCCGCGGTCGCAGTGCCGATGCACACCGGCGACGTCACTTTGTTCGACCCCGCGACCAGCCGCGACGCCGCGGCGATCGACGTGGTGGCGACGATTACCAACCTGACCCCGCAGTGCAACGACAGCGGCGAAAAGGTATATCAGCTTGCGAGCTTCGACGTCGTCGCGACGCGCCGCGACGCCGGCCCGGCGCGCTCGGTCACCATCCCCTATTTCTCGACCGTGGTGCAGGGCGGCACTGCCGTCGTCGCAAAGCGCATCGGCAACGTCACCGTGACCTTCGCCGACGGCCAGATCCGCGGTTCGGGCCGCGGCCAGGCCTCGGCCTATGTCGACCGCGCCGCAGCGACGCTGCCCGCCGACATCATGGAACGCATCACGCGCAAGCGCAAAGCCGGCGACCAGGATGCCGCGATCGACCCGCTGAGCGTCCCCGAAGTGCGCGCCGCGGTGCAGCGCGCGAGCTTCGAACTGCTCGTCGGCTTCCAGCTGACGCAGGAACAGCTCGAATATAACGTCCGACGATAGGATTTGCGGCGGCGCGCTAACCGCGCCGTTCGCCTCTCGCTTCGCCCTGCGGCGCCACTGGGCGACGCAGGGCTTTTCGCGTTGCCCAAGCTGCTATAGGGCGCGCGCCAGCACTATGATCAAAGATAGGCCTAAGCCCGTGACCCTGTTCAGCCGTTTCACCGACCATATCGGCACCGCTCTCGACGCACTCGCCGCCAAGGGCGCGATCCCTGCCGGCCTCGATCGCGCCTCGATCAGCGTCGAGCCGCCGCGCGATGCGTCGCACGGCGACGTAGCAACCAACGCCGCGATGGTGCTGTCTAAACCCGCGGGCATGAACCCCCGCGCGCTCGCGGACCTGCTCGTCGCCGAACTCGGCGTGCTGGACGAGGTGACCGAGGCCAGCGTCGCGGGCCCCGGCTTCATCAACCTGCGCCTCGCCGATCACAGCTGGCGCGCCGAACTGGCGCTGATCCACGCCGATGCGGGCGATTACGGCCGCTCGGCGATGGGCGCAGGGCGCATCGTCAACGTCGAATATGTCTCGGCGAACCCGACCGGGCCGATGCACGTCGGTCATTGCCGCGGCGCGGTCGTCGGCGACGCGCTCGCCGCGCTGCTCGAATATGCCGGGCACAAGGTGATCCGCGAATATTATGTCAACGACGCCGGCGCGCAGGTCGACGTGCTCGCGCGCTCGGTGCACCTGCGCTACCGCGAGGCGCTGGGCGAGGCTATCGGCGCGATCCCCGAGGGGCTCTATCCCGGCGATTATCTGATCCCTGTCGCCGGGAAGCTGGCGACCGAATATGGCACGCGCTTCGTCGAGGCACCCGAAAGCGCGTGGCTTGGCCTGTTCCGCGCCGAGGCGGTGAGCGCGATGATGGACATGATCCGCGCCGACCTCGCCAAGCTCGGCATCCACCACGACCTCTTCTCGTCCGAGGCCGAGTTGCAGGCCGCGGGCAAGCCCGCCGACGCCGAACAATGGCTGCGCGACCACGATCTTGTCTATGACGGCGTGCTCGAAGCGCCGAAGGGCGAGACCCCTGAAGATTGGGAGCCGGTCGAGCTGCCGCTGTTCCGCTCGACCCAGTTCGGCGATGATCAGGACCGGCCGATCAAGAAATCGGACGGCAGCTGGACCTATTTCGGTGCCGACCTCGCCTATCATTTCCAGAAGAGCCAGGACGCCGACGAGCTGATCGACATCTGGGGCGCCGACCATGCCGGGACGGTCAAGCGGATCAAGGCCGCGGTCGCGGCGTTGACCGAGGGCCGGAAGAAGTTCGACGTCAAGCTGGTCCAGATGGTCCGGCTGCTCAAGAATGGCGAGCCGTTCAAGATGTCGAAGCGCGCGGGCAATTTCGTGACGCTGGCCGACATCGTCGACGAGGTCGGCAGGGATGCGGTGCGCTTCACCATGCTGACGCGCAAGGCCGATGCGCAGATGGATTTCGACTTCGCCAAGGTGGTCGAGGCGTCGCGCGACAATCCGGTCTTCTACGTCCAATACGCCCATGCGCGGATCGCGTCGCTCAAGCGCCGCCTGGCCGACGCCGGCGTCGCGCCTGCGGAGCCGAATCCCGCGCGGCTCGAAGAGCATGAGCTGTCGCTGGTCAAATTGCTCGCGCAATTCCCGCGGATCGTCGAATCGGCGGCCGCGGCGCGCGAACCGCACCGCATCGCTTTCTATCTCGGCGAGGTCGCCGCCGCCTTCCACGCCTGGTGGAATATGGGCAACGACCGGCCCGAGGCGCGGGTCATTATTGCGGGTGACGCCGAATTGACCGCGACTCGCCTTTATTTGGCCGATGGAATCGGGCAGGTACTTCGTAACGGGCTCCACTTGATGGGGGTGCAAGCACTCGAGGAGATGCTTTGATGGCCGAGGACAAGGACGCCGCGAAGGACGCCGGACTGGGGCTCGACGACGAGGATCGGCTGCCCTGGCTCGAAGCCGCCGACGAATATGAGGAGGATGGGGAGGTCTCGCCGACCCGGTTGCTCGTCCTGGTGCTCGGCGGCCTGGTCCTGATCGGCGCGGTGCTCGGCGGGCTGTGGTGGATCCAGAATGGCGGCGCGCGCGGGCAGGGCGAATTGATCGCGGCGCAGGAAGGCGATTACAAGGTCGCGCCGAAGAACGATGCCGCCAAGACCTTCGAGGGCGAAGGCGACGCGAGCTTCGCCGCGAGCGAAGGCGTGCTGCCCGCGGGCAAGGTCGATCCGACGCGCATGCCCGAAGAGCCGGCGGCGACCCCTGCGGAGCGCGAAGCCGCGGCCAAGGCCCTGAAAAAAGCCGAAGCCGACAAAGCGGTCGCGGCCAAGGCGGCGGCAGCCAAGGCTGCGCCCGCGAAGGGCGGGGCGGTCGACAAGGGCAAGCCGGTCGCGACCTCGGTCAAGACCGCCGGTGCTGCGACCAAGGCGGCGCCCGCCCCGGCGGGGTCGGCGATGATCCAGCTCGGCGCGTTCAGCAGCGAGGAAGCCGCGGCCAAGGCGTGGATCAACCTCACCAAGCGCTTCGCCTATCTGTCGGGGCTCGGCAAATCGGTGTCGCCGGCGACGGTCGACAGCGGCAAGGTCTATCGCCTCCGCGCGGTGGCGGGAACCGCCGCCAATGCGCAGAGCCTGTGCGGAAAATTGCGCGTTGCCGGTGAAAATTGCGTCGTCGTCCGCTGATTCGGCCCGCCCTGCCGCAGGGGGCGTTGGGTTGGTAACCTTGTCATGCCATCATTCCAGCATTGGTTGCCGCTCGAGGGGGCGCCGGCCGATGGAGATCGACGCATGATACCCGCCATCTTCGGCCTCTCGGGCCTGACCCTCACCGACGACGAGCGCGCCTTTTTCCGCGACAGCGATCCCGCGGGTTATATCCTTTTCGGCCGCAACATCGAAAATCGCGCGCAATTGCGCCGGCTGACCGACAGCCTGCGCGAGCTCGACGGGCGCGAGAATCTGCCGATCCTGATCGACCAGGAGGGCGGGCGCGTCGCGCGCATGAAATCCCCCGAATGGCCCCATTTCCCGAGCGGCGCGGCGTTCGACGCGCTCTATGAGCGCGCGCCCGCGAGTGCGATCGAGGCGGCGCGGCTCAACGCAATGGCGCTCGCCTCGATGCTGTCCGAAGTCGGGATCACCGTCGATTGCCTGCCCTTGCTCGACGTGCGCCAGCCGGGCGCGAGCGATGTGATCGGTGACCGCGCGCTCGGCAGCGAGCCGATGCGCGTCGCGGCGCTGGGCCGCGCGATCCTCGGCGGGCTGCAGGACGGGGGTGTCGTCGGCATCGTCAAGCATATCCCCGGTCACGGCCGCGCCCTGCTCGATTCGCACAAGGAATTGCCCGTCGTGCACGCGCTCGACCGCGATCTCCAGACCGACCTTGCGCCCTTCGCGGCGCTGCGCGACGCGGCGATGGCGATGACCTGCCACGTCGTCTTCACCGCCTGGGACCCCGACCGCCCCGCGACGCTGTCGCCGCTGGTGATCGACAGCGTGATCCGCCAGCGCATCGGTTTCCACGGGCTGCTGATGAGCGACGATCTCGACATGGAAGCGCTGTCGGGCGACGTTCCGTCGCGCGCCGCCGCGGCGGTCGCGGCGGGCTGCGACATCGCGCTCAATTGCTGGGGCAAGATGGACGACATGATCGGCATCGCCAACAGCCTCGACCCGATCAGCACGGTATCGCGCGCGCGGCTCGAAGGCGCGATGGACCGCATCGCGGGCACGCACGACGAGCGCCAGTTCGCGATGCTCGTCGACCAGCGCGACGCGCTGCTGGCGCTCGCGTGATGGGGGCCTGACCCGAATGGAGGAACTGCCGCTCGACTATGATGTGGCGCCGGCAGCGAGCGAGCGCGAGGACGCGCTGCAACTCAGCCTCGACAGCTGGGAGGGGCCGCTCGACCTGCTGCTGACGCTGGCGCGAAGCCAGAAGGTCGACCTGCGGCAGATTTCGATCCTCCAGCTCGTCGAGCAATATCTGGGCTTCATCGCCGAAATGCGCGCGAAGCTGGAGATTGCCGCCGATTACCTGGTGATGGCGGCGTGGCTCGCCTATCTGAAGTCCGCGTTGCTGCTGCCCAAGGATCCGCTCGAGGAGCCGTCGCCCGACGAACTCGCACTGCGGCTGCAGCTGCGGCTCCAGCGGCTGGCGGCGATGCGCGAGGCGGCGGCGCGGCTGCTCGCGCGCGACCGCATCGGGCGCGACGTGTTCCTGCGGTCCAGGCCCGAGGGGCTGCGCGACGTCAAGCTGCGGCGCTGGGACGCCAGCCTCTACGACCTGCTGGCGGCCTATGGCCAGGTGAAGGCGCGCACCGAGCCCGTCGTGCATATGGTCGCGCGGCGGCCGGTGATTACGCTCGATGCGGCGCTTCATCATCTGGAGCGGCTGATCGGGATCAAGCTTGACTGGGCCGAACTCGCCGATTTCCTGCCGCCCGACTATGACGGGCCCTTGCGCCGCTCGGCGATCGCGTCCAGCTTCGTCGCCGCGCTCGAACTCGCGCGGCAGGGGCGCGTCGACCTGAAACAGGACGCGCCGTTCGAACCGCTTTATCTGAGGGCTGCCCAAATGGGACAACAAGCGCCATGATCGACGACCGCGAACGCGCGATAGAAGCGATGCTGTTCGCCAGCGACGAGCCGCTCGACGCGCGCCAGGTCGCGGCGCGCTTCGCCGAGGAAATCCCGGTGGCCGAGGTCAAGGCGGCGATCCAGGCGATCGCGGCGTGCCATGCCGGGAGCGGGATCGAGCTGGTCGAGCGCGGCGGGCACTGGCATTTCCAGACCCCAGCCGACCTCGCGCATCTGCTCCGCCGCGAGCGCGACGATCCGCGCAAGCTGTCGCGCGCGGCGTCCGAAGTGCTGGCGATCGTCGCCTATCACGAGCCGGTCAGCCGCGCCGAGATCGAGGCGATCCGCGGGGTGCAGACCTCGAAGGGCACGCTCGACGTGCTGATGGAGGCCGAATGGATCGCGCCCGCGGGGCGCCGCGAGGTTCCCGGGCGGCCGCTGATCTACAAGACGACCGACGCATTTTTGCAGCATTTCGGGCTTAGCAGCCGCAAGGATCTGCCGGGTATCGAAGATCTGCGCGCAGCGGGTCTGCTCGACCCGGTGGATCTGGCATTAGAAGAGGCGATGGGCGAGCTGGACCTGGTCAAGGACGGCGAAGAGGCCTGACGTTTTTTCAATCACAGACGTGCATTCGGCAGGGCTAGCCCCTATATGGGCGGCTCAAGGAGATTTGAGATGGGTGGTTTGAGCATCTGGCACTGGCTGATCGTCGGGATTCTGGTCCTGCTGCTGTTCGGCAAGGGCCGTTTTTCGGACATGATGGGCGACGTCGCCAAGGGCATCAAAAGCTTCAAGAAGGGCATGTCGGAAGACGAGACACCCCCGGCGCCCAAGCATCTCGAAGGCCAGCGCGCGCCCGACGCCACCCCCATGGCCACGCCGACCAACGAGCACGACAAGCTCTGACCGCTCCGCCTGCCGGGAAGCCGCACTAGATGTTCGACGTTGCGCCCACGGAATTGCTTCTCGTGGTGGTGGTGGCCTTGGTCGTCATCGGCCCCAAGGACCTGCCCAAGGCGATGCGCTTCGTCGGCAAATGGATGGGCAAGGCGAAGGGCATGGCACGCCACTTCCGCGCCGGCCTCGACACGATGATGCGCGAGGCCGAGCTCGAGGAGCTGGAAAAGCAATGGCGCGCGCAGAATGAGGCGATCATGCGCGAATTCCCGCGCGTCGACGACGACACGCCGCCCGCGGTGTCGATCGCCAAGGCCTTGCCCGAACCGGTGAAGGACGAAGACGCTGGCGCGCCCGGCGATGAGGCGACGCCCGAAACGCATGTCGTTCCGCCGAAGGATGGCCCGCTGCCATGAGCGTGGAAGGTCCCGTGACGTCGGACGAGGATGGCGCCGGCGGCAAGATGCCGCTGCTCGACCATCTGGTCGAACTCCGCTCGCGGCTGCTCAAGTCGCTCCTGGCGATCGCCATAGCGTTCGGCGTCTGCCTCTATTTCGCCGAGGATATCTTCCGCATCCTCGTCCAGCCGCTCGTCGCGGCGGGGCAGGGCAAGATCATCTACACCCAGCTGTTCGAGGCGTTTTTCGTCCAGATCAAGGTCGCGCTGTTCGCGGCGACGATGATCGCCTTTCCGGTGATCGCCAACCAGCTGTGGAAATTCGTCGCGCCCGGGCTGTATCGCCAGGAAAAGCGCGCGCTGCTGCCATTCATTTTCGCGACGCCGGTGTTGTTCACGGCGGGCGCCTGCCTCGCCTATTTCGTAACGGTGCCCGTCGCGCTCAAATTCCTGCTCGGCTTTCAGGGCGATCTCGGCGGTATCCAGCAGGAGGCGCTGCCCTCGGTCGCCAATTATCTGAGCTTCATCATGCAGTTCATCATGGCGTTCGGCATCTGCTTCCTGCTGCCGATCCTGCTGATGCTGCTCGAACGATCGGGGATCGTTACGCGCGAACAGCTGGTGTCGGCGCGGCGCTACATGATCGTCGCGGCCTTTGCGATCGCCGCGGTCGCGACGCCGCCCGACATCCTCAGCCAGTTCCTGCTCGCGGTGCCGTTGATCCTGCTCTACGAGCTGTCGATCTTCGCGATCTGGTTCACCCAGCGCCGACGCAAAACAGGCGCCGAAACGGCGCCTGTCGAGCCTCTCGAAGAGGCCAAATAGCGGGAGAGCCGCGATCAGTCGATCGCGTCTTCGCCAGCCTTGCCGACCGATTCGATATCGCGACCGGCACCCTTAACGGTGTTGCAGCCAGCGACCAGAAAGCTCGCCATCAACGCCAGAATGATTACGCGAAAACTCGACATCGTTCTTCACCTTGTTTTGGGACCAGATGCAAAATGGCCCGGCACGCTTCGAGGGGGGGGAGGGAATGCGCACCGGGCCAATGTTGCTGAGCAGCGCTGCGGGGGGGCGATGACCGCTGCTCAAATGGGAAACGACCAGAGCAGCGGATAAGTTCCCAAAAAAAATCACTACCGATGATTTTTTTCGATTCAAATGAATCGCTTGCGATTCCAGCGCCTTGTTAGCCGAGGGCGGTGAGCCCGCTGGCGACCGCAAGCCCGAGGAAGGCCAGAAAGCCCATCGAGTCCGTCGTCATCGTCACGAAAATCGAACTCGCAACGGCGGGATCCTGGTCGAGCCGGTCGAGCAAAAGCGGGATCGCGACCCCCGCGACCCCGGCGACGAAGATGTTGACGACCATCGCGGCGGCGATGACCCCGCCGAGCAGCGGGTTGCCGAACCACAGCGCGGTCGCGACCCCTGCGATCGCCGCGATCGTCCCGCCGTTGAGCAGCGCGATCTTCATCTCGCGGAAGATCGCGCGCCAGCTGTTCGAATCGGTGAGCTGGTTCATCGCGAGCGCGCGCACCGTCACTGCCAGCGTCTGCGTCCCCGCATTGCCGCCGACCCCCGCGACGATCGGCATCAGCGCCGCGAGCGCGACCATCTGTTCGATCGCGCCGCCGAAGAAACCGACGATCGACGAGGCGACGAGCGCGGTGCCGAGGTTCGCGACCAGCCAGCGCACGCGGGCATTATAGGTTTCGCGGATCGGTTCGTTGATGTCGCCGTCGCCGGCACCCGACAGCCGGAGGATATCCTCGCCCGCTTCCTCCTGGATGATGTGGACGACGTCGTCGACCGTGATCATGCCCACGAGACGCCCGGCCTTGTCGACGACCGCGGCCGAGATCAGCGCATATTTCTGGAAGCGCAGCGCGACCTCTTCCTGATCCATGTCGATCGGGATCAAGGTCTGTTCGCGCTTCATCACGTCGCCGATCGCGATGTCGCGCGGGGTGCGCAGGATCCAGCTGAGCTGGCAGGTGCCGACCGGCCGGTGTTTCGGGTCGACGACGAAGATTTCCCAGAAATCGCTCGTCAGGTCGGTGTCTTCGCGCAGCCGGTCGATGACGTCGCCGACGGTGACATGTTCGGGCACTGCGACGAACTCGCGCTGCATCAGGCGGCCGGCTGTTTCCTCGGGGAAGGAGAGCGCGTCCTCGATCGCGGCGCGATCCTCGGGCTCCATCGCCTCGAGCACCGCCTGCTGCTCGTCTTCCTCCATGTCCTCGATGATCGCGACGGCGTCGTCGGTATCGAGTTCGGCGGCGAGTTCGGCGACTTGCTCGGGCGCGAGCAGGTCGATCAGCTCCTCGCGCACATAATCGTTCATTTCCGCGAGCACGTCGGCGGAGAGCAGGTCGCCGATGACCGCGGCGAGCATCGGGCGCTCGTCGGCGCGCGCGAGTTCGAACAGGTCGGCGATGTCGGCGGGGTGCAGGCGGCCGATGCGTTCGCGCGCGGCTTCGCCTTCGCCGGCCTCGGCCAGCTCGATGACATCGCGCACGAATTCGGGCTTCAGCCGGTCGTCCTCGTCGAGTTCGGTTTCGGGGGTCGCCGCGTCGACGAGCACGTCGTCGGGGGGCAGGGAATCTTCGCGTTTGTCCATCGCGCGGTCCTCCCTGGCTGTGCGGTGTCTCTGCCTCCCCCTAGTGCCGCGCCCAGCATAAGGCAACGGCGGGCGTAATTTCTGCGTGGCATCTGCGCCGGCCTTGGCTATGGGACCGCCAATCCCCTTTCACAGGAGCTTTTCATGACCGATCAGACCCTCACCCTGTCGCTGTCGACCGGCGACGTCGTCATCCGCCTGCGCCCCGACCTGGCGCCGCTGCACGTCGAGCGCATCAGCCAGCTTGCCAGCGAAGGTTTCTACGACGATGTCGTCTTTCACCGCGTGATCCCCGGCTTCATGGCGCAGGGCGGCGACCCGACGGGCACCGGCATGGGCGGCAGCAAGCTTCCCGACCTGCCGCAGGAATTCAACGCCGAGCCGCACGTCCGCGGCGTGTGCTCGATGGCGCGTTCGCAGAATCCGAACAGCGCGAACAGCCAGTTCTTCATCTGCTTCGACGATGCGCGCTTCCTCGACAAGCAGTACACCGTGTGGGGCGAAGTGGTCGAAGGCATGGAGAATGTCGACGCGCTGCCCAAGGGCGAGCCGCCGCGCGAGCCGGGCAAGATCGTCAAAGCGACCGTCAGCGAATAAAGGAAAATCCCCGCTTCGGCGGGGATTTTTTCAGTCGCCGATAAAGCCGTTCAGCCGTTCGCATGCGGCGATCCAGTCGGCCTTGAATTCCTGGACGACCTGTCCGGCGCCCATTGCCTCGTTCATCAGCCCGACGCCCTGGCCGACCCAATAGGTCGCGAGATGCTTCGCGCCCTCGTGGCCGCCTTCGGACAATTTGTCGACCTTGCGCAGCGCGGGTTCGCTGACCAGCGACTGCAGCGGCATCGGCAGCGGTTTGGGCGCGCCTTCGGCCTCCCACGCGTCGGTCCAGGGCGAGCGGAGCTGGCGCGAGGGTTTGCCGGTGCGGCTCTTCGAGCGCACCGTGTCGCGCGACGAGGCGGCGAGCATCTTTTCCTTCACCACCGGGTTGGTCTCGGCCTCCGCCGTGGTCAGCCACACCGAGCCCGTCCAGGCGCCGTGCGCGCCCATCGCCATCGCCGCGGCCATCTGGCGCCCGGTGACGATGCCGCCCGCGGCGAGGATCGGCGTGTTCGCGCCGACCGCCTCGACCGCCGCCGCGACTTCGGGCACGAGCACCATCGTCGCGACCTCGCCGCAATGGCCGCCGGCTTCGCCGCCCGCGACGACGAGGATGTCGACCCCGGCGCGGACCTGTGCGAGCGCATGGTCGCGGGTGCCGACGAGCGCCGCGACGGGGACGTTGCCCCGCTTGCCGAGTTCGAGCATCAGCGGCGGCGGCACGCCGAGCGCGTTGGCGATCAGGCCGATCGGATGGCGAAATGCGACTTCGAGCAGCGCGGCGGCGCCGGCGTCGCTCATATTGTCGCCGAGGCTGGAGCTGGCGCCGCCAAGGCCGTCGCTCTCGACACCGTGCTTTTCGAGGAGGCCCGCGACAAAGGCCTTATGCTCGTCGGGAATCGCGGGGCGCGCGGGCTTTTCCTCGCCCTTGCCGGCGAAGCTGTTGGGGACGATCAGGTCGACGCCATAGGGGCGGCCGCCAATATGCTGGTCGATCCACGCCAGTTCTTCCTCAAGCCGTTCGGGCGGGAGCGAGGCGGCGCCGAAGACGCCCATGCCGCCCGCCTTCGACACCGCGACGACGACGTCGCGGCAGTGCGAGAAGGCGAGGAGGGGGAATTCGATGCCGAGCATCGCGCAAATGGGGGACAGCATCGAATTTCTCCGGATGTTGGCGAAAGTGCCACGGAGCGTGCATGTCAGCGCTAGTTTACGTAAACGTCAAGTTGATTTGCGTGGGCGGGCCTTTATCGCGGGCGGCATGAGCGATTTTTCCCTGAACGGTTTCGACTTGGGCGCCTTTGTCCGTGGCACTTTTGCCGAAGATCTGGGCGCGGGGGGCGACGTCACCTCGATGGCCGTGATCCCCGCCGAGGCGCGTTTCGAGGGCGTCATGGACAGCCGCGATGCGATCATCGTCGCGGGTTTGCCGATCGCCGAAGCTTTTTTTCGTGCGCTCGATCCTGCCATGGCGATCGAAATCCTGGTCGAAGAGGGCGCGCAGGTGCCCGCCGGGACCGACCTGATGCGGCTGTCGGGCAATGCCCGCGCGATGCTGACCGCCGAGCGGTCGGCGCTGAACACCGTGCAGCATCTGTCGGGAATCGCGACGCTGACGCGGCAATATGTCGATGCGTTGGGCGGCAAGGCGACCCTGCTCGACACGCGCAAGACGATCCCGGGGCTGAGGGTGCTCGAGAAATATGCGACGCGGATGGGCGGCGCGACGAACCATCGCATGGGGCTGTGGGACGCCGCGATGATCAAGGACAATCATGTCGCGGTCGCGGGTTCGGTCGAGGAAGCGGTGCGCCGCGCGGTGGACGCGGGAATCGCGAACATCATCGTTGAGGTCGACCGCGTCGACCAGGTCGAGCCCGCGCTGAGCGCCGGCGCGACGCATTTGCTGCTCGACAATATGGACCTGGCGATGCTGCGCGAATCGGTCGCGATCGTCGCCGGGCGCGTGCCGACCGAGGCGTCGGGCGGGGTGCGGCTCGACACGATCGGCGCCATCGGCGCGACGGGGGTGACCTATGTGTCGGTCGGGCGGCTGACCCAGTCGGCGCCCGCGGCGGATATCGGGCTCGATTTTGCGCTGGCTTAGCGCCGCTGCGGCGCTGCTCGCGCTCGCCCCCACCGCCGCGCATGCGCAGGCCCGGTCCTGCAAGGCGCCCGACCGCGTGCCCGTCCCGCGGCTCGAACAGCCCAAGCGCGGCGAGCCGGTGCGGACGCCGCCGACCGCGGGCTATCTGCTGAGCCTCAGCTGGTCGCCGCAGCATTGCGCGGGGGTGCGGAATGCGAAGGATGTACGCGACCGCTTCCAATGTTCGGGCGAGAATGGCCGCTTCGGCTGGGTGCTGCACGGGTTGTGGCCCGAGGCGGCGACGCCGGGCTATCCGCAATGGTGCCGCCCCGCGAAGATCGTGCCGCAGCCGGTGCTGAAACAGCATCTGTGCATGACGCCGTCGGCGCAACTGCTGCAGCACGAATGGGCGAAGCACGGGACGTGCATGAGCCCGAATCCCGCGTCCTACTTTAATGCGGGGGCGATCCTGTTCCGCGCGGTGCGCTTTCCCGACATGGGCAAGCTGGCCGCCAGGCCGCAGACCGCGGGGTCGATCCGCGCGGCGTTCGTCGCGGCGAACAAGGGAATCCGGCCCGAAATGCTGGCGGTATCGGCCGACGACAAGGGGTGGCTGAAGGAGGTCCGCTTCTGCCTCGGCCCGCGCATGAAGCTGCGGCGCTGTGAGAGCTTCCAGCGCGGGTTGGCGGACAAAAGGACGGTGCGTGTCCGCCCGATGCCGGGTTAATCCGGAGGCGCACGCGCGTCCCGGGGCGGGACACTCGGGAAGGTGCCGGGCGTTAACGACTTTTTAACCTTATCGACTCGTTAACATCGGCCTAGCCTGCGGGGCATGGACGATTTCGACCCCGAGCTTCGCATCGACATCCGCGACCGTATCCGCGACCATGGCCAGCGTCAGCTGGTCATCGCGCGCATGAGCGCGCCTGCCGATTGGGAAGGCGCGCTGCGCCAGGCGATCCGCCAGCATCGCGAGCCGGTGAAGGTCTTCAGGGGATCGGACCTGAAGCTGTTCGTGCAGAGCTTCCTGATGTTCTTTACGGCGACGATGGTGTTTTTGATGTGATGCCCGGTCGCGGGCACAGGCCTTAACTCCCCTCCCTGCAAGGGAGGGGCTGGGGGTGGGTGTGCCGCCGAAGGCGGCGCTCTGCTTCTTGCTCGCTACGCTCGCTACCCACCCCTAACCCCTCCCTAAAAGGGAGGGGAATCATTTAAACCGAGCCCTCAAACTCGAACCTCACCGTCCTCGTCCGCCTTGCCCGGAACATGGTCGCAGGCCTTGTGCAGCTTGACCGCGAGCCAGGCCGAGATGATGCACATCACCGCGCTCATCAGCAGCTGGTCGACGACGCCGACGCCGACGAGGCCGAGCCCGATCGCGAGCAACGAGCCCGCGACCATCGCGCCCGAATTGACGATATTGTTCGCGGCGACGGTGCGCGCGGTCTGGTCCTTGGGCACGGTCGTGGTCAGGAAGGCGTAGAGCGGGACGACGAACATGCCGCCGCTGATCGCGATGCCGAGCAGCGCGGCGAGCAGCGGGATCACGTCGGCGTGGCCGAGGAAGCCGTCGATGCCGTACATCACCCCCGAGGGATCATGCTCCCAGTTGCGGCACACCCAGTAGAAGGCGAGGACGAAGCCGCCCATCACGAGCACGCTGGCGGGGCTGTAGCGCGCCGAGACCTGACCCTTGAGCAGGCGGTTGACCGCGACCGAGCCGATCGCGATGCCGATCGAGAAGATGGCGAGGAACAGGCTGGCGACGCTCTTGTCGGCGTGGAGGATATTCTTCACCAGCGGCGGGAACTGGATGAACAGCACTGCGCCGATCGTCCAGAAGAAGCTGATCGACAGGATCGCGAGATAGAGGCGCGGGATGTGCATCGTGCCGCGCACCAGCGCGATCGACGAGCGCACGATGTGCCAGTCGATGCCATGTTCCTCATGCTCGGGCGGCGCGGGCGGGACCTTGCGGCCGGTCCAGTAACCGAGCGCCGCGACGAGCACGACGCCGAGCGCGGCCCATTCGACCTCGATCACTCCCGCGAGGATCGTGCCCGCTAGGATCGCGATATAGGTGCCGGCCTCGACCAGGCCCGTGCCCGCGAGAACCTCGTCGCTTTTGAGATGCTGCGGCAGGATCGCATATTTGATCGGGCCGAAGAAGGTCGAGTGGATGCCCATCGCGAACAAAGCGAGCATCATCAGCGGGATCGCGATCAGGTGCACTGCGAAGCCCAGCCAGGCGAGGACGAGCCCGATCCCGCCGACGAGCATGATCAAAATCTCGCAGAATTTGACGATGCGGATGATCCGCGCCTTGTCGCGCGTATCGGCGAGCTGCCCGGCGAGCGCCGACAAGAGGAAAAATGGGATGATGAACAGCGCCGTCGCGACCGCGCTGAACATGGTTTCGGAGGCTTCGTCGTTGAACACGCCATAGACGACGAACAGCACCATCGCGTTCTTGAACAGATTGTCGTTGAACGCGCCGAGCAGCTGGGTGACGAAGAGGGGCAGGAACCGGCGTTGCTTCAACAGCGCAAAAGAGCCGGTCATGCGTGGTTCCATCCCGTCAAAAATCGCGCGATCATCCAACGTCCCCCCGGCAATATGGTTGTCGCCCGGCGGGCTTATCGGCTAGGGCGGGCAGGGTCAAAGCCTAAAGGCCGCGCGAGCGGGAAACAGGGGTCATGCTCAGCCTTCCGAACATCCTGACTTTGTCGCGTATTTTGGCGGTTCCCATCTTGCTGTTCCTGCTGTGGCCGGGCGTGGTCGAAGGATCGCACCAGCCGAAGCCGATCGACTATGCGCTGGCCTTCGGCCTGTATTGCCTGATGGGCATTACCGATTATTTTGACGGCTATGTTGCACGCTCGCGCGGGATCGTGTCGCGGCTGGGCGCGTTCCTCGACCCGATCGCCGACAAGATCATGATCGCCGCGGTGATCCTGCTCCTGGTCTTCACGCGCGACATCGACGGTTATCACGTCATCGCGGCGCTGATGATCCTGCTGCGCGAGATCATTGTGTCGGGGCTGCGCGAATTCCTCGCGACCTTGCAGGTGTCGATGCCGGTGACCCAGCTCGCCAAATGGAAGACGACTTTCCAGCTCGTCGCCTTCGGCGCGCTGATCCTCGCGGGGGCCTTGCCCGCGATGCTGTGGATCAAGACGGTAGGGCTTGCCTCGCTGTGGGGCGCGGCGGTGCTGACGCTGATCACCGGCTGGGATTATCTGCGCGTCGGCCTGAAGCATATGGATTGAACCATGGCGCTGAAGCTCAGCTATTTCGCCTGGGTGCGCGAGCGGATGGGGACCGGTGAGGAGTCGGTGGCGCTGCCCGACGATGTGCGCACGGTCGCCGACCTGATCGCCTGGCTCGCGGCGCGAGACGACGCGGGGGCGCGGGCCTTTGCCGAGCCGGCGCGGATCCGCGCGGCGGTCGACGGGCATATGGCGGGGCCGGGCGCGGTGGTGCCGCGGAGCGGCGAGGTCGCGCTGTTTCCGCCGGTGACGGGCGGATGATCCGCGTCGCGATCCAGAGTGGCGCGATCGACGTCGCGGCCGAATATGCGGCGCATGATGCGGGCAGGCATGGCGCGAGCGCGAGCTTTGTCGGGCGGGTGCGCGGCGACGATGGGCTCGTCGAGCTGTTCCTCGACCATCATCCGGTGCTGACGCCAAGCGGGCTGGAGGCGTTGGCGGCCGAGGCGGGCGGGCGCTGGAGCCTGGGCGCGCTGACGTTGATCCACCGGGTCGGGGCGATGGCGCCGGGCGCGACGATCGTGCTGGTGCTCGCGAGCAGTTCGCACCGCGCCGAGGCGCTGGCGGCGGTCGAATTCCTGATCGACCGGCTGAAGACCGATGTGATGCTGTGGAAGCGCGAGACGTTCGGGGACGGGCGAATGGCGTGGGTCGAGCAGCGCGAGGGGGATCACAAGCGCGCTGAAAGGTGGGAGTAGTCCATCCCAATCACCGTCATCCCCGCGAAGGCCGGGATCTCGACGGTGCGTGATAGCGATAGGGTGAGATCCCGGCCTTCGCCGGGATGACGAATGAGTTCAGGCTGCCCGATGCTGCCTGAAAATATCCGCGAGCATCTTGAACTCGTCGGCGCGGGGGCTGCCCTTGCGCCACACGAGCGCGATCGTGCGCCAGTCATGGTCCGAATCGAGCGGGCGGGTGTCGATGTCGGTGTGGTCGAGGATGCCCGCCTCGATCGCCATCTGCGGCAGCATGGTGATGCCGAGGCCATTGTCGACCATCTGGACGAGCGTATGCAGCGAGGTGCCCATCATCCGCGCGCCGGCGCGCAGTTCGGGGCGGTTGCACGCGGCGAGGGCATGATCCTTCAGGCAATGGCCATCCTCGAGCATCAGCATCTGCGCGGGGTCGATCTGGTCGGCGCTGACCATCGCGGGAAGGTCTTCGCTCTGGTCGCCGGGGAAGGCGACGAAGAGCGCGTCGTCGAATAGTTCCTCGCTCTCGACGTCGCCGCAGGCATAGGGGAGCGCGAGGAGGACGCAGTCGACCGCGCCGTGATGGAGCGATTCGCACGCCTGCGCGCTCGGCTCTTCGCGGAGGAACAGCTTGAGCGCGGGGCGGGTCTTGCGCAGCAGCCGCAGCATGTTCGGGAGCAGGAAGGGCGCGATCGTCGGGATGACGCTCATCCTGAGTTCGCCGACGAGCGGCGCGGCGGCGGCGGCGGCCATGTCGGCGAGTTCCTCGGCCTCGCGCAGCACGCGGTGCGCCTTGGCGACAATCGCATTGCCGAGCGTGGTGAAGCGCACGACGCGGCGCGTGCGCTCGACCAGCGTCTGGCCGAGCAGGGTCTCGAGCTCGCGGATGCCCGCTGACAGCGTCGACTGGGTGACGTTGCACGCGTCGGCAGCGCGGCCGAAATGGCCATGTTCGTGCAGCGCGACGAGATATTGCATCTGTTTGAGCGAGGGGAGGTAATATTGCATTGATCGGATATAGCTATGAGCGATGCGATATTGAACAATCTTTTCGATAAAATCATGCGTCCGCTATGGGGCGATCCGGTTGCCTCCAGCCGCGACGCCATGATAGCGTCCGGCTCTTCGGGTCGAGGGGATGGAGATGGCGGTTTCGCGCTTCCTGATCGGCGGCATCGCCGGCGTGCTGCTGCTCACCGGCGGGGTGTTCCTGTGGAAGGGGCAGACGCAGCTCGCCGAGGAGGCGGTGCTGCCCGACGCGCCGCCCGATCCGGGGCCGATCCCGGTCGCCGCGGCGGGGGCACCGAAGCGCGGCCCCGCGCCGCCCGCCTTGCCCGCCGCGAAGGAGGCGTCGCGCGAGGAGCGGCGCTTCAACCGCTACGACCGCGACCGCAACGAGGCGGTGAGCCGGATCGAGATGATGTCGACGCGGACGGCAGCGTTCCGCAAGCTCGACAAGGACGGCAATAATCTGCTGACCTTCGAGGAATGGGCGGCGGCGACGGGCGAGCGCTTTGCGGGGGCTGATCGCGACAAGTCGGGCGGGCTGAGCCGCGCGGAGTTCGCGACGACGGCGCCGAAACGGGCGGTGGCGGCGAAGTGTAAGTGTTGACGCTCAAGGTCCTCCCCACGCGAAGCGCTGGGGAGGTGGCAGCGGCGTAGCCGCTGACGGAGGGGTAATGGCACGACGTCGAAACCCCTCCACCACCGCCTGCGGCGGCGGTCCCCCTCCCCAACGCTTCGCGATGGGGAGGATCTTTAGGCCGCGACGCCCTCCGCCTGTTTCATCCACTCGGCGAGCTTGGCTCCCGCGCGCTGCGTATAGCCCAGCTTGCGGTCCTTCTTGCGCACATCCTCGGCGAGCGGCGGGAAGAGGCCGAAATTGACGTTCATCGGCTGGTAGCTTGCAGCATCCGCGCCGCCGGTGATATGCCCGAGCAGCGCGCCGAGCGCGGTTTCGGGCGGCGGCGGGGGCAGGGCGCGGCCGCCAAGCTCGGCAGCGGCGAAGCGCGCGGCGACGAGGCCGATCGCGGCGCTCTCGACATAGCCCTCGCAGCCGGTGATCTGTCCGGCGAAGCGGATATGCGGTGCCGATTTGAGCCGCAGCTGGCCGTCGAGCAGCTCGGGCGAGCGGATGAAGCTGTTGCGGTGGAGCCCGCCGAGGCGCGCGAATTCGGCCTTTTCGAGCCCGGGGATGGTGCGGAACAGCTCGACCTGCGCCGCATGCTTGAGCTTGGTCTGGAAGCCGACCATGTTCCACAGCGTGCCGAGCGCGTTATCCTGGCGCAGCTGGACGACGGCGTAGGGCCAGCGGCCGGTGCGCGGATTGTCGAGGCCGACGCCTTTCATCGGGCCGAAGCGCAGGGTTTCGGGGCCGCGCTCGGCCATCACCTCGATCGGCATGCAACCTTCGAAATAGGGGGTGTTCGTCTCCCACTGCTTGAACTCGGTCTTGTCGCCATCGACGAGGCCCTGGACGAAGGCGTGATACTGCTCCTTGTCCATCGGGCAGTTGATATAGTCCTTGCCGTCACCGATCGGCCCGACCTTGTCCCAGCGGCTCGCCATCCAGGCGATGTCCATGTCGATGCTGTCGCGGTAGACGATTGGGGCGATGGCGTCGAAGAAGGCGAGCGCGTCCTTGCCGGTGGCGGCGCCGATGCTGTCGGCGAGGCCCGCGGCGGTGAGCGGGCCGGTCGCGACGATGGTCAGGCCCTCGCTCGGCAGCGTGTCGATGCGTTCGCGGACGATGGTGATGTTCGGATGGGCTTCGAGCGCGCGGGTGACGCCGCCCGAGAAGAGGTCGCGGTCGACCGCGAGGGCGGAACCGGCAGGGACCTTGGTGGCGTCGGCTTCGCGCATGATGATCGAGCCCAGCTCACGCATCTCGCGGTGGAGCAGGCCGACGGCGTTGCTGTCGCCGTCGTCGCTGCGGAAGCTGTTCGAGCAGACCATCTCGGCGAGCGTGTCGCCCTGGTGCGCCGGCGTCATGTCCCCGCTGCCGCGCATTTCGGAGAGGCGGACGCGATAGCCCGCCTCGGCGAGTTGCCAGGCGGCTTCGGAGCCCGCGAGGCCGCCGCCGATGATGTGAATGTCGTAACCCGCCATTGCCTGTCCATTGACTGTATTTCGTCCGCCGCGCAGTAGGCGCCTTGAGAGCAAGATGCAAAGGGGCGGACGTTCGATGGCGGAACAGGGCTGGGATCGCGCGCGGGGACTGTGGTGGCTGGCGCTGCTCGGCGGGGTGAGCTTTTTCTGGGCGGTGCTCCAGCGCTGGGACGGGCCGGAAATCCATCTGTGGAAGACCTCGGGCGTCGCCTTGCTCGCGCTGTGGGCGGCGGCGAATGCGCGCGGGGCCGATGGGCGGCTGATCGCCGCGGCGCTGGCGTTCGGCGCGCTCGGCGACTGGCTGCTCGACGCGGTGGGAATGCTCGAGGGCGCCGCGGCGTTCGCGACGGGGCATTTGATCGCGATCGCGCTGTATCTGCGCAACCGGCGGCCGAGCCTGTCCACCTCGCAGAAATTGCTCGTCTTCGGTGTCGTTCCGCTGGCGCTGGTCATCGCTTGGGCGCTGACGCGCACGGCGGAGCAGGGGCAGATGATCGCGGCGATCGCCTATACCGGCGGGGTCGCGGTGATGGCGGCGACTGCCTGGGCGAGCCGCTTCCCGCGCTATCGCACCGGCATCGGCGCGATGCTGTTCCTCGCGAGCGACCTGTTCATCTTCGCGGGCGAGGGCGGAACGCTGTCCAAGGACGCAACGATGTGGCTCGTCTGGCCGCTCTATTTCGGCGGGCAGGCGCTGATTGCGTGGGGTGTGGTGAGCACGCTCGCGAACGAGGCGCGCGGCTGATCAGCCCGGCGGCGCGGCTTCGCCGATAAGCAGCGCTTCAATATCGCCGATCGGGCGCGCGGTCATTTCCTTGACATGCTCGCCCTTGAGTCGACTCTGTACCTCCTTGTGCCAGAGCGGGCGAAGCTCGCCCATCGTGCGCGCGGGGGCGACGACGACGAGCTCGTCGAATTCGCCGGCAAGCGCCATGGCGTTGACCTTTTCGCTGAGCTTCTTCGCAAAACGGTCCTCTTCCTGCTGGTGAAAATCGGGTTCGCCCATCGTCCCGCCCGACAGGCCGATGCCCGCGGGGGCATAGGACTGGCCCGAAGGGGCGGTCTTGATGTCGCTGTTCTTGCGATCCTCGCGCTCCTCATGCGCCGTGGTGCGCAGGTCGATCCGGCCCTTGTCGCCCTCGTTGCGCAGAAACAGCGCCTTGCGGCCGTCGGCGACTAGGACGAGCGTGTCGTGGGACAGGGGCATGAATGTTTCTCCTTCGTTGGTGAAGGGTCAACGCATGGGGGCGGTGCGGGGTTTCGGCGGGGCGTCGGATGGAGGGGGCGGTTGGTCGAGTGGGGGCGTTTCGGGCGGGAACTGCCGCCGGCCATTTTTATATTCGCGCAGAGGCGCAGAGACCGCAGAGAGGGACCGTCGTCTCTGCGGCCTCTGCGCGCATCAAATTCGCAAGTGGCAGTTCAGCCGCTTTGGGGGGTAGCGGACATAAAGATCCTCCCCGCTTGCGGGGAGGGGGACCGCCGCCGCAGGCGGTGGTGGAGGGGGTTGGCGCCCTTGCGCGACGCCGCTTCAGGACGATAGCCCCCTCCGTCAGCGCTGCGCGCTGCCACCTTCCCACAAGTGGGGAGGATCGTCCTGTTTCCACTCCAACGCCGTCGATCGTGCCTCAGCCCCCATCCCACGCCGCGATCGTCGTGCGGTGGAGCAGGCGGTCATAGCCGTCGTAGCCGCCCGTCGCGCGGTGGAGGACCGAGCGGTTGTCCCACATGATCAACATGTCGGGCTCCCATTTGTGGGTGTAACGGAACTCCTCGCGGCCCTGCCAGCGGAGCAGCTCGACGATCAGCGGGATCGCCTCGGCATCGTCCATGCCGTCGATCCCGATGATGTAGCCGGCGCAGCCGAACAGGCCTTCGCGGCCGGTTTCGGGGTGCTTGCGGATCAGCGGGTGGAGCTGGGTTTCGAGCGCTTCGTCGCCCGAGACGATGTCCATGCTGCGGCCCTTGTCGAGCGCGCCATACATGCCCGAGGGGGCATAGCCGGCGCGCGCGCTGTGGATCGCCTGCTTGCCCTCGATTCTCGTGCGCAGCGCATCGGGCATCGCATCGAGCGCCGCGTGCTGGTTCGAAAATTCGGTGTCGCCGCCCACCGGGGGGATGGTGATGCCGAGCAGGCAGGTGCCCGCGGGCGGACGCGCCTGGAAGCTCCAGTCGCTGTGCCAATTCTCGGCGAAGAGCGGCGCGGTTTCGTCGTGGCGGCGACGCACCGCGATGACGTGCTGGCGGCCGGGGATCGGCTTGATGAAGGGATCGTCGCCGAAACCGCCGAAATAGCCCGTAAAGCGCTCGAGATCGTCGTCGCTCATCTCCTGCCCCGGAAAGGCGAGGACATGATGGTCGAGCCAGGCGGCGCGGATGTCGGCGACGGTGGCGGTGTCGAGGGGTTGCGTCAGGTCGACGCCGGTAACCCGGGCGCCGCAGGACTGGCCGCTGGGGGTGGTGGTCAGGGTCATGGCCGAATGCTGCGCCTGTTGCGGCGCGGCGTCAATCGGGCGCGGTGGGCTGCCCCGAAAGCTGGCCGAGCCGATGGTTCCGGGGGATTGAGGGCAGCGGTAATTCAGCCAGGCGCCATCTTCGCGCGCCTAGTCTGATCCACGGGGACCAAGACGGAGAAGAGACATGTTCCTGCTCAAGAAACTGGCGCTGACGGCGCTGATCGGCGCGAGTGCCATCACGGCCTTGCCGGTCGAAGCCGAGGCGCGCGACCGGCATCACCGCCATGGCTATTACCGCGATCATGATCGTTATAGCGATTACCGCCGCGACTATCGGCGGGATTATCGCCGCGATTACCGGCGCAACGACTATCGCGACCGTCGCTATCATTGTCGGCGCGGCAGCGGGACGACCGGGCTGATCGTCGGCGCCGCCGCGGGCGCCTTGCTCGGCCGCGAGGTCGATCGCTACGGCGACCGCTTGCCCGGCACGATCATCGGCGGCGCCGCCGGCGCGCTGATCGGGCGCGAGATCGATCGCGGCGGCCGCCGCTGCTGACGCGACCCTCGTCCAATTGAACCGTAGCCCTGAGCTTGACGAAGGGCGCCTATAACGAGACGCGCCCCCTTCGACTGCCTGCAAGGCAGGCGCTCAGGGTGGAACGAGGCACGTAACTCGTTCCACGCTTCGACAGGCTCAGGGCTACGGTGATTTGTGATGTCGCGCGCCGAAATTTCTTCTGCGCGCCAGCGAATATCGGCTAAGCTGACCGCGGCGGAGCCGGCTTCCGCCGTTGGTGGAGGTCGCAAATGAAAAGCCTGATCAAAATCGCCTTGCCGCTGAGCCTCGGCCTGTCGCTCGCCGTGCTGCCCGCGCAGGGCATCGCCGCGCTCCAGCAGGGGGGCAAGGCGCCCGATTTCACGCTAAAGGCCGCGCAGGGCGGCAAGGAGTTCAACCTGTCGCTGAAGGCGACGCTACGCAATGGGCCGGTCGTCCTCTATTTCTTCCCCGCCGCCTTCACCCCCGGCTGCACCGTCGAGGCGCATCTGTTCGCCGAGGCGAATAGCAAGTTCAACCAGCTCGGCGCACGCGTGATCGGGGTGACCGCGGGCAATATCGACCGCGTGGCGGAGTTTTCGAGGTCGGAGTGCCGCGACAAATTCGCGGTGGCCGCCGACCCGGGCGCGAAGATCGCGGCGAAGTTCGACGCGACGATGCAGCGTCCGGATGGGTCGACGCTGTCGAGCCGGACGTCGTACGTCATCGCCCCCGACGGGACGATCCTGCTGAGCTACACCGACAGCAAGCCGCAGGCACATGTCGAGAAGACGATGGCGGCGGTACGCGCGTGGAAGGGGCGGCGGCGGTGATTGGCCGTTGGTGCGATTAGGGCAGCAGGGAGGGCTCTAGCGCCGATGCCTAATGAGTTCGCTCGCAGTCTGTTTGAATCGGGGCGCGGCCACGCTCTCTCGGCGGATTTGTTATATAGAGCTTCTATTGAAGAGGGGCATCGTCGCGAGGTAGCTGATCCAGACCTATTTTCTTTCAACGGTCCTTATTCTCTATCGGTCCATTATCTTCTTGGACTGGGCTTAGAGCTGATGCTCAAGGCTGGCCTCGTTGAAAGGGACCCGAACACGGATGATAGGTGCCTGAGAGATATCGGCCATGACTTGATTGCCGCTTTTGATGCAGCTGAGCAGGCGGGTTTTGTTCCGAACGCACCTCACCTCCGACCCATATTGGAGGTCATGAACGAGCCGTACAAAGCGCATTGGTTTCGCTATGATCGGCCCGCCGAAATTCCCTTGCCCGGCGACTTCTCCCAAGTCGTAGCAACATTGGAAATACTAGATGCCGAGCTGGCAGCTATGCTTTGGGCCGAAGAGAAAACGGCGGAACTTTGAGCCCGAAGACCCAATTCCACCATTTTCGGGCGATTGGGGTCGTTGAAGAAATGAGCTGGTTTCCCATCCCGCAGGCGGGAGGGGCAGCGAGACTTGGGCGCTTGCGCCCTAGTCGCAGCGGGGTGGGCCACCGCAACGTTGCTGCCCACCCCCAACCCCTCCCGCTTGCGGGAGGGGAGATTAACGTCCGCTTCCCACTCCAAAGCGGTCAAGCGGGACCCCGGGTCGAGCCCGGGGTGACGCGAGATGGGCAGGCCCCCTACTTCGGCCGCCCGCTATACCCCGCCGCCTTGCGCAGTTCGTCGGCGTCCATCACATAACCGTCGCTGACCACCGTCACCACGCGGCGGAGCGCGCCGAGGTCGGTTGAGGCGTCGCCGTCGACGAGGACCATGTCGGCTTCCTTGCCCACCGCGATCGAGCCGGTGCGCCGGTCGGCGCCGACGACGCGCGCAGGAAGGATCGTCGCGCTCTGGAGCGCCTCGGCGGGGGTGAAGCCCGCCTGGCGGTAGATTTCGAGCTCGCGGATCAGTTCGATGCCCCAGCCGTCGGTGCCCGCGACGATCGGCACGCCCGCCTTGTGCAGGCGGCCGACGAGATCGACCATCTTCGCATAGCTTTTGCGGTAATCGTCGCGCGTATAGCCTTCGACCAGCGGATAGCCGCCGCTGGTGAACGCCGACCGTTCGATGACGGGCGAGATGATGCCCATATAGGGGGCGTAGGCGGGGTGCGGCTTGCCGCCGTCCTGCGTCAGCATGCCCTCGAAGATGACGATCGTCGGGTCGACGATGGTCTTCTTTGCCGCGAGGTCGGCAACGAAACCCTTCATCAGCGGGGCGTCGAGGTCGACGTCCTTGAAGAAGCGCGCGGGTCCCTCCATCCGCTGGCGCGTGTTCGCCTTGTCGATCACCTCGCGCGGCATCGATTCCATGACGACGAAATTGAGGTGGGTGAGCTCGTCATAGCCCGCGGCGACCGCCTCGCTGGGCTTCATCGTCGCGGGGACATGGCCGTGGACGTGGAGGCCGAGCTTGTGCGCCTCGGCGGCAGCGGGGGCGATCCACGCGGGGTTCATCGAGGTGTAGAATTTGACGCCCCACAGGCCCGCATCCTTGACGCGGCGGACCGCGGCGACGGCTTCGTCGGCGCTGCTCACCACCTCGGCGCCCTGCGCGGCGAGCGGGTCCTTCTTGTCGATGATCACCGAGATGAAGGGTTCGCCCATCAGCAGGCTGCCGTCGGCACGGCGCTTCGTCGCCTCGACCGCGCGGTCGAAAGTGGTGCCGGGGCTGCGGAAGCTGGTGATGCCGTTCGCCATGTTCGACAGCACGTCCCAATCGTCGCCGATGTGGAGGTGGCTGTCCCAGATGCCGGGGACGAGCGTCTTGCCCCTGCCGTCGATGACGCGCGCGCCGGCGGGGGCCTTGAGCGAGCCGGCGCCGCCGATCGCGGCGATCTTGCCGTCCGCTGCCAGCACCGCGCGGGCGGGGAGGAATTCGCCCTTGTCGGCGTCGAACAGCTGGACATTGTCGAACAGCACGGGGGCCTTGGCCGCGGGGGTCAGGAAGCGTTTGGCGACCCCGGCAACGGCCTCGGCGGTGGCGCTTTCCTGCGTGTTGCGGAGCTGCTTGAGCGCACCCTCATAGCCGGCGGGCATCACCGAGATATAGCTGATGTCGGCGAAATAGCGCTTATTCTCGTCGAGCCAGACGGGGAGCGGCGAGGGGAGGATGCCGCTGATGAAGGCGAGCTGGACGGTCTTCGGGCCGTCCGGGCCCTCGATGGTCTGCGTTCCGGCGAGGGTCATGCGTCCCTTGCCGCTGGGGAGGAAGGAAAGCCCGGCGTCGCCCGCGGCGGCGAGCGCATCCATCAGCGGGGCGTTGGCGATGCCGACGCCGCCCGCGGGGATGTACCAGCCGCTGGCGGGGGCCTCGCCGCTGTCGTTCGCGGTCTTCCAGGTCGCGCGGCCGTCGGCGACGCGATACGCCTCGGCGGCGTCGCCCGCGATGGTGACGCCGCGCACGGTCGTGGCCGCGACCGTGCCGTCGGGCGCGAAGCTCGTGACCTGGTCCATTTCGGTGATCCAGCCGCGCAGTTCCTGCGACCAGCGATAGGCGGTGCGGCCGTCGGCGAGCTGCCAGCGCCACTGGTCGCCATGCTTGCCGGCTTCGGACACGACGACATAATGGACTGCGTCGGCGGGGGGCTTGAGCAATTCTTCCTTGGGGACGGGCTTGGATTGCGCCGCGGGGGCGGGCGCCGCCTCATGCGCGAAAGCGGGGAGGGTGGCGGTGGAGGCCAGCAGGGCGGCGGTCAAAAGCAGGCGCATCGTGTCAAATCTCCCCAGTCGCAAAGCGTTACGGTGGGTGGGCTATTTGGACGCGCGAAGCAAGATACGACCAAAGGCCGGAAATGTTCGTTCAACCGATGCCTTGGCGGGCGCGGCGTTTTCAGTCGCGCTTCTGCAGCCCGATCACCGCGTGCATCGGCATCTCGGCATAGATGTGCGGGAAGAGGTCGCCGCCGCGCGCGGGTTCCCAGCGGACGCTGTCGCCGAGCTGGGCCAGGTCCACCTCGGCGATCATCAGCCCGCTTTGCCCCGCGAAATATTTGGCGATCGTCGCCTCGAGCTGCTCCGCGGTCGACAGGTGGATATAGCCGTCGGCGATATCCACCGGGGCGCCGCGGAACACGCGCTCGCGCTCGAAATCGGCCCATTGCTGTGCGGTCAGCACCTTGAAGGCCGTCGATGGCGTCATTCCGAGGGAGCCTCCGTCACCGGGGTTTCGGCCGCATCTTCGCCGTCCTCCTCGTCGCTGTCCTCGATCAGTGCGGCCGAGACGACATGCTCGTCGTTCGCGACGTCGAACAGGCGGACGCCCGCCGAGCCGCGCCCGATGACGCGCATCGAATCGAGCCCCATGCGGATCAGCTTCGCCTGGTCGGTGACGAGCATCAGCTGGTGCACCTTGGTGGCGGGGAAGCTCGCGACGACGAGGCCGTTGCGCGCGATATTGTCGATGTTGGTGATCCCCTGGCCGCCGCGGCCGGTGCGGCGATATTCATAGGCCGAGGAGAGCTTGCCATAGCCGTTGGCGCAGACCGTGAGGATGAACTCCTCGCGCGCGGCCAGCTCTTCCATCCTTTCGGCGGGCAGCGTGGGCTCGTTCTCATTATCCTTCCACGGCGCGGCGCGGAGATAGGCTTCGCGCTCGTCGCTGGTGGTACCGACCTTGTGCAGGATCGAGAGCGAGATCACCTCGTCGCCCTCGGCGAGGCGCATGCCGCGCACGCCGGTCGAATTGCGGCTCTGGAATTCGCGGACGTCGTCGCCGGCGAAGCGGATCGCCTTGCCCTGGCGCGTCGCAAGCAGCACGTCGTCGCTTTCGTCGAGCAGCGCGACGCCGATCAGCCGGTCGTCCTCGTCCTCGCCCTCGAACTTCATCGCGATCTTGCCGTTCGAGGGGATGTTGGTGAAGGCGTCCATGCTGTTACGACGCACATTGCCCTTTGCGGTTGCAAACATGACGTGCAGCGCGCCCCATTCGCCCTCGTCCTCGGGCAGCGGGAGCACGGTCGAGATCGTCTCGCCGGTCGCCAGCGGCAACAGGTTGATCATCGGGCGGCCGCGCGTCGCGGGCCCGCCCTCGGGCAGGCGCCACACCTTCATGCGATAGACCTTGCCCGCGGTCGAGAAGAACAGCACCGGGGTGTGGGTCGAGGTGACGAACAGCTCGGTGACGACATCCTCGTCCTTCGTCGCCATGCCGGCGCGGCCCTTGCCGCCGCGGCGCTGGGCGCGGAAGGTGTCGAGCGGGGTGCGCTTGATATAGCCGTCGAGGGTGACGGTGACGACCATCTCTTCGCGCTCGATCAGATCCTCGTCGTCGATGCCGTCGGCGGCGGGGGCGACGACGGTGCGGCGCGGCTTGGCGAACTCGTCGCGCACCGCGACGAGCTCTTCGCGCATCACGCCATAGAGCTTGACGCGGTCGGCGAGGATCGAAAGCAGTTCCTCAATCTCGGCCGCCAACTCCCCAAGTTCCTTGCCGATTTCGTCGCGACCGAGCGCGGTCAGGCGGTGGAGACGGAGGTCGAGGATCGCCTTCACCTGCACTTCGGACAGGCGGTAGGAGGTGCCTTCCTCGGTCTCGCCTTCGATGGCTTCGACGAGGCGGATATAGGGTGCAATCTCGCCGATCGGCCATTCGCGCGCGAGCAGGGCTTCGCGGGCCATCGCCGGGCTCGACGAGCCGCGGATGATGCGGACGACTTCGTCGAGGTTGCTGACCGCGACGACGAGGCCGAGCAAGATATGCGCGCGGTCGCGTGCCTTCCCGAGCTGATATTTGCAGCGGCGGGTGATGACCTCTTCACGGAACTCGATGAAGGCCGAAAGAATGTCCTTCAGCCCCATCATCTCGGGGCGGCCGCCGCGGATCGCGAGCATGTTCGCGGGGAAGCTCGATTGCGCCGGCGTGTGCCGCCAGAGCTGGTTGAGCACGACGTCGGCGGTCGCATCGCGCTTCAGTTCGATGACGACGCGCACGCCCTCGCGGTTGGTTTCGTCGCGGATGTCGGCGACGCCCTCGATGCGCTTGTCGCGCGCCGCTTCGGCGATCTTCTCGACCAGGCCCGACTTGCCGACCTGGAAAGGAATCGACGTCAATACAATCGACTGGCGGTCGTTCCTGCCTTCCTCTATGATATGCGTCGCGCGCATCATGATCGAGCCGCGGCCGGTGGCATAGGCGTTGCGCGCGCCGCCCTGGCCGAGCATCATCGCGCCGGTCGGGAAGTCGGGACCGGGGACGATCGCCATCAGTTCCTCGAGCGTCAACGCTTCGCCGCCGGCGAGCTGGCGGTCGATCATCGCGAGCGTCGCATCGATGATTTCGCCGAGATTGTGCGGCGGAATATTGGTTGCCATGCCGACCGCGATGCCGCCGGCGCCGTTGACGATCAGATTGGGGTAGCGGGCGGGAAGGACGGTCGGTTCGCTTTCCGACCCGTCATAGTTCGGCTGGAAATCGACGGTTTCCTTGTCGAGATCGTCGAGCAGGGTGATCGCGACTTTGGCGAGGCGCGATTCGGTGTAGCGCATCGCCGCCGGCGGATCGGGGTCCATCGAGCCGAAATTGCCCTGGCCGTCGATGAGCGGGACGCTCATCGACCAGTCCTGCGTCATGCGCGCGAGCGCGTCGTAGATCGAGCTGTCGCCGTGCGGGTGATATTTACCCATGACGTCGCCGACGATGCGCGCCGATTTGCGATAGGGCTTGTTCGCGACGTAGCCGCTTTCATAGGCCGAATAGAGGATGCGGCGGTGCACGGGCTTGAGTCCGTCGCGCACGTCGGGGAGCGCGCGGCTGACGATCACGCTCATCGCGTAATCGAGGTAAGACGTCTTCATCTCGTCGACGATGTTGATCGGCGAAATGCCGTCGTCGGGCGTCGGCGTAGGCGTATTTTCTTCGGTCAAGACCCGGCCTTTTTTCTGCTTTTCGGGAGGTGGGTTCGGTCTAGCCGATGGGGGCGGCAAAGGCCAGCGATTCGGGCGATTTTTGCAGGAATATTTCACTGCCCGACCGGGCATCGCGGCGGCCGGAAATGACGTCATGAAGGCACGAATGCAGGGCTTGCCAATCGGCCTTCCGCGCCTAAAGGTCCGCGGGTGACACGCATGCAGATCCCTGGCCGCCGATGGCCCTGATCGCGCTGATCGGCGCGAGCGAGAGTGTGCCCGACGGCGGGCTGCGCGCGCTCGTCACCGTCGCCGGCGAAACGCTGATCGAGCGCCAGGCGGCGCGGCTCGCCGACGTCGGCGTCACCCACATCGCGATCGCGGTCGCCGCGGTGCCCGCCGACCTGCTCGCGACGTGCGACCGCATCCGCCGTCGCGGCATGAAGGTGACGCCGGTACGCGAGGCCGGCGACCTGCTGGCGCTGGTCGAGGGCGACGACCGGATCATCCTGGTGGCCGACGGGTTGCGCGCGGGGGGAACGCACTACGCGGCCATCGCCAAGCCGGGGTCGCCCGCGATCCTGGTCACCGGCGACACGATGCTGACGCAGGGGTTCGAGCGCATCGACGCGACGCGGCGCTGGGGCGGGCTGGCCAGTATTTCGGACCATATGGTGCGCGAACTGGCCGCGATGCCGGGCGAATGGGACATGATCCTGACGCTGCTGCGCATGGCGGTGCAGGCCGGCGCACGGCGGCTCTATTGCGAACCCGCGCTGTTCGAACAGGGCGAGATCGCGATCGTCGCCGACCGGCCGACCGCGGCGCTGATCGAGCAATCGAGCCTGCAGCGCGTCGAATATGGCGGCATGGGGCTGGGCCGGTCGGCGATCATGATGCCGGTGGTGCGGTTGCTGGGGCCGCTGCTCGTCAAATCGTCGGCGACCGCGCGCTATCTGCCCTACATCACCGGCGTGCTGTGGATTGCGGTCGCGGGGCTGACGGCGAGCGGGCTGGCGGCTGCGGGGGCGCTGGTCGCGATCCTCGGCGGTTTCGGGCTGGCGGCGATGCGCTTCGTCGCCGCCTTCCGCGCCGAAAGCGCGGCGCAGGACCGCGTGCGCCACCTGATCCGCAGCTTCGCCTGGCTGCTGCTCGCTCTCTTCCCCTGGCTCGTCGCGCTCGGCGGGGCGCGGCATGACATGCCGCCCTTTTCCGAAGCCGCGCTCGCGCCGTGCCTCGCGGCAGCGATCCTGCTCGCGCGCTGGCTTTACGAGGATTCGGGCGAGCGGCGGCGCTTTCACTGGCTGCTGCCCGACGCCGACCAGGCGTGGATCATGCTCGCCCCCGCGCTGATCTTCGGCTTCGCGCCGCTGATGTTCGCGATCCTGCCTTTGCTCGCGCTGTTCCAGATATTGCTGTGGGTGCGCCTCGCGCGGCGGCCCGAAGCCTGATTCAAAAGCTGCGATCAAGGTTTAGCGCGCATTAACGCCAAGCTGCTATGCGCGAATGAAGATGGCTGAGACCCCTCTCTTTTCGCAGCTGGCGTCGGTGAATCCGGCGCTGTCGGCGCGCCTCAAGGAAAGCGCGGATTTCCTCGCCGCGCCCGCCGCGACGCGGTTGTCGGAGGAGCAGCGCGCGCTGATCCTGGGGGTCGCGCGGCGGCTGGTCGAGGGTGTCGCTGACCTGCTCGGCGGTGCGGTCGATACCTATTCGCTTTGGGACGATTGGGCCGCGCACGGGCTGCCCGGCGCCGGGCAGCTTGCGGGGCTGTGCTTCGCGCGCGCCGAGGAGCATCGTTGGCGCGACCAGTCGGGGCGCGACATGGGCGAGGTGGCGGCGGCGCCCGCCGCGATCGTGGCCGACGCCGAGATCGATGTTCCTGTATCGGCCGACGATCCACTGTCGGCGATCGACCGCGCCTATCTGGCGCTGCAGATCGCCGACCGGCGGCGCTTCGACGCGCTCGGCCATCCGCGCGTCGCGATCGACGATCTGGGTCCCGACCTGCTCCGCGGACTGCTGCTCGACATTGCGGCGTGGCGGCTGGTGCAGGCGGACAAGGATAGTGCCGAGGCCGCGCGGCTGGGTGAAGCGGTGCGCGGCGCGCTGGCGCAGCACCGCCCCGAGCGCGGGATCGACCGTGCGGCGGCCGACTATCATGCCGCGCTGGTCGGGGCGGGAACGCTCGCCGACAGCGCGGCGGCGGCGATTGCGCGCCACGACTGGCCGAGCTTCATCGCGCTCGCCGCGGCGGCGCACCAATATCGTTACGACGCGATGGCGCTGACGCTGATCACCGCCGAACCCGCGCAGTTGGTGCCGATGCTGGCGCCGCTGCTGCGCGATCATGCGGCGCTGGTGCCGCTCGAAGGCTCGCTGGCGATGCTGCCGGGCCGCGCGGTGGCGAGCGCGGCGCCCGACGATTATGCCGCAGCGCTGCAGGCGCGCGCCGCGCTGCTCGGCGACCCGGAAGGCACGGCGTGATGGCCGAGCGCGTCATTCGCGGCCGCATCGACCGCGGCGGGATACTCGTCAGCGGCGATGCGCCGCTGCTGCGGCTGCAGCAGCGCGCCGGCGGTGGCGAGGGCAAGCCGCTGGCGCTGCCCAATCTGGCGCGGCTCGTCGCGCTGGCGCAGCGGTTGCAGCGCGAAATCAGCCGGCCATTGATTGCCGCCGACGACCATAGCGACATCCACGCGCTGGTGCGCATCCTCCCCGACCCCGATGGCGCGACGCTGGAGATCAGCGACTGGCGCACGCGCCCCATCGCGCGGCCGCAGATTCCGCCGGTCACCGAGGTCGCGGCGGTGTCGCCGCGCGCGTGGATGTGGGAAAGCGACGTCCAGCTGCGGCTGATCGCGCTCGGCGCCGCCGCCGAGGCCGCGCCGGTTCCCGCGGACTGGGAAGGGCGGTCGCTGTCCGAGTTGTTCGAATTGCAGCCCGACGACGACGGGCATTTCGCGGTGCTGCGCGCGCTGGCGCGGCAGGCGCGCTTTGCCGGGCAGCGGGTGCGCACCGATGACGGCAAGGGCGGGCGGATGGCAATGACGCTCGCCGCCGAGCCGCTGTTCGACGCGACGGGGGGCTTCACGGGTTTTCGCGGCACCGCGCTGCCCGACGCCGCGCCGCAACCCGCACCGGCGCCCGCGGCGCTCACCGATCCCGCCTTCGGCTCGCTGCCGCTGTCCGATCCCGCTTTCGGGCGGCGGATCGACGGTGCGCTGCGCGGGCCGCTGGCGCGCATCATTGCGACGGCCGAGACGATTTCGGGCCAGTTCGACGGGCCGATCCGCGCTGATTATGCGCGCTACGCCGGCGATATCGCGCACGCAGGGCGGCATCTGCTGGGGCTGGTTGACGATCTCGCCGACCTCCAGAATATAGAACGGCCGGGGTTCAAGGCGGCGCGCGACGAGATCGATCTGGGCGATCTGGCGCGGCGCGCCGTCGGCCTGCTCGGCATGAAGGCCGAGGAAAAGGGCATCCGCATCGACGCGCCGCCGGTCGACGACAAGATGCCCGCGACGGGCGAGTTCCGCCGCGTGCTGCAGGTGCTGCTCAACCTGCTCGGCAATGCGATCCGCTATTCGCCCGACGATTCGCTGATCTGGATCCGTCTCGATAGCGACGGCGACCGCGCGATGGTGACCGTCGCCGACCAGGGGCAGGGGATCGACGCCGCGCAACAGGCGGTGGTGTTCGAGAAGTTCGAGCGGCTGGGGCGCACCGACAGCGGCGGATCGGGGCTCGGCCTCTATATCGCGCGGCGGCTGGCGCGCGCGATGGACGGCGACCTGACCGTCGACAGCGCACCGGGGCAGGGGGCGAGGTTTACGCTGAGCTTGCCGGCGCGGGATTGAGCGCGGGCGGGAAGGTCTGCTTTGGGGTTGGGGCGAGACATTAAACCCCTCCTCTTTAGAGGAGGGGCAGAGAAACTTGGTCCGGCGCAGCCGGGCCTTAGTCGAACGGGGTGGTGGCCGAAGGCTCGCGCCCAGCCTCAAACACCACCCCGCTGCGACTAACGAACAAGTTCGTAAGTCTCGCTGCCCCTCCTCTGAAGAGGAGGGGCTGGGAAACGTCCGCTCCCGCCCGCGATCCGACATTCACGGCAACAAAAAGGGGCCGGAAACCGGCCCCTTTCTCGTTTCAGTCCCTCGTCCGATCAGCGTTCGCCGACCGGCACGTACGGCCGCTGCGTCGGACCCGTGTAGAGCTGGCGCGGACGGCCGATCTTCTGCGCGGGGTCCGAGATCATCTCGTTCCACTGCGCGACCCAGCCGACGGTGCGGGCGAGCGCGAAGAGCGCGGTGAACATCGTCGTCGGGAAACCGATCGCCGACAGGATCACGCCCGAATAGAAATCCACGTTGGGGAAGAGCTTCTTCTCGACGAAATAGGGGTCGCTCAGCGCCATTTCCTCGAGCTGGAGCGCGACTTCGAACACCGGGTCGCTGACCTTCAGCGCTTCGAACACTTCGCGCACGGTCTTTTGCATCACCGTCGCGCGGGGGTCGTAATTCTTGTAGACGCGGTGGCCGAAGCCCATCAGGCGGAACGGGTCGTCCTTGTCCTTGGCGCGCGCGATATATTCGGGGATGCGCTCGGGGCGGCCAATCTCGCGCAGCATGTTGAGCGCAGCTTCGTTGGCGCCGCCATGCGCCGGACCCCACAGGCAGGCGATGCCCGCCGCGATGCACGCGAAGGGGTTGGCGCCCGACGAACCCGCGAGGCGGACGGTCGAGGTCGACGCATTCTGCTCATGATCGGCGTGGAGAATGAAGATGCGGTCGAGCGCGCGTTCGACCACCGGGTTCACGACATATTCCTCGGCCGGAACGCCGAAGGTCATGCGCAGGAAATTGCCGGTGTAGGAGAGGTCGTTGCGCGGATAGACGAAGGGCTGGCCGACCGAATATTTATACGCCATCGCCGCTATCGTCGGCATCTTGGCGATCAGCCGGTGGCTGGCGATCATGCGCTGGTGCGGGTCGTGGATCTCGGTCGAGTCGTGGTAGAATGCGCTGAGGGCGCCGACGACGCCGCACATGATCGCCATCGGGTGCGCGTCGCGGCGGAAGCCGCGGTAGAAGGTCGCGAGCTGTTCGTGCAGCATCGTGTGGCGGGTGATCGTGTTGTCGAAGCTCGCCAGTTCGTCGGCGCTCGGCAGTTCGCCGTTGAGCAGGAGGTAGCAGACCTCCATGAAGCTTGAATTTTCGGCGAGGTCGCCGATCGCATAGCCGCGGTGCAGCAGCACCCCCTCGTCGCCGTCGATATAGGTGATCTGCGATTCGCAGCTGGCGGTCGAGGTGAAGCCGGGGTCGTAGGTGAAGGCGCCCGTCTGGGCGTAGAATTTGCGGATATCGACGACGTCGGGGCCGACGGTGCCCTTGAGCACCGGATTGTCGACGGTCGTGTCGCCCAGGGTGATTTTCGCAGTTTCGGTCATGTCATTCCCCTGATCTTGCGGCGGGAGAGTCGCGGTGGCTACGCCCCTGCCGGATTATTGTGCGCTGCGTCAAGTCGCGCCAGGCTGGCATCGCGGCCCAGCAGGAGCAGCACGTCGAAAATACCCGGCGATACGGTGCGCCCGGTGAGGGCCGCCCGCAGTGGCTGGGCCAGTTTCCCCAGCCCGACGCCGGCCGCCTCGCTCTCTTCGCGAACCGCGGCCTCCACCAATTCCTGCGACCATGTCGGCAGCGCGCGCAAACGATCGGCGATCGAAACGAGCATCCCCTCCGGCGTGTCCCTTAGCACCGCCGCGGCCTTTTCGTCCATCGCCAGCGGTTGGGGGACGAAGAGGAAGGCCGCGCCGTCGGCGATCTCGTGCAGCGTCTTGGCGCGCGGCTTGAGCGCGGGCATCGCGCGCGCCAGCAAATCCTGTTCGGTCGCGGTCAGCGCGCGGCCGAGCAGCGTACCGGTCATCGGCGCGACCAGCGCGGCGAGGCGGGTATCGTCGGCTTCGCGCAGGTAATGGCCGTTGAGATTTTCGAGTTTCTTGAAATCGAAGCGCGACGGCGAGCGGCCGACATGGTCGAGGTCGAACCATAGCGTCGCCTGTTCGCGGCTGATGATCTCGTCGTCGCCATGTCCCCAGCCGAGGCGGAGGAGATAATTGTTCACGGCTTCGGGGAGGTAGCCCATTTCGTCGCGATAGGCGTCGACGCCGAGCGCGCCGTGGCGCTTCGACAATTTCGCACCGTCGGCGCCGTGGATCAGCGGGACATGCGCATAGACCGGGCGGCGCCAATCTATCGCGTCGATCAGCGCGAGCTGGCGGAAGGCGTTGTTGAGATGGTCGTCGCCGCGGATGACGTGCGTGACGCCCATGTCGTTGTCGTCGACGACGACGCTGAGCATATAAGTCGGGGTGCCGTCGCTGCGCAGCAGCACGAAATCGTCGAGTTCGGCGTTCTGGACGGTGACCTCGCCCTGCACCTTGTCGTGGATCGTCTCGGCGCCGTCCTGCGGCGCGCGCAGGCGTACGACGTGCGGCACCGCCGGATCGCCGTCGTCGCGGTCGCGCCACGGGCTGCGGACGCGGAAGGGCAGGCGCTTTTCCTGCGCCTCGGCGCGCATCGCGGCGAGCTCGTCCTGCGTGAGGTAGCAGCGATAGGCGGCGCCCTTCGCGAGCAGGTCGTGCGCGACTTCGGCGTGGCGGCCGGCGCGCGCGAACTGGAACACCGTCTCGCCGTCCCAGTCGAGATCGAGCCACTGCATGCCGTCGAGGATCGCTTCGATCGCGGCGTCGGTCGAGCGTGCGCGGTCGGTATCCTCGATGCGCAGCAGGAACTTGCCGCCATGGTGGCGCGCGTACAGCCAGTTGAACAGCGCGGTGCGCGCGCCGCCGATGTGCAGGAAACCCGTGGGCGACGGCGCGAAACGCGTGACCACGTCGGCGCCGGTCGCTTCGGATGATATTGCTCGATTTTCGGTTGCCACCAAGGCCTCTTTCACTCACTTTGCCGGCCCCGGCGAAGGTCCGGGCGCGGGGTTCGGGGGTGCCCCTAGCATGGCGACAAGGCCGCTTCAAACGCCCATTGGTGCGGCGGTCGCGGCGGCCGCCGCCCGGCTGTCCGGAGCGATCGAGGCGCGGCTCGACGCCGAGCGCGAGCGGATCGCGCTGTGGCTGCCGGTGATGCTGGGGGCCGGGATCGCGGCCTGGTTCGCGCTGCCCACCCAAATGCACTGGATCGCGCTGTTGCTGGCGCTTGCGGCGCTGGCGCTCGCGGGGCTGCTCGCGGGATGGCAGCGCCGTGCGGGGCGCATGCTCGTCGTCGGCTGCGCCGTGGCCGCGGCGGGGATGCTGCTGATCTGGGGCCGCGCGCTGTGGGTCGAGGCGCCGGTGCTCGCGGCGCCGGTGGTCACGCAATTTTCGGGCGTGGTCGAAAGCGTCGAGCCGCTGCCGGCAAAGGCGCAGGTGCGGCTGATCGTCCGCCCGCACGGCCGGCCCGACCTGCCACCGCGCGTACGGCTGACCGCGGACGGGGTGCAGGGCGCGGGAATCGCGCCGGGCGAGGCGGTCGGGCTGCGCGCGCGGCTGATGCCGCCGCCGGCGGCGAGCCTGCCCGGCGGCTATGATTTCGCCCAGCGCGCCTGGTTCGACCGGCTCGGCGCGGTCGGGACGGTGCTGGGCGAGGTGCGGCGCGCGCGCGGCGCGGGGCAGGGCGAGCAGACGCTGCGCGCGCGGCTCAGCAGTCATATCCATGCGCAGGTCGACGGATCGGCGGGCGGAATCGCCGCGGCGCTGGTCGCGGGCGACCGCGGTGCGATCGACCCCGCCGACGAGGAGGCGATGCGGCGGAGCGGGCTCGCGCACCTGTTGTCGATCAGCGGGCTGCACGTGACCGCGGTCGTGGGCTTCGCGATGCTGCTCGCGATGCGGCTGCTGGGTTTGAGCAGGCGGCTGGCGCTCGGCGGCTATGTGCTGCCGCTCGCCGCGGCGGCCGCGGCGCTGGTGGGGGGCGGCTATACTTTGCTCGCGGGGGCCGAGGTGCCGACCCTGCGCTCGTTCATCGCTGCGCTGCTGGTACTCGTCGCGATCCTGCTCGGGCGCGAGGCGCTGACCTTGCGGCTTGTCGCCGCGGGCGCGCTCATCGTGCTGCTATGGCGGCCCGAGGCGCTCGCTGGTCCGAGCTTCCAGCTGAGCTTCGCCGCGATCACCGCGATCGTCGCGCTGCACGAGGGGCGGTGGATGCAGCGGTTCATGGCGCGGCGCGAAGAGGGCTGGCCGTTGCGGCTTGGCCGCGGGATCGTCGGCCTGCTGATCACCGGGCTGGTGGTCGAAGTCGCGCTGGCGCCGATCGCTTTGTTCCATTTCCACAAGGCGGGGCTCTACGGCGCGCTCGCCAATGTCGTCGCGATCCCGCTCACCACTTTCGTGATCATGCCCGCGGAGGCGCTGGCGTTGCTGTTCGACGCGGTCGGGCTCGGCGCGCCTTTCTGGTGGGTCGCCGAACAGGCGCTGAAGCTGCTGATCTGGCTGGCGCATCTCGTCGCCGATGCGCCGGGTGCGGTGGCGACGCTGCCGGTGTTTCCGCCCTGGGGGTTCGGCCTCGCGGTGTTCGGCGGGCTGTGGCTATTGCTGTGGCAGACCGGGTGGCGGCGCTGGGGCATCGTGCCTTTGCTAGCCGGCATGGCGGTGCTGCTTGTCCAGCCGCGCCCCGATCTGCTGGTGACGAGCGACGGCAAGCATGTCGCGGCGGCGCTGCCGGGTGGCGACTATGCGCTGCTGCGCGACCGCGCGGGCGATTATGTGCGCGATTCGGTCGCCGAGGCGGCGGGGATCGACGCCCCGCTCGGCGTGCTGGCGGATCTCGACCATGTGGTGTGCAACCGCGACTTCTGCCGCTGGACCCAGCGCGAGCGCATCATCCTCGCGGCGCGCGGACGCGACCGGATCGAGGGCGCCGAGATGGCGCCGGCGTGCGCAGCGGCCGATGTGGTGATCAGCGACCGCTGGCTGCCGCGCGAATGCGTGGGGCGCTGGCTGACGATCGACCGCGACAGCTTGGCCGAAACCGGCGGCCTCGCGCTCTATCTGCGCGACCGTCCGCGCGCGGTCGCGACGTTACGCACGGGCGACGAGCATCCCTGGCGCCGCCCGCCGCAGGTCAGTGGTAACGACGAAGCAGTCCCGACAATTTCCCCTGCACGATGACGCGCTCGGCCTCGTAGCGCTGCGGTTCATAGGCGCTGTTCGCGGGGTCGAGGCGGATCATCTTGCCCTCGCGGCGGAAATATTTGAGCGTCGCGTCCTGCCCGTCGACGAGCGCGACGACGATGTCGCCCTCGCGCGCGGTGCTCGCTTTCTGGATCAGCGCATAGTCGCCGTCGAAGATTCCCGCCTCGACCATCGAGTCGCCCGAGACTTCGAGCGCATAATGTTCGCCCGCGCCGAGCAGCGCGGCGGGGACCGCGAGATTATTGTGATCCTCGAACGCCTCGATCGGCACGCCCGCGGCGATCTTGCCGTGCAGCGGCACCGAGATGACATCGTTCGCGGCGATCGGGCGCAGCGCGGGGGCGGGCTTGCGCAGCGGCACGACATTGTTGCTATCGCCCCGCACAGCCGCCTTGCCGCCCTCGGGCAGCTTGACCACCTCGAGCGCGCGGGCGCGATTGGGGAGGCGGCGGAGGAAACCGCGTTCCTCCAGGGCGCTGATAAGGCGGTGGATTCCCGACTTGGACTTGAGGCCCAGCGCCTCCTTCATCTCCTCGAACGAGGGCGAAATGCCGCTCGCGTCGAGCTTTTGCTGGATGAAGTGGAGCAGTTCATGCTGCTTGGCGGTCAACATCGGGCGTTCTCCATGGTGCCGGTTTCGGACATAAGGAGAACGATAGTGGAACAGAGCGGGACTTGTCAAGCGATGTCGATATAGGCCGCGACCTCGCCCGCAGCGCGCGGCGCGGCGTCGATCTCGCGCAGGACCAGCGCGGTCGCGGCGGCGAGCGGAAAGGTCCGGCCGCTGTCCTGGCTGTCGAAGACCGAGAGACGCCCATCGAGGAGCCGCGCGCGCAGATAGTCGCGCCGCTTTCCGCCCGCGCCGAGCGGGGCGAGCAGCGGCGCGTGGCGGAGTTGGGGGAGCGGGGCGACAGCGCCGGCGAGGTGGCGGACGAGCGGGATCAGGAACAGGATCGCGGTGACGAAGGCCGACGACGGGTTGCCGGGCAGGCCGAGCAGCAGCGCGTCGCCGACCGTCCCGGCGATCAGCGGCTTGCCGGGGCGCATCGCGATCTTCCAGAAATCGAGGCGCCCACCGGCATCCTCAAGCGCGCCGCGGACATGGTCGTGATCGCCGACCGAGGCGCCGCCGACGGTGACGATGACGTCGTGGCGTCGCGCCAAGTCTTTCAAAACTTTGGCAAGAGTCTCGCGGTCGTCGCGGATGTGGAGCGGCAGGCCGACGACCGCGGGTTCGGCGGTGAGCATCGCAGCGAGCATCGGGCCATTGCTATCGGGGATCTGCCCCGGCGCGAGCGCGCGGCCGGGCGGGACGAGCTCGTCGCCGGTGGTGAGGATCGCGACGCGTGGGCGGGCGCCGACCGCGAGCTGCGCCGCGCCACCCATGATCGCCGCCGCGATCGCGCCGGGGGTCAGGCGGGTGCCCGCGGCGAGCAGCGCGGTCCCGGCGGCGAAATCGCCGGCGCGGTCGCGGACATGCTGGCCGGACAGCGCCGGTCCCGGGTCGGTGCGCGTCAGCGTGGCGCCGTCGACGGCGACATCTTCCTGGATCAGCACGGTGTCGGCGCCGTCCGGAAGGATCGCGCCGGTGAAGATGCGCATCGCCTGGCCGGGGCCGACGGGCGCGGCGGGGGCGGCGCCCGCCGCGACTTCGCCGGTGACCGTCCACGGGCCGGGCAGGTCAGCGAAGCGGATCGCATAGCCGTCCATCGCCGACAGCGGCGCGGCCGGCTGGTCGCGCTGCGCGAAGATATCTTCTGGAAGATAGCGGCCAAGCGATTCGGAGAAAGCGACTTTTTCCGGCGGGAGCGGGCCGCGGAGCGCGAGCAACCGCGCCTGCGCTTCCTCGACCGGGAGCAATTTGCTCATGCTGCCGACCAGTCGCCCGAGCGCCCGCCGCTCTTTTCGAGGAGGCGGATGTCGCCGAGCACCATCGCGCGGTCGAGCGCCTTCGCCATGTCGTAGAGGGTGAGCAGCGCGACCGAGGCGGCGGTGAGCGCCTCCATCTCGACCCCCGTGGGGCCGGTGGTCGCGGCGGTGGCGGTGACCGCGATGCCGCTTTCCTCCCAGGTGAAATCGACGCCGACCTTGGTGAGGGCGAGCGGGTGGCAGAGCGGGATGAGGTCCGATGTGCGCTTGGCGGCCATGATGCCCGCGAGGCGCGCGGTCGAGAGGACGTCGCCCTTGGGGGCGTTGCCGCTGCGGATGGCTTCGAGCGCGCCCGCCGACATGGTGATGCGGCCGGTCGCGACGGCGCGGCGCGGCGTTGCGGGCTTGGCGCCGACATCGACCATATGCGCGGCGCCGGAGTCGTCAAGATGAGTCGGTTTGAGCGTCATGGCGGTGAGCCAAGCAAGGCGAGGTGCGAAAGGCAAGGGGCGGGTTGCAAGTTGACCGTCGTCTATGGCTGCGCCGTTGTGATTTTTTGTTTTGCGCAAAGACGCAAAGACACGAAGAGGACAGCGCAAGATCGCTGCGATTGCATATGATACCGCGGTAGCGCCTTCTATTTCGCCTGCGGCGATAGCCATCCGAAGCGAGCTGGCGCGACATCTTCGTGTCTTTGCGTCTTTGCGCGAAATTTTGCCGGGCATTACCCCTCGAGCAACGCCTTGGTTGCCGCGGTCACATCTTCCTGCCGCATCAGGCTTTCTCCGACGAGAAAGGTGTTCACGCCGCTCGCCGCGAGGCGGCGGCAGTCGGCGTGGGTCGCGATGCCGCTTTCGCCCACCAGCAACGTGCCCGGCGGGACGCGTTTGGCGAGGCGTTCGGTGACCGCGAGGTCGGTCTCGAAGCTGCGCAGATCGCGGTTGTTGACGCCGATCAGGCGCGATTTGAGCCGGGTCAACGCGCGCTCGAGTTCGGCTTCGTCATGGACCTCGACGAGGACATCCATGCCGCGCTCGAAGGCCGCGGCCTCGATCTCGCGCATCGCGCCATCGTCGAGCGCGGCGACGATGATCAGGATCGCGTCGGCACCGATCGAGCGCGCCTCGGCGACCTGCCAGGGATCGATCATGAAATCCTTGCGCAGCACGGGCAGGGCGCAGGCGGTGCGCGCGGCGATCAGATATTCCTCATGGCCCTGGAAATAGGGCGCGTCGGTGAGCACCGAGAGGCAGGCCGCGCCGCCGGCTTCGTAAGCGCGGGCGTGATCGGCGGGATTGAAATCGTCGCGAATCAGTCCTTTGGATGGCGAAGCTTTCTTGATTTCGGCGATCAGCGCGAAGCGGCCCGCGTCGATCTTCGCCTGCAATGCGGCGTGGAAACCGCGGACCGGGCCGGCGTCGATCGCGTCGAGATCGGCGATGCTGCGCGACTGGCGGCGCTCGGCGACCTCCTCGGCCTTGGTCGCGAGGATTTGGGTGAGTTTGTTCATTTGTAGGCGATCCAGCAGTCGAGCAGCGTATTGGCGAGGCCCTTGTCGATCGCCTCGGCCGCCTCCTCGGCGCCTTCGGCCCGCGTTTCGACCGCGCCCGCGACGAGCAGCGCCTCGGCGGCGTTGTAGAGCACCGCGTCGCGATAGGCGCCGGGCTCGCCCTGGAGCAGGGCGCGGAGGGCCTTTGCGTTGAAATCGGCGTCGCCGCCGCGCAGTTCTTCGAGCGGGCGCGTCGGCAGGCCCGCGTCGGCGGCGCGGCTGCGCTGCATCGCGACGCCGTCGCGGGTAACCACCGCGACCTCGTTGCCGCCCGCGAGCGACAGTTCGTCGAGGCCTTCGTCGCCCGAGATCACGCGCGAATGGTCGGTGCCGAGCCGGTGCAGCGCCTCGGCGTAGACGGGGACATAGGCGGGGCGCGCGATGCCGGCGAGCTGGCGCGTGACGCGCGCGGGGTTGGCGAGCGGGCCCATCAGGTTGAAGATCGTGCGGCGGCCGAGCGCGCGGCGGATCGGCATGATGCGCTTCATCGCCGGATGCCGCGTGCCGGCGAAGAGGAAACAGATGCCGAGATCGGCGAGCTGCGCCTCGGCCATGCGGTCGGCGCGGTCCATGTCGAGGCCCAGCGCCTCCAGGGTGTCGGCGGCGCCAGATTTTGAGGAAGCGGCGCGATTTCCGTGCTTTGCGACCGGAACCTCGCATGCTGCCACGACGATCGCGACCGCGGTCGAGACATTCAACGTATGATGGCCGTCGCCGCCGGTGCCGCAGACGTCGATCGCGCCGGCGGGCGCCTCGATCGCGATCAGCCGGTCGCGCATCGCCTGCGCCGCGGCGGCGATTTCGACCATCGTCTCGCCGCGGTCGGAAAGCGCGGTCAGAAAAGCGGCGATATCGTCGTCGCTACCGCCGCCGTCGAGCATCGTCGCAAAGGCGTGCGCAGCCTCGTCATGATCGAGCAGCGCGGCCGGATCGGGGAAGGGACCGAAGCGGCTCATGCCGACTGGCGTTCGCGCACCGGCAGGCCCGCGCTCGCCATGAAATTGGCGAGCATCGCATGGCCATGTTCGGTGGCGATGCTCTCGGGGTGGAACTGCACGCCGTGGATCGGCAGGTCGGCGTGGCGGAAACCCATCACCGCGCCGTCGTCGCTGGTGGCGTTGATGATAAGGCTGTCGGGAATATCGACGACTTCGAGGCTGTGGTAGCGCGTCGCGGTGAGCGGCGAGGGCAGGCGGGTGAACAGCCCGCTGCCGTCGTGGCAGATGGGCGAGGTCTTGCCGTGCATCAGATGGCCGCGCTGGACGGTGCCGCCGAAATGCTGGCCGATCGCCTGATGGCCGAGGCACACACCGAGCAAGGGGCGCGCGGCGTCGGCGCAGGCGGCGACGAGGTCGAGGCTGATCCCGGCCTCGTTGGGGGTGCAGGGGCCCGGCGAGATGAGGATCGCATCGGCACCGGTCGCGAGCGCCTCGGCCGCGGTCAGCGCGTCGTTGCGCTCGACGCGCACCTCGGCCCCCAACTCGATCAGATAATGAACGAGGTTGAAGGTGAAGCTGTCGTAATTGTCGATGACGAGGATCATGGGGAGCGGCGGTAGCGATTTTGCGCTGGAGGGGGAAGGGATAGAAGCTTGTCGGCGCGCAAGCCGCGCTTTTCGGGCCTAGCCGGTCATCCGCACGACGATCTTGCCCTTGGCGCGGCCCGATTCGAGATAGGCGATCGCCTCGGCGATGTCGGCGAAGGGGAAGACGCGGTCGATCACCGGTTCGAGCCGCTTTTGCTCGATGAGCGCCGCCAGTTCGGCGAGTTCGGCGCCGCTGGGGTGCATGAACAGGTAGCGGTAGGTGACGCCATGCCTGCGCGCCTTCGCGCGGAGGCCGAAGCTCGCGAACCAGAAGAGCGCGGCAAGCAGCGGGCCGCGACCGAGGTCCTTCGTCGCGGTGAGCGGTTCGGGCATGCCCGCGACCGAGACAACCGTCGCGCCCGGCTTGACCACGGCGAAGCATTTTTCGAGCGTATCGCCGCCGATCAGATCGAAGGCGCCATCCATGTCGCGGACTTCATTCGCGAAATCCTGCGTCGTATAGTCGATGACGCGGTCGGCGCCGAGGCGCTCGACGAGCTCACGGCCGCGCGGCGAGGCTGTCGTGACGACCTCGGCGCCGAGCCATTTGGCGAGCTGGATCGCGAAAGTGCCCACGCCGCCCGCGCCGCCGGGGATAAAGACGCGGCTGCCGGGCCCGAGACCCAATTCGTCGCGCAACGCCTGCAGCGCGGTGAGGCCGGCGAGCGGGACGCCCGCGGCGGTCGCGAAATCGAGGCCGGCAGGCAGGCGCGCGGCGTGATCGGCGGGGACGACGGCGAGTTCGGCGAAGGCGCCCATGCGCTCCTTGGGCACGCGCGCGAAGATACGGTCGCCGGGCGCGAAGCCGGTGACATTGGCGCCGCACGCCTCGATCACGCCGGCGAGTTCATTGCCCATGACGACGGGCATCTTGTAGCCTTGGACGACCTTGAGCTTGCCGTCGCGGATCTTGAAATCGACGGGGTTGAGCCCCGCGGCGTGGACGCGTACGAGGATGTCGCCGGGGCCGGGGGCTGGCGTGGGGACGTCGCGGATTTCGGTGACTTCGGGGCCGCCGTAGCGGGTGAGGACAAGGGCCTTCATCATTCTACTCCCCCATCAGCTTCGCGAGATCGTCTTTCCAGAATTTCGCCCATGTGTGCGTGCTGTGTCCCTTGGTCTCCGGACTGGCCGGGATCAGGATGAATTTCGCGCGCTTCATGCGCGGCGCCGCCTTTTCGGTGATGCCGTAGAGCGGCGGGTTGATGAAGTCGTCGGCGCTGTTGATCCAGAGCACGGGGACGGTGATCTTTTCGAGGTCCGGCCAAGGGTTGTAGCTGCGCGAGCTTTCGAGTTGGTAGATGGTGTCGTTGGCGTCGTTGCGGCCGTAAACCCGCGCAAATGCTTCATCCTTGTTCTTCTCGGCGGCTTCGCGCGTCGGGAACTGCGCCTGCAGCGCATAGGGATTCGCGCCCGCGATCAGCGTCAGCGTCGCGGCGGTGCGCAGGCCCGCGGCCGGAGGATGGCTGTAATTGCCGCCCTGCCACAAAGGATCGGCCTTGATCGCGTCGATCGACAGCGTGCGCCACATCCGGTTCTGCCCCGCGATCTCGACCGGCAGGCAGGCGAAGGGGGCGAGGCGCTCGGCGAAGCCCGGATAAGCCTCGCCCCAGACGAAGGCGTGCATGCAGCCCATCGACGTGCCGAGGATGAGCTGCAATTTCTTCACGCCGAGCTTTTCGGTGAGCAGCCGGTGCTGCGCGGCGACCATATCGGCATAGTCGTATTTGGGGAATTTCATGCGGAGGCCGTCGCTGGGCTTCGACGAGCTGCCATGGCCGATATTGTCGGGGAGGATGACGTAATATTTCGAGGTGTCGAGCGGCTGGCCGGGGCCGAAAAGCTCGCTGGCGAACTGCGGCTGGAAGAATTGCTTTCCGGTGCCGCCGGTGCCGTGGAGGATCATCACGGCATTGGTGACGTTACCCGCCCTGTCGCGCTGCGGGGTGCCGAGCGTGGTGTAGTGGAGCTTGAGCTCGGGCAGTTTTTCGCCGGTGGCGAAGGTGAAATCCTCGAGGATCGCATCGGCTTCGGTGGCGCCTTCGACCTGGGCGTGAGCGGGGGTGGCGCTGGCGAGGAGCAGGGCGAGGGGGGCGATGAATTTCAGCATGGGGCGAGGGTTAGCGCGTTTGTCGAGCCGATATAAGCCCCTCCTCTTTAGAGGAGGGGTTGGGGTGGTGAGCGCCGGTGCCGAGCACCACCCCGCTGCGACTAGGTCCGGCTAACGCCGAACCAAGTCTCGCTGCCCCTCCTCTCAAGAGGAGGGGGCTAATCTTTCACCGGCGTTACAAGGATCAGCGGACCGAGCGGGTAGCGGCCGTCCATGCGGCCGCTTGCCGGATCCCAGAGCGCCGAGACGGTGCCGTCGAGGAAGAGCGCGTCGCTGGTCCTGGCACGGTCGCGCATGAGCGCCGCGAGGGTGCCGAAGGAGACGGGCTCGTCGGAGATGACGAAATGCGCCCGGCCCTCGGTGTCGACGCCGACGGCGTTGCGGAGCTTGAGCGAGGTGCCGTCGGGCGAAATCTGCGGGTTGAGCGCGCCGCCGATCAGCAGCATCGGGCCCGACTGGGTGCCGAAATTGGGGCGCTGGCTGACCTTCGCGGCGAAGTCGTCGCTGGTCATGACCTGCCAGCCGCCGTCGGGCTCGCCGAAGAAGACGCCGTTGGGCTTGAGGTAGAAATTGCCGCCGCCGTCGCGGATGTTGAGCGGATAGAGGCGCTCGCCGCCCTCGGCATAATAGCCGATCGGCTCGCTGCCCGTGTCGTACATGCCGCCGTTGACCGCGAAGGCGACGGTCGCGGGGTCGACATCCTCGGCGAGGCCCGCGAAGCCGCGGTAGATGACGCCGTTGGTGCCTGTAATTTTGGTGGTGATGCGGTGCTGGCCGGGAACCGCGATGCACTCGGTGAAGCGCTTGCCGTCGAAGGTGATGGGCTTGCAGGCGTCGGGCGCTTTGGGCCTGGCGGGTGGGGCTGGTTCGCCGCCGCGGAGCGCGAACCAGCCCCCGGCAATCACCGCGGCGCCCAGCAGGAGCGCCGCGCGGCGTTTCACTGGCCGTAGCCCGGCGTGCCCGCGAGCCGCACTGCTTCGCGCGCGGCGGCGAAGAGCGCGCCGGCCTTGGCCTCGCATTCGCGCTGTTCGTACGCGGGGTTGCTGTCGGCGACGATGCCCGCGCCCGCCTGGACGTGCATTTCGCCGTCCTTGACGATCGCGGTGCGCAGCACGATGCAACTGTCCATATTGCCGTCGGGCGCGAAATAGCCGACGCCGCCGGCATAGGGCCCGCGCGCGTCGGCTTCGAGTTCGGCGATGATCTGGCAGGCGCGGACCTTGGGCGCGCCGCTGACCGTGCCCGCGGGGAAGCCGGCGAACAGTGCGTCGATCGCGTCCTTGTCGGGCGCGATGCGGCCGATGACGTTCGACACGATGTGCATGACGTGACTGTAATATTCGACGGTATAGCTGTCGGTGACCATAACGCTGCCGCCGACTGCGGCGCGGCCGACGTCGTTGCGGCCGAGGTCGAGCAGCATCAGATGCTCGGCGCGTTCCTTGGGGTCGGCGAGCAGGCTGTCGCGGTTCTCGACATCCTCGGCGCCCGTGCGGCCGCGCGGGCGCGTGCCCGCGATGGGCCTGATCGTGATCTCGCCGTCGCGCACCCGGACGAGGATCTCGGGCGACGAGCCGATCAGCGCGAAGCCGGGCAGGTCGAGGAAGTAGAGGAAGGGCGAGGGGTTCACGCGGCGGAGCGCGCGATAGAGGTCGAAGGGCGGCAGGTCGAACGGCGTCGAGAAGCGCTGCGACAGCACGACCTGGAAGATGTCGCCCGCGGCGATATAGTCTTTCGCGGTGGCGACCATCCAGGCGAAATGCTGCGGCGTGACCGCCGGATTGGCGGCGATGGTCGTGGGGTCTGTGAGAGTAGTCGCGCGCGCCGCATGCGGGTTCGCGCTCGCGAGGCGCGCGGCGATGGTGTCGAGCTTTTCCTGCGCCGCCTCGATCATCCGGTCGATCGCGCCATCGGCGTCGGGCCAGATCGGCGCGATCAGGAAGAGTTCGTCGGCGAGGCGATCGAAGACGAGGATCACCGTCGGGCGCACGAAGACCATGTCGGGCAGGCCGAGCCCGGCGCCCGGCGCGCGCGGGATGCGCTCGACGAGGCCGATGGTTTCATAGGCGAAGAAGCCGACGAGCGTCGCGAGCGCCTTGGGCAGCGCCGCGGGCACGTCGAAGCGGCATTCGGCGACGAGGTCGCGCAGCGCCTGCAGCGCGGGGGCGGTGACGGGCTCGAAGCTCGTTCGGTCGTGCCGCCAGTTCCGGTTGATCCGCGCCGCGTCGCCGCGCACCTCGAACATCAGGTCGGGATCGAGCCCGAGCAGGCTGTAGCGCCCGCGCGTCTCGCCGCTTTCGACCGATTCGAGGACCCAGTCACCGCGGCCGGGCTCGATCAGCTTGAGCGCCGCCGAGACCGGGGTCTCGACGTCGGCGATCAGCCGCTGCCAGACGACCGCGCCGTCGCCGCGCGCAAGCGCCTCGAGCGCTGCAGCCCTGCCTTCGAGCGCCACGCTTATTGCGCGACCGGCGTTTTACCGGTCAGTTCGTCGCGCAGCAGTTTGACCAGCTTCTGGTTGATCTTCACCCCGACGCGGCGCTTCGCCTCGGCGATCAGCTGTTCGGCGAGTTCGGGGCCGAACTGCTTGGAGAGCGATTGCGAGAGGCCAGCCACGAGCCTGGGATCGACCTCCTTCGCTTCGGGGCGCTTGACCTCGCCGAGCTGGAGCACCATCCAGCCGCGATTGCCGGGAATCTCCAGCGTCTTGACGGTGTTCGGTGCCATCGAGAAGAGCAGCGCGAGTTCGGGGGGCACGCGCTCGCCGTTGCGGCCGAGTTCGCCGCGGCGCCCGCCGATCGTCTGGATGCTGCCGACCTCGGGCCCGGCGGCGCGCACCGCGTCGGCGAAGCTCGCCTTGCCCTCGAACGCCTTGACGATTGCCCGCGCCTTGTCGCGCGCGACCTTCTGCCCCTGCGCCAGTTTCCAGTCGGCGAGCAGGTCGCCGCGGATCTGCGCGAAGGGCGGCGGCGCCGCGGCGACGATCGACTTGACCGCATAGACCGCGAATTTCTCGTTCTCGACGAGCTGTGCAAGATGCGTCTCGCCCTCGCTGGCGCCCTGGAAGGCCTGCGCCATCATCGGCGCGAGGTCGGCGGGGAGCGCATAGGTCGGCTGGGCGGGGGCGCGGCCGCTGGGCAACAGCGCCGGGGTCTCGACCAGCGTCAGCTTGCGGTCGCCGGCGATCTCCTCGATCGACACGCCGCTGTTCGCCGCGTCCTGGACGGCGTTGTAATAGGTGATCAGCGCCTCTTCGGCCTTGTTCTTTTCGAGCTGGGCGCGGATTTCGGGGGTCGCCTCGGCCAGCGTCTTCGCCGCGGTGGCGGTGATCGCGTCGACCTGCGCGACCGACCAGCCGAGGTCGGTCTGCGTCGGGCCGAGCACGTCGCCGCGCTTGGCGGCGAAGGCGGCCTTGGCCGCGGCGGCGTTGGTCAGCCCCGAATAGGCGCTCTGCGTCACGTCGCCCGACGGCGCGGCGGTCAGCCCCGCGGCCTGCGCGGCGGCGGCAAGCGAGGTGCCGCCGCGCACTTTCGTGGCGATGGCGTTGGCGGCGGCCTGGTCGGGGGCGATCACCTGCATGAAGCGGCGCGTCTCGCTGGCGGCGAAGCGCGCGGCATTCGCCTTGTAGAGATCGGCGATTTCCTTGTCGGTCACCGCGGGAGCCGGCGCAACGTTGCGGTCGAACACCGCATATTGCAGGATCCGGCGCTCGGGGATGCTGAAGCGCGAGCGGTTGCCCTTGAGGTGCTTCTGCAGCACCGCGTCGCCCGGATCGCTGGCGGGCGCGAAGGCGCTGGCGGGGATGAAGGTCGCCTGGCCGCGGCGTTCCTCGACGAGCAGCGCCGCGTAAGGAAAGGCCATGGCGTTGCCGGTGCGCGGCATGGTGCCGGCGGGCGCGCCCAGCTGCTGCATCAGCAGCAAGGTTTCGAAATTGCGGCGGAGCTGCATCTCGCTGGTGCCGCTTTCGCGCAGATAGGCGTTGTAGCGCGTCTGGTCGAAGCTGCCCGACACGCCGGCGAAGGCGTCGGCGATCTGCCCGTCGACGAGGCGTTTGCTGACCCCGAAGCCGAGGTCGCGCGCGAACTGGCGGAAGGCCGCGCCCTGGATCACATCCTCGAGCACGAGGTCGAAGCCGCCCTCCTCGATAAAGGCTTCGCGCGTCAGGCCGGGTTGCTGCTCGCGCGCACGGTCATAGGCCTGCTGGATGCTCTGGCGCAGTTCGGCGAGGCCGATCTGCTCGTCGCCGACATCGGCGACGGTCGTGTCGCCCATACCGCCGCCGAAGCCCGTGTTGCCCACGTCGCTCAATGCGAAGAGCACGCCGATGAGACCGATGAAGGCGAGGGCGATGACCTTGCCGAGCGTGGAGGAAAAGAGGCTGCGGATCGCGGTAATCATCGAGCGGGCATTCTTTCGAGCGGGCGCGCGGACGCGCGGTTCGGTGCGGCTTTAGGCGGGACCGGCGATGGCATCAAGGCGGGAAAGGCGGCTTGCCTATGGCGCCCGCGCGCCGCTAGGGCGGCGACAGGCAGAGATATTGGAGGGAGCGAAGATGGCGCGGCGCAAATATGTGGTCGGCAACTGGAAGATGAACGGGCTGTCGGGCGCGGTCGCCGAAGCGCGCGCGATTTTCGCCGCGGCGGGCGAGCATCCGGCGGTCGACGTCGCGATCTGCCCGCCCTTCACGCTGATCGGCGCGATGGCGGCGGCGCTGCCCGATGCCGCGATCGGCGGGCAGGACTGCCACGCCGCGGCGTCGGGCGCCTATACCGGGTCGGTCGCGGCACCGATGCTGGTCGATGCCGGCGCGACGCTGGTGATCGTCGGGCACAGCGAGCGGCGCGAGGGCTGCGGCGAAGGCGATGCCGACGTGAAGGCCAAGGCCGAGGCGGCGCTTGCGGCGGGGCTTGATGTAATCCTGTGCGTCGGCGAGCCGCGCGCGGTGCGCGAGTCGGGCGGGGCGATCGACCATGTGCTGGCGCAGGTGCGCGAATCGCTGCCGGGGGACTTCGACCCCGCGCTCCTCGCGATCGCCTATGAGCCGATCTGGGCGATCGGGACCGGGCTTGTCCCCACGGTGGAAGACGTCGCGGCGATGCACGGTGCGATCCGCGCGGCGCTGGCCGCGCGGATCGGCGCGGGGGCGGAGGCGATGCGGCTGCTGTACGGCGGTTCGGTGAATGGCGAGAATGCCGCCGAATTGCTCGGTGCGGGCAACGTCGACGGCGCGCTGGTCGGCGGCGCGAGCCTGACCGCGGCGAAATTCCTGCCGATCGTGGCGGCGGGGGCAGGGCTTTAGGCCCGGCCTCCCAACCCCGTTCGTATCGAGCGAAGTCGAGATACGTGTGGGGAGAGCATACGGTCGCGTGTCTCGACTTCGCTCGACACGAACGGACAAAAGGGTGGGCGTATGAGGCTGCTCGTTCGGCGTGCGGTCACGCGCGATCCTTCGCGGGTTGAAGAAATCGCCCGCCCTCTCTATGTGCACCGCCAGATCGGCTGCATGACGGCCTCACAGATTTTCCGGGAACTATCGATGTCGAACCTCTTCACCTTCCTGCTCGTCGTCCAGGCCGTCGTCGCCGCGGCGATGATCGGGGTCATCCTGATGCAGAAGTCGGAAGGCGGCGGGCTCGGCGTCGGCGGTAGCCCCGCGGGCCTGCTTTCCGCGCGCGGCGCGGCGGATTTCATGACGCGCGCGACCACCATCCTCGCCACCGCCTTCGTCGCGCTGTCGATCATCCTCGCGGCGATGGCCTCGGTGCGCGGTTCGGGCGGTTCGACGATCGACACCTCGCTGTCGAAAGCCGGCCAGGCCACTCCGGTCACCGGCGGCGCGTCGCCGCTGACCGGTCCGGCCCAAGCTCCGGCAACTGGCGCTCCCGCGACCGGCGCCACGCAGGCGCTGCCCAGCGACGACCCGCTCGCCGCCGCTGCCGCGGCAGGCGCGCCGCCCGCCGAGACCCCGGCACCCGCCAAGAAATAAGCGGCGGCGCCGCGCGGCGCTTCCCGCACCCCCGCATTCGCCTGCAGCGGATTATTTCCGCGGCAGGCGATTCGACGGCTTGCGCCGTCCCCCTCCTTTTGAGTAAGTCTTTCCTCCCATGGCGCGGTTCATTTTTATCACCGGCGGCGTGGTCTCCTCGCTTGGCAAAGGTCTGATGGCGGCAAGCCTCGCCGCTTTGCTGCAAGCGCGTGGCTATCGCGTCCGCATCCGGAAATTCGATCCCTATCTCAACGTCGATCCGGGTACGATGTCGCCCTATCAGCATGGCGAAGTCTATGTGACCGACGACGGGGCGGAGACCGACCTCGACCTCGGCCATTATGAGCGCTTCACCGGCGTCGCGGCGCGGCAGAGCGACAACGTCACCTCGGGCCGCATCTACCAGCAGATCATCACCAAGGAACGTCGGGGCGATTACCTCGGCGCGACGGTCCAGGTCGTCCCGCACGTCACCGATGCGATTAAGGCTTTTGCCAGAGCCGAACTCGACGACCTCGACTTTGTCCTGTGCGAAATCGGCGGCACGGTGGGCGACATCGAATCGCTGCCGTTCATCGAGGCGATCCGCCAGCTGCGCAACGAAGAGGGGCGCGACAAGACGCTGTCGGTCCATGTCACTTTGGTGCCGTACATCGCCGCCGCGGGCGAATTGAAGACCAAGCCGACGCAGCACAGCGTGCGCGAACTGGCATCGCTCGGCGTCCAGCCCGACATCTTGCTCTGCCGCTGCGAACGGCCGCTGCCCGAGGGCGAGCGCGCCAAGATCGCGCAATTCTGCAACGTGCGGAAAGAAGCGGTGATCCCGGCGCTCGACGCTGACTCGATCTATTCGGTGCCGGTGCAATATCATGGCGAGGGGCTCGACGACGAAGTGCTGCGCGCCTTCGGTATCCACGACGCGCCGGCGCCCGACCTGACGCGCTGGTTCGACATCATGGACCGCAAGCAGCACCCCGAGGGCGAGGTCACGATCGGCGTCGTCGGCAAATATGTCTCGCTGCCCGACGCCTATAAGTCGCTCAATGAGGCCCTCGTTCATGGCGGCATGGCGAACCGGGTCAAGGTCAACATCCGCTGGCTCGACGCCGAGATGTTCGAGAATGACGGCAATCTCGCCGAGAATCTCGAGCCGCTGCACGGCATTCTCGTCCCCGGCGGCTTTGGCGAGCGCGGGTCGGAGGGCAAGATTTCGAGCGTGCGTTTTGCGCGCGAACGGGGTGTGCCCTTCTTCGGCATCTGCCTCGGCATGCAGATGGCGTGCATCGAGGGGGCACGGAACACCAGCGGCATCGCGGACGCGTCGAGCACCGAATTCGGCAAGACCGACGAGCCGGTGGTCGGCATGATTACCGAATGGATGAGCGCGGAGGGGCTGCAGCAGCGCGGCGCCGATACCGACCTCGGCGGTACGATGCGGCTGGGCGCCTATGAGGCGAAACTGTCGCCGAACAGCCATGTCGCGGCGGTCTATGGCGCGAACGACATCAGCGAGCGCCACCGCCACCGCTACGAGGTCAATGGCGCGTACCGCGACCGGCTGGAATCGGGCGGGCTGGTCTTCTCGGGCATGTCGCCCGACGGCATGCTACCCGAAATCGTTGAAAGACCTGACCATCCGTGGTTCATTGGGGTGCAATTCCATCCGGAGCTCAAGTCGAAGCCCTTCGACCCGCACCCGTTGTTCGCGGGGTTCATCGAAGCGGCGGTGAAGCACAGCCGGCTGGTGTAAGCGTCACGCTTTAACAGGGGAAACCGGGGCTTATGGATCATGCGAAACTCGCCGAACTGCAGGGCCCCGACAGCATATTTTCCGGCCTGACGGTCCAGGATTGGGCCGATATCGCGGGCCGCGCGGTGCAGGTCCAGTTCGGCAAGGGCAAGGAATTGCTCTGCCAGGGCGACCCGGGCGACAGCCTGCTGATCCTGACCAGCGGCACCGCGCGCGTGTCGATGCTGACCGCCGGCGGGCGCGAGATCGTGCTTGCCTATGCCGAGCCCGGCGCGGTGCTCGGCGAGATCGCGCTGCTCGACGGCGGCGAGCGCACCGCGTCGGTGACCGCAACCAGCGCGGGCGGGGGCTTGCAGCTCGGCCGCAACGCGCTGCGCGACTTCGTCACCAGCCATCCCGAATTCGCCTGGTCACTGATGCAGCAGCTCGCGCGGCGGCTGCGCACCGCCGACCAGACGATCGAGAGCGATCGTGCCTATGCCTCGGGCCCGCGGCTCGCGCGCTATTTGAAGCGCCTGATTCGCAAGGACAGCCCCGACACGACGCACCGCGTCGAACTCAGCCAGACCGAACTCGGCAATTTTGCGGGGATGAGCCGCGAGCACATCAACCGGCAGCTGCGAAGCTGGGAGGAATCGGGGATCATCTCGCTCGAACAGGGGCGGGTGCGCGTGCTCGATACCGACATGCTTGAGGATATCAGCGAATCTGAAGGTTGACCTGGACCCCCGCCTTCGCGGGGGCGACGCTTCGCGCCGGAATCACAACGCCCGGGCCTCTGCTGAGACCCGGGCGCCTGTGACGAACTACCGCCATCCCCCTTTTGCGTGGACGAGGCGAAGCGTCCACACTCCCCGGAACCGGGCCTTTAGCCGCGTGATCCAGAAGTCATTGGGCTAGGCCCCCGGGGGCGGCTTGTCACCCTCTGGCGGTTAGTATGCGATGCTTTTGCGCAGGGCTGTGGCCGATGGGCAACAGATTTTGCGAATCGCTCGCAAGGAGATTGCGGCGACGGCAGCCATTGCCAGCGCCCGAGCGGCCCCCTAAAGCGGCGCTATGACCGCCTTTTCCCGCCGGTTCGAGGGACCGACCCGCTCATGATCCTGCGTCCGTACGAGCGCACCATCTTCAAACGCTATCTGCTTCCGCATCGCGGCGAGGGTTTCATCTTCGTCGCCGCGGCGTTCAGCTTCGTCGCGGTCATGATCGGCGTCGCGTCGCTCGTCATCGTGATGAGCGTCGTGAACGGCGTGCGCGGCGAGCTGTTCGACAAGATCGTCGGGCTCAACGGCCATGCGGTCGTGCAGGGCTTCGGCGGGCGCATCGACAATTGGCGCGACGTGCTGAAGGAAGTGCGCGCGACGCCCGGGGTGACGTCGGCGACGCCGATCGTCGAACAGCCCTTGCTCACCACCTTCAACGGCCGCGTCGAGGGGGTGGCGGTGCGCGGCATGCTGGTCGCCGACATCCGCAACAACGACATATTGAAGGGCGAGGTCAAGGCGGGCAGCCTGGCGCGGCTGACCGACGGATCGGGCGAGGTCGCGCTGGGCTCCGAGCTGGCGCGCAATCTGGGCGCGACCGTCGGATCGCAGATCACGATCATCAATCCGGCGGGCCGCTCGACGCCGTTCGGCACGGTGCCGCGCGAGATCAGCTACCGCGTCGGCGCGATCTTCGAGATCGGGGTCTACGACTTCGACAAGACCTATATCATCATGCCGATGGCCGATGCGCAATTGCTGTTGCTGACCGGCGACCAGATCGGGCTGATCAAGGTGCAGACCGAGGATGCCGACAGGGTAGGCGAGATACTCGACCCGCTGGCGCAGAAACTGGCGGCGCAGGCGGTGGTCTCCGACTGGCGGTCGATGAACAGCAGCCTGTTCGAGGCGCTGTCGGTCGAGCGCGTCGCCTTGTTCGTGATCCTGTCGCTGATCATCCTGGTCGCGGCGTTCAACATCGTGTCGTCGCTGATCATGCTGGTGCGCGCCAAGACGCGCGACATCGCGATCATCCGCACGATGGGGGCGCCGCGCAATTCGGTGCTGCGGATATTCGTCGCGATCGGGGTCTCGATCGGCGTCGGCGGCACATTGGTCGGGCTGGTGCTCGGCTTTACCCTGCTGTTCTTCCGCAAGGGGATATTGGCCGGGATCGGCTATCTCTCGGGCCAGAATCTGTGGGATCCGTCGGTGCGCTTCCTGACCGAACTGCCGTCGAAACCCAACCCGGTCGAGATCGGCGTGGTCGTCGTGATGACGATCGTCTTCAGCTTCCTCGCGACGCTCTATCCTGCGTTCAAGGCCGCGAATACCGATCCGGTGCAGGTGCTGCGTTATGAATGACGTGCTGCACCTCACCCAGCTGACCCGCCATTTCGAGCAAGCGGGGGTGCGGATCGACGTGCTGCGCGGGGTCGACGCGCGGCTGCGCCCCGGCGAGATCGTCGCGCTGCTCGGCCCGTCGGGGTCGGGCAAGTCGACTTTGCTGCAGGCGGTCGGCCTGCTTGAGGGCGGCTTTGGCGGCAAGATCATGATCGACGGCGAGGATGTGACGCGCTTCGACCAGGATGCGCGGACCAGGACGCGGCGGGAGAAGATCGGTTTCGTCTATCAGTTCCACCATTTGTTGCCCGATTTCAACGCGGTCGAGAATGTCGTGCTGCCGCAGCTGATCCGGGGAACGGGTCAGGCCGAGGCCGAGGAGCGCGCCGGGGAGCTGCTGACACGGCTGGGGCTGGGCGAGCGGCTGCACCACAAGCCGAGCAAGCTGTCGGGCGGCGAGCAGCAGCGCGTCGCGGTGGCGCGCGCGCTGGCGAACCGGCCGCTGCTGGTGCTCGCCGACGAGCCGACGGGCAATCTCGACGAGGCGACGGCGGACAAGGTGTTCGACCAGTTCGTCGCGCTGGTGCGCGACCATGGCTCGGCGGCGCTGGTCGCGACGCACAACGAGCGGCTGGCGGCGAAGATGGACCGCGTGCTGCGCTTGCACGAGGGGCGGATCGAGGCGTGATGTTGATGGTGGAAATCAGGGGAGGGCGGAATGGGGCTTTATGATCTTTCGGCGAAGCTGCCGGGCGGGGCCATGCAGTCGCTGGCCGATTACGAGGGCAAGGTGCTGCTGATCGTCAACACCGCGTCGAAATGCGGCTTCACCCCGCAATATGAGGGGCTGGAGGAGCTGTACCGCGATTACAAGGATCGCGGGCTGGAGATCCTCGCCTTTCCGTGCAACCAGTTCGGCGCGCAGGAGCCCGGCGATGCGGCGGAAATCGCCAATTTCTGCTCGCTGACCTACGACGTGTCCTTTCCGTTGATGGCCAAGATCGACGTCAATGGCGACAATGCCGATCCGATCTTCAAGCATTTGAAGAAGGAAAAGACCGGGCTGCTGGGCAGCGGGATCAAGTGGAATTTCACCAAATTCCTGGTCGGCCGCGACGGCAAGGTCGTGTCGCGCCACGCGCCGACGACCAAGCCCGAGCAGTTGCGCAAAGAGATCGAGGAATTGCTGGGGTAGGGGGCTGCTCTCTCCCCTTCAGGGGAGAGATACGCAGGCTTGCAGCTTGCTGCCTAGCCGCAGTTGAGAGGGGGTTTCCGCGCGCTGGCGGTTATGCCCCTCTCCAAGCTTCGCTAGCTCCTGACGGGAGCAAGCTGCGCTATCCTCTCCCCTGAAGGGGAGAGGATTTTGGGTCACAGCATGTCCGCTAACTGATCGTCACCGCCGGCGGCGCCATCATCGGCGCGGTGATCGCGCTGGTGATCATGCCGATGACGAGATAGGCGGCGATCGTCGCGACGATGATGATGATCACGAAGATGACCGCGCGGTCCTGCGGCACCTTCATCACCGGCGTGGCGCCCAGATAGAGCAGGTAGAGGCCGTAGAGCATGGCGAGCAGGCTCAGCAGCGCGATCGCCGGGACCAGCCCGAATATGCCGCCGAGATAGCCGGCGGTCGATGAATAGGCCGCGAGCTTCATCGCCTGCGTGCGGTCGGAGGTGCCGCCGAACGACGGCGCCAGCGCGTCGATGATGAAGGTGACCACCCAAATCGCGACGAGGGCGAGCACATAGGAGACGATCGCCTGCGTCAGCCCGGCCATCAGGCTGGGTTTGAAACTGACGCCGAACGCCTGGAAACCGAAGACCTGCATGCCGATAAAACCGGCGATCGGGCCGATTGCGGCGAGGGGGACGACGTAGCGCATGAAGATGCCCTGCGCCGAGTCGGGTTCGGTCGCGACGACCTGCCACTCGCTTTTAGGACGCAATATCATTGCCTTGGCTCGTTCGATCAGGCTGGCGGAACCGTTCGTCATGGTCACTTTCCCCTTGCTGTTTCGATGAACGCGATTGGGGCATGGATTGCGGGCGGATGCAATGAAAAGGCCATTTCGGCGAAGCGGGCCGCGCGATTGAGCATGGCCGAATCGCGCCTGTCACGGTAGCGTCATCCGATGGCCTACAGCCCCTTTGTCCCCCTGCGCGTCTTTTCCAGCTATACGATGCTCGAAGGGGCCATCGACCCCAAGGCGATTGCGAAAGCGGCGCGCGAGCGCGGCTTTCCGGCGGTGGCGATCTGCGACCGCAACGGGCTCTACGGCGCGATGGCGTTCGGCGAGGCGTGCAAGGCGGCGGGCGTCCAGCCGATCGTCGGCATTTACCTGAGCGTCGCGCGGCCGGGGCCGCTGCTGGCGAACGGTGCGCCGCAGATCGACTGGCTCGCGCTCTATGCGCAGGACGAGACGGGCTACGACAATCTGTGCGCGCTCGTGTCGGCGGCGCACCTCGGGCGGCCGGTCGAGCAGGACCCGCATGTCACCCTGCCATCGCTCGCGGGCCGGACCGACGGGCTGATCTGCCTGACCGGCGGCGGCGAAGGCGCGCTGACGCGGTTGCTCGCGGGCGAACAGCAGACCGCCGCCGAGGCTTATGTCGAGCAGCTCGAGGCCTTGTTCGGCGGGCGGCTCTATATCGAGCTCTCGCGGCGCGGCGATGCGGCGGAGAAAGCGGCCGAAAAGGCGCTGGTCGAGATGGCCTATGCGCGCGCGCTGCCGCTGGTCGCGACCAACCCGGCCTCCTTCGTCGAGCCGCAGTTCCACGCCGCGCACGACGCGATGCTGTGCATCGCGCAATCGGCCTATGTCGAGAGCGAGGACCGGCGCGTATCGAGCCCCGAAGCCTGGCTGAAGCCCGCCGAGGCGATGGAGGACGCGTTCAGCGACCTGCCCGAGGCGATCCGCAACAGCGTCGTGATCGCGCAGCGCTGCGCCTATATGGCGCCGAAGCGCAGCCCCATCCTGCCGAGCCTCGCGGGCGACCGCGAGGGCGAGGCGGCGCAGCTCGCCGCCGACGCGCGCGCGGGATTGGAGACGCGGCTGGCGCTCATCGCCGATCTGTCGGCGGAGGATCGTCAGGCCTATGTCGAACGGCTCGACTTCGAGGTCGGGGTCATCGTCCAGATGGGCTTCCCCGGCTATTTCCTGATCGTCGCCGACTTCATCAAATGGGCCAAGACGCACGATATTCCGGTGGGGCCGGGGCGCGGTTCGGGCGCGGGCAGCGTCGTCGCCTGGGCGCTGACGATCACCGACCTCGATCCGTTGAAGCTCGGTCTGCTGTTCGAACGCTTCCTCAACCCCGAGCGCGTGTCGATGCCCGACTTCGACATCGACTTCTGCGAAACGCGGCGCGGCGAGGTGATCCGCTATGTGCAGGAGAAATACGGCCGCGATACCGTCGCGCAGATCATCACCTTCGGTAAGCTGAAAGCGCGCGCGGTGCTCAAGGACACCGGGCGCGTGCTGCAGATGAGCTATGGCCAGGTCGACCGGCTCGCGAAGCTGGTGCCCAACCATCCGACCGATCCCTGGACGCTCGACCGCGCGCTGAACGGCGTCGCCGAATTGATGACCGAATATAAGCAGGACGACGGCGTGCGGCGGCTGTTCGACATGGCGCGCCAGCTGGAAGGCCTGCCGCGGCACAGCTCGACCCACGCCGCGGGGGTGGTGATCGGCGACCGCCCGCTCGACCAGCTCGTGCCGCTCTATCGCGACCCGCGCTCGGACATGCCGGTGACGCAGTTCGACATGAAATATGTCGAGAGCGCGGGGCTGGTGAAATTCGACTTCCTGGGTTTGAAGACGCTGTCGGTGCTGAAAGAGGCGCGGCGGCTGCTCGCGCTGCGCGGGATCGACGTCGATCTCGATACGCTCGCGTGGGACGATCCCGCCGTTTACGAACTGCTCCAGCGCGGCGAGACGGTCGGGGTGTTCCAGCTGGAATCCGAAGGCATGCGGCGGACGCTGTCGGCGGTGAAACCGACCAATTTCGGCGACATCATCGCGCTCGTCGCGCTCTATCGCCCGGGGCCGATGGACAATATCCCGCTGTTCGGCGCGCGCAAGAACGGGCGCGAGGCGATCGCCTATCCGCACCCCTTGCTCGAGGGAATCCTCGCCGAAACCTATGGCATCTTCGTCTATCAGGAACAGGTGATGCAGGCGGCGCAGATCCTGGCGGGCTACAGCCTCGGCGGCGCCGACCTGCTGCGCCGCGCGATGGGCAAAAAGGTCCAGGCCGAGATGGACGCGCAGCGCGAGACCTTCGTCAAGGGCTGCGGCGAGCATAACCAGATCGCGCCCAAGGCGGCGAACGAGCTGTTCGACTTGATCGACAAATTCGCGGGCTATGGCTTCAACAAGAGCCATGCCGCCGCTTACGCCTTGCTGTCGTACCAGACGGCGTGGCTGAAGGCGCATCATCCGCATGAATTTTTCGCGGCATCGATGTCGTTCGACAGCCACCAGACCGACAAATTGTCGGTGTTCATCGACGATATGCGGCGGCTGAACGTCGGTATCGCGCCGCCGTCGGTCAACGACAGCGAGGCCGATTTTTCGGTCGGCGAGGCCGATGGCGAGCTCGCGGTGCGCTATGCGCTCGGCGCGCTCAAGGGCGTCGGCGAGAAGGCGATGGAGGCACTGGTCGCCGAACGCCGCGCGCATGGCGATTTCGCGAGCCTCGACGATTTTGCAGGGCGGATCGACCCGAAGCAGCTCAACCGGCGCCAGATCGAGGCGCTTGCCGGCGCGGGCGCCTTCGACCCGGTCGAGCCCGAGCGGCCGCGCGCCTATGCCGGTGCCGAGGCCTTGCTCGCCTGCGCAAACAATTCGGCGCACGAACGTTCGACGGGGCAGGGCGGGCTGTTCGGCGGCGACGTCGATCTGGCGCCCGCGCTGCAATTGCCCGCGGCCGAGCCTTGGACGCTCGGCGAGCGGATGACGCGCGAGAAGGAAGCGTTCGGCTTCTATTTCTCGGCGCACCCGGTCGAGCAATATGAGGCGATCGTCGTCGCGCGCGGCGCGCGCAGCTATGGCGATATCTGCGCCAATGTCGCGATGACGCCGGGGACACGCATCCCGATGGTGATGGCGGCGATGGTCGAAAGCGCGCGCCCGCGCATGTCGCAGCGTGGCAACCGCTTCTTGAACCTGACCTTGTCGGACCGCAGCGGGCAGTTCCAGTCGAGCTGCTTCGACGAACAGGCGGGCAAGGTGCTGGAAACGCTGGCGGGTTTCGGCGGCTGCGCGATGCTGTCGGTCGAGCTCGACCTGCTCGAAGGCGAGGAGACGCCGCGCGTCACGGTGCGCGGCGCGCAGCCGCTCGCCGACATCGCGGCGACCGCGGCGCTGCAGCTCGAATGCCGGATCGAGGCGGTGGAGGCGGTCGCCGAGCTGGCGCGGCTCGTCGAGCGGCGCGACGATGCGCGCGGCGCGATCATCGTGATGACGCTCGATCCCGACACGGGGCGCGACATCCGCATCAACCTCGGCCGCCGCTTCGCGCTCGACCCCGACCTCGTCGCGCGGCTCGAACTGGTCGCGGGCGTGGTCGAGCCCCGGCTGTCGCTCGCGGCGGCCAAGGATTTCCGGGTGCGGGGCTGATTTGACGCCCTCCCCTTCAGGGGAGGGCAGCGAGACTTGGCAGCTTGCTGCCTAGTCGCAGCGGGTGGGGTCCATCGGCCTTGCGCAAGACCGATGGACCCCACCCCAACCCCTCCCCTGAAGGGGAGGGGCTTCCTTGCCCCTTGCGCCCACGGCATTCCCCGCCTTATCCAAGGCAAAACCACAAAGAGGATGCCGAAATGGGAATGCAGGGCCAGCCGTTACTCGTCACCAGCTTGATCGATCATGCCGCGCGCGAGCATGGCGGGCGCGAGATCGTCTCGCGCTGGGCCGACGGCAGCATGACGCGATCGACTTGGGGCGAGGTCGGAAAGGATGCGCGCCGCTTCGCCGCGGCGATGACGCGGCTGGGCGTGACCAAGGGCGATCGCATCGCGACGCTGGCGATGAACCACGGCCATCACCTCGTCAGTTGGTACGGCAGCGCGGGCCTTGGGGGCGTGCTGCACACGGTGAACCCGCGGCTGTTCGACGAGCAGCTGATCTATATCATCAACCACGCCGAGGACCGGGCTTTGTTCTTCGACGCGATGTTCCTGCCGATCGTCGAGCGGCTGCGCCCCGAGCTCAAGACCGTCGAGCATTTTGTCTTGTTCGATGCGCCGGCGCAGGGCGATTACAAATCGTACCGCGACCTGGTCGACGCCGAGGACGGCAGCTTCGAATGGGTCGAACTCGACGAACGCGACCCGGTCGGGCTCTGCTACACCAGCGGGACGACGGGCAATCCCAAGGGCGTGCTCTACGAGCATCGTTCGAACGTCATCCACGCGATCACCGAGATTCAGCCCGACGTGTTCGACATGGCGAACCGCAGCGTAGTGCTGCCGATCGTGCCGATGTTCCACGCCAACAGCTGGGGCATCCCCTTCGCCGCGGCGACGGTGGGGGCGAAGCTGGTCTTTTCGGCGAGCAACGATGCGCAGATATTGTGCGACCTGATCCACAATGAGGGCGTGACGCACAGCGCTGGGGTGCCGACGGTGTGGATCGCGATGTTCGCGCATATGGACGCCACCGGCATCGGTTACGGCAAGCTCAAACGCGTGATCATCGGCGGCTCGGCGTGTCCGCGCGCGATGATCGAGCGCTTCATGAAGGACGATATCGAGGTCGCGCACGCCTGGGGCATGACCGAGACGAGCCCGATCGGGACGATGGGCAAGCGCCCGTGGAACTGGGACGCGATGAGCTTCGAGGAGAAGGTCGACAATGTCGCGAAGCAGGGCTGCCCGCCCTTCGGGGTCGAACTGCGTATCGTCGACGACGAGGACCGGCTGCTGCCGCGCGACGGCGAGACGAGCGGGCGGCTGCAGATCCGCGGGCCGTGGATCATCCGGCGCTATTTCAAGGCGGGCGAGGATGCGACCGACGCCGACGACTGGTTCGACACCGGCGATGTCGCGGTGATCCACCCCGACGGGGTCATGCAGATCACCGACCGCGCGAAGGACGTGATCAAGTCGGGCGGCGAGTGGATCAGCTCGATCGAGCTCGAAAATGCTGCGGTCGGCGCGCCGGGAGTGCAGGAGGCCGCGGCGGTCGGGGTCTATCATCCCAAATGGGACGAACGGCCGATCTTGCTGATCGTCAGGAAGCCGGGCGCCGAGACGAGCGAGGCGGTGATCGTCGATTATCTCAAGGACAAGGTCGCCAAATGGTGGCTGCCCGACGAGGTGGTGTTCGTCGACGAACTGCCGCACACCGCGACGGGCAAGATATTGAAGCGGCAGATCCGCGACGATTATAAGGATTATAAGCTGAAGTCGCTGGCGGAAGCCTAGAACAGCTCCATCTGCCCGTCTCTTTCCGGCGGCCGGAACAGGTCGCTGCGGATCGGGGGGAAGCTCTTGTCCATCCCATGTTCGCGCGCGGCGCGTTTGATGCGGGTGCGGATGAGCTGGGCCCAGACCCCGTGGCCGCGCATGCGGGTGAAGAAATCGGGATCGTTGTCGCGGCCGCCGCGGATGTCCTGCACCATGTGCATCACCTTGTCGGCGCGGTCGGGATAATGCGCCGCGAGCCAGGCGCGGAACAGCGGGGCGACCTCGTAAGGCAAGCGCATCAATATGTAGGAGGCGCGGATCGCGCCCGCGTCGGCCGCCGCCTTCACGATCGCTTCGATCTCGTGATCGGTGATCGCGGGGATGATCGGCGAGATATTGACCTGCGTCGGCACGCCCGCGTCGATCAGCGCCCGGATCGCGGCGAGGCGGCGGCGGGGGTGCGGGGCGCGCGGTTCGAGCGTGCGCGCGACGGCGGGGTCGAGCGTGGTGACCGAGACCGCGACGCCGACGAGATTGTCCTTTGCCATCTGGCTCAAGAGGTCGATGTCGCGCAGCACGCGGTCGGACTTGGTGGTGACGATCAGCGGATGTTTCGTTTCGGCCAGCACCTCGATCACGCCGCGCGTGATGCCCCATTCGCGCTCGATCGGCTGGTAGCCGTCGGTGTTGGTCCCGATCGCGAGCGGCGCGGCCTTGTAGTTGCGTTTTGCCAGTTCGGCGCGGAGGAGCTTGGCGGCGTCGGGCTTGGCGAAGAGCTTGCTCTCGAAATCGAGCCCGGGCGAGAGATCGTGAAAGGCGTGGGTCGGGCGCGCAAAGCAATAGATGCAGCCATGCTCGCAACCGCGATAGGGGTTGATCGAGCGGTCGAAGCCGATGTCGGGCGAAGCGTTGCGCGCGATGATCGTCCTGGGATGCTCGACGGTGACGGTGGTGCGCAGCCGCGGCGCGGCGCCGTCGATTTGTTCGGCTTCGTCGAGCCAATCTCGATCGGCCTCGCGCGCGAGCGAGCCGGTGCGGGTCGGGCGGAGGTTGGTCGGCGCACCGCGGCCGGCGATGGGGGGCAGGGGTTTGGACGATTCCACCGGGGGAGGATATCGCGCCGAATAGAACAAAGGAAGAACAAAAAGTCCGAAATCGGACATCCGCTCTATCCTCGTCATCCCGGGCTTGACCCGGGATCCGCCTTTTTCTGCAAGAGAAGGCAGACCCCGGGTCAAGCCCGGGGTGACGGTTTGTGGCGAATTATAGGGTCGCTTATTCGGTCAACCGCGGGATCAGGTCTACGAAGTTGCAGGGCTTATGCCGAGAGTCCAGCTGGGTCGACAGGATGCCGTTCCACGCGTCCTTCACTGCCCCGGTCGAGCCGGGGAGCGCGAAGATGTAGGTGCCGCGCGCGACCACCGCGCAGGCGCGCGACTGGATCGTCGAGGTACCGATCGTCTGGTAGCTCAGCCAGCGGAAGAGTTCGCCGAAGCCCGGGATGTCCTTGCCGTCGAGCGCGTGCAGCGCCTCCGGGGTGACGTCGCGGCCGGTGACTCCGGTGCCGCCGGTGGTGATCACCACATCGACCCCGGGATCGTCGATCCAGTTGTGGAGACGCGAGACGATCAGCGATTTTTCGTCGCGGATGATTGCGCGGTCGGCGAGGATGTGGCCTGCGCCGGTGAGCAGCTCGACGAGCGCGTCGCCCGAGCGGTCGTCGGCCGCGCTGCGGCTGTCCGAGATGGTCAGTGCCGCGATGCGGACCGGCTTGAACGCAAGGCTTTCGTCAATCGGCATTGGCGAGGCCGGGCGCGTAGCTTAGCCGCACCCGGTCCTTGGTGTCGGGGAAGCGCGGCCATTTGCCCTGCGCCAGCGCGGCGCGGCTGACCGAGGGCTTGCCCTGCTGCGCTTCGTACATCCAGTAGTTGCGCAGCACGATGCCGACATAGCCGCGCGTTTCCCAATAGGGGATCGATTCGATGTAGAGCAAAGGATCGCCGCCGTCGCGCACCTCGGTCTGCCAGCGCGCGATCGGCGCGGGGCCGGCGTTATAAGCCGCAATCACTTTCGGCAGCTGACCGCCGGTCGAGCCGTCGCGGCTGAGATATTCGAGGTAGCGCTGGCCGAAGTCCATGTTGACCGCGGGAGTCTTGAGGTCCCCGGGGCCGCTCGCGTCGCCGTTCCAGCGCGCGAGGTCGCGCGCGGTGCCGGGGCGCACCTGCATCAGCCCCATCGCGCCCGCACCGCTGACCGCGGCGCGCTGGAAGCGCGATTCCTGGAGGGTGTGGGCAAAGACCAACGCGGGGTCGACGCGCCAGCCGCCGTTGGGCTCCCATTTGGGCTGCGGATATCGGGTCGAGGCTGACAGCTTGCGCCCCTGCGGGGTGTTATGCGCAAGCCAGAGCTGGGTTTCGGGCAGGCTCAAGGCATTGGCGATGGCGACCAGCCGTTCGTGCTGGTCGGCGCTGCCGATGCGCGCCTGGTGGCGGAGGGCCTCGCCGGCATATTGCTCCTCGCCGATCTCGGCGAGCGCGATCGCGGCGCGGACATTGGGCTGTTCCTCGAGCGCGCGCCAGGCGCTGCGGTCGGGACGGGCGGTCTGCTGGCCCACGACACCGTCGCCGAGCGTCTCGGCGGCGAGCAGGCCGTAGAAGGTTTCCTCGTTCGCGGCAGCGGCGCGGAGGCGCGGCTGGACCGAGGCGGGTTCGCCCGCCGCCATCGCGGCGCGCGACGCCCAATAATGGGCCGCGGCGCGCAGCTCGCTGTCGGGGGCTTCTTTCGCGACGCGGTCGAAGGCGATCAGCGCGGTGCGGTAATCGCGCAGGCGCCACGCGGCGAGGCCTTGCGTCCACGCACCCTGCGTCGCCCAGGCACCGCCATTCTGCGTGCAGGCGAGCGACAGGCGCAGCGCATTCGCATCGTCATTCTCGATATAATAGGACCAGGCGACCTTGTGCTGCCATTCGGCGCGCGCCTGCGGGCTGAGCTTGTCGATCACCGCGTTGAGCAAAGCCTCGGCGCCCGCGGGGTCGTCGTTCTTGATGCGCTCGGGGATGCTGCTGGCGAGGCCGTTCGCGAAGGGGTCGCTGACGCTGTCGGCGCCGACGCGGCGCGGGGCGCTGCCCGCCCAGCTGAGCCGCGTCTGATAGGGGAGCGCGGGGATGTCGGTCGCGCCGCGCTTCGCCGCGAGGCGGCCGAGCTGTTCGGCCTGCGGCAGGTTCGGCGAGCGCGCCAGGATCGGCATGATGTCGGCGACTTCGGCCTTGGGGCTGTTCGGCGCGACCAGCAGCTCGGCGCGCAGGAAATCATTGAGCGGGCCGTTTTCTGCGCCGTCGAGCAGCGCCCTGGCCTCGGCCCAGCGCTGGCCGCGGATCGCGCTCACCACTTGCGAATAGAGCTGCTTCTGCTTCGCCGACAGCACCGGCGGCACGGTCTGCGGCGCCATCGCGATCGGATCGCCCGCGTCGGCGGCGATCGCCGGGCTGGCGGCGGAAAACAGGAGGGCGGCGGCGAGAGCCGTGGTTTTTTTCATCTGTCAACGTCCCCGGTTGAACAGTTTGAGACTATCCCAGGCGGCCGCTTTCTGGGCCGGCCGGGCGAGCAGCATCGCGGGATGCGCGATTGCCACCGCCTCCACCTTGCCGCCATCTTGGTTAATATCGAGTAACCTTCCGCGCGCGTCGGGCAGCGCGATTTTCGCCGCCATGCGGACGATGTCGCTGCCGACGAGCAGCAGGCGGCCGGGGCGGGCGAGGCGGAGGTGGTGCCAGAGCAGCCGGTCGAGATCGGCCGTGGCCGCTTCGTCGCAGCGCCCGCCGGGCGGACGCGTGACCGCGAGGCTGGCGAGATAGCATTGCTCGCGCGTCGTGCCGATCGCGCGGAGTATCGCGTCGAGCAGCTTGCCCGCGGGACCGGCGAAGAGCGTGCCCTCGCGCTGGTCGTCGATTTCGGGCCAGGCGGTGAGCAGCATCAGCGACGCGCCGGGCTCGCCGGCGGGCAGGACACGGCGCGCGTCCCACTGGCTGCCGGGGACGCCCGGATGTTCGGCGAGCCAGCTTTGGAAGGCGGCCCATTCGGCGGGGAGCTCGACCGGGCCCCTGGCGACGGGGGCTTCCGCCACCTCCTGGCGCTGGAGCGCGGCGGGGAGCGGGACCTGCTCGGGTTCGGCTGCGACTGCCATTTTGGGGCGCGCAGGGGCAGGGTCGTTTGCGGGGGGCGCAGCAAGCCATCCCGCCGGTGTTTCGCCCACCAGCGCCTCGACGCCCGCCAGCGACCACCAGTCGCTATAGCTTTGCGCCAGCAAGGCTGAATTTTTCCCACCCATCGATTTGTTTCAAACAGGCAGTTGACGGACGCGTCAATTGGCGGGCATCGCATTTCGTGACAGAATGAGCGCAGGGCACGATGAATGTCCGCGCAGGGACGGCAGAAAGGTATTTGCGGTGAGCGAACGGGAATCGATGCCCTATGACGTGGTCATCGTCGGCGCGGGTCCGGCGGGGCTTTCGGCGGCGATCCGCCTCAAGCAACTCGCGAACGAAGCGGGCAGCGAATTGTCGGTCTGTATCCTGGAAAAAGGGTCCGAGGTCGGCGCGCATATCCTGTCGGGCGCGGTGATCGATCCCAAGTCGCTGGACGAACTGATCTCCGACTGGCGCGACCAAGGCTGCCCGCTCGCCGAGGTGCCGGTCAACGACAACCAGCATTGGGTGCTCACGAAGACCAAGAAGTTCAACCTGCCCGAATTCATCTCGCCCGGCTTCATGCACAACAAGGGCACCTATACGGGCAGCCTCGGCAACCTCTGCCGCTGGCTCGCCGAGCAGGCCGAAGGGCTGGGGGTCGAGATTTTTGCGGGCTTCCCCGCGGCCGAGATCCTCTACAATGACGATGGCTCGGTGAAGGGCGTCGCGACGGGCGACATGGGCGTCGCGCGCGACGGCAGCCACAAGGGCGATTATCAGCCGGGGCTCGAGCTGCACGCCAAATACACCTTCTTCGGCGAGGGCGTGCGCGGGCATCTGACCAAGATGCTAAAGCTGCAGTTCGCGCTCGACGCCGATTGCGAGCCGCAGGTCTATGGCCTGGGCGTCAAGGAACTCTGGGACATTGATCCCGAGAACCACGCGCCGGGGCGCGTGATCCACACGCAGGGCTGGCCGCTCGACGAACATTCGAACGGTGGCGGTTTCCTCTATCACCAGGCGAACGGGCAGGTGGCGCTCGGGTTCGTGACCTGGCTCAATTACCGCAATCCGCACACCTCGCCCTTCCAGGAAATGCAGAAGTGGAAGACGCACCCCGAGATCGCCAAGATCCTCAAGGGCGGCAAGCGTGTGTCGTACGGCGCGCGGGCGATCAGCGACGGCGGGTATCAGTCGGTGCCCAAGCTCGCCTTCCCGGGCGGCGCCTTGATCGGCGACAGCGCCGGTTTCCTGAACGTGCCGCGCATCAAGGGCACGCACACCGCGATGAAGTCGGGCATGATGGCCGCCGAGGCGGCTTTCGCGGCGGTGACCGCGGGGCGCGGCAGCGACACGCTGACCGCCTATCAGGACGCCTATGACGACAGCTGGGTGAAGAAGGAACTCAGCGTCGTGCGCAACGTGTTGCCGCTCGTCGAGAAATGGGGCGATTTCTTCGGCACGATCCTGTCGGGCATCACGATGTGGGCCGAGACGCTGAAGATCAAGATGCCCTTCACGATGAAGCATCATCCGGACAATGCGAGCCTGTACCGCGCCGACATGATGGCCAAGCCCGACTATCCCAAGCCCGACGGCGTGCTGACCTTCGACCGGCTGTCGTCGGTGTTCATCTCGAACACCAATCACGAGGAGGACCAGCCGGTCCACCTGCAGCTGAAGGACCCGTCGATCCCGGTCGAATATAATCTGCCGATGTACGACGAGCCCGCGCAGCGTTATTGCCCGGCGGGGGTTTACGAGATCGTCGGGCAGGACGTCGGCGATCCCAAATTCGTGATCAACGCGCAGAATTGCGTGCATTGCAAGACGTGCGACATCAAGGACCCGACCCAGAATATCAACTGGGTCACCCCCGAAGGCGGCGGAGGCCCCAATTATCCGAATATGTAAGCTGGGCCTGCTCGCGGCGGCGGCGCTGATGCCGCTCGCCGTGCAGGCGGCCGATGGCGGGGACGCGGCGTTGAACGCGCTGGCGCGCGCGCGGCTGGCCGAGGATGCGGGCGATCCGCAGACCGCGCTCGCGGCGCTGGCCGCGGTGGCGAGCGCGGCGCCCGAACTGCCGGGGTTGCGCGGGCGGATGCTCGAGCAGGCAATCGAGGCGGGCGATTTCGCCGCGGCACGCAGCGCGGCCTTCCTGCTGTGGCAGGCAGGCGACCGGCGCTTCGACGCGCAGCTGGTGCTCGTCGCCGATGCGCTGCGACGCGCGGACTGGAAGGGCGCGCAGGCCTATGTCGCCGGGCGTAGCGACAAGGGCGGCGGCGATGCGATCGCGCGGCTGGTGACGCCGCCGCTCAGCAGCTGGATCGCGGTGGGTGCGCGCGAGGCCGCGCCCGAGCGCCATCTGCTCGGCGCGGGCGATCGCGGACCGCCGCAGCCGGCATTCCAGCTCGAGGCGGCGCTGGTCCAGCTGGCCGCGCAGCGTCCGGCCGAGGCCACGGCGCTCGCCGACAAGGTGATCTTGACCGACCGCACGAGCCAGCTCGTCGCGGTGCGCGTCGCCGCGGCGCTCGCCAAGGCGGGCGAGGGCGCGGCGGCCGAGCGGCTGCGCGGACGGATCGCGCTCGCGACGGGCGAGCGCGAGGATCCGGTGCTGTTGCTGCCCGACCAGCTCGTCACGGCCCCGCGCGGCGGGGCGGCGCATTGGTTCGGGCTGCTCGCCGACGGCTTCGCGCAGACACCGAACAGCAATCCCAAGGTGCCTTTGCTCTTTGCGCGCGTCGCTTTCTGGCTGGAACCGAGCGACTGGCAGGTGCGCGGCGCGCTGCTCGAGGCGCTGGCGGGCAATGGGCAGATCGACGATGCGCTGGGCACGCTCGCCGAGTTCCGCGATCCGCCGCCGGTGCTCGCGATGCGCTATGCCGAGCTGGTCGCCGACAAGGGCGGCTTCCCCGCCGCGGTGAACCTTGCCGAACGCGCGATCGCGCGCGAGCCGGGGTCGCGCAGCCTGCTCGTGCGCTACGCCGATGTCGCGCGGCGCGGCGGCGATGCCGCGGTGGCCGAGCGTGCCTATGCGGCGCTCGAAGCCGATCTGGGCGACGGCGAGAATGATGCGGCGTTGCGCGGCAGCCTGCTGATCGCGCGCGCCGAACTGCTGCTCAAGGCCGGTGACTGGGACGCGGCGGCGCCTTTGCTCGACAAGGCGATCAGGCTGCGGCCGAACGACCCCAATGTGCTGAACTTCGTCGGCTATTCGTCGATCGAGCGGCGGAAGAATGTCGACCGGTCGCTCGAACAGATCGAGGCGGCGTGGGCGCAGGACCCGCAGAGCGCGGCGATCACCGATTCGCTCGGCTGGGCCTATTTCCTGACCGGCAAGCCCGGCGAGGCGGTGCCCCTGCTCGAAAAGGCGCAGGCAGGCGATCCGGCCAATGCCGTGATCGTCGAGCATCTGGGCGACGCCTATTGGGCGACGGGGCGGCATTTCCAGGCGCGCTATACCTGGCGCGCCGCGGCGCTGGTCGCCGAGGCCGACATGGCGACGCGGATCGAGGCGAAATTGCGCGACGGGCTGACCCCCATGACGACCGCGCCATGACGGTGTTTGCCGAGACGGGCTGGGCGAAGATCAATCTGGCGCTGCATGTGCGCGCGCGGCGGCCCGACGGCTATCATGAAATCGAGACCTTGTTCGCCTTCGTCGACCATGGCGATACGATCGAGGCGCGGGTGGCGGGGGCGGACGGGCTGGTTATCGACGGCGAGTTCGCCGAGGGACTGAGCGTCGGGGCCGACAATCTGGTGCTGCGCGCGGTGGCGTTGCTGCGTGCGCATTATGGCGCCGACCGCGTGCCGCCGCTGGCGGTGAAGCTGACCAAGCGGCTGCCCGTCGCGGCGGGGATCGGCGGCGGGTCGGCCGATGCCGCGGCGATGGCGCGGCTGGTGCGGGCGCATTTCCTGCCCGAACTGGGCGACGGCATCCTGGCGCGCGTTATCGCGCCGCTGGGCGCCGATGTCGCGGCGTGCGTGACGAGCCGGACCTGCCTGGGCGTCGGGGTCGGCGAAGAATTGTCGCCGGTGCCCGAACTTAGGCTCGGCGGGACGCCGGTGCTGCTGGTCAACCCGCGCCAGCCCGTCGCGACCGGGCCGGTGTTCGCGGCGTGGGACGGGATCGATCGCGGGGCGCTGTTCGGCGATCCGGCGGGGCGCGCGCAGCTCTTCGCCGCGCGCAACGACTTGCAGCGCGCGGCGATCGCAGAGTGCCCGGCGATCGTCGAAATGCTCACCGAGCTCGGCGCGCTGAGCCCATGGCTCGCGCGCATGTCGGGGTCGGGGGCGACCTGCTTCGCGCTGTTCGATGCGCTCGCCGAGCGCGATGCGGCGTCGGTGAAGCTCGCGGAAAGCCATCCGCATTGGTGGCAGATGGCGGGAACGCTGCGATGAGCGAGGCATGGGTGGCGCTCGGCAGCCCGCGGGCGGGCGGGGTGCTGCTGATCGGCGACCATGCGTCGAACCATGTGCCCGCCGACATCGACCTCGGCATCGACCCGGCGCTGCTGGACGCGCATATCGCGATCGATATCGGCGTCGCCGAGGTCGCGGCGCTGCTGGTCGATGCGGGCGCGGTCGATGCGGCGATCCTCGGCGGGGTGTCGCGGCTGGTGGTCGACTGCAACCGCGACGAGGAGGCGCCGGGCGCGGTGCCGATCGCCAGCGATGGCCATGCGATCCCGGGCAATGCGCTCGATCATGACGGGCGCGAGGCGCGGATGGCGCGCTTCTTCCGCCCCTATCACGAGCATATCGCCGCGACGATCGCGGCGGCGCGGCCGGCGTTCATCCTGTCGCTGCACAGCTTCACGCCCTCGCTGGCGAGCGATCCCGGGCAGGCGCGGCCGTGGCATGTTGGGGTGCTGTACAATGCGGACGAGCGGCTCGCGGCGCCCGCGATCGTGGCGCTGGAAGCCGAAGACCTGATCGTCGGCGACCAGCTTCCTTATTCGGGCAAGCTGCTCAACGCGACGATGAACCGGCACGCCGAGGCGAATGATATTCCCTATGTCGGGATCGAGATGCGGCAGGATCTGGTGCGCGACGCCGCGGGGCAGGCGTTGTTCGCCGGGCGGCTCGTTCGCATGTGCAATAAACTGGCATTGTCCCCGCCGCTCGAAGCGTGTAGGGGCGCGTAAGATTTGTGAAATATAATTACTAGGATTAGTTGAAATGCCTTCTTATCGTTCGCGCACTACCACCCATGGCCGCAACATGGCCGGCGCGCGCGGGCTGTGGCGCGCGACGGGGATGAAGGACAGCGACTTCGGAAAGCCGATCATCGCGGTGGTCAACAGCTTCACCCAGTTCGTGCCGGGGCACGTCCACCTGAAAGACTTGGGCCAGATGGTCGCGCGCGAGATCGAGGCGCATGGCGGGGTCGCCAAGGAATTCAACACCATCGCGGTCGACGACGGCATCGCGATGGGGCACGACGGCATGCTCTACAGCCTGCCGAGCCGCGACCTGATCGCCGACAGCGTCGAATATATGGTCAACGCGCATTGCGCCGACGCGATGGTGTGCATCTCGAACTGCGACAAGATCACCCCGGGCATGCTGATGGCCGCGCTGCGCATCAACATCCCCGTGGTGTTCGTGTCGGGCGGGCCGATGGAGGCGGGCAAGGTCGTCATCAAGGGCAAGACCGTCGCGCTCGACCTGGTCGATGCGATGGTCGCTGCCGCCGACGAGAAGTACAGCGACGAGGAAGTCACCGCGATCGAGCAGGCGGCGTGCCCGACCTGCGGCAGCTGTTCGGGCATGTTCACCGCCAATTCGATGAATTGCCTGACCGAAGCGCTGGGGCTGTCGCTGCCCGGCAATGGCTCGACGCTCGCGACCCACGCCGACCGCAAGGCGTTGTTCCTCAACGCCGGCCGCTTGGTCGTCGACATGTGCCGCCGCCACTATGAAGAGGATGACGACAGCGTGTTGCCGCGCAATATCGCGACCTTCGAGGCGTTCGAGAATGCGATGAGCCTCGACATCGCGATGGGCGGGTCGACCAACACGGTGCTCCATCTGCTCGCCGCGGCGTTCGAGGCGGGGGTCGACTTCACCATGGAAGATATCGACCGGCTGTCGCGCCGGGTGCCGTGCCTGTCGAAGGTCGCCCCGGCGAAGAGTGACGTGCATATGGAGGACGTCCACCGCGCCGGCGGGATCATGGCGATCCTCGGCCAGCTCGAGCGTGCGGGGTTGATCCATGCGCATTTGCCGACAGTCCACAGCGCAACCTTGGGCGACGCGCTCAACAAATGGGACATCTCGCGGACCAACGATCCCGAGGTGCAGAAATTCTTCATGGCGGCGCCGGGCGGGGTGCCGACGCAGACCGCGTTCAGCCAGGACCGGCGCTGGGACGATCTCGACCTCGACCGCGAGGGCGGGGTGATCCGTTCGGCAAGCCACGCGTTCAGCCAGGACGGCGGGCTCGCGGTGCTGTCGGGCAATATCGCGCTCGACGGGTCCATCGTCAAAACCGCGGGGGTCGACGAGAGCATCCTCAAATTCTCTGGACCTGCCAAGGTTTATGAAAGCCAGGATGCGGCGGTCGCGGGCATCCTGACCGGGCAGGTCGAGGCGGGCGACGTCGTCGTGATCCGCTATGAGGGACCGAAGGGCGGGCCGGGGATGCAGGAAATGCTCTATCCGACGAGCTACCTCAAATCGAAGGGGCTCGGCGCGGCCTGCGCGCTGATCACCGACGGGCGCTTTTCGGGTGGCACCTCGGGGCTGTCGATCGGCCATGTCTCGCCCGAAGCGGCCGAGGGCGGAGCGATCGGGCTGGTCGAGAATGGCGACCTGATCAACATCGATATCCCGTCGCGGACGATCACCCTCGCGGTCGCCGACAGCGTGCTGGCCGAGCGCTGCGCGGCGATGGAGGCGAAGGGCGATACGGCCTGGACCCCCGCCAAGCCGCGGCCGCGCAAGGTTTCGGTAGCACTTCAGGCCTATGCCGCGATGACGACGAGCGCCGCGCGCGGCGCGGTGCGCGACCTGTCGCAGCTGAAGGGGGCCAAGGGTTGAGGATCTCAGGACTGGCGATTCTGCCGCTGTTGCTGCTCGCGGGATGCAGCGACAAGCCGAACAATGCCGACATCGCCGCCGCCGAGGCGAAGCAGTCGCGCGACGCCGCCAACGACGGCCGCATTGAATGCGCGCTCGAGGGCGCGAAGCTGTTCGACCGGACCTGTACGGTGCAGGAGATAAGCGGCGCGGACGGTGCCGTGCTGGTCGTCGGGCGGAGCGACGTCGGCTATCGCCGGCTGCAGATCACCACCGACGGGCGCGGCGTCATTTCGGCCGACGGCGCGGAGGTCGCGAATGTCTCGATCGTCGATGAGGGCGTGATCGAAGTGGCGGTCGGGGGTGATCGCTACCGGTTGCCGGCGGATACCGGTGGGGTGGATTAATCGCGCGCTTTGGCGTGGGGAGCTGCCGTTGCAATTGTTCCCTTCGTCATCCCGGACTTGATCCGGGAACCGCCTTTTTCTTCAAGACAAGGCAGGCCCCGGGTCAAGCCCGGGGTGACGATGAACGAGACGTTCGTCTCGGATTGAACCGGTCCTGGAGTTCTCACTCGCCCCAAAACGCGCTACCACAGCGCCATGCCCGTCCCAGCCGACGCCCCGATCCTGACCACCGCCGCGATGCGTGCGGCCGAGGCGGATTGCGCGGCGTCGGGGACTTCGCTCGCCGAATTGATGGACCGCGCGGGCGCCGCGGTGGCCGATATGGCGTGGCGTATGGCGGCGGGCGGCCCCGTCCTGATCCTGTGCGGGCCGGGGAATAATGGCGGCGACGGTTATGTCGCGGCGCGATTGCTTGCGGGGCGCGGGGCCAAGGTGCGGATTGCCGCGATCGCCGAGCCGGCGACCGATCTGGCGCGGGCCGCGCGGGTGCGGTGGAGCGGGCCGGTCGAGGCGCTGACCCTCGAAACGGCGCCGGCGCCGCTGATCGTCGATGCGCTGTTCGGTGTCGGGCTGACGCGGCCGGTCGGCGCCGACCTGGCGGCGATATTGCAGCGCTTCGCCGGGCGGCGGGTGCTCGCCGTCGATGTGCCGAGCGGGGTCGATGGCGACGGGGTGCGCGACTGGGTGCCGCCGCTGCCCGCCGATGTGACGCTGGCGCTGGGGGCGCTCAAGCCTGCGCATGTGCTGCTGCCGGCCGCGGCACATTGCAGGCGCGTGCTGCTGGCGCCGATCGGGATCGCGGCGGAACGGACGATGCGCATTTTGCCGATCGCGAAGATGGCCGCGCCTGATGCCACGGCGCACAAGTTCGATCGCGGGATGGTGCTGGTCCGGTCGGGGCCGATGTCGGGTGCGGCGCGGCTGACCGCTGCGGCGGCGCTGCGCAGCGGGGCGGGCTATGTCGTGCTGAGCGGCGCGGACGATGCGCCTTTGGATGCGATCATCGCCGAAGGCGGCGGCGGTTACGGCGCGCGGCTGGGCGATCCGCGGGTCGGAGCGGTGATCGTCGGGCCGGGCTATCCGGCGGACGAGGCGCTGAATCGCGATGTCGCGGCGGCGCTCGATAGCGGCAAGCCGCTGGTGCTCGATGCCGGCGCCATTGCTTCGGCTTTACCGCGCTTGCGGGCGCTCGGCGGCGCGGTGCCGGCAATCCTGACCCCGCATGAGGGCGAGTTTGCCAAGGCCTTCCCGGGGCTGGCGGGCAGCAAGATCGACCGTGCCAAGGCCGCCGCCGCCGATGCGGGCGCGGTCGTTATCTACAAGGGCGCCGATACCATCGTCGCCGCGCCCGACGGCCGCGTCGTCGCGGCATGGCCGGGCAGTCCCTGGCTTGCCACAGCGGGGACGGGCGATGTGCTCGCGGGGGCGTGCGGGGCGATGCTGGCGCGCGGGGGCGATGCCTTCGACGCCGCCGTCGCTGCGGTGGGCTGGCATATTGCGCGCGCGCAGGCTATCGGCCCCGGCCTTGTGGCCGACGACCTGGTGAAAGACTGACGTGAACGAAACAGCCCTGATTACCCGCATTGCCGCGCGCGGCGACGGTGTTACCGACGATGGTCGCCATGTGGCGGGCGCGGCGCCGGGCGACCGGGTGCGCCCCGACGGCATATTGATCCCCGGGCCCAACCGCGCCGAACCCGCGTGCCGCCATTTCGGTAAATGCGGCGGGTGCCAGTTGCAGCATGTCGCCGAGGCCGGGCTCGCGGACTATGTGCGCGACCGGGTGATCGGCGGGCTCGAAGGGCAGGATGTCGCGGCGGGCGAGGTGCTGCCCGCCTTGCTGTCGCCCCCGCACAGCCGCCGCCGCGCCGCGCTGACCGCGCTGCGGACGGGCAAGCAGGTCGCGATCGGCTTCAACGCGGCGCAGAGCAACCAGATTGTCGACATGCGGATGTGCCCGCTGCTGCTGCCGGAATTGTTCGCGCTCGTCGCGCCGGTGCGCGAATTGCTGACGCTGATCGCGCCGCAGCGGCGGCCAGTGAAGGTCAAGCTGCAGATGCTCGACCAGGGCGTCGAACTGCTCCTCGAGGGGGTGAAGGCCGAGGGGCTCGACGCGGCAATGGCGTTGCAGGATTTCGCCGGCGCGAACCGGCTCGCGCGCTTCGTGATCGACCAGGGCGACGGCCCCGAGATATTGTGGCAGCCGGATCCGCCGACGGTGCGTTTCGGCGGCATCGCGGTCGAGGTGCCGGTCTTTGCCTTCCTGCAGCCGACAGAGGTGGGGCAGGCGGCGCTGGTTGCTGCGGTGGCGAAGGCGATCGGCGATGCGGGCGCGGTCGCCGACCTGTTCGCCGGCGTCGGCACCTTCGCGCTGTCGGTGCAGGCGGGACGCAAAGTCTATGCCGCCGAGGGCGCGCGCGATGCGGTCGCGGCGCTGACCGGGGCGGCGAACCGCGCGCGCGCGCTGGTCGCGACCGAGCATCGCGACCTGTTCCGGCGGCCGCTGGTGCCGACCGAACTGGGTCGTTTCGGCGCGGTGATCCTCGATCCGCCGCGCGCGGGGGCCGAGGAGCAGGTCAAGGAACTGGCGTCGTCGGACGTGCCGGTGATCGCCTATGTCAGCTGCAACCCCGCGAGCTTCGCACGCGATGCGAAGCTATTGGTCGCGGGCGGGTATCGGCTCGACTGGGTGCAGCCGGTGGGGCAGTTCCGCTGGTCGACGCATGTCGAGCTGGCGGGGCGGTTCAGTCGGTAATTCCCCTCCCTGAAAGGGAGGGGTTAGGGGTGGGTCGCGCCGAAGGCGCATGACTTCATACCCACCCTCGCTGCGACTAGGCAGCAAGCTGCCAAGTCTCGCTGCCCCTCCCTAGAAGGGAGGGGAAAGCTGGCTCAATGCAGCACGAACCCCATGAACGCGTGTACGCACAGCGCGAGCAGCGCGAGGCTGGCCAGCGCGAAGATGCCGAAGCGCCACATCACGCGATTGACCGTCACCTGGACGAGGCTGTGCAGGATGCGCAGGCCCACATAGGCCCAGGCGAGCTGCGTGTTCAGCCCGCCGCCCATGCCGCCGATCGCGAGCGCGATCGCGACGGCGTAAAACACCGTCGGCTGCTCCATCAGATGGTTGTAGTTGTGCGCCTTCCACTGGACCTCGGGCGGCAGCACCTCGTCGAGATTCTTGCCGGTGCCGCCGACCATCTTGGCGGCGTCGATCTTGGCGCGGCTCATCGCGGGGATGCGCGTCGCGTACATCCACACCCACATCACCATCGACCAGAGCGCGAGCGTCGCGACCGGTCCCAGAATAGCGTTGGTTTCCATATTCTCTTCTCCCCCTTCAACCCAGAGTGGCGATGACCGCCAGCAGCGCCAATGCGAACAGGCACAGCGTCGCCAGCGCAAAAATGGTGAAGCGCACCGGAATGCGGTTCACGGTCGACTGCCACAGGCTGTGCACGATGCGCAGCACGACATAGGCCCAGGCGATCCACGCGACATAGGCCGGATAGCCGCCGGCGCCGTGCAGGATCAGGATCACGGCGTAGAAGAGTGTCGGCTGCTCGCACAAATGCGTATAATTGTGCGACTTCCAGTTGGTCAGCGGTGGCAACACGCCTTCGAGGTCGCCGCCGCGCCCGCCCGGCGGCGCGGCTTTCAGGTCGATCCCCGACTTGGCGAGCGCGCGGAAGCGCGTCACCGCGGTCCACACCAGCATCACGAGCGTCCACAGGACCAGCACCGCGCCCGGCGCGAGGATGTTCGGCGTCATATCGCTCCCCCTTTATTTGGCCGCGATGCTAGGGATCGCGCGCCGATATGCAATTGCCCAAATTCACCTGCGCCGTGCCGCCAGTTCGGCGCGGATCGCTTCGCCGTCGCCGTCGATCCGCGGCGCGAAGCCGATATCGCGAACCGGCGTCGCGCCATATTTCACCGGCGGCTGCATCTCGACATAGCCGCCGACGTCGGGATGGACGCGGTGGCGGAAGAAGCCCGTTTCGGTCAGATGCGGGTCCTGGCGGATATCCTGCAGGTCGCGCACCGCCATCGCCGGGATATCGTTTTCGGCGAAGAGTGCGAGCCATTCGGCGGTCGAGCGCGCGGGGGTGCGTTCGGCGATCGCGGTGTAGACGAGCGGCATATGCTGCGCCTTCGCCTTCGCCGCCTCGAATTCGGGGGTGCCCAGCAGTTCGGGGCAGCCGAGCAGGCCGAGCAGCCGCGCGGTCGATTCGGGGGTGTAGGGCACGATGGCGAGATAGCCGTCGCTGGTCGGGAAGGGCTGGCGCGTCGGGTCGAGCTGGCGCGGATAGCCCGCAGGGCCGATCGGCGGGTCGAGCGTGTCGTCGCGCAGATGCTCGACCATCATGAAGCTGGTGAAGCATTCGAACATCGACACCTCGACCGCCTGCCCCTCGCCGGTACGCAGCTTGTGGACCAGCGCGGCGAGGATCGCCTGCGCGCCATATTGGCCCGCCACTTTATCCGCGATCAGCGAGGGCAGGTAGCGCGGACGCGGATCGCCGTCGACGCGCGGCAGCAGGCTGGTGGTGCCCGTCGCGGCCTGGATGACGTCGTCATAGGCCTGGAGGTCGGCATAGGGCCCGTCCTGCCCGAAGCCGGTGCCGTGGACATAGACGATGTCGGGCTTGATCGCCTTGCAGCCGTCGTAATCGAAGCCGAGCCGCGCGATCGCCTTGCCGCGAACATTGTGGAAAAAGACGTCGGCGGTGGCGATCAACTCGCGCAATAATGCAGCGTCGTCGGGTTTCTTGAGGTCGAGCGCGATCGAGCGCTTGCCGCGATTGACGGTCAGATGGACCGACCCCATCGTCGGATCGGGGATGCCGTTGCCGAGATAGCGCGAGATGTCGCCGAGCCCCGGCGCCTCGACCTTGATCACCTCGGCGCCGAGATCGGCGAGCATCTGCGTCGCATAGGGGCCGAAGATGACCGTGGTCAGGTCGACGATCCGGATTCCCTCGAGCATGGCCACCGACATCGTCTCCCCTCGTTCGTTGTACGTCGGACGAATGGTTGCGGAAGAAAACCGGAGAGGCAATGCCCCTTTGTGTCATTGCGTCGCTTTCCGGGTCGTTCGGGCGGCGACGGCCTCGGGATCGTCGTCGCGCCTCGCGGCGCGATGACGAAGGCGGTGACCGGCGCCGCGGCCTGCTCGATCGCCTGCGCGAAGCCGAAGACGCGGCCCTGCCGCCCGAAGGGCACGACCTTTTGCAGCGTCGTATGCTCGGCGGCCTCGGCATAGGGGCCGAGGAAGAGCCAGATGAAGCAGCCGATCGCGAGCAGCGGGGCGGATGAAGCTTGGCTGGCCCGGGAAACAGGGTGAAACCCGGAATGGGCTGTTGCGATTGTCGTCTGGGAGAGGTCCGGACAAGTAATTCTGCGTCCGCATATTCCATTGCTTTCAAAAATGCTGCACGGTCGCGACGGGTTTGGAAGGGGGTGTTTCTGTCAATTCGCTGGCTTCATGTCTCCGATGTTCACGAATGCTCGCGCGAGGGGTTCCATCGCGAGGCCATGTACGATTCGATCGTGCAAAATGTCCGCGATCGACCGGAAAAACCGGACCTGATATTCTTCACCGGCGACCTGGCCTTCTCGGGCTCCAAAGCTGAATATGACATGTTGCAAGAGCGCTTTCTGGACCCTCTTCGCGCGGCCTCGGGTCCCGACTGCCCCGTTTTGACGGTCCCGGGAAATCACGATGTCGATCGCAAGCGCGCCGTGAATCCTCGATCCTGGATGACCGATGCCGCCGAGCAGCAGACGTTCCAGCAAGTCGGCGCCGAGGGACGCCAAAAACGGATCGACGCGATCCTTCCACGGTTCGAAAACTATCGCGCTATGGAGCGTTCCCTGGGGGCTTGGGGCGAAGATTGGCTGGCCTCCGAAAGCGGCACGGGGTGCTCCATCCGGGACCTTGACGGCCGTCGCCTTGCGATAATAGGCACGAATACGGCGTGGCTGTGCCATGATGACGAGGATTGGGGCCGGCTTGGCGGCGGAATGACCATGTTGGAGGCGGCGCTCAAAAGGGCGGCGAGCGAAGCGGCGGATCTGACGATCGTTCTCGGCCATCATCCGCTCGCCGCGCTCACGGGTGAGCGGCCATGGTCAGACGGAGAGCGAATCGGAAAGCGGCTCGAGCAGGCAAACGCCATTTACCTGCACGGCCATCTCCACCGCTCGGGAATCCAACGAGCAGGGGATGCGACGGGATCTCTTCTCGCGATTCAGGCGCCTTCGGGTTTTCAGGCTGGCGACAGCTCGGTCTGGCGCAACGGCATCATGTGGGGCGAAGTCGATTTTGATCAGGGTCGCCTGGTCATCGAACCCCTGCGGTGGAACCGAGACAACAGGGAGTATGTATTCGACAGCGACGCGGCCTCCAGCGGATACCGCGTCGAAGGGCGAGATGCCTATGCTTATCCTCTGCCTGGCCGAAAATCCGCTTCCCCTCCCGAATCGTCGTCGCGACCGGTCGTGCCCCTTCCCGAGGGGTGGAAGGTCATCGACGCGGCACAGCTCGCCGAGATTACCGCCGCGCGCCCCAGCGCCGAAGAAATGGCCGACTGGTTCGATGGCAGTTTCCCGCGATGGGAGGTGGCTGCGGCCGAGGGCGTTCGCCCCCGGCAGATTGTGGACGAACTGGTGCGCGTATTCGAGGCAGCCCACCACGCGGCGCCGCAGCCCGTGTTGCGATTGCTGACCGGTGCGGGAGGCGACGGTAAATCAGCGGCGCTGCTGCAAACTGTTGCCGGACTTTTGCGGGGCGCCCAGTCTTGGCATTGCCTTTGGCGACAAAGCGCTGCCGCCGATCTGCCCAAAGACTGGATGGCACTGCTTCCCCGCAACGAGGGTCAAGCGTGGATCGTTGCGATCGATGACGCGGAGAATGTGGGCGCAGGCCTGGCCGACGTTTTGCGCGGGCTGGGAGCGCGTACCGACGTACACTTGATCTTGGCCGCACGCGAAGCCGATTGGATGCTTCGGGGTCTGCAGGATAGTATGTGGCAGAATATCGCCAATTATCGGCGCATATTGCTCGCCGGCATCGATGAAGAAGATGCGCGGCGCATAACCGATGGGTGGGAAGCTTGGGGCCCCGCCGCTATGGGCAGGCTTCAGGGCCAGTCGTCCGAAAACGCGGCCAAGATCTTGCTGGAAGGCGCGCAGACACTCTCGACGCGGAAGGAAGAGGGCACGCTACTTGGCGCGCTATTGATGGTTCGCGAGGGCGAGGAGCTTCGAGAGCGCGTGGGTCGTCTCATGCTGCCCTGGCGAACGCAGTCCGGAATTGGCGGCCATTCTCTGCTGGACATATATACGGCGATTGCGGCCATGCATGCCGAAAACCAGCTTTATTTGTCCCGTACTATATTGGCCCATGCCTTGAAGTGCGAGGAGGCCGCGCTCGATTCGGGCCCTCTTCGCATCCTCCGGCGAGAAGCAATGGTCGACGGCGGGGCCGCTTATATATTGACCCGTCACCGGCGGATTGCTGAAGTCGCGCGCGATTTGCTTGTGGAGAGCGGTCAGGATGTGGATCGATGGTATCCCGCTTTGGTTCAGGCCGCTATTCTTTCTTTCTTGAAGGATCGGCGCTCGGGACATGCCGACATCAATAGTTGGCAATGGCAACTTGCACGGCATTTCCTGGACGCCGGCCAATCGCGCTGGCCAGTCGCCCGGGCGGTTGCGAAGGCCATATCCGACTGCGAACCAGACAACGTCATTCTGCTGACCAACTATTCGGGCGTACTTCGCAAGACTGAAAGGCCCGGGGAGGCGCTTGCGCTAATGCACCGACATGGTGCGCGCTTCAAACGGGACCGTGCTTTCCTCTACGAATGGAGTGTCGCGGCCGGGATGGTGGGAGACCATGGACTCGACGCCTGGCTTGCTGCCCGGTCTCTTGCAGACGATCGCTCGAACCCCCACGATGCGAAGACCTGTAAGTTTGGGCTCGCCGGACTCGGCGCCGCTTTCCGGGAACTGGCCGCGGATACCGATCAGCAAGAATTCATCAAGGCGCATGCCGCCTGCGGTCGCCTGGGTCTCTGTCTGAAGGATCTCGACCCAAAGGCGCTGGGCTATTTTGAGGAATATTCAAAAGCTTGGCCCTTGGGCGACAATCAGCCGGCCTCTATTGAAAACGATATCGAGGTTGTAAAAAAAGCAGTCGTGTCCGCCTATTACGAGACGGACCCGCAGAATGATCGTGGCGTGGAGGACATGATCGGTGAACCCGATGCATATAAGTATCAGACGCTCACCGCTATCCTCTCGGGAACGAGCAAACCTCACAGCGATGTTCGTGACTGAGAGCATTTCTCGCGGCAGGATATACGTCGAATCCGCGGCGATCTCGCTCAAGAAAAAGGCCGGTCGCTTCGCAGCGCCGGCCCTTTCCCTATCGCTTTACCGTTCGCTTCAGAACAGCTTCGTCACCGTAGCACTCCGCCGCTCCGGCTCCGCCTCGCCCATGTACAGGCTGGCCATCGGTTCGTCGCTGACGACGTGGGTCTCGTCGGCGCCGAAGCCGTTGAACTTTGTGCGCATCGCGCAGCCATAGGCGCCGAGCATGCCGATCTCGATGAAATCGCCGGCCTTGATATCGGCCGGCAGGAAGAAGGGACCGGCCATATGGTCGAGGTCGTCGCAGGTCGGGCCGTAGAAGCTGAACGCGGTGGTCTCGGCGTCGCTCTCGGGCTCGCGCAGCAGCGTGACGGGGAAACGCCAGCCGACGTGCGCGGCGTCGAACAGCGCCCCGTAAGCACCGTCGTTGATGTAGAGCTCGTCGCCGCGGCGCTTTTCGACGCGGACGATCAGCGAACTATACTCGGCGGCGAGCGCGCGGCCGGGTTCGCACCACAGTTCGGCCGAATAGCTGATCGGCAGGCTCTCGAACGTCCGGTGGATCGTCTCGAAATAGGCGCCGAGCGGCGGGGGTTCCATGCCCGGATAGGACGAGGGGAAGCCGCCGCCGACGTCGATGATGTCGACCGTGACCGACGCCGCGACGATCGCCGCGCGGACGCGCTCCATCGCCTGCGCATAGGCGTGCGGGGTCATCGCCTGGCTGCCGACGTGGAAGCAGATGCCGAGCGCGTCGCTGGCCTGGCGGGTCGCCATCAAGAGTTCGGCAACATCCTCGGGCTCGGCGCCGAACTTGGCGGCGAGGCTGAGCTTCGAATAGTCCGACGAGACGCGCAGGCGCACGAGCAGGTTGAGATCCTCGGCGCCTTCGGTGGCGCGGACGATCTTTTCGAGCTCATCCATCGTGTCGAGCGAGAAGGTGCGCACGCCATGCTTCCAATAGGCTTCGGAAATCGCTTCCTCGGCCTTCACCGGATGCATGAAACAGAGCGTCGCCTTCGGCAGGGTGCGCGCGACGAGGCGCACCTCGGCGATAGAGGCGACGTCGTAGTGCGTGACACCCGAATCCCACAGCACGCGCAGCAGGTCGGGCGAGGGATTCGCCTTGACCGCATACATGGTCGTGCCGGGAAATCGCTCGATGAAGAAACGCGCTGCGCGCGCCGCGGCGTGCGGGCGGACAAGCGTGACAGGTTCGACCGGCGAAAGTGCCTGAATCAGCCCGTGGGCGCTATGATGCTGGTGCAACTCAAGGGACCCCCAAAAATAACGTTAAACATCCAAGGCTGCCTTGCGGTTATTGGAAGTCCCCCTGGGGCAGCGGAGAGCGCATATATGGAGGGGGGTCCCCCCTGTAAAGACCCTTTGGCGCAATTTTGTAACGCGACGGTAACAGTCGCGCCGAAACGGGCCTGGCGCGCGGTAACCGGGGGACAAGCGAGACAAACCGGGCGACTCGCGCTATCGATGCGGCGCTCTTCCCGCCGAAAGGACCGTGCCGCATGATCCCGCCTGCCGACGTGAACCACACTTTTCCCGACGCCGAACTGGAAGAGCTGATCGCGTTCGGCACGGTCGAATCGCACCGCGCGGGCGACCTGATCCTCGCCGAGGGGACGATGGCGCCCGACTGCATCGTCACCCTGTCGGGGCATACCGACATCTTCGTCCAGACCGACGAGGGCAGCCGGCGCGTCGGGTGGATGGAGCGCGGGCAGTTCGCGGGCGATCTGTCGGTGCTCACCGGCCAGCGGCATTTGTCGCGCGTCGTCATGGGCGTCGACGGCGACATCCTGCGCATCCCGCACGCCGATTTCCAGCGGATGATCGCGGGGAACAGCCATTTCTCCGACGTCTTCGTGCGGGTGTTCGCGGCGCGGCGCGAGTTCGGCAATGTGCGCGGCTTTGCGGCGATCATCATCCTCGGCGCGGGGCTCGACCGCAGCGTCTATGCGCTGCGCGACCTCTTGATGAAGCATGGTGTCGGGCACCGCTGGTTCGACCCCGCCGATGGCCCGGTCGCGGGGCATCTGATGGCTGAGCGCGGGCTGACCGACGAGCAATTGCCCGCGGTGATCCTGGGCGCCACCGACATATTGGTACAGCCGACGCCCGAGGAACTGGCGCAGGCGATGGGGCTCGACCTGCTCCCCGACGGCGCGACTGCCGATGTGCTCGTCGTTGGCAGCGGCCCCGGCGGGCTCGCCGCGGCGGTCTATGCCGCGTCGGAGGGGCTGACGGTGATCGCGCTCGATTCGCTCGCGCCTGGCGGGCAGGCGGGGACCTCGTCGAAGATCGAAAATTACCTCGGTTTCCCGACCGGCATTTCGGGTAACGAGCTGGCGCGGCGCGCGACGGTGCAGGCGCAGAAATTCGGCGCGCGGCTGGTCGCACCGGTGCGCGCGGCAGAGATCGGACGCGACGGCGACGCGTACTGCCTGCACCTCGCCGACGGGCGCAAGCTGCGCAGCCGCGCGGTCGTCGTCGCGAGCGGCGCGCAGTACCAGCGGCTGCCGATCGAGGGGATCGAGGCCTATGAAGGGCGCGGCATCTATTATGGCGCGACCCCGATGGAGGCGCAACTGTGCGGCAATGCCGAGGTGACGATCGTCGGCGCGGGCAATTCGGCGGGGCAGGGCGCCATCTACCTCGCGAGCGTCGCGAAGAAGGTTTACGTCATCTTCCGCCGCGAAAGCCTGCGCGAGACGATGTCCGAATATCTGGTCAAGCGGCTGGAAGAACATCCGAATATCGAGATCATCGGGTCGACCGACGTCGTCGCGCTGCACGGCGAGGACCGGCTCGCGGGGCTGACCTATCGCTGCCGCGACACGGGCGAGGAGGGGCATTGCGACTGCGGCTTCCTGTTCCTCTTCCTCGGCGCGACGCCGAACACCCGCTGGCTGCCCAAGGAAATGGTGTGCGACGAGCGCGGTTTCGTGAAGACCGGCACCGACATCGCGCCGATGGAGCTGGTCAAGGCGGGCTGGTCGCTGGACCGCATGCCGAGCCGTTACGAGACGAGCTGGCCGCGCATCTATGCGATCGGCGACGTCCGCAAGGGATCGGTGAAGCGCGTCGCCTCGTCGGTGGGCGAGGGATCGGTGGTGGTGAGCGACATCCACGCGGCGCTGGCGGAGGTGGGCGCACCACCAACTTAACCGTCATCCCGGCGAATGTGGGTTAACTGAGCCGCGTCTTGAAATCCTCGTAACCGAATTCGCGAACCAGCTTCAATGCGTCGCTCTCGCTGTCCCACAGCCAGATCGAGGGCAGCGGCACGCCGTTGAAGCTGTTGGTCTTGACCATCGAATAATGCGCCTGGTCGAGGAAGGCGAAGCGCTGGCCGATGTTCGCGCGCCCGGGCAGGCGATAGTCGCCGATCACGTCGCCCGCGAGGCACGAGGGGCCGCCTAGGCGGGTGACCGCGCCGTCGTTCTGCTCACCGAGCATCGCGGGGCGATAGGGCGCCTCGATCACGTCGGGCATGTGGCAGGTCGCGCTGACGTCGGTGATGCCGATGGGCATGCCATTGTCGAACAGGTCGAGCACCTCGCCGACGAGGATGCCCGCGTCGAGCGCGACGGCTTCGCCGGGCTCGATCATCACCTCGCAACCGGTCGTTTCGCGGACGTTCTTGAGGAAGGCGATCAGATCATCGACCTGATAATCGGCGCGGGTGACATGATGGCCGCCGCCGAAATTGAGCCATTTGAGCTGGCCCACATAGGGCGCGAGCAAGGGTTCGACCGCGGCCCAGGTGCGCGCGAGCGGCGGGAAATCCTGTTCGCACAGCACATGCATGTGGATGCCGTCGACGCCCTCCATATGCTCTGCACGAAGCTGGCTCACCGGGAAGCCGAGGCGGCTGCACGGCGCGGCGGGATCATATTTGGGAACCTCGCCCTCGCTGTGCTGCGGGTTGATGCGCAGCCCGATGTCGAAGCTCTCGCCCGCGGCGCGCAGTTCGTCGAGCAGGGAACGGAAGCGCGCGATCTGGCCGGGCGAGTTGAAGATCAGATGGTCGGAAAGCTTCGCGATCTCGGGCAGGTCCTCGGCCTTGTAGCCCGCGCAGTAAGTGGCGACCTCGCCGCCATATTCCTCGCGCCCGAGTTTCGCTTCATAGAGCCCCGAGGCGCAGACGCCGTCGAGATAATCGGTGACGGTCGAACCCAGCGACCACATCGAAAAGGCCTTGAGCGCTGCCAGCACCCGCGCCCCCGACGCATCGCCGATATGGCGCAGGACGCCGAGGTTCGCGCGCACTTTCGCCGCATCGACGACGAAAGCGGGCGAGGGGACGCGGGTGAGGTCGAAATGGGCAAAGGCCCCGGGATCGCCGGCTCTGGTTTCCATGCGCGCGCATGTAGGGGGTTTGGGGCGGGGAAGAAAGGGGGTGATCCTCCCCCGTTGGGGGGAGGATCGGCTATGCCGCAATCGGCCGATGTCGGCGATGATCGCGCGCGCGGGGGCGTAGGCGTCCTCGGTCTGCGCGGCGGCGGGGGGAAACGAAAGCGGCGAGCAGCGCGGCGGTCAGGAGGGCGATTCTCATGGCCGGTCCTTAACGCGCCTGCCTCTTGATGTCGTCATCCCGGCGAAGGCCGGGATCTCACCCTGTCGGATTACCCCACCGGCGAGATCCCGGCCTGCGCCGGGATGACGAATGTGGCATCGGAGACGCTCAGAAATCCAGCGGGGCGCCCAGTTCCTTCACCTGCCAAGGCAGGCCGTGCCGGTTCAGCATGTCCATGAAGGGGTCGGGATCGAACTGCTCCATGTTGAACACGCCGGTGCCGCTCCACGCACCCGTCACCATCATCGCCGCGCCGATCATCGCGGGCACGCCGGTGGTGTAGCTCACCGCCTGGTTGCCGGTCTCGGCATAGGCGTCCTCATGGTCGCAGATGTTATAGAGGTAGAGCGTCTTTTCCTTGCCGTCCTTGCCGAGGCCGGTCGCGATGACGCCGATGTTGGTCTTGCCCTTGGTGGTTTCGCCCAGGCTCGACGGTTCGGGCAGCACGGCTTTCAGGAACTGCAGCGGGACGATCTCGCGGCCTTCGTAGATCACCGGATCGATCCGCGTCATGCCGACGTTCTGCAGCACGGTGAGGTGGGTGATATAGGCCTCGCCGAAGGTCATCCAGAAACGGATGCGCCGGATTTCGGGCAGGTGGGTCTTCAGGCTTTCGATCTCCTCATGATACATGAGGTACATCGTCTTCTCGCCCACCGCCTCGAAGTCGAATTTCTGCTTCACCGACATCGGCGGGGTTTCGACCCAGTCGCCATTTTCCCAGTGGCGCGCGACCGCGGTGACTTCGCGGATGTTGATCTCGGGGTTGAAGTTGGTCGCGAAATGCTGGCCATGGTCGCCGCCGTTGCAGTCGAGGATGTCGAGCGTGTCGATGCGCTCGAAATGATGCTTCTTGAGCCAGGTCGTGAAGACGCTCGTCACCCCGGGGTCGAAGCCCGAACCGAGCAGCGCCATCAGCCCCGCATCCTTGAAACGGTCCTGATAGGCCCATTGCCAGTGATATTCGAACTTCGCCTCGTCGCGCGGTTCGTAGTTCGCGGTGTCCATATAATGCGCGCCGGTCGACAGGCATGCCTCCATGATCGTGAGGTCCTGATAGGGCAAAGCGAGGTTCACGACATGCGTCGCGCCGATCGAGCGGATCAGCGCCGCGGTCGCGTCGATATGGTCGGCGTCGACCTCGGCGGTCTTGATCGTGACCCCGGTGCGGGTCTTGACCGATTCGGCGATCGCGTCGCATTTGAACTTGCGGCGGCTCGCCAGCGTGATGTCGGGGAAGATATCTGCGTTCATCGCCATCTTGTGCACCGCGACCGAACCGACGCCGCCCGCGCCGATCACCAGAATCTTGCTCATCGTGAAAATCTCCTGTCCGCGAACCTATGCGGCTTGCTCTCTATGCCGCGCCCTATAGGACGAAGCCATGACACAGCAAAGCCCCGAACCCGGTCACTCTACCCTGCGCGATCCGGCGCGCGCACCGACCCTCGTCGGGGTCGAACGCGCGGCGGCGAAAGTCGCTGCATTGCTGCCGCCGACGCCGCTGCTGCCGCTCGAAATCGACGGCGTTACGGTCCGGTGCAAGGCCGAGTGCCTGCAGCCCGTCGGCGCGTTCAAGATTCGCGGCGCGTGGCACCGGCTCACTGACCTGACCCCCGAACAGGCGGCCGCGGGCGTCGTCGGCGTGTCGAGCGGCAACCATGCGCAGGGCGTCGCCTGGGCGGCGAAACGGCTTGGGATCAGGGCGACGATCGTGATGCCGAGCAACGCGCCGGCGATGAAGCTCGCCGCGACGCGCAAGCTGGGGGCCGAGGTCGTGCTCTACGACCGCGTCACCGAATCGCGCGATGCCGTGGCGGCGAAATTGCTCGAGGAGCGCGGCGGGACGCTGGTGCACGCCTATGGCGACCCGTGGATCATCGAGGGGCAGGGGACGGCCGGGATCGAGGCCGAGGCACAGCTGCGCGCGCGCGGGATCGATGGCTTCGACAAGGTCGTCGCCTGCTGCGGCGGCGGCGGGCTGTCGGCTGGGCTGGCGCTCGCGCTGCCGAATGCCGAGATCGTAGCGGTCGAGCCCGAGGGCTGGGACGATGTGACGCGCTCGCTGGAGGCCGGCGAGATATTGTCGGTCGAGGATCTCGCCTATCCGACCGAATGCGACGCGCTGCAGACGCCGCAGACCTGGCCGATCAACTTCGCGGTGCTGCAGGCGCGTGGGGTGCGCGGCGTGGTCGTGACGCGCGAGGAAGTGCGCCATGCGATGCGCATCGCGTTCGAGAAATTGCACCTCGTCGTCGAGCCCGGCGGCGCGGCGGCGCTGGCGGCGCTGCTCGCGGGCAAGGTCGTGCCCGGAAACGCGACTTTGGTCACCCTGTCGGGGGGCAATGTCGACCCGCAGAAATATGCGGAAATACTGGCCGGATACTAATCCGCCGTTATGCGTTGAGACCGCGAAGGAGAAAGTCGATGCAGAAGAGCATGATCCTGATGGGAGCTGCGGCGCTGGTGGTGCTGAGTGGCTGCGAAAAGGCCGAAGCGCCGGCGCCCGCGCCGACCGAGACCACCGAAGTCGTCGACGAGACGGTGCCGCCCGAGGGTGCCGAAGGCGAAACCGACCCCGCGACCGCGCCGCACCGATTCGCGAGCTGGGCGGGCAAATGGACCGGCGTCGAGGGCATGTTCGTGACGATCACCCCCGGCGAGCCGGGCCAGTATAAGCTGGAGATGCAGTCGGACCTCGACACCAAGGGGACGTACGACGGCACCGACAGCGAACATGGCATCAAGTTCCAGCGCGGCGCCGAGGAACTGAGCCTGCGCCGCGGGAGCGGCGACGAGACGGGGCTCAAATATCTCGCGGGCAAGAAGGAATGCCTGATCGTCAAGGACGGCGAGGGTTATTGTAAGGATTGAGGCTCTTAGCCCTCTCCCCTTCAGGGGAGAGGGTTGGGAGAGGGGGAAGCATCCAATCCCCTCTCAACTCCGGCTAGCCGGCAAACCGGCAAGCCTGCGTATCTCTCCCCTGAAGGGGAGAGAGTTGGTCGGTTTTTTCACCCCTGTCCCCATTTTGTCACCGAACCGTCGCCAGAATCGCAAGAAACGCTGCCATGCGCGGCCCGGATCCACCTTTCTCCGGGAGACCTGCCATGGCCAGCCAGCCCAATCGCAAGATCGCCGCCGCCGTCGTCCGCGAGGATGCCGAGCAGAAGCAACGCCTGCTCGACCGCGCCTTCGCGCTGGCCTTTCGCGGCCTCGTCTATGCGCAGATCTGGGAAGACCCGGTCGTCGACATGGAGGCGCTGGACATCCAGCCCGGCAACCGCATCGCGACGATCGCGAGCGGCGGCTGCAACGTCTTTTCCTACCTCACCGCCGACCCCGCCGAGATCGTCGCGGTCGACCTTAACACCGCGCATGTCGCGCTTGGGCATCTGAAGCGCGTCGCTGCGGCGCGGCTGTCCGATTATGCGAGCTTTCGCCGCTTCTTCGCCGACGCCGACAGCCGCGACAATGTCGAGGCGTACAAGACCCATGTCCGCCCGCACCTCGACGAGGTCAGCCGCCGCTATTGGGAAGGGCGCGACCTGATCGGGCGGCGGCGGATCAACGGCTTTGCGACGGGGCTCTACAAGCGCGGGCTGCTCGGCAATTTCATCGGGGTCGCGCATCTGCTCGCGCGGATGATGAAGATCGATCCGCGCATGCTGCTCGAAGCGCGCGACCTCGACGAGCAGCGGTATATTTTCGAGACGAAGTTCGCGCCCTTCTTCGACCGGAAATTCGTGCGCTGGGTCACCGACCAGCGCTCGTCGCTGTTCGGGCTGGGCATCCCGCCCGCGCAATATGACGCGCTGGCGGGCGGCAAGCCGATGGCCGATGTGCTGCGCGCGCGGCTCGAGAAATTGAGCTGCGACTTCGACCTCAAGGACAATTATTTCGCGTGGCAGGCCTTCGGGCGCGGCTATGGGCGCGGCGTCGAGGCGCCGTTGCCGCCCTATCTGCAGGCCGCGAACTACGACGCGGTCAAGGCGCGTGCCGAACGCGTAACGATGCTTCACGCCAATATGACCGACATGCTCGCGGCCGCCGAGGATGCGAGCTTCGACCGCTATATCTTCCTCGACGCGCAGGACTGGATGAGCGACGCGCAGCTGCTAGCTTTGTGGACCGAGGTGACGCGCACCGCGCGGCCGCGCGCGCGGGTGCTGTTCCGCACCGCCGCCGAACCGAGCCTGCTCCCCGGGCGGCTGCCCGAGGTCTTGCTCGATCGCTGGGACTATCGCGCGGAAGAATCGCTTGGGTATACACAGCGCGACCGCTCGGCGATCTACGGCGGGGTGCATCTCTATATATTGAAGCGCTGAGCGATGGCCGGGGGGGAGGGCCATGCCGCGCTGATGGACAATGTCTATCGCGGCCAGCGGCATGTCTATGATATAACGCGCAAATATTATCTGCTCGGGCGCGACCGGATGATCGACGAGTTGCAGCCGCCGGTGGGCGGCCATGTGCTCGAGGTCGGCTGCGGCACGGGGCGCAACCTGATCGCGGCGGCGCGCTGCTGGCCGGGCGCGCGCTTCTATGGCATCGATATTTCGGAGGAAATGCTGAAGAGCGCACGCACGGCGATCGCGCGCGCCGGGCTGACGCGGCGTATCACCGTGGCGCAGGGCGATGCGACGGGCTTCGACCCCGATGCGCTGTTTCGCGTCGCGGGGTTCGACCGGATATTCCAGAGCTATACGCTGTCGATGATCCCCGACTGGCAGGGCGCGATGCGCGAGGCGGCACAGCGGCTGGCGCGCAATGGTTCGCTGCATATCGTCGATTTCGGCCAGCAGGAAGGTTTGCCCGCCTGGTTCCGTGCGGGACTGTTCGGCTGGCTAGCACGTTTCCACGTCGCGCCGCGCGCGATGCTGGCCGAGGCGGCGCGCGAGATCGCGAGCGACGTCGGCGGGCGCATGACGCTGGTGCGCCTCTATCGCGGCTACGCCTGGTCGGTGCGGATCGACAAGGGCCCGCGCCGCTAAGCGGCTTGCCAAGCGGTGGCCGCGCTGAGCTCAGCGCGCCGGGCGCGTGGCGCTGAACGAAAAGGCGATGTCGACCCCGGCCGCAATCGCGTCGGTCGCCGCCCATTCGCCCTGGCCGACGCCGAAGGTGGTACGGTCGATCCGCGTGGTGCCCGCGACACGTGCGCGGTCGCCGTCGATGGTCAGGGTGAAGCGGAGCGTTGCGGGCCTTTTGACCCCGCGCAGGTCGAGCGTGCCGCGCGCCTCGTAGCGGTCGCCGCCGAGGTGGCGGATGTCGCGCGCGGTATAGACCGCTTTCGGGTGCGCACTGCTGTCGAAGAAATCGCTGCCCTTCAGCGAATCGTCGCGCTGCGCATCGCCGGTGTCGGCCGAGGCGAGGTCGACCGTCACCTCGATCCGCGATTTGGCGAGATCGTCGGGGCTGAATTTGATGTCGGCGTCCCAGCGACCGAAGCGGCCCGCGACCGCCTCGCCGTTCCAGCGCGCGGTAAAGCCGAGCCGGCCGCCCGATGCGACGCTCCAGTCGGCGAGCGGCTGCGCGGCTTCCTCGGGTGCCTCTGCGACTTCTTCCGGATTTTCCTCTTCGCTTTCGATCACGGGCGCTGCGGTGGGCGCAGCAGCGACCGGCGCCTCGATCTTTTCGGCCGCCATGCGCGGCTTGTCCGCATGCACGAGCTTGCCCGCGACTGCCGCCGCGAAGACCAGCGCCAGTGCGCCGATCGCGGCGCCCGCCGCCTTGCCCTTCGCGAAGGGGATCATCCGCTGGAGTTCGGGCTTGCCGAGCAGCCACTGATGGCGGAGCGCGCCGACGATGTGGAGCAGGAACAGCCCGAGCGCGAGCCATGCCATCGCGCCGTGGATCGACTCGGCGGGATCGTGCCAGCCGCGGCCGACGGGCAGGTGCGGCCAGGGGACGATTCCGAAGAGCAATGTCGGGACCTGGATCCGCGCGGTCGAGACGACCAGCCAGCCGGTGATCGGGCCAAGGATCAGCACGAGGTAGAAAAGCCAGTGGACTATGCCCGCGAGCGCGCGGGTCCACGCCGGTCCGTCGGATGCGGGCGGGCGCGGCGTGACGAAACGGGTCACCAGCCGCGCGACGCTGAGCAGCAGGATCGCGATGCCGATCGATTTGTGGAGCTGGAAGCGCGCGAACAATTCAGGACTGTTGTTGCCCTCGAGCGCCCAGCCAAGCGAAATCTGGAAGGCGAGGAGCAGCGCGAGCAGCCAGTGAAGCGTGATGGCGGTGCTGCTGTAGCGCTCTGCGGTCATATGATCTCTCGTGCTGGGGGGGGTGATTGCGCGACCGCTATCATGACCACCAGGTGAGCGCCGCAAAGAAAATCAGCAGCAGGGCGAAGCCGATAACGCAGCCGATGCGATTGCGCCGCTTGCGCAGGTCGGGGACTTCCGTCGCCGCCTCGGCGGCAAATCCCAGCGCCTCGAGCAGGTCGAACGGCACGCGGGCGTCAGTCGTCGAACCCGACGAAACGGACCGCGTCCCTGACGCTCTTGCGGTTCGATACCACCGCGTTGGCGGGGAAATCTGCTTCCGGCCAGCCCATCGCGACGCAGATCATGATCACCTGGTCGTCGGGGATTTGCGCATGCTCGCGCACCACCGGCGACTGCATGATGCCCTGGCTGTTGATCACGCAGCCCAATCCGCGCGACCAGGCGGCGTTGACGAGGGCGTTGGTCACCGCGCCGCAGTCGAATGGCGCGATGTCGCTGCCGAGGAGGACGCGGTCGTAGGTGACGACGATGCTGACCGGCGCGTCGAACTGGCGGAAGCCGCGCAGCACCCAGTCCTGCCGCGCGTCCTTGTTCTCGCGCGCGATGCCCATCGCGCCGAACAGCTGCTTGGCGATCTCGATCTGGCGCGCGCGATGGTCGTCGGCGATGCCGTCGAAGCGGCGGAATTCGCGGCTGTCGGGCTTGCCGGCGAGGATGCCCTCGGTATTGCCGCGGCGGATCGCATCGAGCGCCTCGCCGGTGACGACCGAGAAATTCCAGCACTGGTTGTTGAACGACGAGGGCGCGCGCATCGCGACCTCGATAATCTCGGCGATCAGCGCTTTCGGAACGGGCTTGTCGAGGAAGCCGCGGATCGAACGGCGGCCTGTTACGACTTCGTCAAACGTCTGCACGGTCGCTCCCGTGCGACGATGCTGCCTGAAGCTCGGTGAGGGCGATCCATTCGGGGTCGTCGAACGCCCGGAATTCGAGCGGGAACGCTTCCTTGCCCGCCAGCACCCGGTTGAAATTGACCATGAATTCGGACGTGTCGGGCGTATAGAAGCGCCATTCGCGAACGCCGTCTTCGGTCACGGCGGCAACGCCGGAGCCCCAATGTTTCTCATAATCGGCGGCATCCAGAACGGCGTCCTCAAGCTCGGTCATCCGGTCCAGCGTGTCGCCGTCGGGGAGCGCACCCGTGCCCGCATCGGCATATTGCCAGCGGATGATGACGAGGTTCGAAAACAGCGCGCGGTCCGCGCTCGACGGCATCCCGCTGCGATAGCGCGTCAGGATGGGGCCGTTCGGACCCATGCCCTGGGCCACGGCCCAATCGTCCGCCGGGAAAATGCCGAAGTCGCTCACGCGGCCTTGCGGAGTTCCAGACGATCCCAGATTTCGGCGAGCGCCTGCGTCAGCTCGCGCATCATCGCCTCGTCGTGCGCCGGGCCCGGCGTGAAGCGCAGCCGTTCGGTGCCGCGCGGCACGGTCGGGAAATTGATCGGCTGCACATAGACGCCATATTCGGCGAGCAGGATGTCGCTGATCTTCTTCGCGCGCACCGGATCGCCGACCATCAGCGGCACGATGTGCGTCGTCGAATCCATCACCGGCAGGCCGGCGTCGCGGAAGCATTGCTTGAGGTAGGCGGCATTGGCCTGCTGCGCCTCGCGCTCGACGCTCGACGCTTTCAGGTGGCGCACGCTGGCGAGCACGCCGGCGACGAGCACCGGCGACAGGCTGGTGGTGAAGATGAAGCCCGGCGCATAGCTGCGGATCACGTCGATGATATTCTTGTCGGCGGCGATATAGCCGCCCATCACGCCGAACGCCTTGCCGAGCGTGCCCTCGATGATCGTCACGCGGTGCGCCGCCTCGTCGCGGTCGGTGATGCCGCCGCCGCGCGGGCCGTACATGCCGACGGCATGGACTTCGTCGCAATAGGTCAGCGCGTTATATTTTTCGGCGAGGTCGCAGATCGCGTGGATCGGGGCGACGTCGCCGTCCATCGAATAGACGCTTTCGAAGGCGATCAGCTTGGCCGCTTCGGGATCGTCCTCGGCCATCAATTCTTCGAGATGGGCGAGGTCGTTGTGGCGCCACACGCGCTTTTCGCAGCCCGAATTGCGGATGCCCGCGATCATCGAGGCGTGGTTCAGCTCGTCCGAATAGATGATGCAGTTCGGCAGCAATTTGCCCAGCGTGCCGAGCGTCGCCTCGTTCGAGATATAGCCCGAGGTGAAGAGCAGCGCGCCTTCCTTGCCGTGCAGGTCGGCGAGTTCGGCTTCGAGGTCGACATGATAATGGGTGTTGCCACCGATATTGCGCGTGCCGCCCGAGCCGGCGCCGACGTCGTGCAGCGCCTCTTCCATCGCGGCGACGACCTTGGGGTGCTGGCCCATCGCGAGATAGTCGTTCGAGCACCAGACGGTGATCGGCTTCGGCCCGTTGTGGCCGGCGAAGCAGCGCGCGTTCGGGTAGGCGCCCTTGTTGCGCAGGATGTCGATGAAGACGCGGTAGCGTCCCTCTTCGTGCAACCGATCGATGGCGCGTGCGAAAATATCGTTATAGTTCACGTCTCAGCCCCGCAGTCAGGTGCCAGCACCGCTCCCTCCGGGCGGCTATTAACATGCGCGCCAATAACCCCGGATGCCGCCGAAAGCCAGTGCGAACGATTCGCAATTTGTGCGGCAAATCAGCCTGATCGAGCCGCTAGATCAGCTCGATCCGGTCGAGGCCATAGGGTGCGAGCGCCGACAGCGGCGGCGGGCGGTCGTCGCTGCGCGTGAACACCGCGATCCCCGGCGCGGCGGTGGCGGGCCAGGGCTGGCCGTCGGTGAGATCCGCGATGCGGCGCGCAATGCCTTCGGCGCCGTCGATCAGCCGGACGTGCGGACCGACCTCGGCCTGCAGTTCGTCGGCGAGCAGCGGGAAATGGGTGCAGGCGAGGACGATGACGTCGAGCTTGTCGCCGCCGGGTTGTCCGGTGAGCCCCGCGATCGCGCGCGCGATGACCGCGGGATCGACCGCTTCGCCGCGCAGCTTCGCCTCGGCGCCGGTGACGAGGCCGGGGCTGCCGTGGCGGAGCACCGTCTTGCCGGCGGCGAAGCGCGCCGAAAGATCGTCGACATAGGGCTGGCGCACCGTCGCTTCGGTGCCGAGCACGCCGATCACGCCGGTCCGCGTCAGTTCGGCGGCGGGCTTGATCGCGGGGACGGTGCCGACGATCGGCAGGTCGAGCGCGGCGCGGACATGCGTGAGTGCGATCGTCGAGGCGGTGTTGCACGCGATCACCGCGAGCCGCGGCTGGTAGCGCTCGACGAGGCGGCCGAGCAATGCGGGGACGCGCGCGGCGAGCTCGGCCTCGCTCTTCTGGCCATAGGGCAGCCCGGCATAGTCGGCGGCGTAGACGATCGGCGCGGTCGGCAGCAGCGCGCGCGTCGGGCCGAGCACGGTGAGGCCGCCGAGACCGGAGTCGAAGAAGAGGATGGGGGCGTCGGGCGCGGGGGAGGACATGGCGGGGGCGTTAGCAGGCGAGCGGAAAGCGCTCAATCGTCCCTGTCATAAGAGACCCCTTCAATTCGTCGTCACCCTGAACCTGTTTCAGGGTCCATGGTCTGTGCGTGCCTGATGCGCTGCATTTGCTGCGTCGTCCGGCCATGGATGCTGAAGCAAGTTCAGCATGACGAAGGAGGATAAGGGTCCGTTCTGACCGCTTCCTTGTTCGAATCCATTGCTTGGCCGCGCCAACATCGCCACAGTGAACCCGGACGAGGTTGGGGAGCATCATGACCATCTATCTGCTGATCGTCGCGGGCTATCTGCTCGGCTCGATCCCGTTCGGGGTGATCCTGACGCGCGCGTTCGGGGCGGGCGACCTGCGCCAGATCGGATCGGGCAATATCGGCGCGACCAATGTGCTGCGTACCGGGCGCAAGGGGCTGGCGGCGGCGACGCTGATCCTCGACGGCGCGAAGGGCGCGGTCGCGGTGCTGCTGGCGCGGCATTTCGTGCCCGGGCTGGGCGAGGACGGCGCGATGGTCGCGGGCGCCGCGGCGATGATCGGCCATTGCTACCCCGTCTGGCTGAAGTTCAGGGGCGGCAAGGGGGTCGCGACGCTGCTCGGCCTGTCGCTCGCGCTCGCCTGGCCGATCGGCTTGATCTTCGCCCTGGTGTGGATCGGCACCGTGCTCGTCCTGCGCATCTCGTCGCTCGGCGGGATGATAGGGGCGGTCGCGGCGCCCGTCGCGGCGCTGCTGATGGGCTATCAGACCTATGCCATCGGCCTCGCCGGGCTCGCGGTCATCGTGCTGTGGCGCCACCGCGAGAATATCGCGCGGCTGCGCGCGGGCACCGAGCCGCGCGTCGGCGCGAAAAAGGACGCGCCGGGAGAAAGTACGGGCGAGTGAGTGACGCCGAGCGGCTGGCGCGGCTGCGGCTGATCCGCACGCCGCATGTCGGCCCGGTGAGTTGGCACCAGCTGATGCTGCGCTTCGGATCGGGCGAGGCCGCGCTCGCGGCGCTGCCCGATCTCGTCGGGCGCGGCGGCGGCAGGCTGCGCGTCGCGCCCGCCGATCTTGCCGAGCGTGAAATCGCGCGCGTCGCGCAGCTTGGCGCGCGGCACATGTTCAGCGACGATCCCGATTATTCGCCGCTGCTGCGCGAGGTCGAGGGGGCGCCGCCGGTGCTGATCGTGCGCGGCGATGCGGCGATGCTGCGGCGCCCGTGCGTTGCGATCGTTGGCGCGCGCAACGCCTCGGCCGTCGCGTGCCGCTTCGCGCGGCAGATGGCCGCCGAGCTGGCGGGGCAGGGCGTGACCGTGGTCAGCGGGCTCGCGCGCGGGGTCGACACCGCGGCGCATATCGGCGCGCTCGCCGGCGCGACCGCGGCGGTGATCGGCAGCGGGATCGACATCACCTTTCCGCCTGAAAATGCGGCGCTCCAGGAAAAGATCGCGACCGACCAGTTGCTCATCGCCGAACAGCCGCCGGGCACCGAGCCGCTGGCGCGCCATTTCCCGGCGCGCAACCGGATCATCGCCGGGCTGTCGCACGGAACCCTGGTGATCGAGGCGGCGCCGAAATCGGGCTCGCTGATCACCGCACGGCGTGCGGGCGATTATGGGCGCGAGGTGATGGCGGTGCCGGGCTCGCCGCTCGACCCGCGCGCGCAGGGCTGCAACCTGCTGATCCGCGAGGGCGCAACGCTGGTCCAGACGATCGACGACGTGCTCGAAGCGCTGGGGCCGATCGACGCGCGGATGGTGCGTGAGCCCGCGCGCGGCTTTGCGCCGGTGCCCCCGGTCGCCGAGGCCGGCGAGGGCGATCGCGGCCGTATCGCCGGATTGCTGGGACCCACCCCGGTCGCGGTGGACGAGCTCGTTCGCCAGTCGGGCTGCGCCGCGGCGACGGTGCAGCTGGTGCTGCTCGAAATGGAGCTGGCGGGGCGCATCGAACGCCACGCGGGGGCCCGAATTTCGCTGCTGTGACCGCGTGCATAGCGTTGGCCCCCAAATAATTTCACGGCTTATCGCGGTTCAGCCACGGTTCAGCGGCTGGGGCCGAGGTTGATGATATTGTATCACATGGCCGGGGAGTTTGATGATGCGCAGCCGATTTCTGACCGGAACGACGATGATCGCGGTGCTGGCGACGGGGCTGGCGCCGACGCCGCTCTCGATCGCCGCGGCGCGGACGCCCGCGCAGGGCTTCTGCCGCAACGCCGACCCGCTGCCCCGGCTCGACGCCGAGCAGCAGGTCCGCCAGCAGCAAAATGGCGGCTATGCCAGGGGCGCGGCCAAGCGCGAGCGTGGCGAAAGCCGTGCCATGGCGGTCGACGCCGCGTCGCCGCCGATGGCACCCCCGCCGCCCGCACCGCCGCCGCCACCTCCGCCGCCTGCACCCGTCTATGAGAGCGAAAGCGGCTCCGACGCCATTGCCGTCACGGGCGCGCGCGCCGATGGCGCTTTGTCGGCCAGCAAGAGCGCCGACTATGCGCCCGCCGCGGCACCGCCGGCTCCGGGATCCTCGTCCGACTATGTCGACCGGCGCATGCCGCCGCGCCCCTATCCGCAGCCGCAGCCGCAATCGGGCATCCTTACCGCGGGCGAGCATGACGATCTGCTCAACCCGGAATTGTACGCGGCTTATGTCAATCGCAGCAGCTTGGGCCAGGACGTCCGCGCGCTGCCGCGCGTCGACACGACGCGCGTCGTGACGGTCAAGGTCAGCGACCGCAACGGCCAGCCGGTGCCCTTCGCCGACGTGAAGCTGACGTGCAGCGACGGCAACAGCATCACCATGGCGACGCAGGCCGACGGCAGCGCGGTCTTCTTCCCCGGGCTCGACCGGCTGAGCGAGCGTGTCACCGTGTCGGCGACCAAGGCTGGACGGCCGATCGCGACCGCGCGGCCGCTGTTCGTCGTCGACGCGCCGGGCGGGCAGACCGTCGGGCTCACCGCGAACCAGCTCGCGGCCAAGGCGACCAAGCTCGACCTGATGCTCGTGGTCGACACGACGGGCAGCATGGGCGACGAGATCCGCTTCCTGCAGGCCGAGATGCGCTCGATCATATCGTCGATCACCGCGAAGCACCGCGACCTCGACATCCGCGTCGGCTTCGTCTTCTACCGCGACCTCGGCGACGAATATGTCACGCGCACCGTGACCTTCGACCGCGACATCGCCCGCGCACAAGGCGCGCTCGCGGCGCAATATGCGACCGGCGGCGGCGACTATCCCGAGGCGATGGATCAGGCGCTGATCCGCGCGGTGGCGCAGGAATGGCGTCCCGACGCCGTGAAATCGATGCTGCTCGTCGCCGACGCGCCGCCGCACGGCGAGCTGTTCGGACGGACCTGGCAGGCGGCCGAGGCGGCGCGCGCCAAGCGCATCCATATCACGCCGGTTGCTGCATCGGGGGTCGCCGACGAGGCCGAATATGCGATGCGCGCGATGGCTGCGGCGACCCAGTCGCGCTATTTGTTCCTGACCGACGACAGCGGGGTCGGCAATCCGCACGCGCCGCCGGCGATCGACTGCTACCTCGTCACGCGCCTCGACGCGCTCGTCCGCCGCGTGGTCGACAGCCAGATCAGCGGTCGCCGCATCGAACCCGACGACAATGAGGTGATCCGCAGCGTCGGCAAATATGACGCCGGCAAATGCGTGCTCCCCGCCGACTTCCGCTGGCAGGATCAAGGCTAATCCTCGGTTAGCCAAACCATTGACACGCCCCTGCATCTGACCGATGCAGGGCCCACGGGTCGCCTCGTATCGCTCTCTCGCCGGCTAGTGGGTCTGTCGGCTGAGGGCCGGAGGAAGACCCATGAAAAAATTGCTGTCGGCCATCGCCATCGCCGCGATGCTGCTCCAGCCCGTCCACACCATCGCCAAGGAAAAGGAGCCGGTGAAGATCGCCGGCCCGGCGAATGCCAAGGGCGTCACGCAAGTCGCGATCGGCGCGTTCAATATCGGCTTCATCTTCGAATCGACCGACCGCACCGCGAGCAGCGGCGGGCTGATGGGGGCGTTCGGCGGGACCACCAAGGCGCAGAGCGAACTCGTCGGGGTAACGCCCGAGATGATGCAGGCGGTGACCGACGCCGCCTATGCCGACTTCGTGACGCAGCTGACCGCGAGCGGCTATAGCGTGCAGGCGCCGACCGATCTCTTCGGCCATACGACGCTGGCGAAAACCAAGTCGCAGGACATGCCGCTCGACATCAACATCGCGCTCGAAAAGGGCAGCAAGGGCAAGGCGACCTATTACAAGCCGTCGGCCTTGCCCTCGCTGCTGATGATCCCCGGCGACTTCATGGGATCGGGGCTCAGCAGCATGGGCATGAACATGCAGGCCGGACAGGCGAGCATCGCGCTCACCAACTATGCGAAAGCGGCCAATATCGGGGTGGTGAACGTCGTCTATCTGATCGACTTTTCGCAGCAGAAGCGCCCCGGTGCCTTCAGCTTCGGCGGGCTGCAGGTGAACAGCGCGCTCTCGGTCAGCGCCGATTATTCGCGCGTCACGCTGATCGCGCCCAACGGCAAGCAGGCGGTGATCACCGTCAAGGCGCCCGTCGCGGTCGAAGGCGAGTTCGTCGAGAAGAGCGACGCGTCGAGCGGCGGCGACAAGGCGATGCAATCGGCCGCCAATGTCGCGGGCGGGGTCGCCGCGGTGTTCGGCTTCGGAGGGCTCAAGTTCGGCAAGACGCGCAAATTCGCCTTCACCGCGAAGCCCGGCAATTATGAGGAAGGCGCGGCGAAGGCGGCCAGCCTGACGAGCGCGATGTTGATCGGACGGCTGGCGCCGCTGCGCTGAGGCGCGCGGCGGATCATCACCGTAGCCCTGAGCCTGTCGAGGGCGCCTCACTGAGAAGCGCCCTTCGACAAGCTCAGGGCTATGATATGGTCTGCCCGGCGAGTCCGAAACTCCTTGACGGGACGCCGCGACCCCCGCCACCCTCGCGCGTACGTACGTAAGAGTTTTCGGGGAATCCGTTTTTCATGCAATTGGTCATTGTCGAATCGCCCGCCAAGGCGAAGACGATCGAGAAATATCTCGGTCGCGATTTCAAGGTATTGGCATCCTATGGTCATGTTCGCGACCTGCCGCCCAAGGACGGGTCGGTCGATCCCGACGACGGCTTCGCGATGCAGTGGCTGCTCTATCCCGACAAGGCGAAGCGGATGAAGGAGATATCCGACGCCGCCAAGACCGCTGACCGCCTGATCCTCGCCACCGACCCCGATCGCGAGGGCGAGGCGATCAGCTGGCATGTTCAGGAATTGCTACGCAGCAAAAAGGCGCTGCCCGCCAAGGTCGACCGCGTGACCTTCAACGCGATCACCAAGCAGGCGGTGACCGACGCGATGGCGGCGCCGCGCGAGTTGGATACCGACCTGATCGACGCCTATCGCGCGCGCCGCGCGCTCGACTATCTGGTCGGTTTCACCCTGTCGCCGGTGCTGTGGCGCAAGCTGCCCGGCGCCAAGTCGGCGGGGCGCGTCCAGTCGGTGTCGCTGCGCCTGATCGTCGAGCGCGAGCGCGAGATCGAGGCGTTCGTCGCGCAGCAATATTGGTCAGTCACCGGGCTGTTCGAAATGTCCGGAACGCCGTTCCGGGCAAGGCTGTCGCGCTGGCGCGGCGACAAGATCGAGCGGCTGACGATCACCAGCGAGGCCGACGCGCGCGCCGCCGAGGCCGATGTGAAGGCGGGCCATTTCACCGTCGACACGGTCGAGACCAAGCCGCTGACGCGCAACCCGCCGCCGCCGTTCACGACATCGACGCTGCAGCAGGAAGCGGCGCGCAAGCTCGGCTTCTCGGCGAGCCACACGATGCGTATCGCGCAGGGACTCTACGAGGACGGCGCGATCACTTACATGCGGACCGACGGCGTCCAGATGGATCACAGCGCGATCAGCGCCGCGCGCAAGGCGATCGCGACGCGCTACGACGGCGGCTATGTCCCCGACCAGCCGCGGCAGTATCAGACCAAGGCCAAGAATGCGCAGGAAGCGCATGAGGCGATCCGTCCGACCGACTTTTCGAAGGACAAGGCCGGCAGCGGCGACCATGGCCGGCTCTACGAGCTGATCTGGAAGCGCGCGATGGCGAGTCAGATGGCCTCGGCGCGGCTCGAACGCACCAGCATCGATCTGAGCGACGGCACCGGCAAGACGGTGCTCCGCGCGACCGGGCAGGTCGTGAAATTCCCGGGCTTCCTCGCGCTCTACGACGAGGGCCGCGACGAAAGTAGTTCTCCCTCCCGGGAGGGGGCCGAGGACGAGGACGCGCGCCTGCTGCCCGCGATGAGCAAGGGCGACGCCCCGGCGAAGACCGGGGTCGAGGTCGAGAAGCACGAGACCCAGCCGCCGCCGCGCTATTCGGAAGCAAGCCTGGTCAAGAAGATGGAAGAGCTCGGCATCGGGCGCCCGTCGACCTATGCGTCGATCCTGCAGGTGCTCAAGGACCGCGCCTATGTGACGGTCGAGAAGAACCGGTTCATTCCCGAGGAGAGCGGGCGGCTGCTGACGGCGTTCCTCGAGCGCTTCTTCGAACGTTATGTCGGCTACGACTTCACCGCGGGGCTCGAGGAAGAGCTCGACGACGTGTCGGGCGGCCGCGCGCAGTGGCAGGCGGTGCTCGACCGTTTCTGGCGCGATTTCAAGCCGCGCACCGGCGAGGTGATGGAGCAGAAGCCGTCGGAGATCACCGCGGCGCTCGACGAATTCCTCGGCCCCTATCTCTTCCCCGACAAGGGCGACGGCACCGACCCGCGGCTTTGCCCGAATTGCGGCACCGGCAAGCTGGCGCTGCGCGGCGGCAAGTTCGGGCCGTTCATCGCGTGCAGCAACTATCCCGACTGCAAGTTCACGCGCAAATTCGCGCAGCCGGGCGGCAGCGACGGCGCCGACACCGGACCCGAAGCGCTCGGCACCGATCCCGAGAGCGGGCTCGAAGTCACGAAGCGCAGCGGGCGCTTCGGGCCCTATATCCAACTCGGCGAGGGCAAAGAGGCGAAGCGCTCGTCGATCCCCAAGGATATCCCGGGCGAGGATTTCGACCTCGACTATGCGATCCGGCTCCTGAACCTGCCGCGCGAGGTCGGGACGCATCCCGAAAGCGGCAAGACCATCATGGCGGGGCTCGGGCGCTACGGCCCCTATCTGCTCCACGACGGCAAATATGCCAAGCTGACGGGCACCGCCGAAATCTTCGACATCGGGATGAACGCCGCGGTGGTGCGCATCGCCGAGGCGGCGAACGGCGGCGGGCGTGGCGCGCGCGCCAAGGTCGAGCCGCTCAAGACCTTCGGCGCGCATCCGACCAGCGGCGGCGACATGAAGCTGATGGCGGGGCGCTTCGGTCCCTATGTCACCGACGGCACGACCAACGCGACCCTGCCCAAGTCGATGGAACCCGACGCGCTGACCGAGGAGGAAGCGATCGCGCTGATCGACGCGCGCGCGGCGAAGGGACCCGCGAAGGGCAAGAAGAAGGCGGCGCCGAAAAAGGTCGCGGCGAAGAAGCCGGCGGCGAAAAAGACGCCCGCGAAGAAGAAAGCCGCGGCGAAGGAATAAGCACCGGAAGGTGCACGCGAAAGCCCCTCCCCTTCAGGGGAGGGGTTGGGGTGGGGGCCCGCGGCCTTGCGCAAGGTTTCGGGCCCCCACCCGCTGCGACTAGGCAGCAAGCTGCAAGTCTCGCTGCCCTCCCCTAAAGGGGAGGGATGGTTTGATATCAGGCGGCGGGTCCGCCTAAGGCCGCTGCTCGTTCCACGCCGTGCCGCTGACCTGTTGGCCGTCGAACGTCCCGCTCGCGGTCGCCAGCCCTTCGTAGACATAGCTGCCGTACGCCAGGAATGCCTGATCATCGACCGGGGTCGTCACCGCGATCGATGCGCTGAAATCGGGGATGCCGACCTGGAAATCGAGGAAGAAGACCTGCCCGCTCGGCGCGGTCCAAGTGCGCGTGCCCGGCGTCATTATGCAGTCGCGGACAAAATAGGTCGTGCCGTCGGGAAACTGGATCGTCGCGTTCGAGGGATAGCTCTGCCCCGCTTGCGGCGGATTGTCTCCGGTCAGCGTCATATAGTGCGAGATATGCACCCCGTTATCGAGCTGCATGTCCTGCAGATACCAGAGCACCGGCTGCGCCGACGACCCGAACAACCCATATTCATGGTCCATCCACGTCTGGCCGCTGACTTCGAAAACCTCGCCGCCGAGCGCGATGGTGCCCGACGCCTGGAGCCGGGTGAAGCTGTAATAATAATTGTTCGCGGTCACCGACCCGCCGTCGTTCGGCGGCGTGGGATTGCAGCCGGTGCCCCACACGATCAGCGGCGGACCCTGCTGCGCCATGACGAGGTCGAAGAGGATCGTGGTGCCCGTGGCCTCGTCCTGCAGCGCGGCCTTCACCGTCATGTTGCTCGGGTCGGCCTGCGGCGCGGTCATCCAGATCCAGTCATGCTCGAGCTCGGGATTGCCGAGCCGGACGTACCAGTCCTTGCTGGGGTCGGTTTCGGCCCATTCGCCAGCCGTTTGCGGCGCGGTCTTCTGGTAATGGCGCTGGTTCGCGACGTCGGTCAGCATCACCTCGGTAAAGGCGGCGGGCGCGAAGCTCGCGGCGTTGATCTCGAAACCGAAGACGCGGTCGCCCGCGACCAGCGTGCCGGTGTGCCACCACCATTCGGTCGGCGCGTCGGCGTGGCAATATTGGTCCTGCGGCAGCTTGATCAGCACTTCGGACGGCGGCACGGGAACGGGTCCGGAATCTTTCGGCGTCATGTCTTGTCTCCCCCTGGAATGGCGCAGAGACTATCATGGCTTGCCAATAAGTCAGACGGTTATTTGGGAATGGCGGGAATATATTATGCTTTATTCGATGGAAGCCAAATAATGCTGCCATAATGGCAATATCATGCGCACAATAGTGGCTGGAAGCCGGTGCGCGCTCGCCATATCCGCCGGGTGCGACCCGTGCTATTGTGCCGCCAACAGGGAGGTGTTCGATGCGCTATTTGCTGCTCCTGCTGGCTCTTGCCATCGCCGCGCCCGCGGCCGCCCAGGCACAACAGGCGGGCAGCCTGATCGCCGCCGATCCGATGACCGATACGCCGCCGGGGGTGCAGGCGTGGCGCATCCAATATTGGACGACGAACGGCAGCGGCGCGCCGTTGCGCGTCACCGGCATCGTCGCCGCGCCGCGCGAGGCGATCCCGCCGCGTCCGCGCCGCGTGATCGCCTGGACGCACGGTGCCTGGGGCGTCGCCGAAAAATGCGCGCCGTCGCTCAGCAGCAATTTCTTCCCGGCCTCGGCAGGCGTCGAGCCCGCGGTGCGCCAGGGCTATGTCGTCGTCGCGCCCGACTATATCGGGCTCGCCAGTCCGACAATGCACCCCTTCCTGATCGGCGACGATACCTCGCACGCGGTGCTCGACGGGGTGCGCGCCGCGCGCGGCATTCCCGGCGCGGCGGCGGGCAACGGCTTTGCGGTCTGGGGCGAGTCGCAGGGCGGCCATGCCGCGCTGTGGACCGCGACCAACGCGCGGCGTTACGCCCCCGACCTGACGCTGGTGGGCGCCGCCGCCGCCGCCCCGCCGACCGATCTAGCGGCGAACCTGCGCGAGGGCAGCGACAAGAATGCGCGCGCGCTGCTGCTCTCCTTCGCGCTCCACAGCTGGTCGACGCTCTACGGCTATTCGATGGACGGGATCGTCAACAAGACCAATGCGGGGATCGTCCACCGGCTGGCCGAGAATAATTGCGTCAGCCTGGAAAAGAAGCCGAAGCTCGGCACGATCCTCGGCATCTTGACCGTCGCGCGCGCGACGCGGACCAAGGATATCGGCCAGATCGAGCCGTGGAAATCGCTCGCCCGCGCCAACAGCGTCGATCCCGCGCGCGTGCCCGGGCCGCTGCTGATCGCGCAGGGCGACAGGGATACGATCGTCGCGCCTGCGGTGACGCGCAAATTCGCGAAAGCCGTCTGCCGCAATCGCACGAAGCTGCGCTGGATCGAGATGCGCGGCACCGAACATGGCGCGAGCGCGAAGGACAGCGTGACCGAGACGCTGAGCTGGATCGGCGCGCGCTTCGACGGCCAGCCCCCGCCCGACGATTGCCGGCGGGTCTGACGCCGCGTTCCCTATTCGAAGATTTTTGGATCGACCGGCGCTTTTCCGGTCAGCCAGGCGACGGCATCGGCGCGAAACAGGCAGATGATCGAGGCGGCCGTCAGCAAGGTCGAAATCAGCGACAGGGCGAGCAGGGTGCCCGTGAAACCCTGCGGGTCGGCGAGCGAGACCAGGGTCGAGATCACCCCGAAGCCCATCCAGACGACATAGATCCAGCGCACGATATTGCTGGCCCGCCGCGCGATGCCGAACCACAGGCCCACGGGGATCGCGAGAACGAAGGCCAGCATGAACAGGATGCTGGTCATGCTGTACGACGTCCCGGATTTTTCCAGCACGGCCTGCATGTCGGACCATGCGAGCCAGGTGGTGATCAGACCCACGACCAGCGACGCCCAGAAGAGGCGCTCGAAATGCACGATCGACGGCGGACGGTGCATCATCTGTCTCCTCAATCGACCCAGTCGAGCCCCATGTCGCGATAGACGCCGCGGTCCTCGTCCCAGTTCGCCTTGACCTTGACGTGCAGGAACAGATGGACCTTACGCCCGAGCAATTCGGTCAGCTCGGCGCGTGCGCGACTGCCGATTTCCTTGATCCGCTCGCCCTTGTGGCCGAGGATGATCGCGCGCTGGTTGTCGCGCGCCACCAGAATCTGCTGGTGGATTTCGGCGCTGCCGTCCTTGCGGTTCGCGAATTTCTCGGTCTCGACGGTCGACTGATAGGGCAGCTCTTCGTGGAGCTGGCGATAGAGTTGCTCGCGCGTAATCTCGGCCGCCAGCATGCGTTCGGGCGCGTCGCTGACCTCGTCCTCGGGGAAATGCCACGGCCCCTCGGGCATCAGCTTCGCGAGATGCGCCTTCAGTTCGGCGACGCCGTCGCCGCTGCTGGCCGAGATGAAATAGGTTTCGTCGAACGCGACCTTGGCATTGAGTTCGGTCGCGATCGTCAGCAGCTTGTCCTTCTTGGTCAGGTCGACCTTGTTGAGGATCAGATATTTCTTCTCGGGCCGGTTCGCGATGCCCTCGAGCACGCGCTCGACGCGGCCGGAGAGCTTCGCGGCGGCGTCGACCATCACCAATATCGCTTCGGCCTCCTCGAGGCTGCTCCAGGCTGCCGCGACCATCGCGCGGTCGAGGCGGCGGGTCGGCGCGAAGATGCCCGGCGTGTCGATCAGGACGATCTGCACCTCGCCCTCCATCGCGACGCCCATCAGCCGGGTGCGCGTGGTCTGTGCCTTGGGACTGACGATCGCGACCTTCTGGCCGACGAGCGCGTTGACGAGGGTCGACTTGCCCGCATTGGGCGCGCCGACGACGGCGACAAAACCGCAACGCTGGGTCATTTTTTATCTTCCTGTGTCAAAATTTCGAGCATGGCGGTCGCCGCGGCCTTTTCGGCGGCCTGCTTCGACGCGCCTTCGCCTGTTGCTTCGGCGAGCTTGCCGACGGTCACGCCGACGTGGAAGCGCGGCGCATGGTCGGGGCCGTCGCGGCGGATCAGGCGATATTCGGGGGGCTTGCGGCCCTTTGCCGCGGCCCATTCCTGCAGCGCGGCCTTGGGGTGCTTGGGCGCTGCGACCTGGCCGTCGATCATCTTGCCCCATTTGGCGACGATGAAGGCGCGCGCGGCCTCGTCGCCGAGGTCGAGCCACAGCGCGCCGATCAGCGCCTCGAGCGCGTCGGCGGCGATGTTGTCGCTATACCGCCCGCCGTCGCCGATCGCCTGGACGCCGAAGCGGACATAAGCATTGAGGTCGAGCTCCTGCGCGATCCGCGCGCAGGTTTCGCCCGAGGCGAGCGCGTGGAGCCGCGACGAAAGTTCGCCCTCGGCGGCCTTCGGAAAGCGGCGGAAGAGTTCGGACGCGATCACCAGCCCGAGCACGCGGTCGCCGAGGAATTCGAGCCGCTGATAGTCGCCGGCACCGCTGCTGCCGTGGGTCAGCGCCTCATGATAGAGGGCGAGGTCGCTTGGGCGCGCGCCGGTGAGGGCTGCGATCGTGGCGGCGGAGGGCCGCTCGGTCAAAAGCCATCCCCGATGCGGCTCCAGCGCGCCGCGGTGAACCAGCTGATCGGGTTGAGCCAGCTCGCCGAGCCATCGGTCGAGAACATGCCGACCAGCGCCTTGCCGACCAGATTTTCTTGCGGAACGAGCCCGATGCCCTGGTTTTCGATCGCCGGGAAGCGGCTGTCGGCGCTGCGGTCGCGGTTGTCGCCCATCAGGAACAGATGCCCCTCGGGCACCGTCTTCAGCGTCGTATTGTCCTCGGCGATGGTGGTGATGTCGAGGATCGCATAGCTTTTGCCGTTCGGCAGCGTTTCCCTGAACTGCTTGTAGCGGCACTGGCGCTGGCCGTCGGCGCCGACTTCCTCGAACACGCGCTGGAAACAGGGGCGGAGGTCGGCATCGGCGGGCACCGGAAAGCCCTGCTTGCGATATTCGTCGCGCGCGGCCTCGAGCATGTTCGGGGTCACCGGGATCACGAAATCCGCCATCGCCTCGCGCGGCAGCGGCTTGCCGTTGAGCCAGACGATGCCGTCGACCACCTGTACCGTGTCGCCGGGGAGGCCGATCACGCGCTTGATATAGTCGTTGTCGTTGACCGGTGGCGCCTTGAACACGACGACATCGCCGCGCTCGGGGGTTTTGGCGAACAGGCGCCCGGGGATCAGCGGCACGCTGAACGGCAGGCTGTATTTCGAATAGCCATAGGCCATTTTGTTGACGAGCAGATAGTCGCCGATCAGCAGTCGTGGCTGCATCGATTCCGAGGGAATGTTGAACGGCGACAGGAAAAAGCTGCGAAAGACGATCACCGCGACCACCAGCCACGCGAGGAAGCGCACGGTGTCGATCGCTTCTTCCTTGGCGCTCATCGGCGCGGGGGCAGGGGCGGGGGAGGGCGTCGCGGGGCCGGCGGGGGGCGGCGTATCGGCGGTCAGGCTGGCGTCGGTCATGGCGCGCATTTGGCGGTGAATAGGTTTTCGCGCAAGCAAATATCGGCGGATCGCACTGGCGCGCGCGCGGCGGCGCGCCTAGAGAAAGCCGCTCGTTCAGTCCGAAGGGAAGCGCAGACATGACCATCGCCGACCAAGCCTGGCAGGCGCTCGCCGGCTGGCAGCCGCAGACGCTGACCGACCTCGTCGCCGCCGATCCCGAGGCGCGGCTGCAGGCGCTGGTGCGCAGTGTCGCCGACATCCGTTTCGACTTCGCCAAGACGCATCTCGACGATGCGGTGATCGCCATCCTCTCGGACCTCGCCGAAGCGCAGGACTTTGCCGAGCGCCGCAAGACGCTGTTCGCCGGCGGTATTGCCAACCCGACCGAGGAGCGCGCCGCCGAACATAGCGCCGAACGCGGCGATGGCGCGCCCGAGTCCGTCCACCGCGCGCAGGCCTTCCACCAGCGGATGCGGATGATGATCGACGCGATCGAGGCGGGAGCGTTCGGCGAGATCCGGCATCTGCTCCACATCGGCATCGGCGGTTCGGCGCTCGGCCCCGACCTGCTCGTCGATGCGCTCGGCCGCCACGGCTCGCGCTATGATGTGGCAGTAGTCTCGAACGTCGACGGTGCCGCGCTCGCCGAGGCTTTCGCCAAATTCGACCCCGCCTGCACGCTGATCGCGGTCGCGTCGAAGACCTTCACCACGACCGAAACCTTGCTCAACGCCGCGTCGGCGCTGCAATGGCTCGAGGAGGCGGGGGTGCCCGATCCCTATGGCCGCGTCATCGCGCTGACCGCGATGCCCGAACGCGCGATGGAATGGGGCGTCGACGAGACGCGCATCCTGCCCTTCGCGGAATCGGTCGGGGGGCGCTATTCGCTGTGGTCGTCGATCGGCTTTCCCGCCGCGCTGGCGCTCGGCTGGGACGCCTTCGCCGACATGCTCGAGGGCGCGGCCGAGATGGACCGGCATTTCCGGCTGGCCGACGGCGCCGACAATGTCGCGCTGCTCGCCGCCTTCGCCGATCAGCTCTACACCAACCGCCTCGGCTGCCAGACGCGCGCGGTTTTCGCCTATGACGAACGCCTGCGCCTGCTCCCCGCCTATCTACAGCAGCTCGAGATGGAATCGAACGGCAAGTCGGTGACGCTGGACGGCGCCCCGCTCGGCCGGACGAGCGCGGCGATCACCTGGGGCGGGGTGGGGACCGATGCGCAGCATGCGGTGTTCCAATTGCTCCACCAGGGCACGCATCTGACCCCGGTCGAGTTCGTCGTCGCGCGCGAGCCCGACCATCTGCTCGACGAGGCGCATCACGAAACGCTCGTCGCCAATTGCATCGCGCAGGGCGCGGCGCTGATGGCGGGGCGGACGAGCGAGGACGGCGCGCGCCATTATCCGGGCGACCGGCCGTCGACGACGATCCTGCTGGGTCAGGTCACCCCGCGCAGCCTGGGCGCGCTGATCGCCTTCTACGAGCACCGCGTCTTCGCCAATGCGGTGCTGCTCGGTATCAACCCCTTCGACCAGTTCGGGGTCGAGCTTGGCAAGGAAATGGCCAAGGGCCTCGCCGAAGGCACGGTCGCGTTCGACGCCGCGACGCAGGCGCTGATGGCCGCGGCGCTGGGGGAGTGAGGCCCGCTCGCTGGCCCTCAACGCAAAATTCGATTGGCAAGCCGCCGCGGCGTAACCACATAGGCGGCCGCTGCGAATGCTTGGCGGTGCACTTCAGGGGTCTTCCATGAGCGATTTCGACTATGATCTTTTCGTCATCGGCGCCGGGTCGGGCGGGGTGCGGGCATCGCGCATCGCGGCCTCGCACGGCGCGCGCGTCGCGGTGGCGGAGGAGCATCGGGTCGGCGGCACCTGCGTCATCCGCGGCTGCGTGCCCAAGAAGCTGCTCGTTTACGGCGCGCATTTCGCCGAGGATCTCCACGACGCGCGCAAGTTCGGCTGGGACGTGCCCGAGTGCCGGTTCAACTGGGACGTGCTGCGCGACAATGTGCTGGCGGAGGTCGACCGGCTCGAAGGCCTTTATGGCCAGACGCTCGACAACCACAAGGTCACCGTGTTCAAGACGCGCGCGACGATCGTCGGGCCGCAGAAGGTGCGGCTCGCCGACGGCACCGAGCTGTCCGCTGGGCGCATCCTGATCGCGACCGGCGGCTGGCCGCACGTCCCCGAATTCCCGGGCAGCGAATATGCGATCACCTCGAACGAGGTCTTCCACCTCGAAACGCTGCCCAAGCGCATCATCATCGCGGGCGGCGGCTATATCGCCAACGAGTTCGCGGGCATCTTCAACGAATTCGGCAGCAAGGTGACGATCGTCAACCGCGGCGACACGATTCTGCGCGGCTATGACGAACAGATCCGCGACCGGCTGCTGCAGATTTCGATGACCAAGGGCATCGAGTTCAAGTTCAACGCGCCCTTCCAGTCGATCGAAAAGAATGAAGACGGCACGCTGACCGTCATGCTCGAAGGCTGCGATCCGATCCAGGCCGATGCGGTGCTGGTCGCCGCCGGCCGCGTCCCCAACACCAAGGGCATCGGTCTCGAAGACGTCGGCGTCGAGCTCGACGAGCATGGTGCGATCAAGGTCGGCGACGACAACCAGTCGTCGGTGCCGAGCATCTACGCCGTCGGCGACGTCACCAACCGGATCCAGCTGACCCCCGTCGCGATCCGCGAGGGGCAGGCGTTCGCGGACTCGGTGTTCGGTGGCAAGCCGACCGTCGTCGACTATGCCAATGTGCCGAGCGCGGTGTTCAGCCACCCGCCGATCGGCGCGGTAGGGATGACCGAGGCCGAGGCGCGCAACAAGCTGGGCAACATCCGCGTCTACACCAGCGATTTCCGCGCGATGAAGAATGTCCTCGCGGGCCGCAACGAGCGCGCGCTGTACAAGATGGTCGTCAACGCCGCGACCGACCAGGTCGTGGGGCTGCACATGATTGGCCCCGATGCGCCCGAGATTTTGCAGGCCGCGGCGGTTGCGGTGAAGGCGGGGCTGACCAAGGCCGATTTCGACAACACCGTCGCGCTGCACCCGAGCATGGCCGAGGAACTGGTGCTGCTGAAATAGCGAGCGCACCCCAATTCCGTTCGTGCTGAGCTTGTCGAAGCACCGTTCTTCTTATCCAACTCGCAGAGAAAGAACGGCCCTTCGACAAGCTCAGGGCGAACGGTTTTTTATTGGCCCACGATGCTCTATATCCTCCTTATAGCAAGCGAGGGGAGGGGCGCATGGCGGGCACGGCATTGGTCACCGGGGGCAGCGGCTATATCGCGGGCTTCCTGATCCGGCAGCTGATCGACAATGGCTGGCACGTCCACACGACGGTGCGCAGCCTGGCGCGCGAGGGCGAGGTGCGCGGCTGGCTGAATGTCGACAACAGCAAGCTCAGCTTCTTCGCCGCCGATCTCGAGCATGACGCCGGCTGGGCCGAGGCGATCGCGGGCTGTACGCACGTCGCGCATGTCGCCTCCCCTTTTCCGCTTGCTGTGCCCAAACATGCCGATGAGCTGGTCGTTCCGGCGCGCGAGGGCGTGCTGCGGGCGTTGCGCTTCGCCCGGGCAGCCGACATCAGGCGCTTCGTTTTGACCTCGTCGATGGCGGCGATCGCCTATGGCCATGGCAAGGGGCGCGAGCTTTACAGCGAGGCCGACTGGACCAACCTCGCCAATCCCGAGGTCATGCCCTATCCGCGCTCGAAGACCGTCGCCGAGCGCGCCGCGCGCGACTGGGTCGCGGCCGAGGGCGGCGACATGGAGTTCGCCTCGGTCAATCCCGCGGCGGTGTTCGGGCCGTTGCTCAGCGACGATCTGTCGACCTCGATCGAGGTGGTGAAGCAATTGCTCGAAGGCAAGGTGCCGATGTGTCCCGACGTCGGCTTCGGCATCATCGACGTGCGCGATGTCGCCGACATGCATTATCGAGCGCTGACGATGGAGGGGATCAAGGACGAGCGCTTCGTCTGCTCGGGACCGTTCCTGAAATTCGTCGACGTCGCGAACATATTGACCGCCAATCTGGGCGCGCGGGCGCGCAAGGTGCCGACGCGCAAGATGCCCGACTGGCTGCTCAAGGCGCTCGCGCTCTTTCGGCCGGAGCTCAAGCAGGTGGTCGCCGAACTCGGCAATGTCCGGGGCGGCGACAGCAGCCATGCGATGGCGCGCCTCGGCTGGATGATGCGGCCGACGGAGGAAGCGATATTGGCGACGGCGCATAGCCTGATCGAGCGGGGTATCGTGAAGGTCTGATTCCCCTCCCGCTTGCGGGAGGGGCTAGGGGAGGGCATGTTTCGTTGCTCACTTCCCTAACAAGCCCTCCCCCGACCCCTCCCGCAAGCGGGAGGGGAGTTATCGTCACGCAATGGTCGGCACGATCCCGCCTTCGGCGCGGATCGCGGCGCCGTTGGTTGCCGCGGCGAGCGGGCTTGCGAGGAACGCTACCGTCGCGCCGATCTCGTCGGCATCGATCAGGCGGCGGATCAGTGACAGCGGGCGCAGCTCGTCGAAGAAGGCCGCTTCGCGCTCGGCTTCGGGCGCGTCGGGGTTCGACACCACCGACTGGATGAAGTCGACGATACCCTCCGAGCGCGTCGGCCCCGGCAGCACCGAATTGACCGTCACGCCGCTACCTTTGGTCTGCTCGGCGAGCCCGCGTGCGATGGTGAGCTGCGCGGTCTTGGTCATGCCGTAGTGGATCATCTCGGCAGGGGGCAGCAGCCCGCTCTCGCTCGCGATGAAGATCACCCGGCCCCAGTTCTTCTCGAGCATCTTCGGGAAATAATGGCGCGACAGCCGCGCGCCGCTCACCACATTGACCTCGAAGATATGGTGCCAGTCGGCATCGCTGATTTCGGCGAAGGGCTTGGCTTCGTAGATGCCGAGATTGTTGACGAGGATGTCGACCGCGGGAACCGCGGCGATCAGCGTCGCGGCACCCTCGGCGGTCGCGGGGTCGGCGAGCACGGCGCGGATCGTCCCCGCCTGCGCCAGCTCGGCGGCGGCCTCGTCGAGCTTCGCCTGGTTGCGGCCGGTGATGACCACCGCGACGCCCGCCTCGGCGAGGCGCTTGGCGATCGCGAAGCCGATGCCGGCGGTCGATCCGGTGACGAGGGCGGTCTTGCCTTGAAGTTTCAGGTCCATGATGCGTCTCCTTGGATGGAAGCCATTTTGATGAACCGAAGATAGCGTTGCCGGCCATTGTTGATTAGAATGTCACTTGTCATTTCAGAAGTGATTCAGAATCATGGATAACCGGTTCGGCGATATCGAGACCTTTCTCGCGGTGGCGAGCGGCGGCAGCTTCGCCGCGGCGGCCAAGGCGCTGCGGCTGACTCCGTCGGCGGTGAGCCGCAGCATCGCGCGGCTCGAGCAGAGGCTGGGCACGATCCTCTTCCGCCGCACGACGCGCTCGCTCGCGCTGACCGCCGAGGGCAGCGCCTATCGCGACCGGATGAGCGTGCTGCTCGCCGAGATCGAGACCGTCGAGAGCGATCTTGGGCGCGAGAAGCAGGGGCCGCGCGGGCTGCTCCGCGTCAACGCCTCGCCCTCGATCGGGGTGCCCCTGCTGCCGATCCTGCCGAAATTTACGGCGCGCTATCCCGAGATCGTCCTCGACCTCGCGCTCTCCGACACGGTCGTCGACCTGGTCGAGGAGCGCGCCGATATCGCGATCCGCATCGGCCCGCTGCGGGACACCCGCCTGCGTGCGAAAAAGCTCGGCCACAGCCGCATGGTCCTCGTCGCGAGCCCGGCCTATCTCGCGCGGCGCGGGACGCCGCACACCCCTGTCGAGCTCGACGGGCACGACTGCCTGCGCTTCAGCTTCCGCCGCTCGATCGACAGCTGGCCCTTCCGTATCGGCGGCCGGACCGTGTACCGCCCGGTCCCCGGCAGCTTTTTCGGCAATTCGGGCGAGTTGGTGCGCCAGATGGCGGTCGCGGGGGGCGGGATTTCGCGCCACGGCCATTTCCACGTCGCCGCCGACCTTGCTGCAGGGCGGCTCGTCGAGCTGCTCGCCGATTACCACCCCGGCGACGGCGAGGATATCCACGCGCTCTACGCGCCCGAAGACCGCGCCGCCGCGCGCATCCGGGCCTTCCTCGATTTCCTCGACGAGGAGCTGGTGATCGCCGGCTAACCGATGCGGTACGGCACCACGTCGCGCCGGTCGGGGTCGACGAGGATCGGGCGGTCGCTCGGCGGGAAGGCGCGCTGGTCGCAATCGTCGCGCGGGCAGATGCGGCACGACGATCCGATGCGCGTCGCTGCCTGCGGGGCGGCGACGTCGACCCCGTCGGCATAGACGAAGTCGGCGGCATATTGCGCCTCGCAGCCGAGCGCGACGGCGTAGCGGCGCGGGCTGCGCGCGTAGCTGCCCGAGGGTTTCACCAGCCCCTTCGCCATCGACACATAGCGCAGGCCATCGGGGGTCTCGGCGAGCTGGAACAATATGCGGTCGGGGATCGCCGCTGCCTCGTGCACGATCCACAGCGGGCAGGCGCCGCCGAAGCGCGCGAACTGCAAGCGGGTGGCGCTGTGCCGCTTGGTGATATTGCCCGCCATGTCGACCCGGCAGAAGAACATCGGGATGCCGCGCGCGCCGGGGCGCTGGAGGGTCGAGAGGCGGTGGCACGCCTGTTCGAAGCTTACCCCATAGTCCATACGCAGCCGGTCGATGTCGTGGCGTACCGCGCGCGCGCTGGCGCGGAAGGGGGCATAGGGCATCAGCACCGCGCCCGCGGCGTAATTGGCGAGCCCGACGTGAAGCAATTGCCGTGCCGCCGCGGTGCGCAGCGGGCTGGCCTCGACCACCGCGGCGATCTCGTTCGCGAGCGCGAGTGCGGCGAGCTGGTGCGCGAGCTGGAAGCGGCGGCTTTCGGCGGGCTGCGAGGGGTCGATCACCAGGTGGCGCATCGTCGCGTCATAATCGCGCAGCGCCTGCGCCTGGTTATAGACGATCGAAATGCCGAGCGCGTCGCGCAGCCGCCGCTCGATCGTCTCGATCGCGGGCGAGGGTTCCTTGCCGCGCAGCTGGCCCGCGAGCGCCTCCGCGGCGCGGTCGATGCTGTCGACATAATTGCCCGCGTCGTGGAACCAGTCGCGCACCTCCTCCCACGGCAGGCGGCTGCCCTCGGCGGTCCCGCCGGTCAGCGCCTCGTCGATGATCTGCAGCCGCTGTCCTGCGCGGCGATAGGCGGCGTGGAGCGCGACGAACTGGTCGGCGAGTTGCGGCTGCTGGAGCGCGGCGCGTTCGAGCTGTTCGGGGGGCAGGGGCGATGCCGCGAACAGCGGGTCGGCCGCCGCCTCGCGCAGCGCGCCGGCGCGGCGATCGCCCGTTTCGGCGGCGACCTCCTCCCATTCGAGCGGGAAGAGCTTTTGCAGCCGGTCGAGGAGGGCGGGGGTGAGCGGACGGTCGTCATGCTCGATCTGGCTTAAGTAGGAGGCGGAGATACCGAGCTGGCCTGCGAAGTCGGCCTGCCGGATCGCGCGGCTTTCGCGAAGCCCGCGAAGCTGGCGTCCGGCGTAGAGGCGGGTGGGTTGCATAGCGCAAGGCTACTTTGCAAATCCGGACTTTGCAACTTTGCAAATTCGCATTTGCATCGTGCGCTGCGCGGGCGCAGACGGCATGTTCCAGAAAACCGGAGAGCCGCATGTCCGCCAATATCGCCGAAATGGAAGCACGCCGCGCCGCCGCCCGCCTGGGCGGGGGGCAGAAGCGCATCGACGCGCAGCACAGCAAGGGCAAGCTGACCGCGCGCGAGCGGCTCGACGTGCTGCTCGACGAGGGTTCGTTCGAGGAGCTCGACGCCTATGTCGAGCATGATTGCGTCGATTTCGGCATGCAGGACCAGAAGATCCCGGGCGACGGCGTCGTCACCGGCTCGGGCACGATCAACGGCCGGCTCGTCTATGTCTTCAGCCAGGATTTCACCGTCTTCGGCGGCGCGCTGTCGAAGCGCCACGCCGAAAAGATCTGCAAGATCATGGACAAGGCGATGCAGGTCGGCGCGCCTGTCATCGGCCTCAACGACAGCGGCGGCGCGCGCATCCAGGAGGGCGTCGCTTCCTTGGGCGGCTATGCCGAGGTGTTCCAGCGCAACGTGCTCGCCTCGGGCGTGGTGCCGCAGATCAGCCTGATCATGGGCCCTTGCGCGGGCGGCGCGGTTTACAGCCCCGCGATGACCGACTTCATCTTCATGGTGAAGGACAGCAGCTATATGTTCGTGACCGGTCCCGATGTGGTCAAAACGGTGACCAACGAGGTGGTGACGCAGGAGCAGCTTGGCGGCGCGATCACGCATACGACCAAGAGCTCGGTCGCCGATCTGGCGTTCGAGAACGATATCGAGACCCTGCTCGCGGCGCGCGATTTCTTCGATTACCTCCCCGAAAACAACCGCAGCGGCGTGCCGGTGCGCCCGACGAGCGACCCTTATGATCGCGCCGAGGACAGCCTCGACACGCTCATCCCGCCCAATGCCAATCAGCCGTACGACATGCACGAGCTGATCCGGAAGACCGTCGACGAGGGCGATTTCTTCGAAGTGCAGCCGGCGCATGCGGGCAATATCATCTGCGGTTTCGGGCGCATCGAGGGGCGCACGATCGGCATCGTCGCGAACCAGCCGCTGGTGCTCGCGGGGGTGCTCGACATCAACTCGTCGAAAAAGGCCGCGCGCTTCGTGCGCTTCTGCGACGCGTTCGAGATCCCGATCATCACCTTCGTCGATGTCCCCGGCTTCCTGCCCGGCACCGCGCAGGAATATAACGGCATCATCAAGCATGGCGCGAAACTGCTCTTCGCCTATGCCGAGGCGACGGTGCCCAAGATCACGGTGATCACGCGCAAAGCCTATGGCGGCGCCTATGACGTGATGGCGTCGAAGCATCTGCGCGGCGATTTGAATTATGCCTGGCCGACCGCCGAGATCGCGGTGATGGGCGCGAAGGGCGCGGTCGAGATCATCTTCCGCAAGGACATCGGCGACCCCGAAAAGATCGCCGAGCGGACGAAGGAATATGAGGACCGCTTTGCGAACCCGTTCGTCGCGGCGTCGCGGGGGTATATCGACGAGGTGATCTACCCGCACTCGACGCGCAAGCGGATCGCGGTGGGGCTGCGCAAGCTACGGAACAAGCAGCTCGAGAATCCGTGGAAGAAGCACGATAATATTCCGCTGTGAGTGAACTGCCGGGCTGCTGAGGCGAACGCGATGGAATTTCTCTGGGCCGCGATTTCGGTGTGCTGGACGCTCGGCGCTTGGGTCGTCGCGCGCAGCGCGTGGATGATGGCGCGCCACTGGGGGCAGGCGGGCGTCATCGACCGTGGCATGGGCCGCGGGCTGACGCGCGAGGCCAATCCGGCGGGCTTCGCGCTGGCGGTGCATGGCACGCAGGCCGTCGCGGCGCTGGCGCTGGTTTTCGTCGCGATCGGGATCGCGATCACGTTTGGATGGATATCGAGGGCCTTATGAAACTGGGACGTTTGAACCATATCGGCGTCGCGACGCCGTCGATCGCCGACAGCATCGTCTTTTACCGCGACGTGATGGGCGCGACGAAGATCCACGCGCCGTTCGACCTGCCCGAGCAGGGCGTCAAAGTGTGCTTCGTCGACACGCCGGGTGCCGACGGCGCGCTGAACGGCACACAGATCGAGCTGATCGAGCCATTGCCCGGCAATGAATCGATCGCCGGTTTCCTGCAGAAGAACCCCGCCGGAGGCCAGCATCACATGTGCTACGAAGTGCCCGACATCCACGCCGCCAAGGCCGAATTCGAGGGCATGGGCAAGCGCGTGCTCGGCGAGCCGCGCATCGGGGCGCACGGGACCTTGATCTTCTTCCTGCACCCCAAGGACATGGGCGGGGTGCTGACCGAGATCATGGAGACGCCGAAGGGCGCGCATTGATGATCTTCTACGACAGCCCCAATCCCGCGCCCAACCCGCGCCGCGTCCGCATCTTCGCGGCGGAGAAGGGGATCGACCTGCCGAGCAAGACGATCTCGATCGTCGCGGGCGAGCATAAGGCGCCGGCCTATCTCGCGATCAATCCGCGCGGCCAGACCCCTGCGCTGAAGCTCGACGACGGATCGGTGCTGACCGAGAGCGTCGCGATCTGCCGTTATCTCGAGGCGCTGCATCCGGACGCGCCGTTGTTCGGCACGAGGCCTGCCGAGATCGGCGCGATCGAAATGTGGATCCGCCGTATCGAACTGGTGCTGATGGAGCCGACCGGCAAGGTGTGGGTGCACACCCACCCCTTTACCGCGCGGTTGCCGATCCAGCGCTTTCCCGACTATGGCGAGACCAACCGCCCGCGCGTGCTCGACGCCTTTGCGATGTGCGACACCGCACTCGCCGGGTCGCCCTGGCTGGCGGGCGCGGCGTATAGCATGGCCGATATCCTGCTGCTCACCACCTTAGATTTTGCCGCCTTCATCGGCATCCCGATCCCCGAAGACCTCGTCCATCTGCGCGCCTGGCACGACCGTGTGTCGGCCCGGCCCAGCGCGCAGGCCTGAAAGCAAAGACCATGACCGACAAACCGACCCTCGACCAATGGGCCGACGCCGCCGCCAAGGAAGTGAAGGGCAAGGACCTCACCTGGGCCACCCCCGAGGGGATCGACGTCAAGCCGCTCTACACCGCCGAGGATGTGCAGACCGATCCGGGCCTGCCCGGCTTCGCGCCGTTCACGCGCGGCGTGCGCGCGTCGATGTACGCCGGACGGCCTTGGACGATCCGGCAATATGCGGGCTTCTCGACCGCCGAGGAATCGAACGCCTTCTATCGCCGCAACCTTGCCGCGGGGCAGAAGGGGTTGTCGGTCGCCTTCGACCTCGCGACCCACCGCGGCTATGACAGCGACCACCCCCGCGTCGTCGGCGACGTCGGCAAGGCGGGCGTGGCGATCGACAGCGTCGAGGATATGAAGATCCTGTTCGACGGCATCCCGCTCGACCAGATGTCGGTCAGCATGACGATGAACGGCGCGGTGATCCCGATCCTGGCCTTCTTCATCGTCGCGGGCGAGGAGCAGGGGGTCGAGCGCAAATTGCTCGACGGGACCATCCAGAATGACATCCTCAAGGAGTTCATGGTCCGCAACACCTATATCTACCCGCCCGAGCCGAGCATGCGGATCATCAGCGACATCTTCGGCTACACGAGCCGCGAGATGCCGAAGTTCAACAGCATCTCGATTTCGGGCTATCATATGCAGGAAGCCGGCGCGACGCAGGTGCAGGAGCTGGCCTTCACCATCGCCGACGGCATGGAATATGTGAAATATGGCGTGGCATCTGGCCTCGACATCGACAAATTCGCCGGGCGGCTGAGCTTCTTTTTCGCGATCGGCATGAACTTCTTCATGGAAATCGCCAAGCTTCGCGCGGCGCGCGTGTTGTGGCACCGCGCGATGACCACGCTCGGCGCGCAGGACGAGCGGTCGAAGATGCTGCGCACGCATTGCCAGACGTCGGGCGTGTCGCTGACCGAGCAGGACCCGTACAACAATGTGATGCGCACGACGATCGAGGCGATGGCGGCGATGCTCGGCGGTACGCAGAGCCTTCATACGAACGCGCTCGACGAAGCGATCGCACTGCCGACCGATTTCTCGGCGCGCATCGCACGCAACACCCAGATCGTCATCCAGGAAGAGACGGGGATGACCAAGGTCGTCGATCCGCTCGGCGGCAGCTATTATGTCGAGGCGCTGACCCAGCAACTCGTCGATGCGGCGCAGGAAATCATCGACCGCGTCCAGGCCGAGGGCGGCATGGCGAAGGCGGTCGCGGCGGGCTGGCCCAAGGCGATGATCGAGACCGCCGCCGCCTCGCGGCAGGCGCGCGTCGATCGCGGCGACGATGTGATCGTCGGGGTGAACAAATATCGCCTGAAGGACGAGGATCTGCTCGAAACGCTCGAGGTCGACAACGCCAAGGTGCGCGAGGGCCAGATCGCGCGGATCAACAAGACCAAGGCGGGCCGCGACGAAGCGGCGTGCCAGGCGGCGCTGAAGGCGCTGCGCGACGGGGCGGCGGGCCAGTCGAGCATCGAGAACAACCTCCTCGCGCTCGCGGTCGAGGCGGCGCGCGCGCGCGCGACGCTCGGCGAAATCAGCTCGGCGATGGAGGAAAGCTTCGATCGCTACGGCACCCAGCCGACCCCGGTGAAGGGCGTCTATGCCGCGCCTTACGAAGGCGATGCGCGCTGGCAGCAGGTGCTCGACGGCGTCGCGGCGGTCGAACGCCGCATGGGGCGCAAGCCGAAATTGCTCGTCGCCAAGATGGGGCAGGACGGGCATGACCGCGGCGCGAACATCATCGCCTCGGCGTTCGGCGACATGGGCTTCGACGTGGTGTCGGGGCCTTTGTTCCAGACGCCCGAGGAGACGGTGGTGCTGGCGCTCGACAGCGGCGTCGACGTCGTCGGCGCGTCGAGCCTCGCCGCCGGGCACAAGACGCTGATCCCCGAACTGATCGGCAAGCTGCGCGAAGCGGGGCGCACCGACATCAAGGTGATCGCGGGCGGCGTCATCCCGCCGCAGGATTATGACTATCTGCGCGATGCCGGGGTGCAGGGGATTTACGGCCCCGGATCGAATGTCGTGGAGTGCGCGGCGGACGTGCTGCGTTTGCTCGGCCACAATATGCCCCCTCTTGGAGAAGCCGCATGACCAACGAAATCAACATGTCCCCCTCCCGCTTGCGGGAGGGACTAGGGGAGGGCATGTCCGCATCGCCGTCCTTCAAACAGGCCCTCCCCCGACCTCTCCCGCAAGCGGGAGGGGAGAGCAGGATCGACTGGACCCGCGAGGAAATCGCCGAGCTGTTCGACCTGCCGTTCGATGAGCTGATGTGGGAGGCGCAGGGCGTCCACCGCCGCCATCATGCGCGCGGCGAGGTGCAGCTGTGCACCTTGCTCAGCATCAAGACCGGCGGCTGCGTCGAGGATTGCGGCTATTGTTCGCAGTCGGCGCATGCCGAGACCGGGCTCAAGGCGACCAAGCTGATGGACGTTCGCGCGGTGCTGCAGGCCGCGGCGCAGGCGAAGGATGCCGGCTCGCAGCGTTTCTGCATGGGCGCCGCCTGGCGCAACCCCAAGGACCGCGATATGCCCGCGATCGTCGAGATGATCGAGGGCGTGCGCCAGATGGGCATGGAAACCTGCATGACGCTGGGGATGCTGACCAAGGAACAGGCGCAGCAACTCGCGGTCGCGGGGCTCGACTATTATAATCATAATGTCGACACGAGCCCGGAGAATTACGGGAATATCATCTCGACGCGGACCTTCCAGGACCGGCTCGACACGCTCGAAGAGGTCCGGAGTGCCGGGATCAACGTCTGTTCGGGCGGGATCGTCGGCATGGGCGAGACGCGGAGCGACCGCGTCGGCTTCATCCATGCGCTCGCGACCTTGCCGCGCCACCCCGAAAGCGTCCCGGTCAATGCGCTGGTGCCGGTGAAGGGCACGGTGCTCGGCGACATGCTCGCCGATACCCCGCTGGCGCAGATCGACGAGATCGAGTTCGTGCGCACCGTCGCGGTCGCGCGCATCACCATGCCGCTGTCGATGGTCCGCCTGTCGGCGGGGCGCGAGAGCATGTCGGAAGGATGCCAAGCGCTCTGCTTCATGGCGGGCGCGAACAGCATCTTCACCGGCGACAAGCTGCTGACCACGGGCAACCGCGGCGACAGCGCGGATGCGGCGCTGTTTGCGAAGCTGGGGATCGTGCCGATGGTGAGCGAAGAGCCGATGCGCCAGGCGGCTGAAATGGAGGTCGTGGGTCTATGATATTCTCGACATTGATCGCGCTCGCCGCGGCGACGCAGGAACTCGATCCCGATTGCACCGATCCGTTGTCGGCGCCTCCCGGCTGCCCCAATGTGGAATTTGTCCGCGCCGAAGCGGCGCTGGACCAGCAGTGGGAATGGACCGTCGCGGGCATGAAGGCGCGCGACGGCCGGCTTGACCGCATCGATGATGACCGTCCGGGCTATGTCGACACATTGCAGGCGGCGCAGCGGGCGTGGCTGATCTATCGCGATCAGCATTGCGCCAGCGAGGGTTATGAGGCGCGCGGCGGGTCTTTGGAGCCGGTTTTGATCGTGACCTGCAAAACGAAACTGACCCGGCAGCGGACCGAACAGCTGAAAGCGTTGGCCGGGGAATCGCGAGTCAAATGATCCGCAAGCCGCTCCTTGGCCTGCTGAGCTCGCTCCTGCTGCTGCCCGCGTCCTGCGCGTGCGGCTATGGCGCGAACCGGATGCAGGGCGTGCGGCTGGGGACCGAGGCGGGCGCGGACTCGCCGCTGTGGATCGAGAATCTGCTGTGGCTGGGCGCGCTGGCGCTGATCATCCTGTGGGCGCGGCAGGTGTCGAAAATCTATCGGACCGAACCGGCCGAGAAGGAGACGGGCGAATGATGCTGATGTCGTTGATGCTGCTGGCCGCCGCCGCACAGGAGCCCGAGATCGATTGCGAGAACCCGCAATATCAGGTCGAGATGAACTTCTGTGCGGGCAAGGATTATGACGCCGCCGATGCGGAGTTGAACGCGCAATACAAGCGGACCGTCGCGGCGCTGAAGGCGCGCGACAAGGATATCGACCGCAGTTACGACACCCAGCCGACGCATTACGACACGCTGCTCGCGGCGCAGCGCGCGTGGCTCGCCTATCGCGACCAGCAGTGCCTCTCCGAAAGCTTCGCCGCGCGCGGCGGAACGATGGCGCCGATGCTGCACAGCGGCTGCATGGCGCGGCTGACGCGGGAACGCACCGAACAACTCAAGGCACTTGTCGAGGAATATTGATGTTCAAGAAAATCCTGATCGCCAACCGCGGCGAAATCGCCTGCCGCGTCATCAAGACCGCGCGGCGCATGGGCATCGCCACCGTCGCCGTCTATTCGGACGCCGACGCGCGTGCGCCCTTCGTCCAGATGGCAGATGAAGCCGTGCATATCGGCGCGTCGCCCGCGTCCGAATCCTATCTGATCGCCGACAAGATCATCGCGGCGTGCAAGCAGACCGGCGCCGATGCGGTGCACCCGGGCTATGGCTTCCTGTCCGAGCGTACCAGCTTCGCCGAGGCGCTCGCCAAGGAAAATATCGCCTTCGTCGGCCCGCCGGTGGGTGCGATCGCGGCGATGGGCGACAAGATCGAATCGAAGAAGCTTGCGCTGGAGGCGGGGGTCAATGTCGTGCCCGGCTTCGTCGGCGAGATCGACGATACCGAGCATGCGGTACGCATCGCGAACGAGATCGGCTATCCGGTGATGATGAAGGCATCGGCGGGCGGCGGCGGCAAGGGCATGCGGCTCGCCTATGACGAGAAGGACGTCCGCGAGGGCTTCGAGGCGACCAAACGCGAGGGGCTCAATTCCTTCGGCGACGACCGCGTCTTCATCGAGAAGTTCATCCTCAATCCGCGCCATATCGAGATCCAGATCCTCGGCGACCAGCATGGCAACATCCTCTACCTCAACGAACGCGAGTGCAGCATCCAGCGCCGCCACCAGAAGGTGGTCGAAGAGGCGCCGTCGCCCTTCGTCACCGAAAAGATGCGGAAAGCGATGGGCGAACAGTGCGTCGCGCTGGCGCGTGCCGTCGGCTATTATAGCGCGGGCACGGTCGAGCTGATCGTGTCGGGCGCCGACCCGACGGGCGAGAGCTTCTACTTCCTCGAAATGAACACGCGGCTCCAGGTCGAGCATCCGGTGACCGAGGCGATCACCGGCATCGACCTGGTCGAACAGATGATCCGCGTTGCGGCGGGGGAGAAGCTCGAATTGACGCAGGACGACGTCAAGCTCGACGGCTGGGCGATCGAGAACCGCGTCTATGCCGAGGATCCGTATCGCGGCTTCCTGCCCTCGACCGGGCGGCTCGTGCGCTATCGCACCCCGGTTCCGGCGTGGGCGGGCGAGGAGCGCGGGATCGACGGCGTGCGTGTCGACGCGGGGGTCGAGGAAGGCGGCGAGGTGTCGATCTTCTACGACCCGATGATCGCCAAGCTGGTGACATGGGCACCGACGCGCGACGAGGCGGCCGACCTGCAGGTCGCGGCGCTCGACCGCTTCGAGCTCGAGGGGCTCGGCCATAATATCGACTTCCTGTCGGCGATCATGCAGCATCCGCGCTTCCGCTCGGGCGAGCTCACCACCGGCTTCATCGCCGAGGAATATCCCGAAGGCTTCCACGGCGCCGACACCGATGCCGGCGTCCTGCGCGCGCTCGCGGCGATCGCAGGCTTCATGGCCTCGGCCGAGGCCGACCGCGCGCGGCGCACCGACGGCCAGCTCGGCGACCGGCTCGACCCGCCCGCCAAATGGCAGGTGACGGTCGACGGCACGCCGCACAAGGTCAAGCTCGGCGGCAAGCATATCAGGGTCGAGGGCGACAAGGTCGATATCGCGCTTGAATATACGCCGGGCGACAGACTGGTCGTCGCCGAGATCGACGACGGCGAGCTGGCGGTGAAGGTCGCCAAGACGCGCGCCGGCTGGCGCATGACGACGCGCGGGCGTATCCACGAGGTGCGCGTGCTGCCCTGGCACATCGCGCCGCTGGCGACGCACATGATCGAGAAGGTGCCGCCCGACCTGTCGAAATATCTCATCTGCCCGATGCCCGGCCTGCTCGTCGCGCTGCACGTCGGCGAAGGCGACAAGGTCGAGGCCGGCCAGCCGCTCGCGACGGTCGAGGCGATGAAGATGGAAAATATCCTGCGCGCCGAGAAGGCAGGCACCGTGAAAACCGTCAATACGGCGCAGGGCGACAGCCTGGCCGTCGATGCGGTGATTTTGGAGATGGAATAGGCTGTTTCGGCTCGCCTAGTTTTCATCATTCCCGCGAAGGGTGTCGGGAGGCAAGCGACTCCCGGCACGATCCAGCTTTTTCCTTCTTCGTGCCTTTGCGCCTTTGCGTGAGATTTAGATTTTCTGGTTTCGCGCAAAGGCGCAAAGGCACGAAGATAAGGTGGAAAGCCGAAGCCCGCCTTCGCGGGGCTGACGGAGGATTGAAATGCACGTCAATCATGATGCCGACGCGGGCGCCGCGACCGAAATCGCCTTCGACGATTTCCTGAAGGTCGACATCCGCATCGGCACCATCGTCGCGGTCGAGCCCTTTCCCGAGGCACGCAAGCCCGCGTTCAAGCTCGAGATCGACTTCGGCCCCGCGATCGGGGTGAAGAAGAGCAGCGCGCAGATCGTCGACCGCTATGCGCTCGAAGACCTGCCGGGGCGGCAGGTCGCCGCGGTCGTCAATTTCCCGCCGCGCCAGATCGGCAAATATATGTCCGAGGTGCTGACCCTGGGTTTCGCCGACGAAGCGGGCGCGGTGATCCTCTTCGCGCCCGACACCGCCGTGCCCAACGGATCGCGGCTGTTCTGATCTTCCCCTGACCGCGGATGCGGGTTAGGCTTCCTACTAAAAGGGGAGGGACGACCATGACTTTACCGGTAACCGCCTTTGTGGGCGCCGTCTGCGCGCTGCTCCTGCTGTTCACTGCGATCCTGACGGTACGCCAGCGATTGCGGCTGGGCGCGGCGTTTGGTGACCATGGCGACGACAAGCTGATCGCCGCGAGCCGCAGCCACGGCAACCTCGCCGAATATGCGCCGATCACGATCATCCTGCTCGGCTTGCTCGAAAGCGCACGCGCCAACCATATGGCGCTGGTGGCGATCGGCGCGATCTTCCTGATCGGGCGCGTGGCGCATATCGTGGGACTCCACACCCCGTCCCCGCCCGGAAAGGCCCCGCTCGGCCGCCAGATTGGCGTCGTCGCGACCTTCGCCAGCCTGCTGGCGCTGGGCGGCTGGACCTTGTGGATATTGGCGACGGTGAATTTGTAGGGCGGTTTGGGCTGGTTTTAGGACATTATAGCCCTCTCCCCTTCAGGGGAGAGGATAGCGAAGCTTGCTCCGTCAGGAGCTAGCGAAGCTTGGAGAGGGGCCTAGCCGCCAGCGGACGGAAACCCCTCTCTACTCCGGCTAGGCAGCAAGCTGCCAAGCCTTCGTATCTCTCCCCTGAAGGGGAGAGAGCATAGCCTTTCAATGGCGGCCAACGCGCGAAACCCGCCACTCAGACCGCCGGGCGGCCTTCAATCCCCCACCAACGCCACCGCCCGGATCCACCCCGCGCTCGCGCGTTCGATCTTCACCGGGAAGCAGCTCAGCGTCCAGCCGGTCGGGGGTAGCGCGGCGAGGTTGGTGAGCTTTTCGATCTGGTAATAGGGCTGGATGCGCCCCGCCTTATGGCCTTCCCAGATGATCTTCGGGTCGCGCGTCTCCGCCCAGCGCCGCGCGGTGTGGCTGAACGGCGCGTCCCAGCTCCACGCGTCGGTGCCGACCACCTGCACCCCGCGCTCCGTGAGGTACAAAGTCGCTTCCTCGCCCATGCCGCAGCCCTGGTCGGTGAAATTGTCGGTGCCGTACACCGCGCCCGACTGGACGAGCACGATGTCATAGGGCCGGAGTTCGTGCCCGATGCGCGCGAGTTCGGCCTCGACCTCGGCGGCGCCGATCACATGGCCCGCGGGGCGATCCGAAAAGTCGAGCTTCACGCCCGGCCGGAAAAAGAGGTCGAGCGGCGCCTCGTCGATGCTCGGCGCCGGCGTCGCGCCGCGGTCGGTGGTCGAATGGAAATGCCAGGGCGCGTCCATATGCGTGCCGTTGTGCGTGCTCAAGGTCAGACTCTCGACCGCCCAGCCTTCGCCGTCGGGCAGGTCGTCCTGCGTCAGCCCGGGAAAGAACATCGCGATCTGCTGCCACGTATTTTCGTGGGTCATATAGGTGATCTGCGGGCGCATCACCGGCGGGTCGGACACGACGTCGTTGGTGATCGGGATCGAGAGGTCGATGAACTGCATGGGGGCCAGTCTGCCACCGGAATGACGCTACGCCAAGAAGGCTTGCGCGGTGCGACCGGGCAGCTACACCGGCGCGAACCCGTTCGGGTCGAGCGAAGTCGAGACACCCATCGGTCGGGCTTGCCTTCCAGGCATCTCGACTTCGCTCGATGCGAACGGGAAGGGGATTGGCCCGCGAGGCCGAGGGAGAGACTATGACCGATAAAGCCGCGGCCGCCGACCATGGCGCCGCCTATCAGCCGACCGCGAAGGATATTCGCATGGTCATCGCCGCCTCGTCGGCGGGGACGATCTTCGAATGGTATGATTTCTTCATCTACGGCACGCTCGCGGCGATCATCGGCAAGGCCTTTTTTCCCAGCGACAATGCGACGCTCGAAATCCTGCTCGTCTGGGCGGGTTTCGCGGTGGGTTTCGGCTTCCGGCCGCTGGGCGCGGTGCTCTTCGGCTTCCTCGGCGACCGGCTGGGGCGCAAATATACCTTCCTCGTCACCGTCACCCTGATGGGCATCGCGACCGCCGGGGTCGGCATGATCCCCTCGGCGGCGGCGATTGGCATCGCGGCGCCGATCATCGTGATCCTGCTCCGCGTGCTGCAGGGGCTGGCGCTCGGCGGCGAATATGGCGGCGCCGCGGTCTATGTCGCCGAACATTCGCCGCCCGAAAAGCGTGGTTTCTACACCAGCTTCATCCAGGCGAGCGTCGTCGGCGGTTTCGTGCTGAGCCTGATCGTCGTGCTCGGGTGCAAGGCGGCGATGTCCGACGCGGTGTGGGAAAGCTGGGGGTGGCGCGTGCCCTTCCTGCTGTCGCTGATCCTGCTCGCCATCTCGCTGTGGATGCGCCTCAAACTCTCCGAAAGCCCCGTGTTCCAGGCGATGAAGGCCGAGGGCGAGCTCGCCAAGAATCCGCTCAAGGAAAGCTTCACCTATCCCGGCAACCCGCGCCGCATCTTCATCGCATTGTTCGGCATCGCCGCGGGGCTCACGGTGATCTGGTACACCGCGATGTTCTCGGGCCTCTCCTTCCTCAAGGGGCCGATGAAGGTCGACGACACCGCCGCCGAGATCATCGTTGGCGTCTCCGCCGCGCTCGGCATGGGCTTCTTCCTGTGGGCGGGGCATATTTCCGACCGCATCGGGCGCAAGAAGCCGATCGTCTGGGGCTATGCCGCGACGCTGGTGCTGCTGTTCCCGCTCTTCTGGCTGATGGGCAGCGTCGGTAACCCCGCGCTGACCGCGGCGGCCGAAAAGGCGCCCGTCGTCGTCACCGGCTCGCTATGCGATTATGATCCCTTCGCGCAGGTGCAGGAAACCGCGTGCGGCAAGACGCTCGGCGAACTCACCAAGCTCGGCGTGCCTTACACCATCGTCGGCAGCGGCAGCGGCTTCGATAGCGTCAAGGTGACGATCGGCGGGCGCGAGGTCGCGGGCGAGGATGTCGCGGTGCTCAAACCCGCGCTCGAGGCGATGGGTTATGATTTCGAAAAGCAGATTCCGGGGCCGCTCGGCATCGCGGTGATCGTCGCCGCGCTGCTCGGTTTGAGCGCCTTGTCGGGCTTCACCTACGGCCCCGTTGCCGCGCTTCTCTCGGAGATGTTCCCGCCGCATGTGCGCTATTCGTCGCTGTCGATCCCCTATCATTTGGGCACCGGCTATTTCGGCGGTTTCCTGCCGCTGATCGCGAGCTTCATCATCGCCAAGACCGGCGATGCCTATGCCGGGCTCTGGTACACTTGGGGCGTGGTGCTCCTCGCTTTCCTCGTCAGCGCCTTCATGCTCGAGGATCCGGTCGAGGGGCAGTGGGACAAGGACGCGGCGGCGCCCGCGGCCTGATCGCCCCATTGGCGCTGCGCCTTTTCGCCGCTAGGGGCGGGATATGATCGATATCGCCGCCCCGCTCCGTCTCCGCCTCGACAGCGAGGCGCTCGTCGCCAACTGGCGCTGGCTTGCGCGGGCGAGCGGCGGCGCGGCGACCGGCGCGGCGCTCAAGGCCGACGGCTATGGCCTCGGCGCGCGCGCGGTGATGCAGCATCTGGCGGCCGCTGGCTGCCGCGACTTCTTCGTCGCGACCTGGGCCGAGGCGACGGCGTTGATGCCGTTGCCCGCGGGCGTGTCGCTGTCAGTGCTCCACGGGGTGGGCGAGGTCGACATGGTCGCGGCGCTTACGCTGCCCGCGCGGCCGGTGCTGAACAGCGTCCAGCAGGTCGCGCGCTGGCGTGACGGCGGCGAAGGGCGGCCGTGCGACGTGATGGTCGACACCGGCATGAACCGCCTGGGGCTGACTGTCGCCGAGGCGGCGGGCGGCGCGCTAAACGGGCTCGCGATCGAGACCTTGCTCAGCCACCTCGCCTCGGCGGACGAGGACAGTGCGCAAAATACGCAGCAGCTGGCGGCCTTCCGCGCGCTGCGCGAGGTGATTCCGGCGCGGCGCTACAGCCTCGCGAACAGCGCGGGCATCTGCCTCGGCGCCGACTATGCCTTCGACCTCACGCGCCCCGGGCTCGCGCTCTACGGCGGCGTGCCGCGCGGCGAGGCGGCGGGGCAGCTCCGCCAGGTGGTCTATCCCGAAACGCGCGTGCTGCAGCTACGGACGGTCGAGGCGGGCGATACGGTGGGTTATGGCGCGACCTGGCGCGCCGGCGCCCGCACGCGGGTCGCGGTCGCCAATATCGGCTATGCCGACGGCTATCTGCGCTGCCAGTCGGGCGGCGTCGGCTTCGCGCACCGGCAGGGGCACATGCTGCCCGTTGCGGGACGTGTTTCGATGGACCTCACCGCCTTCGACGCGGGCGATCTCGCGATCGGCGAGGGCGACTGGCTGACGCTCGGATACGATCTGCCCGAGGTCGCGGCGCGATCGGGCCTGTCGCAATATGAGCTGCTGACCGGCCTTGGCGCCCGCTTCGACCGCGTCTGGGGCTAGGGGACCGTTTTCGGGCGAAACCTGACATTCATCTCCTCCCCGCTTGCGGGGAGGGGGACCGCGCTGGAGGGGGCTCTCGGCCTGACGCGTCGCTAAAGGACGCCCCCCCCCCCTCCGTCAGCGCTTCGCGCTGCCACCTCCCCACAAGTGGGGAGGATCGTCTCGTTTCCACCTCAATTCCGCCCCAATCACCAAAAGAAAAAGGCCGCCTTCCCGAGGGAAGGCGGCCCGTTTCCGTGGCCCGTGCCGACTGGCTTACCAGTTGGCGCGGATGCCGGCGTAGAAATAACGACCGAAAGTGTCGTACGGATCGCCACCAGCGGTACCCAGCAGGCCGAGCGGCGGCTTTTTGTCGAACGCGTTGTCGATGCCCATGTAGAAGTTGAACTTCTTGTCGATTTCGAAGTTCGCGCGGAAGCTGTGGTACAGCGCATCGGGGTAATAAACGCGGTCGAACGCATCCAGATTCTGCGGCGGGAGCGTCACGATCTCGCCCGGGGTGCAGGTGCCGCCGCCGGGAATGGTACCGCTCGTGGGGCACGGATCCTTGTACGAGTTCTGCGCTTCCCAAAGGCCGATCGTCTGCTTGCCGATGTACCGCACCGTCCAGCTGACATCGAGTTCGCCGAAGTCGTAGTTGATGCTCGCGTTGGCGGCCCAGCGCGGGTCGCCCAGCTCGCTCATCTGACGGTTCGGGTCGTTCGGGTTCAGCGGGTTGGTGAAGTTGTCGAGGCGAAGCAGATAGGTCGCGATCGCGCGGAACGACATGCGGTGACCATTGTCGAACGTCCGGCGATACTGGACGTCGAAGTCGATGCCTTCGGTCTTTTGCGAAGCGAAGTTCACGCCGCCCGAAATCACGGCCGCGGTGTTGTCGAACAGGCCGGTGGTCGCATCGCGCTGGACGGTGGCGCAGAACGGGTTGTTGATCCCGCCGGCGTCGTCATAGCAGAGGTTGATGATCTGCTGCGCACCGAGAACCGCGATCAGGCTCTGGACCTTGATCTTGTAATAGTCGACGGTGAAGTTGAAGCCCGGCAGGAAGCTGGGTTCGACGACAGCGCCGAGCGTCAAGCTCTTGCCGATTTCATTCTGCAGCGTGGGGTTGCCGCCCTGCAGGAAGCTGGTCGACGACGTACGCGCGGTACAGTTAACGAACGGTGCGCCGATGGTGCCGGTGAACGACGTGCCGGCGCAAGCCGCGACGAGCGCCGCATTATAGGTGGTCGGCACACCGGCTGCGGCGCAGTTTGCGACGCGGTTCGGTCCCAGGCCGATGTTCGCGCTGTCGCAGGGATCCGCGATGAACGCGAAGTTCTGCGACTGGGGCGAGAACAGATCGGTCTGGGTCGGCGTACGCACCGAGCGTGCATAGGCGGCGCGGAAGCGGATGTCCGGGATCGGCGCATACAGACCCTGGACGTTATACGCCCAGACCGTGCCGGCCGACGAGTTGTAATCCGACACGCGCGCCGACGCGTTGACCGACAGTTCCTCGGCGAAGGGCATGTTGGCGAGCAGCGGGAGGCTGATTTCGCCGAATGCTTCCTTCACCGTCAGCTTGGGCGGCGTGAACGGCTGGATCGCGTTCAGGAACGTGCCGCCGCTTGCCGTCAGGGCGTCGAAAGCCGATTCGGCCTTTTCTTCGCGATATTCGGCACCGAGTGCGAAACCGATCGGGCCGCCCGGCAGTTCGAACAGCTGCGACAGGTCGCCGGCGACGCTCGCGAGCGCGACGAACTGTTCGGCCTTTTCCTTGCGGATCGCCGTCGTGTTGACGAAGTCGAGCGCGGCCTGGCTCGGCGCGCCGACACCGAAGACGTTGATCGGAACGCAGTCCGGGCGCGTCACGGTCACCGCGTTGACGCGGCAGACGATCTGGCCGGCGGCGTTGCGGGTCGCGTCGAGCGCCAGCAGGAAGCCGTCGTCATTGCCCTGAAGATCGAACAGCTTCAGGTTGTTGAGCGACTGCAGCTTGGTCTCGAGCCGGCCGTAGTTCAACGAGATTTCATAGTTCCAGTCGTCGTTGAACGTGCCTTCGATCCCGCCCACGATGCGATAGGTGTCGCGATCGTGGATTTCGCCGCGACCACCGAAGTCGGTGTTGAAGCGTTGGATCGTGAAGGTGCGGCTGTCGGGCGTCGCGTTACAGACGCCGAAGCCCTGCAGCGTCTGTAACGCCTGGGTGGTCAGGAACGGGTTGTCGCAGCGCAGGTTGGTACCACCGCCGAAGAAACCGGGGACGCTGCCCTGGAAGAAGCTCGGCTGACCTTCCTGGACCGCGTCGACATGGACATACTTCGCTTCGACATAGGGACGGAAGGCGTCGCTGATGTCATAATGCGCGAGCAGGTTGACCGCATAGCGCTGCAGGCCGGCCGCGAGCTGGCCGGTGTTGCGCAGCGTCGAACCGAAACCGCCTTGCTGGTTGCCCGAACCGACCGGCGAGAACGCCTGATCCGGTGTGTCGATGAACAGGTCGCCGTTCGGCCCGAAGCGCAGATAGCGGCGACGGGCGTTCGATGCCGCGTCGAGCGCGCCGATCGTGCCGCCATCGCTGATCGCGGCGTTCTTGATGCCGCACAGGAAGGTGCTGTCGGGAATGCCGTCGCTGTTGCTCGGGCCGGTTTCGCCGCCCGCAGCACCGCCAAGGTCGGTCAGCTGATATTGGCAGCGACCCGAATAGGCGCCGGTCAGGCTGTCACGATCGCTGAAATACAACGCTTCCGAGCGAGCATATTCGGCCGACACGGCGACGTTGCCGCGGCCGTCGGCGAAATTCTTGCCCCAGGTGCCGCTGACGAACACATTGCCACGGTCGCCGCGCGACGAGACGCCGCCCTGCGCGCGCAGGTTGATGCCGTCGAAGTTGCGCTTGGTGATGAAGTTCACGACGCCGGCGACGGCGTCCGAGCCGTAGATCGCCGAGTTGCCGCCCGTGACGATGTCGACGCGCTCGAGCAGGTCGACGGGAATGGTGTTGACGTCGACCAGATAGTCGCCCGGCAGCGCGGTGATGTGGCGCTTGCCGTTGACCAGCACCAGCGTGCGGGCGATGCCCAGGCCGCGAAGGTCGAGGATGTTCAGGCCGGCGGTGCCGATGAAGCGGGTCGAGTTGCCCTGGCTGAAGGTCGAACGCAGCGACGGCAGGTCGTTCAGCGCGTCGCCCAGCGAGACGTCGCCGGTGTCGGTCAGCTCGCCGACGTCGACCGAAGTCAGCGGAACCGACGATTCGAGCGTCGGACGCGCGATGCGCGATCCGGTGACGACGATGGCGCGATCGGTATTTTCGTCCGAATCGCAGACGCCGTTTTCATTGGCGTCGACGCAATCCGCGGCGTCCTGTGCGAGAACAGGCTGGCTCACGGATATCGCTACTGCAAAGGCAGCAGCACCCATAAGCAGGTGCGACTTATTCATGTGGTAACTCCCCGGTTGCCCGTTCAAAAATAGAGATGAACGGATTACGCTCTAGAAAGACCGAAAACGAAACAGGCACAAGCCCCCTGTGGCAATTTTCTGACGGCTGCACGCCATCCGCATGACATTGTGTCATTTTCGCAACAGTCGCCGGCGCGGCACCGGAATTGGGCAGAATAACAAGGTTGTGGGAGCGCGAAACAGAGGCGGTGCCAAGGCTTGGGTGGGGCCATAATTATGTCAAATCCAACGTTTCAGTTGAAACTATATTACTTTACTCGGCTCGTCGCATCCTTGAGGCAGCAGTCCGCCGCTCGGCGCGGCCGGGCTGCCGCACAGATCTTTGGGGCGCGCGATATCGGCGAATCGCCGCCGGACCCGCCTTCATGTTGCGACGCATCATAGATTGATGCTATTGCCGCTTTTCAACGTTCAAGCCCGGCGCGGCGGGGTCGCCTTTGTCACGGGTCAGGGAGCAGCAACACCATGGCGAAGTCCAAGGCGCCGGCCGACGGCGACACGGTTACGATCAAGAAATATGCGAACCGGCGCCTCTATGATACCGAGCGCAGCTGTTACATCACGCTCGAGGATCTGGGGACGATGGTCCGCGACGGCCGCGATTTCCGCGTCGTCGACGCCAAGAGCGGCGAGGATATCACGCACAATGTGCTGACCCAGATCATCATGGACGAGGAAACGCGCGGCGAGACGCTGCTGCCCGTCAATTTCCTGCGCCAGCTGATCGGCATGTACGGCGACAAGATGCAGTCGATGGTGCCGCAATATCTTGAAGCGTCGATGGCGACCTTCCGCAAGAACCAGCAGGATGTGCGCGCCGCGCTCGAAGGCGCGCTGGGCTCGAACCCGCTCGCCGAGCTCACGCGGCGCAACCTCGAGATGTTCCAGCAGGCGACCAGCGCCTTCATCCCGGGGGCGGCCGGGACCAAGGCCAAGGATGCCGAGATCGCGGCGCTCAAGGCCGAAATCGCCGACCTCAAGGCCGAGCTCGCCAAGAAGAAATAAGAAGGGCTTCTCCCGCCCTCAACGACGGAAAATCGAAATATCATGGTCAAACATGCGCTCAGCGTAACCCGTCAGGCCGACTTCGCGGCCTGGTATCAGGATGTCATTGCCGAAGCCGATCTCGCCGAGGAATCGGGCGTGCGCGGCTGCATGGTCATCAAGCCGTGGGGCTATGGCATCTGGGAGCGCATCCAGAAGGTCATGGATGCCGCGATCAAGGACGCCGGGGTCCAGAACGCCTATTTCCCGCTCTTCATCCCCCTGAGCTTCTTCGAGAAGGAGGCCGACCATGTTGACGGCTTCGCCAAGGAAATGGCGGTCGTTACCCACCACCGGCTGATCGCGGACGGCAAGGGCAAGCTGGTGCCGGATCCCGAAGCGAAGCTCGAGGAGCCGCTGATCGTCCGCCCGACCTCGGAAACGGTGATCGGCAATGCGATGAGCCGCTGGGTGCAGAGCTGGCGCGACCTGCCGCTCAAGGTCAACCAGTGGGCCAATGTCGTGCGCTGGGAAATGCGCACGCGCATGTTCCTGCGCACCAGCGAATTCCTGTGGCAGGAAGGCCATACCGCGCACGCCGACAAGGCCGACGCGATGGCCGAGACGCTGCGCGCGCTCGAAATGTACCGCGCCTTCGCCGAAGATGTCCTCGCAATGCCCGTGATCGCGGGCGAGAAGCCCGAGAATGAGCGCTTCCCCGGCGCGGTCGCGACCTATTCGATCGAGGCGATGATGCAGGATGGCAAGGCGCTCCAGGCCGGCACCTCGCACTATCTCGGCACCGGCTTCGCCGAGGCGGCGGGCATCCGCTACCAGGACAAGGACGGCGGCCACAGCCTGTGCCACACGACCAGCTGGGGCACCTCGACGCGGATGATCGGCGGCGTCATCATGACGCATGGCGACGACGATGGTCTGCGCTGTCCGCCGCGCATCGCGCCGCACCAGATCGTCATCGTCCCGATGCTGCGCGACAACGACGAGGACGCGGCGATCCTCGACTATTGCCGCGACCTGGAGGCGGGCCTCAAGGCGCTCGACGCCTTCCGCGAGCCCGTGCGCGTGCTGCTCGACACCAGCGGCGCGAAGGCGCAGACCAAGCGCTGGGGCTGGGTCAAGAAGGGCGCGCCTTTGATCGTCGAAGTCGGCCCGCGCGACGTCGCGGGCGGCAATGTCGCGGTGATCCGCCGCGATCGTCTATATCAGGAGAGCGGCAAGCTCGACACGGCGTTCGTCGCCAAGGGCGAGTTCGTCGCGGGTGCCGTCGCGATACTGGAAGATATCCAGGCGGGCCTCTACGCCGAGGCCAAGGCGCGACTCGATGCGAATATCGCCCGCGATGTCACGGATCTGAAAGCACATTTCGCGGGCGACGACAAATTCGTCGGCTGGGTCGAAGTGCAATGGTCGCGCCCGACCGGCGCCGCGCTCGACAAGATCGTCGAGCAATTGAAGGCGCTCAAGCTGACGATGCGCAACACGCCGCTCGATGCCGCGCCGGCCGCTGGTGCGTGTTTCTTCACCGGCGACCCGGCGGTCGAACGCGTGCTCGTCGGACGCACCTACTAAAGCCTTGCCCGCGGCTTGGTTAGCCGCGTGGAAACCCCGAATGTCGTCCTTCGCGAAGGGCTTTTCGGCTATGCAGGGCTTACAGGGACTCGGCCGAAGGAAGTTCCGCGCACTGCGTAGCGGTGAGGTCGTGCGCCGCGCGCGCTGACAGGGGAAAAATCATGATGCGACGGACGATCGCGGCCATGGCGGCTGCCTCGACGATGGGTGCCGGCATAGCGCCGGCTTACGCCAAGACTCCCGGCAGCCTGTCCGACCTCGTCGGCGCGCGCGCGCCCGGCGCGGAAAGCGAGATGCAGGACCGCGGCTACAAGATGGAGAGTTTCAGGAACGGCGGCCAATATTGGTGGAACGGCGACAGCGACATCTGCGTGCGCGTTGTCGTCAGCCAGGGGCGCTATGCCAGTGTCGACAAGGCGGATGCGAGCGACTGCGGCAAGGGCGGCGGCGGCTCGGCGGCGGCAGCGGTCGGCGCGGTCGCAGCGATCGGCCTGATCGCCGCGCTCGCCAGCCACAAGAAAAAGCATGGCGACAACGGCGGGGATCACGACAGCGAATATTCGCGTGGGTATAACGACGGTCTCTACGGCGGCCAGTATGATCGCAACGACAGCGAGGGCTATCACGACGGCTTCATGGCCGGCGAGGCCGAGGCGTCGAACCGCCGCGCGTCGAACCGCGGCTATGCGCGCGGCGGGTCGCAGGCGGCGCGCGCGGCGTGCGAGGCGCGCGGCGACCAGTATCAGAACGCGCCGGGCGGCAGCAGCGTCGCGGTCAGCCAGCGCGGCGACGGCTCGGGCAACACGGTCTTCACCATCGCCACGGGCCATTATCGTTCGCTCTGCACCGCCGATGCGTCGGGGCGCGTGATCGACATTTCGCCCTATTGACGCAGCGATGGGGGTGACGCGTGCCGCGTTGCCCCCTATCTGCGTACGATGCCACGCAAAATCCAGGCCGGTCTGCCCTCACGCGACCAGATCATGCGCTTCATCGCCGACAGTTCCGATGCGGTCGGCAAGCGCGAGATCGCCAAGCATTTCGGCCTCCACGGCGCCGACAAGGTCGCGCTGAAGGCGCTGCTCAAGGACATGACCGACGAGGGGCTCGTCGACATGGCGCCGGGCCGCGCCTTTCACAAACATGGCGGATTGCCGCGCGTCACCGTGCTGCGCGTCGCCGCGATCGAGGGCAGCAATGTCTGGGCGGTGCCCGACCGCTGGGAAGGCGCGGGCCCGCCGCCGCGGCTGCGCGTGATGGAGCAGGGCCGCAAAGGCGCGCTCGGCGTCGGCGACCGCGTGCTCGCGCGCACCGAAGAGCGCGGCGGCGGCCATGTCGCGCATCCGATGAAGCGGCTGCAGGCGAGCGCCGAACTCATCATCGGCGTGCTCGTGCACGACGTCGGCCCGGGCGGCAAGGCGATGACCTGGCTGCGCCCCGCCGACAAGCGCGCGCGTTTCGACTTCGCCGTCGCCGACATGGGCGATGCCGGCATCGGCGACCTCGTCCGCGCCGAACTGACCGGGCGCGGCCCCGCGACCAAGGCCAAGGTCATCGAGCGCATCGGCGATCCTTTCGCGCCCAGGGCGCTCAGCATGATCGCGATCGCGCGCCACGAAATCCCGCATGTCTTCGGCGCCGAGACGCTCGCCGAGGCCGAAAGGGCCGCGAAGCTGCCGCTTACCCCCGAGGAGCGCGAGGATTTGCGCGACCTGCCGATCGTCGCGATCGATCCGATCGACGCGCGCGACCATGACGACGCCGTGTGGGCGATCCCCGACGAGGATGCGGGCAACAAGGGCGGCTTCAAGGCGATCGTCGCGATCGCCGACGTCAGCTACTATGTCCGCCCCGACGGCGAACTCGACCGCGAGGCGCGGCGGCGCGGCAACAGCGTCTATTTCCCCGACCGCGTGGTGCCGATGCTGCCCGAGACGCTGTCGGCGGGCGTCTGTTCGCTGAAGGCCGGTGCCGATCGCGCCGCGATGGCGTGCCACCTGGTCGTCGACAAGCATGGCAAGGTGAGGTCATGGCGTTTCACCCGCGCGCTGGTGCGGCTGCGCGCGAATATCGCTTATGAGCAAGCGCAGGCGGCTTATGATGCGAGCGAAGCGCGCGAAGGCTGGGATGCCGACGTGCTGCCCGCGCTTCAGAATCTTTGGGACTGCTGGGCCTTGCTCGCCAAGGCGCGCGCTGCGCGCGCGCCGCTCGACCTCGACCTGCCCGAGCGCCAGGTGATCCTCGACGAAGCGGGCGGCATCGCCGAGATCCGTGTCCGCGAGCGGCTCGATTCGATGCGGCTGATCGAGGATTATATGATCGCGGCGAATGTCGCGGCGGCGAAGGCGCTCGAGGCGAAGAAATCGCCGGTGATGTACCGCATCCACGAGCCGCCGAGCCGCGAAAAGCTCATCAGCCTCAAGGATTATCTCGAAACCTTCGAGCAGAGCTTCGCGCTGGGGCAGGTCATCACGCCCGCAGTGTTCAACCGGCTGATCGACGGCTTTTCGGAGGACGACCGGCTGCCCGAGATCATGCAGGCGATCCTGCGCAGTCAGACGCAGGCCTATTACGGCCCCGCCAATTCGGGCCATTTCGGCCTCGCGCTGGGCAGCTACGCGCATTTCACCTCGCCGATCCGCCGCTACGCCGATCTGGTCGTCCATCGCGCGCTCGTTGACAGCTACCGCCTCGAAGTGCCTGGAAAGTCAAAGGATCTGCCTGCGCGCACCGGGCTGGGCGAGGCCGATGCCAAGGGGCTGTCGCGTATCGGCGAGGCGATCAGCGCGCTCGAACGCCGCGCGATGGAGGCCGAGCGCGAGACGATCGACCGCTATGTCGCGGCCTATCTCGCGAACAAGACCGGCGAGATCGTCGCGGCGCGGATCACCGGGGTGCAGCCCTTCGGCTTCTTCGCGACGGTCGACGGGCTCGGCGGCGACGGGCTGGTGCCGGTGTCGACCTTGGGCAGCGAACGTTTCTTCTACGACGAGGCGGCGCGCACGCTCGACAGCGAGCATGGACGGGTGAGCTATAGCGTCGGCCAGCGGCTCGACCTCCGGCTGATGGAAGCCAATCCGGTGAGCGGCGCGCTGCGCTTCGAACTGCCCGATGCGCCCGAGGGCGGCTTCCGGGGCAGCCCGCCGCGCCGCGACGGGCTGAAGAAGGCGGGCAAGCATGTCGTCGGGAAGCGTGGCCGGCCCGCGAATATCAAGCACAAGGGGCGGAAGCGCTGAGCTTTTCCCCTCCCTGCAAGGGAGGGGTTAGGGGTGGGTGAGAGCGGAGCGAGCCGTACCGACGTTGACCTTCGCCGCGAAGTCGCTGACCCACCCCCGGCTCCTCCCTTTCAGGGAGGGGAGATTATTTGCCCGCCAATCGCTGCAACAACGCCGCGCTCTCGGCATCCGCAGGAAAAAAAGCCTCGATCGCCAGCTCCGACAGCGTGATATCGACCGGCGTCCCGAAGATCGTCACCGTCGACACGAACGAAATCCGCCCCGCGATCGTATCGAGCAGCAAAGGCACCGCGATGCTGCTCACTGCGCCATGGCCGATGTCGTTCGCCGGCCCCGGATAGCCCGCGATTTCGCCCCGCAGCGTGATCAGCCCGGCGTCGGCGCTCGCCTCGATCTGCAGGTCGAGCCGGTGCAATATATGCGCGCGCCACATCGCATAATTGACGATCTGCGGCGCCAGCCCGTCGGGATGCAGCGCGATGCGCAGGACATTGACCGGCGGCGCCAGCAGTTCGGGCGACACCTGTTCGATCAAAATGGCAATGGCGTCATTCGCCGCGATCATGTTCCAGTGCCGGTCGACCGCGAGCGCCGGATAGGGCTCGTGGCCCTTCAGCACATGTTCGACGATCGTCTTCATCCCCGCCATCTCGGCACTGTCGAGCGGGCGCTCCTGATAATTTGGCGCGTAGCCAGCGGCGAGTAGCAGCGCGTTGCGCGCGCGGTGCGGCACTTCCAGGCAGTCGGCGATCCGCTGGAGCATCGATGCGCTGGGTTTCGACCTGCCGGTCTCGATAAAGCTCAGGTGCCGCGTCGAGATTTCGGTGTCGAGCGCGAGGTCCATCTGGCTCATCCGGCGCCGCGTGCGCCATTCGCGGAGCTGCTCGCCCAATGGTGATGCCTGCATCGTCCTTCTCCTTCGCGGGCAGCAGCTATACCTCGGCCTTCGACATTTCCATTACCTCGGGCGTAATCGACCCGCGGCGATTCGCGGCATATCTGGACCGGGTTCGAAAGGAGAACCCATATGTCGATCTTCAACCTCAAGACCATCCTCGTCCTCGACGCCGTTACCTGTACCGGCGTCTTCGCCATCGGCCTGCTCGCCGCCGCGCCCGTCGGCGAGCTGCTCGGGCTGCCTGCCCATGTCGTCGCGATCGGCGGCTGGATCTGCCTTGCCGCGGCGCTGCTGATGGTCGTCGCCGCGCGGCAGGCGGTGCCGGGTTCCGCGCTCGTCAAGCTGATCGCGCTCGGCAACTTGGGCTGGGTCGCCGCCAGCCTTGGCATCGTCGGCACTTTCGCTGCGACGATGACCGGCCTCGGCATCGCGGTCGTGATCGCGCAGGCCGTGGGCGTCTTCGCCTTCGCGGTGCTCGAATGGAAAGCCGCGGGAGCGAGCACCCGGCTCGCGCTGGTCTAACCCCACCCTAGCCCTCAGCCTGTCGAAGGGCGCCTATCCGGGAAGCGCCCTTCGACAGGCTCAGGGCTACGGCTTTGAAATCAACTCAACGCATCGAGTCGGGCGATGTCGATGCCGCCCGGCACCAGCATCACCGGACAGGGGAGCGTGCCCGCATCCTGTCCGGTGAAATGCGCGACCAGCGGCCCCGGCGCGCCGCTCGCCGCCGTCGCCAGCACCAGCGCGGCGATTTCCTCATTCTCGGCGATCACCTCGCACACGACCTCGGCGGGCTTGCCCGATTTGACCAGGATTTGCGGCACGACATTGCATTCCTGCGCCACCGTATCGGCCGCCGCTGCGACCAGCGCCTCGGCATGCTCGCGCGCTTCGGCTTCGATCGTCGCCTGCACCCCGCCGAACGCCACGAAATCCTGCGGCGGAATGATCGCCAGCACCGCGACCCCGCCGCCGGTGCGCGCCGCGCGCCGCGCCGCGAAGCGCAGCGCCAGGCTCGCTTCCGGGCTGTCGTCGATCACGACCAGATAAGTACGCATGCCCCGACCCCCCGCTGATCATTTTGCGGGGAGGACCCCGCTATGCTTTTTGCGAGGAGAGAGTGCGTCACATTCGTATGAAACGCAAGTTTGCCCCGATGGACGTTGACGAACGATGGTCTTATGACGAGGGGGTAATCCGTAGCGGCAGGCCCGGCCTGCAAGACTGACAGGGACAAGTCCAACGATGCCGATCGAACTCAAAATGCCCGCCCTCTCGCCGACGATGGAGGAGGGCACGCTCGCCAAATGGCTGGTCAAGGAGGGCGACAGCGTCAAGTCGGGCGATCTGCTCGCCGAGATCGAGACCGACAAGGCGACGATGGAGTTCGAAGCCATCGACGAAGGCGTGATTGCCTCGATCCTGGTCGCCGAGGGCACCGACAATGTGAAGGTCGGCACGGTGATCGCGACGATCGCGGGCGAGGGCGAAGACGCCAGCACCGCCAAGGCGGCGCCCGCTGCTGCCGCCCCGGCTCCGGCCGCGAAGGAAGAAGCGCCCAAGGCTGCCGAACCCGCGCCGGCTCCTGCTGCCGCTGCTACGTCGACCCCGGCTCCGACAGCCGCCGCCGCGCCCGCCGCATCGGGCGAACGCATCAAGGCCAGCCCGCTCGCCAAGCGCCTCGCCGCCGAGCGCGGCATCGACCTCTCGACCATCAAGGGCAGCGGCCCCGGCGGCCGCATCGTCAAGGACGACCTCGACGGTGCCCCGACCAGTGCGGCGGCGCCCGCCGCTGCTGCAGCGCCTGCTGCAGCCGCGCCTGCCGCCGCTCCGGCGCCCGCAACCGCTGGCGCGATCCCCGATTTCGGCATCCCGCACGAGGACGAGAAGCTCAGCGGCATGCGCAAGACGATCGCGCGCCGCCTCAGTCAGTCGATGCAGGAATCGCCACACATCTACCTCACCGTCGATATCCGCCTCGACGCGCTGCTCAAGCTCCGCGGCGAGCTCAACGCCAGCCTCGAGGGGCGCGGGGTCAAGCTCAGCGTCAACGACATGCTGATCAAGGCGCTCGCGGTCGCGCTCGAACGCGTGCCGTCGTGCAACGTCAGCTTCGGCGGCGACGTGATGCGCAAATACAGCCGCGCCGATATCTCGGTCGCGGTCAGCATCCCGGGCGGCTTGATCACCCCGATCATCGTCGACGCGGGCGGCAAGTCGATGTCGAAAATCTCGACCGAAATGGCCGAACTAGCGGCGAAGGCGAAGGAAGGCAGGCTCCAGCCCAGCGAATATCAGGGCGGCACCGCCTCGATCTCGAACATGGGCATGATGGGGATCAAGCAGTTCACCGCGGTGATCAACCCGCCGCAGGCGATGATCATGGCGATCGGTGCGGGCGAAAAGCGCCCCTATGTGGTCGACGACGCGCTCGCGATCGCGACGGTGATGTCGGCGACCGGCAGCTTCGACCACCGCGCGATCGACGGCGCCGACGGGGCGCTCCTGATGAAGACCTTCAAGGAACTGGTGGAGAACCCGCTGGGGCTGGTGGCGTAACATGCCCGAGGGGCCGAATAGCCCCTCTCCCCTTGCGGGAGAGGGGTTGGGGAGTGGGGTCCGCGCCGCGTCCGCGGCGCACAAGACTCTCTCCGAAGTCCTCGCCCGCAAAGCCCTGTTGCTCGACCGCGCCCGCCAGATGCGATCGAACCCTACCGATGCCGAACGCCGGCTCTGGTCGATCCTTCGTGCGGGTCGGCTCGAAGGGCTCCGCTGGCGTCGTCAGGAGATCATCGACGATCGCTATATCGCCGACCTCATCTGCTTCGAACATCGCCTGATCGTCGAAGCCGATGGCGGCCAGCATGGCGAAAATCCCTACGACGCTGAACGCGATGCCTATCTGACCGCGCAAGGCTTTCGCATCCTGCGCTTCTGGAACAACGATATCCTCGCCAATAGCGATGGCGTCGCTGCGAACATCCTCCATGCCATCGATTCCCATGGCGCGCAGACGCGCGCCGACCCCACACCCCAACCCCTCTCCCGCAAGGGGAGAGGGGCTTTTGAAGGAGCCCATAATGGCTGACACCAATTACGACCTCATCGTCCTCGGCTCGGGCCCCGGCGGCTATGTCGCGGCGATCCGCGCGGCGCAACTGGGCCTGAAAACCGCGATCGTCGAGCGCGAGAATCTCGGTGGCATCTGCCTCAACTGGGGCTGCATCCCGACCAAGGCGCTGCTCCGCTCGGCCGAAATCTATCATTATATGCAGCATGCGGGCGACTATGGGCTGATCGCGCAGCAGATCAGCGCCGATATCGACGCGGTGGTGAAGCGGTCGCGCGGCGTCGCCAAGCAGCTCAGCCAGGGCGTCGCCTTCCTGATGAAGAAGCACAAGATCACCGTCCATATGGGCGAGGGCAAGCTGACCGCCCCCGGCAAGATGGAGGTGAAGGGCGAGAACGGCAGCGAAACCCTGACCGCCAAGAACATCATCATCGCGACCGGCGCGCGCGCGCGCGACCTGCCCTTCGCGCCCGCCGACGGCAAGCGCATCTGGACCTATCGCCACGCGCTCGTCCCGCCCGAAATGCCCAAGAAGCTGCTCGTCATCGGATCGGGCGCGATCGGGATCGAATTCGCGAGCTTCTACAGCGACATGGGCGCTGACGTTACGGTGGTCGAGATGCTCGACCGGCTCGTCCCCGTCGAGGATGCCGACGTCTCGGCCTTCCTCGAAAAATCGCTCAAGAAGCAGGGCATGACGATCCACACCGGTGCGGGCGTCGAGGAATTGAAGGCGACCGCGACCGGGGTCTCGGCGAAGATCAAGGGCAAGGACGGCAAGGTCGAAAGCGCCGAGTTCAGCCACGCGATCGTCGCGATCGGCATCGTTCCGAACACCGAAAATATCGGCCTCGAAACGCTCGGCGTGAAGACCACCAGGGGCCATATCGACACCGACGCGCTATGCCGCACCAACGTCCCCGGCCTGTGGGCGATCGGCGACGTCACTGCGCCGCCGTGGCTCGCGCACAAGGCGATGCACGAATCGGTGATTTCGGTCGAGGCGATCGCGGGCAATCATCCGCACGCGATGGACGTCCGCAACATCCCCGGCTGCACCTATTGCCGCCCGCAGATCGCCAGCGTCGGGCTGACCGAGGCCAAGGCGAAGGAGCTGGGGTATGAGGTCAAGGCCGGCACCTTCCCCTTCATCGGCAACGGCAAGGCGATCGCGCTGGGCGAGGCCGAGGGTTTCACCAAGACCGTGTTCGACGCCAGGACCGGCGAACTGCTGGGCGCGCATATGATCGGCGCCGAGGTCACCGAGCTGATCCAGGGCTATACGATCGGCAAGACCGCCGAGCTGGTCGAGGATGATTTCATCGGCACCGTCTTCCCGCACCCGACGCTCAGCGAAACGATGCACGAAGGCGTGCTCGCGGCGTTCGGGCGGCCTTTGCATATTTGATTGGACTCGCACGAAGCCACGAAGCCACAAAGAGGTCTTAACCCCGTTCGCCCTGAGCTTGTCGAAGGACCGTTCTTCTTGCGACGATGAAGAAATACGGTGCTTCGACAAGCTCAGCACGAACGGAACTGGATAGTTCTCTTTGTGGCTCCGTGGCTTTGTGCGAGTTTTTCCGATTTGAGGATTCGAGCCATCGCCAGCCGCCACAGCCGCTTCCTGATCGCCGCCGTCGCGCTGCTCGTCGCCGTCGTCCTGCTCGGCTTCGCGGTGGTCGCCGGCTGGACGCAGGCGATGGACCTCCGCATCTCGACCGATCTCGTGCTCCACGTCGATAAAAGCGAACCCGCCTTCATCGCCTTCATGCAGGGGGTGAGCTGGATCGGCGGCGGGCTGCCGCGCTGGATCATCGTCATCGCGCTGTCGGCGCTCGTCTGGCACTGGTGCGGGCCGCGCTGCGCGGCCGCGCTCGCGGGCGCGTCGCTGCTGTCGAACCTCGCCTCGAGCTTGCTCAAGTTCGGTTTCGGCGTCTCGCGTCCCGACCTCATCCCGCATCTCGACCACCAGACGAGCTTCTCCTATCCCAGCGGCCATGCGACGAGCGCGGCGGTCGTCTATCTGACGCTGGCCTGGCTAGCGCCGCCGCGCTGGCGCCGCGCGGCGTGGAGCCTCGCGGGGGTGATGATCCTGCTCAACGGCGTGTCGCGCATGATGCTCGGCGTGCATTGGGCGAGCGACATTATCGGCGGCACGATGCTCGGCGCCGCCTTCGCGCTGCTCGGCGCGGTCTTCGCGCGCCGCGACACGCCCGCGGCATAAGAAAATCCTAACCGTCCGCTGCTATGGCCTTTTCCGCACAAGGAAGAGGGCTTTTTCATGCGCGCTTTCGTCGGCTGGCTCCTGGCACTGGTCCCCGTCGCCTATATCGGCTTCCTGCTCTGGCATTTCGCCGGGGTCGGCGGCGGGTCGATGCAGGGGATCGCCGGCATCGGGCTTGGCCCCACCGTGCTCGGCCTGTCGGTCATCGGGCTGCTGTTCCTGATCGGCCCGCTGGTCAAATTGCTCCGCGTCGCGTCGGGCGCGAACCGCGTCCCGGGCGCCGGGCTCGACATCGGCGACGACATGCCGACCGAGGGTTTCGACGCCGACGCCGCCTTCGCCAGCTATATGAGCCGGCGCGAAACCCCGCCGCCGGTCGAAACCGATCCGCAGCGCCCGGCCCCGCGCCCGGGCGGTTTCGGCCGCAAGGGCGTCTGACCCCTCGACAGGCGCGCCGCGACGTCTAGTGTCGCGGACATGGCTCAAGGCACCCACGATTTCGTCCCCGATCCGCGCAACGATGCGATCCTGATCAACGTCAACGGCACGCTGGTGCCGCGCGCCCAGGCGAGCGTGTCGGTGTTCGACAGCGGTTTCATGCTCGGCGACGGGGTGTGGGAGGGCATCCGCGTCCATGAGGGCCGCATGGCGTTCCTCGACCAGCACCTCGATCGCTTGTGGGAGGGCGCGAAGGCGATCGCGATGGACATCGGGATTTCGCGCGAGGCGCTGATCCAGCGGCTGTACGACACGATCGCCGGCAACCAGATGACCGCCTGCCACATCCGCCTGATGGTCACGCGCGGCATCCGCTCGACCCCCTATCAGGACCCGCGCGTCGTGATCTCGCCCGCGACCATCGTGATCATCGCCGAGCATAAGGACCCGCTACCAGCCACGGTCGAGAAGGGCCTGTCGCTCTTCACCGTCCATGTCCGCCGCGGCGACCCCGCGGTGCAGGACCCCAAGCTCAATTCGCATTCGAAGCTCAACTGCATCACCGCCTGCATCCAGGCGGCGCAGGCGGGCGCCGACGAGGCGCTGATGCTCGACCCGCACGGCTTCGTCGCGACGTGCAACTCGACGCATTTCTTCATCGTGCGCAGGGGCGAGGTGTGGACGTCGAGCGGCGATTATTGCCTCGGCGGCATCACGCGCGGCAACGTCATCCGCCTCTGCCGCGAGGCGGGCATCCCGGTATATGAGAAGAATTTCTCGCTCACCGACGTCTATGGCGCCGATGAGGCCTTCGTCACCGGCACCTTCGCGGGTGTCGTGCCCGCGCATACGATCGACGGGCGCGTGTTGACCGAGGGCAGGGGGCCGATGGTCGAGCGGTTGCAGACCCTCTATAAAGCGTTGATCGAGCGCGATATTTCGGGACAAGCCTGAAGAATGACCGACTGCATCCGCATCGCCCCGAGCGGGGAACCGCTCAAGATTGCCATGTGGTCGGGTCCGCGCAATCTCTCCACTGCGATGATGCGCAGCTTCGGCGCCCGCGCCGACACCCATGTCAGCGACGAGCCCTTCTATGGCGCATACCTCCGACACACCGGCGATCCGCAGCCGATGATGGACGAGGTGATGGCGTCGATGGACTGCGACTGGTTCGGCGTCGCGCGCGCCATGACCGGGTCGAACCCCGCGGGCACGCCGATCTGGTACCAGAAGCATATGGCGCACCATATGGTCGGCCCGATCGCGCATCACGACCTGCCGGGCCTCCGTCACGCCTTCCTGATCCGCGATCCCGCGCGCGTCGTCGCGAGCTATGCCGCGAAACGCGTCGCAGTGCGCCCCGACCATCTCGGCACCGACAAACAGGTCGAGTTCTTCGACCGCGAGGCCGACCGGCTCGGCCATGCTCCGCCGGTGATCGACAGCGCCGACATCCTCCGCGACCCGCCCGTCATGCTCGCGAAGCTCTGCACCGCGCTCGATATCGCCTGGGACCCCGCGATGCTGCGCTGGGAGGCAGGGCTGCGCGACACCGACGGCATCTGGGCGTCGCACTGGTACGACGCCGTGATGACCAGCACCGGCTTCGGCGTGCCCGACAAGCCGGTGCCCGAACTCGATGCGCAGGGGCAGGCGGTCGCCGACGCGTGCCGCCCCGGCTACGACTATCTGGCGCGGTACAAGCTCACCGCTTAGGCGCCGGGCTTCTTGGGCAGGTCCTTCGGTGGCAACACCTTGGGCGGCGGCGTGAATTTCGGCGGCACCGGCAGCGTGAAGACCGGCCCGTCGACGACGAGCTTCGTCCCGGGATGGCCCGCGCAGGGGGGTTGGCCGGCTGCGCCATCGCTGCCGTTGAGGCAGGTGCGCACGCGCCAGCGGACCCCGCCCTCGTGCAACGGATAGGGCCGTGCCGCGCCCGCGGTCGCGGGGATCGGCAGGGTCTTGCCGGCCTCGCGCGCCGCCGGGCCGACGTTGCAATAATTGGGCTGCGGCCCCGGGCGCGTCCAGCAGACGCGCTTCGCCGGCACGATGCCGTCCGCCGTCGTCGTCTCCTTGCGCTCGGTGACGCAATAGCCCCAGAAGCCTTTGGCGCGCTGCGCCTGGGGGATTGCATTGTGGCAATCGGAATCGGTGCGGCATGCGCCGCCGGTGTTGCCCAGTTCGGCCTTGTCGGGGATGCCCAGATGGTTGAGGTCGGCGAGCAGGCAGCCGCCGCCGACACGGCCGGATGCGATCGCGTCGATCGACGACGACCGCTCGATCCGGAACGAGCCGCTGAGCGTCCGATGGTCCAGCGGCCCGCCGGCGGTGTCGCCGACCGGGATGCTGCCGGTCGATGCCGCTTCGACCGCGCCCGGGACGATCACATATTTTTCGCTACAGCCGCTCGCCACGATCGTCGTCAACAGGGCGAGGGAGAGTTTGCCCGCATGGTGGGGCATGGCGTTTCTCCTGCAGAAGAACTGACAGACTATCCCGGCGGCCCATTCCCGCCGGACCCGTTATTGGCGAACCCCGCGAGTCTTTTACGCTGCACCGCAGCATGGGTATAGGACGGGAACGCCATCCGCATTTTCCGCTGTCCTAATTTCCCCGGCTTTGCCATCACTTGGTCAGGGCACCCAAAACAGGCGGATCAGACATGCAATCACGAGTGAAGTTCGGCACTTTTCTGCGGGGAATCGCCTTTGGCGGCGCCGCGCTTCTCGGCGCCGGGGCCGCCCCCGCACAGGCGCAGGACGGCGCGGGCCAGACGGTGATCACCGCCGCGCACTACATCGACGTGCTGACCGGCAAGACGGTCGATTATCCCGCGATTTTCGTCGGCCCCGACGGGCGCATCATGAGCATCGCCGACGCTCGCACGGTGCGCTGGGGCAGCGGCGTGACGCATATCGACCTCGGCGACAAGACGCTGCTGCCGGGCCTCATCGACATGCACGTCCATATCGACGGGCCGGCCGATATCGGCGGATATAACGGGCTCGAATTCACCGACAGCTTCTGGGGCATGACCGCGGTCAAAAATGCGCGCGACATGCTGGGCGCCGGCTTCACGACGATCCGCAACGTCGGCGCGTCGGAGCGCAACGACATCGGGCTCAAGCAGGCGATCGATGCGGGTTACGCCGTCGGTCCGCGGATCATCGGCGCGGGCTATGCGCTCGGCGCGACCGGCGGCCACTGCGATTCGACCTTCTTCCCGCCGAGCTTCGAAAAGGAAGACGCGAAGAAGGAAGGGATCGGCGATACCCCCGACGAGCTGCGCTACCAGGTCCGCCGCCAGCGCAAATATGGCGCTGAGGTGATCAAGGTCTGCGCAACCGGCGGCGTCTTTTCGCGCAACACCGAGCCGGGACAGCAGCAGCTGAGCGAGGCCGAGCTGAAGGCGATCGCCGACGAAGCGCATCAGTGGGGGATTCAAGTCGCGGCGCACGCGCATGGCGCGTCGGGCATCCGCGCGGCGATCGCCGCCGGCATCGACACGATCGAACATGCCAGCCTCGTCGACGACGAGGGCATCCGCATGGCCGTGGCGCGCAAGCGGCCGGTGTGGTTCTCGATGGATATCTTCAACACCGATTATACCCAGGCCGAGGGCGCGAAGAACGGCGTGCTCGAGGATAATCTGCGCAAGGACCGCGAGATCGCGCAGATCCAGCGCGACAATTTCAGGAAGGCGCACAAGGCCGGGGTGCGCATGGTGTTCGGCAGCGACGCGGGCGTGATGCCGCACGCGCTGGTCGGCGGCCAGTTCAAGATCATGGTCCAATATGGCATGACCCCGCTGGAGGCCATTCAGGCCGCGACGCGCAACGCCGCGCAGGCGCTCGACCGCGAAAAGGACGTCGGGGCGATCGCGGTCGGCCGCTACGCCGACATCATCGCGGTGGGCGGTGAACCGCTCGTCGACGTGCGCGAGTTGGAAAGCGTCGACGCGGTGGTCAAGGGCGGGGTGCTGGTGAAGGGCAACTGAGCAGCGCCCAACCCTATTTCTGTCATCCCGGCGAAGGCCGGGATCTCACCCTGTCGCTATAACGCAACGGCGAGATCCCGGCCTTCGCCGGGATGACGGAGGTGGATCAAACCACCAGCCGGTCCACCATCGCCTCGTGCATCTCGGGGGTCAGATTCAGCACCGTCTCGGCGTAAGTCGCGACATCGCCATGGTCGCGGCGCACCGTCGTCAGCGCGGCGTCGAGGAAGGCGGGGTTGACCGACATCAGCGCGCGGATCGCATCCTCCTGGATCTCGGTGCCATAGCGCGCGCGGATATGCGCCGCGCCCTGCGCGATCCGCTCGTCGATCTTGCCCGCGCTGTTGGTCAGCAGATAATCCTGCATCAGGTCGTCCTCATGGACGCCGAGCAGACGGTGGACGACCGCGACCGCAAACCCCGTGCGGTCCTTGCCCGCGACGCAGTGGACCAGGCTCGGCGCATCATATTCGGCGAGCGCCGACAGGTAGAGCCGCAGCGTCGCGACCAGCGCGGGGCGGTATGGCATGCCGGCATAGGTGTCGATCATCCGCTCGCGCGCCGTCGTCACATCGATCGCGCCGCCCGCGGCCTGCAAGTGCGGTGCCAGCCCCGCGGTCACCCCGCCCGCGAACAGCACGCGCGCGCTGAAATCGGCACTGCGGCGGCACGGGTGGACCTCGCGCTCGTCGTCGCCGCGCAGGTCGATCACCGTCTCGATCCCCAGCGCATCGACCGCCGCCAGATCGTCGTCGCTCGCCTCGACATGATGCGCCGAGCGCCACAGCATCCCGCCGCGCAGCTTGCCGCCTCCCTCGACGTCGTAACCGCCGTAATCGCGGAAATTGTGGATGCCGGACAGCGGCAGGACGCGCTCGGCGAGCATGATCAGTCTCCTGTAAAAACGGGGGGGCGTTTTTCGACGAAGGCGTTGATCGCCTCGCGGTTGTCGGCGGTTTCGTGGACGATCGCCTGATAGGCCGCGCTAAGCTCGAGGATATCGCTCATCCGGCTGTGCTGCGCCTCGCGGAGCAGCCGCTTGGTGAGCCGCAGCGCGCGCGGCGGGTTGCACACGATGCGCTCGGCGATGGCGACCGCGCGATCCAGCAGTTCGGCGTCGGGCACGACCTCGGTGACCAGCCCATATTCTTTCGCCTGCGCGGCGTCGAAGCGGTCGCCGGTCAGGAACAGCTCGGCGGCGCGCGGATAACCGAGGATCTTCTGGAGCAGCCAGGCGCCGCCGTCGCCGGGGACGATGCCGACCTTGATGAAGCTGCACGCGAATTTCGCGCTCTCGGCCGCGATGCGGATATCGCAGGTACAGGCGAGGTCGGCGCCGAGGCCGATGGCATGGCCGTTGACCGCGGCGATCATCGGCACTTCGCAGTCCATCAGCGCGCGGATCACCGCCTGCACGCCCTTGCGGTAATTGGCGCGCGTCGAATCGGGCTGGTCGAGCACGCCGATGCCCTGGCGGTCCTGCATGCCTTTCAGATTGCCGCCGGCGCTGAACGCCTTGCCGCTGCCGGTCAGGATGATCGCGCTGACGCCGCGGTCGTCGCCCAGCGCGCGCAGCGTGTCGATGATGTCCTGGCAATCTTCGTGCGTACCGATCGCATTCATGCTCTCGGGCTTGATCATCGTCAGGATCGCGATCTTGCCGCGCCGTTCGACGCTCAGAAATTCGCCCATTATTCTCTCCTTATCGGCCGGAGCAGGCTACGCCTCGCAGCCTCTCCTTGCAAGGTCAGCGCACCGCGCCGCCGCTACGCAATGCCGCGATCTTGTCGGTATCGTAACCGAGCTTCGCGAGCACCGCATCGCCATCGCTGCCCGGCACCGGCGCGGCACGCGGCCTGTCGTTGACCGTCGCCGAATAGCGCGGCGCCGGGGCAGGGTGCGGCACGCCCGCGACGGTGACGAAGGTCTCGCGCGCGACATTGTGCGGATGATGCGGCGCCTCGCTCAGCGACAGCACGGGGGCAAAGCAGACGTCGGTCATCTCCATCAACTCGCACCATTCATCGCGGGTCCTGGTCGCGAACAGCGCGGCGACCCTGGCCTTCTTCGCGGGCCAATTCTCCTGGTCATCCTGCACGTCGAAATCGGCGTCGACGTCGAGCCCGGTCTTTTCGCGCAGCAGCGCGTAAAATTGCGGCTCGATCGACCCGATCGAGATGAACTTACCGTCGCTGCAGGTGTAGGTGTCGTAATAGGGGGCGCCGCCGTCGAGGCGGTTCACCCCGGCCTGATCCTGGATCATGCCCGCGCCGTGGAACCACCAGCTCATCCCCGCGAGCAGCGCCGAGCCGTCGGTCATCGCGCAGTCGATCACCTGACCCTGACCCGTCTTCGCCGCATGGAGCAAGGCGCTCGACATGCCGAACGCCAGCATCATGCCGCCGCCGCCGAAATCGCCGACATAATTGACCGGCGGGACCGGCTTTTGCCCCGCAAGCCCGATGGTGTGGAGCACACCCGACAGCGAGATATAATTGATGTCGTGCCCCGCCGCCTGTGCATAGGGGCCGAACTGCCCCCAGCCGGTCATGCGGCCATAGACGAGCTTCGGATTATCGCCGAGCAGAACCTCGGGGCCGAGCCCGAGCCGTTCCATCACCCCGGGGCGATAGCCTTCGATGATCCCGTCGGCGCTCTTGCACAGGTCGCGGGCGATCTGGACCGCCTCGGGGTTCTTCATGTCGAGCGCGATCGAGGTGCGGCTCCGCGACAGCGGATCGCGCGGGTCCATGAAGCCGCCTGGGCGGTCGATGCGGATCACTTCGGCGCCATGGTCGGCGAGCATCATACCGCAAAAGGGGCCGGGGCCTATCCCTGCGAACTCGATGATCCTGATCCCGGTGAGCGGTCCTGCCATGTCTCTTATCTCCCTTGCGGCCCGCCGGGGCCCTGCCGAAATATTGCACTAATGTGCCGGTGAACTTCAAACTGTCGCCAAAATGTCAGACTTTCGCAGCCCGCCTGTCACGTCCTGACCTTATGGCCCCGCCATGGAACGGGCATCCATCGCTCTCGATCGCCGCGGCTTTGCCAAGGGCCTGATGGCCACCGCCTTCGCTGGCCTCGCGCTTCACAGCCGCCATGTCTCCGCCGCGATCCTCGCCGAAGGCAAGGGCTTCGGGGCGCCGATCCCCGATCCGGCGCGCATTCTCGACCTGCCGCCGGGCTTTTCGTACAAGATTCTGTCGCAATATGGCCAGGTGATGAGCGACGGGCGCCAGGTCCCCAACAGCGCCGACGGCATGGGCTGCACCACGCTGCCCGACGGGCGGCTGTGCCTGATGCGCAACCACGAACTCGGCGCCGACGAACTCAAGCATGGCGCGTGCCCGGTCGGCGCCAGCGGCGACGCGGCGGCGTTCGACTGCTACCGCGGCGGCAGCGGCGAGGCGCTGCCCGGCGGCGTCTCGACGCTGATCCTCGATCCCGCGACCCTCGCGGTCGAGGAGCAATATCTCTCGCTCGTCGGCACGATCTACAATTGCTCGGGCGGCATCACCCCCTGGGGCAGCTGGCTCAGCTGCGAAGAAGACGTCTCGCGCGCCGGCGGGCAACACAAGGAAGATCACGGCTGGGTTTTCGAAATGCCTGTCGCGCCGGGCGGGCTGGTTGCCGCCGAGCCGATCAAGGCGATGGGGCGCTTCAATCACGAGGCGGCGGTCGTCGATCCCAGGAGCGGCGCGGTCTATATGACCGAGGACCGGCAGGACAGCCTCTTCTACCGCTTCCTGCCCGCGGTGCCCGGAGAGCTTCGCCAGGGCGGGCGGCTGCAGGCGCTGGCGCTGGTCGACCCCGCGCTCGCCGACACGCGCAACTGGGCGCGCCCGGTGCTGGCGAGCGGCGGCTGGCACGATGTCCGCTGGATTGACCTCGACGAGGTCGAAAGCCCGAAGGACGATCTGCGCAAGCGCGGCGCACGCGCCGGCGCGACGATCTTCGCGCGCGGCGAGGGCATCCACGGCGGCGACGGCGAAATCTATTTCACCTGCACCTCGGGCGGCCCGGCGCGGCGCGGGCAGATCATGCGCTACCGCCCGTCGCCCGCCGAGGGCACGGCGGCCGAAGCAGCGCGGCCGGGGCAGCTGCAATTGTTCCTCGAAACCAGCGATCCCGAACATTTCAGCTTCGGCGACAATCTCAGCGTCGCGCCGAACGGTGACCTGATCGTCTGCGAGGACCGCCGCGGCGCGAGGCCCGACAATTGGCTGCGCGGCGTCACGCCGGACGGGAAAGTCTATCCCTTCGCCCGCGTGACCGCCGCGACCAAATGCTCGGGCGTGTGCTTCGCGCCCGACGGCAAGACGATGTTTTTGAACCTCTACAGCCCGGCCCGGACGATCGCCGTGCGCGGGCCGTTCTGAAAGAGGCACCTCAGATCCGTTCGATGACGATCGCCGGTGCCATGCCGCCCGCGGCGCACATGGTGACGAGCCCGTAGCGGCCGCCCGAGCGTTCGAGTTCGTCGAGCGCGGTGCCGATCAGGATCGAGCCGGTCGCGCCGATCGGATGGCCGAGCGCCATCGCGCCGCCGTTGATGTTCACCTTTTCGCGGTCGAGGTCGAGGTCGCGGATGAACTTCTCGGCGACCACCGCGAAGGCTTCGTTGATTTCCCAGACGTCGATGTCGTCCTTGGTCAGCCCGGCCTTTTCGAGCACCTTCTTCGCCGCGGGAACGGGGGCGTTGAGCATCAGCGTTGGATCGTCGCCCTGGTTGGCGTAAGCGACGATGCGCGCGCGCGGCTTGAGGCCATGCTTGTCGGCATAGTCCTTGGAGGTCAGGAGCAGCGCCGCGGCGCCGTCTACGACCCCCGACGAGTTGCCGGCGTGGTGCACGCCCTCCCATTCGAGGTCGGGATAGCGGCGCTGGATCTGCTTCTTGAAGGTCACCCCGCCGCCGAGGTCGAAATCGGCGAGCGCGCCGAAGCTGGCTTTCAGGCCGGCGAGGCCTTCGGCGGTGGTTTCGGGGCGCGGGAATTCCTCGCGGTCGAGCGCGACGCTGCCGTCCTCGTTATAGACGGGGACGACCGACTTAGCGAAGCGTCCTTCCTTGATCGCGCGGTCGGCGCGCTGCTGGCTGACGAGCGCCAATGCATCGACGGCCTCGCGGCTGATGCCTTCGCGCGCAGCGATCGCGTCGCCGCACACGCCCTGGTGCGACTGCGGGTGGATCACGTCGAGGGCGACGTTTCCCGACCCCATGCCGAGCGGTTTGAGCCCGGCATTGGCTTCTTCGGCGCCGATCTGCGCGGTGTAGCTCATCATCTCTGTGCCGCCGGCGATGACGCAATCTTCCATGCCCGACATGACGGTCGCGGCGGCGAAGTTCACGCTGCTGATACCGCCCCCGCAGAAACGGTCGAGCGTCGTCCCCGACGCCTTGGTGTCGTAACCCGCGGCGAGTGCGGCCATGCGGCCGAGGTCGCCGCCCTGCTTGCCCTTCTGGGTCGAAGTCGACCAGATGATGTCGTCGACCGTCGACGTGTCGAGATTGTTGCGTTCCTTGATCGCCTTCAGCACCGTCGCGGCGAGATGCTGCGGGTGGAGGTGCGACAGCGCGCCCTTGCCGGGCTTGCCGACCCCGCGCGGGGTGCGGACGGCGTCGATGATATAGGCTTCGGTCATCACAGGATTCCTTCTTCGAGGGGAGTTTGACGATTAACGCGGGGCCATTCTGATCGCGCCGTCCAACCGGACGGCCTGGCCGTTGAAATAGCTGTTGCGGACCATCTCCATCGCCAGGCTCGCATATTCCTCGGCCTTGCCGAGCCGCTTGGGGAAGGGGACCGACGCGCCCAGGCTGGCGAGCACGGGTTCGGGCAGGCCCGCGACCAGCGGCGTGCTGAACACGCCGGGCATGATCGAATTGACGCGGATGCCGAGGTCCATCAGGTCGCGCGCCATCGGCAGGACGAGGCCGTTCACGCCGGCCTTCGCCGAGCCATAGATGACCTGGCCGATCTGCGCGTCCTGCGCGGCGACCGAGGCGGTGAGGATGATCGCACCGCGTTCGCCGTCCTCGAGTTCGGGCAGGGTCGCCATGCCTTCGGCCGAGATCGATGCGATACGATAGCTCGCGGTCAGGATGCCCGCGACGCCATAGGCATAATCCTCGGTCGGGGTACGGCGGAAGGTTCCGCTCGCCTTGTCGAACGCCAGCGTCTTGCCGCGGCGCGAGGTCATTGCGCAATGGACGCAGACGCGCTCCTGGCCATGTGCGGCGCGCGCGGTCGCATAGCCGTCGAGCACCGACTGCTCGTCGGTGATGTCGACATGGACGAACAGCCCGCCGATTGACGTCGCGACTTCTTCGCCCAGCGCATCGTTGATGTCGAAGATCGCGACTTTCACGCCCGCTGCGGCGAGCGCCTCGGCGGTCGCGCGGCCGAGGCCCGAGGCTCCGCCAGTGACGACGGCTGCGGTGGTGGAATCAAACTTCATGCGCGCCTCCTCAGGCCGGGATCTGATTGAACGGCACGCCCTTGTCGGGGCGATGGTCCTGCGGCAGGCCGAGGATCTTTTCGGCGATGGTGTTGAGCAGGGTCTCGTCCGACCCGCCGGCGATGCGACCGGTGGGGGCGTTGATCCAACTCGATGTCCAATTCTCCTTCTGCGAGGCATGGTCATCATAAGCGAAACCGCCCGACCCCTGCAGGTCGATCGCGAGCTCGGACAGCTTCTGGCGCGAGCGTACCGCGACGAGCTTGTTGAGCGAGCCCTCGGGTCCCGGAACCATGCCCGCCTGCATCATCGCCATCGCGCGCGCGGTGATCGACTGCAGCCCGCTCCGCATCGCATAGTTGCGCGCGATCTGCTGGCGAATGCGTCCGTCCTCGATCGCCGGCCTGCCGTTGAGGTCGGTGTCCTTGGCGAGGTCGACGAACAGGTCGAGGTGCGGGCCGAAACCCGCGCTGTCGGTCGCGACATAGCGCTCGATCATCAGCGTCGCGATCGCGACGGCGAAACCGCCGCCGACCGGCGACATGCGGTGATCGTCGCCGATCTTCACATCGTCGAAGAAGACTTCGTTGACATGAGAGTCGCCACCCACGAGCTTGATCGGGCGCACGGTGACGCCCGGCGCCTTCATATCGACCCAGAAATAGGTGAGCCCCTTATGCTTGGGCACATTGGGGTCCGTGCGCACGACGATGACGCCATAGTCGCTGTACTGCGCCCAGCTCGTCCACACCTTCTGGCCGTTGATCTTCCAGCCGTTGCCGTCGGCCTCGGCCTTGGTGCGCAGCCCAGCGAGGTCCGAGCCGCCCGAGGGTTCGGAGAAGAGCTGGCACCAGATTTCCTCACCCTTCAGCGCCTTTAGCACCCGCTCCTTGACGAAATCCTTGTCGCTGCCGAACTGCATCAGCACCGGGATCGGCATGCCGAGCGAGATGCCGAAATAGAAGCTCGGGAAGCCGTGCTTCATTTCCTCGCTGTCGAAAGTCACCTTTTCGAGATGGCCGAGCCCTTGGCCGCCGAACTCGGTCGGCCAGTTGATCCCGGCATAGCCCGCGTCGAACTTGGCGCGCTGATAGCGGCGGGCGACGGCAAGGTCTTCGGCTTCTGAAAGCCCCTTGCGCGTTTCCTTGCCATAGGTCGGGACCATCGATTCCAGCCAAGCCGCGGCCTTGGCGCGATAGGCGGTCAAATCGCTCATGCACCTTCTCCGGTCAGGCGGTCGACGAGAATATCTTCCCAGAACAGCAGATTGCCCTGCTCGATCGCGAGGCTGCGCGCGCGGCGGGTGTGGAGGTGGAGCCCCAGCTCCCACGTCACCCCGATGCCGCCATGGATCTGCACGCAGTCGCGCGATGCACAGTCATAGGCCTCGGTCGCCGAGATGCGCGCCGCGGCCGCCGCAGTGATGAAATCGGCCTGACCCTCACGCGACGCGGCATGGATGCAGTTGGCACGCGCCAGCTCGACGAAGCCGTAGAGCTCGGCGATGCGGTGCTTGATCGACTGGAAGGCGCCGATGACCTGCCCGAAGGCGCGGCGGGTGACCGCATAGTCGCGCGCGATCTCCATCATCGCCTCGGCGCCGCCGGTCTGTTCGTGCGCGGTGATCACCGCCTGCAGCGCGAGGATATGCAGCGCCGCATCGCGCGCCGCGCCGCCGACCACCAGCGTCTCGGCCGGGGTGCCGGCAAATTCGAGATCGGCATAGAGGCGGCTGTTGTCAAAGCTGTCGATCGCGGTGCGCGTGACGTCCGACAGGTCGGCGACCGCGAGCACCGGCATTCCCGGGCCATTGGCATAGACGACCGCGATATCGGCGGCGAGCCCGCCCGCGACGCCGGTGGAGGTGCCGTCGAGGCGGTTGTCGGTGAGCGTGACGCTCGGAAGGATCGGCAGCGCGTTCGACCCCGAAGCGAAGGCGACCGCGCCGATCGTCTCGCCGCTCGCGAGGCCGGGCAGATATTTCGCCTTCTGCTCGTCCGATCCATAAAGTTCGATCGCCTTGGCGGCGCCGAAGCTGCCGGTGAGGAAGGGCGCGCCGCTGAGGCTGCGCCCCGCCTGGTGCGCGATCAGCCCGAGCTCGACGAGCCCGAGGTCGAGCCCGCCATAGGCCTCGGGAAGGGCGAGGGCGGTCCAGCCCTGTTCTTTCGCCGTGTTCCAGAAGCCCTCATGATATTGCCCGCTGACCTCGAGCAGCGGCAGCAACTCGTCCTTGCTCACCCGGGCTTCGAGCACACGCCGCGACTCGGTCGCGATCGCTTGCTGGCCCTCGTCGTATAAGATCGACATGCGCGTTCGAGTCCTCACCCTCTATGTTGAGACTATCCAACCGGACGTTGACGTAAACGTCAAGCAGTAGTTGACGCTACGGCTAGCGGACGGTGAATTTCTTTGTCTTGTCGGCCATCAGCGCGGCGCGGTTCACCTGCGGCACGCCGATCGGATTGCCGATCTGGCAATATTTGAGGCCCTGCTGCAGCGCGACCGAGCGGGGGAGATCGAGCGATTCCCAGATCGCCTTGACCGATCCCGCGGTCGCCGCGGGCGGCTTGGCGGCGATGGTCGTCGCCAGTTCGTGCGCGCGCGGCCACAGGTCGCCCAGCGTCGTGATCTCGCTGACCAGCCCGATGCGCAGCGCGGTGCCCGCGCCGATGCGCTCGTCATTTCCGAGCAGCACCATGCGCAGCACATCGTGCAGCGGCATATGATAGGTCATGCCGATCGGTTCGAGCGCACTGGTCATCCCGTAAGTCACATGCGGGTCGAAGAAGGTCGCATCCTCCGAACAGATGATGATGTCGCTCTCGTTGAGCCAGTAGAAGGCGCCGCCCGCCGCCATGCCGTGCACCGCGGCGATCACCGGCTTCCAGCATTTCATCGACTTGGGGCCGAGGTAATTGCCCGGATCCTCGCAGTGCCAGATATTGTCGAGGTCGACGACCGTGCCGCCTTCCTGCTGCGATTCCTTGACGTCGACCCCGGTGCACCAGGCCTTGCCCGGCGCGGCGCGCAGCACGCAGCAATGCACATCGTCCTCGCGGCCGATCCACTTCCACAGATGCTCGAATTCGTCCATCATCCGCTTGGTGAAGCTGTTCATCGCGTCGGGGCGGTTGATCGTGATCGTCGCGATATGATCGGCGACGTCGACCAGGATGGTTTCATATTGCATGGCCAGCGGCTCCTCTCCCGGCGCCTGTCATGACTGAGCGCTCATGGTTGACCTAGTTATACAACTCGCTATGACACAGACCGATATGGAGGGGCAAGGCCTGCGATGAATTTCGACCTTAGCGATGAACAGAAAATGCTCGGCGAGCAAGCCCGCGCGCTTCTGGCGGATATGTCATCTTTCGACCGTTTGCGCACGCTGATCGATTCGGGCGCCGAATGGGACGAGCCCCTGTGGCGCACCCTCGCCGACATGGGTTTCCTCGGCGCCGCGATTCCCGAGGAGCATGGCGGACTCGGCCTCGGCGCGCTCGACCTCGGCGTGATCATGGAGGCGCTGGGCGCTGCCAATGCCGCGGTGCCCTTCATGAGCTCGATCATCCTCGCCGCCGAAGCGATCCGCCTTACGGGCAGCGACGCGCAGAAGGCGGCGTGGTTGCCCAAGCTCGCGAGCGGCGGGGCGGTGGCGACTTTCGCTTACGCCGAAGGGCCGGGGCCCGTCTTCGCGACCGGGGCGAAACTCGACGGCGGCAAGCTCAACGGCTCGAAGTCGCCTGTCGCCGACGCGGGCATCGCCGACATCGCAGTGGTGCTCGTCGCGGGCGGCAGCTTCGCGCTCGTCGAACTCGACCAGCCCGGCGTCGCCCGCACCAAACTCGACAGCTTCGATCAGCTTCGCGCGCATTACCGCCTCGACTTCGCCGATGCCGCCGCCGAGGCGATGCCGGGCATCGGCAAGCTCGACCGGCTGATCGACCAGGCCGCGGTGCAGGCGGCGTTCGAGGCTGCTGGCGCTGCCGACGCCTGCCTCACCATGGCGCGCGACTATGCGATGGAGCGCCAGATGTTCGGGCGTCCGCTCGCGGGCTATCAGGCGATCAAGCACAAGCTCGCCGATGTCGCGGTGGCAACCGAGCTGGCGCGTTCCAACGCCTATTATGGCGGCTGGGCGGCCGAGTCCTCGCCCGACGACTTGCCCGCCGCCGCCGCCGCCGCGCGCCTCTCGGGCATCAAATGCCTCGAAATAGCGGCGCGCGAGAATCTGCAGGTCCATGGCGGCATCGGCTATACCTTCGAGGCGAACTGCCATTTCTATTACCGGCGCGAACGGATGCTCGCGGTGCATCTCGGCAATCGCGGCTTCTGGGCCGATCGCCTGCTGAACGCGCAGCCGGGCAGCCAGGGAAAGGCGGCGTAAAATGGATTTCAACGACAGCCCCGAAGAAGCCGCTTTCCGCGCCGAAGCGCGCGCTTGGCTCGCCGCCCACGCCCCGGCGCATGTGTTCACGCCCGGCAAGAAGATCCCCGACACCGAAGAAGCTGACCGCGGCCGCGCCTGGATGCGCGAGCTTTATGCCGGCGGTTGGTCCGGCCTGACTTTCTCCAAGGGGCTCGGCGGTCGCGGGCTGTCGGGCCCCGAAGCGGTTATCTTCGCCGAGGAAGAGGGCAAATATCACCTCCCCAAGGGGCCCTTCACCTCGATCGGCACCGGCATGGCGCTGCCCGTGATCGCGAAGCATGGCAGCGACGAACAAAAGGCGCGCTTTATCGAGGCGACGCTGAAGGGCGACATCACCTGGTGCCAGCTCTTCTCCGAACCTTCGGCAGGCTCCGATCTCGCGGCGCTGCGCACCAAGGCGGTGCGCGCCGGCGATGGTTCGGGCGACTGGATCGTCAACGGGCAGAAAGTCTGGTCGAGCTGGGCGCATCTCACCGACTGGGGCATCCTCGTCGTGCGCACCGATCCGACCTTGCCCAAGCACAAGGGGCTGACCTTCTTCGTCGTCGACATGAAGACGCCGGGGATCGAGACGCGCCCGATCCGCCAGATTTCGGGCGCGAGCGAGTTCAACGAGACCTTCCTCACCGACGTGCGCATCCCCGACGCGAACCGGCTCGGGGCCGAGGGCGAGGGCTGGGCGTGCTGCATGACCGTCCTGATGGGCGAACGCCTCGGCTCGGGCGCGCATCGCAGCGGGGTCGAGCCGCTGATTGACTATGCCGCCGCGACCCCCGACGGCCATGGCGGCACGATGCTCGACGACCGCGCGATCCGCCAGCAGCTCGCCGAGGCGCTGGCCGAGGAGCAGGGCGAACGCTTCTTCCAGGCGCGGCTGCGCACGATGGTCTCGAAGGGCGAAAACCCCGGCGCGCTCGCGGGCATGGTCAAGCTCGCCTATGCCGGCCGCTACCAGAAGACCAACGGCCTCGCGCTCGAACTGCGCGGCCTCGCGGGCATCGCGCCCGAGGCGGGTGACACCGCGACCGGCGATGTCCAGTACGACTATATCTATTCGACCGTGATGCGCATCGCCGGCGGCGCCGACGAGGTGCTGCGCAACCAGATCGCCGAACGCGTGCTCGGGATGCCGGGCGAGGTGCGGATGGACAAAGATGTGCCGTTCGAGACGCTGAAGGGGTAACGCTACTTAGCCCCTCCCCTTCAGGGGGGGTGGGGTGGGGCTATCGAGGTAGCGCAAGGCCGCTGGCCCCCACCCGCTGCGACTAACGAACAAGTTCGTAAGTCTCGCTGCCCTCCCCTGAAGGGGAGGGCGTAAATCAGGCCGCCCGCCGCTCCGCTGCCGCCTTCGCCAGCGGCTCGGCCAGATCCTTCTTCAAAATCTTCCCGTTCGGATTGAGCGGCATATTGTCCATCACTACCAGCGTCCGCGGCACCTTGTTGTCGCCCAGATGCGCCTTGCAGAACGCGATGATCTCGTCCGCCGTCGCTTCGCCGCAGCCGGGCCGCAGCGTCACCGCTGCCGCGATATCCTCGCCCAGCACCTCGTGCGGGACGCCGACCACCGCCGCCTGCTGCACCGCCGGATGCAAATGCAGCACGGTCTCGATCTCGAGCGGGGTGATGTTGTAGCCGCCGCGGATGATCAGCTCCTTCGACCGGCCGGCCATGATCAGGTCGCCGTCCGCGTCGACGAAACCCAGGTCGCCGGTCTTGGTCCAGCCGCCCTTGAAGCTCGCCGCGGTCGCCTCGGCGTCGTTCCAGTATCGCCGCGCATGCTTCTGCCAGCCATAGATTTCGCCGACCACTCCCGTCTCGGTGACGACTTGGCCGGCCTCGTCGCGGATCTGCATATGCGCGGGCAGCTTGCCGACGCAGCCGGGTTTCAGGACCTGCTCCTGGCTCGTCGTGCCAAGCCCCACGCCGCCCTCGGACATGCCGTAACTGTTGCGGATGCGCAGGTGCGGCCACAGGTCGGCGGCGCGCTTGACCGAATCATGCGGCAGCGGCGCGGTGCCGGTCATCAGATATTTGACCCCGGCCATGTCGTAGTCGGCGACATCGGGGTGATCGAGCACCAGCCGCAGCATCGACGGCACCAGATAGACGAGGTTCGGCCGCTTTTCGCGCGCGAGCTCGAGGAAACCCTTGGGGTCGAATTTCTGCTGGGTGATCGCGGTCGCGCCGCCGCGCGCGGGCAGCATCACGATGCCGATATTACCCCCCGACCCGGTCAGCGGCAGCGCGTTCAGCGTCGAACGCGAGCGGTCCATATTATAACCGGTGACATTGGTCATCAAATCGGGATGCGACACGACGACGCCCTTGATCTTGCCGGTGGTGCCCGAGGTGCCGAGGATTTCGGCGTCGGCCATGGGGTCGAGGCGCGCCTGATCGGGTAGGGCGGTGATATCGCGCGGCATATCGGCGACATGCCAGCAGCCCGCGAGACCCAAGTCCTTCACCAGATCGGGCGCGTCGGTCAGGCAGAATCGCGGCATGCACAATGCCGCATAATCGGCGATTTCGCGCGGGTTCAGCCTTGTGCTGATCGGACAGGCGATGCCGCCGGCGCGGAATACCGCGAACACCGCGATCGCCATTTCGACCGCATGCATGTTGCTGATCGGCAGGAACACGCGGTCGCCCGGAACCAGCCCCGCCGCCGCCAGCCCGCCGCCCACTTCGTCGGCCTCGCGATCCCATTCGGCGAAGGTGATTTGCCGCTGCGTATCGTCGTGCGCGATGTCGTCCGACTGGTGCGCGGCGCGCACCTTCAATGCATCGCTTATGCGGCGAACTTCCATTCGGCTTAATCCCCTTGCGTCACTTCTGGGGATGTATTACCTAGTTATATAACTCGTGACAAGGGAGATAAAGATGGCCGAGGCAGAAACCGACATCAAGCAGAGCGATGAGTGGCAGAAAGCCGTCGCCTACGAGATTACCGATGCGGATATCGAGCGGCAGCGCAAATTGCTGGGATTCGACCAGGCGGCGAAGACGCGCGAATATATCCAGACCGCGACCGAGGATAATATCCGCAACTTCGCGCACGGCATGGGCGACGACAAGCCGCTCTACACCGACCCGCATTATGCGAAGAAGACCCGTTGGGGCAGCGTGATCGCGCCGGGCATGATGGCCGGCATCATCAATCGCCCGATGCTGGGTGACCCCGTGCCTGACGAGATCAAGGCGCTCAAGAAGAGCCTGTTCAAGGGCATCCATGTCTTCGTGTCGGGCTCGCAATGGGATTTCTACCGCCCGATCTTTCCGGGCGACACGATCTACAGCTTCAACGGCGACGAATCGTGCGAGGTCAAGCAGTCCGAATTCGCCGGCCGATCGGTGATCGGCGTGCGGCGCGACGTCAAAATGAACCAGCGTGGCGAGGTCGTAGCGGTCTACCGCATCCTGCGCGTCCTGACCGAGCGCAAGACCGCGGTGAAGAAGGGCAAATATTCGGCGATCGAACCCGCGAGCTACACCGACGAGGAAATGCAGGCGATCGAGGACATCTATGCCGCCGAACGCGTACAGGGTGCCGAGAAGCGCTGGTTTGAAAGCGTCGAGAAGGGCGATTCGGTCGGCTTGCAGGCCAAGGGCCCGCTGACCGTCACCGACGTCATCTGTTTCCACGCCGGCGGCTATGGCTTCGTGCCCTATGCGCCGACCGCGAACCGCCTCGCGCACAAGAATCGCCAGCGCATCCCCGCCTTCTATGTGAAGAACGAACATGGCATCCCCGATGTCGCGCAGCGGCTGCACTGGGACCCGCTATGGGCGCAGGCGATCGGCAACCCGATGGCCTATGACTATGGCGTCATGCGCGAAAATTACCTGTGGCAATATCTCAGCGACTGGGCGGGCGACGACGCCGTCATCACCCACATCCACGACGAGATCCGCAAGTTCAACTATATGGGCGACGTCCAGCGCGTCACCGGCGAGGTACTCGCAAAGCGGCAGGAGGGCGGTCAGAGCCTGGTCGACGTCGCGGTGAAATTCACCAACCAGCGCAACGAGGAAACGGTGCGCGCGACCGCGACGATCGCATTGCCGAGCAAGACCCGTCCGCTGCCACTCTATCCGCAGGTGCCCGAGGAACTCGCCGAAAAGGCGGTGGCCATGCTCGCGCGCCACCGCGAGCTCGGCGGGGATTGACCGGGCGGCAAACGCCAAGCCCCTCCTCTTCAGAGGAGGGGCCTGCGAGACTTGCGAACGTGTTCGCTAGTCGCAGCGGGGTGGTGTTCGAGGCTGGGCGTGCGCCTTCGGCCACCACCCCGCTGCGACTAGGTCCGGCTGCGCCGAACCAAGTCTCGCTGCCCCTCCTCTGAAGAGGAGGGGTTGAGAAGGGCTGCCTACTACCCGTAAACCCACACCAGCATCGTGACGGCCGGGGAGGAACTATGGCTGACGAAATACTGATCGACGATGATGCGGGGGTCCGCACCATCACCCTCAACCGGCCCGACCGGCTCAACGCGCTGACCAGCGCGATCATGGCGCCGCTTGCCGACGCCTGCGCCGATGCGGCGCGCGATGCGTCGGTCGGCTGCGTCGTGGTGACCGGCGCGGGCAGGGGCTTTTGCGCCGGCGGCGATCTCAAGGAAGGCGGCGCCGACAAGGCGGTCGTGCCCGCCAATGCCGAGGTCGGCAGCCGCACCGAACAGGGCCATATGCGGCTGCGCGGGTTCATGGAAACCTCGCGCCTGCTCCACGAAATGCCCAAGCCGACCATTGCGATGGTCAACGGCCCCGTCGCGGGCGCGGGCATCGGCATCGCGGGCGCGTGCGACCTGCGCTTTGCCGCGAAGAGCGCAAGCTTCCTCACCGCCTTCGACCGCATCGGCGCGGGCGGCGATTTCGGCTCGACCTGGTTCTGGACCAAGATCGTCGGCACCGGCGTCGCGCGCGAACTCTTCTTCCTCGGCGAGAAATTGTCGGCCGACGACGCCTTCGCCAAGGGCCTCTACACCCGCCTGTTCGACGACGCGGCGCTGCGCGAAGAAACGATGAAAGCCGCCCGCCGCCTCGCCGATGGCCCGCGCATGGGCTACCGCTATATGAAGGCGAACCTCAACAATGCCGAGGATTGGGCCTTCGAGGCCGCGCTCGACGCCGAAGCGCTCAATATGGGGCTGTCGACCAGCGCGACCGCGATGATCTGGCGCGAGAAGAAGAAGCAGGACGAGCAGGGTGGCTGACTTCGATCATATCCGCATCGACCGTCACGACGGCGGGATCGCCGCGGTCGTCGTCGCGCGCGCCGATATTGGCAATGCTTCCTCACCCGAAATGCTCGGCGAGATTCGCGACGCCTTTGCCGCGCTGTCCACGGACCAAGACGTGCGCGCGATCATCTTCGCCGCCGAGGGCAAGCATTTCTCGGTCGGCGCCGATTTCGCCTTTTTGCAGCGGCTTACGTCCATGTCTGCAAGCGAGATCAAGGACACGGTCTACACCAATTTCCAGGGCGCCGCGCGCGCCATCTACCGCTGTCCCAAACCGACGCTCGCGCTGGTACAGGGCGCGGCGGTCACCGTCGGCTGCGAGCTCGCGCTCGCCTGCGACTTCCGTATCGCCGCCGATACGGCGATGTTCCAGGAAAGCTGGATCAAGCTCGGGATCATGCCCCCGCTCGGCGGCACCTTCCTGCTCCCGCGCATCGTCGGGCTCGGCCACGCGATGGAGATGTGCCTGCGTGGGCGCCAGGTCCGCGCTGCGGAGGCGTTGAGCATCGGGCTGGTCGGCGAGGTGGCCGCGAAGGACGATCTCGCGGCGCGCGGTATGGAACTGGCGCGCGAACTCGCCGCCTCGGCGCCGCTTGGTTACGCGACGGTCAAGCAATCGATCCAGCGCGCGCTCGAAAGCAGCATGGAGGCCGAATGGCAGGCGAACCTGCTGAACCAGGCGCTGCTGCTCGGCAGCCAGGATCATCGCGAGGGGCTGGCGGCGGTGACCGAAAAGCGCGCGCCCGTTTTCCGGGGGGAATAACGCCAGATTAGGCACCGTAGCCCTGAGCTTGTCGAAGGGCGCTTCCCGGATAGGCGCCCTTCGACAGGCTCAGGGCTACGGTATTAGTTGCGCGGCCGCCCCGGCCCGATGAACACCATCTGCGCCCCTTTGGCATAGACGCCGCGCTCGTCCGCAAACACGCTCTGCGCCACCGCATGGCCGTTGCCCGCATCCTCGGTACGCGTGTCGAGCAAAAACCAGTCCCCACGCGGCACACAACATGGTTGACGTAGTTATATAACTCAAGCATAGAATCGCCGGGCATGAGGGAGAGCGAGCGATGGACCTGAGCTATGGCGCGGCCGCCGAAGCCTTTCGCGCGGAGGTCCGCGCTTTCCTGTCGCTGCACTGGCCACCGCCGTCGGACGCGCGCGGCGCCGACCTCAAGGCGTTCATCCGCACCTTTCGCGCGCTCGCGACGGGTGAGGGCTATCTCTATCGCGCGATCCCGAGGCGTTACGGCGGCTCGGAACAGCCGGTCGACGTGATCAAGGCGCAGGTGATCCGCGAGGAGTTCGCGCGCGCCCGCGCGCCGACAGAGGTCGGGGGCAACGGCATGAACATGACCGTGCCGACCCTGCTCGAAAAGGGGACGGACGAGCAGAAGGAGTTCTTCATCCGCAAGACCGTCGAGGGCGACTATGTCTGGGGGCAGGGCTATAGCGAGCCCGGATCGGGCAGCGACCTTGCCAGCGTGCGGACCAAGGGTGAACTCTCCGCCGACGGCACGAAATGGATCATCAACGGCCAGAAAATCTGGACCTCGCAGGGCATGCAATCGACGCATATGTTCATGCTCGTGCGCACCGAACCCGAGGCGCCCAAGCACGACGGCATCACCTATCTGCTCATCGATCTCGACCAGCCCGGCGTCACCCGCCGCCCGATCCGGCAAATGACCGGCGAGGAGGGCGATCACACCTTCTGCGAATTCTTCTTCGACAATGCCGAGACCCCGGTGTCCTGGCAGGTCGGCGAGCGCGGACAGGGCTGGTATGTCAGCCGCACGACGCTGAAGCACGAACGTGCGAGCATCGGCGGCGCCGACGGGCTGGGCAAACAGTTCGCCAAGCTGGTGGATCTCGCCAAGGAGGTCGACCGCATCGACGATCCGATCGTCCGCGACAAACTGGCGCAAATCGAGGGCTCGGTCCTCGCGCACCGCTATTCGAGCTACCGCATCTTCAGCTGCGCCGCCGCGGGCGAGGACCCCGGCCCGGTCGCGCTGATGATGAAATTGCTGCTCACCGAGATCGGTCACGATATGGCTTTGCTCGCTCAGGACCTCATCGGCGAGCACGGCTTCCTCGAACCCGCGGGTGCAGGCGGGCGCGGCAATCGCGGGCCGCGCGGTCCCGAAAAGTGGCTCGACCAGATCATGGGCAGCCTCGGCAATTCGATCGCCGGCGGCGCGTCGAATATCCAGCGCAACATCATCGGCGAACGCGGCCTCGGCCTGCCGCGCGACCTCGCGATGAGCGGGGAGCGCTGACGTGCATTTCCACCTGACCGAAGAGCAGAAGGCGATCCAGGACGCGGTGCGCGGCACGCTCGCCGACAGCTGGCCGATGGAACGCATTCACGCCTTCGCCGATGGCGACGAGGATTTTGACCGCGAGAGCTGGGCTGCGCTGATGGCGCTCGGCCTCGGCGGCATGCTGGCGCCCGATAGCGGCATGGGCCTGCTCGACGCGGCACTCGTCTGCGAGGTCGCGGGCGAAGCGGCGGCGGCGGGGCCGCTGATCGGGCAATTGCTGGCAGTCGCGGCGGTGGCGGCGAGCGGCAGGGGCGACGCCGAGGCGCTGGCGAGCGGCGCGAAAGTCGCGACGCTGCTCCACGGCGGCAGCGCCTATGCGCCCTCGGCGCGCGCCGCCGATCTGTTCCTGATCGTCGACCGTGCCTCCGGCGTCCGCCTCGTTTCTGCCGCTGAAGCCACCATTGAACCCGTGAAAGCCGCCGATCGCACCCGCCCGATGTCGAAAGTCGCCATTCCCGATGACGCAGGCGAAACGCTCTTTTCCGCCTCCGACCCGATGACCGCCCGCCTCGCCGACGCCGCGCTCGTCCTCGTCGCCGCCGATGCGCTCGGCGGCGCGCAGAAGGTCACCCACATGAGCGTCGCTTACGCCAGGGAGCGCGAGCAGTTCGGCCAGCCGATCGGGCGCTTCCAGGCGCTCAAGCACCAGCTCGCGCACATGGCGCTGGCCGTCGAACCCGCGCGCTCGCTCGTCTGGTACGCGGCCTACGCCTGGGATGCCGGGCTCCCCGACGCGCCGCGCGCCGCCGCGATGGCGAAGGCGCATCTGTGCGACACCTATGTCCACACCACCCGCGCCGCAGTCGCCGCCCACGGCGGCATCGGTTATACGTGGGAATATGGCCTCAACTACTGGTTCCGCCGCGCGATGGCCGACCGCGCCTGGCTCGGCAGCCCCGCCGAGCATCGCGCCCGCGCGGCCGATCTGGCCGGCTGGTAGGGCGTGAGCGCCGCCGATCCGTTGCGGCTCGCGCCGGGCGTCCGCCGCCTGCGCCCCGACGATCATTTCATGATCCTGTCCGAAACCGACGCCTCGCCGATGCATGTCGGCGCGTTGATCCTGCTCGATGCGCCAGCCGACCAGCAGGACGGAGTCGCCGCGGCGATCCGCCGCCAGTTCGCCGACCGACTCCCCGCGACGCCGTTGCTCGTCCGATTGCACGAAGCCCCCGACGGTTATGACAGCGACGTCTGGGCCGATGTGGCGCGCGCCGATCTCGAAAGCCTCGTCGCGGTCGAACCGCATGACGGCGCATGGAGCGACGCCGAGCTCTACGCTGCGGTCGCCAGGCTCAACATGTGGCGGCTCGACCTATCGGCACCGCCCTTCGCCGCGCATATCTTCGAACGGCTCGCGACCGGCGGCAGCGCGCTCTATCTCAAGATGCACCACAGCGTCGCCGACGGCATCGGTTTCCAGACGGTGATGGGCCTCCTGAGCGACAGTACCCCGCCCGCCACCGCGCGTTTCGCCAATGCGATCCTGCCCGAACCCGAAAAATGGCGCGAAAAGGCCGACACACGTTTCGCCGCCGAAGCCGAACTGCGCGCTGAACAATCGGCGCGGCGCAAGCAAGCGCTCGCCGCGCTCGAAGCGTTCAAGGGCGACCGCGAGCCCACCCCCGAATTTGCGCTCTCCGGCCCGACCTCCGCCGAACGCCGTTATACGACGATCAGCCTGCCGCTCGTGCGGGTGAAAGCGGTCGGCAAAAAGCTCGATGCGACGATCAACGACATCTTCCTGACCCTCGCCAGCACCGCGCTGCGCCATTACCTGATCGAGACCGGCGACCTCCCCGACACCCCGCTCGTCATCAATTCGGCGCGATCTTACCGCCGCCCCGAACATGGCGATTTCGGCAACCGCATCGTTGCGCTGCACCCGCATCTTGCCACGCACCTCGCTGACCCCCTCGAACGCCTGCGCGCGATCCGGGCCTCGATGGCCGCCGAAATGCGCCGCACCGGTCACGACGAGGCGTTGCTCGACGCCGCCGAAAAACCGTTCGGCGCGCGCGACCGCCGCGCTGCGTTCGCGGACCGCATGGCGGGCGGCAAAAGGCTGATCCCCGGCAACCTCACGCTGTCGAATGTGCCGGGTCCTGCCGAGCCGCGTAGCTATGCGGGCTTTGCCCAGCGCCACAATTATCCGGTGCCGATCATCGGCTCGGGCCGTTTCCTCAACATCACCTCGCGGCGCAGCGGCGACAATCTCGACATGGGCGTGATTACCGATGCGGAGAAAGTGGCCGACGTCGGCCGCATCGCCGCGCTGTTCACCGCCGCGCTCGGCGAACTGGAGTCCCTTGCATGACCGACGACCTCGCCTTCAAGCCCGAGGACGACCGCTACCACCAGCTGTCCGACGATCCCTATGAGACCGAGACCAACTGGTGGTCATTCAACATTCCCGAACGCAAGATCGGTTGCTGGATCCACGCGCCCTATTATCCGAACCGCAAGGCGGTCACCTGGCGCATCTTCGCCTGGGACGACGAGGGATACGACCAGGCGCGCATGGCCTATTACCGCAAGGTCGAGGAAGCGCCGATGCCCGACGCCCCCGACCTCACTGATATCGTCTTTCCCGGCGACAAGAACGGCCCAGGCTACAGCCTCAAGATGCTCGAGCCGGGCATGAAATATCATCTGCAGTACGAGGATTCCGCGCGCGGCTTCGCGCTCGACTGCACCCACACCGGCCTGCACGAACCGCACCGCTTCCCGCCCGGCAAGCCGCCCTTCATGGCGACGCCGCATTACGACCAACTCGGCCATGTCGAGGGCTGGATGACGCTGCGCGGCGAGCGCATCCGTATCGACGGCATCGGCGTGCGCGATCGCACCTGGGGCCCGCGCGGCGGCCCCTATGCGGCGAGCCCCAAAGTCTATGCGAACGACATGGAGCGCGTGAAAAATCCCGGCGGCGCCCGCTGGCGCGAAATCGAGCGCGAGCGTGGGCGCGGGCGTATCCAGTACATCTTCGGCCATCGCCGCGACGGCACCGGTTTTCTAGGCTTCGCGCGGGTGCAGGATGGCGACGCCGAGGGCTGGTCGCCGATGAACGCCGGCTGGATCCGCCGCGACGGGAGCTTCGGCAGCCTCGACGCGGGCAAATCGCGGATGCGTGTGTTCCGCAGCCCGAAGACCGGCTGGAGCACGCATATGCAGGTCGAACTCGTCGACGAGCATGGCCGCGAGATGAAGAGCGAAGGCTTCACCGTCAGCACGATGAGCGAGGCCGGCTATAGCGTGAACCAGTTGATGCGCTGGGACATCGACGGCGGCATCGGCTGGGGTGAAGATCAGGATGTGTGGAATCCCGTCCATTATGTCCGCGTGCTCGACGCGCTGAAGGCGACCGTCTGATACCAAGGGGGAGAAGAGAGATGCGGAAGATCTTGCTGGGCCTCACGGCGGCGCTTGCGCTTTCAGCATGCCAACCAAAACACGGAGCCGCCGCGCCGGCGCGCGATGCCAAGGCGGTGATGGAGGAGTTCTGGAAGAACACCAACGCGAACCGATTCGGCGCCAATGGCGCGCTGCTCGCCGACGACATCGTCTTCATCGACCCGATCTGGGGCCGCTACGAAGGCAAGGACGCCGCCACCAAATTCCTCGCGCAGTTCGAGGGCGCGGGCGATGGCTGCTGTACGCTCGACCGGCTGGTGACCGACGGCAATGTCGGCTGGGCCTTCTGGACGTTGCACGCACCGGGCGACGAGCAACCGTGGGTGGGCGTCTATCAGGTGAAGGACGGCAAGATCATCTTTTACCAGGACATTCACCAGCGCGTCTATCCGGCGGCCGAACAGGCGGCGCACAAGGCGGTGTTCAAACAGGCGCAGGACGCCAAAAAATCTGCCAAGACGGGCGGATGACGATCTTTTCGAACCTGTCGCTTCCCCTGATGTGCGCGCCGATGAGCTTCGCCTCGTCGGTGCCCCTCGCCACCGCCTGCTGCAAAGCGGGTGTGATCGGCGGCTGGCAGGGCGGCACGATAACACCGTTCGAACAGTTCGAGGATTATCTGAAGGCGATCGCCGATGTCGATGGCGCGCCGCCGATCGTCAACATGCCCGCGCGCTGGGGCAGCGATCCCAAAGCCGCCGACCGCCTCGACCTGCTCGAGCGCTATCGCGCCCCGCTCGTCCTCTCGAGCCTCGGCGATCCCTCGGCGCTGGCTGCGCGCGTCCACGGTTGGGGCGGCCGCCTGATCCACGATGTGACGACGATGAAGCATGCCGAAAAGGCGATCGCGGCGGGCGCCGACGGCCTGATGCTGACCTGTGCCGGGGCGGGCGGGCACACCGGCTTCCTGACCCCGATGGCCTTCGTGCCCGCGGTGCGGCGGATGTTCGGCGGGTTGCTGATCGTCGCGGGCGGGATCGCCGACGCGCATGCCATCGCTGCGTCGCTGGCGCTCGGTGGCGATATCGCCTGCATGGGAACGCGCTTCATCGCGACCCCCGAAAGCGGCGTCGTCGAGGGGCATCGCGCGATGATCCCGAACGTCAGCGCCGACGACATCATCGCCTCGGCGGCGATGAACGGCGTGCCCGCACACTGGATGCGCCAGTCGATCGAGGCGGTCGGGCTCGACGCGAAAACACTGCCTAACGTGCGGTCGGATATGCCCGAAGGCGTGATGCCGTGGCGCGACATCTGGAGCGCGGGGCAGAGCGCCGGACTGATCGACGCGGTCGAGCCGGTGACGGAGCTGGTAGCGCGGTTGAAGGCTGAATTCGAGGCGCTGCCTGCCCGCCCCGACTGGCGCGCGCGGATTGCTGCAGTGACGGCAGGCTGGGGTTGATATGCAAACCCCTCCTCAAAGAGGAGGGGCTTTCAGCCCATCACCAGCACGATCCTTCCTGCCCTCTTCCCCGCCGCGGCATCCGCCATCGCCGCGCGAAAATCCTCCAGCCTGTAAGTCCGCTCGACCGCCGGCCGCAGCTTGCCTTCACCCGCCAGCGCAAACACCGTATCGCGATTGCTCTCGCTCTTCTCGGGCTCGAAAATCCCGAACTGCCGCACATCGACCCCGACCAGGCTTGCGCCCTTCAGCAACGGCAGATTGGTCCGCAGCGCCGCGATCCCGCCCGGAAAGCCGATCACCAGATGCCGCCCGTTCCACGCCAGCGAGCGGAACGCCGGATCGGTCGCCTCGCCGCCGACGGGGTCGAACACGACGTCGACGCCTTTGCCGCCGTTCGCAGCCTTGACCTGATCGCGCCAATCGTCGCCGCGCGCGTCGATCACTGCATCGGCGCCGCCCCTTGTCGCCAGCGCGCGTTTGGCTTCGCTCGACGCCGACCCGATCACCCGCGCGCCCAGATGCCTGCCGATCTGCACTGCCGCATAGCCCGTGGCGCCACCCGCGCCGAGCACGAGTAGCGTTTCGCCCACCTGCAGTCGCCCACGATCGACCAGAGCGTGCCACGCGGTGGCATAGCTCACCGGAAACACCGCCGCCTCCTCGAACGACAGCGCCGCGGGCATCTTGCGCACCGTCCGTGCGGGCAGGTTCACCGCCTCGGCGAACATCCCGCCCCAGCCGCTCGCGACGACCTTGTCGCCGACCGCTAACCCCGAAACCTCGCCGCCGACTGCGGTGACCACGCCGGCGCATTCGCTGCCCGGAATGAAGGGCGCGGGCGGCTTCACCTGATATCCGCCGCTCGCGGTCAGCACGTCGACGAAGCTGATCCCCGCCGCCCTGATAGAAATGCTCACTTGAGTGGGCGAGGGTGGGCCCGGATCATGCTCGACGAGCGCATAATTTTCGGGCGGGCCGAGTTCGTCGGCGCGAACGGCGCGGGGCAGGGGAACGGTCATCGGACACCTCTTGTCATCATGGATTTAGAAGTATAACCAAGTTATATAACTATTGGAGGAAAAGCTGATGGGCTTCAAGACGCGGATCACGGAAATGCTGGGCATCGAACATCCGATCGTCCAAGGTGGCATGCAGGCGGTGGGCACCGCCGACATGGCAAGCGCGGTGTCGAACGCCGGCGGCCTCGGCATCATCACCGCGCTGACCCAGCCGACGCCGCAGGCGCTGCGCGACGAGATCGAACGCTGCCGCTCGATGACCGACAAGCCGTTCGGGGTGAACCTTACCGTCTTTCCAACGATCAACTCGCCCGACTATAACGCCTATGCCGATGCCATCGTCGAAAGCGGGGTCAAGATCATGGAGACCGCGGGCACCCCGGCGGTGCGTGAAATCTGGGCACGGGTGAAGCCGCACGGCGTCACGATCCTCCACAAATGCACCGCGGTTCGTCATGCACTCTCCGCCGAGAAAGCCGGGTGCGACATCATCTCGATCGACGGTTTCGAATGCGCCGGTCATCCGGGCGAGGACGATGTCCCCGGCCTGATCCTGATTCCCGTCGCCGCCGACAAGGTCAAGATTCCGATGCTCGCGTCGGGCGGTTTCGGCGACGGGCGCGGCCTCATCGCCGCGCTCAGCCTCGGCGCCGAGGGCATCAACATGGGCACGCGCTTTTGCGCCACCAGGGAAGCACCGGTCCATGACAACGTCAAGCAGGCCTATGTCGACAATGACGAGCGCGGCAGCTTCCTGATCTTTCGCAACTTCAAGAACACCGCGCGCGTCGGCAAGAGCGAAGTCAGCGAAGAGGTCGTCCGCCGCCTCGCCCAGCCCGACGCCAAGTTCAGCGATGTGCAGGAACTGGTCGCGGGCACCGCGGGCCGCGAACTGCTCCAGACCGGCGACCTCAGCAAGGGCGTGTTCTGGGCGGGCATGATCCAGGGGCTGATCCACGATATCCCGACCTGTCAGGAATTGATCGACCGGATCATTTCGGAAGCCGAAGCGATCCTCGACCAGAGGCTGGCGGGATTTCGGCGCTGACATGCACCATGCCCTCCCCTTCAGGGGAGGGCAGCGAGACTTGGAAACTTGTTTCCTAGTCGCAGCGGGTGGGGTCCAGCGGCCTTGCGCTACGCCGATGGCCCCCACCCCGACCCCTCCCCTGAAGGGGAGGGGCTTATAGGCGTCACTGCTGCCCGCCATCGACGCGCACCAGCGCCCCCGTCGTGTAGGACGACGCGGGGCTCGCCAGCATCAGCGCCGCGGTGACGATCTCCTCGGGATAGCCGGGCCGCCCCAGCGCGACCGGCTGCTTCTCACGCTTCCGCTCGTCCCATGCTTCGGCGATATCGGTCAGGAACGGCCCGGGACTGATGGTGTTGACCCGCACCTTGGGCGCATATTCGCGGCTCAGCGACACCGTCATCGCGTTGAGCGCCGCCTTCGCCGACCCGTAAGGGATGACCATCGGCAGCGCCATCAACGCGCCCGACGAGCTGATGTTGATAATACACCCGCCATCGCCCTCGCTCATCCGGTGCGCGACCTGGCTCGCGAGCCGGAACGGCCCTTTGAAATTCAGATTCAGCACTGAATCGAACAATGCCTCGGGCATCTCGTGGCTGGGGCAGGCGGGCGACATGCCGGCGTTGTTGATCAGGATGTCGACGCGCCCGAATTCGGCATAAGCCGCCGCGATCAACGCATCGATCTCGTCCCAGCGCCCGCAATGCACCCCAAAAGCCATCGCCTTGCGCCCAAGCGCGCGGCATTCTTCGGCGACCGCCTCGCAATTCTCCAGCTTTCGGCTCGCGACGATGACGTCGGCACCGCGCTCGGCCAGCGCCTTGACCATGCGATAGCCGAGCCCGCGCGACCCGCCGGTGACGAGCGCGACCTTGCCGGTGAAATCAAAAAGCGGATCGGGGGTCATTCTATTCTCCTGTCGGGGCGGTCATCGCGGCGGCGGCGGCCATCAGCCCGGCGTTGCACCGCTCGGCAACCGCGGCGCCGGGCACCGCGTTGAAAGCATGGATCGCGCCGGCATAGCTGTGCAGTTCGACGGGCACCCCCGCCGCGGTCAGCCGCCGCGCATAATCGAGATTTTCGTCGAAGAAGAGGTCGAGGCTGCCCGTCGCGATATAGGCGGGCGGCAGGTTCGCGAGGTCGTCGGCCAGGCTCGGCGAGAACCAGCCCTTGCGTCCATCGTCGGCGGCATAATCGCCGCGCAGCGCACCCCATCCGAAGCGGTTGCTCGCGCGCGTCCAGATGAACTCGCCGGTGTTCGGGTTGGCATAGGGACAGGCGTCGCTCCCCGTCCGATGATCGAGCATCGGGTAGGTCAAAAGCTGCCCCGCAATCGCCGGTCCGCCGAGATCGCGCGCCAGGATCGCCAGCGCCGCCGCCAGTCCGCCGCCCGCGCTCTCGCCCGCGACGATGATCTTTCGCGCGTCGAAGCCGAGCTCGTCAGCCTGCCCCGCCAGCCACACCAGCGCCGAATGGCAATCTTCCTGCGGCGCAGGGAAGGGGTGTTCGGGTGCCAGCCGATATTCGACCGACGCCACGGGCACCCCCGCCGCCATGGCGAGCGTCGCCGGGACCGACTGGATCTGCTGCGCCGATCCCATCACCATGCCGCCGCCATGGATATGCAATATCGCGCCGCCGCCGGCTTTCGCCTCGGGCGGGCGGTAGAGGTAGACGTCGATGTCCGGCCCGCCATGGACCGACGGAACGACCAGCTTTTCGGGCAGGATCGCCGGGGGCGGCATGAAGGCATAGACCTGTCCCGCCTTCTCGCGGATTTCGGCGATCGGCGCGGCTTCGAGGTCGACCGGCGGGAACATGTCGAGCAGCGGCGCGATCTCGCGGTCGACCAGATGGCGGGTACCCATGGCGAACTCTCCTCTCAGCCCCGCGCCCGGATCGCCTCCAGCCGGGTCGGGATATGCTCGCTCGGGAACAGCCCCGGCGCGGGCGTCGCATTCTTCAGATAGGCTTTGGCGACCTGTATCTTGTGCACTTCGGTCGGGCCGTCGGCCAGTGCCATTGCGGGCAAACCCATCCACATATCGGCGAGCGGAAGTTCGAGCGTCATGCCGAGGCTGCCGTGCAGCTGGATCGCGCGCTGGACGATGTCGTGATAGACTTTCGCCATCTGAACCTTGCACATCGCGATATGCGTGCGTGCCGCGCCGTGCGGCTCGTTGTCGATGATCCATGCGGTCTTGAGCACCAGCAGGCGAAATTGCTCGAGCTCGATGATCGAATCGGCGATCGCGCCCTGCACGAACTGCAATTCGCTGAGCATCTTGCCCTGCGTCCGCCGCGACACCGCGCGTTCGAGCATCATGTCGATGGCGCGCTGGCATTTGCCGACGGTGCGCATCGCATGATGAACGCGCCCGCCGCCGAGCCGCGCCTGCGCGACCTTGAACCCCTCGCCGGACCCGCCGAGCATCGCGTCCAATGGCACGCGCACCTTGTTGTAGCGGATATAGGCGTGGGTGCCGTCGTCCGCGCCCTTGCTGTCGCCCATCGTCTGCGAATGGCGGATGAACTCGACCCCCGGCGTGTCGGTCGGCACGATCAGCATCGACATGCGCCCGTGCGGCGGGTTTTCGGGATTGGTCACCACCATCACGATCAGGAAGGCGGCAAAGCGCGCGTTCGACGAGAACCATTTCTCGCCCTCGATCACCCACTCCTCGCCTTCCTGCCACGCGCGGCAGGTGAATTCCTTGGGATCGGCGCCTGCCTGCGGCTCGGTCATCGAAAAGGTCGAGACGATCGTGCCGTCCATCAGCGGCTGCAGATATTGCGCCTTCTGTTCCTCGGTCCCGAACATCGCGAGGATTTCGCTGTTGCCGGTATCGGGCGCCGCAGTGCCGAACACCGTCGGCGCCCAATAGCTGCGCCCGAGGATCTCGTTCATCAGTGCGAGCGTCAGCTGGCCAAAGCCCGGCCCGCCAAGCTCGGTGCCGAGGTGGCATCCCCACAATCCCTGCGCCTTCACCTGATCCTGCAGCGGCTTCATATACGCCCGCGATTCCGTGTGCGCGACGTCATAGGGCGCGCCGTGGCCGGGGAAGAGCAGGTCCATCGGCTCGCATTCCTCGCGGACGAATTTCGTCATCCAGTCGAGCTTCGCCTGCAATTCGGGTTCGATGCGGAAATCGATCATGTCTGCTCCTCGTCATCCCGGCGGAGGCCGGGATCTCTCCCTATCTGTCTCCCATCGACGTCGAGACCCCGGCCTTCGCCGGGGTGACGAAGGGGTGTGCATCACCCGATCCACCGGATCAGCTTTTCGGCTTCGGCGAAATTGCCGCGGACCAGCCGGTCGAAAAAGCGCCCGGTTTCGGCGCTCAAGATCCCTTTGGCGGCCTGCGCGACCTTGTACTCGAGGATGCAGCCGCCCTTGAACATCGCGAGGATCAGATAATAATCGAAGCTCGCCATGCTGCGCCCGGTGCCCGCGGCATAATGCGCCATCAGCGCCTGCCGCGTCGGCCAGTCCATGACATTGTAGAGCAATTTTTCGGGGACATGGCCGGGGAAACGCTCGTCGCATATGCCGTTGCAGAACCAGGCGAGGTCGAGCAGCGGATCGGCGATCGTCGACAGCTCCCAATCGATCAGCGCGGTGAGCCGGCACGGCGGGGCGAAAGCGAAGAGCGCGTTCGGCGTGCCGACGTCGCCGTGGATGATGCCGGGGCGGAAATCGGCGGGCCGGTTCGCGCGCAGCCAGTCGCGCGCGAGCGCAAAGCCGGGCAGTTCGCGCCACTCGAAATCATAGAGCTGCTTGTAGCTTTTGATCTGGCCTTCCCAGCGGTCGACCTGCCGTTCGAGGAAAGTGTCGGGCCGCCCGAAATCCTCGAGCCCGACCGCCTTATAATCGACATTGGCGAGCGCGATCAGCCCATCGACCATCGCGAAGGGCACCTCGCGCGCATGCGGGGGTTTGTCGAAGGGCGGTTGGTCGTGGATCTTCCCGTCGGTCAGGTCGGCGGGCCAACCCTCGACCAGATCCATCACATAGAAGGGTGCGCCGATCACCTCGGCATCGGCGCAGCTGCCGTGGCAAACGGGGTGGGGGACGGTGGTACCATTCAAAGCGGTCAGCACCCGCGCCTCGCGCAACACCGTCTTTTCGCTGCCCGGCGGCGGCACCGCAGGCGGGCGGCGCAGGATCAAGGTTTTGCCGCCGCGATTGAGCGATAGAATGACGTTCGACGTCCCGCCATGGATCTTCGCGATCGCTAGCGGCCCGTCGCCGAGCGCGGGAATATTCGCGTCGAGCCAAGCCGTCAGTCGCTCGGGATCGGCCAGCGCCGCTACATCGTCGCTCATGCCTCGCGCTCCCGCAAATAGGCTTCGATCTCGGTGCGGATCTTGTGCATTCGCTCGGCGGCATCGGCGAAGGTCGCGCTGTCGATCCGCGCCATCACCGCGCGCGTCACCGCTTGCGCGCGATCATGGTCCGCCGCTTTCAGCGCACGCCCCGCCTCGGTCGCGACGATCAGCGACGCGCGCTTATGTTCCGGATTATCGGAAAATTCGACTAGCCCCAGTTCGGCGAGCCGGTTCGCCGCGCGCTGCACCACCTGCCGCGGGTGGCCGAGGCTGCGCCCGATCTGCGCGACGGTCGGCGGTGCCGAAGCGTTCACCACCGCGGTCAGTACCGTCAGCTCCATTTCGGGCAGCCCGCTTTCGGCACGCGTGTCGGTGAACAGCGCCCGCATCCGCCCACGTAGCCGCGCGACCTCGTCGGCGAATCGTTCGAAATCGGTGAAGCGTTCGGACATGGCACTTCGATGTCAAATTGACACTATAGTGTCAATATATCTTATCTCGTCACGCCGGACTTGATCCGGGTTCCGCCTTGTCTTGAAGGAAAAAAGGCGGATCCCGGGTCAAGCCCGGGATGACGGAGGAGGGTGAATCAGCGCGTCGTCATCGTCTCGAACAGAGACCCCTCGGCCTGCCAGTCGATCCGCACCCGGCGATGCGCGAAGCGCCAGCCACCCGCGGTGCGCACCAGCCGGTCGTCATAGGTGCCGCTATGGTCGGGCCCGAAATTGCTGTGCACGGTGAAATAGCTGCGCGCGGTCGCGCCGTCGCCGTCCACCGCGATCAGCGGGTTGGTGATATGGTGGCGGATGAAAGTCAGCCGCGCGTCGCGCGTTCCCGACGCAAGCGCGGCCTCGATCGCGGCGGGTCCCCGCGGCGCCTTGCCGGGATATTCGAGCACGCCGTCCTCGGCGAAACAGGCGGTCATCTCGGTGAGGCGCCCGCGGTCGCCATTATAGGTATAGCGCGCGAGCAGGTCGCGGATTTCGTCGCGGTCGCTCGCGATATCGACCATAAGGACCTCTCCTGTATAACTTAGTTATGTATGTCTTGACACGCGGCGGGGCAGGGCGCAACCCTGCGCACAGGGAGAGACAGATTGCCGGTTCCAGCCCATCATATCGTGGCCACGCCGCCACCCCTCGACGCGCCGCCCTATCCCGCCGACATCTTCGCGGGGCAGGTGGTGCTCGTCACCGGCGGCGGATCGGGCATGGGGCTCGCGATGGCCAAGGCCTTTGCGCAGGGCGGCGCCGACGTCGCGGTCCTGGGCCGCAGCATCGAGCGTGCCGAGGAAGGCGCCGCGCAGATCGCTGCGCTCGGCGTGCGCACCCTCGCGATGAGCTGCGACGTCCGCCTGCCCGAAGCGGTCGCCGCGGCTTTCGACGAGGCCGAGGAAGCGCTCGGGCCGATCAGCCTGCTCGCGAACAATGCCGGCGCCAATTTTCCGGTGCTCGCCGAGGATATCTCGCTCAACGCCTGGAGCGCGGTCACGCGCATCGCGATCGACGGCACCTTCCTCTGCTCGGCCGAATATGCCCGCCGCCGCATCGCCGCGGGAGAGCGCGGGGCGATCGTCAACAACAGCGCGCAATATATCTGGACGGGCTTTCCCGGTGACGCGCACAGCGCCGCTGCCAAGACCGCGCAGGCGACGATGACGAAGAAGATGGCCGCCGACTGGGCGCCCTATGGTATCCGCGTCAACGCGATTGCGGCGGGCTTTTTCCCGCACGAGGGCTCGGTGTCGGGTCGCCGCGAGGGCGGGACCGAGGTGTTGCAGAACATGATCCCCGCGGGCCGCACCGGCAATATCTGGGAGTTCGGCTGGCTCTCGGCGATGACGTGCACCCCGCTGTTCGGCGACATGACGGGCCAGGTGATCGTCCAGGATGGCGGCGAAAGCCTGCGCCGCTCGCTGATCATGCCCGACTATGTCCCGCCGCGCGAACGGGCCGACGGGCCCTGGGGGTGGAAATGAGCGGCTGGCTGGCGGGCAAATACGCACGGATCGAGGGGAACAGCCCCGTGATCACCAGGGCTTTCGAAGCAGCAGGAGCGGTTCTGGTCGGCGATGGCGAGGCCGATATCTGGGTCCATGTTGCCGCGCCGCCCGCAGCCAAGGCCGCGCACGAACTCACCCACGCCGAATGGCGCGCGAGTATGGACGCCGGGCTTGACCGGCGCTTCCTCGGCGCCAAGGATTTCGCCGCCGCCTGCCGCGCGCGTAGGCAGGGCGGGGCGGTGCTCTTCGTCGGTGCCCCCGAGCAAGCGCTGGGCGCCGATCAGGCTGCCGCCGCGGGTGCGCTCGGCAACCTCACCAAGACCTTGGGCGTCGAATGGGCGCGCGACGGCATTCGCGTGAACAGCATTCTCACCCGCGAGACGGGCGACACGCTCGGCACGCTCGCCGCTTATCTCGCGAGTGACTATGCCGCCTATGTGACGGGCGCGGTCATGGGCATCGCCCTCGATGACTGACCGCATCCGCCTCGCCGGGCAGGCGGCGTTCGTGACGGGGGGCGGGGGCGGCATCGGGCGCGCGATCGCGATCCGGCTGGCCGAGGCCGGCGCCGACGTCGCGATCTACGACATCTTCCCCGAACGCGCCGAGGAGGCGGCGGCACGCGTCCGCGAGGCCGGAGCTCGCGCGCTCGCCATCCCCGGCGACGTGATGGACAGCGACGACCTGCGCGCCGCCATCGAGGCTGCCGCCGCCGAGTTCGGCCGCCTCGACATCCTCGCCAACAACGCCGGCGGCGTCTCTGCACGCCCCTTCCTCGAGCAGAGCGAGCGCAGCATGCGCAAGCATATCGACATCAACCTGATGTCGATGCTCGTCGCCACACAGGCGGCCGCAAAGCATATGGTCGCCGGCGGGCGCGGCGGCTCGATCGTCAATGTCGCGAGCATCGAGGCGAGCCGCGCCGCGCCCAATTTCGCGGTCTACGCCGCGTGCAAGGCGGGCATGCTCAGCTTTACCAAATCGATGGCGGTCGAGCTGTCGGGCCACGGCATCCGCGTCAACTGCATCGCCCCCGATCACACGGTCACCCCGGGCAACCAGGGCAATCGCGCCGGCCCGGTCGACCGCGCGACCTGGAAGCAACACAGCGCCGAAGCGGCCGATGCGATGAACCGCCTGATCCCGCTCGGCCGCGAAGGCGCCGACATGGAATGCGGCGACGCCGCGGTCTTCCTGTCGAGCGCGATGGCGAGCTATATCACCGGCGTGCTGCTGCCCGTCGACGGTGGCACCTGGGGCGCGTCGGGCTGGGTGCGTGGGCGCGATGGTAAATGGACGCTCAACGAAGGACTGTCTTTTGGGGCCTAAAATGAGGAAATGGCAGCGACATTGCGGCCCTTTGACAAAAGCCCTACAGACGCGGCTTGAGTAACGGTTAATTATAGAATGGCCGGAGCAGGGGCAGGATAAGTGAATATGGAAAATGGCAGCGCGCGCATCCGGGTGCCGAAGACGTCCGAACTGGTCGCCGACCAGATTCGGGCGCAGATCATCCGCGGCGAACTGACCGAAGGCGACTCGCTGCCCCCCGAGGGCACGCTGATGGCGACGCTCGGAATTTCGCGCCCGACGCTGCGCGAGGCGTTCCGCATCCTCGAGGCCGAAAATCTGATCAGCGTCGTGCGCGGTTCGCGCAGCGGCGCGCGCGTCCACCAGCCCTCGACCGAACTCGTCTCGCGCTACGCCGGCTATGTGCTCGAGGCGCAGGGCACGACCATCGCCGATCTCTATGCGGCGCGCCTCGCGATCGAGCCGACCGTCGTGCGCTGGCTCGCGACCGCCAAGGGGCAGACCCCCGGCTTTGCGCGGCTGAAGCAGGTGCTCGGCGAACTCGACGAAATGCTGAAGACCGAAGCCTATGCCGAGTTCGTCGACAATGTCTCGCACTTCCACCAGACGCTGGTCGAGGCGACGGGGAACAAGACGCTGAGCTTCATGAACCGCATGCTGCTCAACCTCGGCCGCCATCACCAGAACGACTATCAGCGCCGCCATCCGCGCACGACCGAGGACAAATTCAAGAGCCTGCGCGCGGGCTTCAAATCCTTCGAGAAGCTGGTGACGATGATCGAGGCGGGCGACGTCGAGGGCGCGGTGTCGCACTGGCGGCTCCACCTGCGCAACGCCAACGAGACCTGGGCGGCGCGCGGCGAGGGCGAGCGGACCGTCGACTCCCTGCACGGATGAACTTCGCCGATGCGATGATCGCCGCGGCGGCGCGCGCGCCGGACGCGGGCCTGACCGTCGCGTCGGACAGCAATCCTGCCGAAACCACGCTCGGCGAAGTCGTTGCCGCAGGCCGCCGCATGGGCACGCGCTTGGCGGCCGCCGGAATTGGGCGCGGGGATATTGTCGCGTGCATGCTGCCCAACTGGCGCGAATGGCCCGTCGTCGCGGTCGCCGCGGCGCAGGCGGGCGCGGTGATGCTGCCGGTCGTGACCATCTATGGCGCCAAGGAACTCGGCTTCATCCTGCGCCAGTCGGGCGCACGATGGCTGTTCACGCCCGGCCGCTTTCGTAATGTCGATTATGCACAGGTCGTGGCCGATTGCGGCGACTTGCCCGCGCTCGAACGCCATATCGTGAGCGGCCCCGATTTCGACGCACTCGAAGCCGAGGGGCCGATCGCCGACCCGGCGCCGGTCGACGCCAACGACCTCGCGCTGCTCGTCTATACCTCGGGCACCACAGCTGATCCCAAGGGCGTGATGCACAGCGCGCGCGGCTTCCTCGCCGAGATGGAGACGATGCGGGCGATGCGCGCGGGCAGCGACGACGATGCCGTCATCTCGCCCTGGCCGCCCGGCCATGTCGCGGGCGCGCTGTCGATGTATCGCTTCCTGACGCAGGGCGTGCCGCTGGTGCTGATGGACCAGTGGGACGCGGTGCTCGCCGCGCAGCTGATCGACCGGCACAAGGTAACCTCCTCGTCGGGCACGCCCTTCCACCTCTCGGGCATGATCGCCGCCGCCGATACCCACGGCTATGATCTGACGTCGCTCCGCCAATATCTCGTCGGCGCAGCGCCGGTGCCGCCGTCGCTGATCGCGCGCTGTCAGGCTTTGGGCCTCGCGGTCTATCATTGCTACGGTTCGAGCGAGCATCCGACCGTGACTTCGGGCGTCGTCGACGATCCGCTCGACAAACAGCTCCATACCGAGGGGCGCGCGATCATCGGTTCCGAAATGCGCTTCGTCGACGATGACGGCAATGACGTCGCGCCCGGCGAGGACGGCGAAATCTGCACCCGCGGGCCCGAACTGTTCATGGGCTATCTCGACCCCGCGCTCAACGAAAGCGCCTTCCTGCCGGGCGGTTGGTACCGCACCGGCGATATCGGCCGGCTTGACGAGGGCGGCTATCTGCTGATCACCGACCGCAAGAAGGACATCATCATCCGCGGCGGCGAGAATATTTCGTCGAAAGAGGTCGAGGCGGTGCTGCTGGCGCACCCGGCAATCGCCGACGTGGCGGTGGTCGCGGCGCCCGACGACCGCATGGGCGAGGTGGTGCGCGCCTGCGTCGTGCTGGCGCCGGATGCGACGTTGACGCTTGACGAGGTGCGCGACCATTTCTTCGCGGCGGGCATCGCCAAGCAGAAGACGCCCGAACGGCTGAGCCTGTTCGCCGAATTGCCACGCAATGCGTCGGGGAAGGTGCTGAAGCACGAACTGCGGCGGACAGCTTAAAGCCCCTCCCCTTTAGGGGAGGGGTTGGGGTGGGGGCCCGCGAGATAGTGCAAGGTCGCTGGCCCCCACCCGCTGCGACTAGGCAGCAAGCTGCCGAGTCTCGCTGCCCTCCCCTGAAGGGGAGGGTGGGGCCGGTCAATTCCGCATGATAAACCCGCCGTCGACGTTGAGCGCCTGCCCGGTAATCCAGTCCCCCGCCGGCGAGCAGAGCAGCAGCAGCGCTCCGACCAGATCCTCGGGCAGCCCGCGCGGCTGTTTCACCACCCGCGCCATCGCCGCCTGCACGAAGGGGCTTTCGTCGGGGGTGAGCGCCTTGCCGGCGTCGGACATCGTCATCCCCGGCGCGATCGCATTGACGTTGACGTTCATCCGCCCGAGCTCGGTCGCGAGCGTCGTCGTCAGCCCGAGCAGCGCGACCTTGCTGATCCCGTAGGTCGTCTGCGCCGGAAAACCCCCCGCCGACAATTGGTTGACGATCTTCCCCCCGCCGCGCGCCTGAAAAAAGGGAACCGCCGCTTTCGAACAGATCAGCGCCCCGGTCAGGTTGACGCGCATCAGCCTGTCGAAATCGGCGATGCTCGTCTGGATCGCCGGCGTGCCCACCGCCTCGACCATCAGCGCGGCATTGTTGACGAGGATATCGAGCCCGCCGAACGCCGCCTGCGTCGCTTCCATCATCGCCGCGACCGAAGCCTCGTCGGCGATATCGACCTCGACCGCCAGCGCCTTGCCGCCTGCCGCTTCGATCTCGCCCGCGACGCGCGCGGCGCCCTCCTTGTTGAGATCGGCAACGACGACGCTCGCCCCCGCATTGGCCAGCCCGACCGCATAGGCGCGCCCGATGCTGTTGCCGCGCCCGCCCGCGCCGGTGACGATCGCGACCTTGCCGTCGAGCCGGAACTGATCGTTGCTGAAGTCGGCCATGCTCAAGCCTCCTGCTTGGGAAAGATCGGCGCGCCGACTCCGATGGTCACGGTCTTGTAGTGCAGGAATTCGTCGATCCCCGCCCTGCCGCCTTCCTTGCCGAAGCCCGAGATGCCGATGCCGCCGAAGGGGGTGTAGGGATTGATCTGGAACCCGCCGTTGACATAGACGCCGCCGGCGTTGAGCCGTTCGGACAGCCGGTGGACGCGCTGCAGGTCGTTCGACTGGATCATCGCGGCGAGGCCATATTCGCTGTTGTTGGCGATCGCGATCGCCTCATCCTCGTCGTGGAATTTGATCACCACCACCGCCGGACCGAAAATTTCGACCTGGCTGATCTCGTGATCGGGGTCGGCATCGACGATCAAGGTTGGCTCGATGAAATTCCCTTCGGCCAGGTCGCCGCCGCAGCGTCCGCCGCCGAGCAGGAAGGTCGCGGCCTTGTCGGCCTTGGCGCGGTCGAACATGCCGGTGATGCGGTCGACCGCAGCCTTGTTGATCACCGGCCCGACCATCACCGTCGGGTCCATCGGGTCGCCGACCTTGAACTGGCCGATGATCGCTTTGAGCCGCGCGACGAAATCGTCATAGATATCGGCGTGGACCAGCTGGCGGGTGGGGAGGGCGCAGCCCTGTCCCGACAGACAGCCGACGGTCCAGAACACCGCGCGCTCGGCCGCGGCCTGGACGTCGCAATCGGGGAAGACAAGGCTTGCCGACTTGCCGCCGAGTTCCATCACCGACGGCTTGATCTCCTCGGCGCAGGCGATCAGGATCTTGCGCGCGGTGATCGGCCCGCCGGTGAAGCTGATCTTGCGGATTTTCTTGTTGCGCACGATCGCCTCGCCCGCCTCGGCGGTGCCGGGCAGGATTGACAGCACCCCGTCGGGCACTCCCGCTTCCTTGCAAAGCTGCGCGAACATCTCGGGCGCGAAGGGGGTGATTTCGGCGGGCTTGCAGATCACGCAATTGCCCGCCGCCAATGCCGCCGCGACCTTCATGCCCAGTGAAATCAGCGGGCCGTTCCAGGTGATGATGATGCCGACGATGCCGATCGGCTCGGGGACGGTGTAGCTCAGCTCGCCGCGCGTATCGAAGGTCGAGATCAGCTCGCCCGACATCTTGTCGCACCAGCCGGCACAATAGCGCGTCCAGCCCACCGCGGTATCGACCCCGCGCTCGCCGACCATCAGGGTCGTGCCGCCGTCGAGCGCCGCCATGCGCGCCAGTTCGCTCTTGTTCGCCTCAAGCAGGTCGGCGAGGCGGTTCAAAATGTCGCGCCGGGTCTCGGGCGGCGTCCGGCGCCAATCCTCGCGGACGCTCTCCGCCTTGGCGACCGCCTCTTCGACTTCCTTCGCACCGGCGAGCGGGATATCGGCCTGCGTCACTTGCGTGACGGGGTGCAGATGCGAGTGCGTCCCGCCGCTGCCGCTGCTGCGTTGTTCGTGCCCCAGATGCAGGTGAACTGCGGGTGCGCTGGCCATGTCTCTATCTCCCAATGAAAAGCTCAGGCGTTCCACGCCAGATGCAGATGTTCGAGCGCCATCACGCTGCCGCCGCGGCACGTCTCGTCGCCCTTTTCGACCTGCCGGAAATGGCCGACGCGGCTGAACCAGGCGCGATAGAATACGATCAATTCCATGCGCGCGAGATGCAGGCCGAGGCAGGTGTGGATGCCCGACCCGAACGCCGCATGGCGATAGAATTGGCGCTCGACCGATACTGTCTTCGGGTCCTCGGTCAGCCCTTCGTCCCAGCCGACGAGCGGCAGCGGCGCAAGGATGCAGTCGCCCGCGCGCAGCTGCGCCCCGCCGAGCTCGACATCCTCGGTGACATAACGCGGCGTCGCGACAAAGGCATAGCGGCGCAGCAATTCCTCGACCAGATCGGGGATCACCGCCGGGTCGTCGATCGCACGCTGGCGCAGTTTCTCGTCATGCGCGAGGTGGCGCATGCCGAAACTCATCGCATTGGTCACCGTGTCGAGCCCGGCGAGGAACATCAGGAAGCCGATCGACATCAGCTCCTCGAACGTCACCTTGCGCCCGTCGACCTCGCTCACGACGATCCTGGAAATCATGTCGTCGCGTGGGGTCGCCATGCGCTGCTGGATCAGTTCGGCGAGATGGCCGACGATCGCCTGCGCCAGTTCGTTGCGGTTCTCGTTGCTCGCCTGCGAATGGAAAAATCCGGTGACGAGGCGGCGGAATTCCTCGAACTTTTCCATCGGGAAGCCGAACAATTCCATGAACACCGCGACGGGCAGCCGCGACCCGATCGCTTCGACGAAATCGCATTCGCCCTTGCCGACCACCTCGTCCAGCAACTGGTCGGTCCACGCCGCGACGCGCGGCTCCAAAGGCTCGATCGCCTTCGATTCGAAGAAGGGGCGCAGCATCTGGCGATAGGGCCGGTGCTCGGGCGGATCGAGCATCTCGGGGATCATCTTCGGCTGGTCGGGATTGGGCGGGATCGACAGGTAGCGGCTCGAGAAGATCTCAGGATGCCGCACGACATGCTGCACCGACGCGCCGGTGTTGCACACCCAATGCCCGCCATGCGCGCTCGTCCAGAACACCGGCGGCGCGGTCGCCTTCAAATCCCAATAGCGGTCGTGGCAATCGACCAGCAGCGCGGGGTCCGCGATATAATCGAATTCATAGACCGGCGAACGCGCCGGCGCCTGCGACTCGGTCATTTTCTCTCTCCCATTGACGTAAGTAAACGAGTGTTTACATAAGGAGTCAACGGGGAGATGTGATGCCGACGACGATTGAATTGCCCGCCCGCGATGCCGACCGCACAAAAGCGGCGATCCTTTTTGCTGCGCAGCAAATTTTTGCCCAGAAAGGCTTTGCCGAAGCCGGGGTGCGCGACATCACCGCGCTCGCGGGGGTCAACCCGTCGCTGGTCAGCCGCTATTTCGGCGGCAAGCTCAAATTGTTCGAAGCCGCGCTCGACGCCGCGCTCGACCCGCGGCTGATGACCGATCTCCCAAAGGCGCAGTTCGGCAAGATGATCGTCGCGCGCTTCGCCGACGAGGACGACCGTGTCAGCCCGCTGCCGATGATGTTCAGCGCCGCCTCCGACCGCGAGGCGCGTGCGGTCGCGCAGCGCCTGCTGCGCGACCGCGTGTTCGAACCGCTGAAGGACTGGTTCGGCGGTGGCGATGCCGATGTGAAGGCGGCGCGCTTCATGATGGTCTCGCTCGGCTTCTTCGCCTATCGCGACCAGCTTCCGCTCGCCGAATTCGCCGGCCGCGTCGAACCGCGCCTGCGCCGATGGCTGGAGCGCGAATTCCAGGCCATCGTCGACGACTGACATCGTCAATCGAGCAGCAGCGCCGCATCGGCGGGCGCGATGAACTGCAACAGATGCGCGCGCTTGAGGCAGAGGTGCGGCGCGGCTTCGTCGGTCATCCCGATGCCGCCATGGACCTGGATATTGGCGCGCCCATTGTCGAGCGCCGCCTGATCGGCAAGCCGTTTTGCTGCGGCGACATGAAACGCCGCATCCGCAGCATTTTCGTCGAGCGCGCACGCCGCATAATAGAGCTGCGACCGCGCTACCGCCGCGCGCACTGCCATGTCCGAACAGATATGCTTGAGCGCCTGGAACCAGCCGATCGGCCGGTCGAACTGCTCGCGCAGCTTGGCATAGTCCGCCGCCATGTCGCGTGCCGCATCGGCGCAACCGACCGCATAGGCAGCCGCCAGCAACTGCAGTTGCAGGGGAGGGCGGGCATCGTTCTCGGTCCACACGGCGGTCGTGGTCCACTCCTGCCGGCTCTGCATCGTCGACAGGTCGATCGTCGGGCGGTGCTCGGTAACGTGGAGCCGTCCGCTGACCTGGTTGGTAAAGCTGTCGGGGATATCGAAGACCCGCACCGATCCGGGTTGCTGCATCAGCACCGCCGCCGAATCCACCGGGTCGAGCACGCGCATCGGATCGGGCTCGTCGCTCGCCAGCGCCAGCGCGACCTTGCCGTCGAAAGGCTCTGCAAACCAGCGGTTGGCGACCGCCGAGGAAAGCAGCCCGACCGGCGCAAGGAAGCGGCCCAGCTCGGCAAACACCAGCGCCTCGGTCGCATGGTCGAGCGCCAGCCCGCCATTGCTCTCGGGCGCGGTGAGCCGCGGCAGACCCATCGCTTCGAGCTGATCCCACAGCCCGGGGGGGCGACCGCGCGCCTGCTCCAGCGGCATATGCTCGCGGCACCAATCGACAGCGGCGGTCTGGAAAGCGATCTGGTCGTCGTTCGGGGTCAGGTCCATGATCTCACCTCGACTTCGGCAGGCCGAGCAAGCGCTCGCCGATGATGTCGCGCTGGATCTGCGCCGTGCCGCCCGCGATCGTCGAGGCAAAGCCGCGCAGATAGTCCTGCACGCCATTGTCGTCGCCATAGGCAAAGTCGATCATCTGCTCGCCCATCAGTAACACCGCCATGCGTTCGAGCCGCTGGCCGAGTTCGGAGGTGAACAGCCGGATCACCGACGCCTCGGGCCCCGGCTGGCCGGTGCGCACGACTTCGGAAATATTGCGGTAGGTCATCGCGCGCAGCGCCGCGACTTCGGCGCGCATCTGTGCGAGGCTGTCGGCGATGCGGTCGTCCTTGATCATGCCGTTGCCGCGCGCCGCCGCGATCAGCTCGGCGATTTCCTGCGACTGTTTGACCTGATCGGCGATGAACCCCGTGCCGCGCTCGAAGCTCAAGGTCGACATCGCGACCTTCCACCCATTGCCCAGCCCGCCGACGACATTGGCCAGCGGGATGCGCACATCGTCGTAAAACACCTCGGCGAATTCGGTCTGCCCCGACATCTTCCTGATTGGCCGGATCGTGATTCCCGGCGCATGCATGTCGCAAATCGCCCAGCTCAGCCCCTTGTGCCGCACCGACCCTTCCTCGGTGCGCAGCACCAGTTCCTGCCAGTCGGCGACATGCGCAAAGCTCGTCCAGATCTTCGATCCGTTGATGACCAGCTCGTCGCCCTCAACCCGCCCGCGCGTCTTGATCCCGGCCAGGTCCGACCCCGCGCCCGGTTCCGAAAAGCCCTGGCACCAGATCGCCTCGCCCCGCAGAATCCGCGGCAGGTGATAGGCCTTCTGCTCCTCGCTCGCGTTGAGGATCAAGGTCGGCCCGCCATGGTTCACCCCGACGAAATTCGCCCCGATCCACGGTGCATGAGCCTTGGCATATTCCTCTAGCCAGATGACCTGCTCGACGATCGACAGCCCGCGCCCGCCATAGTCCGTGGGCCAGTTGATCCCCGCCCAACCGGCATCGAACAGCCGCCGCTGCCACGCCTTGTCGAACCCGATCGCATCGCTCGCATCGAGCGGTCGTTTTTCGGCGGGCACATTGGCGTGCAGCCAGTCGCGGCACTCCTCGCGAAAGCGAGTCTCCGCGGGCGAGAAACCGATATCCATCAGCCGGCCCCTTTTGCGGCCGCGATCGGCTCGCCCTTCTTGCGCATCGCCGGATCGAACCCCGCATTGCGCATCAGCTCATGGTTCAGCCCCGCGCCGATCGCCATCCCATCGGTGTCATAGATCAGCCGCTTGTTCTCGGCATTGCTGTGCCGGCTGTTGCCGAGGATCAGCGCCGCGAGCTCGGCAACCTTCGCATCGAGCGCATCGTCGGCGACACAATGGTTCGCCAGCCCCATCGCCGCCGCATCCACGCCCGAAACCGGCTGGCACGTCAGCATCATCTCGAGCGCCTTCGCCTGCCCGATCCGCCGCGGCAGCCGCTGCGACAGCCCCCAGCCCGGGACCAGCCCCCATTTACCATGCGTATCGGCGAACCGCGCGCTCTCGCCGCACACGATGAAGTCGGCGGCCAGCGCGAGTTCCAGCCCGCCCGTGTAACAAGTCCCGCGCACCTTCGCGATCACCGGCTGGCGCAATCTGGTCAGCCGCTCGATGATCAGCATCTCCTGCCGCAACCAGCCGAGCGCATCGGCGTGCGGCGCCGATTTGAGGTCATGCCCCGCGCAGAAATGCTCGCCCGCGCCGGTGATCACCACCAGCCCGGCCTCGCCGGTGCCCTCCTCGATATCGCGGATCTGCGCGCGAAATTCGCGGAACAGCGCGCGGTCGATCGCATTACGCTTGTCGGGCCGATTCAGCGTCAGCGTGCATACGCCATCGGCATCCTCGCGCAGGACCAGAGCGTCGCTCATGCCTTGTCTCCGCGCGTCCTGGCGATCGCCGCCGCCGCGGTCCCACTCGCTCGCGCGCGCTTGCCGAACTGTTCGCGGATGGGCACGAACTCGGGCATCACCAGCGACCGCCGCAGCCAGTTGGCGGCATCGACGACCAGCGTGTGCCCGCTGATATAGCTCGCATAAGGCGAGCAGAGGAACGTCGCCGCCCAGCCCAGTTCGCGCACTTCGCCGACGCGCTGTCCGGGGATCGTATTGTCGCCGCGCTCGCCGACGCGGTGGCGCGTCATATGATCGGGCAGATCGTCGTGCGGGAAGCGCCCCGGCGCGATGCAATTGACGCGGATGCCGTCGGGCGCCCATTCGACCGCCAGGCTCTGCGTGAGGTTGGTCACCCCCGCCTTCGCCGCCGCCGAATGCGACGTCCCCGGCCCGCCGGTCCAGCTGTAGGTCGCCCCGATATTGAGGATCGCCCCCGGCAGCCCCGCCGCCAACCGCCGCAGCGCGAACTCGCGGCTGCAATTATAGGTGCCGTTGAGCACGATATCGACGACGGTGCGAAAGCCGTTCGGGGTCATCTCCTCGGCGGGCGCGGGGAAATTGCCCGCGGCATTGTTGATCAGCACATCGACGGGCCCCAGCTTGGCCTCGATCGCATCGAAGGCCTTGGTGATCGCGTCGGGATCGCGCACGTCGCACGCGACGGCGATGACCTCGGCCCCGACTTCGCGGATCGCCGCAAGCCCGGCTTCGAGATGTTCGGGTTTCCGGCTCAACACCGCAATCTTCGCACCCAGCCGCGCAAACTCGACCGCCATGCCCTTGCCGAGCCCGGTACCGCCGCCCGTGACCGCGACAACCTGTCCGTCGTAAGTCCCGTCGGGCAATGCTTTCGCGCCGAGGGGCGGAGGGGAGGGGAGCATCAGGTCCTCCCCCAACGGGGGAGGGGGGCCACCCGCAGGGTGGTGGAGGGGCACAGGAGGTCATACGCCGCGCTCGACACCGCGTACCCCTCCACCATGCTTCGCATGGTTCCCCTCCCCGTGCCGGGGAGGATCGTCCGAATCCCCATCCTATTTCCCCTTATACTGCGGCGCGCGCTTCTCGCGGATCGCGGCGCGGGCTTCCCGATAATCGTCGGTCTTGAACAGATAGGATTGCGCATAAAGTTCGGCGCGGGTGCCGGTGCGGATCGTCGGGCCGTGCATCAGATTGATCATCTCCTTCGCCAGCGCGAGGTTGATCGGCGGCTTGGCGGCGATATCGCGCGCGATCTCCAGCGCCTTCGCATCCAGATCTTCGGGCGCGACGACAAAATCGACCGCGCCCCATTCCATCGCGGTCGCGGCGTCGATCTTCTGCCCCGACATCACCATGAATTTGGTCCGCGACGGCCCGATCAGCGCGGTCATCATCTGCGTCCCGCCGGTGTCGGGCAAAACGCCGTACAAAATCTCGGGCAGCGCCATCTTCAGCGTCGTGTCGGCAATGCGAATGTCCGCCGCCAGCGCCAGCTCGCACCCCCCGCCGATCGCGCCGCCCTTCAGCGCCGCGACGATCGGCTTGGTCGATTCCTGCATCCGGAGCCGTCCCTCCTGATGCCGCCGCACGAAGTGAAAATCGCTCTCGTCGCGCGCCCGATGCCCCAGCACATTGGTGTCGCGCCCCGAGCAGAAACTCTTGCCATTGGCGCGGATCAGGATCGTGCTCGTTTCCGTCTCTTCCAGCGCCTCGCCGAGCAATTTCTGGAACAGCGACGACATTTCGTCGTCCATCGCATTGTGCCGGTCGGGCCGGTTCAGCGTCAGGATACGCAGGGCGCCCTCGCGCTCGCTCAGGATCAGTCCGGACATCTCCGCTCCCTTTTTCTTTGCGACAGGGCTTGCACGACATATATAACTAAGTCAATTATGTTGAAAGACACGGGGAGAGAGAAAAATGGCGGAGCTCAGCGGAAAGACCGCGCTCGTGACCGGCGCATCGCGCGGCATCGGCGCCGCGATCGCGCGCCGACTCGCCGAGGCGGGCGCGCATGTCGCAGTGAATTATGCCGGCAGCAAGGACGCTGCCGAAGCGCTGGTGGCAGAGATCGTCGCGGCGGGCGGCCAGGCCTTCGCGGTGCAGGCTGACGTCGGCACCATGGCCGGCATCACAGCGATGCTCGCCGCCTGCGATACGGCCTTCGGCGGCACCCCCAATCTCGATATCCTCGTCAACAACGCCGGGGTCGGCGGCGAGGGCGATACCGGCAGCCTCAAGAAATGCAGCGAGGAGCTGTTCGACCGCATGATCGCGGTGAACCAGAAGGCGCCGCACTTCATCACCCAGCTCTGCCTGGGTCGCCTCCGCAACGGCGGGCGCATCGTCAACATCGGTTCGCTCGGCGGCCGCTCGGCGCTGCCGCCCTTCGCCGCCTATGCTGCCACCAAGCGCGCGCTGCAGAGCCTGACCCTATCGACCGCGGTCGTCGTCGGTCCGCGCGGCATCACCTGCAACCTCGTCGCCCCCGGCGCGGTCGACACCGAATTCAACAAGACGCTGTCCGAAAAGCCCGGCTGGGCCGAAGCGACCTCGAAGCTGACCCCGATGAAACGCCTGGGCGTGCCCGAGGATATCGCGGGCGCGGTGATGATGCTCTGCCGCGACGAGGCGCATTGGGTCACCGGCCAGATCGTCGAAGCCAGCGGAGGATTATTCTTGTGAGCGATTTGTCCGGAAAGACCGCGCTCGTCACCGGCGGCTCGCGCGGCATCGGCGCCGCGATCGTGCGGCGGCTGGGGCAGGCGGGCGCGCATGTCGCGATCAACTATGCGAGCAGCCGCGAAGCTGCCGACGCGCTCGTCGCCGAAATCGAAACCGCCGGCGGAAAGACCTTCGCGGTCCAGGCCGACGTCTCCTCGCTGTCGGGGATCGAGGCGATGTTCACCGCCTGCGATGCCGCCTTCGGTGGTGGCCCCAACCTCGATATCCTCATCAACAATGCCGGGGTCGGGCGCGGCGGGCGCGACGGCACGCTCAAGGGCGCCGGCGAGGACCTGTTCGACGAGCTGTTCGCGGTCAATGTGAAGGGGCCGCATTTCGTGACGCAGGGCGCGCTGCCGCGGCTCCGCGACGGCGGCCGCATCGTCAACATCGGGTCGATGTCGGGCAAGGTCGGCCAGCCCTTCGCCGCCAGCTATGCGATGACCAAGCGCGCGGTGCAGAGCCTGACCTTCTCGACCGCGCTCGCGGTGGCGAAACGCCAGATCACCTGCAACTGCGTCGCCCCCGGCGCGGTCGCGACCGACTTCATCACCGCGCTGCGCGACCAGCCCGGCTGGGACGAAGCGACGGCGAAACACACACCGATGGGCCGCCTCGGCGAGCCCGCGGACATCGCCGGCGCGGTGATGCTGCTGCTCGGTGACGACGCGCGCTGGGTGACGGGGCAGATCATCGAAGCGAGCGGAGGCCTTGCGCTCTGATGGCGTTGATGACCGAAAAATTGCGCGCGATCATGGCGCTCGATCCTGATCGCACCCAGATCGATTTCGAAGGCGTCGATTACAGCTGGCGCCGGATCGCCGACAATGTCCGCGCGATCGAGGCCGCGCTCGAAGCGATGCGCCTGCCCGAGGATGCGCGGATCGGCGTCATGCTGCGCAACCGCCCCGGCCATGTGGCGGCGATCGTCGCGGTGTTATCGACCGACCGCTGCCTCGTCACCTTGAACCCGATCCTGCCCGATGCGATGCTCTTCGCCGACGTCGAAACGCTCGGTCTCCCGCTCGTCATCGCCGACGCCACCGATCTCGCCCGCCCCGGTCTTGCCGAAGCGCTGACCCGCGCCGGATCGGCGGTGATCGAAATCGGCCCGTGCCTCGAAGGGGTGCGCGTCGTGCAGGGGCAACCGCACAGCGCCATCCACACCTCGCCCGGCGTGGCGATCGAAATGCTCACCAGCGGCACCACCGGCACCCCGAAGCGCGTCCCGCTCAGCCGCGACGCCTTCGACGCCAGCTTCCGCGGCTTCACCCAATATGAGCGCGGCAAGAGCTTCGACGATCCGCCGCGGCTCGGGTCGGGGGTCACGATGGTGATCAACCCGCTCACCCATATCGGCGGCATCTATGGTTGCATCGGCGCGCTGATGGCGGGGCGGAAAATTGCGCTGCTCGAAAAATTCAGCGTTGACGGATGGGTCGATGCGGTACGGCGCCACCGGCCCGCCGTCGCCTCGGCGGTACCTTCGGCGGTGCGGATGCTGCTCGACGCCGATGTCGATCTCGCCGATCTGGCCAGCCTCAAATCGCTCATCTCGGGCACGGCGCCGCTCGCCCCCGACCTCGTCGATGCCTTTTACGCGCGGTACCGCATCCCAATCTGCAGCAACTATGGCGCGACCGAATTCGCGGGCGCGATCGCCGGCTGGACGATCGATGATTTCCACCGTCACTGGGCCGAAAAGCGCGGCGCAGTGGGCCGCGTTCACGCCAATATGGAGGCGCGGATCGTCGATCCCGAGAGCGGCGCGATCCTGCCGCACGGCGAGGAAGGTCTGCTCGAACTCAGGGGCGAGCAGCTCGGCAACGCGATGCAATGGCTGCGCACCACCGACCGCGCCGTACTCGACGCCGACCGCTTCCTGTTCATCAAGGGCCGCGCCGACAATGCGATCATCCGCGGTGGTTTCAAGGTCCATCCCGACGATGTCGTCCACGCGCTCAACGATCATCCCGCGGTGCGCGAAGCCGCCGTCGTCGGTGTCCCCGACGATCGCCTCGGCGCCGTCCCGGCGGCCGCGATCATCCTCAAGGACGGTGCTGCTGCGCCTGCAGCCGACGAGTTCAAGGCGTGGCTCAGGGACCGGCTCATCGCCTATCAGGTCCCCGTCCATATCCGCATCGTCCCCGATTTTCCGCGCACTCCGTCGATGAAGCCGTCGGCGCCGGGGCTGCGCGCCCTGTTCGAAGAAGGAGCAGCCTGATGGAAGATTTTTCCGGCAAGTCGGTCATGGTCACGGGGGGCGGCAAGGGCGTCGGGCGGGGCATCGCCGAGGCCTTTGCCGCCGCCGGGGCCGACGTCATGCTCGGCGCGCGCACCATTTCCGCCGCACAGGATGTGAAGGCGGGAATCGAGAAGGCCGGCGGTATCGCCGAATGCTTCGCCGCCGACATCGCCAGGCACGCCGATTGCCGCGCGCTCGTCGAGGCGACGGTGCAGGCGTTCGGCGGGGTCGACATCGTCGTCCACGCCGCGGCTGATATCCCGCACGGCGGGGTCGGCCATGTCGACGACGAGCGCCTCGAGGCGGGCTTCGCGAGCATCGCCAAGGCGGCCTGGTGGCTGCTCGACGCCGCGCGCCCGTATCTGGCGCAGGCCCGCGACGGCGGCCGCTTTATCGCGATCGGCTCGATCAACGGCACCTTCAACGTCGTCCCCAACATGACCGCCTACGGCATGGCCAAGGCCGCGCTCGACGCCTTCATCCGCGCCGCCGCGGGCGACGTGGTGGGCGAGGGGATCACCGTCAACGCGGTCAACCCCGGCCTCGTCGCCAGCGACCGCGCCAAAGCCGTGCTCGGCGACGAAGGCCTCGCCGCCTATGGCGCGACCGTCCCGGTGGGCCGCGCGGGCACGCCCGCCGATATCGCGCACGCCTGCCTGTTCCTCGCCTCGGCGAAGTCCGATTACATCACCGGAACGACGATCAAGATGGACGGCGGCTCGACCGTCGCGGCGTCGCCGGGGCGGGGCGACGTCCTGCAGGAACGGCTCAAGCTCCAGCAAGGAAAGGCACCCTGATGGACCTCGGTATTTCCGGCAAGGTCGCGCTCGTCTTCGGCGGCTCGAAAGGCATCGGTCTCGGCTGCGCGCAGGAGTTCGCGCGCGAAGGCTGTCGTGTCGTCATCGCCGCGCGCACGCAATCGACGATCGACGCGGCGGTCGCCGAAATCCAGGCCACGGGCGGGCAGGCGGTCGGCATCTCCGCCGACTGCACGACCAAGGATGGCATCGGGCAAGCGGCGCTGGCGGCGAGCACCGCCTTCGGTCCGCCCGACATATTGATCTTCAACGTCGATTCCGGCCCCAAGGGCAGCTTCCTCGAGGTCGACGACGACACTTTCGCCGCCGCCAACACCAACAATGTCATGGCCTTCCGCTGGGCGGTGCAGGCGGTCATCCCGCATATGCAGGAGCAGGGCTGGGGCCGCATCCTCACCATCGGCACCAATTCGGTGAAGGCGCCGCACCGCAAGCTCGCGCGCGCGGCGCAGAACACCTACCGTGTCGGTGCGCTCGCGCTGTCGAAAACGATCTCGGCCGAGCTTGGCCCGATGGGCATCACCGTCAACACGCTCGGCACGGGCGCGATCGCGACGCCGCAGTTCAGGGAGGTGTTCACGAAGATCGCCGCCCAGCACGGCCAGACCTATGACGAGCATATCGCCGAGCGCACCAGCCATTATCCGATCCCGCGCATGGGCACGCCCGAGGATATGGCGGCCGCGGCTGCATTTCTCTGCTCCGACCGCGCGGGTTTCATCACCGGGCAGGTGCTCGTGATCGATGGTGGCAATCTCGAAGTTCTGCAGTAACGATTAGCAATCGAAGGAAGTGGTATGAAGCTGGGTAACGACATATCGGCGGTGGTGACCGGCGGCGCCTCGGGCCTCGGCCGCGCGAGCGCCGAGGCGCTGGCTGGCGAGGGCGTGAAGGTCGCGATCTTCGACGTCAACGAAGAGGGCGGCAAGGCGGTCGCCGAGGCGATTGGTGGCGTCTTCTGCAAGGTCGATATCACCAGCGAGGACAGCGTCGTCGCGGGCTACGAAGCCGCCCGCGCCGCGCACGGGCAGGAGCGTATCCTCGTCCATTGTGCGCAGATATCGAAGGGCGGCAAGACGGTGCGTTTCGACAAGGCGAGCGGCGGCTATGTCCGTTACGCGACCGACGATTATGCCTTTTCGGCGCAGGGCATATTGATCGCGAGCTACCGCCTCGCCTCGCTCGCCGCGCTCGGCATGGCCAATGCCGATCCGCTGAACGAGGATGGCGAGCGCGGTGCGATCGTGCTCACCGCCTCGGCCGCGGCGCAGGACGCACAGATCGGGCAGGTCGGGTACGGCTCGCTCAAGGCCGGCGTGAACGGCCTCGTCCTCCCCATGGCGCGCGACCTGATGGACCTCGGCATCCGCGTCAATTCGATCATGCCCGGCATTTTTGCGACCCCGCCGATGCTCGCGGTGAAGGACAAGGCGCCCGCGATCTTCGAAGGCCTCGCGGCGTCGGTGCCCTTCCCCAAACGCCTCGGCCATCCGCATGAATTCGGGTCGCTCGTCCTCGAACTCGCGCGCAACGGCTATTTCAATGGCCAGACCTTACGCCTCGACGGCGCCATCCGCATGCCCCCCAAATAGGATCGATGATTTGAACGCACCCCAGCAATTCCCCTTCGCGCGCCAGTCGGCCGGCCCCGCGCCGCTCCGCCGCCCGGGCTCGATCCGCCGCACCAGCTCGATCGATTCGGACTGGCCCGACGGCTTCGGCCAGCCATGGATCATGGCGGGCCGCGCGCGCGACCTGCTCACCCCGTTCGACGGTGCACCGGCGGTGCTGGCGAGCGGCGAGTTTCGCATCCGCACCTCGCCGATCCGCGAGATTCTCGAGATCGACGTCGCGCCGCATCACGTCCGCGCGCAGGAGATGGTCGGGGTGCGGGCAGGGGGCGCCAGCCGCCAGGCGCTCGCCGCGACGCTCGGCGACCTGCGCGGCACGCCGCTGTTCCAGGTGCTCGACGATTTCGCGGGCGCCAGCCTCGTCGCGGGGTGGATCTGGTCGCGCTGGAGCGACGACTGGCACGCGCGCATGGCGAGCCAGAAACTCAAATCGACCGCGGGCAACAAGGGGCGCATGGTCAATATCTGCACCGGCTTCACCGAAGGCGGCAGTTCGCTGAGCGAGGACGGCAGCGTCGACCACAGCGACCAGTCGGCGACCGAGGTCGGCCCGCTCGCCAACCCCGACGATCCCACCGGCTGGCACGAGATGCCGGTGCAGGAGGGGCATCCGCTCGCGCGCCGCGCGCGCCGCATCGACCTGTGGCGCGCCGAGGGGGTGCTCAAGGTCGACGCGGGCTTCCAGGACAGCGGCCCCAACCCGCAGGGCACGCGCACCGCGATCCACGAATATCGCGTCTATGCCGAAATCGACGAGGCCGACGGGACGTTGCTCGCATTGCAGGCGCTGCCGCTGATCCTGCCGTTCCGCGAGTGCCCCGGCGCCTCGATGAAGGCGGCGCGCATGGTCGGGCAGGATGTCGCTGGCTTCCGCCAGGCGGTGCTCGATACGCTCGTCGGGACGATCGGCTGCACCCACCTCAACGATGTGTTGCGCGCGCTGGCCGACGTTCCGGCGCTCGCACTTATGTTGCCCGAAAACCACGATTGACACCGTTTCCGTAGCGTATTGTGACAATTTGCCGCAATCCACTTGTCTGACGTGTTAGACTTAGTTATATAACTGGCCAAGCGAGGACGCCAGGAAGCCTCGCGGGGAGGATGTTGACCATGAATTTCAAGCAAAAGCGCGATTCGGCCCGCTTGCTCGTCGCCGCGTCGATGGCGGCGTTGGCACTGTCGTCGGTCCCCGCCTATGCGCAGGACGCACCCGCGCCTGCCGATGACACCGACGAATATGGCGGTCTCGAAGCGATCATCGTCCAGGCGCGCAAGGTTGACGAAAACCTCCAGGAAGTGCCGGTCGCGGTCACCGTGCTCTCGGGCGAGGATCTGTCCGACCGCAATGTCCAGCGGGTGCAGGACCTGACGAATTTCACCCCCGGCCTGTTGATCCGTTCGGGCTCGAACACGCCGAGCGCGCTGACCGTCACGCTGCGCGGCCAGGTCCAGACCGATACGCTGATTACGCTCGACCCGTCGGTCGGCACTTATGTCGACGGCGTCTATTGGGCGCGTTCCTATGGCCTGAACGGCGACTTCCTCGACGTCCAGTCGGTGCAGGTGCTCAAAGGTCCGCAGGGCACTTTGTTCGGCCGCAACACGACCGGCGGCGCGATGCTGATCAACTCGAACAACCCCGATCTCAGCGAGTTCGGCGGCAGCCTGTCGCTCACCTACGGTCGCTTCAACGAATTTCAGGCGACCGGCGTGCTCAATCTGCCGATCGTCGAGGACAAGCTCGGCATTCGCGTCGCGCTGCAGCGCCTGACCCGCGACGGCTACACCACCAATGTGGTGCCGGCGGGCACGGTGTCGGCGATCCCGGCCAACAACCCCGTTGTCGCCAAGGCGCCGTTCGTTGGCACGCCCAACGGCGTCAAGCTCGACAATCGCGACCGCTGGAACGGCCGGGTCAAGGTCGATTTCAAGCCGACCGAGAATTTCACGCTCCGTTTGTCGGGCGAATATTTCCGGATGGACGAGCAGTCGCCGTCGCGCCAGATCCGTCTCGCGACCTCGGGTTTCACCGCGTCCAACTCCACCTATAATTTGGGCGGCACGGGCGCGCTGTTCGTCGGGCTGATCAATGGCGCGCCGCCCGCGACGGCGACCGCGCTGGGGCTGTCGCTGATCAATCCGGAGATCGCGGCGCTCGCCGCCGACCCGTCGATCACCTCGAACAACGAAGTGGGCTATGCCTTCGCCAAGACGAAGACCTTCGGCGCGACGGGCATCCTCGACACCAGCTTCGGCCAGATGCAGATGATCCTCGGCTATCGCAAGATCGACGCCTATGCCGGCGTCGACCTCGACGGCAGCCGCTTTGCGATCCACTTCACCGAAAGCCAGCAGTCGGTCGAACAATATTCGGGCGAGTTCCAGATCACCGGCACGGCGTTCGACGACAAGCTGGACTTTGCGACGGGCTTCTTCGCCTTCCACGAAACCGGTTTCGACCAGTCGATCTCGATCGTCGCGCCGGCGATCAACCCCGTGACCTCGCATTTCTATGCCAATATCGACAACGACAGCATGGGTGCCTACGCGCAGGGCACCTACCACTTCACCGATCGCTTCTCCTTCACCGGCGGCCTGCGCTATTCGGTGGACGACAAGGGAATCACCAGCCTCAACAACAATTTCAACCGCACGACGCAGACGACGACCTGTTCGCTGTTCACCGCGCCGCCGATCGTTGGTCCGGAACTCGTCGCCACGCCGCAATGCGCGGTCAAGCGCCGCGACGATTTCTCGGGCTGGTCCTATACCGCGGGGCTCGAATATAAGCTGACCGACGACACGATGGTCTATCTCAAGACCGCGAAGGGCTTCCGCTCGGGCGGCCAGAATCTTCGCGCGCCGTCGGCGGTATTCCTCATCCCGTTCGAACCCGAAGTCGCCTATTCCTATGAGGCGGGGTTCAAGGGCGAATTCTTCGACCGCCGCCTGCGCTTCAACGCTGCCATCTATCAGTCGGACATCAACGACATTCAGCGCAGCACGCTGATCGCGCAGCCGGGCGCGAACCAGGGCGCATCGGCAACCGTCCTCGGCAACGCGGGCAAGGTGCGCGTGCGCGGCTTCGAGACCGAAACGATGTTCGCCATCACCGACGATCTGCGGCTCAGCGGCTTCCTCGCGCATGTCGATCCGAAATATGTCCGCTATTCGGACCTATCGGGCGACCGCAGCTTCGAACGGTTCGAATCGATCGCGCGCTGGCAGTGGGGCGCGGCGCTCGACTTCGACCGCGACTTCGGCGATTTCCGCCTCAAGCTCCACGCCGACTACAGCCACCTCGGCAAGAGCCCGACGGCATCCTATTTCTTCGCGCAGAATGCGGCGACGGTTCCGCCGGGATCGACAGCGGTTCCGGGGGCGGTCAACACGCAGAACCCCGCCGTCGTCGCCACGACCACGCGCGATGCACAGGATCTGTTTGGCGCGCGCGCGGCGGTCAGCTTCGCCGACGATATGTACGAGCTCGCGGTGTTCGTCCGCAACATCACCAACGACCGATCCTATGTGAACAACTTGCTCGTCGCGCCGGTGGGTTATGTCTCGTCGACGCGCCAGGAACCGCGCACCTTCGGCGTGACGGGTACCGTGAAATTCTGAGGACCACAGGGCGCTCTCTAGGGAGCATTGGGGGAGGGACGGCTTGCCGGACCTCCCCTCTTTTTTTCCGCCCCCATCTTTGCCTTCGTACCCCCGCGAAAGGAATGACATGTCTTCGGAAATCTCGAGCCGCCGCGGCCTGACGCTGGGCCTGCTCGTCGTCGTTGCGATCCTCTCCTATGTCGACCGCCAAGTCTTCACCCTGTTCCAGGACGATATCAAGGTCGAGCTCGGGCTCGACGACGGCCAGCTCGGGCTGCTCACCGGCATCGCCTTCGCGGCCTTCTATGCACTCGCGGCCTTTCCGATCGCGCGCTACGCCGACCGCGGCGATCGCCGCCTGGTCATCGCCGTCTGCGTCTCGATCTGGAGCGCCGCGACCGCGCTGTCGGCCTTCGCGCACAGTTTCTGGCAGATGCTGCTCGCGCGCATCGGCCTCGCCGCGGCCGAGGCGGGGGCGGGGCCCGCGGGCATGTCCTTGCTCACCGACATCTTCCCCAAGGATCGCCGCACGACGATCATCTCGGTGATGCTTGCCGCCAACGCCGTCGGCCTGTCGGGCGGGCTCGCGCTCGCGGGCTGGCTGTCGCAATGGTACGACTGGCGCACCGTCTTCCTGATTGTCGGCCTGCCGGGGATCGCGGTCGGCCTGCTCGTCTATCTGCTCGCCGCCGAACCGCGCCGCCGCGGGGTGGTTGAGCCCGTCGCCCCGCCGCAAACCAGCCTCGGCGAGGTTCTCCGAACGATGGCCGCCAGCACCTCGCTGCGCTGGGTCGGGCTCCTGCTCTGCATGGTCCCGCTCACCGGCTTCGCCTTCATCCTGTGGGGCGCCTCCTTCTTCCAGCGCGTCCACGGCATGGACAAGACCGAGACCGGCTTCTGGCTCGGCGGCGCGATGGCAGCGGGGCTGGTCATCGGCAATCTCGTCGCGGGCTGGGTCAGCGACCGCTATGGCAAGGCCGACCCGCGCTTTAACGGCTGGTTCGCCGGCATCGGCCTGCTCGTCAGCTTCCCCTTCGGCGTGGGCTTCGCGCTCGCGGAGAGCGCCTATGTCGCGCTCGCCTGCTTCGTCGTGGTGAAGTTCATGATGACGCTTCACCTCGGCCCGATCATCGCGCTCTGCTTCGCGCAGGTCCCGGTGCAGATGCGCGCGATGATGTCGGCGACGATCAACATGTTCATCGGGTTGGCGGGGGTTGGGCTGGGCGGCACGGTCGCCGGCTATCTCAGCAAGGCCTTCACGCCGGGCTATGGCGAACTGTCGCTGCAGCCGTCACTGGCGATATTGTCGGGATGCCTGCTGGTCGGGGGGATCGCCGCGATCATGGCGGGGCGGACGGCAAAGCCGCTGGCGGAATAACATAAATCCCTCCCCTTCAGGGGAGGGCAGCGAGACTTACCAGCTTGCTGGTTAGTCGCAGCGGGTGGGGTCCATCGGCCTTGCGCAAGGCCGATGGACCCCACCCCAACCCCTCCCCTGAAGGGGAGGGGCTTAATGTTACGCCGCCACCCGCTCGCTCGTCGCCACCTGCGGCTCCAGCCCGAACAGCCGCGCAGCGTTCAACCCCAGGATGTTCCGCCGCACCTCTTCGCTGACCTCCATCCCCTCGAACAATTCGTCGACGATCCGCCGGCTGATCGGGAAGGTGCCCTCGGCGTGCGGATAATCCGATCCCCACATCACATTCTTCGCCCCCGGCAACCCCGCGGCGGCCGACGCGATGCACGCACGATCGTGCTGGAAGCTCGCCCAGATCTGGTCGTCGACGATCTGGCTCGGCGAGCGTGTCAGCTTGGGAAACACGAAGTTCGCGTGCGCCACCGACACCTCGTCCATACGCTCGGCGAGCGCGACGAGCCAGCTCGCGCCGCTCTCGATGAACGCGACCTTCGCGCCCGGATTGCGGTCGAGCACCCCGCCCGCGGTCAGATACATCGCGCTGTGCTGCGCATCGTTCATCTGGTTGGTGTAGTTGATGATCCCCGCGCCCGGCCCGCGCTCGACGATCACGCTCTCCAGCCCCGTGCCCGTATGCATCACGAACACCACGCCCAGCGCCGCACCCTTGGCGAAGATCGGATCCCACGCCTCATTGTTGTACTTGGGCAGCCCCGGCGGCGTCACGGCGGGCAGCATCGCCGCCGTAAAACCCTTCGAGGCGAGGTAGTCCAGCTCCGCGAGCGTGTTCGAGAAATCGAGCACCGGCAGCATGCCGCAGCGCACGAAACGATTGGGGTGCCCGCCCAAAAAGCCGTCGTTCCAGTCGTTGTAGAGCCGCGCCGACGCCGCCTCGGCATCGGGGCTGTCGAGGCAGTAAAGCCACAGCCCGAGCGACGGGAAACAGATTTCGCTGTCGATCCCCTCCAGCTCCATATCCTCGAGCCGCCCCGCGATCTCGCGGATGCCGCGCCGCTGCGCATCGCCGAGCTGCTTTTCGCGATGCTGGCCGACGCGCAGACGATAGATGATCTTGTCCCTGGTCCCGGTGACCAGATATTCGCCCTCCATCCGCGCATGGATCGCATGATGTTTGAGCGCGGCGGGCAGGCCGTCGAGGAAGATGTCCGACGGTTCCATGATGTGGCTGTCGGCACTGAACACAAAGGGTTTCACGGGCAGTCTCCTCGCGACTCGCTATCGGTCTTGGCGCGATTAAAAGATACCTAGTTATATAAGTCAAGCGCCACATGGGGTGGACATCACACCGTATGAAGCTTAAACAGATACCTGTATGGCCGTCGCAACCGAAACCCTCGCCGCCCGCACCGCCCGCGACCTCGCGCAGCTCAGTCTCGCCGCCACCCCCGGCACCCACCTCGGCGCCGAGGACGATCTGCTCGCGCGCTTCGGGGTCAGCCGCCCAACGCTGCGCCAGGCCGCCAAGCTCGTCGAGCGTGACCGCCTGATCAGCATCCGCCGCGGCGCACAGGGCGGCTATTATGCCGAGCGCCCCGACGCCCGCGACGCGATCCAGTCGCTCGCGCGCTTCCTGCGCATGAAGGGCGCGAACCTCGGTCATGTCATCCAGGTCACCCGTCCCGTATCCGAAGAGGCCGCCGTCGCCGCAGCGCGCCACCGCGGCGCCGCCGACGTCGACGCGCTGCGGGCCTTCGTCGCCACTATCGACGCCCGCGACACCCCGCGCGAGCTGATCGCCGCGGAGGTCGAGATGGCGCGCCTGATCTCGGGCATGAGCGGCAATCCGGTGGTCGAGCTGATCCTCGAAATCGGCTACAGCTTTGGTCTCGACGAACGCGGCGGCGACCTCTACGCCGATCCTGACCGGCGCGCGCGCACCCGCGCGATGCAGCGCAGCCTGTGCCAAGCGATCATCGACGGCGATGCCGACATCGCGCGGCTGATGATGCGCCGCCGGTCGGATCAGTTCGACGCATGGCTGCATCTGGGCGCCACTGAGGAGAAGAAGCAGGCATGAGCATCGTCGAATATCGCGGGTTTGCCGGCGTCCGGCTCGAGGCCGAGGTGATCGGCGCCGAAAACGACCCCGCGGTCCTGCTGCTCCACGGTGCTGGCCAGACGCGCGCGGTGTGGTCGGGCGTCGCGAACGCCCTCGAAAAGGCGGGCCGCCGCGTCATCAGCCTCGACCTGCGCGGCCATGGCGGCAGCGAATGGCCCGAGGATGCGCGTTATGATTTCGAGGCGCTGGTCGAGGACCTGCGCGCCGTGCTGTCGCAAATGGGCACGCGCCCCGTCGTCGTCGCCTCGACGCTCGGCGGCTGGATCGCCAGCGCCGCGCTCGAACGCGATGCCGCGGTGCTCGCCTCGGGCCTCGTCCTCGTCGACTCGCCCGTCCAGGTTGATCCCGCACTCGCACAGCGCGTCGGTGATCGCCTCCGCGAAGCCGCGACGCTCGCGCCGGGGCAGGCGCAATGGGACGTCCGCCTCTTCGACACGCTCGACACCTCCGCCATGGCCGACCGCCTCGATGGCGTCGCGACCAAGATCGCGCTGCCGACGCTCTATGTGCGCGGCGCGATCAGCGAACTCGTCTCGAAGGACGCCGCCGCCGCCTTCGTCGCGCAATTGCCCGACGGCGAACTGGTCGAGGTCGAGAATAGCGCCTTGGTGGTTACCGACGACCGCGCCGACGCGCTCGGCGGCTATCTCATCGACTTTCTCGAACGCCGCGCCCCACGCGGCTCGCCCGAATTCCGCGCCGGCAGCGACGCGCGCACCTTCCGCGACGCGCTCGGCTGTTTCGCGACCGGGGTCACGGTCGTCACCGTCATGTGCCCCGACGGCACGCCGGTCGGGCTCACCGCGAACAGCTTCACCTCGGTGTCGCTCGACCCGCCGCTATTGCTCGTCTGCATCGCGAACAGTTCGGGCAGCGCCGACTATCTGCGCACCGCCGAACGCTTCGCGGTCAACGTGCTGCAAATTGGCCAGCAGCCGACGTCGAACCGCTTCGCGGGCAAGGGCGAGGACCGCTTCGGCGTCACCCCGTGGGAAGTCGGCGAATATGGCACCCCGGTGCTCACCGGCTCGCTCTCCAGCTTCGAATGCGCGCGCGATGCGGTGCACGACGGCGGCGACCATTTCATCCTCGTCGGGCGCGTGCTGAAAGCCATTTTCGAGCCGCGCCGCGACCCTTTGCTCTACTTCCGCGGCAAATATCGCAAACTCCATTTTGCTTGACGGCTGGACAAAATGGCCTAGGCATCATATCCAACCTAGTTAGATAACTGGGAATCGGGAGAGAAGCATGGCCTGGGTCAATCAGGACAAATGCGCGATCGTGGGGGTCGGGGCGACCGACTATTATGTTCGCGGCAAAAGCTGGCCGCGCACGATCAACGACATGGCGGCGGAGGCGATCATGAACGCCTGCGCCGATGCGGGGATCAGCCACAAGCAGATCGACGGCTTCTCCTATTATTCGACCGCGGGCGCGGGCTATCTCGACAAGTTCGACACCGCCAGTCTGATGGAAACGCTGGGCATGCCGCACATCAGCTGGTCGGCGACGCTGACCAGCGGCGGCGGCGGCTGCCCCGGCGCGATCGGCCTCGCGACCGCAGGGCTGATGAACGAGGATTGCACCTACACCGTCACCCTGATGGCGCTGCAGCAATTGCCGCAGCACCGCCTCGGCGTCGTCTTCGGCGCTGCCGCGCCGAATCCCGAAAACAGCTTCCTCCAGCCCTCGGGCCTCGTCGGCCCCGGCCATCTGATGTCGGTGCTCGCGCGCCGCCACATGCACCTCTACGGCACGACGCAGGACGCGTTCGGCGAGGTGGTGATGGCGACCCGCGCCAACACGCACAACCGGCCGAAAGCGGTGCGCAAGGAGCCGCTGAGCAAGGAGCAATATGACGCCTCGGTGATGCTCGCCGACCCGCTGCGCCGTCTCGACTTCTGCCTCGAAACCGACGGCGCGGTCGCGGTGATCACGACAACGATGGACCGTGCGAAGGACTGTCGCCACAAACCCGCGGTCGTCCACGCCGCCGCGCATGGCGGCCAGCGCGAATGGGGCCGCGCCTTTGCGTGGATGGGGATGCCCGACCCGCATTTCGCCAGTTCGGGCCACAAGTTCACCGCCGACCGCGTCTGGGCGCAGTCGGGCCTCAGCGCCAAGGACATGGATGTCGCGCTGATCTACGATCATTTCAGCCCGATGGTGCTCATGCAGCTCGAGGATTATGGCTTTTGCGAAAAGGGCGAGGGCAATGACTATGTCCTCTCGGGCAAGCTGCGCTACGATCCCGCGACCGGCAAGGGCGTCAACGGCGGTACCCCGGTCAACACCCACGGCGGCAACCTCAACGAAGCCTATATCATCGGCATGACGCACATCGTCGAGGGCGTCGAACAGGTGCGCGGTACCGCGATCAACCAGGTCCAGGACGCCGAATTCGCGCTCGTCTCGGGCGGCCCGGCGTCGCTGCCCGTCTCCAGCCTCATCCTGCGCAAGGACTGACCGACATGACCTATGGCCCCGCCCGCGCGCTCCCCGGCGACCAGATCCGCATCACCACCAACCCCGACACCGAGCCTTTCTGGCAGGCGGCGAAGGAGGGTAAACTGACGGCGTGCCAGTGCGGCGAGTGCGGCCATTTCCGCATGCCGCCGACCGCGATCTGCCCCGAATGCGGCAGCCGCGCCAAGAACTGGCCGACGCTCCCCGGCACCGCGACGGTGTTCAGCTACGCTATCTGCAGCAAGAACCCCAAAAATGGCGAGGATTATGTCTATGTTCCCGTCGTCGTCGATCTCGACGGCGCCCCGGGCACGCGCCTCAACGCCAATGTCTCGGGCTGCGATGCCGACGACGTCCATATCGGGATGAAGGTCAGCGTCGACTGGACCCCGATCCAGGACGGCTGGGTCCTCCCCAACTTCAAGGCCTGACGCGATGCTGGGCGACCTTCGCATCGTCGAGATAGGCGAGGGCATGGCGGTCCAGGTCGCCGGGCTGATGCTGTCCGAACTCGGCGCCGACGTACTCAAGGTCGAGCGTCCCACCGGCGACCCCGCGCGCGGCACCGCGCCCTTCGCCAACTGGAACCGCGGCAAGAAGAGCGTCGCCCTCGATCTCGATAGCGCGGAGGGCAGGGCCGCGCTCGACGAACGCCTCGCCGGCGCCGACGCCTTGCTCCACCAGTTCACCCCGTTGTGCGCCGGGGCGCTCGGCCTCGACGATGCGAGCCTTGCGGCGCGCCACCCGCATCTCGTCGTCACCGCGATCACCGGCTCGCCGGCGAACCATCCCGATGTCGAACGCAGCGACGACGAGCTGCTCGTCGCCGCGCGCGTCGGCGCGATGTACGAGAATGACGGCCACCGCGCCGGCCCGATCGCCTATCGCTACCGCCAAGGCAGCTGGTCCGCCGCGCATCTCGCCGCCGCGGGCCTGCTCGCGCGGCTTGTGATGCGGTTGCAGACGGGGCAGGGCGGGCCCGCGCATACCTCGATCTTCCAGGGCTTCCTCGCGACGCTCCCGCTCGTCTGGGCGCGCAACAGCGAAGGCCCGATGCCGAACCCGGTCACCTATCCGCTTGGCCCGCGCCCGATCGCGCAGCAATTGTTTCAGTGCGCGGGCGGCGACTGGCTGCAGATCATGGATCCGACCCGCCAGTTCGATTACGCGACGATGCCCACCATGTGGGACGTCATGGCCGAAACCGAGGTCGATCTCGAGACCGAGGCCGGGCAGGCCGCCGCCTTCAAACTCCGCCCGCTCGAGAATTGGCTCGCCGACCTCCGCGCCGCCGACATCGCCGCCGAACCCGCCTTCCCGATGGGCGAAGTGCTGCGCCACGACGATGCCGAGGCGAACCGCTACGTGATCGAAGTCGACGATCCCGACCTCGGCCTGACGCGCCAGCCGAACACGCCCTTCCACAGCGACGCCGACCTGCCACAGGGTCGCCCGGCCCCGCGCCTCGGCGAAGGCGGCGACGTTCCATGGCCCGCTAAACCCGCGCCCGCGCTGGGAACCACCCCCGCCGAAGTCCTCACCGGCGTCCGCGTCCTCGACCTCGGCATGTTCCTCGCCGGGCCGATGGGGCCGTCGATGATGGGCGATATGGGCGCCAACGTCATCAAGGTCGAGGCGCTGACCGGCGACCGCATCCGCTTCATGCACCGCTATTATCAGGCGGCCGCGCGCAGCAAGCGCAGCCTTGCGCTCGACCTGACCCGGCCCGAAGCGCAGCCGATCCTCGAACGCCTCCTCAAATGGGCCGAACTCGTCCACCACAATATGCGCTTCAAGGGCGCCGCGAAGCTGGGCCTCAGCGAAGAGGGCATCCGCAAATACAATCCCGACATCGCGTTTAATTATTCGAGCGCCTATGGCCAGCGCGGGACGCGCGGCAACTGGCCCGGCTACGACTCGATCTTCAACGCGATCGCCGGCTGGGAGTTCGAAAATGCGGGCGAGGGCAACCGCCCCGTCTTCAACCGCCCCGGCACGATGGACGTCTCGACCGCGCAAAGCTGCCTCGTCGAGCTGATGGCCTCGCTTTATGCCAAGCGCACGACGGGGCGCGGCTACACCACCCAGACCTCGCTGCTCGGCATGGCCGCCTTCACCCAAGGCGAGCGGTTGATCGGCGCCGACGGCGACCTCACCGACACCTACCACCTGACCAGCGACCAGACCGGCTTTTCGCCCTACCACCGCATCTATGAATGCATCGACGGCTGGGTCGCGGTTGCCGCGCTCAAGCTCGGACAGCAGGCCGCGATGCGCGAAGCGATGGGCAGCGACGAAGCGGGTTTTGCCGACGCGGCCAGGGGCAGCAAGACCGGCGAACTGATCGCCGCGCTCGAAGCCGCGGGGGTGCCCTGCGACAGCGTCAATTTCGAAAATGCGATGCACCGCTTCTTCGACGACCCGTTCAATCGCGAACTGAATCTGATCTCGGTCCTGCCGCAGCCGCTCTACGGCATCGTCGAGCAGCCCGGCGCCTTCTGGAATTTCGGCGGGGTGCCGGTCGTCTTCAAACGCTGCTGCCCCGCCGTCGGCGAACATAGCGACGAAATCCTCCGCGAAATCGGCTATTCGGACGAAGAAATCGCCGCCTTCCGGGAGGCAAAGATCGTGGGCTGAGTACCATAAGCCCCTCCTCTTCAGGGGAGGGGTTGGGGTGGGGGCCCGCGGCCTCGCACAAGGCCGCTGCCCCCCACCCGCTACACTAGCCAGCAAGCTGGCAAGTTTCGCTGCCCTCCCCTGAAGGGGAGGGATGTTGGAGAGAAGATGAACCCGCACGACCTCCTCCCTGATGGACTGGCCACCGCCGTCGAAAGTGCCAGCGGCGCCAGCGTCGTCGCGGTACGCCCACGCGGCGGCGGCGGCGCGTCGCGCGAGGGCGCCGAGCTCGACCTTCAATGGCCCGACGGTCGCGCCGCCAGCGCCTACATGAACTACGACGTCCACAAGGCGGGCGCAGGCGACGACGCCGCCTTCCTGCGCGAGGCCGCCGTCCTGCGAGCGCTCTCGGGCCCGCTCGCCCACACCGGCGTCCGCGTTGCACCCTATTATGCGTCGGTCCCAGATCAGCGCGCGCTCGTCTGCGGCATGGTCGCGGGCAAGGACCGCTTCGGCGCCATCGCCGACCCCGCGCAGCGCGACGCGCTCGCCGCCGATTTCATGGCCCAGCTCGCCGCGCTCCACCGCATCGACGTCGCGGCCAGCCCAGTCGACGGCATGGGCCCCGTCGAACCCGCCGAGACCTTTATCCGCCGCCGCATTGCCGAGCTGCGCGCGGGCAACAGCGGCAAGGGCTGGGACCCGCTGATCCACCTCTCACTGAACTGGCTCGAGGCGAATATTCCCGCGAACATGCCCGCCCCCGTCATCGTCCATGGCGACGCCGGCCCCGGCAACTTTCTCTACGAAGGCGACAAGGTCACCGCGCTGCTCGACTGGGAACTCGTCCATTATGGCGACCCGATGGCCGACCTCGCGATGCTCGCGATCCGTATGCTGTTTCAGGGCTTCGTGCCGTTGCCGCAGGCCTTCGCCGCCTATGAAGCCGCGGGCGGACACACGGTCGATCTGCCGCGCCTTGTCTACTGGCGCCTGCTCTTCCAGACGAGCTTCGCGCGCCGCTCGCGCTACGACGATCCCGACGCGCCGCCGCCGCCCAATCTCGGCATGAACCTCGTCTATTCGACGATCCACCGCCGCGTGCTTTCGTCGGCGCTCGCCGACGCCGCGGGTATCGACCTGCCGCCCGTCGCGCTGCCCGACGCCCCCGTCGGCGCGCACGACAAGAGCTTCGCCATCGCCCTCGACGACATCCGCGACACCATCGTTCCGCGCCTCGCCGACCAGCAGGCGGCGGTGAAAGCCAAGGGCATGGCGCGCCTGATCAAATGGTGGCGTGCGATCGAGCGCTTCGAACCCGGCTTCCACGCCGCCGAAAAGGCCGAGATCGAAGCCGCGCTGGCGCTCGAATTCGCCGATTATCGCACAGCCTGGACGGCTTTCCGCGACGCCGTCGCGGGCGATCGCATCGCCACCGACGCCGCGATCATCCTCTGCAACGCGCATGAAACGCGCGAGGCGGCGCTGATGGCCGACGCGATGGGCGGCCTCGCCGACACCAAATTCGCACCATTACAATAAGATCAGGAAGGTTGAGGACATGTCGAAAGATATCTTGGGCTACAAGGGCAAGCGCGTCGTCGTCATGGGCTGCTTCTCGGGCACCGGCGAGGCCTGCGCCCGCGCGCTCGTCGACCTTGGCGCCGAGGTCCATGGCGCCGACGTCAAGCCCTCGCCGGTCAATCTCGCGAGCTTCACCACCGTCGACCTCAAGGACCCCGACGCCATCGCCGCGGGCATCGTCAAGATCGGCGGCAAGATCGACGCCGTCTTCAACGTCTCGGGCCTGCCGCAGACCTTTCCCGGCGAAGATGTCGTTACGGTCAACTTCCTCGGCATCCGCGCTTGGACCGAAGGCTGGGTTCCGCACCTCAACCCCGGCGCCGCGATCGTCTCGGTCTCGTCGCTCGGCGGCATGAAATGGCTCACGCGCCAGCCGCTGCTGCGCGAGTTTATCGGACTCGAGGATTTCGCCGAGGCGCGTCAATGGTATCTCGACCGCAAGGAGGAAGTCGGCGACCCCTACAGCCTCGCCAAGGAAGCGATCAACACCTGGACGCAGGTGCGCGCGCCCGACCTGATCGGCCGCGACATCCGCATCAACTGCACCATGCCCAGCCCGATCGACACCCCGATGCTCGGCGAATTCCGGAAAGTCGCGGGCGACGCGGTGCTCGGCGCCTTCGCCAAGGCCAAGGGCCGCTATTCGACCGCCGAGGAACAGGCGCTGCCGCTGATCCTGCTCAACAGCGACGCCGCGAGCTTCATCAGCGGCGTGTGCCTGCCCGTCGACGCCGGCCTCGCGGGCGGTCTCGCGACGGGCGTGCTCGACATCCAGAAGATGATTGCCGAGGCAGCGGGGGGATAAGTCGTCACCGTGAACCCGCTATCCGGCCTATCTTCTCTCGTCACCCTGAACTTGTTTCAGGGTCCATGGCCTGCCGTTTGCTTCGACGCCGCGTCGAACGAGAGCGCGGGCCATGGATGCTGAAACAAGTTCAGCATGACGAAGATTGAAGCGTTCGGCTCGGGGGAGCGGGTTACACGGAGCCTACCCCCGCGCCCCCAGCATCATCGCGATACTATGCGCTGCCGCCGCCTTCAGATCCGGATAGCCGACCCCATCGCTATGGCTGCTCATCGGTCCGATCGCCGACAGCCGTTCGAGGATCATCAGCACCGTGCCCGCGCACGACCGCGGCGACAGATGCGCCGGGGTGCGCCCCGCGGCCTGCGCGCGCTCGACCTGCTTGCTGATCGCGTCCATCATCGGCCGCGCCTGCGTCATCCGCGCCTCGTAGAAGCGCGTGTCGCCTTCCTCGGCCGCCAGGTTACGCACGACGAAGATCGTCCGGTTGCGGTTCCAGATACCGGTATATTCCTCGACGAACGCCGCCGCGGCCGCCTCGGCCTCCGGCGCGAGCCAGTCGCGCGCGACGATCGCCTCGAGTTCGGGCGAGGTCTGGCTCGCATGTTCGAGCGCCGCGAGCACGACCTCGGGCACCCCCTTGAAATAGACGTAGAAGGTCGCGGGCGAGGTCTGCGCCGCGCGCGCGACGTCGACCACCGACACATCGCGCAGCCCGTGCGTCTCCAGCAGGTCGACCGTCGCGTCGATCAATTGCTGCCGCGTCCGCTGTCCCTTGGCGCCCAGCTTGCGTTCGGGGGGGGCTTCCGCCGCGATGATGGACTGTGTCTGCGCCAAATGGATGATCCTGCCCCGATATTCGTCCGCCATCCTAACAGCGGGCTTGCGATATGGCAAAAAATTGACGTATCGTCAAAAAAGATACGAAAACGATAGCAAATTGGGGATTCGACATGGAGAGGCTAGCCGGCAAGGTCGCGGTCGTGACCGGTGCATCGAAAGGCATGGGGCGGCATTTCGTCGCCGCGCTCGTCGCATCGGGGGTGAAGGTCGCGTGCCTCGCGCGCGCCTCCGAAGAATTGGGCAGCCTCGCCGCCGAGTTCGGCGATGCGGTGCTGCCGGTCGCGTGCGACGTCGCCTCGTCTGAGGCGGTCGACGCCGCCATCGCGCGGACCGCCGCGCATTTTGGCCGCATCGACGTGGTCGTGGCCAATGCCGCGGTCTATCATCCCTTCGCTTTCGAAACCGGCAGCGATGACATGATCCGCAGTCATGTCGACATCAACATCCTCGGCGTCTCGTGGCTGGTCCGCGCCGCGATTCCGCATCTGCGCGCCACCAAAGGACAGATCATCGCGATCAGCAGCGAGTCGGTGAATATGCCGTTCCCGATGCTCGCGCTCTACGCCGCGACCAAGGCTGCGGTCGAAACGCTGTGCCACGGCCTGCGCGACGAACTGCGCAGCGAGGATATCCGCTTCACCATCTTGCGCTCGGGGTCGGTCAAGGGCGGCTCGGGGGGCAAGAGCTGGTCGCAGGATACCGTCGCGGCCTTCTACAAGAAGATCGTCGAGACCGGCCATGCGGCGATGACGGGCGACGGGGCGACTCCCGAATCGATGGCGCAGGCGCTGCTGTCGGTGATCGGCCTGCCCGCCGACATCGGCGTCGACCTGATCGAGGTCCGCGCCGCGCAGGTCGGCGTGCCCGAGGGCGCGAAGAAGCTGGAGGCGTGAGACGAGACCACAATCACGCCCTCCCCTTCAGGGGAGGGCAGCGAGACTTGGCAGCTTGCTGCTTGGTCGCAGCGGGTGGGCGCCATCGGCCGTGCGCCACGCCGCGAGCCTCCACCCCAACCCCTCCCCTGAAGGGGAGGGGCTTTAGGTTGCGCTCTCAATGACCCCCCGCACCAACCTCCCGCTCATCATTGGCGCCCTCTGGATCGCCGAGGTCACCGGCTCCTTCGAAACCGCGATGATCCTCGCCGCGCTGAAAAAGCTGATCGAGGATTTCGGCAACCCCGCGATGGTCGGCTGGCTGATCACCGGCTACCTCATCGTCGGCGCCGCGATCGCCGCGATCGTCGGCCGCCTCGGCGACCTGTTCGGGCGGCGGCAGGTGCTGGTCGTCGTGCTTATGATCGGCGCGGTCGGCTCGCTGATCAGCGCGTTGTCGACCAATTTCCCGGTGCTGCTCACCGGGCGCCTGATGCAGGGGGTCACCGGCGCGATCCTGCCGCTCTGTATCGGCCTCGTGCACGAAAATGCCGGCAAGGACCGCGCGCCGATGGCGATCGGGCTGATGATCTCGGGCGCGTCGATCGGCACCGCGGCGGGGCTGGTCGCCGGCGGCATGATCGTCGACAATTTCAGCTGGCACGGCGTCTTCTTCGCCAGCGCAGGCCTTTGCGCCGTCTCGGCGCTCGCGATCGGTGGCCTGCTCCCGCGCTCGCCGCGTCAGACCGCCTCCGAGCCCGTTGACTGGCTCTCGGGGCTTGCTTTCGCCCCCGGCGTCGCGCTCGTCCTCGTCTATTTCAGCATGGGCAAGGACTGGGGCTGGGCCAGCCCGCTGCCGCTTGCTGCGCTCGGCGCGGGAATATTGCTCACCCTCTGGTGGCTGCGTGCCAGCCTCGCGAGCCCCAACCCGCTGATCGCGGTGCGCAGCTTCTCCGACCGCACCATCGCGATCGGCGGCGCGGTGACTGCGCTCGTCGCGATGAGCACGCTCCAGATCACTGTCTTCTTCTCGCTGTTGATGCAGGCGCCGCTGTGGACGCTCGCCGGGCTCGGCTTCACCGCGACGCTCGCGGGGCTCGCCAAGCTGCCCTCGAACATCAGCTCGGTCTTCGCGGGGCCGCTCGGGGGCTGGCTCGCGGCGCGCGGGGGCGGGCGGTTCGCGCTGATCGCCGGCGGCGTCATCACGATCGCCGGCTGGCTGCTCTGGTTCGTCATGGATGTCGACAGCTTCGCCAAGGTGGTCGTGCAGCTGATCGTTATCAGTTTCGGCACGACGATGCTCTTCTCGGTCGCGCCGACGATCATCGCCCAGGCCTCGCCGCCCGAGCGGATCAGCGAGATTTCGGGCCTGCTCACCGTCATCCGCCAGCTCTTCATGGGTATCGGCGCGCAGATGGTGACGACGCTGCTCGCCGCCGACATCGTCCGCCGCGGCGGCGAAATCTACCCGTCGCCCTTTGCCTACGACATCACCGTCACGGTCATCGCCGCGCTGTGCACCGCCGCGGTGCTGACCGCGTTCGCGCTGCCCGTAACAGCCAGGGAACAAGTCCGTGACCCAGCATGATTTGACCGGAAAGGTCGCCGCGATCACCGGTGGCGGGCGCGGCTTCGGCAAGGCCTTCGGCATGGCGCTGGCCGAGCGCGGCGCACAGGTGGTCCAGCTCGATCTCGACGAAGCCGCGGCAAAGTCAGCCGCCGCCGAAATCGGCCGCGGCGCCGAAGCGATCATGGTCGATGTCGCGGAAGAGGAGGGCGTTCACGCGGCGATGGCCGGCATTGCCGAGCGCCACGGCGGCATCGACATCCTGATCAACAACGCCGGCATCCATTCGGCCGAAGCCAATGAGTTCATCGGCAAACTCGGGACCGCGCGAACACGCCGCATGTTCGACGTCAATGTCTGGGGCGTCGTCTATTGCACCCTCGGCGCGCGGCCCTTCATGGCCGGACGCGAGGGCGCGTCGATCGTCAACATCGCCTCGATGGCGGCCTATGGCGCGGCCAAGGCCTATGGCGTGTCCAAGCTCGCGGTGCGCGGCCTCACGGCGTCCTTCGCCCACGAACTCGCGCCCGAGGGCATAAGGGTCAACGCGATCGCGCCCGGGCTGATCTTTACCGACACCATCCGCGCCGAGCTGCCGCCGCCGGTGATCGGCCAGGTGATGGCGATGCAAATCCTGCCGCGCGAGGGCGAGGAGCGCGACATCGTCGAGGCGATGCTGTGGCTCGTGTCGCCGGGCGCAAGCTTCGTCACCGGCGAAACGCTCCGCGTCAGCGGCGGTGCCACGCTCCAGGTTTGAACTTCCAAGATCGTTTTGCAGGAAAACCCATGAGACCACTCCCCGAACTCACCCCCGAAAACACCGCCTTCTGGACCGGCGGTGCCGAGGGCAAGCTGATGATCGCCTTCTGCGCCGACTGCCAGCACGCGATCCACCCGCCGCAACTCATCTGCCCCAAATGCTGGAGCGAAGCGGTTGAAAGCAAAGCGGTTCCCGGTACAGGCACGGTCTACACCCACACCGTCAACCACCAGCCATGGATGCCTGACCTGCCGGTCCCTTTCGCGCTTGCGGTCGTCGACCTCGACGGCGCCCCCGGCGTTCGCGTCACCGCCGAAGTGGTGAACGCCGACCCCGAGAGCGTCGCGATCGGACAGAAGATGCGTGTGAGCTTCCTCAACCTCGACGATGTCTGGTTGCCTTTATGGGAGCCGGCGCAATGACCCTGAACGCCGCCATCACCGGGGTCGGCATGTCCGACATCGGCCGCAAGACGAACCGCGCCGCGATCCTCCACCTTGCCGAAGCCGCGAAGCGCGCGCTCGAAAGCGCCGGGCTGACGAAGGACGATATCGACGGCATCTCGACCTATCCGGGCAAGGCCGACAATTCGCCGGGTATGTCGCCGCTCGGCACGGGAGAAGTCCGTAACGCCCTCGGCCTCAAGACGCGCTGGCACAGTGCCGTCCCCGACGGCCCCTCACAGATGGCGCCGATACAAGTGGCGGCGATGGCGGTCGCCACAGGACAGGCGCGGCATGTCCTCTGCTTCCGCGCGCTCACCGAAAGCAGTTCGCAGACCGCGACCCGGCGTGCGAGTATCCCCGGCGCCGGCCGCGCGCGGCTCGGCGGCTGGTACTCCTATCTCGTTCCCGCCAATGCGATGTCGGCCTCGAACTGGGCCGGCTGGATGGCGCAGCGCTATTTCCATGAATTCGGCATGACCCGCGAGCATCTCGGCCTCGTTGCCACTGGCCAGCGCGCCTTTGCGCAGCAAAACCCGTCGGCCGTCATGCGCACCCCGCTGACGATGGAGGATTATCTTGGCGCCCGCATGATCTCGTCGCCGCTCGGGCTGTTCGACTGCGACGTGCCGATCGACGGCGCCTGCGTCGTGATCGTTTCCGCCGCCGACGCCGCCAAGGACTGCGCGCGCGCGCCGCTGACGATCGAGGCGATGGGCGCCGCGCTCGGCTCGCAGGAAACATGGGATCAGCGGACCGACCTGACGACGATGGGCGCGCACGACAGCGCCGCCGACATGTGGAAACGCACCGACCTGAAGCCCGCCGACGTCGATATGCTCGCGCTCTACGACGGCTTCAGCATTTTTGTGCCCTATTGGCTCGAAGCGCTCGGCTTCTGCGGCCATGGCGAAGCGAAGGATTTCATCGCCGAGGGCAATATCGGCCCCGGCGGACGCTTTCCTGTGAACACCGGCGGCGGACAATTGTCTGGGGGGCGGCTGCACGGCTTCGGGTTGCTGCACGAGGCTTGCATGCAGCTTTGGGGGCAGGCCGACGGACGTCAGGTCGCTGACGCCAAGGTTGCGGCGTGCGGCATGGGCGGCGGCTTTATCGCCGGCTCGATGCTGCTGCGGCGGGATTGATAATGAAAAGCCCCTCCCCTGAAGGGGAGAGTGGGTTAGCTCAGATCAACCCAGCGCCGCTCATCACTCGCCCGCACCGCCGCTTCAACCACCTCCTGCACATGCAACCCCTGCGCGAAATCGGGCGCCACCATACCCACGCCATTGATCGCATCGCGCATCGCCGCAAAGATCGACGCGAGCGCGAACAACCCGCTCTCGGGGCGCTCGGCCACCGCATGGCAACCTAGCACCGTCCGATATTCCGTCTCCACCGCAATCTCGTCCATCGCCGCCGTGCCAAGCGCCGCATCGCGCGTTCCGAACAACCGCGTATCATGCGCCATCGGAAACACCGGCGCGCGCGCTTCGATCCGCCCCTTTGATCCCCACACCGAAAAACGGAACCCCTCGCCGCCGATCTTGCACCAGTTCGCTTCGACCCGCGTCGGCAATCCCGACGCGTGGCGCAGCAGCATCGATGCGCGGTCGGGCACCGCGGGACGGATGATTTCGCAGTCCAGCGGCCACGCCTTCAGCGCCAGCGACTGGTCGGCAGTCACCGAAGCCACCGGCCCGAAAAAATGCACCAGCAGGTGCAGCACATGACTCCCCAGATTGCGCCCTGCGCTCGCGCCGTTCGCGGGATCGGCGAACCAGACATAACCCGGCACATTGGTCTGGTTCGCGCTGAACAGCGGCACCTCGAACGCGACATCGGCGCCAAAGACCTCGCCGATCCAGCCGGCGCCCAACATCGCCTTCATCTGCACCATCGCCGGCACCGCCTGCATGAAGGCGTCGACCACCGCGACAGTGCCGGCACGCCGCCACGCTTCGGTTATCGCCCGCGCATCGGTCAGATCCTTGGTGAAGGGAATGCCGTTATAGACATGCTTGCCCGCGCCCAGCGCCGCCATCACCATCGCGTAGCGCAGCGGCGGGCGCGTCCCGCAATCGACGATGTCGATATCGGGATCGGTGGCCATCGCGCGAAAATCGTGAAAGGCGCGCGCGACCTTAAACTCATCCGCCGCCTTCGCTGCGGTTTCGGGCCGCGAGGTGCAGATCGCGGTCACCTCGACCCCGTCGAGGCTGCGCCACGCGGGCAAATGCGCCTTCGCGCCCCAGGCGGCGCTGATGATGCCGACGCGCAGGGGAGGGGCCATCGCGCTTACGCCCTCAGGCGATCGCCTTCCTGTTCTTCAGATCCTCGATCCGGTCCCATTCGAGCCCCATCTCCATCAGGAACAATTCGGTATGCTCCGACGCCTCGGGCGCGCGGGTGTTTTCGACGCCCGCGCGATTGAACTGCACCGGGTTCGCGACCAGCCGGATCGGCGCCCCGCCGTCGGCGCTTTCGACTTCGAAGATCAGGTCGTTCGCCAGCACCTGCTCGTCGCTCGCGACATCGTGGACCGACTGGTATGCGGCCCATTGCCCGCGCATCGTCTTGAGATGCTGGATCCAATAGGCATAGGGCTGTGCCGCGATCGCCGCCTTGACCAGCGGATAGGCCTCCGCCGCATTCGCCATGATCGCCTCGGCGGTCGAGAAGCGTTCGTCCTGTGCCGCTTCGGCTATGCCGAGATGCCCGAACACATCGTCGATATAGGGTCCGGGCGACAGCACGGTCAGGTTGATGAACTTGCCGTCCGCCGTCTTGAACACCCCCATGAAGGGGTTGGTGCCGACCGACTGCCCGCCACCGGGCATGAGGTTCTCGAACGGATCCTTCCCCAGTTCCATCGCGACGTCGACCGAACAGGCGGTCGCCCAGATCCCCGACGACAGCAGCGACACATCGACCTCGGTCGCTTCGCCGGTGCGTTCGCGGTGGAACAAGGCCGCGGCGATGCCGCCCGCGATGTTCATGCCGCCGATCGTGTCGCCATAGGCCGGCCCCGGCTGCGTCAGCGGACCGTCGAGCTCCTTCGGCGTAACCAGCACCGCCGATCCACCGCGCGCCCAATAAGCCGTGCTGTCGAACCCGCCCTTGTCGCGTTCGGGCCCCTTGTCGCCAAAGGCGCTGCCGCGGACATAGATGATGTCGGGGTTCGCGGCGCGGATATGCTCGATGTCGATCTTGAGTTTCTGCCGCGCCGAGGGCAGGTAATTGGTCAGGAAGACGTCGGCGGTCTTCGCGATCTCATAGAGCAGCTCGCGGCCTTCCTCGGTCGAAATGTCGATCCCGACGCTGCGCTTGCCGCGGTTTGGATGCTGCATCAGCGACGAACGCTGCGGATTGACCGCCAGCCGCTGCAGCATCTGGATGCCGCGCTGCGCATCGCCGCGCACCGGATGCTCGATCTTGATCACATCGGCGCCCCAGTCGGTCATCACCCCGCCCGCCGCCGGAACGAAGGTGAATTGCGCGACCTCGAGGACGCGGATGCCCTCCATGACCTTTGTCATCGCCGTCTCTCCCTATTCGGCGTGGAAGCTGATCACCTTTTGATAGGTGAATTCGTTGAGGCCATCCTCGCCATATTCGCGGCCATAGCCCGAGCGCTTGATGCCGCCGAAGGGCGCGTCGGACTGCATCGTGCCCGCGCCGCCGTTGATCGACACGCCGCCGGTGCGGATCTTCAGCGCCATGCGATAGGCTTCACCCGCATCGGCCGAGTAAATGGCGCCAGACAGCCCGAAATCGCTGTCGTTCGCCATCGCGATCGCCTCGGCATCGTCGTCGAAGCCGATAACCGCGCCGATCGGCCCGAACACCTCTTCCTGCGCGATCCGGCTGTCGTTCTTCACATTGTCGAACAAGGTCGGCTCGTAATAATAGCCCTTGTCGAGCCCCGCGGGCCGCTTGCCACCAGCGACCAACGTCGCGCCCCCGTCCTGCGCGATCGCGACATAATCCTCGGTGCGCTGCCTCGCGACTTCGCGGATCAGCGGCCCGTAATTGACGCTCGGATCGACCGGATTGCCGATCTTCAGATGGCAGAGCATCGCCTTCATCGCCTCGACGAACTGCGGGCGGACGCTGTTGTGGACCAGATGCCGCGTGGTCAGCGCGCAGCCTTGGCCGCCATGGGTCGTGAACCCCATGATGCCCGCCGCTGCGGCCTTTTGCACATCGGCGTCGGCGCGCACGATCAGCGCCGACTTGCCACCGAGCTCCATCACGATGCGCTTCAGCGTCGGCGCCGCCTGCGCCTGGATCATCGATCCGACCTTGTCCGACCCGGTGAAATGGACCAGGTCGACGCGCGGATCGGTGGTGAGCAGCTTGCCCGTCTCGATATCGCCGGTGACGATGCTCAGCACGCCCTTCGGCAGCCCGACCTCGTCGGCGATCTCGCCGAGGATCAACGCCTGCATCGGCGTGTAGGGCGACGGCTTCAACACCGCCGTGCACCCGACCGCGAGCGCGGGGATCACCTTGCCGATGTTGAGGAAGAACGGGAAGTTGTACGGCGAGATGGCGGCGACGACACCCACCGGCTCGCGGCTCACCACCCCGGTGCCCAGCGTCGTGCGGCCCTGCGCATTGGGCGTGAGCTCGACGGGCAACGACGACACAGCGGGGCGCGAGGCGACCTCGATCGTCCGCCGCGCATGCTTCATCGGGATGCCATATTGCAGGAACTCGGCGAGCATGCGTGTCGCGCCCGCCTCGGCGACGATCATGTCGACGATCGCACCCTTGCGCGCGTCGAGCGCATCGAGGAACTTCGTCAGCACCGCTTGCCGCTGGGCGACGGGCATATAGGCCCAATCGCCTTGATCGAACGCGGTGCGTGCCGCGCCGATTGCGGCGTCGACCTGCGCCGCGCTGCCGACCGGAGCCTCGATGAGAAGGCTTTCGTCGGCGGGGTTGATCACCGCCTCGCGCTGGTCGGTCTTCTGCCATTCGCCGCCCACATAGATGGCGTCGTCATATTTCAAGAAAGCCATGTTGTTGTCCTTATGAAACGGCTTTTGCGTCCCAGACGATCGGCAGGTTGCGGATCGACAGCAGCCCCGGGATCACCGTCGTGTCGGCGCCCTCCTTGATCGTGAAGGGCGGCACGCGCGACAGGAATTCCTGCAGCAGCACGCGCAGCTCGCGCCGCGCCAGATGCGCGCCGAGGCAGATATGCACCCCGCCGATCAGCGTGAAATGGCGGTTGTTCTTGCGCTCGGGGTCGAAGTCGCGCGGACAGGCGAACTGCTTCTCGTCGAAATTGCCCGCGCTGTTGATGCAGGCGATCCAGTCGCCTTCCTTGAGGTCGACGCCGTGCCAGGTGAAATCCTTCCTGATCCGACGCCCGCTGTTGACCAGCGGCTGCACGCGCAAAAATTCCTCGACCGCACTGTTGATGATTTCCGGATTGGCGCGGATGCGCGCCTGAAGTTCGGTGTCCATCCCCATGCGGCGGAACATCTGGCTGATCGTCGATGCGACGGTGTCGAGCCCGCCGAGCCACAGGAACCAGGTCATGCCGATCGTCTCGTCGGGGGTCAGCGGCTGGCGGTCCATCGACCCGTTGGCGATATAGCTGCCCAGCGTCTCGTCGGGGCTCGCCTGCTTCTCGGCGATGAAGCCGCGGAGGTAGGCGAGGATGCCCTTCACCGCCTCGGCCTTGGCGCCGATGTCGGGGTTGTGCAGGATCGCATATTCCCATTCGAGGAACTGGTCGAACATGCCGAAGGGAAAACCCATCAGGTTCAGGAACACCCGAACCGGATAGATGCGCCCGAAATCATAGGCGATATCGACCTCGCCGTCCTTGACGATCGCATTGATCATCTCGGTGACGATCACGCGAATCTTGGGCTCCATGTCGTTCATCGCGACCGGGGTGAACCATGGGTTCAGGAACTTGCGATAGCGGCCATGGTCGGGCGGATCGATGCCGAGCGGGATCGACGGAAAGGTCTCGCCCGCCAGCGCCTGGAACTGCGCCGCACCCTCGGTCGAGAAGATGTCATTGTCCTCATAGACGCGGCGGATGTCGTCATAATGCGACACCGTCCACGCGCCGTGCTGCCGGCCGCTCGTCGGCCACGGATAATAGAGGATCCGCGGCACATCGGGCGACCGCATCACGTCGGCGGGCAGATAGGGGTCGGGCAGGTCATATTCGATCTGCCCCTGCGCAAAGCGCGTGTCGAGCACCAGTTCGGGCGGAACATGCGCCGGCACCGGCGGAGCGTCCGCCGGAGCATGCGCGATCGGACAGCGGGAGAGAATCGTCTCGGTCATATGTCTTCCTCCGCTCAGGCCGAGGCGAACATGCGTTCGATGTCGCCCGACGTCACCGGACGCCGCGCCTGGCCGATCGCATCCATGCTGTCGGTCTTGAGCCCGCCAAGATTGTGCCGCGGGCTGACATCGACGTCCTTGCCGAGTTCGCGCAGGTGCGCGACGGTGCAATATTCGCGCCCGCCATTCAGCGCAAAGGCATCGAAGCTGTACTCGCGCATCACATTGAGGTGGGTGATCTTGTCGATCACTTGCTTGTCGAGCCCGTTGACCGACGCCCATAGATATTCGGGGACATTGGGCCAAACCGTGTCCGAATGCGGATAGTCGCATTCATAGGCGACCATGTCGGTGTTCATATAGTCGAGATTCTTCACCCCGAACTGGTCGTCGATGAAGCAGCAGATGATGTGCCGCTTGAACAGGTCGGACGGGCGCTCGCCGTTGAAGTCGGTGAAGGTCCATTCGTGATGATGCTCGTGCGTGAAATCGGCACGCTCGAGGAAATAGGGGATCCAGCCGATGCCGCCTTCGGACAGCGCCATGCGCAGGTCGGGGTAGCGTTGCCAGAATTTCGCGAAGGTCCAGTCGGCGGCCGAATTGGCGATCGAGATCGGCATCGCGGTGATCCACGCGTCGATCGGGCTTTCGGGCGAGGGGTGCATCGCGCGGGCGCCGGTGCCGATATGGCAGTTGATCACCATCTTGTAGTCGCTGCACGCCTTCCAGAACGGCTCCCAATATTCATTGTGGATGCTCGGCAGGCCGATGTTCGACGGATTGTCGGAGAAACTGACCGCATGGACGCCGAGATCGCGCATCCGCTTCAGCTCGGCGAGCGTGTCGTCCATGTTCCACATTGGGATCAGGCACATCGGGATGAAGCGGCCCGGCGCGGTTGCACACCATTCCTGCACGTGCCAGTCGTTCCACGCGCGGCAGGCGAGCAGCGCTTCCTCGGGGTCCTTCTGCGCCATCGACACGAAGGTCCCGCCGGCAAAGCTCGGCATCGTCGGAAAGTTCAGCGAGGCGAGCACGCCATTGGCGTTCATGTCATCGACGCGCAGCTTGGGATCGTAAGTGCCGGGGCGGAGCTGCGCGAACGCGCTCGGTTCCATCCCATATTCGCTGCGCGGACGGCCGACGACGGCGTTGAGCCCGATGGTCGGGAAACGCTGGCCGTTCCACGACCAGATGTCCTTGCCATTGTCCTGCACGATGCGCGGGGCGCGGTCTTTCTTTCCTTCGGGATAATGGCGGATGAACGCCTCTGGCGGTTCGACCGCATGATCGTCGACGCTGATGATCACCATATCGTCCATCTGCATGGCGACTCTCCTCTCAAATGGTTTGTTGTTGGGCTCATCATCGCAAAAATTGACGAAGTGTCAACTCTTGAAGTATGACATAGTGTAATAAGTGGAGAGAGGCATGATCGCGCGAACGCTGCCGGTGATCGACCGGGACAATGAGGCCTATTGGACGTGGGGCCGCGACGGCAATCTCGCGATCCACCGCTGCGCCGCCTGTGCATATTATGTCCATCCGCCGGTGCCCTTCTGCCCGCGCTGCGAAAGCCGCGACGTCGCGCCGCAGGCGGTGTCGGGGCGGGGCAGGGTGGTGACGTTCACCGTCAACCACAAGGCCTGGGTGCCCGACCTGACCGAACGCTATGTGCTCGCGCTGGTCGCGATCGAGGAGCAGGACGATGTGCGCCTCGCCTGCAACATCGTCGACTGCGCCCCCGATGCGGTCGATTTCGACATGGAGGTCGAGGTCGTCTTCGAACCCGCCGAGGATCTCTGGATCCCGCTCTTCCGTCCGGTGCAATCATGACCCGCTTCGCGGAGAAGAACACCGCGATCACCGGCGTCGGCCTATCCGACGTCTCGCGCGGCGCGACCAAGTCGGCGCTCGCGCTGACTGTCGATGCCGCGCTCGAGGCGATCGCCGACGCGGGCCTGACCCGCGCCGATATCGACGGCATCGCGACCTGGCCCGGCGAGCGCGCCGACGGCTCGGGCTTCTCGCCCGTCGGCTGCGCGGCGTTGCAGGACGCGTTGCGGCTCGAGGTCGGCTGGTACGGCGGCGGTAGCGAGGCACCCGGCCAATATGGCGCGGTGTTCAATGCGATCGGTGCCATATCGGCAGGCCTCTGCCGCAACGTCCTGATCTTCCGCTCCATGTACGAAGCGACCGCGCGCAAGAGTGCCTATGCCAATTCTTTGCTCCGCGAGGGCCAGCGGCAGGCCGGCCCCTTCGCCTGGTACGCCCCCTATTACACCTACGCCGCCGCGCTCCAGCAGGCGCTCTTCTTCAACCTCTATGCCCACAAGAGCGGCATCCGGCCCGAGCAAGTGGGCCAGATCGCGGTCAACCAGCGCCGCAACGCCGCGCTCAACCCGAAGGCGATCTACAAGGCGCCGATCACCATCGACGATTATCTGGCCTCGCCGCTCATCGCGACCCCGCTCCGCATCTACGACTGCGACGTCCCCATCGACGGCGCCGCCGCGATCATCGTCTCGCGCATGGACGTCGCACGCGATCTCAGGAATCCGCCGATCCGGATCGAGGCGATCGGCTCGTCGATGCGCTACCGCAACAGCTGGACCCAGCTAAGCGAACTCGACACCCAGGCGCAGCCCAGGGTTGCGGAGATGCTGTGGAGCCGCACCGACCTCAAACCCGCCGACGTCGACATCGCGCAGCTCTACGACGGGTTCAGCTTCCACACGATCAACTGGCTCGAAAATTTCGGCTTCTGCGAACGCTACGGCGCCAAGGAGTTCATCGACGGCGGCACACGCATCGCGCTCGACGGCGAACTCCCGGTCAACACCAGCGGCGGCGCGCTATCGGGCGGCCGCCTCCACGCCTATGGCGCAGTCCACGAAGCCTGCACCCAGCTGTGGGGCCGGGCAGGGGCGCGGCAGGTCAAGGGCGACCCGCAGGTCTGCGCGACCTCGACCTCGGGCGGGCCACTCGCGGGGGCGATGCTGTTGGTGCGCGATTAGAAGTCCCCCAGCTCCCATCCCCAATCTCTATTCGTCATCCCCGCGAAGGGTGACGGGAGGCACGTGACTCCCGGCACGATCCAGCTCCTTCTTTGTGCCTTTGCGCGAGATTTCATTTTTCTCACACAAAGGCACAAAGGCACAAAGAGAAGGGAAGAGAAAAGCTGGATTCCCGCCTTCGCGGGAATGACGGGATAGTCGGTATGGGCGGTTTACCGCTGCCAGACGATCTTGCCACCGATCAGCGTCAGCGACACTGCCCCCAGCGCCTCTGAACCCTCTGCCCATTCGTACAGAATCAGGTGGGCAGGCGCCCCGATTGCAAGCGGCACCTGATACAGCGCCAAAGCCTCCGCCCGACCGACAGCCTCGCCGCCACCGATCACATCGCCCGCCCGCGTCCGCCGGTCGGTCGCCGCGCGCAGGGCCACCCACGGATTCGCATCGCCATAAGGCGCGTCTGACCCCCCGAGCACCCGCACCCCGCCGCGCATCAGCGACCCCAGTCTGTACAGATCATCCAGATCGTCGGTCTCCATCTGCGCCCGATACCGATCCCCGCGGTGGTGAATGAAATTGGGCTGCGTCACCACCGTCAGCCCCGCCGCGGCAATATCGCCGATCAGGCTCGCGGCGATCATCCCGCCATGCTCGATCCGATCGCCGCGCCTCGCGCCGCCCGCGACCGCCAACGCTTCCAGATAGAAGACCAGTTCCCCCAAGGTCACACAATGCGCCGCGACATTCCGTCCCAGCGCCCGCGCCGCCGTGATCCGCCCCGCCACCGCCTCGACCGGCGGCAAATCATTCTCGTCGAGCAGCAGCTTCACCGGCCCCAAGGCATAGCCGTCGCCCGCCGGCAAATCCTCGGTCCCCATCATCACCAGCCGCTGCGGCATCGCCCCCGAAAGCAGCGCCGCCTCGTCCGCGCCGTTCGACGCCCCCGCGTCGGTCACCCCGGTCACGCCCCATGCGGCGAGCTTTGCGCCCAGCGCTGCCAGCGAAGGCGGCGCCCCGCCGATCCGCTCGCGCAGCCACGCATCGCCGCGCCAGATGCGCCCGACCGGCTCGCCGTCGGTACCCAGCTCGACGCAATCGGGGAAGGGCGGTCCGCCGAGCCTGGCAAGCGCCGCGCTGTTGAGCAGCCAGTAGGCGCCCGTTCGGTCCTGTACGCGCAGCGGATGCTCGGGCAACCACGCATCCAGCATGTCCCGGTCGGGCAGCCCCGCCACCCGCTCGTTATAACCGACCGCGCGCACCCATGTCCCCGGCGCCTTCGCTCCCGCACGCAGCCTGGCGATCACCGCATCGACCGTCGGGCAATCGACCAGATCGACCGACTCCATCCGCGCCGCCGTCGCGAGCAGATGCAGATGATGATCGTGCAGCCCGCCGCCCAACGTCCGCTCCTGCGCATCATATTCGAGGCCATGCCCTTCGACCGCCGGTCCCATCGCCGCGATCCGTCCGCCGCGCACCGCCAGCGCCAGCGGTGCACCATCAGCCCCGCGTGCATTGCGGATGATGAGGTCGAAGCGCTCGCTCACGCCATCGCTTTCGCAAAACCCGCCGCGGTCCGCGCAAGCGAAACGTCGAGCAACCCGCACCGCCCCTCCGCCAGCGCTTCGAGCGCCAGCGTGGCCGCGGTCAGCCCCGTCAGCGGATCGGCCAGCGCGTCGCCGATGAAATGCGGTCGGTCGTCCTCCCACCGCACCAGCCCGCCCGCCGCCGCGCAATCGTCGCCAAAGCCGACGCGCATCGCGGCATCGCCGGTCCAGCCATGCGCCGTGATTGCGACCCACAGCAGGTCGGGATTGATCTCGAACAGCCGCTCTTCGCCGAGCCCCAGCCGCGCCAGCGCATGCGGCCGCGCCGAGGTGATCAGCACCCGCGCCGCGCCGATCATCGCGCGCAGTTCGGGGCCATCGAGATCGAGCCGGACCTGCCGTTTCATACCGTTCAGCCGCGCATCGAGCTTGGGCGTATGCAGGCGCGTCGGATCGGGTCGACCCGCGCTCTCGACCTTGATCACCGCCTGGCCAGCCTCGGCGAGCAAGGCCCCGCAATAGGGCCCGGCCCACAGCGCCGACAGATCGACGACGATGCCGTCGCTCGCCTGGCAAGCGGGCAGCGCCGCACCCGCCAGCGGCTCCGCTTCGCCGGTCCGCGCGACCGGCATATGCAGCTCCGCCGCCGCGCCGACCATCGCGGCGACATCGCGCCTGGCGGCGACACCCGTGATCGCGTCCCACGGCGCATCGTCGAAACCGCAACCCGTCCACGCCGGCACCAGCTCGCGGTCCTCGTCACGCGCCAGCGACACGGCCATCCAGCCGTCGCGGCAGCGCACCATCCGGCAATGCCGGTTCGGCGACCACTCGCCCGGCGCAGCGAGCTTGAGGTCGTCGTGGCGCGACAGCGCGCGGCGCGGATCGAATGCGATGCGCCCGCCCGCCGCCGCGACCAGCCGTTCGCCCGCTGCGGCGACCGCATCCATCAACGCGGTCACGCAGCGTCCTCGATCCGGTGCACCAGCCCCCAGTCGCAGGCCTGCGCGGCGCCGAGCCTTTTGCCCGACAGCAGCATCCACAGCGTGCGATGCCGCCCGATCGCGCGCACCACCGTCGCAGTGCCGCCCGCGCCGGGGATCAGCCCCATGCCGAGCTCGGGCAGCTGGAACCAGGCATCGCGCGCCGCGATCCGGTGATGCGCCGCCGCCGCGACCTCGATCCCCGACCCGACGCACGCGCCGTGCAGCCGCACCGTCCCCCGCTCGCCCAGCGCGTCGAGCGCCCGCGCGCAGCTGTGCAGTGTCCGCACCATATGCGCCTCGGCCAGGTCGCGCGCGGTGCCGAATTCGGGCAGGGCACCGCCGGTCGAGAAGCATTTGCCAGCGCCCGCGAGCAGCACCGCGGGCGCGCTCGGATCGTCGAGCGCATTGGCAAGCGATTCATACAGCGCGTCGCGCATTGCCGCCGTCATCGCATTGCGATTGGCCGGATCGTTCAAGGTCAGCGTCAGCCGGTCGCCGTCGCGTTCGGCGGTCACCGGCTCGGCAGGCGGCGGCGGACCATCGCCGATCTTCGCCGCGCTCAACCAGCGCGCAAATTCGGTCCCGCCCAGCAGCGTCGAATAAGCCAGGGATTCGGCGGTCAGCGCATCGGCCAACGGCATCTTCGCCGAAAGCCGCAACAGCTGCGCCGCGATCGTCGCCGCCAGCGGGGTTGCCCGCACCGCGGCCGCCAACTCCTCGACCTGCTCGAAGCCGCCCAGCGACACCCATGGCCGCGGGGCGCCCACCGCGGCGGTCACCAACAGATCGAAATCGTCGGCCACGACGGCGGGCAGCACGCCCTCGCGATCGACGCCGATCACCACCGCCTGCAGATGAACCCTCGGCCGCACCCAGCGCGCCGCATCGACGACCAGCACCGGCTCGCCGCCCGGTGCGGACAGGCGATCAGCCCCAAGATGGTCGGCGCGATGATCGGGCGTCGTCATCGCGCCGTCCTACCCGGCGCAGGCTTCTTCCGCCAGTTCGGCCTTGAGCACGCGGCGGAGCAGCTTTCCGGTCTCGTTATACGGCAGTTCGTCGCGCACGAACCATTGCTCCGGCGTCTTGGTCGACCGCAGCTTGCTCCGGATCGCCCCCGTCATGGCCTCGGTATCGGGAGTGCCCGAGCGCGACACGATCACCGCCACCACCTTCTCGCCCCATTTCTCGCAGGGGATGCCCAGCACCGCGCAATCGGCGATATCGGCGAAACCGCGCAGCACATCCTCGATCTCGCCCGGCGAGATATTCTCGCCCCCGCGTATGATCACATCGTCGAGCCGCCCCTCGACGAACAGATAGCCGCCCGCGTCGAGCCAGCCCGCGTCGTTGGTCGCGAACCAGCCGTCGTCGGCGATCGCCTTTTTGTGCAGATATTCGCCCGACACCTGTTCGCCGCGGACATGGATCTCGCCCTGCTCGCCGGCGTCGCAGCAGGTTCCGTCCTCGCGCCGAATCTCGAGTTCGACGCTCGGCAGCGGCTGGCCGACCGAGGCGATGCGCCGGCGGACCTGCGGATCGTCGGAGGCGAAGGCGGCGCGATGATCCTCGGCGCCGAGCAGTGCGATCGTCGAGCTCGTCTCGGTGAGCCCATAGGCGTTGACGAAGGCGACATGCGGCAGCGTTGCCAGCGCCCGCGCGATCACCGGCTCGGGCATCTTGCCCCCGCCATAGGAGAGCGCGCGCAGGCTCGGCAATTTTTCGCCCGTCGCCGCCATCACATCGAGGATGCGACCGAGCATCGTCGGCACCACCATCGCGTGTGTGATGCCCTCGCGCGCCGCGACCCTGACCCAGTCCTCGGCGGTAAAGGCGGGGAGGTAGACGATCCGCCGCCCGCCATAGGCCGCGGTCAGGATCGCCGAAATCCCCGCGATATGGTAGGAGGGCACGCTGACCAGCGCCGCCTCGTCCGCATCGGCGCCGAGGAACTCGACCGTCGACATCACATAGGAGGTAAGGTTGCCGTGGCGCAGCACCGCCGCCTTGGGCTCGCCCGTCGTGCCGCTGGTGAACAGCAGCACCGCGATATCGTTCCCGGCCTCGGGCAGGTCGAGCTTCGCGGGCGCCTCACCGCCCATGAACTGCGCCTCGAAGTCGCTGCGCGCGACCAGCTCGACGCCCTCGACCGGCGCGATTCGCGCCAGCATGTCGTCGTCGGCGATCAGCACCGCGGGTGCGCTCCGCGCGACGAGCTTGTTCAGATCGGCATCGGCCAGCCGGTAATTGAGCGGCACGAAGGGCGTTCCCGCCATCCCGCTCGCGAACAGCAGCAGGGGCAGGGCATTGCCGTTCATCCCCAGAAAGGCGGTGTTCGCCTTGTCCTTGGCCGCCAGCCACGCCGCGACCTGCGTCGCCCGCGCGCGATAGCCGCCGAAATCGAGGCCATCAGCGCGCCCGCCGAGCGCCTGCCGGTCGCAACAGGCGTCGGCGGCGATGTCGAGAAGCAGCGGCGTGCGCATGGTATCAGTCCGAAGCGGGAAGCGGCTTCGCGCCCTTGATCGTCATCGCGGTGCCGTTGAACGCCAGCGATCCCTTGCCCGCCTTGGCGCCAAGCACCTCGATCCCGCTCGCCTCGTCGGTGTAGCGTTTGCCGATCATCACGCCCTCGGCGAAATCGGCGCTGACGTCGCCGCTCGGCGCGGCCGCATCGTCGATCGGCAGCACCGGCGCCCCGCCGCACTGCAGTTCGCCGGCGGCGCTCGGCGGCCGCACGACGACCAGCTGTGCATCGCACACCGCCGATTTCCAGCGCGAACCCGGCTTCAGTTCCATGTCACTCGATCCTTTCCCGTGGCGCCCGTCTGTCGCCTTTGCTTCGCCAATATGTCAATCGACATAGAAAGTAAACGTAGTTATATAACTCAAAAGAGCAAAGGGAGAGCGATGCATCCACGGCATTTTGCGGCAGCGGCGCCCGATCGCCCGGCAATCGTCATGGCGGCGAGCGGCGCGGCGACAAGCTACGCCGAACTCGAGGTGGTCGCAAACCGCGGCGCACACTTGTTCCGCACGCTCGGAATCGGCCCGGGCGATACCGTCGCGGTCTGGTTGAAGAATGTCCGCGAATATTTCGAAATCTACTGGGCCGCCCAGCGCGCCGGTCTCTATCTCTGCCCGATCTCGAGCCAACTCACCGCCGACGAAGCCGCCTATATCCTGAACGACAGCGGCGCGAAGCTGCTCGTCACCCACGCCGATGTGCCCGCCGTCGCGGCGCTGATTGCGGCGCGTGCCGAACTGGTCCCCAATGTCGCGCATATCTACGAACTCGGCACTGGCCTCGTACCCTCATGGCAGGTTGCCGTCGCCGCCCAGCCCGCGACCCGCATCGCCGACGAATCGGCGGGCTATCATCTCGTCTATTCCTCGGGCACCACAGGGCGGCCCAAGGGCATCCGCCTGCCGCTCTCGGGCGAGCCCGCCGACGCGCCGCATATGCTCGCCGAGCGCATGGCAGCGCGCTACGGTATCGGCGAAACCAGCACATTGCTCTCGCCCGCACCCCTTTATCACACCGCGCCGCTCGCCTATGGCATGTCGGCGCACCGCCTCGGCGCGACGCTCGTCATCATGGACAAGTTCGACGCGGAAGAGGTGCTGCGCCTGATCGAGAAACACCGCGTCACCTTCATGCAGATGGTGCCGACGATGTTCATCCGCCTGCTCGCGCTTCCCGATGAAATGCGTATCCGCTACAACATCTCGTCACTCCAGAAGATCGTCCACGCCGCCGCGCCGTGCCCGGTCGAGGTCAAGCGCCGGATGATCGAATGGCTCGGCCCGATCGTCTACGAATATTATGGCGGGTCGGAGGGCAATGGCTCGACCTTCATCACCCCCGAGGAGTGGCTCGCGCATCCCGGCTCGGTCGGCTGCGCCGACTGGGGCACGCTCCACATCTGCGGCGACGACGGCGAAGAGGTCGGTCCGAACGTCGACGGTCTCGTCTATTTCGAGGGCGGCTGGGACTTCCAATATTTGAACGACCCCGCCAAGACCCGCGACGCGCGCCACCCGCAGCACCCGGGCTGGTCGACGCTCGGCGACATCGGCCATGTTGACGAAGAGGGTTATCTCTACCTCACCGACCGCAAGAGCTTCATGATCATATCGGGCGGCGTGAACATCTATCCGCAGGAGGCCGAGAATCTGCTCATCCAGCACCCCGAGGTCGCCGACGTCGCGGTCATCGGCGTCCCGCACGCCGAGATGGGCGAGGAGGTCAAGGCAGTGGTCCAGCCGAAAGACTGGAGCGCCGCCGGCCCCGACCTCGCCGCGCGGCTGATCGCGCACTGCCGTGCACATCTCAGCCCGGTCAAATGCCCGCGCTCGGTCGACTTCGACCCCGCGCTGCCCAGGCATGACACGGGCAAGCTCTACAAGCAGGCGGTGCGCCAGCGCTACTGGCCCGCCAAATAGGGGACGGTGCATTGCGCTGCCGCGCCGAAGCCGCCATAACCACTGCATGATGCGCACGTTTCTCGGCATGCTTCTGGCGCTGATGCTGTCGCTGCACGGTACGGCGGGGTGCGCCGCGGTGCTGGCGTCGCCCGCGCCGCCCCCCGACCATTGCGCGTCGATGGAGGCGATGCAAGCCGACCCCGACACCGACAAAGAGGCGCCTGGCGACAAGGCGCCGCACAGCTGCGAACGCCTGTGCTATCTCGCTGGCGTCGCGGTGGCGGAACCGGGCCTTGCCGCGCGGTTTGCCTTACCGTCGGCGCAGCCATCGGCATGGCCGGCGGCCCGCCACGACCATGCGACCGCTCCCGCGACGCCGCCGCCGAGGCGCGCCTGAGAACTGACATTCATTCGAATTTTCAGATTTCAGGAGACATATCATGTTGAACCGCATTTTTGTCGCCGCGCTTGCGCTGGCGATTGCAACCCCCGTGCTCGCCGCCGAACCGGCCGCCGAGAAGCCCAAGTGCGAATGCTGCGCCAAGATGAAGGCGGACGGCGCGATGAAGTGCTGCGACGGCGACAAGGAAGCGCCGAAGCCCGCCGCCGACGGCGATCCGCACAAGGATCATGGAGGCCACTGACCGGGCCAAAGGGGCGGGCGGCCGAGCGATCGGGCGCCCGCTTTCGTTCCGCTAGCTGCGGCCGGGCCCCCACAGGATCAGCGCCGCGCCGCCGAGGCAGATCAGCCCGCCGAGCAGGTCCCAGCGGTCCGGCGACACGCCCTCGACCAACCTGAGCCATACCAGCGACGCGACGATATAGACGCCGCCATAGGCCGCAAAGGCGCGCCCCGCCGCCTCGGCCTCGACGCGCGTCAACGCATAAGCGAAAAAGGCGAGGGCGAGCGCGCCGGGCACCAGCCACCACGGCGATTTATCCAGCCGCAGCACCGCCCAGAAAGCGAAACAGCCGCCAATCTCGCCGAGCGCCGCGAGGACATACCAGCCGATCGTCGTCAGCGGCACGCTCATGCGTGGTGGCTTTCGCAATATCCATGGTCGCCCAGCGCCTCGATCACCCGGCAATCGCCCGCCAGCCCGCCGCGGCAGCGCCCGATGATCCGTGCCAGCTCGTCGCGGAGCAGGCCCAACTGCGCGATCTTTTCCTCGACCTGTTCCAGATGGCGCGTCGCGATCCGGTCGGCCTCGCCGCAGTCGCGCTCGGGATGGTCCGACAGATCGAGCAAAGAGCGGATTTCCTCGATGGTGAAACCCAGGTCGCGCGAATGGCGCACGAACGCCAGCCGCGACCGGTGCGCCTCGCCATAGCTGCGGTAATTGGCCGCGGTGCGATGCGGTTCGGGCAGGAGGCCGATGCGCTCATAATAGCGGATGGTCTCGATATTGGCGCCGGTAACGCGCGCGAGTTCGCCGATTTTCATGCCTTGACCCTGTAGTTGCTACAGGGTCCATATAGGCGGGCGACTCGAAATCCCAAGGAGATTCGGCAATGGCCGACCAATGCTGCGCCGGTAAAAGCGGGACCACCGCACTCAACGACCCCCAATGGCGGCGCGTGCTGTGGATCGCGCTCCTGATCAACGCGGGCATGTTCGCGGTCGAGATCGCTGCGGGGGTCGCGGCGGACTCGCGCGCGCTCCAGGCCGACGCGCTCGATTTCCTCGGCGACGCCGCCAATTATGCGATCAGCCTCGGCGTCGCGGGCATGGCGATCGCGTGGCGCGCCCGCGCCGCACTGTTCAAGGCCGCGACGATGCTCGCCTTCGGCCTCGGCGTGCTCGGCGCGACGGTCTGGGGCTTCCTCAGCGGTACCGCGCCGCATGCCGAGACGATGGGTATCGTCGGCGGCGCCGCGCTTGCCGCCAATGCCGCCGTCGCGCTGATGCTCTACCGCTGGCGGACCGGCGACGCGAACATGCGCTCGGTGTGGATCTGCTCGCGCAACGACGCGATCGGCAACCTCGCGGTGCTCGCTGCCGCGCTCGGGGTGTTCGGCACCGGGCGCGGCTGGCCCGATCTCGCGGTCGCCGCGATCATGGCCGGCCTCGCGATCTGGGGCAGCCTCGAGGTCTTCCGCCAGGCGCGCGGCGAACTCTCCATCGCCTGACCGGCCGCAATTTCCCTTGCCGTTCGCGCCGCCTTCGCATAATAGTTAGATATCTAACTATTATGCGAAGGCGGCGACAGGGTGCGGGATCGGGGAGAGGGCGGCGCGGCGAGGACGCTCTACGACAGGATATGGGACGCGCACGTCGTCGCCGACGACGACGGCGAAGCGATCCTCTACATCGATCTGCACCTGCTGCACGAGGTGACCTCGCCGCAGGCTTTCGCCGCGCTCGCCGCCGCGGGCCGCGCGGTGCGCCGGCCCGAACGCGCGCTGGCGCTCTCCGACCATGTTGTCCCGACCGAACGGCAATCGGCAGGCGTGCCGGCGGTCGCCGACGAAGCGGCGCGCGCGCAGCTGATGGCTTTCGAGGCCAATGCCGACCGCTTCGGTATCGCGCGCTTCGCGATGGGCGACCCGCGGGGCGGCATCGTCCATGTCGCCGGCCCCGAACAGGGGCGCTCGTTGCCCGGCATGACGATCGTCTGCGGCGACAGCCACACCTCGACGCACGGCGCCTTCGGCGCGCTCGCTTTCGGCATCGGCACCAGCGAGGTCGAGCATGTGCTCGCGACGCAGACGATCCGCCAGCGCCGCGCGCGCAACATGCGGATCATCGTCGACGGGGCGCTCGCGCCGCATGTCTCGGCCAAGGACCTCGCGCTGCATCTGCTGCGGCGCATCGGCGTCGACGGGGCGTCCGGCCATGTCATCGAATATGCGGGATCGGCGGTGCGCGCGCTGTCGATGGAGGCGCGGATGACGCTCTGCAACCTCAGCATCGAAATGGGCGCGCGTGCGGGGCTGGTCGCGCCCGATGAGCAGACCTTCGCCTATCTTCGGGGACGCCCGTCGGCGCCCCAGGGTGCGGAATGGGGAAGGGCGGTCGCCCGCTGGCGCACGCTGGCCAGCGATGCCGATGCGCGCTTCGACCGCGAACTCCGCGTCGACGCCGCCGGTGTCGGCCCGATGGTCAGCTGGGGCACCAACCCGTCGCAGGTCGTCGTCATCGGCGAGCTTCTGCCCGACCCCGCCGCGTTCGACGACGCCGAAGCGCGCGAGAGCGCGTATCGCGCGCTCGCCTATATGGACCTCACCCCAAGGCAGCCGATCGCCGGGCAGCGGCTCGACCGCGTCTTCATCGGCAGTTGCACCAACAGCCGGATCGAGGATCTGCGCGTCGCGGCCGCCGTGGTGCGCGGCTGCACGGTCGCGCCGCATATTCGTGCGATGGTCGTGCCGGGGTCGGGTCTGGTGAAAAAGCAAGCCGAAGCCGAGGGCCTCGACAGGATCTTTCGCGCCGCGGGTTTCGACTGGCGCGAGCCCGGCTGTTCGCTCTGCGTTGGCATGAACCCCGACCGTCTCGCGCCGGGCGAGCGCTGCGCCTCGACCTCGAACCGCAATTTCGAAAACCGCCAGGGCCGCGGCGGCCGCACCCATCTGATGAGCCCCGCGCTCGCGGCGGCGAGCGCGATCGCCGGCGCGATCGCTTCGCCGGAGATGCTGGACTAGGCCACCCCCTCGAACCGCGCAATCGCCGCCTCATATCGCAACGTCCGCCCGATATCGTCGAGCCCTTCCATCAGCACCCGCCGGTCGCCCGCATCGATCGCGAAGGCGACGACCTCGCCCGAGGCCAGCCGGATTTCCTGCGCCGCCAGGTCGATCTCGACCGGCGCATGCTGCGCCAGTTCGATCGCGCGCGCCAGCCGGGCGCACATCTCCTCGGGCAGGCGGATCAGCAGCAGCCCGTTCTTGCGCGCATTGCCCGCGAAGATGTCACCGAAGCTCGGCGCGATCACGCAGCGGATGCCGAAATCGGCGAGCGCCCACACCGCATGCTCGCGCGACGAGCCGCAGCCGAAATTGCGGTCGGCAATCAATATCCGTGCGGCGCGGCCCGCGGGGCGGTTCAGCACGAAGTCCACGCGCTCGCTGCCGTCCGGCGCATAGCGTAATTCCTCGAACAGATGCCGGCCCAGCCCGTCGCGGGTCAGTGCCTTCATGAAGCGCGCGGGGATGATCATGTCGGTGTCGATATTGGCCAGCGGCAAGCATGCCGTGACCCCGCGCACCCGATCGAACTTCCGCACCCGAGCCTCCCTTGCCATAGATTAGTATTCTAAGTAATATCGGATCGCCGCTTTGTCCAACCAATCCTTTGGGCCATCGCGGCGACGATAGAGGTTGCCGCCCGAATCTTCGGCCACTAAGAATTGAAGGCTCAAGGCCGCCCAATCGGCCACAGGGGAGCAGTGCATTGGCCAAGACCAAACAGAGCTTTCGGCATCCCGCCGAATATTACACCGATCCCGAAAACAGTATCGGTTATCTTGCGCGCGTGGTCTTCCGCTCCTTTTCGCGGCTGCTCGAACGCCGCACGCTGACGCACGATGTATCGGCGGGCCAATGGCGTTTCCTGCGCCAGTTGTGGCGCGAGGACGGCATCACCCAGCGCGAGCTCAGCGAGCGCGTCGGCATGCGCGAACCGACCACGGTGGTGGCGCTGAAAGGCCTCGAAAAGGCCGGTTTCATCACGCGCAAGAAGACCAGCGAAGACCGCCGCAAGACCTTCATCTTCCTCACCCCGCACGCGCGCAAGCTCGAACTGGTGCTCGCGCCGATGAACGCCGAGATCCACGAGATCGCGACGCGCGGGATGAGCGACGAGGAAGTCGAGCAGCTGCAGGCGCTGATGCGCCGCGTGATCGGCAATCTCGCCGACGAGACGCGCAACCTCGCGATACTCTCCGACGTCAAGGCTTGATCGCGGCATTCGGAGTTGCCATGCCCGGCGCGAATAGGTTAGTATTCTAACTATTCGTTTCAGGAGGGATCATGACGAAAATCGCGGTGATCGTCGGCAGCACGCGCGACGGATCGTACAACCGGGCGCTCGGCGCGCTCGCGGCGGCGCGGCTCGCGGCGCATGGCGCAGAGGTCGCCGTCGTCGACCTCGCGGCGCTCGACCTGCCGATCTACACCGCCGCGCTCGAAGCGAACGCCTTTCCCGCCGACGCGCTGAAGCTCAAGGAGCTGCTCGTCGCGCAGGACGGGCTGCTCATGGTGTCGCCCGAATATAATGGTTCGATCCCGGCACTGCTCAAGAACGCGATCGACTGGGCCTCGCGCCCCACCGGCGGCGAGGGGCCGGTCGCGCTCACCGCCTTTCGCGGCAAGGCGGCGGCCATTATGAGCGCCTCGATCGGCCCCTTCGGCGGCATCCGCGCGCTTGCGCACCTGCGCCAGATCCTCGGCACCATCCAGATGCTGGTGATCCCCGACCAGGTGTTGGTGCCCAATGCCCACGCCGCCTTCGACGAGGCCGGCCAGCTCAAGGAAGCGCTCCCGGCCTCGCTCATCGACATGACCGCGGCGCGGCTGGTCGCGGTGGCGAAGGCGCTCAAATGATCACGCCCTCCCCTTCAGGGGAGGGCAGCGAGACTTACGAACTTGTTCGTTAGTCGCAGCGGGTGGGGCCAGAGGCCTTGCGCAAGGCCTCTGGCCCCACCCCAACCCCTCCCCTGAAGGGGAGGGGCTTTATCTCAAGCCCGCTTCTTCTTCCCCGCCGCCGGATCACGCTCGATATTGTCGCCCCAGTCGGCCTCGAGCGCGGCCAGCAGGGCATCGAAACGCTCCTGCCCCAGCACCTCGGCGATCTGCGCAGTCAGCGTGTCCATCGCGCGCTGCGCGTCCTTGCGCATGCGCGCGCCGGTCTCGGTCAGCGACACGATCATGTGCCGCCGATCGTCGGGGTCGGTCTCCATCTTCACCATGTCCAGCTTGATCATCTGACCGATCGTGCTGTGGATCGCCTGGCGTGATACGCCCAGGTTGCGCGCGATGTCCGACGGGCGCACGACCCCGCTGACGATATTGGTCATCACCATCGATTGGGGGCGATTGACGTCGGGCCAACCGCGATCGTGCAGCCGCGCCTGCAGCCCCTCGTCGAGCCAGCAGAAGCGCTGAAACAGCGCGATGATCAATTGGTTGGTGCGCATAAGATGCTGCGATGGGCCCCCGTTGCCTTTGCCGCAACGCTAGAAGAAGGGCAGGGGGGACGCAAGGCAGCGCGGCGTTGCAACGGTAAAATACTTAGTATACTATCCTTATAAGAGACGCTAGGCGCAGCGCGGGACAGGAGAGGCCGAAGTGATGATGGGATTGATGCAGGATGTGCCGCTGACGGTCGACCGCATCCTGGGTCATGCCGCGAACTGGCACGGCGCGCGCGAAATCGTGTCGCGCGACGCCGAGGGCGATGTCACCCGCTCAACCTATGACGCGGTCCATGCTGATGCGAAGCGCGTCTCGAACGCGCTCGCTGCCGAGGGCATCAAGCAGGGCGACCGCGTCGCGACGATGGGCTGGAACAGCGCGCGCCACCTGTCGGCCTGGTACGGCGCCGCGGGCATGGGCGCGGTGCTCCACACGCTCAATCCGCGACTCTTCCTCGAACAGATCGCCTATATCGCGAACCACGCCGGCGACCGGTTGCTGATCGCCGATCCCGCGACCGCCGATTTGGTCGAGCAATTGCTGCCCCAGGTGCCGAGCATCGAGCAGGTGATCTTCTTCTGCGACGCCGCCTCTCTGCCGCAGACGAGCTTTCCCGCCATCGCCTTCGACGACTGGATCGCCGGCCAGCCCAGCGACTATGCGTGGGGCGGCTTCGACGAGAACGCCGCCTGCGGCCTCTGCTACACCAGCGGCACGACGGGCAATCCGAAGGGCGTGCTCTATTCCCACCGCTCCAACTATATCCACGCGCTGATGACGCTCCAGCGCGACGCGCTCGGCCTGTCGGCGCGCGATACGGTGCTGCTCGTCGTCCCGATGTACCATGCCAATGCCTGGGGCGTTGTCTATTCGGCGCCCGCTGTCGGCGCCAAGCTCGTGCTGCCGGGGCAGCGGATGGACGGTGAATCGATCTACAATCTGATCGAGCAGGAGGGGGTGACCTATTCCGCGGCCGTCCCGACGGTGTGGCAGATGCTGCTCACCTATATGCAGGAAAACGGCAAAAGCTTCACCACGCTCGAACGCGTCACCATCGGTGGCTCGGCGTGCCCCGAATCGATCATCCGCACCTTCCGCCACGATTATGGCGTCGACGTCATCCAGGGCTGGGGCATGACCGAAACCTCGCCGCTCGGCACCGTGTCGGTGCCCAACGCCTCGGTCGCGGCGAAATCCGATCCCGAACAGCTGGCCTACAAGCTCAAGCAGGGCCGCCTGCTCTGCGGGCTCGAGATGAAGCTCGTCGACGATGCCGGCAATCGCCTGCCGCACGACGGCAAGACCCCGGGCCGGCTGATGGTCAAGGGCTCGACGATCGCCGGCGCTTATTTCGGCGGTGGAGGCGGCGATGTGCTCGACGCCGAGGGCTTTTTCGACACCGGCGACGTCAGCACGATCGACGGCGAAGGCTATATGCAGATCACCGATCGCGCCAAGGATGTGGTTAAGTCGGGCGGCGAATGGATCAGCTCGATCGAGATCGAGAATATCGCCATGGGGCATGAGGCGGTCGCCAACGCCGCGGTCGTCGGCGTGTCGCATCCCAAATGGGACGAGCGTCCGATCCTGCTCTGCCAATTGAAGCCCGGCGCGAGCGCCACGGCCGCCGACCTGACCGCCTACCTCGACGGCAAGATCGCCAAATGGTGGATGCCCGACGACGTGCTTTTCGTCGACGACATCCCACTCGGCCCGACGGGCAAGATCGACAAAAAGGCGATCCGCGCCGGGCTGGAAGGATACAAGCTGCCCTTCGAGGTGAGCCGGTGACCGGAATGCCGGATAATATTGTTCACGCGGAGACGCGGAGACGCGGAGCGTCGGCCACCGCTTGTTTCCGTCATGCCGGGCTCGACCCGGCATCCGCCTCTTCTTGCGGAGCAAGGCGGACCCCGGATCAAGTCCGGGGTGACGAAGGCAGGAACCCTCCGCGCCTTCGCGTCTCCGCGTGAACCTAAATATCCGCCGCTTCTGCGTGCGTTCCGCCAAAATCCATAAACGATAAACAGGAGAGAGACGAATGGACCCCAATGGCATCGAGGGCCTCGACGCGCACTTCATCGGCCGCGCGCCGCCGACCGCGCCGCGCATCCAGGCGGGCGGCCACCCGTGCCAGGGCATTTATTGGACCGAGGCGGGCAAGCGCCCGAAAGTGGCGATCATCGCCACCCATTATAACGTCGATTTCTCCGAACACTATATCGCGCCCTATTTCGCGCGGCAGGGTTTCGGCTTCCTCGGCTGGAACACGCGTTATCGCGGTTTCGAGGACCAGTTCCTGCTCGAACATGCGGTGCTCGACATCGGCGTCGGCGTGCGATGGCTGAAGGAAGAGGCGGGGGTCGAACAGGTCGTCATCCTCGGCAATTCGGGCGGCGGTTCGCTGATGGGCGCCTATCAGGCCGAGGCGATCGCGCCGACGCTCACCGACCGCCTGCCGTCCGTCGGCCAGGACGCGCTCGCGCAATTGATCAAGGGCGACCTCTACATCAGCTTCAACGCGCACCAGGGGCGCCCCGAAGTCCTCACCGACTGGATGGACGCCTCGGTGGTCGACGAGAACGATCCGACGCTGACCGATCCCGAACTCGACCCCTTCAATCCCGACAATGGCCCGCCCTATTCGGACGCGTTCATCGCCAGATATCGCGCCGGCCAGCGCGCGCGCAACCAGCGCATCACCGACTGGGCCAAGGCCGAGCTCGCGCGGCTCAATGCCGCGGGCATCCCCGACCGCATCTTCCCGCTCTTCCGCTGCTGGGGCGACATCCGCTGCGTCGATCCCGCGATCGACCCGTCGGAGCGCAAGCCCAACTGGTGCTATCGCGGCGACCCCGCGATCGCCAACCGCACCCCCAGCATCGGCCGCGCCAACACGCTCAAGACCTGGCTCAACATGTGGAGCCTCGAAACCTCGCCGTGCCAGGGCCAGCCGCATCTCGCGAAGCACGACACCCCCGCGCTGGTGGTGCAGGGCCTTGCCGATACAGGCGTCTTCCCCAGCGACGCACGCAAGATCTTCGACTTTTTGGGCTCGACCGACAAAAGGATCGAACTGATCCCCGGGGCGCATTATTTCGAGGATTCGATCAAGGAACGCCAGGACGCCGCCGACCTCGTCGGCGCGTGGATCCGGGAGAAGCTGTAAGCAATCACCGTAGCCCTGAGCTTGTCGAAGGGCGCCTATCCGAGAAGCGCCCTTCGACAGGCTCAGGGCTACGGTTCAATATGGGCAGAATTGTTATGGAAACGGCGGACGCCGACATCATCACCGCGCTGCGCGGAGCCGGGCTGGCGGGGGAGGGCGAGGTCGCCCTCGAGCCGCTGACCGGCGGCGTGTCGTGCGACGTGTGGAAGGTCGACAGCCCCGCCGGCCCGATCGTCGTCAAGCGCCCGCTGCCGCAACTGCGCGTCGCCGCCGAATGGCTCGCCCCCGTCGAACGCGGGACCAGCGAGGTGCGCTGGCTGCGCCGCGCGCGCGGCGTCGATCCGCATATCGCGCCCGAAGTGCTCGCCGAACTGCCGGGCCACGCCTTCGCGATGCGCTTCCTCCCCGGCCGCCCTGTGTGGAAGGACGAGTTGATGGCGGGCCGCGTCCACGCCGGTTTTGCTGCACAGGTCGGGAAGGGCATTGCGGCCGTCCACGCCGCCACGGCCTATAGCGACAGCGACCGCGCTGATTTCCCCAATGACGACATGTTCCGCGCGCTGCGCGTCGATCCCTTCCTGCTTTATGTTGCGCAGCATGACGCCGAACTCGCGCCCGCGCTGACGGCGCTCGCCGCGGATCTGTCGGGGCGCAAGATCGCGCTCGTCCATGGCGACGTCAGCCCGAAGAATATCCTCGTCGGCGCCGACGGTCCGGTCTTTCTCGACGCCGAATGCGCGGTCTATGGCGACCCCGCCTTCGACCTCGCCTTCTGCACCACGCACCTGTTGCTCAAGGCGGTCTGGTCGGGCGACGCCCGGCTGAACGCGGCCGCAGCCGCGCTCGTCGCCGCCTATCGCGCCGGCATCGATTGGGAAGATGCGGACGACCTGCTGCTCCGCGCGGGCAAGCTCACCGCCGCGCTGCTCCTCGCGCGCGTTGAGGGCAAGTCGCCCGCTCCCTATCTCACTGATCCCGAACACAAGCATATCGTGTGCGATCAAGCGCGCGCGCTGATCCGCGCGTCGCAACCCATCGACGCGCTCGCCGCCAATTGGAAAAGGATTTGAAATGACTTCGCCCATCGCCTCCGTCACCGGCCGCCAGCTCTGGGATTCGCGCGGCCGCCCCACGGTCGAGGCCGAAGTCACGCTCGCCTCGGGCGCCGTCGGCCGCGCCATCGCCCCCGCGGGCGCCTCGCGCGGCGCGCATGAGGCGATCGACCTGCGCGATGGCGGCACCGCCTTCGGCGGTTATGGCGTCGCGCGCGCGGTCGCGGGCATCGGATCGGAAATCGCGCGAGCGATCGCCGGCATGGACGCGCAGGATCAGGCGGCGGTCGACGCCGCGCTCTGCGCGCTCGATGGCACCACGAACAAGGCGCGCCTCGGCGCCAACGCTGTTGTCGCGGTGTCGATGGCGGTGCTCCACGCCGCCGCCGCCGATGCCCGCCAGCCTTTGTGGCGCTATCTCGCGGGCGATGCCAAGGTCCGCATCCCGCTGCCCGAAATCCAGATTTTCGGCGGCGGCGCTCACGCGGGGCGGCGCACCGATGTGCAGGACTTCATGATCATGTGCCCCACAGCGGGCAGCTTCCGCCGCGCCCTCGAAATCACCGACGATGTCTATCGCGCCGCGGGCAGGCTGATGGAGGCGAAAGGCCCGCTCAGCGGCGTCGCCGACGAAGGCGGGTGGTGGCCCAATTTCGCCTCGAACGAGGATGCGCTGGGCACGCTTGCCAAGGCGATCGAGGCGAGCGGCCACCGCGCGGGCGAGGATGTCTTCATCTCGCTCGACATCGCCGCCAACGAACTCGGCGACGCCTCGGGCTACAGCCTCGCGCTCGACGACGGGCGCATGACGAGCGAAGCGATGGCCGCGCGCATTATCGAATGGGCGGGGCGCTATCCGATCCTGTCGATCGAGGACCCGGCGGGGCAAGACGACTGGACGGCGATGGCTGCCGTCACCGCCGCGATCGGCGACCGGGTCCAGATCATCGGCGACGATGTGCTCGTCACCAATGCCGAACGCGTCGTCCGCGCCGCCGACGCGGGGGTGTGCAACGCCGCGCTGATCAAGGTTAACCAGGTCGGCACCGTCACGGAGGCCAAGGCCGCGCTCGACGCCGCCGTCGCGCGCGGCTGGGGCGCGATCGTCTCGGCGCGCTCGGGCGAGAGCGAGGACGTCACCATCGCGCATCTCGCGACCGGCTGGAACGCCGGGCAATTGAAGGTCGGCAGCTTCACCCGGTCCGAGCGCATGGCGAAGTGGAACGAGATGCTGCGCATCGAGGAGGCGATGGGCGCCGACGCGGTGTTCGCGGGCTTCTCGGCCTTCGCGGGCTCCATCGGCGCGGTGAAGGCATGATCGTCCTCCACGCACGCCCCAGCCCCGGCTTTCGCGACGCGGTCGACACGATCTTCGGCGCGGGCGTCGTGACGCATGTCGACGAGGCCGCCCCGCTCGACGACGTCGCGCCCGAGATCACCGCGCTGCTCCACGTGCTGACCCCGGTGACCCCTGATTTCATCGCCGCGGCGTCCAAGCTCAAACTGATCCAGAAACTCGGCGTCGGGGTCAACACCATCGCGCTCGATGCCGCGCGCGAGCATGGTGTCGCGGTGTGCAACATGCCCGGCACCAACAGCCAGGCGGTCGCCGAAATGGCGCTGTCGCTGATGACGGCGGTGCTGCGCCGCACCTGCTTCTTCGACGCGCGCACTCGCGCCGGGGAGGGTTGGACCGCCGACCCGTCCGAGCTCGATCAGGTCGGCGAGATCGGCGGCCGCACCATCGGCCTCGTCGGCTTCGGCCATTCGGCGCAGCTTCTCGCCCCCGCGCTTGCCGCGTTCGGTGCGAAGATCGTCTACACCGCGCGCAGCAAGCGCGACGTGCCTTACGAATTCTTATCGCTCGACCGCCTGCTCGGGGAAAGCGACATCGTCTCGCTGCACATCCCGCTCACCGACGAAACGCGCGCCAGCATCGATCCCTTCGCGATGAAGAAAGGCGCGGTGCTGATCAACACCGCGCGCGGCGAACTCGTCGATCAGGCGAAACTGGTCGACGCGCTGACCAGTGGCCATCTCCGCGGCGCCGGCCTCGACGTCTTCGCCGAGGAGCCGCTGCCGCGCGGCAATCCGTTGCTCGGCCTGCCCAACGCGGTGCTCGCCCCGCATATCGCCTGGCTCACCCCCGAAACGCTCGTGCGCAGCCTGACGGTGGCGCATGAAAATTGCCGCCGCCTCGCCGCCGGTGAATCTCTGTTGCACCAAGTCATATGAAAAACCCCGTCATTGCGAGCGCAGCGAGGCAATCCAGAGCGGTTTACGCCTACTCTGGATTGCCTCGCTGCGCTCGCAATGACGACCTATTGGATCGCCAACCATGACTCTCCCCATCGTCCTCATCACCGGCCAGCTTCTGACCGACGCCGTCTGGCAACCTTTGCTCGACGCCTGGTCCGACCGCGAGATCATCGTCGCCGACAATCAAAGCGACGACACGATCGATGGTTTCGCCCAGCGCCTCCTCGACAACGCCCCGCCTGAATTCGTCCTCATCGCCCACGCGATGGGCGGCTTCGTTGCGTTCGAGATCATGCGCCGCGCCCCCGAGCGCGTCGTCAAGCTCGCGCTGATCTCGACGCTGGCCTCCGCCGACGGCCCCGCGCAGACCGCGCGGCGGCAGGGCTATATCGACCTCGTCGAGAGCGGAAACTTCGACCAGGTCGTCGAGGAGCGCATCCCGATCCTCTTCCCCGAGGAAAAGCGCGGCGACGCTCGCCTGCTCGGCATCGCGCGCCGGATGGCAGCGGACACCGGCGCCGACACCTTCCTCGCCCAGCAGCGCGCGATCATGGCGCGCATCGACAGCCGCCCGCGCCTCGGCGAGATCGCCGTGCCGGTGCTGCTGATCTGGGGCGAAAAGGACGGCATCACCAGCCGCGCGCATCATGACGAAATCTTGGACGCGATCCCCGGCGCGCGGCTTGAGGTGATCGCGGGAGCCGGGCATCTGCCGACGGTCGAGGCACCGGAGGTTGTGGTGCCGTTGCTAACCGACTTTATCGACGCATAATCCGTCATCCCCGCGTAGGCGGGGATCCAGCTTTTTCTTTCTTCGTGCCTTTGCGCCTTTGCGTGAGATTTTTCTGGTTTCACGCAAAGGCGCAAAGGCACGAAGAAAAGACAAAAAAGAGAGCTGGATCCCCGCCTACGCGGGGATGACGGCGGGGCTATTTCAACTCCGCCCGCACCATCGCGGCCCCATCGACCATCGCCTTCAGCTTGGCCTGGCTATGCGCCCTGCTGTGGTACTTCATCCCGCAATCGGGCGCGATCCACAGCCGTTCGGCATCGACGTAACGCAAAGCCTCACGAATGCGCCCCGCGACTGCCTCGGGTGTCTCCACCTCGGGGATCGACAGGTCGAGCACGCCGTACATGATCGTCTTGGTCGGCAGCTCGGCGAGGATCGACGGGTCGAGCCCCGGCTGCGCCGCCTCGATCGAGATCACGTCGATTGCTGACGCCTCGAGCTCGGCAAGGAAGTCGTATGCCTTGGGCTTCGGCCCCGTCGCGCCCGCGCCATGGTGCACCAGCGCATAGCCGAAGCAGATGTGCAGCGCGGTCGTGCCGCCGACCCCGTCGAGCGCGCGGTTGATCGACTCGATCGCATAGGCATTGGCCTCGGCGGCGCGCGCCTGCAGATAGGGTTCGTCGAGCTGCACCACGTCGACCCCCGCCGCGAACAGGTCCTTCACCTCGGCATTGACCGCGTCGGCATAGTCCATCGCGAGCGATTTCGCGTCGGGATACCAGCCATTCTCGGCCTGCTGCGTCATCGTGAACGGGCCGGGCAGGGTGAGCTTCACCGGTCGCGCCGAATGGCGCCGCAGGAACGCCGCATCCTGCGCCTCGATCGGCGCCACCCGCCGGATCGGGCCCGAGACGAGCGGTACCGGGTTGGCGTTGCCGGTGCGGTCGATCGCGGTGCCGTGCTTCTCGGTATCGATCCCCGACAGCGCGGTCGCGAGCCGGTTCGAGTAACTTTCGCGCCGCATCTCGCCGTCGCCGATAATGTCGATGCCGACCTCCTCCTGGTCGCGGATCGCCATCAGCGTCGCGGCCTCCTGCGCGTCGGCCAGCCAGGGTTCGGGGATGCGCCACAAGGTCTCGGCGCGCACCCGCGGCGGCAGGCTCGCCTTCAGCCGCTCGCGGTCGATCAGCCAGTCGGGCTGGGGGTAGCTTCCGACGATCGTTGTCGGCAATATGGGGTGGTCGAACAAGGCCAATCCTCTCGATTTTTGGGCTGGCCAAACATTTGCTTAGTATTCTATCTAATTCAAGAAAAATGAACCGAGGGAGAGCGAAATGATCGATCTGGATGCCATCCGGACCCTGGCCCACATCCCGGGCGCGCAGGCGCGCGTGCGCGGCGACGCGATCGCGGTGAAATATGGCGAGCGCGAAACCAGCTTCAGCGAACTCGACCAGCGCTCGAACCGCGTCGCCAACGCGCTGATCGCCGCGGGTATCCAGCCCGGCGACCGCGTCTCGGCGCTGACCAAGAACCATGACGCCTGGTATCCGCTCTTCTTCGGCACCGCGCTCGCACGCGCTTGTTTTGCGCCGATCAACAACCGCCTCGTGCCCGCCGAGGTCGGCTTCATCGTTGGCGACGCCGCGCCCGAATATCTCTTCGTCGGCGAGGATTTCTTCGACTGCGCGCTCGCTGCGGTCGCCGGCCTCGCGAACCCGCCGCGCCTGGTCGCGCTCTATGGCGAGCATCCGCAATTCACCCCGTTTGACCAGTGGCTCGGCGACGCCTCCGACGCCGCGCTGCCCGGCCCCGACCTCGCCGACGATGTGCTGCAACTCTACACCAGCGGCACCACTGGCCTGCCCAAGGGCGTCGTGCTGACCCACCGCAACTACCGGAGCTTCCTTGAGGCCGCGACCGAGGTCGACGGCTTCGCCTATGGCGAGGACGAGACGGTGATCATCGTCATGCCGCTCTTCCACGTCGCGGGTACCAACGTCAGCTTCTCGGGGCTGGCGCAGGGCGGCCGCCTGCTGCTCGTCAAGGATTTCACCCCCAACGACGCGATCCAGATGCTCCGTCACGAGCGCGTCGCCCACGCCTTCCTCGCCCCCGCGATGATCCAGATGATGCTGATGCAGCCCTCGGCGACCGCCGGCCGCTATCCCGCGCTCAAGTCGATCGCCTATGGCGCCTCGCCGATCGCCGAGGACGTGTTGCGCCGCGCGCGCAGCGCCTTTGGCTGCGACTTCGTGCAATTCTACGGCATGACCGAATCCGCCGGCGGCGGCTCCTATCTGTCGCCCTCTGCGCACGATATTCCCGGCAAGCTCACCTCGTGTGGCAAGCCCTGGCCGAACGTCGACCTCGCGATCCTCGACGGCGAGGGCAGGGAACTCGGCGACGGCGAGATCGGCGAGATCGCGATCCGCGGCGGGATCGTGATGAAGGAATATTGGAACCGCGCCGCGGCGACCGAGGAGACGCTCGCGGGCGGCTGGCTCCACACGGGCGATGTCGGTTACCGCGACGCCGACGGCTTTTATTTCGTCCACGACCGCATCAAGGACATGATCGTGTCGGGCGGCGAGAATGTCTATCCGGCCGAGGTCGAGAGCGCGATCATGGGCTGCCCCGGCGTCGCCGACGTCGCGGTGATCGGCGTCCCCGACGACAAATGGGGCGAGTCGGTGAAGGCGCTCGTCGTCGCCTCGGCGGGCGGCGCGCCCGATCCCGCCGCGGTCATCGCCTGGGCACGCGAACGCATCGCGGCGTACAAGGCGCCCAAGAGCATCGACTTCATCGAAGCCCTCCCGCGCAACCCCTCGGGCAAGGTCCTCCGCCGCGAACTCCGCGCGCCCTATTGGGAAGGCAAGGGCAGGGCGGTGGGGTGAGCGGCGATCCTCCCCGGCACGGGGAGGGGGACCATCCGAAGGATGGTGGAGGGGCAGGTGCGTCCTTATCCCTCCGTCACGGTCTTGGCGAAGTGTAGACCGCCTGTACCCCTCCACCAGCTTCGCTGGTCCCCCTCCCCGTGCCGGGGAGGATCGCCGCTCTCAAAAAAGGCCCAATGCTCGCACACCGGGCCAAGAGGAGTAGCTGGGGAGGAGCTGTTATTCCGCCGGCACCGGCGTCCGCCGGGTGATGAAGCCTTCGCGCTTCGTCCCGTCGGCCTGCACCGGGTCGTGCGCGACGTCGCTCTCGTCGAACACTTTGGTCCACGCGGCGAATTCCAGGCACACGCCGTCGGGGTCGAAGAAATAGACCGAGCGCACGAACACCCCGGGGTGCAGTTCGTCGGTCGACTGCATCGGGCTGTCGTCGTGGTTCAGGATCTTGCTGACTTCGATCCCCTTCTCGACCAGCCGGTTGTAATAATCGTCGAATTTGTCGGCGCGTATGTTGATCGCGATATGGTTCATCGACCCGTGCGCCGACACGAAGCTGCCCTGCGTCGGCAGATGCGCCGGCGCCGAAATGCCCGGTACCGCCTCGGGCGCCTCGGGGAACCAGAAGAATGCCAGGCTGTCGCCATTGCCGATGTCGAAGAAGAAATGCTGGCCGCGCCCGCCGGGCAGGTCGATCGTCTTGGTCAGCGGCATGCCCAATATGTCGCGATAGAATTCGACCGTCTTCGCCATGTCCTTGCACACCAGCGCCAGGTGGTTGACCCCCAGAAATTCGAACTCGCTATTCGCTGCAGCCATGATCGGTCTCCTTGTGCATTCCATATATTCAGGTCGTGGGACGCGCCTTTATCCGCGCGTACCAGGCGATGACGTTGGTCGCCGAGGCATCGATCGGCTGGCCGACCGAAATCCCGAAATCGAGGAAGGCGAAAAGCATCAGGTCGGCGAGCGTCAGCCGCTCGCCGGCGACGAACTCGCGCCCCGCGATCAGCGGGTCGAGCCAGCGCACCCCGTCCTGCGCGGTCGCCTTCAGCCCCGCCGCCGCTTCGGGCAGGCAGCGCAGCCGCGGCTCGAACAAGGGCAGCCCCTCGGCGAAGCGAAAGCCGTTGGTCAGCGGCTCGCAGATCTTGAGGTCGATGCGCCGTGTCCACATCCGCGTCGTTGCGCGCTCCTCCGCGCTCGTGCCGATCAGCGGCGTGTCGGGGAACACTTCTTCCAAATATTCGCAGATCGCGGTGATCTCGGTGATCACCGACCCGTCGTCGAGCTCGAGCGCCGGGGTCTGCCCCGCGGGATTGACCTCGATCGTATAGGGCGCCCGCCGGTTCTCGCCGCCGCGCAGGTCGACCTCGACCGCGGGGATCTCGATACCCTTTTCGGCCATGAACAAAGTCACGACGCGCGGGTTGGGGCCGATGGAGTTATAAAATTTCATGCCCATCCTCTCGTTTCTTTCTTATCGCATCGGTGAATAATCGTCAAGTAGATTGACGGTTATTCACCCGCCGGCCGCGGCGCGCTCAGGAAGTCGGCGGCGCTGAAGCCCTCGGGCGCCGCGACCTCGACGATCGGGTCCTCGCGTGCGTCATATTCCATGCGCAGCGCGCGGGTGATCACCGCGTGCATGTCGTACAGGCAGGTGATGTAGGTGAATTCGAAGATCTGCTCGTCGTTCCAGAAACTCTTCAATTTCTCGAAGACCTCGAGCGGCACGCGCCCGCCCGCCTGGCTCAGGCAATCGGCATAGGCGAGCACGCTACGTTCCTGCTCGTCATAACAATCGGCGACGGTCCAATAGGCGATCGCCGCGATCTTTTCCTCGCTGACGCCCAGCCCGCGCAGCGACTTGCAATGCTGCGAAAAGACGAACTGGCTGCCCTTGACCCACCCCGCGCGCGTCTGGCCCAGCTCGCGCAGCACCGGATCGATCGTGCGCGCCGGGTTGCGATACACCGCGAAACCCTTGACCGCATGCTCGAAGATGTCGGGCGACAGCGCGAACACCGTCCACCAGTCGCCCGGCGTGCCGGTCGCGGTGCCCGGCTCGGCGACGGGGTCGCGCTCGCCGAACAGGCGGTTGTAATAAGCGAGGACGGTCTCGTCGGTGACTTCCGAGCGGGGAACCTGGCGCAGGACGGGCATAAAAACTCCTCAGGCGTTGGCGAATTTGCGGAACTCGGCGACATGCGCGCTGTCGAAATATTCGTCGAGGCGCGTGATCCGGCCGCCCTCGACCTTGCAGACGATCGCGCAGGGCAGGCGCACCGCGCCGCCGTCGTGCGTGCGCACGCCTTTCAGCACATGCTGCTGCACGAAACCGCCGGGAAAGACGGTCAGCCGGCGGTCGGCATATTCGCGCTCGCCGATCCGGGCGACCATGCCGGTCAGCGTCGCCGCGGTCTGGTCGCGCGTCACGGCCAGCTCGTCGGTGTTGTGCCAGATCTCGGCATCGGGGGCGAAGCTTTCGCGCATCGTCTCGATATCGCCCGCCTCGATCGCGTCGAAGAAGCGCGTCGCCATAGCGCGGATCTCGTCCAGCTCGCTCATCTTGCTCTCCATCATCAGGCTGCGAAATCCCGCTCCAGATGCCGTGTCATCGCCAGCTGCGCCGCGCACGCCGCGAGCGCGAAGGGCATCAGCGCGATCAATCCCCAGCGCAGGCTGTCGATACCATATTCGGGCTTCAGCGCATCGCTGACGAAGCCGACGAACAGCGGGCCGAAGCCCAGCCCGATGATGTTGAACATCAGCATCAGGATCGACGTCGCGGTGGCGCGCGCGCGCGGCGGGGTCAGATTCTGCACCAGCGCCAGCGACGGCGCGATATAGAAGGTGCAGGCGGTCAGCGGCACCACCATCAGCGCCAGCACCGCGGGCCAGCCGTCGAGCATCAGCGCGGCGATCAGCGACGGGATCAGGATCGCGGTCGCGATCGCCGGGACCAGCCCATAGGCGCGCGGCGATTTGCGCGACAGCCGCGCCACCAGCCAGCCGCCGCCCAGCGTCCCCGCGGCGAAGGTAATGCCCGCGACGGGCGCGAACCACGTCCCCATCGCGGCGAGCGGCATGCCCTGCACGCGCATCAGATAGGCGGGGATCCAGTTGAGCATCCCATAGCTCACGAAGGCGGCAAAGGCGGTCGCGGGCAGGACCAGCATCAGCGAACGGCGCTCGCCGAACAGCGCCAGCGCGCGCGAAAAGGGTACCGCCTCGTCGCTCGCGCCCTTGTCCATCTGGCCGCGCGTGGGTTCGCGCACCAGCCAGATCAAGAGCGGCCCGACGACGATGCCCACCGCGCCGATCAGCAGGAAGGCGTTGCGCCAGCCGATCGTCGACGCCGCCCAGGCACCGAAGGCCGCGCCGACGAACACCCCGAACGGCCCGTTGCAGGTGAACAGCGCCATGACGATCGGGCGCCGGTGGGGCGGATAATAATCGGCGAGCACCGACACCGACGGCGCGGTGCCGCCCGCTTCGCCCGCCCCGACGCCAAAACGCATGAGGGCCAGCTGCCAGAAATTCGACACCAGCCCGCACGCCGCGGTGAAGCCGCTCCACACGATGCACGCGATGCCGACCAGCTTCACGCGGTTCCAGCGGTCGGCGAGGATCGCGACCGGCACGCCCATGCCGGCATAGAAAAGCGCGAAGGCGAGGCCGGTGAGCAGCCCGAACTGCGTGTCACTGAGCGCGATATCGGCGCGGATCGGCTCGATCAGCATCGCGAGCAGCTGGCGGTCGACGAAATTGATCGTGCCGACCACAAACAGCATCGCCAGCGCGACGTTGCGCCGCAGCGCAAGCCCGCTGTCGGGCGCCGCGGCGCCGTGGAGGGTGGTGGCCTCGCTCATAACTCTCCCTGACAACATGAGTCTTCGCCCGAAAAATACTTAGGTATTTAAGTTTATCTGTCAACGCGCTTTACGGTGGCTGGGAGTCATAAGCGATCCTCCCCGGAACGGGGAGGGGGACCACCCGAAGGGTGGTGGAGGGGCACATGAGGTTTGCGCGGGGATGAAGCGAAAAGCTCCTCATTTCCGGCAATGGTTCCGTGATGCGCGACCTCGACGGCAAGGCAAGCCGACTGTGCCCCTCCACCATGCTTCGCATGGTCCCCCTCCCCCTGCGGGGGAGGATCGCGCCTAGCCACCCTATCTCGGCTGCCAAGGAAAAGCCCCTCCGCCCGCGGGGGCAGGGGGCCCTCGTCCGTGGGACCCGGACGTGGAAAGGAGCGCCGTCCGGCCCTCCGCTCAGAAGCTCGCGCCGAGCGTCAGGCCGAAGGTCCGCGGCGCGTTGTAGAAGCGCTGGGTGAAGAATTGCGCGGTCGGGGTCAGCGCCGCGACATAGGTCTTGTTGGTCAGGTTCTTGCCCCACAGCTGCGCGCGGAACCGCCCGTCCGCGCTCTCCCAGCCGATCGATCCGTCGAACAGGGTGAAGTCGCCGGTCTTGCCCGCCAGGTCGTTGGCGACGGTCGAATAATAGGTGCTGCGATAGAGCATCGACGCGCGCAGGTTGATCGTCCCCGCGCTGCCCAGCGGCACGCTATATTCGGCCGAGAAATTGGTCTGCCACTTCGGCGCGCGGACCAGCTTCTTGCCCCTATGGTCGACGTCGACCAGATAGGTGCCGTTGGGCAGCAGCGTGACGTCGCCGCAGGTAGAGGTCGGCGGGGTCGGGAAGGCCGATGGGCCGTCGATGTCGGCGCAGAAGTCGGTATATTTCGCGTCGAGATAGCCGACATTGGCCGACAGGCGGAAATCCTGCGTCGGCTTAAGCGTCGCCTCGAGCTCGAGGCCCTTGGTGGTCGCCGAACCGATGTTGAGCTGCGCGGTTTCCTGCCCCGACGCGACATTGGGGTTGGGGAAGAAGACCCCGAATTCGAGCTGCTTGAACTTGGTCACGAAGCCCGTGAGGTTGAGCCGCAGCAGATTGTCGAAGAAATCGCCCTTGAAACCCGCCTCGAACAGGTCGGCGGTATTGTCCTCGGTCGGCCCCGCGGTGGTCGTCGTCGCCGAGCGCGCGCCGAAGCCGCCGCCCTTATAGCCCTGGCTGAAGCCGGCATAGACCATGACGTCGTCGGTCAGGCGATAGTCGATCCCGGCCTTGAAGGTCATGCGGTCGCGGTCGTAGCCGAGCTTGAACGCGCGGCCGGCGGCGAGGTTGGTGTTGGCGATCGCCTCCATCTCGGCGAGCGATTTCACCACCGAGCGCGAGCTGAAGAAGGCGGGCGACAGCAAGGTCCCGGTCGGGTCGCGGAAATAATCCTTCGATTCCCAGCTCTGCCGGACCCCCAGCGTGACGTTCAGCCGGTCGGTGATGCCATAGATCGCCTGCGCGAACAGCGCCTTGGCCATATTGTCCTGCGTGACGAAATCCTGGCTGCCGAAGCGCAACGCCGGTGCGAGCAGCACGGGGAGCGTCGGAAAAGCCTGCGCCAGTTCGAAGCTCTGCTTGAGGAAATAGCCGCCGAAGACGAGGTTCAGGCGGGCGAGCGCGTCCGTGCGGTCCGAGAAATCGGACTGCAGGCGCAGCTCCTGGCTGAACTGGCGGTGCGATTGCAGGCGGAAAGTCGGGAAGAAGAAAATCTCCGACTGGTCGAAATCGCTGTCGTTGAAATCGTCGGTCTCGATATAGCCGGTGATCGACTTGGCCTGCCACGACCCCATGTCGAGCCCGATGTTGCTGATCAGGCCCAGCTGGTCGGTGTCGTGGTCGGCGGGGAAATCGCGCCCGATCGTATAGGCACCGTCGTTCGGCTCCTCGAAGCGGAAGACCTGCCATAGCAGCTGGTTGCGGTTCGGCGCGGCGTCGCCGCCCGGCGCGCTCGACCGGTCGCGCAGCAGGAACGCCTTCAGATTGATGTCGAGATTGTCGGTCGGGGTGAACACCACCGTGCCGCGCAGCGTCAGCCGGTCCTGCCCGCCGATCTTCTTGCCGTTCAGGCGGTTGGTGAAATAGCCGTCATAGGTTTCCTTGTTCAGCACCAGCCGCACCGCCAGCGTGTCCTGGATCAGCGGCATGTCGACCGCGGCGCGCGCGTCCATGCGGCCGTAATTGCCGACGGTGATTTCGGCCTGCACGCCCCAGTCGCGCCCCGGGTTCTTGGTATAGGCCGCGATGCCGCCCGCCAGCGAGTTCTTGCCGAACGACGTCCCCTGCGGGCCGCGCAGCACCTCGATGCGGTCGAGGTCGAAGGTGTCGAGCATCGTCGCGACCGGGCGTGTGACATAGACGCCGTCGATCGACACGCCGACCGGGCTTTCCTCGGTCGATTCGATGCCCTGCGCGCCGAGCCCGCGGATGAAGATCGCCGCCGAGTTCGAGAAGGTCGCGACCGGCTGGATGCTAATGTTCGGGGTCGAGGGGGCGAGATCGGTGATGTCGCGCGCCGCGATATTGGTCAGCTGCTCCTCGCCGAACGCCGAGATCGCCTGCGGCACGTCCTGCAGCGTTTCGTTGCGGAAACGCGCGGTGACGATGATCTCGTCGGTGCCCGCATCGTCGGCGGTTTCGCCGGTGTCGGCGGGGGCGGCGCTGTCCTGCGCGCTCGCCGGCGCGGCCAAGGCCAGCACGGCGGCCGACGCGGCGCCCGACAACAGAATCCGGTTGCGAATATTCATCATGACCCTCCCATTGATATGCTGCCGACGGTGCCGGAAATGCCCTCCGGTCCGTCAATCTGATTGACCCTTAGTATACTAATTGTTTTATGCTTGTCCAGAGCCCCACGAGCAGGAGTCGAAAGAATGGAGCAGGAAAAGAAAGCGGGCGCGGCTGCGCCACTGGCGAGCCGCCCGCTGTGCACGGTGGAGTTCGAGGTCGGGGGTGGCATCTTCGGCATCGGCGCTTCGCCCTTCGGCGACCAGCGCGTCGGCTATGTGACGGGCGGGCGATTTTTCGGGCCGCGAATCAATGGCATCATACTGCCGGGCGGCGGCAACTGGTCGCGCGCCGGGCGGCTGGCCACGGGCGAAGCGGTCGGCACCTTCGACGCGCGCGCGGTGTGGCAGACCGACGACGGCGCGCTCATCTACCTCACTTACAATGGCCGCAGCGTCGTTCCCGACGCCGTCCGCGCTGCCTTCGCCGATCCCGCCGCGCCGCCGGTCGACCCGTCGTTCTATTATCTGCGAATCGCCCCGGTTTTCGAAACCGCGAGCGAGAAATACGGCTGGCTGAACGGGCTGCTCGCGGTCGGCGTCGGCGAGCGCACCGGTTTCGGCGTCCGCCACCAGATCCACGAGATACTCTGATGATCGACCTTCATTATGCGATGGGTCGCTCCCGCCCCGTCGCGAACACCCGCCCCTTTACGCGGGCCACGATCATCGCCTCAGCCCTCCCGGCCGAGCCACCGTTTCAGCACCTCGGGCCCATCCTGTCCGACGATCAGCGGGGCAGGGCGCCGCACGCTTCCTGGGGTGCCTGACAATTTCGGGAACACCCCCTGCATCGTGACTTCGCCCAGCTCCGCATCCGCCACCGTCACCAGCGCCTCGCGCGCGGCGAAATGCGGGTCGGCGAGCATATCCTCGGCGTCGTAGACGCGCCCCGCGGGCACTGCCGCCTCGAGCATCTTGGCTTCCAGCTCGGCGATCGTCAGCGTCGCGGTCCATTCGCCGATCAGCGCATCGAGCTCCTCCTGCCGCGTACCCCTTGCCCGGTGTGTCGCATAACACTCGTCGGTTGCCAGCTCGGGCCGCCCCATCGCCGCCGCCAGCCGCGCGAAGACGCCGTCCTGGTTCGCACCGATCAGATATTCACCGTCCTTGCACGGATAGACGTTCGATGGCGCGATCGCGGGCAGCGTCGACCCGGTGCGCCGCCGCTTCACGCCGCTCGCCGAATAGTCGGACACCGTCGATTCCATCACCTGCAGCACCGCCTCGTACAGCGCCGAATCGACGATCTGGCCCTCGCCGGTCCTGCTACGGTGGTGCAGCGCCGCGAGCGCGCCTAGGCAGCCGTAGGTCGCCGCGAGCGTGTCGCCGATCGACACCCCCATGCGCGCGGGGGGCAGTTCGGGATAGCCGACGATCCCGCGCCACCCGCCCATCGCCTCGCCGATCCCGCCGAAACCCGCGCGCGCCGAATAGGGGCCTGTCTGGCCGTAACCCGACACGCGCACGACGATCAGTCCGGGGTTGGCCTTGCGCAGCTCCGCGGGGTCGAGGTTCCATTTCTCGAGCGTGCCGGGGCGGAAATTCTCGATCAATATGTCGGCCTTGGCGATCAGCTCGCGCGCGAGCTGCTGCCCCTCTTCGCTGCGCAGGTCGACCGCGACCGAATATTTGTTGCGCGCGATCACGCGCCACCAGCTCGGCTTGTCGCCCTGGCCCCAGTGGCGCATCTGGTCGCCGCCGCCGGGCGGCTCGAGCTTGACGATCTCGGCGCCCATGTCGCCGAGCAGCTGGCCGCAAAAGGGGCCCGCGATCAGCTGCCCCATCTCGACGACCTTCACCCCGTCCAGCGCCCCGGCGCCGCTCGTCTCCGTCATATCATTCCCTTCGGGCCCATATTTCGCCTAGGAAGGGACCGCCCGCGGTCCTCCTCATCCCTGTGGCCATAATATACTTAGAATGCTATGTAATTGGCAACCGCAATCTCGGATGAGCGTGAAGATAGGCATAATCGTGAAGCAGAGCAGCATCGAAATCGTCGAAGTCGGCCCCCGCGACGGCCTGCAAAATGAAGCGCTTGCGGTCTCCACCGCCGACAAGCTCGCACTGGTCGAGCGCGCCATCGCTTACGGTGCACGCCGCATCGAGGTGACCAGCTTCGTCAACCCGAAGAAGGTCCCGCAACTCGCCGACGCCGAGGATTTAGTGGCGCTTCTGCCCGATCGCGACGACGTCACTTACGTGGGCCTCGTCCTCAACCGCCGCGGCGCCGAACGCGCGCTCGCGACGGGCCGCATCGACGAACTCGGCGCGGTGTGCGTCACCAGCGACAGCTTCGGCATCCGCAACCAGGGCCAGACCTCCGACGAATCGCTCGCCGCCGCGATCGAGATCGTTGCGCTGGCAAAGCAAACAGGCCGCAGCGGCCAGATCACCATCGCGACCGCCTTCGGCTGCCCCTTCGAAGGCGAGGTCGCGATCACCCGCGCCGTCGACATGGCCAAGCGCGCCGCCGACGCCGCACCGCGCGAGATCGCGCTCGCCGACACCATCGGCGTCGGCGTGCCCTCGCAAGTGTCCGAAATGGTCGGCCGCGTGCGCGAAGCGGTGGGCGACCTCCCAGTCCGCGTGCATTTCCACAACACCCGCAACACGGGCCTCGCCAATGTCTGGGCCGCGGTCGCCGAGGGCGCGACCACCGTCGACGCCTCGCTCGGCGGCCTCGGCGGCTGCCCCTTCGCCCCCGGCGCCGCAGGCAACGTCCCGACCGAGGATGTCGTCTACATGCTCGAACGCGCTGGCGTGGCGACCGGGCTGGCGCTGCCCGCCATCGTCGAGGCGGCGACCTGGTTCACGGGCGTGATGGGTCGTCCCTTGCCCGCGATGGTCAGCAAGGCGCCGGCGTTTCCGGGATGACGGGGAGGGGAGTGGTGAGCCCTGCTGGGTTTGAACCACGCCCAATCGGCTTGGCGATTGGGCCGGACAAGACTCGCTGGTTCGCCGATAAAGGGTTGGATGGTGAGCCCTGCTGGGTTCGAACCAGCGACCTACTGATTAAAAGTCAGTTGCTCTACCGACTGAGCTAAGGGCCCCATCGCGGCGCCACAAAGGCTGCCTCGAAGTGAGCCGCCGCCCTAGTGCGCCGATGCGCGGCGGTCAACCGGCTTTGCCCGCACCAGCCGCGCCGCGAGCTGGCGGACGCTGCGGCCGAGCAGCGGGTGCTGCCAGTCGGGCGCGACCGCGCGCAGCGGGCCGAGCACGAAAGCGCGCTCCGTCATTGCGGGGTGCGGGATGGTCAGCGCGGCGTCGCTCCACGCGCCGCCCGACCAGAGCAGGATATCGAGGTCGAGCGTTCGCGCGCTCCAGCGCTGACCGGTGCGGCGCCCGAAATCGGCTTCGATCGTTTGCAGCCGTTCGAGCATCGCGGGCGGCGACAGCGGCGAGGCGATGAGCGCGACCGCATTGGCATAGCGTCGCCGCGAGGGGCCGACGGGGTCGCTCGCGATGATCGGACTCGCATCGACGGGTTCGATATCGTCGCCCTCGAGCGCCGCGAGCGCGGCCATCAGCACCCCCCGCGGATGGCCGAAGCGCGCGTGGCGGCGGTTCGAGCCTAAGCCGATGGCATAGAGGGCCAAGGGAGTCTGCGAAGGCGGCGTTGCGTCGGACATGGCCCAGCGCCTATCGCAGCGGGGTGGAGATTGTAAGCCCCCTGCCGGGAACCGAGCCGCCGTGCGATTGCCCGCGCTGCCCGCGGCTGGTCGCGTTTCGCGAGCAATGCCACGCCGACTATCCCGACTGGTGGAACGCCCCGGTCTACGCTTTCGGCGATCCCGGCGCCTGGCTCGCGCTCGCGGGGCTCGCGCCGGGCAAGCATGGCGCCAACCGCACCGGGCGCCCCTTCACCGGCGACTATGCCGGCGACCTGCTCTTCGTGACGCTCGCCGAATTCGGGCTCAGCCGTGGCGCGTATGATGCGCGCATCGACGACGGGCTCACCCTAGACGGCGCGATCATCGTCAACAGCGTCAAATGCCTGCCGCCGCAGAACAAGCCGACGCCGCAGGAAATCGCCGCCTGCCGCCCCTTTTTCGAAGCGCAGATGGCGGCCTTGCCCAGCGTCCGCGTGGTGATCGCGCTGGGCCGGATCGCCCACGACGCCGCGGTGCGCGCCGCGGGCGGCCGCCTTGCCGCCTTTCCCTTCGCCCATGGCGCGGTCCACCGGCTCCCCGATGGCCGCCATCTCGTCGACAGCTATCATTGCTCGCGCTACAACACGAACACTGGCCGCCTGACGGCCGACATGTTCGCCGACGTCTTCCGCACCGCGTTCGCGCTAAGGGATCAGACCAGCGGCCCGAATTCCTCGACCAGCCCGCGATAAAGCGCGCGCTTGAACGGCACGATCAGTTTCTCGATTTCGTTCAGCTCGGCCCATTTCCATGCGCGGAATTCCTGGTGCCTGGTGTGGATATTCACGTCGCCGTCGTCGCCCATGAAGCGCATCAGGAACCAGTGCTGGCGCTGGCCGCGATATTTTCCACCCCACATCTTGCCGATCAGATGGTCGGGCAGGTCGTAGAAATATTCTTCCTTGCTGCGCGCGATGATCTCGACCAGCCCGCCGTGCACCCCGGTCTCCTCGCCCAGCTCGCGGATCGCCGCCTGTTCGGCATCCTCGCCGGGGTCGATCCCGCCCTGCGGCATCTGCCAGGCTTCGCTGGTCGTATCGAGCCGCTGGCCGACGAAGATGCGCCCGTCGCGATTGGCGAGCATCACGCCCGCGCAGGGGCGATAGGGCAGGGCGCTGTGATCGATCATGCGGCCGCACCAGCCTCGGCGACCAGCGCCTTCAGGATCGTCAGCGCGCCCTTGATGTCGTCCTTGGCGCTCGGGATCGCCTGCGACAGGTTGATATAGCCATGAATGGTGCCCGCACCCTCGCGGTACACGGTGGTCACCCCCGCCGCGACCAGCTTGGCGGCATAGGCACGCCCCTGATCGCGCAGCGGGTCGAGCCCCGCGGTCACCAGCACCGTCGGCGGCAGGCCCTCGGCGGGGAAATCGAGCGGCGACGCGCGATAGTCGCCCGGGTCGGCGGCATAATGATTGCCGAACCAGGTCATGCTGCCCTGCGTCAGCAGATGCCCCTCGCCGAAATCGCGATAGCTCTGCCAGTCGTCGTGCGTCGTCACCGCGGGATAGATCGGATGGATCGCCAGAACCGGCTTCGACGCCGGCGTGTCGCGCAGCGTCAAAGCGGTCGCGATGGTCAAATTGCCGCCCGCGCTCTCGCCCGCGAGCACCAGCCCCGTGCACGCGATATTGTCGGCGACCCAGCGCGTCGCCGCCTCGCAATCCTCGGGCGCGGCGGGGAAGGGATGTTCGGGCGCGAGGCGGTAATCGACCGCGACCACCGGCATGTCGAGCTGCCGCGCCGCCTCGGCGCACCAGCCGTCGTGCGTGTCGAGGTCGCCGATCACCCAGCCGCCGCCATGATAGAAGACCAGCACCGGCCCGACTCCGCGGTCGGGGCGCGTATCATAGAGCCGCACGGGAATTTCGCCCGCGGGTCCCGGAATGGTGCGATCCTCGACCTTCGCGATCTCGCCGCGCGGGCTGTCGGCCATCTGCGTCATCACCCGGAACATCTCGCGCGCGCCCTCGGGCGGCAGCTCCTCCATCTTCGGGCCTTCCTGCGCGTTCAGGAAGGCGAGGAAGCCCGCGACATCGGGGCGCGTATAATGGGTGGGGCCGTCGGTCATCTCAGTCTCTCCCGCTTTTATAGTTGCCCCCGCTATTCGGCATCGCGGCCGATAATTCAATGGCAATTGGCAACCGATCGCGCCGCTCGCGCCGCGCATTCGCTTTGCAGCGCACAATTTTTTCTGAATTGCGGCCCGTGCCGTAGAGGCCTAGGCCACTGTCACAGGTTCGCAAGATTCAAAGGCAGACAGAAAAAATGGCGAGTGCGGTAGAGGACCGGGCCGACGATCGGCAGTCCCCCCTTTCGGACGCAGTGGTAGTCAGATTTGCAGGCGATAGCGGCGACGGGATGCAGCTGACCGGCGGTCAGTTCACCCTCTCGTCGGCGCTCGCGGGCAACGACTTCGCGACCTTCCCCGATTTCCCGGCGGAGATCCGCGCGCCGCAGGGCACGCTCTTCGGCGTCTCGGCGTTCCAGATCAATTTCGGTTCCTCGGCGATCGAGACCGCGGGCGACGCGCCCGACGTGCTCGTCGCGATGAACCCCGCGGCGCTCAAGACCAATGTGCCCCAGCTCAGGCAGGGCGGCCTGATCATCGCCGACGAGGGCGAGTTCAACGACCGCAACCTCGCCAAGGCGAAATATGACGCCAACCCGCTCGACGACGGCAGCCTCGCCAAATGGCAGCTCCTCAAGCTCAACATCAGCCAGCTCACCATGGACGCGGTCAAGCCCTTCGGCCTCGGCAACAAGGAAGCCTTGCGCTGCAAGAATATGTGGACGCTGGGACTTTCGCTCTGGATGTTCGACCGCGACCGTCAGCCGCTGATCGACTGGCTCAATGCCAAATTCGCCAAAGACCCGAACCTAGCCGCCGCCAACGTCGCCGCGCTCAACGCCGGCCACGCCTATGGCGAGACCGCCGAGCTCGCGGGGCCGCTCAAGCAGCATCATGTCGATCCCGCCCCCGTCGCGCCCGGCCTCTACCGTACGCTGACTGGCGCCGAGGGCATCGCGCTCGGCCTCGTCGCGGGCGCGCAGCTCGCGAAGCTGCCGATGTTCTTCGGCGGCTATCCGATCACGCCTGCTTCGGCAATTTTGCATCACCTGTCGCGGCTCAAGGAATATGACGTCACGACCTTCCAGGCCGAGGACGAGATCGCGGCCATCTGTTCGGCGATCGGCGCCAGCTACGGCGGTTCGCTCGGCGTCACCAGCTCGTCGGGGCCCGGCATCGCGCTGAAGGGCGAGGCGATGGGCCTCGCGATCATGACCGAACTGCCGCTCGTCATCGTCAACTCGCAGCGCGGCGGCCCCTCGACCGGCCTGCCGACCAAGACCGAGCAGTCGGACCTCTACCAGGCGGTCTACGGCCGCAACGGCGACGCGCCGATGCCGGTGATCTCGGCACGCTCGCCCGGCGACGCCTTCGAATGCGCGATCGAGGCGGTTCGCATCGCGGTGCAATATATGACCCCGGTGATGCTGCTCACCGACGGCTATATCGCCAACGCTGCCGAACCCTGGGCGGTGCCCGACCTGACGAGCTATGAAGCCTTCCCGGTCGAGTTCCTCACCGAAGTGCCCGAGGACGGCTTCAAGCCCTATGGCCGCGACGAAAAGTTGAAGCGTCCGTGGGTCAAGCCCGGCACGCCGGGCCTGCTCCACCGCATCGGCGGGATCGAGAAGGAAATCGATACCGGCCACATCAACTATGAGGCGTCGAACCATCAGGCGATGACCGACATCCGCAAGGCCAAGGTCGACGGCGTCAAGGTGCCCGACCAGGTCGTCGAACTCGGCGCCGAGGGTGGCAGGCTCGCGGTCGTCGGCTGGGGCTCGACCTTCGGCCCGATCCACCAGGCGGTGCGCCGCAAGCGCGCCGAGGGCGCCGACGTCAGCCACATCCACATCCGCCACATCTGGCCGCTGCCCGCCAATCTCGGCGAGCTTTTGAAGAGCTATGACAAGGTGATCGTGCCCGAAATGAACACCGGCCAGCTCAAGACCGTGCTGCGCGACCAATATCTGGTCGATGCGAAGCCGGTGAACAAGGTGTCGGGCCAGCCCTTCACCATCGCCGAAATCGAAGCCGCGATCGAGGAAGCCCTCTGATGAACGAGATGACCACCATCGCACGCCCGACGACGCTCAAGGATTGGGAAACCGATCAGGAAGTCCGCTGGTGCCCCGGCTGCGGCGACTATGCGATCCTGAAGGCGGTGCAGCGCACCATGCCCGAAATCGGCACCGCGCCCGAGAATACCGTGTTCATCAGCGGCATCGGCTGCTCGTCGCGCTTTCCCTATTATATGGAAACCTATGGCTTCCACACGATCCACGGCCGCGCGCCGGCCTTCGCGACGGGGCTGAAGCTCGCCAATCCGGGTCTCGACATCTGGATCGTAACCGGTGACGGCGACGGGCTGTCGATCGGCGGCAACCACACGATGCATCTGATCCGCCGCAACCTCGATTGCCAGATCATGCTGTTCAACAACGAGATCTATGGCCTCACCAAGGGCCAATATTCGCCGACCAGCCGCGTCGGCACGTCCAGCCCCTCGACGCCCTATGGCTCGGTCGACCGTCCCGCACAGCCCGCGGCCTTCGCGCTCGGCGCCGGCGCGCGCTTCGTCGCGCGCGGCTTCGACGTGTCAAAGAAGCTGCCCGACGTGCTGAAAGCCGCGCATGCGCACAAGGGCGCGGCCTTCATCGAAATCTTCCAGAACTGCATCGTCTACAACAAGGATGTGTTCGAGGATTTCGCCGCCCCCAAGGGTGCCGAGGACCGCCAGCTCTGGCTCGAGAACGGCGAACCGATGCTCTTCGGCAATGAAAAGACTGGCGGCACCAAGGGCATCGCGCTCGACAATGAGGAACTGCACCTCAAGGTCGTCGACGTCGTAGACGGCGACTGGCAGTCCGCGGGCGTGATCGTCCACGACGTCACCAACCGCAGCGTCGCGCACATGCTCGTCGAAATGCGCTTCGGCGAATTCCCGATGGCCCTCGGCGTCCTCTACGACGACCCCCGCCCGACCTTCGAAGCCGACGTCTGGCGCCAGAACAAGGCCGCGGCCGAAGGCAAGAAAGCCGACCTCCAGAGCCTGCTCAAAAAGGGCCAGACCTGGACGGTAACCGAGGGCGGGCCGGAGTTGTAAAAGACTCGCACAAAGCCACGAAGCCACAAAGGGGGCCGGTTTGACGACGGATGTTGAAGAACTGGCCCGGATGGCGCTGACTGCGGTTACAAGCTACATCGGGAAATCGGGCCGGGCCTCCTCGAAACGGTCTACGAGCTTCTGCTTGCCGAGTTCCTGGTTGAGTGCGGGCTCCGCGTGGAGCGGCAAAAGATCGTCCCGATCATCTTTCGCGGCAAATTGCTCGACGAGACCTTCCGCGTCGATCTTCTGGTCGAGAACCGGCTGGTGATCGAACTCAAATCGACCGAACGCCATGCCCCGGTGCACGCCAAGCAGGTGCTGACCTATCTCCGCCTGATGGACCTGCCCCTCGGACTGCTCATGAACTTCGGCGCACCCAGCTTCAAAGAAGGCGTCAAGCGCCTCGCCAACGACTATTATCGTCCCTTGAGCCCATAAACCCCTTTGTGGCTTCGTGGCTTTGTGCGAGTCATTTCCAGACACAAGATCGAGGTAAAATGGACAACCTGACCCACAGCCTAGTCGGTGCCGTGCTCGGCCAGATGGGGCTCAAGAAGAGGACCGGGCTCGCGATGCCGACGCTGGTCATCGCGGCGAATATCCCCGATATCGACGCTGCCTGCGCCGCCTACGGCCAGCTTTCGCTGTCGATGCGCCGCGGCATCACCCATGGCCCGATCGCGCTGATCCTCCTGCCGGTCCTGCTCTGGGCGACGATGATCGCGTTCGACAGCTGGCAGACCAGACGCGGCAAGCGCCCCGAAAACCGCTTGCCCATCCATAAGGGTTGGCTGCTCGCGCTCGCTTATGTGGGCTGCCTCAGCCACCCCGCGCTCGACTGGCTCAACAATTACGGCATCCGCCTCCTCGAGCCTTTCAGCCATCGCTGGTTCTACGGCGACAGCATCTTCATCATCGACCTGTGGATCTGGATCGCGCTCGGCCTGTCGATCTGGCTCTCGCTGCGCCGCGAGCGCGCGAAGGTCGCGGCGTGGACGCGTCCCGCGTGGGTCGGCTTCACTGCGGTTTGCGCCTATATCCTCTTCAACGGCGCAATCACCGGTACCGCCGAGCGCGAGATCGCCGCGGTGCTCCACGGCGGCGGCCATCCCGACGCGCTCGTCGTCGCCAGTCCGCCGCCGCTGATATTCTGGAAACGCGACGTCTTCTGGCGCAGCGGCGACCGTTACGGCAGCGCCAGCTTCGACCTCGGCGCGGGCGGCAATGTCGACATCAGCGGTACGCCCACCGGCATGGAAGACCCGCGCGTCGCGCCGATGATCGCCACCAGCCCCGTCGCGCAGGCCTTCCTCTTCTGGTCGCGCATGCCCGTCGCCAAATTCGACGCAAAGGGCCGCCTGATCCTCTCCGACCAGCGCTTCGGGAACCCGCTCAGCCGCGGACAGTTTGAGGTCATCATCGACCCTCAGCCGGAAGCCAAGCCCTGACCAAGCCCTCGATCGTCTGGTTCCGCCGCGACCTTCGCCTCTCCGATCAGGCCGCGCTGCTCGCCGCCGCGTCGGCGGGCCCGGTAATTCCCGTCTATATCCTCGACGACGAAACGCCGAAGCATCGCAAGATGGGCGCTGCGTCGCGCTGGTGGCTCCACCACAGCTTGGCCAGCCTCGACGCGAGCCTGCGCGAAAAAGGCTCGCGCCTGATTCTGCGCCGCGGCAAGAGCGACGAGCAACTGGCTCGAATTGCAGAGGAATGCGGGGCATGGCAGGTCCATTGCCTGCACCATTACGAGCCTTGGTGGCGTAACGCCGAGCGCGCCGTAGGCAAGCGCCTCGACCTCATCTGCCACGACGGCAATTATCTCGCCCCACCGGGTTCGGTCACCACCGGCACCGGCGGCCTGTACAAGATCTACACCCCCTTCTGGCGCGCGCTCAAGGAGCGCATGCCGCCCCCGCCGCCGACCAACCGCCCGCGCGAGATCGCCGCGCCGCCGAAGTGGCCGGCTTCGGACAAACTCGCCGACTGGAACCTCCTGTCCACCAAACCCGACTGGGCCACGGGATTCGGCCGCGCATGGACCCCAGGCGAAGAAGGCGCACGCACGCGCGTGGCCGATTTCGTCGACGAAGCGGCCGATTACGACCGCCGCCGCAACCTTCCGTCGGAGGAAGGCAGCTCGCGCCTCTCTCCCCATCTCCACTTCGGCGAAGCCTCCCCCGCCTACGTCTGGCGCCGCATATCCGAAGCCTCTGGAAATACGGATGTTTTCTTGAGCGAGATCGCCTGGCGCGATTATGCCCAGAATGTCATCCTCCAATTCCCCGACTACGGCGCCCGCAACGCCCGCGAGGCGTTCGACGCTTTCCCATGGTACACCGGAAAGTCCGCCGACGAAGACCTCAAAGCCTGGCAGCAAGGCCGCACCGGCTACCCGATCGTCGACGCCGGCATGCGCCAGCTCTGGGCGACCGGCTGGATGCACAACCGCGTCCGGATGATCGCCGCGAGCTTCCTCATCAAGCATCTGCTGATCGACTGGCGCCGCGGCGAATTATGGTTCTGGGACACGCTCGTCGACGCCGATTACGGCAACAACGCCGTGAACTGGCAATGGACCGCCGGCACCGGGGTCGACTCGAACATGTTCCCGCGCATCATGGCGCCGCTCACCCAGTCGGAGAAATTCGACGCGGCGGACTATATCCGCGCGTGGGTGCCCGAACTCGCGGGTCTCGACGGCACAGCCATCCACGATCCCGACGCGCACGGCGCGCGCCCGCCGGCCTATCCCGAAAAGCGCATCGGCCACCGCGAGGCGCGCGAACGCGCGCTCGCGGCCTATGCGCGAATCAAGGGCTGACGCGCGGCCGGCTCAGCGGGATCGCGATCGCCGCGGCGACCACCGGCAGCACGACCGCCGCGATCACCATCCACACGGGATGCGGGAACATCGTCGTCGTGACGACGCTCAGCGCGATCATGATCACGCCGATCACCCAGGCATAGAGCGGTTTCTGCCCGATCTTCGCCGCGACGACAGCCCCGGCGAGCGACCCGAAGAACCAGGCGACCACGACTGCGATCTTCGCGCCGAGCGGGATCACGCTCATCAGCTTCGCCTGATCCTCGGGCTTCATCGGGTCGAGCCCGGGCGGCGGCGGAAAGATCATATGGCCGAGACCCTCGAGCAGGGCGACGACGATAAAGGCGGCGACGACGCCCGCCACGACGGCAACGATGGCGCGAACGATGGGATTCTGCATGCTACGACCCTCCCCGCGGCGACAAATAGCGGCCTCCCGGCGCCGCGACAACGGCATATGGCGGATTGCGCTTTAACCTTGCTTGCGCGACAAGACGCTTATGAACACGCATGTCAGGCGGAAGCGCGGGGGAGCGCTGCTTCAGGCGGACCGGGCCTTCCGCTCGGGCGGGGTGGCTGCGGCGCTGATGGCGCGCGCGCCTGCGGCCTTTTTCCACCGTCGGCTCGACCGCATCGACGCGGGGCTCGAACATGGCACGCTCGAGGGGCATCTGCCCGACGGCAGCATTCGCATCCTCGGCGGCCGCGGCCGCGGCCCCACCGCGGTGGTGTATCTGCACAGCTGGGCCGCGCTGGTACGGCTCGCGCTCTCGGGCTCGGTCGGCTGGTACCGCGCGTGGGACAAGGGCGAATGGTCGTCGCCCGACCCGGTGCCGCTGTTCGACCTCTTCATGCGCAACGGCGAGACGCTGGGCAATGCCGCGCGCTCGCGCGGGCCGTGGCGCTGGGTCAACCGCGCCGCGCATTTCCTCAACCGCAACAGTCGCAGCGGCGCAAAGCGCAACATCCATGCGCATTACGACCTCGGCAATGATTTCTACCGTCTGTGGCTCGACGCGGGGATGAACTATTCGAGCGCGCTGTTCGCCGACCCCGGCCAGTCGCTGGAAGAGGCGCAGGCCGAAAAGCTCGACGCGATCCTCGACCGGCTCGATCTCCGCTCGGGCAGCCGGCTGCTCGAAATCGGCTGCGGCTGGGGCGCGCTTGCCGAACGCGCGGTCGAGCGCCACGACGTCCTCTACACCGGCATCACCCTCTCGCCCGCGCAGGCCGAGGTCGCCGACGCTCGGCTCGCTGCGGTCGACCTGTCGGCGCGCAGCCGCGTCGAGCTTTGCGACTATCGCGACGCGCAGGGTCCTTATGACGCCATCGCCAGCGTCGAGATGGTCGAGGCGGTGGGGCAGGAATATTGGCCCGCCTATCTGGACGCGATCGCGCGGCTGCTCCGTCCGGGCGGCAAGGCCGCGATCCAGTATATCCTCATCGATGACGCGCTGTTCGAACGCTACGCTGCCAGCAGCGATTTCATCCAGGCCTATATCTTCCCCGGCGGCTGCCTGATCTCCGAAAGCCGTTTCCGCGCGCTGGCCGAGGCGCGCGGGCTCGCCTGGCGCAACGTCCGCCGCTTCGGGCGCGACTATGCCGAAACCTTGCGGCTGTGGCGCGAGGGTTTCGACAAGGCGGTGGGCGAGGGGCGCCTGCCGCCGGGCTTCGACGATCGTTTCGTGCGGCTCTGGCGCTATTATCTGCAATATTGCGAGGGGGGCTTTCGCGGCGGCGGCATCGACGTCGCGCAGGTCACGCTCGAAAAAACAGCCTGAAAACAGAACAGGGGAGGACAGACATGCGAAGATTTCTGGCGGCGGCGCTGCTGTGCGCGGCGGCGGCGGGATGCTCGTCCCCCGAACCCGCAAAGACCGACACTCTGCCAAAGGATCTCAACGTGCTCTTCTGGACCCAGGACCAACGCGACGCCGCCTTCCGCACGATGGAGACGGTGCCCAAGGTCGTCGTCAACACGGTCAAGGCGGGCGGCACCGTCTATCCGCTGCCCGAGGGCAAGGCGCTCGACGTCGGGCAGGATGTCGACGCCTATATGGCGAAACAGCGCAACGCCGGGCTGATCATCGTCCAGGACGGCAAGATTCGCGTCGAGAAATATGCGCTCGGCTATGCCGCGTCGGGTCGCTGGACCAGCTTCTCGGTCGCCAAGAGCTTCACCTCGACCCTCGTCGGCGCGGCGGTGAAGGACGGCTATATCAAGAGCCTCGACGACAAGGTCACCACCTACATCCCGACGCTCAAGGGTTCGGCGTACGACGATGTCTCGGTGAAGCAGCTGCTCACCATGACTTCGGGGGTCAAATGGAACGAGGATTATACCGATCCCAAGTCCGACGTCGCGCTGTTCAACCTGCAGAAACCCGTCGCGGGCGAGGACATCACCGTCAGCTATATGAAGACCTTGCCGCGCGAAGCGCCCGCGGGGTCGAAGTGGGTGTACAAGACGGGCGAGACCAATTTGATCGGGGTGCTGGTGTCGAGCGCGACGGGCAAGACTTTGTCGGCCTATCTGTCCGAAAAGGTCTGGAAGCCCTTCGGCATGGAACAGGATGCGGTGTGGATGCTCGGCGCCACGGGGCACGAGATCAGCGGCTGCTGCATGTCGGCCAGCCTCAAGGATTATGCGCGCTTCGGCCAGTTCATGCTGAACGGCGGGGTCGCGGGCGGGCAGAAGGTCTTGCCCGACGACTGGATCGCCTCGGCGACCGTCAAGCAGACCGGCATCGATATCCCGGGCCGCGGCTATGGCTATCAATGGTGGACCAACGACGACGGCAGCTACGCCGCGCAGGGCATTTTCGGGCAGGGGATCTTCATCGATCCCAAGCGGGGGCTCGTCATCGCGTCGAACGGCAACTGGCCCACCGCGACCGATCCCGAGGGCGTGGGCGCCGCGCGCGAGGCCTTTTACAAGGCGGTGCAGACGGCGGTGGACAAGGAAGCGAAGTAGCGTCGCCCTCTCCCCTTCAGGGGAGAGGATAGCGCAGCTTGCTCCGTCAGGAGCTAGCGAAGCTTGGAGAGGGGCATGGCAACCCGCTCTCAACTGCGGGCTAGGCAGCAAGCTGCCGAGCCTTCGTATCTCTCCCCTGAAGGGGAGAGAGCAATGATGACGCTCAGGCCGCCACCGGCTCGGCCATCCCCGTCGCGCGCTGCGCGATCCACGCGGCCAAGGCGGGCAGCAGCACCGCCAGCGCCATGATCCACCACGCATCGGCCAGCGTGATCGCGCGGTAGATTGCCGCGCCAATGACGGCGCCCGCGACGATCCAGCCCGCGCCATTGCCGCCCGACACGCGCATCGCGAGCCAGCTGCCCGCGAAGGTGCCGACGAACCAGCCCACGATCAGCGCGATCGTCGAGCCGAGCGGGATGAGGATCTCGCCCGTTTCGAGGTCATATTCGGCGGGCGACAGGTTGCTGCCCGCGATCTGGAAAAGATAGACGAGGCCGAAGGCGACGACGATGCCGACGACCGCGGCGATGATCGACCGAACAAGACCCTGGGTCATGGAAACGCCCCTATGAAAATCCGCATGGGCGGACGTCCTAGGGCAGGAAAGCAAAGATCGCGTTAAGCGTCCGCCATCACCTTGGGCAGCGCATGATAGGCGGTGCTGTCGAAACCATCGACCATCAGCTGCGCGACGAAGGCGCCGACCGCCGCGGGCTCCTTGATGCTCTGCGGATCCTCGCCCGGATAGGCGCGCGCGCGCATCTGGGTGCGCGTGCCGCCGGGGTCGAGGATCGCGGTGCGCACCCCCGAAATATTGCGCATTTCGGCGCCATAGCTCGTCACCAGCGTCTCGAACGCCGCCTTTGATGCGGCATAAGCGCCCCAATAGGCGCGCGGCTCGCGCGCGACGCCGGTCGACAGCGCGACCAGCCGGCCGCTCGCGGCGCGGCGCAGCAACGGGTCGAAATTGGCGATCAGCGCCTGCTGCGCGATCAGGTTCAGCGTCAGCAGCTTGTTGAATTCCTTGCCGTCGATCGCCGCGACCGGGGTCAATGTGCCGAGCATCGCCGCGTTCAGGACGAGCATGTCGAGCTTCTGCCAGCGTTCGGCCATCGCGCTCGCCAGCCGCGCGATGCTGTCGCCGTCGGTCAGGTCGAGCGGCGCGATCGTCGCGCTGCCGCCGGCTTCGTGGATGCGGTCCTCGAGCTCCTCGAGCCCGCCCGCGGTGCGCGCGGTGATCACGACATGCGCGCCGCGCGCCGCCAGCGCCTCGGCGATCGCCTCGCCGATGCCGCGGCTCGCCCCGGTGACGAGCGCGACCTGCCCCGCCAGTTCTTCAGACTTGATAAGCATGATGTCAGACAACCCGTTCGGCGAGCAGCGAAAATTGATCCTCCAGCCCATGCTCGTCGAAATCGGTGAGCGTGGTCGGATAGTCGCCGGTGAAGCAGGCGTCGCAATATTGCGGCGTGCGGTCGCTGCGCTCGGCCTCGCCCAGCGCCCGGTAGAGGCCGTCGATCGAGATGAAGGACAGGCTGTCGGCGTTGATGAAGTTCGCCATCTGGCCGACCGTCATCTGTGCCGCGAGCAGCTTCGCGCGCTCGGGCGTATCGACGCCATAGAAGCAGCTGTGCTGGGTCGGCGGGCTCGCGATGCGCATATGCACTTCGGTTGCGCCGGCATCGCGCATCATCTGCACGATCTTGAGGCTCGTCGTGCCGCGGACGATCGAATCGTCGATCAGGACGATGCGCTTGCCCGCGATCAGCGCCTTGTTGGCGTTGTGCTTCAGCTTGACGCCCAGGTGGCGGACCTTGTCGCCCGGCTGGATGAAAGTACGCCCGACATAGTGCGAGCGGATGATGCCGAGCTCGAAGGGAATGCCCGATTCCTGTGCGTAGCCGATCGCCGCGGGGGTGCCCGAATCGGGGACCGGGATGACCAGGTCGGCCTCGACGCCATTCTCGCGCGCCAGTTCGGCGCCGATCGCCTTGCGCACCGAATAGACGCTGGTGCCGTCGACGATCGAATCGGGGCGCGAAAAATAGACATATTCGAAGATGCACGGGCGCGCGGGGCGCTCGGCAAAGGGGCGGTGTGAGGTCAGCTGGCCTTCGCGGATAATGACGAGTTCGCCGGGTTCGACCGAGCGGACGAAGTCGGCACCGACGACATCGAGCGCGACCGTTTCCGACGCCAGGATATGCGCGTCGCCGAGCTTGCCGATCACCAGCGGGCGGATGCCGAGCGGGTCGCGGCAGCCGATCATGCCCTCGGCGGTCAGGCAGATCAGCGAATAGGCGCCCTCGACCTGCTTCAGCGCGTCGATGAAGCGGTCGAGCAGGGTGCGATAGTTCGACGTCGCGACCAGGTGGATGATCACCTCGGTATCGCTCGTCGACTGGAAGATCGAGCCGCGGCGCACGAGGATCTTCTTCAGCGCCGTGGCGTTCGAGATATTGCCGTTGTGCGCGACGGCGAAGCCCCCGGTCGACAGGTCGGCGTAGAGCGGCTGGACGTTGCGCAGCGCGGTCTCGCCCGTGGTCGAATAACGGACATGCCCGACCGCCGAGGCGCCCGCGAGCTGGCGCATGATGTCGTCGCGGTCGAAATTGCCCGCGACATGCCCCATCGCGCGGTGCGTGTGGAAGTCCTTGCCGTCGAAGCCGGTGATGCCCGCCGCCTCCTGGCCGCGGTGCTGGAGCGCGTGGAGGCCCAGCGCGACCACGGCTGCGGCGCTCTCGGCGCCGTGGATACCAAAGACGCCGCACTCCTCGCGGAGCTTGTCGTCGTCGAACGGGTGTGTGGTGAGCATCTGTGTCCAGCTTCGGGGCAACGGCTGCGGCGCATATAGGGAGGGGAATCGCAAATGTCGCCCCCCCAATTTGGACTCTTGCGTGACAGCGCCCTGCGACCTGCTCTAAAGCGCGCTTCATGACCGATCTGCGCGACAGTATAGACCGTTTCGACCCACGTTTCGACACCACCGGCTTGGTGACCGCGATTGTCACCGATGCCGCGACCGGCACGCTGCTGATGGTCGCGCATATGAACGCCGACGCGATCCGGCTGACGCAGGAGACGGGGCAGGCGCATTTCTGGTCGCGTTCGCGGGGGTCCTTGTGGCGCAAGGGCGAAACCTCGGGCAACGGGCTGACGCTCGTCGAGATGCGCGTCGATTGCGACCAGGATGCGCTGCTGCTGCGCGTGACTCCTGCGGGGCCGGCGTGTCACACCGGGCGCCGCTCCTGCTTCTACCGCCGCGTCGAGGTCGACGGCTCGCTGACCTTTCTGGACGACGATGCGCAGGGCTAGCCTCGCTTTCCTGCTGCTGCTCGCCGCCTGCGACCGCCCTGCGCCCGAGGCGGGGAAGGGCGATGCGGACAATCCGCTCGAGATGGCGGCGCGCGAGCGCGGCGTGGTGCGCCCCGAGGCCGCCGACCTCACCGGCGCCTATGAGCGGCGCCACGATATCGGCCGCGACGCGATGTGCGTCGTCCCCGACGGCGCCGGGCGCTGGCGCTTCGCGCTCACCGCCGCTTACGGCCCCGGCCTCACCTGCGAGGCGCATGGCGGTGTGACGCGCGACGGGGACGGCTGGCGCCTCGATTTTGCGGGCGCCGAGGGGTGCAGCGCACTCGTCCGCGAGGAAGAGGACGAGCTGCGCCTGCCCGGCAGCCTGCCGTCGCAATGCGACAATCTCTGTCCCGCACGTGCCTCGCTGTCGGGCCTGCGCCTGCCGCGCGCCAGCTGGTCCGAGGCCGACGCAAAAGGCTTGCAGATGAAGGGTGATGACGGCAATATGACACGGCCCTGCGGCGCCTGATCTGCGGGCCTTTCCCAGCGCCAGCCAGCCTTGACGTTCACGTCAACGGAAACTAGACTCGCGCGATGACCGACGAATACGGCCACGCCCATATCGACACCCCCGACCATCTCGGACGCGAACAGTTCAGCATCACCGATCTGTCGTCCGAATTCGGGGTGACCGCCCGCGCGCTGCGCTTCTACGAGGATGAAGGGCTGATCAGCCCTTCGCGCCGGGGATTGTCGCGCATCTATTCGAAGCGCGACCGCGCGCGGCTTGCCTGGATTCTGCGCGCCAAGCGCACCGGTTTCAGCCTCGCTGACATCCGCGAGATGATCGACCTCTACGACGTCGGCGACGGGCGCAAGACCCAGCGCCAGGTCACGATCGAGAAATGCCAGGAGCGCATCGCGTTGCTCCAGCGCCAGCGCGATGATATCGACAGTGCGGTCGACGAACTGGCGCGCTTCATCGACATGGTCAAAAAGGTCGACGCGCGCCAGACCGCGAACTGAACCCGAAGCCACAGCCTCCCCGGGCGAGATATCGCCAACCCCTGATTTTTCGGAAAGATTCGGCATGCCCGTCTATCGCGCCCCCATTCAAGACTCGCTGTTCCTGATCAACGACGTGCTTGGCATCGAACGCTATGCGAACCTCCCGGGTTTCGCCAACGCCAGCCCCGACTTGGTAGAGGCGGTGCTGACCGAGGCCGGCAAATTCTGCGAGGAAGTGCTCTTCCCGATCAACTATTCGGGCGACCAGGAGGGCTGCACGCGCCACGACGACGGCAGCGTGACGACGCCCAAGGGCTTCAAGGAAGCCTATAAGGCCTATTGCGACGCCGGCTGGACCCTGCTCACCGCGCCCGAGGAGTTCGGCGGCCAGGCGCTGCCGCACGTCGTCGGCTTCCCGGTCGAGGAATATCGCATGGCCGCGAACCAGGCCTTTTCGATGTATCCGGGCCTCACCCAGGCCGCGGTCGCCGCGATCCTCGTCAAGGGCAATGACGAGCAGAAGGCCGTCTATGTCCCCAAGATGATCTCGGGCGAGTGGGGCGGGACGATGAACCTGACCGAGCCGCATTGCGGCACCGACCTCGGCCTCATCCGCACCCGCGCGGTCCCTAACGGCGACGGCAGCTATGCGGTGACCGGCACCAAGATATTCATCTCGTCGGGCGAGCACGACCTCACCGACAATATCGTCCACCTCGTCCTCGCGAAGACCCCCGATGCGCCCGACAGCGTCAAGGGCATCTCGCTGTTCATCGTGCCCAAGTTCCTCGTCAACGAGGACGGCACACTCGGCGACCGCAACGACCTGATCTGCGGCTCGATCGAGCACAAAATGGGCATCCATGCCAATTCGACCTGCGTAATGAACTACGACGGCGCGAAGGGCTGGATGGTCGGCGAGGAGAATAAGGGCCTCGCCGCGATGTTCGTGATGATGAACGCCGCGCGCCTCGGCGTCGGCATCCAGGGGCTGGGGCAGGCCGACATCGCCTTCCAGAATGCCGTCCAATATGCGCAGGACCGCCGTCAGGGCCGCGCACTCACCGGCCCCGCCGACCCGCAGGAAAAGGCCGACCCGCTCTTCGTCCATCCCGACGTGCGCCGCATGCTGATGGACGCCAAGGCGACCGTCGAGGGTCTGCGCGCGCTCTGCCTGTGGGGCGCGCTGCAGGTCGATCTCGCGCACGCCGCAGAGACCGAGGAAGAGCGCCAGCAGGCCGACGACCTCGTCAGCCTGCTCACCCCGGTGATCAAGGGCTATGGCACCGACAAGGGCTATGACGTCGCGACCAACGCGCAGCAGGTGTTCGGCGGCCACGGCTACATCGAAGAGCAGGGCATGAGCCAGTACGTCCGCGATGCCCGCATCACGATGATCTACGAGGGCGCCAACGGCGTCCAGGCGATGGACCTCGTCGGGCGCAAGCTTGCGCAGAATGGCGGCCGCGCGGTGCAAGCGCTGTTCGCCGTGGTCGATGGCGAGTGCGCGCGCGCGAAGGACGTCCCCGAACTCGCCGACTTTGCCGGACGCCTCGAAAAGGCCAATGGCGAGCTCAAGGCCGCGACGATGTGGTTCATGGCGAACGGCATGGCGAACCCCAACAATGTCGGCGCCGGCGCGCATCATTATATGCACATCATGGGCATCGTCGCCTTGGGCTCGATGTGGCTGATGATGGCCGAAGCGGCGCAAAAGGCGCTCGCCGAAGGCCGCGGCGACAAGGGCTTCCTCGAAGCCAAGCTGATCACCGCACGCCATTTCGCCGAGCGCTTCATGCCCGACGCGGGCGCGCTCCGCCGCAAGATCGAGGCGGGCAGCGAAGCGATGATGGCGCTGACCCCGGAACAGTTCCACGCGGCCTGACCGGTCCTCCCCGTAACGGGGAGGGGGACCAGCGAAGCTGGTGGAGGGGCACAGGCGGTTTGCCTTGCCGTCGATGCCGAGCGCTCCGCTCCGGCAGTTGGAGATGACGGTCCCTTCAGTGATGCATAGCGCAAAACTCCCGTGCCCCTCCACCACCCTTCGGGTGGTCCCCCTCCCCCGGTGGGGGAGGATCTTTGCCACTGATCCCCGCAACCAATTCAGCCGCAGCGCGTCTCAGCGAGCATGAGCGAGGGCGCGCTTTCCCCGATCGTCGTCGAAGGCCGCAATTGCTGGCGGATCGAACGCGCCGACAAGGCGCGGATGATCGTCGATGCCGCCGACTATTATGCGCTGCTCCAAGACCTGATGGCAGGCGCGAAGCAGCGCATCCTGCTGATCGGCTGGGATTTCGACCCACGCATCCCGCTCTGTCCCGACGGCAAGGGCAAGGGCGAAGCGCTCGGCCACTATCTGCTCCGGCTCGCGCATGATGCCCCCGACCGCGATATCGACATCCTCCGCTGGAATTTCGGCGGGCTGAAGCAATTCTTCTCGCCCGCGATCGTCGCGATGATCGCACGCTGGAAGCTGACGCGCGCGATCAGCTTCCGCCTCGACAGCGCGCATCCCGTGGGCTGCAGCCATCACCAGAAGGTCGCGGTGTTCGACGACCATCTCGCGGTGTGCGGCGGCATCGACGTCAGTTCGCGGCGCTGGGATACGTGCGAGCACGCCGACGGCGATGCGCATCGCATCGACCCCGGCGGCAAGCCCTATATGCCCTGGCACGATTCGACGATGATCCTCGCGGGCCCCGTCGGGAGCGCGCTCGCCGAACTCGGCAACGAACGCTGGCAGCGTGCAACCAGGAAGCCGCTCCGCGAAATCGAGGGCGATGGCGAGAATTGGCCCGAGGCGCTCGAATCCGATTTCTTCGGCGTCGACGTCGCCATCTCGCGCACCCGCGCCGAATATGACGGTTACGAGGAAATCCGCGAGATCGAGCAGCTCTATCTCGATATGATCGCGGCGGCGAAGCGCTTCATCTATTTCGAGAATCAATATTTCACGAGCGCCAGGATCGCCGCCGCGATCGCCGAGCGGCTGAACGAGGACTATCCGCCCGAATTCGTCATGGTGATGCCCAAGCAGGCCGACGGCTGGCTCGAGCAGATGGCGATGGACGCCGCGCGCGTGCAACTGGTGCGCGAGATCGCCAAGGCGAAGCACGGCGACCGCCTCCGCGTCTATGTCCCGCACACCGCGGGCGGCGAGCCCATCTATGTCCACGCCAAGACTACGATCGTCGACGACCGGCTGATCCGCGTCGGTTCGGCGAACATGAACAACCGTTCGATGGGGCTCGACAGCGAATGCGACGTGACGATCGACGCCGCGCTGGCGGCGAACACCGGGGTCGAGCCGACGATCCGGCGCCTGCGCGAATCGCTGATCGCCGAGCATCTGGGGGTCGAGCCGGTGATGGTCGGGCGCGGCTTCGAAGCGAGCGGGTCGCTGATCGACACGATCGAGGCGCTGCGCGGCGAGGGGCGTTCGCTCGAACTGCTCGACCTGATCGAGCCCGGCCCGTTCGACGAATATATCGCCGAGCACGAACTCCTCGACCCCGAAAGCCCCGACGCGATGTTCGAGGCGATCCCCGAACGCGGACTCCGCAAGAACTGGCATCGGGGCAAGGTGTGGATGCGGCGGCATCGACCGTTTGGGAGCTGATCCCTTCCCCCTTGATGGGAGAAGGATATGAAGCCTTATCGCGAAGCGATTAGGCGAAGTTGGATGAGGGTGATGACGCGTCCTTGCCCCTCCCCCGGGGTTTCAGGCCGAGCGCGCATCCCCACCGCTGCGACTAACGAACAAGTTCGTAAGTCTCGCTGCCTCCCCCATCGAGGGGGAGGGCGAGCTTAATCCGCCAGCGACAGGATATGCCGCGCCTGCTTGAGGTGCGGGGCGTCGACCATCTTGCCGTCGACCTGCAGCACCCCGATGTCGGGATTGGCGGCGAAGGCATCGACGATCGCCTGCGCGCGCGCCACCTCTTCGGCGGCAGGCGTAAAGGCGGCGTTGATCGTGCCGACCTGCGACGGATGGATCGCCATCATGCCCGTAAAGCCATCGCGTCGCGCGCGCGCGGCATAAGCCGCCAGACCGCTGTCGTCCTTGATCGCGGGAAACACGGTATCGACCGCCGCGACCCCCGCCGCGTGCGCGGCGAACAGGGTCATCGCGCGCGCGACCTCATAGGGCGCGGTATAGCTGCCGTCGGCCTCCCGGCTCGCCGCCGCGCCGATCGCGGCAGGCAAATCCTCGGCGCCCCAGGTCAGCCCGAGCAGCCGGTCCCTGACCTCACGGTAGCTCCCCAAGGTGAAGATCGCCGCCGGCGTCTCGGTCGCGATCGGCAGGATCGCGGGCAGCGAGGCATCGGCGGCGGATTCGCTGCGCAGGATGGTGTCGAGCTGCAGGATGCTCGGCGCGCCCTCGGCCTTGGGCAGCATGATCGCATCGGGCCGCGCGCCGGCGATCGCGGCGACATCGGCGGCGGTCAGGTGCCCGTCGAGCGGGTTGACGCGCACCAGCGTGATCACCTCGCGTGTTCCCGCCAGGTAATCGGCGATTGCGTGCCGCGCCGCATCCTTGTTGGCGAGCGAGACAGAATCCTCGAGATCGAGGATGATCGCATCGGCGCCCGACGCCGCAGCCTTGGCGAAACGTTCGGGGCGGTCGCCGGGGACGAAGAGGAGCGAGCGGAGTCTCATGATCCGATCCTCCCCGGAACGGGGAGGGGGACCATCCGGAGGATGGTGGAGGGGGCTTTCGTCATGGAACGAGGTTTGAGGCCGCCACCCCCCTCCGTCAACCCTGCGGGTTGCCACCTCCCCACGAGTGGCGAGGATTTTACGACCGCTTCTTCAGCAACGCCGACCGCTCGCACTGGCACACGGTCTCGCCGCGCTGGTTGATCGCCTTGTGCAGGAAGGTCACGATCCCGGCACCCGGCCGCGACTTGCTCTCCTTCAGCGCCACGACCTCGCTCGTCGCGTAGAGCGTGTCGCCGATGAACACCGGCTTGGGCATGACCAGCTTGTCGTAGCCGAGATTCGCGACCAGCGTCCCCAGCGTCGTGTCGCCGACCGACAGCCCGACCATCAGGCTGAAGGTGAAGGTGCCGTTGACCAGGATCTGTCCGAACTCCGACGCCTTCGCCGCCTCGATGTCGAGGTGCAGCGGCTGCGGATTGTGCGTCATGACCGTGAACAGCAGATTGTCGGTCTCGGTCACCGTGCGGCGGATATCGTGCGTCAGCGTGTCGCCGACCGCCCATTCGTCGAAATATTTGCCGGCCATTTCAAAACTCCGTTCGCCCTGAGCTTGTCGAAGGGCTGTTCTTTTCACGCGACGTCAAAGGCAAGAGCGGTGCTTCGACAAGCTCAGCACAAACGGGGAAGGGGATCATTCTTCCTTCTCGATCCGCACCAGCAGCGCCTCGACCTGCACCTGCGCGCCCGCCGATGCGTTGAGCTCGGCCACCACCCCGTCGAAGGGCGCGGTCAGGCTATGCTCCATCTTCATCGCCTCGAGCGTCAGCAATTTCTGCCCCTTGGTCACTTTGTCACCCGCGGCGACGTCGACCGCGATGACCTTGCCCGGCATCGGCGACAGGATCGCGCCGTCGCCCGCCGCGCCGCCGGTGCTTCCCGCGGTGCGCCACGGCGTGAGCTGCCACACCGATCCGCTCTCGGCGACCAGCATCGCGGGCGCGGGGTCCTCGGCGCCGGGGCCGTGGAGTTCGACCTCGACGCGTCGGCCGTCGAGCAGGAAGGGCGCGCTGCGCACGTCGGGCGCGTTGAGCCGGAAGCCCGCCTGCAGCGCGCGCGGCGTCATCGCCATCGCGGCGTTGGTCAGCGCCTGCGCCGAGGGTTCGGGCTCGGCGGTCATGCCGTCGCTGTCGCGGCCGATCAGCCCGGTGTCGACGCTGCCCGCGACGAAATCGGGGTGGTCGAGCGCATTGATCAGAAAGGCCGAATTACTCTTCACTGGCCAGATCGCGCTGTCCTCGAGCATCTCCGACAGCAATTCGCGCGCTTCCTCGCGATCCTCGCCCCAGGCGATGACCTTGGCGATCATCGGATCGTAGAACGGCGAGACCTCCGCGCCCTCATAGACCCCGGTGTCGACGCGCCCCATCTGATCGGGCAACTGGAACAGCTCCAGCGTGCCGATCGAGGGCAGGAAGCCCTTCGCCGGATCCTCGGCATAGAGCCGCGCTTCCATCGCCCAGCCGTTGATCGCGAGTTCCTCCTGCCTGAGCGGGATCGGCTCGCCCGACGCAACGCGGAGCTGCCATTCGACCAGATCGACCCCGGTGATTTCCTCGGTCACCGGATGCTCGACCTGCAGCCGCGTGTTCATCTCCATGAACCAGATGCGGTCGGCGCGCAGGCCTTCCGAGGCGTCGGCGATGAATTCGATCGTCCCCGCGCTGACATAGTCGACCGCCTTCGCGGCGCGTACCGCGGCGGCGCAGAGCTCGGCACGCGTCGCCTCGTCCATGCCGGGGGCAGGGGCCTCCTCGATCACCTTCTGGTGGCGGCGCTGAAGCGAGCAGTCGCGCTCGAACAGATGGACGACATTGCCGTGGGTGTCGCCGAACACCTGCACCTCGATATGGCGCGGGGTCAGGATATATTTTTCGATCAGCACATGGTCGTTGCCGAACGACGACGCCGCCTCGCGCTGGCACGAGGCGAGCGCGTCGAGGAAGTCCGCCGCGGCGTCGACCTTGCGCATCCCTTTGCCGCCGCCGCCCGCGACCGCCTTGATCAGCACGGGATAGCCGATCTGCCCGGCCTGTTCGGCGAGGAAGGCCGGGTCCTGATTCTCGCCCATATAGCCCGGCGTCACCGGTACGCCTGCCGCGGCCATCAGCTTCTTGGCGGCGTCCTTCAGCCCCATCGCGGTGATCGACGAAGGCTTTGGTCCGACCCAAACGATCCCGGCATCGGCGACCGCCTGCGCGAACTCTGCGTTTTCGGAGAGGAAGCCGTATCCGGGGTGGATCGCTTCGGCCCCGGTCGCTTTCGCGGCGGCAATGATCTTCTCGCCGACGAGGTAGGATTCACGCGCCGGCGACGGCCCGATATGCACTGCCTCATCGGCCTCGCGCACATGCAGCGCCTTGGCGTCGGCGTCCGAATAGACCGCAACGGTCCTTATGCCCATCTCGCGCGCGGTGCGGATGATACGGCAGGCGATCTCGCCGCGATTGGCGATGAGGAGGGACCCAATCACAGCCGGTCCTCCCCGGTACGGGGAGGGGGACCATCCGCAGTATGGTGGAGGGGCCGCAAGCTATCGGCGAAGGTTGCGATCGATTGGGCAACCGCCGCCGCGTCCTTCAAGACTTCACTCGCCGCTATTCGCACGATCTGCCATCCTCTCTCGTTCAAAATTCGGTTGCGCCGCGCGTCTCGTTCCGGGCGATCTGCCAAGTCATGCGCCAGCCCGTCGATCTCGACGAGCAGGCGGTGTTCGACACAGGCAAAGTCGGCGACATAATCCAGAACGGGAAACTGCCGTCGAAATTTCAATCCTGTCTGCCTACCGCGCAATTGACGCCACAACAGCCCCTCCGGCAAGGTCATCTCGCGACGCAATCTTCGCGCCAGGCTCACAGTCTTGTCGTCGGCACCAACCGTTCGATGTCGAACCCGCCCCAATTCCTCCCCGGAACGGGGAGGGGGACCATCCGAAGGATGGTGGAGGGGCCGGGACCTATCGATCATGCGCCGGCGCCATCCGGAGAGGCTCCGACCCCTCCGTCACCGCTTCGCGGCGCCACCTCCCCGTCCCGGGGAGGAACTTGGCCGGTTCCTCCATCACATCCTAAACACGCCAAACCCACGCTCCTCGACCGGCGCATTCAGCGTCGCCGCAAAGGCCAGTCCCAGCACGTCGCGCGTCTGCGCCGGGTCGATGATCCCGTCGTCCCACAACCGCGCGGTCGCATGATAGGGATTGCCCTCATCCTCGTACTTCTGGCGGATCGGCGCCTTGAAGGCCTCGGCCTCTTCCGCCGTCCATTTGTCGGCATCGCGGTGCACCGTCGCCAGCACCGACGCCGCCTGCTCGCCCCCCATCACCGAAATCCGGGCATTGGGCCAGGTGAACAGGAAGCGCGGCGAATAGGCGCGTCCGCACATGCCATAATTGCCTGCGCCGAAGCTGCCGCCGATCAGCACAGTGATTTTGGGCACCGTCGCGGTCGCCACCGCAGTCACCAGCTTCGCGCCATGTTTTGCAATGCCTTCGGCTTCATATTTGCCACCGACCATGAAGCCCGAGATATTCTGGAGGAAGAGCAGGGGAATGCGCCGCTGCTGCGCGAGCTCGATGAAATGCGCGCCCTTGACTGCGGATTCGCTGAACAGCACGCCATTGTTGGCCAGGATCGCGACCGGGATGCCCCAGATATGCGCGAAGCCGCACACGAGCGTGCTGCCGTAATTCGCCTTGAACGCGTGAAACTCGCTACCGTCGACGATCCGCGCGATCACTTCATGCACATCATAAGGCGCGCGCACATCCTGCGGGATCACTCCGTAAAGCTCGGCCGCGTCATATTTGGGCGGCCGCGGATCCTTGATCGCGACCTCGAAGCCCGCGTCGCTCCCCAAATGGCTGACGATATCGCGCACGATCGTCAGCGCATGCTCGTCATTCTCGGCGAGATGATCGACCACGCCCGATTTCTTCGCGTGCAAATCGCCGCCGCCCAGATCCTCGGCGCTGATCTCCTCGCCCGTCGCCGCCTTCACCAGCGGCGGACCGGCGAGGAAGATCGTACCCTGGTTTCGTACAATGACGGTTTCGTCGCTCATCGCCGGCACATAGGCGCCGCCTGCGGTGCAACTCCCCATCACGCACGCGATCTGCGGGATGCGCTTCGCCGACATCACTGCCTGGTTGAAGAAGATGCGCCCGAAATGGTCGCGGTCGGGAAACACCTGGTCCTGATGCGGCAGGTTCGCGCCGCCGCTGTCGACCAGATAGATGCACGGCAGGCGGTTCGCCTCGGCAATTTCCTGCGCGCGGAGATGCTTCTTGACCGTCATCGGATAATAGGTGCCGCCCTTCACCGTCGCGTCGTTGCACAGGATCATGCACTGGCGCCCCGACACGCGGCCGATGCCGCAGATCAGCCCCGCGCCCGGCACTTCGCCCTCGTACAGGTCGTTCGCCGCGAGCTGGCCGATTTCGAGGAAGGGCGAACCCGGGTCGAGCAGGTGCTCGACGCGCTCGCGCGGCAGCAATTTGCCACGGCTCGTATGGCGTTCGCGCGATTTCTCGTTGCCGCCCAGCGCCGCCTCGGCGACGCGCGTGCGCAGTTCGTCCTTCAGCGTGATATTATGCGCGGCATTGGCGCGATAGGTCTCGCTATCGGCATTGATCATGGTTCCCAGGACCGGTGCACTCACGTCGATTTCTCTCCCGTTCAGAATGGCCGGGTTAGCCGGTCGTTCGTCGATTGGAAAGCGCCGCAGGCCGAAATCGGGTGGCGCCCAAACCATCGGCACACAGGCCCGTTGCTTCGGCATATTTTCCAAACACAAGGTCGTCAGTTATGAACCATCGCCTTCTCGCTATCCTGCTGTCCAGCGCCACGATCCTCGGCTCCACCGCCGCCTGCACCAGCGGCAAGGAGGAAAGCAGCGCCGCCTATACCGTCGGCACCGAGCTCGGCATCAGCAAGGCGGCGATGGACATCACCGCCAAGCCCGGCGACGATTTCTACGCCTACGCCAACGGCAATTGGGACAAGACGACCGAAATCCCCGCCGACCGCTCGTCGATCGGCGCCTTTTACGTCGCGCAGTTCGAAACCGAGAAGCGCAACCGCGAACTGGTCGACGCGATCGTCAAGGGCGACGCCGCCCCGGACACCAACGAGGGCCGCATCGCCGCCTTCTACAAGGCCTATACCGACACGAAGGCGATCGACGCCGCGGGGATGAAACCCGTCGCCGCCGACATCGCGCGCTTCAACGCGATTCCCGACAAGGCCGCGCTGTCGAAGGTGCTCGGCGAACAGACGCGCGCCGACGTCGATCCGCTCAACGCCACCGATTTCGGCACCGAAAATCTCTTCGGCCTCTTCGTGGCGCAGGGCCTCGCTACTCCGGGCGAGGTCATCCCCTATGTGCTGCAAGGCGGCCTCGGTTTGCCCGAGCGCGAATATTATCTCTCCGCCGATCCCAAGATGGCGGAGATCCGGACCGAATATCAGGCCTATATCGCCAAGCTCCTGACCGCCGCGGGCCAACCCGACGCCGCCGCGAAGGCGAAGCGCATTTACGACCTCGAAGTGAAGATCGCCAAGGCGCACGCGACGCGCGAGGCGAGCGAGGATTTCACCAAATCGGCGGCGGTCTGGGCCAAGGGCGATTTCGCCAAGAAGGCGCCGGGGATCGACTGGGACGCCTGGTTCGGCGCCGCCGGGCTCGACGGCGCCGCCAAATTCGGCGCCTATCATGCGAATGCGATCACCGGCCTCTCGGCGCTCGTCGCCTCCGAGCCGCTCGACGCGTGGAAGGACTGGCTCGTCTTCCACCAGATCAACAGCCACAGCGACGTGCTGCCGACCGCGGTCGATCGCGCGCATTTCGCCTTTTACGGCACCACGCTCGCGGGCACGCCGCAGCAGCGTGCCCGCGACAAGCGCGCGCTCGATGCGCTTGACATCTATCTCGGCGACGCGGTGGGCAAGGCCTATGCCGACAAATATTTCCCCGCCTCGGCCAAGGCCGAGGTCGGCGACATGGTCGCGGGGATCAAGGCGGCCTTTGCGAAACGCGTCGAGACGATCGACTGGATGGCGCCCGAAACCAAGAAAGAAGCGATCAGGAAGGTCGAAACGATCGCGGTCGGCGTCGGCTATCCCGACACCTGGCGCGACTATGGCGCGTATAAGATCAGCGCAAGCGACGCCTATGCCAATGTCGTCGCCGGCGAAAAGGCCGAGACCGCGCACCAGCTCGCCAAGATCGGCAAGCCGATGGACAAGGGCGAATGGTGGATGGTCCCCCAGACGGTCAATGCGGTGAACCTGCCCGTCCAGAATGCGATGAACTTCCCCGCCGCGATCCTCCAGCCGCCTTTCTTCAACGCCAAGGCCGACCCCGCGTTCAACTATGGCGCGATCGGCGCCGTCATCGGCCACGAGATCAGCCACAGTTTCGACAATAATGGCGCGGCGTTCGACGCGACGGGCGCGCTGCGCAACTGGTGGACGCCGGCCGATCTCGCCAGGTTCAACACCGCGGGCGACGCGCTCGCCGCGCAATATGACACCTACAAGCCGTTCCCCGACCTCGCGCTCAACGGCCGGCTGACGCTGGGCGAGAATATCGCCGACGTTGCCGGCTTACAGGCGTCCTACGACGCCTATCGCGCCTCGCTCGGCGGCAAGGAGGCGCCGGTGATCGACGGCTTCACCGGCGACCAGCGCTTCTTCATCGCCTTTGCGCAAACCTGGGCGACCAAGATGCGCGCCGAAGCGCTCCGCGCCCGCGTCGCGACCGACGGCCACGCCCCGGGCATGTACCGCGCGCTGACCGTGCGCAACCTCGACGCCTGGTACAAGGCGTTCGACGTCAAGGAAGGCGACAAGCTGTATCTGGCGCCCGACAGGCGCGTGCGGGTGTGGGGGTAAGATACCCCCCTCCCTGCAAGGGAGGGTTGGGGGTGGGTCGCGAGCGCAGCGAGCGTCTGCGCTATCCGCCAGACCCACCCCTAGCTGTGACTAGCCAGCAAGCTGGCAAGTCTCGCTACCCCTCCCTTTCAGGGAGGGGAGGCTGGTCACCCTCCGGCTTTTCCTTCAAGATCAGATACCGATACACCCCGATCGTATTGATGAGCAGCAGCGCGATATTCTGCCACCCGATCCCCTCGCTGTCCTCCTGCAGGAACCCCCACAGGATCAGCGCGATACTGCTCGTCACGAACACGACGAACGCCCAGCCGGTCCAGCGCCGCCCGAGGTTCAGCGACACCACCAGCGCCGCGAGCGTCGCCGCGCCCGCGCCATAATATTGCAGCGCCGTGAGCAGCGTATCGTTCATCGCGCTTCGACGAGGTTGCTGACCTCGACCAGATTGCCGTCGGGATCGTGGAAATAGAGCGAGTCGATCGTCCCCGTCGCCCCGTCGCGCAGCCCACTGTCGATCACCGCGACGCCTTCGGTCGCCAGATGCGTGCGCCACCGCGCGACCGGAGTGTCGCTGAGCAGGCAGAAATTGCCGCTGCCCGGCACCGTATCGCGCGCGATGCCCGGCGCGGTCGCTGCATCCTGCAGGCTGATCTTGTGCGGACCGAATTGCAGCGAAAATTTGCCCGGCCGCTCCTCGCGCGCCGCCATGCCGAGCACGCGTTCGTAAAAGGCGCACGTCGTCCCGACATCGCGCACGCACAGCACGATATGGTCGAACCCGCGCACCGTAAAATCGCTCAAACCCATGCTCCGATCAGGGCCAGCACCCCCGACCCCGCGAGGAAGGGCCAGATGATGTGCCGTCCCCCGGTACACGCCGCATTGACCAGTCCGGTTCCCACCCAGCCGAAACCGATGACGACGAGCAGCCCGCGCGGGGTGTCCGGCCAGGCGACCGTCGCCGCGGAGAGCAGCATCAGCACCGCCATCGCGTGCCAGGCGAAGCGGAAGACCTTGCGCGGCATATCGGCCAACAAAATGCCACGCTTGATGCGCAGCAGCGGCTGGATCAGCCTTTTCTCGCCGAGGATCGAATGGGTGAGGGCCGACGCGACCATTGCCGCGGCGGATAGCCATAGCCACGTCACGCCGCGATCTGCTTCCGTTCGATCCTCATACGCCTCGTCCCGACGATTTCGGCGAGCGGTCGGTCATGCGCGTACCTCGTCGGTCGGCGCTGGCTTCGGAGACGCCGACCAGGCCAAAAGCAGCCGCCGCCAAAGCGGCATGGTCAGCAAGCCCGCCTGGCTGTACATCGGCGCGAGAAACGACAAGGCGATCGACACCAGAGCCGCGAGCGCGAGGCTGCGCGGCCGGGCCGACAGGTCGCGTATCTGATCCTCGGGAACTTCGACATTGTCGCGCAGCGCCCGTGTTACGGCCCACATCAGGAGCATGTTGAGCAGCCCCAGCGCGAGCATCGTGGCGTTATAGAACAACGCCGATACCAACGCGCCGAGATTAAGGCCCAAAAAAGCGGTCGCAAATGGCGTAAAGGCAATGCCCATCAGGAACAGAAGGTTCGGCCAGAGCAGCCGCCGGTCATAATGGTCGAGCAGGCTGAAGGCATTGTGATGCCCGATCCAGAAGCGGCCGATGACAAGAAAACTCAGGGCAAAGGCAAAAAAGCTCGGCAAGAGCTGGGAAAGCGCATCCCCGAACGCCGCTACCGGCGCGCCGTGGGGCAGGTGCGGCACATGAACTTCGATGATGAGAAGCGTGATTGCGATTGCAAAGACCGCATCGGAGAAAAAAATCGTCCGCTCCAACGGATGATCGATGCTGCTATGTCCCTTCATCATCACTTGCCCCCCAAGTTTTCAGGTGAAGACCTAAATCGCGCCTATCAGCTCGCGGCCGATCAGCATGCGCCGAATCTCGTTCGTCCCGGCGCCGATATCGAGCAATTTGGCGTCGCGCCAGTAACGCTCGACCGGCCAGTCCCTGGTGTAACCCGCGCCGCCCAGCGCCTGGATCGCTTCGCCCGCGACTTTCACCGCATTTTCGCTCGCGAGCAAGATGCAGCCCGCGGCGTCGAAGCGCGTCGTCTGCCCGGCGTCGCACGCCTTGGCGACGTTGTAGACATAGGAGCGCGCCGACTGGAGCATCACATACATGTCGGCGACCTTGGCCTGCATCAGCTGGAAGCCGCCGATCGGCTTGCCGAACTGCTTGCGCTCGCGCACGTACGGGATGACGGTGTCCAGGCACGCCTGCATGATCCCGAGTTGCAGCCCCGCGAGCACGACGCGCTCATAGTCGAGCCCCGACATCAGCACGCCGACCCCGCCGTTCTCGGGTCCCATCACCTGCTCCTCGCTCACCTCGCAGTCGGTGAACACCAGCTCGGCGGTGGGCGATCCACGCATGCCGACCTTGTCGATCTTCTGCCCGATCGCAAAGCCCGGCATGTCCTTCTCGATCAGGAAGGCGGTGATCCCGCGCGACCCCGCCTCGGGGCTCGTCTTGGCATAGACGACCAAAGTATCGGCATGCGTCGCGTTGGTGATCCAGAATTTCGTCCCGTTGAGCACATAGCCGCCCTGGACGCGCTCGGCCTTCAGCTTCATCGACACGACGTCGCTGCCCGCGCCCGCCTCGGACATCGCGAGGCTGCCGACATGCTCGCCCGAAATCAGCCTGGGCAGATATTTCGCCTTCTGCTCTTCATTCCCCCAGCGGCGGATCTGGTTGACGCACAGGTTCGAATGCGCGCCGTACGACAGGCCGATCGCGCCCGAAGCCCGCGACACTTCCTCGACCGCGATGACATGTTCGAGATAACCGAGCCCGAGGCCGCCGAACTCTTCCTCGACGGTGATGCCGTGCAGGCCGAGTTCGCCCATCGCGGTCCACAGCTCGTCGCGCGGAAACCAGTCTTCCGCGTCTGCTTTGGCCGCCAGCGGTGCGATCTTCTCGTCGGCGAAGCGGGCGGCGCTTTCGCGGATCATCTCGGCATTTTCGCCGAGCGCGAAGTCGAAATCGGGGGTGGCGCGCATGGAATCCTCTATTCTGTTCGGGTTGCGACTAGCAGGAAGGTGCCGCAAACAGAAGGGGATGCACAAGCCAGACTATTTTGCCGCAAAGCCCATCCTGCTTGCTTGTCGGCGCGCGGAATGGCTAGGGCCGATCGGCGCGTTTGTCCGCGTGGCTCCCATTTGGGAATGTTCTACGCTGGATTGGCGCGTATGTCGCCAATCCAGCGCCATCGAATAAAGAGGAACCGGAGCTTGTCGTCTCCCCAGCCGCAAAGTCCATCGAACCTGACCCACCTTGACCGCCTCGAGTCGGAGAGCATTCACATAATGCGTGAGGTTTTGGCGGATGCGGTGGCTCCGGTGATGTTGTATTCGGTGGGCAA